>NZ_OMPS01000026.1 GCF_900313035.1 Ruegeria sp. EL01 | reverse complement strand
CGCCGACATCGTCATCGCCGCCGTGGGCCGCCCGGAAATGGTGCCCGGAGACTGGATCAAAGAGGGCGCCACGGTCATCGACGTGGGCATCAACCGCATCGACGCGCCCGAAAAAGGTGAAGGCAAAACCCGCCTCGTCGGCGACGTCGACTACGCCAGCGCGTCCCAACACGCCGGCGCCATCACCCCCGTTCCCGGCGGCGTCGGCCCCATGACAATCGCCTGCCTCCTCGCAAACACCCTAACCGCAGCATGCCGCGCTAACAAACTACCAGAACCTGAAGGCCTAACGGCCTAATACCCTCAGGTCGGGTTGCCATTCGCTGCCCGACCTCCCGCGCTTCCAAAGAATTTGCGTCTTTTTATCCCTAGCGTCCGAGACTGAACGTAAACTGATTTGGTTTGACTGTTCGGTATTTCGTGATAGTTGTTTTTTTCCAGCGAGTTACAAAGTATATATGCGAATTACCTAGAGTGTTGTAGCTGGACTTTGGGGATTTGCGCGCAAAGTTGGCATGACGTCTAAGGCAAAGGCAATCCAAAACGTTTTCGGCCCGCAGCGGGTTGTTGCAGGTCTCGTTTTCCTTCCGCTATTGGCTTATGCCTTTCCTCCGTTCCTGGTGTCGGATCTGCCATTTGGTCTACGCCTTTTGTTTTGGGCCAGTGTCATGATGCTTGCCCTTACGGCGACATGGATTGCCCGGAAGCTGGTTCACGAAAACGCAGTGTCGCAGGGCCTACTGGCGCGCGAAATGGCGTTTGCCGGAGTGATTCTGGCGCTGTTCACCCCGGCGTTGTGGGTGTTGGCATGGGCATTGTTCACGTTTAGCGGTCAAATGTCCCCAGGGGCGCAAACTGTTGCCGTTCACGGCGTATTGCTTGCAACAGGTTTGGTTCTTGTTCATCGAAGCGATCTAAGTACGCTCAGGACGGATGAGCACATGCCCGAGATGCCGCGCATAGCTCGCCGTTTGCCAGCTTCGTTCAATGGCCAAATTTACCGTCTCACAGTCAAAGATCACAGCGTCGATGTTGTGACGTCCGAAGGAACCTTCACAATTCGTTCTCGATTCACCGATGCCATTGATGAGATGGAGCCGGTGCCCGGCCATTGCTCACATCGCTCTCATTGGGTGACTGACGCAGCAATTGTTGGCGTTGAGCGGGAGGATAACAAAACCTATCTGCGCCTGATTAACGGCGACCTTATCCCTGTTAGTCGCAAGTACAGACCGATGTTGGAAGCGGATGGAGTTATCTGAACTCAGTGAGGCATTGGGATGAGCCGCGGGTTCGCTCCGGTGAGGATCGCCATCGCCTCTGACCCCATCAAATCCGACAGCGCTTGGTCCGAACTGCGTAGCCCACCGGTGTAGGTTCCATATGCAGGCAGAATCAGCCGATCCTGGTTCAAGAGAAACGCAGGTCGCGAGATCGAGCGTCCTTTCGCACGCAATTGCGCCTTTGGGTGGAAATGGCCCGAAACCTCATGCTTCGCATCATCCTGTGCGATATGCCGAAAAGTAAGCCCCTCGTAGGCCCATTCGAACAAGTGGGTTCCGCCCAGTTCGATGGGGCCGGGATCGTGGTTTCCTTCGATCCAGATCCAGCGGCGACCAGCTTGCAAGGTTGTTATTTGTAACTTCTCGGGCGCTTCCAACGCTTTTGAAGCGTCAAGATCATCGAAACTGTCGCCTAAACACACGACCAGCTCGGCCCCGGTTCTGTCCAGATCTCGGGACAACCGGTCCAGAGTATCGCGGCTGTCATACGGGGGCAGGGCCAAACCGCCACGACGGATCAATCGTTCCGATTTACCTAAATGCATGTCGGAAACACATAAAAGCCGCTGGCCCGGCCACCAAAGCGCACCGGACGCCAAGGCGTGCAGATGCTGGCCTGCGAAGGAAAATCCAAGACTGTTCATGGTCCGTTCTTTGCTTGTTTCAGGCCCGCTTGCAAGAGGGTTCACGTCGCTTCCAGCCCGGCAACCTGTAACAGCCGGGCACTTTCTTCTGCCAGCAACCGTTCTTCCGCGGCGCCTTTGACCGGCACCTTGCCAACCTCCAGAAACAGCGGGGCAGCCAAGGGGGAAACCCGATCCAACCTTAGTAGATCGATCCGGTCGTCGATCCGGTCGATCAAGGCTTCAATTCGGCCAAAATCCACCAGCCCGCGCATAGCCTCTTCACGGGTGATCTGCATCAACAGGTGATCGGGGTCGTATTTCAGCAAGGTGTCGTACAGAATGTCGGATGAGAACGTGGCTTGCCGCCCGCTTTTGCGTTGACCGACGGTGTTGCGTTCGATCAGCCCCGCAATTGTGGCCGAGGCCCGGAACGTCCGTTTCATGACAGCATTTCCAGCAAGCCACGTGTCCAGACCGTTTCGCAATGCGTCAATGTGGAACAAAGGGCGCGGGTCGGTGACCGCATCCAGCCCCCAGATCAGGGTCGCATAGTCTGTAGCCACAAAGCCCAGCGGGGCTAGCCCGGTTTCTTCCATCCGTTTGGTCAGCAGCAGGCCTAACGTTTGCTGGGCATTGCGCCCGGCAAAGCCATAGACACACAGATGTTCACGCCCGTCATTGGGAAAGCTCTCAATCAGCAGCCTGTCGCGTTGCGGCAGGCGAGACATGTCTCGCTGTAGCATCAGCCAATCGGCGGTGTGACGTGGTAGTTGTGGCCAATCCGGTTGCGAAAACATGCGCAGAATCCGGTCGCTCAGTTGCGTGGATGTCGCGAATTTGGTGCCCGAGAAGGTTGCGATCTTGGGCTTTTTGTCGGCGCGGCGGCTGACCTCGACCACCATTTCGCGCAGCCCCTCATAGCGCACGATCTGGCCACCAATCAGGAAGGTATCGCCGGGTGTCAAAGACGCGGCAAATGCCTCTTCTACCTCTCCCAGTGGTTTGCCACCCCGATTGCGTCGTAGCCGAACTTTCAGCGTGTCCGTGTCCTGAATGGTTCCCAGATTCATCCGGATACGCTGAGTCGCGCGGGGATCACGCAATTTCCACAACCCGTCCGGGCGCAGCTGCAGTCTTTGCCAGCGGTCATAAACACGGAGGGCGTAGCCACCGGTGGCGCAAAACTCCAGACAGGCGTCGAATTCGTGACGAGACAGCTGAGCGTAAGGCCCCGCCGAGGTCATCTCGGTAAACAATGCCTCAGGGTCGAAAGGTCCTGCGGCTGCGGCGATCAGGATGTGTTGGCACAATACGTCCCGCGGTCCGGCCCCGCGCGGCTCACCATCCAGTTCATGCGCTCTGGCGGCTTCCAGCGCGGCAACGCACTCGACAACTTCAAAGCGGTTGGCGGGCACCAGCAGGGCCTTGGACGGGGCGTTGTAGCGATGGTTTGCGCGGCCGATCCGTTGCACCAGACGTTTGACGTTTTTGGGTGCACCAATCTGGATGACCAGATCAACATCGCCCCAGTCGATGCCCAAATCCAGGCTGCCGGTGCAGACGATCGCACGTAGATCACCGCGCACCATTGCCGCTTCGACCCTTTCACGCTGTTGCCGGTCGAGACTGCCGTGGTGAATGCCGATGGGCAGGTCGTCGTCATTGGCCAGCCAAAGATTACGAAAGAAAATCTCGGCCTGTGCGCGGGTGTTGTGAAAAATCAGCGTGGTCCTGTGCTGCCTGATTTGTCCCAGCACCGCCGGGATGGCATAGGCTGCTCCGCCACCCGACCATGGGGGCATTTCCTGCGTCTGTAACATCGAGATATCCGGATCAGGGCCTGGATCCGCCTGGATGATCTGGCAAGGGTCAGGATGTCTGGCCAGAAACCGTGCGATGGATTCGGGGTCTTCAACCGTTGCTGACAGACCTACACGCCGCAAATTTGGGGACAAGCGCTGCAACCGCGCCAGCGCCAGCATCAGCTGGTCCCCACGTTTGCTTTCGGCCAAGGCGTGGATTTCATCTACAATAACCCGTTGCACCCCTTCGAACATGCGAGGGGCGTCTTCATAGGACGTCAGCAACGCAAGGCTTTCAGGTGTTGTCAGCAGAATATGTGGCGGATCCGCGCGTTGGCGTTTCTTCTGTGTGGCCGACGTGTCGCCGGTTCTGTCCTCGATACGGATCGGCAGGCCGATATCCTCGACCGGGGTACGCAGGTTGCGCTTGATATCCGCCGCCAGCGCCTTGAGCGGAGAGACATAGATCGTATGAAGACCCTTGTGGTCACCACCGGACAGCTCGGCCAGGGACGGCAGAAACCCGGCCATGGTCTTGCCACCGCCAGTTGGCGCGATCAAAAGCGTTGCCGGGTCCTGCGCCCGGTCAAACATATCTTGTTGATGCGGGTGGATGGACCAGCCTTTGGCTGAAAACCAACGATCAATCCGTGCGGGAATCTGCGTCATGGACGCAGACTACCTGTCCCCTAGCCGAAATGGCACGGCGTTATTTGACGATTGTTTCGTCCTTGACGAACATGTTGGCCCAGGCCCGATCAATCAGCTCGGGGCTCATCTGATACGGAATACCTTCGAACTCGCAGATCGAAATCATCTGATCAATCAGGAAGATCGGCTGGTAGTTTGCGTAAATATTGTTGATCGTCGGGTATTTGACCTTCAGCAAATGCACCAACGCGCCTTCGTCCAGTGGGATGCCACGTTTGCGGGCCACCATGGCAAAGATCTTCAGGAAGTTTTCCTGGTTCGGGCCGTCGATCTTGATCTTGAAGAAGATCCGGCGCAAAGCGGCTTGGTCAAAAATCTCATTCGGATGGAAGTTGGTTGAGAAGATGACCAGCGTGTCGAACGGAACTTCGAATTTCTCGCCTGATTGCAGGCCGAGGATGTCCTTGCTTTCTTCCAGCGGAACAATCCAACGGTTGATCAACGCCTGTGGCGGTTCGGCCTGACGTCCAAGGTCGTCCACGATGAAGATGCCACCGGTTGATTTCAACTGCAGAGGTGCCTGGTACGTCCGCGCAGTTGGGTTGTAAACCAAATCCAGCATGCTGAGCGACAGTTCACCACCGGTGACCACGGTAGGTCGTTCGCACTGAACATACCGGGTGTCGAACCGTTTGCGACGACGTATACTATTGGGGTCGTCTGCCTCTTGTTCGATTGCTGTGTGAACGATCGGGTCATAAACGGTGATCACCTGACCGGCGTATTCGATGGCCATGGGCACATAGACATTGTCACCCAGCGCATCCCGAATGCCGTTCGAGATAGAAGATTTACCGTTTCCCGGAGGGCCATACATCAGAACCGAACGACCGGCGCTGACCGCCGGGCCAAGCTGATCCAACAAGGTGTCGGGCAAAACCAGATGGCCCATCGCCCCTGTCAGCTGATCCCGAGTAATCTGAATGTTTCGGATGGATTGCCGTTTGACCTGTTCACGGTACACATCCAGCGGAACTGGCATGGCGCCGAAATATTCTGACTGGCTCAGCGCGTCCAATGCACGCGCCTTACCGGCGTCGGTCAGCTGATAGCCCATCTCGTTGCCGCTGTTGGCGTTCAGTGTGCCGGTGGCCTCGAGAAGTTTCTGCTCACGTGCAATGTCGACCAGTTCCTGCGTTACTGAGCCGGGAAGGCAGATAGCTTCGGCAGTTTCTGAAACAGTGCTCGTGTTTTTGCGAAAGATGGTTTTGAGCAGAATGTCCCGCATCATCACCAGCGGGAGCTTCATTTCAACCAGCCCCTTTGGGGCAGGGGGGGCCATAACCGCGGAGGTCTGCATGTTCATGAGCGTTGCTCGTCTGTCCAGTTGTCAGGTCAAATGCCCAAAGCTGGGCCTCATGTCGAAAAACTGACCCAACTTTGTGGCGGGACCAAGGCAGCTACAAGGCGCAGTGGTGATAGTTCACGATCCGTAAACAGTGCCCAATATCAAATACATGGCCAATGCCCCAGCCAGAGCGAAGCCCATAGGAAATTGCTTGCCTCGGTCCCAGCTGTCCCAATGGGGCGCGATACTGCGAAGTTTGGTGTTTTTGGCTAAACGGTGCGTAATCACGGCTGCCAAAACACACGCTGTCAGCACCGCCGCCAACAACAGCAAATCCCCAAACCAGACAAATGGCGATGCTGCAGCCAGGAATTTTGCATCTCCGGCCCCCATTGCCCCGGCAGCATTCAAAACAATGCCCGCGATCAGAACAACAGGAATGTGCAGCAACTGCCAGAAATAGGCCGGCATGGACCAGGTGAACGGTCCAAATCGTCCGGCGCTTGCTCCTGTCGACCACGGTGGCAACACGAACAGGCCCACTATGGCGAACACAATGGCAAGTGCTACAACGGCGTGGTTTTTGATCCGCATTTCACGCATATCCGTGAAAGCGACATAGAAACAAATAGGCAGTACGAACGGTAGGAACCAAGCCGCTGCAGCCGCTGGCATGAGCATCAATCAGGCTTCCTCAAGCGCACGAAGCGAGCGGACCGCTTCGTCGAAATGCTGCGGATGCGTAGCGATGGCTTCGCGGAACAGGTTCTTGGCAGTAGTCACATCGCCCTGCTTGACCGCAGAAATACCCATTGTATTCAACAGCCTTGCACGTTCGATTTGCGACATTGGAACAACCGGAAGGCTGTAGTTTCCCTGGGCAGACCGCGCCAGAACAAGGTTGTTCTTTGCCGTGAACAGAGAGCTGTCCTGACGGATCGCATCCGAGAACAGGCGTTCGGCTTCGGCGTACTGGCCACGGGTCATCTTGGAATAACCCCAGTTGTTCATGACTCCGCCGGGGCGCGTCGTAAGCCCCACAGCGGTTTCATAGAAATGATCGGCCCGTTTCCAATCTTTCCGTGAATCTGCCACCAACGCCTCCAGTCGATACCGTTTGAAGGTCTCAAAGGTGGGTGGAACCGAGTCGAGTGTGGTTTTCGCTTTTGCCCAATCACCGTTTCTGACAAGTGCATCGGCATACTCGACCTTGTCGGCCGCATTGGTGCCCTTCATCGACGTCACGCGTTTCCAGGCTGCAGCGGCCTCGGTCGTGCGTTTTGCGCGGCTTAGGGAAATGGCAAGCCCACGTTGCAATTCAATCCGGTCGGGATTTTTGCTTGCTGCGCCGTGGAAATAGGTCACCGCCTCATTCGGGTCGGCGGAATTCAGCAAAACGTCGTTCAGGTTGGTCTCGTCAATGACATTCACTTCCTGAAGGGTCCGTTCTACTTTTTCCTCTTCGGTTTCCTTCGCGCAGGCAGACAGCATTAGCCCACATGCTACGAGAGACGGAATCAAGAATTGTTGGCGCATTTTTGCGTCCCTTACTGCTCTTGCCTCGGTGACTGGATTTTGCGCAGCGTGAATTGCCCGTCGCCAAGCTGTTCCAGCGTATATTCTTGTTCTTGCGCCGTATTATTAACAGGATTTTCCGTTTTTGCGAGTGCTAAGCGAAGATTGTCGCGGATTGCGTCACTTTCGCCATTGTCCAATGCGTAGGCGCGTTGAAAGACCTGGGCCGCTTCCGGGTACTCCTGGATTTCCAGCAGCAAAACACCAAGATTATTCCACGCAACCGGCCATTTCGGATTGTCTTCAACGGCACGGCGCAAAAGTGTTTCGGCTTGCCCAAGCCGCCGCAAACCGAGGTTGGCGGTTCCCAGAGAGGTCAGAACTTGTGTGGTCATGCCCTCGTCCAGTGCCGCACGCGTAAATGACTCCAGCGCAAGTTCGTATTCCCCGGCCGCCATCAGGCGATTTCCCACGGTGATATTGTCGGCGGACTGGCCTTTGAGATCAACTCCCGGGGCATCGACGCCTTTGCCCAGGTCGCCTTCTGTGCAAGAAGCCACCATGGTAAAAACCAAGGTGGCCTGAAACATACGGCGAGCCCGTCTGAGGGCGCGCCAGAGTCGTTGTCTCATCAGGTTATCACTTGCTCCCAAACTCCGAAATGACGTTGGCGGAAGGTCCGACCAGAATGACCAGTAGCGGAGGCACCGTCAGCATCATTGTGGCAAGTGTCATCTTGGTTGGCAACTTGTTGGCGGCCTCTTCCGCCCGCATTACGCGCTTGTCGCGCATCTCACCCGCGTAAACCCGCAGGGCTTCGGCGATCGATGTACCGAAAGTTGCCGATTGGATCATGACGGTCACAAACGAGTTGACGTCCTGCACGCCGCATCGCGTACCAAAGTCGCGAAGAACCGTGTTTTTGTCTTTACCCGCTTTCATTTCGTAGGCGACGACTTCGAATTCCTGCGCGATATCGGGGTAGGACGCCTTCATCTCACCCGCAACCCGTACAATCGCCTGATCCAGAGATTGACCCGCTTCTACACAGACCAGCATCAGATCCAGTGTATCGGGAAAGCCGGAGGTGATCGCTTCTTTCCGCTCTTCGACGCGGCGGGTGATCCAGTATTTCGGCAACATGTAGCCGGCGCCTGCTGGCAGAAGCACACGGATGAGCGTCTGTTGGGTCGTAAACTCTTGCCCGTTTGCGAAAACTGTCACCAGCATAACGCCGATTACAATTCCGATAATGCCCAGCGCAAACTGCGCGAAATGGAAGAACCGAACTGAATCTTTCGATTGATAGCCCGCCTGACGCAGCTTGAGCTGCATCGCGGACAGTTCTTCTTCGTTTTTGGGTTCAAGGAAGGTCGCGAATTTCTCAAGCTGCTCGTTGCGGCCCGAGTTCCTAAGCTGGTCTTTTTTTGATTTCTTCTGCTTTTTCGGGGCCGCGTTTGATCGCTGCAGTTTCTTCAGCGGATCCTCGGGCTGGCTCATCATCAGTGAGACAGCCACAAGAACCATGACCAATCCCAGGACGCCCACGATGATCAGAGGTCCGAATTCACCCAGGTTCTGGGTCAACATGTCGTTGATTGTGGTCAGGAATTCCATTGACGTGCCCTCAGACCTTAATGTTGGTGATGACCTTCATGACGATCAGATTCAAGGTCAGCATGAAGCCAACAAAGAAACACATCGGAATGAACCAGGGGTGGTCCAAAACGTCATCATAGTAGCCGGGATCTTTAACGAGAATAAACGCGAGGCACCCCAATGGGAAACCTGAGAGGAACTTGCCGGACCACTGCGCCTCGGCGGTGATCGCCTTCACCCGACGGAACAGGCGGAAGCGCGCACGGATAACCTGTGCCAGTCCGGCTAGAACCTCTGCCAGGTTACCACCGGATTGCTGCTGGATACCCACTGCAACGGCCAAAAAGCGCATGTCCTGCATGTCCAGCCTTTGTGCCATGTCCTTCAACGCTTCGGCCACTTCCCGACCATAGGCGCATTCGTCCGCGATAACGCCAAATTCGGTTCCAAGCGGGTCGGGAACCTCATTCGCGACAACCTGAATCGTTGATACGAACGGGTTACCCACGCGCAGCGAACGGACCATAAGTTCCACCGCTTCGGGCAGCTGTTCCTCGATCATGCCCATACGCTTTTTGGCTTTGCGATTGACCCAGGCGTAGACGCCGCCAACACCAATCGCCACCGAAAGGGCCGCCCGCAACGCGGTATCGGTCGCTGTACCGATGCTAAGCCCCATGAACGCGACCGCTGAAACCAGACACATGATCATGATCAGCTGTTTGGGCGAGAAAGCAATCGCTGCCTTTTGCGCCTTGTCTGCCAGCAATGAATACAGAGGGATGCTCTGTGATTTCATATGCTGCTGCATCTCCTTGCGCAGCTGCTCCAATACCTGTTCGCGCCCGACACCTTTGTCGAGCATATCCAGCCGTCGATTGACGCGGCTGTTCAGACTGATGGATTTGCCGAACGCTACAAGGTAGATCCCTTCGACCAGAAGTAGAACTCCGACGAAGATCACAACATAGATAAGTGCCTCCATGGGCAATTGCATATCCAGATCTCCTACACTGTGATTGGTTCGTAGATGGACGCAGGCAAGTCAAAACCCCACAGACGGAAGCGTTCCGAATAGTGGCTGCGTACGCCTGTTGCGGTGTAATGTCCGATGATCTTGTTGTCAGGCGTCAACCCAACGCGTTGAAAACGAAAGAGTTCCTGCATCGAAATCACATCACCTTCCATGCCCGTGATCTCAGTGATCGAGGTCATCCGGCGCGAGCCGTCCTGCAATCGGCTGGCCTGTACGATCAGGTTCACAGCCGATGAGATCTGGCTGCGCACAGCTTTGATCGGCATTTCGATCCCAGCCATGGCGATCATGTTTTCCAGACGTGAAATCCCGTCGCGGGCCGAGTTGGCGTGGATTGTGGTCATTGATCCGTCGTGACCGGTGTTCATGGCCTGCAACATGTCGATAACCTCGGCGCCACGCGTCTCACCTACGATGATGCGGTCAGGTCTCATACGAAGGGCGTTTTTTAGACAGTCACGCGGACTGACTTCACCTTTGCCTTCGACGTTCGGCGGGCGACTTTCCATCCGACCCACATGGGTTTGCTGCAGCTGAAGTTCTGCCGTGTCTTCGATCGTCAGGATACGTTCGGCATCATCGATGAAACTGGACAGGGCGTTCAGAGTGGTTGTTTTACCGGAACCGGTACCACCAGACACGATGATATTCAGGCGCGTGGAAACGGCAGCTTGCAAAAATGCTGCCATTTCTTCGGTGAATGCACCAAAATTGACTAGATCATCAATGCCCAGCTTGTCTTTCTTAAACTTACGAATGGACACCAGCGAGCCATCGACCGCAATTGGCGGAACCATTGCGTTGAAACGCGAGCCGTCGGCGAGACGGGCGTCAACATAGGGGTTTGATTCATCAACACGACGCCCCACGGCGGACACGATCTTGTCGATGATCCGCATCAGGTGCTTTTCGTCCTTGAAGGTAATGTCGCTGATTTCCAGCTTGCCGGCACGTTCCACAAAGATCTGCTGCGGCCCGTTTACCAGAATATCGTTGACAGACTCATCCTGCAGCAACGTTTCCAGCGGGCCGAGACCGGTGACCTCGTCGTATAGTTCCTTGTTCAGCTGGGTTCGGTCTTCACGGTTCAGAACGATGTTCTTGGATTCCAAGACTTCGCTTGCGATTGCGCTGATTTCACTGCGCAACTCCACTTCTTCCGCATTCTCCAGCGCAGCAAGGTTCAGATTTTCGAGCAATTCGCGGTGCAGATCGATCTTGATCTCGCTTAACCGTTCTTTCCGCTTTCGATCGCGATCAGATCCGGCGACCTCGGCTGACTTCTGGGCTTGCGGCTTACGGGCCACGGCGTTGGGGGCCGGTGCAGCTGGGGCAGCGGCGGTCGTTTCGGGCACTTTTGCCGGGGTTTGAACCGGCTGCGCATCGGATTGCTTCTTGTATCTTGAAAACACGGCGGCTCCCCCCTTGTGATGATGTTACGCAGCCTCGGCGCTGCTGCTGCCCAGGCTGTGAAGAGATTTTGCTAGCTTCGCGATTTCACGTCTAAGTGGATTCTTTGCTGCTGAATTCGCAAGCGGCAATCCGTGGTCGCCACTTTGCATGACCTGCTTGCCGCCATCCGGCAGCTGAAGATCAATTGCGACGCCCAGGCTTTCCCCCATGCGCTTAACGCGGCTTTTGCCATTAAGATCAGTGAATTTCGGCGCGCGGTTCAGTGCGAAACGTAGCTTGTTGAAAGGCAGCTCTTCTGCCTGAAGGGCCCGTTTCAGGCGCAGCGTGTTCTGGGCTGACCGCATATCCAACTCGATCATTGCAAAATACACATGTGCCGCCTGCAAAACAGTTTCCGACCACAGGATCAGGGTCTTTGGCATGTCCACGATCACATAGTCAAAGTTCTTTCGAGCCGTGTCGATGACACGCTGAATGTCTTCCGGTGTAATCAGATCCAAGGGCACCATGTCCGATGGCGCAGTCAGAACCTCAAGTTTTTCTTCATAAGTTTGAAGAGCTTGCGAGAAAACTTCGTCATCCATTGATGCGGTGTCTGACAGCATCTCAAACACAGTCTCACGACGGGGCAGGTCAAGGTATGTCGAAACTGTTCCGTATTGAAGGTCGAGGTCAATCAGGCAGACCGTAGGCGCGTCCTTGTCAGACACACAAGCAAGTTCCCAGGCCAGATTGACCGCGAACGTTGTGGCGCCGACACCACCAGCCAACCCGTGAACGACAAACAGCGCGCCTTCTTTCGAATCACCGGTGGCCTGAGCGGCGGATGCTACCTGTGTGGCGACAACCGGGTCGGGCTGCTTCATCCGTTCGATGGCTTCTTGCAGTTCGCCCTCAGGAAGAGGGTAGGGCACAAACTCATCAGCGCCTTTGCGCAACAATTGATGCAGAGATGCGGGGGTCACGTCCTCTGCAATCAGGACGACTTTGATCTTCTTCTCTTTGGCCTGACTGATGATCTCGCCCATCAAGGACAGGTTGTCCTCGTCTTCGCTGTCGATCGCCAGAGCTACGAATTGTAGTGAGTTTGCTTCGGGTTGGCTGAAAAAGGCCAGCGCTTCTGCGAAACCAAGATCGCCCCAGTTTTCACCCAGAGCAGCTTCCATGTCTTCGATCAGCAGGTCAAAGTTCTGAACATCTCGACTGATCGTACAGGCGAGGATTGCAGAGTTGTCGTCTTGTGGTGTCGCGCTTGTCATGCACACAATCCTCGTCGTGAAGGCCTGGCAACTCACACGAACGACGAACGCCCGGCTTGGTTTGCTGTCGCGCCTTTGCGGTCAATTCTGGTCGCAGATTTCCCAATTGTTCACAATTTCGCCGGTAAGTTGGGCAATAATTGGGCGCAAAAGAACCAATTGTAGGGAAATGGGCGACGATGCCGCCCATTTCGGGGGTATTATTCAGCGGCGTCTGTCGCTTCTACGTCCTGGATCGTGCTGATTGTGGTCGCACTTTCCACGTATTCGCGATAAACGAGCTCGGCGTACTTGCCGTCCAAGGTTTGTGGTTTTCCATCCACAAAGCCCGAGACTTCCGTCACTGTCCGACGGTTCCTGCGGTCCCGGTTAGGGGTTGCGACCGCTGGGCGGGTTTTGCCGAAGGATACGACGGCTTCAAGCCGCGATCTGGATATGCCTTGCTGAGCAAAGAAGGCAACGACCACCTGTGCTCGGCGCAGTCCCAGGCTTTTGTTGTAGCTGGTCGAACCGACGGCATCGGTATGGCCATAAACACGGAAACGGGCTTCGGGGAATTGCTTGATCCAATCCGCTTGCTGCAGCAAAACCCGCTGGGCCGAGGCGTCCAATTGTGAACTGTTGAACGCGAAGTTGATCTGGCTCGGCACATCCGCTGCAAAACGGCGACTTAGGATTTGTGCGTAAGTCAACTCGCCCGTCATGACCTGAGTGTTGTTCAGCGTTGCGTTTCCGAACGTGCCCTGATCAATCTCGTATCCGGATTCACGGGTACAAGATGCGGTAAAGGCAGCTGTAAGACCGAGTATGATGATCCACTTTTGCATTGGTTCAATCCTCCTGATCAATCTAGCACATAGCCGTAAGAGCTGCCGAAGTCCTGTTTTGCAACTTCAGACGCCCCGCCTGCACCGATGCGTTCAGTGCGTCCGACGCGACCGTTTACGAACAGGTCAAACTCGCTCGGCGGTTTGACGCGGTCAGTTGGCAGAGCAAGTGCTTCGCCCCGCGTCGGCGACACCAGATGTGCAGTGATGATAACGATGAGTTCGCTTTGAGCACGCTGGTAGTTTGAACTGCGGAACAAAGCCCCCAAGATAGGAACGTCGCCAAGCCAGGGAACCTGATTGCTCGCATCCGCGAAGTTGTCCTGAAGTAGGCCGGCGATCGCAAAGCTCTCACCATCACGTAACTCAATGGTTGTTTTTGCCCGGCGGGTGATAAAGCTTGGGACCGTATCGCCGTTGATGGTGAAATTTGAGTTATTGTCGATGCTGGAAACGGCTGTTCCGAGTTCGAGGTTGATCAAATCTCCATCGACCACACGCGGAATAAAGTCAATCTCGACACCGAAGGCCTTGTACTCGATCGCGACTACGCCGTCATCCTGTGGAACCGGGATTGGAACCTCGCCGCCAGCCAGAAACGATGCTTCCTGACCGGACAGTGCGGAAAGGTTAGGTTCTGCTAAGCTGCGGGCGAGTCCCTTGTTTTCAAGCGCTTCCAGAAGGAGTCGAACCTGCGTTGATCCAACGCCGAACCCAAACAAAATTGCTCCTGTGTTCGCCTGGGAAACTGGAATCTGACTATTGAACGCGCCGGCTAACGCCCCTCGATTGTTGAGCGTGTTGATCCCGCCGTCTACGCCTCCGCTGTTGACGCCGAGCGAAGCCGTTAAGCTTTTGGCAACGGTACGTTGCATTTCAGCGAACCGAACTTTCAGCATGACTTGCTGAACGCCGCCGACTGACATCAGGTTGGAAACGCGTTCGGGCGCATATCTTTCTGCCAATTCAAGCGCCCGGGCCAGTTTAGCCGCACTTGATACGGTGCCAGACAAGACGATGCCGTCATTGGCTGTGCGTACTTCGACCTGTTCAGCGGGAAGAATTTGACGCAACCGCTCTTTGAATTCGGTCACGTCAGGTGCGACGCGAACCCGAACATTGGCGATCAGATTTCCTGCGCCATCAAATAGTGTCATCGTTGTTGTGCCAGGTGCTTTACCCAACACGTAAATGGTACGATCTGAAAGCGACGAGATATCAGCAATGCCTGCGTTGGCAATGCTGAGCTCTGCAAACGGTTGTTCGCTTTCAACAACGATCGCGCGGCTCATCGGCACATCCAGTGTTTCCACCGTGCCTTTCTTGACCACGCGAAGAGTTTCAGCCCAGGCGGCATCGCCGACCGGGCCCACAACAAGCGACAACCCCAGCAGGGTTGCGCTGATCCAGGAACGTATTGTCATGTGACCTGCCTCTCCGATCACGCCTCGTTTTTCGGGTCTGATGCCCTATGATCAAGCAGACTGCGCGAATTCCGAATTTATTGCAATAATCAATGGTTTCCGGAATTTTCCTTATGTGGATAATAAGCAACAACTAAAACGAACAAAGCCGCGCAATACGCGCGGCTTTGACCAACTAACATCCTGAATTGGCGTCAATTTGTACAGGGAATCTCGGTCAACACGGTATCGCCACCACGGCGTGTTTTGACGGTGCAAACCTGTTCAGGCGCCTTTTTTGGTGCCGGTGCGACCTCTTTGATTCCAAGGAGCGACTTTTGGTCGACTTCAATGGTGGCCGTTGCGACTGTTTCTTCCTGTACGCCGACCAACGCCAGCGACAGGCGACCCGAGTTTTGTGCCTGGGCGAGCGCTGCGACTTGCTGAGGCGTCGCGGCAACGGTCACGGTGCGTGCAATCGTTACACCAGTCACATCCGAACCGGCGGTCTGATCAACGGCGATCAGTTTGATTTTTGGTTGAATCAGGCGTGTGATCTCGCCGTCGGCCCCTTCAATAGTTCCCCTAAGCGATCCAGTCCAATAGACATCGACATTGTCGCCCGGCCGCAAAAAGCCGGAGACGCCAGACGCTACGTCAACACTGATTGCAAAGGCGCGCATGCCTTTCTCAAGACGAGACGTTAAACCTGCCTTTTCACCGGGTTTGGTGATTTTGACAGCCAAGAGCGCTTCGTCTTTTTCCATGGTTCTCAGAACGTACCGATCACCATTGGCCACCTCAGGAAAGAGCGTAGTCATTTCAAGGAAGCTTCCTTCGGGAATGGCGTTTTCTGGCCAATCCACGATTCGCACGTCTTCTTGCACCAACTTCTCACCGTATTTCAGCTGCCGGTTCGAAACGATGACGCTGACTGTTGGAATCACTT
This sequence comes from Ruegeria sp. EL01, assembly GCF_900313035.1. Taxonomy (GTDB): domain Bacteria; phylum Pseudomonadota; class Alphaproteobacteria; order Rhodobacterales; family Rhodobacteraceae; genus Ruegeria. Next base: position 117,908 of record NZ_OMPS01000026.1, on the reverse strand, counting down.
CCACTTTCGCATTAGCCAAGGCTTCTTGCGCCGCCAAACGTTCCCGCGCGAGTTCGGCTTGATAAGCTGAGATATAGTTGCGCGCCATATAGACCGCTCCGCCGGCCAGGGCGATCCCAACGATTAGGACAAGTCCAAAAACTGCTCGCATGTAGGCACCTCTTTACTGCTTTGGCGGCACGTGTATCGGCCAAAGCAAAATGATGAAACAGCGTATTCTCTAAATCGAAATTGTGTCGAAAAATTGGACAAAAACGCGGTTTACGCGCTTCGATGCTATTTTGGCACCAAATTTGTTAGTCGGTATTGCAGTTTGGTGAACCTAATATGATGCAGCAGCGCAATTGATCATAGCGCCGCATCAAGTAGCTGAACGGAATTCGTACTTAGGCGTGCTGGGGTGTGGTTTATTGTGAAGTTCGGAAAGACGGTTAACCGCCACTGCCACCGCCACCGCCGGCTGTGCCCGCCGCCGTGAATCCGCCTCCGCCCGCGGCACTTGTGCCGGTACTGACAGTTGAGCCGCTCAGGGCAGAGTTTACGTTGCCGCTCAGGCCAATCGTTCCCGTCTGGATCATAAAATATAGCAAAGTGGCAAGACCGATTATCAACGCCGTTAGCACAACCCAGTCCACGGTTACAGCGCCGTCTTCCGACGCTTTGAAGGATTTGAAGAACCGGTTCATGTCTTGCCTTTCTGGCGGTACGCGGTCAGGCGCGGCCCGACGAGAAGTTGAAAATCGAGTGACGCCAATTTGGCGTTTTGTTCATATATTTGTGATCGTTTTGAGTGGCGGGAATTGGGCAAAACATTGATTTATCCGCCGTAATCCTGACTTATTAGGCGACAATCAAGTGGTGAATCACGGTATTATTCTCGTAGAGAGCGCTGTGGTTTCTGCTGCACACAAGCAACGTTGGGCTGCCAATAAACCTCCAAGTTGTCATTGATTGTAATACTGTGTCTGGTCAAAGGGATGTTCGGGCGATGTAAATGATCTACCGAAAACAAAATGGGCCGCACCCGGAAAGGGCACGGCCTCGTCTCCTTAAAGGAGAAATGTCAGGCTTAGTTGCTGGTGCCTGCGCCGGTGATACCACCCGCGGTGCCGTTGGTGTCGCCAGTGCTGATGGTTGCACCCGACAGAGCGGCGTTAACGTCGGTGGCCAGGCCAACCGCACCGTCAGAAATCTGTGTGTAAGCAACGGTGCCCAGTCCGATGACTGCAGCGGTCAGAACGACCCAGTCAACTGTTACGGCGCCGTCTTCGTCTTTGCGGAAGTTCTTGATGAACTTGATCATGTTATGTCCCTCCTAAAGGATCTAGTAAGTCTATTGAACCTCGGCGTCTTCCAGAGCTTCGTCTCTCAGTCCGCTCCCGTCCGTCTCGGTATGGATCAATGTTTGCCCTTCACGCGTGGCAGGAATTGGGCCAAACCCAGTTTTTTTGCCTTTTGGCTTAACTTTTTGGAGATAAATTAAGTAACTGTATGTAAATAAATGAAAAAAAATTCATTAACCAAAGTTGAAGCTTGTTGTAGCGATGCAAAATTGCGGCAAATGAGGCGAAACTGCCCCATTTCGCTTTGTTTTTCTGGCCTTGTGGGAAGATTCGAGGTTCAAATCGAGGAAAAGAACGCATGAGGCAGGCAGATGAATCTCCGGGACGCACTTATATGCGCCGGCGTGTTGGTGTTTCTGACATCAAGCGTCACGCCTGCAATCGCGACCGAAGTCGAACCGCGGGGGGTGTATAAGCGGATCAAGCCGCCGAAGCCCGGGGATCGCCCGCGCATCACCGTACAGATCACCGAAGAAGAGCACGCTGCTAGACCTTCTGCGCCCAGTACCGGTGTCGAATTGGCTGTCCCGGAAATCACCACGCCCGCAAAAGTCACTCCGCCTTCCGCACCGGGCGCTGGTGTCAAAGCGAATCCGAAAGGTGCATATAAAGCGTTCTGGGACAGAATCTCGCCTGAACTGGCCCAAGCAGGGTCTGGGCGGTTGGATGACGCCATCAATGCGCTTGCGGCAACCAGTGTAAGATCGCCGCGGCTGCAGACATTGCAAAACATCGCGCAAGAGCAGGGGATCGAGATCCTGCGGTCAACAGTTGGCACCAATGTATCACCTGCGCTGGTCCTCGCGGTCATTTCGGTGGAATCGGCCGGTCGTGTGGATGCGGTCAGCTCTGCCGGCGCGCAGGGCCTCATGCAATTGATGCCTGCCACTGCGAAACGGTTCGGTGTTCAAGACAGCCTCAAACCAGAACAGAACATCGCAGGTGGCGTGAAGTACCTGAATTGGTTGATGGGAGAATTCGGAAACGATCCGATTCTGGTTTTGGCGGGCTACAATGCCGGAGAAGGCGCCGTACGCAAACATAGCGGAGTGCCGCCTTACTCTGAAACCCGGGACTATGTGCCCAAGGTGCTGGCCGCGTTTCAAATCGCCCGGGCGCTGTGTACCACGCCACCTGATCTGATTTCAGATGGCTGTGTGTTTCAGACGTCAAACTAAAAAGGCCCGCCAAATCCGGCGGGCTTTTCGTTTTGATCACGTCTTCTCGGTGATTAGTTGACGATCTTTGCTTCGGTCGCGGCGCGCATTTCATCTTCGCTGACGCCGTCCGCCAGCTCGACGATCTTCAAGCCACCCTCGACCACATCCAAAACACCGAGATTGGTTATGATGCGGTCCACCACGCCCTTACCTGTCAGCGGCAACGTGCATTCTGTCAGCACTTTTGAATCACCATGCTTGTTGGTGTGATCCATAACGACGATCACGCGGCCCACGCCTGCCACCAGGTCCATGGCGCCGCCCATTCCCTTGACCAGCTTGCCCGGGATCATCCAGTTGGCCAGATCGCCTTTTTCATCAACTTCCATCGCGCCCAGAATCGCAGCTGCAATTTTACCGCCCCGGATCATCGCAAAGGATGTGGCGCTGTCGAAATAGGCGGTGCGGGACAGTTCGGTGATTGTCTGCTTGCCAGCGTTGATCAGGTCGGGGTCTTCATCGCCCTCGAACGGGAAGGGACCCATGCCCAGCATACCGTTTTCGGATTGCAGGGTAATGTCCTTGTCACCCACATAGTTCGCCACCAGCGTCGGTATCCCTATGCCGAGGTTTACGTACATGCCGTCTTCCAGTTCGTCCGCCGCGCGAGCAGCCATCTGATTGCGGTCCCAGGGCATTATGCGTCCTCCTTCTTGCGGGTGGTGCGTTGTTCAATGCGCTTTTCATGGCTGCCCTGAACGATGCGATTCACATAGATGCCGGGCAGGTGGATCGAATCCGGATCCAGTGAGCCGCGCGGAACGATCTCTTCCACTTCGGCGACGCAGATTTTGCCACAGGTGGCCGCCGGAACGTTAAAATTCCGGGCCGTTTTCCGGAACACCAGATTGCCCGTATCGTCCGCCTTCCACGCTTTGACGATGGCGAGGTCTGCGAAGATACCTTCTTCAAGGACATAGGTCTCACCGTTGAAGTCCTTATGTTCTTTCCCGTCCGCAATCACCGTGCCCACACCGGTCTTGGTGTAGAAGCCAGGAATACCTGCGCCACCGGCGCGCATGCGTTCAGCCAGGGTGCCCTGTGGGTTGAACTCCAATTCCAACTCGCCGCTCAGGTACTGGCGCATGAATTCGGCGTTCTCGCCGACATAAGAGCTGATCATCTTCTTGACCTGCTTGGTCTGCAGCAAGATGCCGATCCCGAAATCATCGACACCGGCGTTATTGGACGCAAATGTCAGGTCCTGAGTGCCCGCGTCCTTGATTGCGTCCAGCAGCAGTTCGGGAATGCCGCACAGGCCGAATCCGCCAGCAGCGATGAACATGCCGTCATGCAGCAGCCCGTCGAGCGCTTCGGCGGCATTGGCATAGACTTTCTTCATGGAAAACTCCCCCAATGACATGGTGATGGGCAGGTTGTGCCGCCACGTCACGGGGAAGTCAATGAAACCAAGGGGGTGGTGGTATTTCTACCTATCGCCTAGCTGGCGGCCTTCTTGGTGGCTTTTTTGGCGGCAGCCTTTTTCTTTGGCGCAGCTTTCTTCTTGGTGCCTTTCTTGGCCGCCTTTTCATTGGCCAGCTCGACCGCCATTTCCAGCGTTACATCCTCGGGTTTGATGTCCTTGGGCAGTGTCGCGTTCACCTTTTCCCATTTCACGTATGGGCCATAGCGCCCGTCCAGAACCTGCATCGCGCCGCCATCAGGGTGTTCGCCCAAGTCCTTGAGCGGCTTGGCAGCGGCCTGACCGCGCCGTCCCGGGTTGGCGCGTTTTTCGGCCAACAGTTCGACCGCACGGTTCATGCCGATCTCGAATACATCGTTGGGATCTTTGAGGTTGGCGTAAACCGGTTTTGCTTCATCCGCCAACTGGTGCATCAGATAAGGACCAAAACGTCCGAAATTCGAGGTGATCATACCGCCTTCGGGATGTTCGCCAATCTGGCGCGGCAGGCTGAGCAGGGTCAGCGCCTTTTCCAGATCAAGGTCATCTTTACTCCAACCACGCGGCAGCGAGGCGCGCGGAGGCTTTTTGTTCTCGGGTGTGGGTTCACCACGTTGCACGTACGGACCGAACCGGCCGGACTTCAGCCAGATGTCATCACCTGCGTCTTCACCCAGCAGGCGTTCCTCGCCCTGCGCGCCTTCACCGGCGATTGGCCGCGTATAGGTGCATTCCGGATAGTTTCCGCAGCCAACGAACCCGCCGGTGCGCGATGTCTTCAGGTGCAGTTGACCAGCACCACATTTCGGACAGATACGCGGATCCGAGCCATCCTCACGCGGGGGATAAAGCTGCGGAGCCAATGCCTCGTCAAGCTTGTCCAGAACTTCCGATATACGAAGCTCGGAGGTTTCGCCAATCGCGGCCGAGAAATCGCGCCAGAACTTGCTCAACAACTCTTTGTAGTCGCGGCCACCAGCGCTCACGTCGTCCAGCTGCTCTTCCAACGTGGCTGTGAACTCATAGCCCACATATTGACGGAAGAAATTCAGTAGAAAGATCGTAACGATGCGCCCCTTTTCTTCAGGGATCAGCCGGTTCTTGTCCTTGCGCACGTATTCGCGGTCCTGAATCGTCGTCACGATCGAGGCATAGGTCGAGGGTCGCCCGATCCCCAGTTCCTCCATCCGTTTGACCAGGGTGGCCTCTGTATAGCGCGGTGGTGGCTGGGTGTGGTGTTGCAGGCCCAGAACGGATTCGTTGTCGGACAAGACCGCCTCTTTTGCGACCTTGTCACCGCTCTCGCTTGTCGCCTTGGCAAACTGATCGCGCAGCGAGGTTTTGGCAAACGGGGCAGGGTCGCCCTGCATGATCTGGGGCAGGCGCTTATCATCTTCATCGGCGACATCATCGCGGCCCTCTTCATAAACCCGCATGAAACCATCGAACATCACCACTTGCCCAGTGGCGCGCAGCCCGACCTGACCATCGTCGCTGCCGATCTCAACTGTGGTCCGTTCAAGACGTGCCGCTGCCATTTGACAGGCAATGGTGCGTTTCCAGATCAGGTCATAAAGTTTGCGCTGATCTTCATCTGTGACTTTCAGTGCCTTTGTGTCACGGGCCATATCGGTTGGGCGGATGCATTCGTGGGCTTCCTGCGCGTTCTTGGCCTTGTTCTTGTATATCCGCGGGCTGTCTGGCACGTATTCTGCGCCATAGCGCTCGGCAATCGTATCGCGCGTGGCAGTAACAGCCTCGGGCGCCATGTCGATGCCGTCTGTCCGCATATAAGTAATGTATCCGGCCTCATAGAGCCGTTGCGCCACCTGCATGGCGTGTCGGGCTCCCATGCCGAACTTGCGGCTGGCTTCCTGTTGCAGGGTCGATGTCATAAACGGGGCACTGGGATTGCGGGCGGCGGGTTTGGCCTCGACCGAGGTTACGCTCAGCGCGCGGCTGGTGATCGCCTGAACCGCCAGTTCCGCCTGTGTCGCGTTCGCCAGATCGTGTTTGTCCAGCTTTTTACCGGCCAGTGTCACAAGGCGCGCCTCATAGGTCTGACCGCGTGGTGTTTCAAACAGCGCGCGGACCGACCAGTATTCGACTGGCTTGAACGCCTCGATCTCCATCTCGCGCTCGACGATCAGGCGCAGGCAGACCGATTGCACACGTCCTGCAGACTTTGCGCCAGGCAGCTTGCGCCACAGAACGGGCGACAAGTTAAAGCCCACCAGATAGTCCAGCGCGCGGCGCGCCAAATAGGCCTCGACCAGCGGCATATCGACCTGACGCGGGTTCTGCATCGCTTCGGTCACGGCGTCTTTGGTGATCGCGTTGAAGGTCACCCGGCTAACCGGTGTGTCTTTCTTGATCGACCGGCGCTTGGTCAGCGCCTCTTGCAGATGCCAGCTGATCGCCTCACCCTCGCGATCGGGGTCAGTGGCAAGGATCAGCGCGTTGTCTTCTATCAACGCGTCGGCGATGGCCTTGACGTGCTTTCGGCTGTCATTCCCGACTTCCCATTTCATGGAGAATTCGTCCTCGGTATCGACCGATCCATCCTTGGGAGGCAGGTCCCGCACATGTCCGTAAGAGGCCAAAACCGTGTAATCAGGGCCAAGATACTTGTTGATTGTTTTTGCTTTGGCCGGAGATTCTACAACAACTACAGGCATTTAAGAGAAGACCTCGCTCGACGGGTTTGGCGCCTTATATGGCGGTGCAAAATGTGTGCGGCAAGATCGAATTGTCAATGCGTTCCTTTTGACAAACGATTTGGGGCTAAAAAACCAACCTTTTTTCGCCTTAACATGAAGGCGCTATTTTGGGTGTTCAGGCCGGGTCGTGGCGTCGCGATGCCTTAGGCCGAGAGGGCCAGCAAACCCCCTGGTTGTCGTTGTATGCGCCCGTCCAGTTCCAGATCGACCAGGGCCGGCCCAATCTCTCCGGCGCTGGCTGCAACGTCGCGGATCAATTGATCTTCGGCGATGGGCGAGGGGCCAAGCCGGGCCAGGATCTCGTGATGCAGAGCCGCTGGCGTTGCCTCGCGCGAGGGTGTGGCAACAGGCTGTGCGATCACTTTCTCTTCATACATGACTTGCTGCTGCGGCAGGGCGTCGATGACATCTTCAGCTGATCGGACCAATATCGCGCCATCGCGAATCAACAGGTTGCACCCCGCAGCCCTGGCATCAAAGGGATGGCCGGGAACCGCCAGTACCTCACGCCCCTGATCGAGCGCATCCCGCGCCGTAATCAGACTGCCGGATTTTGCCGCTGCTTCAACCACAACCACGGCCTGCGCCAACCCCGAGATGATGCGATTGCGGCGCGGAAAGTGCCGCGCCTGAGGCGTTACACCCATCGGTTGCTCTGACAATCGTAGCCCGGTTGTCGCAATGTCATGCGCCAGATCCGCGTTTTCTGCTGGATAGATCACATCGACGCCGCCGGCCATTGCAGCCACGGTGCCCGTCCTCAGTGCGGCCATATGGGCCGAGGTATCGATCCCGCGGGCCAGTCCTGAGACCACGATGTAGCCTTGTTCCCCCAACTCTTTGGCCAGACCACGCGCCATTCTTGCGCCCAGCGAGGAACAATTGCGTGCGCCGACCATCGCGATCGTTGGGCGGTCTAAGATGGAGACGTCACCAATTGCCCATAGAAGCGGAGGTGCATCCGACACATCGTGTAAAGCTTTGGGGAAATCAGCGGCGCCCAAGCATAAAAGCCGCGCCTTGACGGCTTTTGCGGCCTTGAGCTCCGCCTCGATTACACTGGGCGGGCAGATTTCATACCCTTTTACCCCGGCAGCGCGTGCCATTTCAGGCAGCGCGGCCAGCGCGTTCTGCGCTGACCCATGTTCGCTGAGCAAGCGCCGGAACGTTGCCGGGCCAACCTTGCGCGAGCGCAACAGACGGAGCCAGGAAAACCGGTCCTCTTCCGTGGTGGGTGGGAGTGGGGGGTGATTGGAAGAATGCTGCTCTTCGGTCATCCGATGCTCCGCCTGATTGCAGAACTGGTTTACGGGAGACCGGGTTAACACCCTGTGAATCTCGAAAAATTATCCGCAATCTTTCCTGAATTTTTCGAAGTAAGAGAGTGTATGTATTTGTAAAATAGTCAGAAAATATTGGAACGGCTTTCAGCGAAGCACCGACTTTGTTAGAAGTGCGTCAAATGAAGAAAGGCGCAAGGTTAACCCTGCGCCTTGTGAAACGGACCCGGTTCCGACTCAGGCGGCCGATCCTCCGATGGTCAGACCATCCATCAAAACCGTGGGTTGCCCAACACCAACCGGCACCCATTGCCCATCCTTGCCACAGGTGCCCATGCCGGGGTCCAAGGCCATGTCATTGCCAAGACCACGAATTCGCTTTAGTGCCGACGGCCCATCGCCGATCAGTGTCGCGCCCTTGACCGGTGCACCGATCTTGCCGTTTTCGACGCGATACGCCTCGGTGCAGGAAAACACGAATTTGCCGTTGGTGATGTCCACCTGACCGCCACCAAACCCCACGGCCCAGATGCCATCCTTGATCTCGGCGACCAGCTCTGCAGGATCTGCGTCGCCGCCCAGCATGATCGTGTTGGTCATCCGAGGCATTGGTTTGTGCGCATAGCTTTGGCGCCGACCATTGCCGGTTGGTGAGACGCCCATCAACCGCGCGTTTTGGCGGTCCTGCATGTATCCGGTCAGGATGCCATCTTCGATCAGCACCGTCCGAGAGCTTGGCGTGCCCTCATCATCCACCGAGATCGATCCGCGCCGATCCGCGATTGTGCCGTCATCCACAACGGTCACACCTTTCGAGGCGATCTGCTGGCCCATAAGCCCCGCAAAGGCCGAACTGCCCTTGCGGTTAAAGTCGCCTTCCAACCCATGGCCGATGGCCTCGTGCAGCAGGATACCGGGCCAACCGGGGCCGAGTGCCACTTCCATCACGCCCGCCGGGGCAGGGACCGCATCCAGGTTGACCAAAGCGACCCGCAGCGCCTCGCGTGCCTTGTCCTGCCAATCGGTTGGATCGATCAACCCGCTCAGACCAACGCGGCCTCCGCCACCTGCCGAGCCGCTTTCGCGACGTCCGTTCTGTTCGACAATGACCGAGATGTTCACGCGCGTCATCGGACGCACGTCGCGCACCAGCACGCCGTCAGGGCGCAGGATATCGACCTCTTGCACCGCGGCGGCAATGGTCGCGCTGACCTGCACGACACGCGAATCCAGATCCCGGGCAAAGGCGTCGATCTCGCGCAGCGTTTCAACCTTCACAGGGAAACTGGCCGAGTCGATCGGATCTTCGTCGGTGTACAGACGTTTGTTGGTGGCCATCGGCGCCCCGGCAAGCGTGCCCCGGCCATCGCCCACGGCCAGCCGCGCGGTTTCTGCGGCCCGCTTCAGGGATGGGATCGAAACATCGGTTGAATGGGCGTAGCCTGCCACCTCTCCCTGCACTGCCCGCAGGCCGAACCCTTCGGATGCGTCATAGGAGGCAGTGCGTAAACGGCCATCGTCAAAGACCAACGCCTCGGATTTGCGCCGCTCGACGAACAGCTCTCCGTCTTCCGCTCCGGCTGTTGCCGACCGCAGAACGGCCAGTGCTTCGTCATGCGGAAGTGCGCTCTCAAAGGGGCGAAACGGAGCTTGAGACATGGGTTGCGGCCTTTCGGGTTTGATCTAGATCAAAAATAGCGTCTGTTTGACGCAAGCATTTTGCTTTATCTACCCGACGGAATATGGTTTTTAACGCGGCCAAAGACAACGGGTGAGGTGTGACCGATTCACACCTTTTCGCCAGGGACGTAAAGATCAAACGATCAGGACAGAACATGAAGAATGCTTTGATGCTTTCGGGGCTTGTCACAGCCCTCTCCAGCCTTCCCGCCATGGCTCAGGAGCTTGAAATTATTGGCAAGCCAGTTGATGGCGGTTGGGGTTTTCAGCCAGCGGCCACTGTACTTGCCGATCAGATACATCGTCTCGATGCGATGATTCTGGTGATCATCACCGTGATCTGTGTGTTTGTTGCGGGGCTTCTGGTCTATTGCATCGTGCGCTACAACAAGCGCGTCAATCCGACGCCAGCGGGCTTTTCGCACTACACTCCGGTTGAAATCGCATGGACGCTTGGACCTATCGTGATTCTGGTCTTTATCGGCGCTTTCTCGTTGCCCGTTCTGTTCCAGCAACAGGAGATTCCCGAAGGCGATGTCGTCATCAAAGTTGTCGGCAACCAGTGGTACTGGACCTACGAATACGTCGATCATGATTTTGCGTTCGACAGCTATCTGCTGGGCCACCCGGCGACATTGGACGAAGGAGAGCGCCCGGCAGATGCCGATGTGACCCCGTTTGTTCTGGACGATGCAATGCGCGCCAAGTTGTCTGACGCGGGCTATAGCTCGGACGAATGGCTGCTGGCGACCGATACCGCAGTTGTCGTGCCGGTAAACAAAGTGGTGGTGATGCAGGTGACCGCGTCGGACGTGATCCATTCCTGGACGATCCCATCTTTCGGCGTGAAACAGGACGGCGTGCCTGGTCGTCTGGCCGAGCTTTGGTTCGAAGCCGAAAAAGAAGGCATCTATTTCGGTCAGTGTTCGGAACTGTGCGGCAAAGACCACGCCTATATGCCGATTACCGTCAAAGTGGTGAGCCAGGAAGCGTATGACGATTGGCTGAAGGGCGCGATCGACGAATACGCTGGTCTGCCGCAAAACTTCAAGGTCGCCTCGAACTGACAGTGACTAGGGCAGGGACTGCCTGCTCGACGTAAGATGCAAGCTGCGCGGAGTTTCGCGCGGCTTTCGCCCCAGAAGGACCGGAAATGACCGACGCAAGCATCAATGCCAGCACCGTAACCGCGCAGCCCTGCGCGGACGAGGCGAGCTTTGGCGATTACTTCGCCTTGCTGAAGCCGCGCGTGATGTCGCTTGTTGTCTTCACGGCGCTGGTCGGACTGCTGGCCGCGCCGGTTCCCGTGCACCCGTTTGTCGGGTTCTGCGCTATTTTGTTCATCGCGATTGGTGGTGGCGCCTCGGGCGCCCTGAACATGTGGTGGGACGCGGATATAGACAAGGTGATGAAGCGCACCAAAGGTCGTCCGATTCCCTCTGGCAAGGTTGAAGAAGGCGAAGCACTGGCGTTGGGGCTGGCGCTGTCCGGTTTATCCGTGATCATGCTGGGGCTGGCGACCAACTGGATCGCTGGCGCGTTTTTGGCTTTCACGATTTTCTTTTACGTCGTCGTCTACACGATGTGGCTGAAGCGATCGACGCCGCAGAACATCGTGATTGGCGGTGCTGCAGGGGCATTTCCGCCGGTTATCGGCTGGGTCGCAGCCACAGGGTCGATGCCACTTGAGCCGTGGTTGATGTTTGCCCTGACCTTCATGTGGACGCCACCGCATTTCTGGGCGCTGGCGCTGTTCATGCGGTCGGATTACGACGATGCGGGCGTGCCGATGCTGACCGTGACGCATGGCCGACGCGCAACCCGGACGCATATTCTGATCTACACTGTCCTGCTTGCGATACTGGCCGTCGGCACCGCATTCTCCAACATCGGCGGTCCAGTCTATCTGACGGTCGCCCTGATCCTGAATGCGCTGTTCCTAAGCGGAGCCTGGAAGATTTCGCGCCGGACCGAAGCCGACTCGGAAGCGGATAACTTCAAGGTCGAGCGCTCTTTCTTCAAGTTGTCGTTGCTCTATCTCTTTCTGCATTTTGGTGCGATCCTGATCGAAGCGTTGCTGAAACCCTACGGATTGGGAGGCTGGTCATGAGCTTGCGCAAAAGCCACGAACTGCATCAGCGCCGTTTCGGACGTAATCTGGGCGTGGGGCTGACATTGGCGGCATTCATCGTGATTATTTTCGGCCTGACGGTCGTTAAGGTCTCGGGCACCGATTTTGGAATGGCACCGCAAGAGGTTCAGAACTGATGGCACTGACCGGTCCTCAGAAAACTGTTGCGCAAACGGTGGGCGTGGTTGTCTTGATGGGCGGCCTGGCCTGGGCGTCGGTGCCCTTCTACGACTGGTTCTGCCGTGTCACCGGGTTTGGTGGCACAACCGGCGTGGCCGAAAGCGCGCCCGAAGACATTCTGGATCGGACCGTAACCGTTCGCTTTGACGCCTCCAAAGCCAAGGATATGGCCTGGGAATTCAAACCGGTTGCCCGCGAGATGGAAGTCCGCATTGGTGAAACCGGATTGGCTTTTTATGAGGCCTACAACCCGACCGACCGCCCCATTGCTGGACAGGCATCCTACAACGTGACGCCATATTCGGCCGGTGGGTACTTCGAAAAAATCGCTTGTTTTTGCTTTGAAGAGCAGGTGCTGCAACCGGGGGAACGGGTTGAGATGCCTGTGAGTTTCTTCGTCGATCCTGAAATCGTCGAAGATCTTGAAGCCAAATATGTGCATACGATCACTCTGTCGTATACATTCTACGAAATTGACCTGCCCGAGGGCTATGCCGCCCTTGACGCGCAGTCCGATAAAAAAACGAACTAACGCCTGTAGGTGAGGGACGCTGATGGCACACGCTAAAGACCATGACTACCATATTCTGAACCCATCGATTTGGCCATTGATTGGCGCTGTTGGTGGCTTTGTGATGCTGTTCGGAGCCGTCCTTTGGATGCACGGAGTTACTCCGTGGATGTTCTGGGCGGGCTTGATTGCCGTGCTTTATACCATGTTCGCCTGGTGGTCTGAGGTTGTCGTTGAGAGCCGTCAGGGGGATCACACTCCGGTTGTCCGCATCGGCCTGCGCTACGGGTTCATCCTGTTCGTCATGTCCGAAGTAATGTTCTTCTTTGCCTGGTTCTGGTCGTTCTTCAAACATCGCATGTATCCGATGTACGACTATGCCGGCACAGAATACATCCAGCCGGATATTCACGCGGTCGACCCGTTCCACCTGCCTTTGATCAACACGCTGGTCCTGCTGCTTTCGGGTTGTGCCATCACCTGGGCACACCATGCGCTGGTGCATGACAATGATCGCAAGGCGCTGATCAACGGTTTGGCCATCGGTATTGTCCTTGGGGTCGCATTCACCGCCCTGCAGGCGTTTGAGTATTACGAATTGCTGGCCCATGAAGGCTGGAAATTTGGTGATGATCAGTTCTATTCGAACTTCTTCATGGCAACCGGTTTCCACGGTTTCCACGTCCTTATCGGAACGATCTTCCTGTCGGTCTGCTTGATCCGGGCGCTGCGTGGGGACTTTACGCCAGAAAAGCACGTCGGGTTTGAAGCCGCTGCCTGGTATTGGCACTTTGTGGACGTGGTCTGGCTGTTCCTGTTCTTCGCCGTCTACATCTGGGGCCAGGCCCCGTTGATGTAACGCCTGTCAGGCTATCCAATTGCAAAAGCCGCCTCAAGGGGCGGCTTTTTCTCTATCCGGGGCGCAAGATTGCGCCCCATACAATTGCGCGGTTGCATTTACGTCTGCGCAGACTTTAACAAGGCGCCGGTTCTGACGCCTAACTGCAACAAACACGGGTTCGAAATGCGCCGTATCCTGTTCCTGCTGATCTTCGGAATTGCCGGCCTGGCGATCCTGCTGTCGCTTGGCACATGGCAGGTGCAACGTTTGCATTGGAAAAAAGGTTTGCTGGCGGATATCGACACCCGTATCGCCGGGGACCCGGCAAATCTGCCTGACGCAATTGATCCTGAAGCGCATCGTTATCTACCGGTTTCTATGGCCGGAGAGATGCTGCCGAGGGAAATCCATGTTCTGGTCTCGGTCAAACAGGTTGGTCCCGGATATCGTATCATTGCCCCGTTCAGGTCGGGCAACCGCACGATTCTCATAGACCGCGGCTTTGTGCCGACCACGGCCAAGTCAACCGCGCGTCAGGTCGGTGAGATGGAAATCACAGGCAATCTGCATTGGCCGGATGAGATCGACAGCTATACGCCCGAGCCGGATACGGATGAAAACATCTGGTTTGCCCGCGACGTCCCTGCTTTGGCCGATAGCCTAGGAACCGAGCCAGTGTTGTTGATCGCACGTTCGCAAACCGACCCCGAAATCACCCCGTTGCCTGTCGTTACAGCAGGCATTCCGAACGACCACCTGCAATACGCGGTGACCTGGTTTGGTCTGGCTCTGGTCTGGGCCGCAATGACCGGGTATTTTCTGTGGCGCAGCCGCGCCCCGTCTGAGAGTGAAACGCAATGAAATACATCTCGACCCGTGGGCAAGCGCCCGAACTGAGCTTTGAAGAAGCGATGCTGACCGGGCTGGCCCGCGACGGTGGCCTGTATGTCCCCGCCGAAATCCCAGTGATGTCACAAGACGAGATCGCTGCCTTGGCCGGTCTGTCCTACGAGGACATCGCCTTTCGGGTGATGTGGCCGTATGTGAGCGGATCTTTTGCGGAGGAGGAGTTCAAGGAGATCATCGCGCGAGCCTATGAAGGCTTTGACCACGATGCCCGTGCGCCGCTGAAGCAGTTGAACGAGAACCACTTCCTGCTGGAGCTGTTTCATGGGCCGACACTAGCCTTCAAGGATTTTGCCATGCAGTTGATCGGTCAACTGTTTCAGGTGGCCCTGAAGCGGCGCGGGGATCGCGTGACCATCGTCGGCGCAACCAGCGGTGACACCGGCTCGGCCGCGATTGAGGCGTTCCGGGGCTTGGACGCTGTGGATGTGTTCATCCTGTACCCCCACGGCCGCGTATCCGAGGTGCAGCGCCGCCAGATGACGACGCCCGCCGACAGCAACGTACACGCACTGGCGGTTGATGGTGATTTCGACGATTGTCAGGCCGCCTTGAAAGACATGTTCAACGACTTCGATTTCCGCGATGGCGTGAAACTCGCCGGGGTGAACTCGATCAATTTCGCCCGGGTGCTGGCGCAGATCGTGTACTACTTCTCTGCTGCCGTCAGCTTGGGTGCACCGCATCGCAAGGTCAGCTTTACCGTGCCTACCGGAAACTTCGGGGATGTCTTTGCAGGCTACCTTGCCAAGCGCATGGGCTTGCCGATTGACCGTCTGGTGGTTGCGACAAACCAGAACGACATCCTGCATCGCTGCCTGTCGGGGCAGGGGTATTTCAAGGGCGATACCATCCCCTCGATCAGCCCGTCGATGGATATCCAGGTCAGCTCGAATTTTGAACGCGCGCTGTTTTATGCCTATGGCGAGGACGGAGCAGCTGTTGCGCAGTTGATGGATGAATTGAAACAGGGTGGATTCAACGTCAGCCAAGGCGCGATGCAAGCCCTGAGCGAGAGTTTCGATTCCGGACGGGTGTCCGAAGAGGAAACTCTTGTGACGATCAAATCCACGTTAGCCAACAGCGTAGAACTGGTTTGCCCACACACCGCTGTCGGGATCAAAGTGGCCGAGGATCACCGCACGGCTGACGTTCCAATGATCACGTTGGCCACCGCGCATCCCGCGAAATTCCCGGCTGCGGTCGAGCAGGCCAGCAGCGTACATCCGCCTCTTCCCTCTCGCATGTCTGATCTGTATGAACGTCCGGAACGGGTGACCCGCATTGCAAATGATCTGGGCATCCTCGAGGATCATATCAAAGGGCATATCGCCGAGTGACTGTCAGACAAGACCAACTGAAGAACGGATTTCGTATCGTCAGTGAACATATGCCGGGACTGCAATCAGCGGCCATCGGTATCTGGGTAACCGCCGGTGCGCGCAATGAGCGGATCGAACAGAACGGCATCGCCCATTTCCTTGAGCATATGGCCTTCAAGGGAACCAAGCGGCGATCCGCTTTGCAAATCGCTGAAGCGATTGAGGATGTGGGCGGCTATATCAACGCCTATACCTCGCGCGAGGTGACGGCTTATTACGCGCGCGTTTTGAAAGACGACGTGGCGCTGGCGATGGATGTCATCGGTGATATCGTCCTGAACCCGATCTTTGATCCGCGTGAGATTGAGGTCGAACGGGGCGTGATCTTGCAGGAGATCGGTCAGGCCTATGATACGCCCGACGACGTGATTTTTGACTGGCTGCAAGAGCAGAGTTATCACGACCAACCTCTGGGCCGGACTATTCTCGGCCCGAGCGAGCGAGTCAGCGCGTTTTCGAAAGAGGATCTGTCGGGGTTTGTCGCGGAACATTATGGCCCTGAACAAATGATCTTGTCCGCCGCAGGCGCTGTGGATCACGACGCATTGATGAAAGCAGCCGAAGAGATGTTCGGTCACCTTCAACCACGCAAGGGGCTGATCGCCGAGGCCGCTCGGTTCACGGGTGGCGAAGCGCGTCAGGACAAAGAACTGGAACAGGCCCATTTCGCCCTGGCGCTGGAAAGCCCGGGCTATCGCGACGATGCGATCTACACAGCGCAGATTTATTCGACCGCGCTGGGCGGCGGCATGTCCTCGCGTCTGTTTCAGGAAGTCCGTGAAACGCGGGGGCTTTGCTATACGATCTTTGCCCAAACCGGCGCCTATGCCGATACCGGCACAACAACGATCTATGCGGGGACGTCCGCGGATCAGGTCAGCGAGTTGGCCAACATCACCATCGATGAGATGAAGCGCGCCGCCGAAGACATGACGGAAGAAGAGGTCGCCCGCGCTCGCGCGCAGATGAAAGCCGGGATGCTGATGGGGCTGGAAAGCCCGTCGAACCGGGCCGAGCGTCTGGCTCGTCTGGTGCAGATCTGGGGGCAGGTGCCTTCGCTTGAAGACACGGTGTCCAAGATCAACGCGGTCTGCACCGAAGACGTGCGCGCCTTTGCTGAAAATATGGCTGTTCAGGCCCCGGCAGCACTGGCGCTGTATGGCCCGGTCTCGGGCGCGCCTACGCTGGCCGAATTGCAGGAGAGGCGCGCGGCGTGATGCTGTTAGGCAGACGCAAGCTGAAACTCGAAACCGAGCGCCTGAGCTTGCGCCCGCCGGTGCATTCCGATTTCAACGATTGGGCGGCATTGCGGCGGTCGTCCAAAGACTATCTCACCCCGTGGGAGCCGATCTGGGCCAGGGATCACCTGACCCGCAAGTCATTCACCAACCGTGTTTATTGGGCCCAGCGCTCGGTCGCGAGCGGAACAGCGATTCCGCTGTTCCTGTTTCGCCGGTCCGATGATGTGCTGCTGGGAGCGATCACTCTGGACAATGTCCGCCGCGGGCCCGCGCAGGCCGGGACATTAGGGTATTGGACAGGTCAGTCTTTTGCTCGTCAGGGATACATGCGCGAAGCCATTGGCGCGGTGTTGCACCATGCGTTCACCCGCCTCGACCTCAGCCGGATTGAGGCCGCCTGTCTGCCCGAAAACGCCGCCTCGCGCGGGTTGTTGGAGAGTTCCGGATTCAAATACGAAGGCGTGGCACAATCGTATCTGCAGATCAACGGGCGGTGGCGCACGCATGTTCTGTACGCCAGCCTGCGATCGGACCGGCGGGGCCGCACCGACGCGGGGTAGGCACTGTCCGAAGGTTATTGGGCGCGCTGCCCCCGATGCGGCAAGCCGCATCTCCCCCGGGATGTTTTTGGCCAGATGAACAAGGGACATGACTTACAGTCGCTATGCGCTACACTTGCCTTATGCGATGGATAGTTGCGGTATTGATGGTGATCGGGGGCGGAGCTATGGCCCAGGAGCGTCGGCCAAGCCATTGCGTTGCCATCGCGGATTCAGCACCGGGGATTGAATACCTGCACAAGGCGGCGTGGGGTGATCCGGTTCCTGAATACTCCGTTCGGATCAGCTATATCGCTCATGCATCCTTTCTGATTCAGACCCAAGGTGGGCTGACTGCCGTGACCGATTTCACTGGCTTCATCGGCAGCGCGGAGCTGATCCCCGACATCGTCACCATGAACCATGCTCATGACACCCACTGGACGGCGCACCCCGATCCGGCCATCCCGCATGTTTTGCCGGGGTGGGGAGAGTTTGGGCAGGGGATAGAGCATCACCTCGATCTGGGTGAAATGCTGGTGCGCAATGTGCCGACGGATATCCGATCAGCCTATGGTGGGGTTGAGGAGCGTGGTAACTCGATCTTTGTATTCGAGGTCGAAGGTCTGTGCATTGGGCATCTCGGCCATTTGCACCATGTTCCGTCGGATAAACAATTTGCCGCTCTGGGGCGGCTGGACGTGGTGATGGCGGCTGTGGATGGCGGCACAACCATGCCGCTGCCCGAAATGATCACGGTGCTGAAACGCTTGAAAAGCTCGGTCATTGTTCCGATGCACTGGTTTTCAGGGTTTTCTCTGGATCGATTTCTTGCCGACATCCGCAACGATTTTCCAGTGGAACGCGATGGGGTTTCGGAAATCACTGTATCTCTCGGCACCTTGCCAGACCGGCCCACTGTCGTTGTGCTTGAGCCGCGCTATCTGATCGAGCTGGAATAGGGCTTGTCGGCCGGGCGTGTCTTGGGCAAGGAAGGGGTATGGTTTTGAATCCCGCTGATGACCGCCTTGCCGCCTTGATCCGCTCAGAACTGGGCGATGATGTTTTGCGCCCGGTATCTGATCGCTACCTTGCCGAGCCTCGGGGCCGGTTTGCGGGCCATGTCGGTCTGCTGGCACTGCCGCGCAATGTGCAAGACGTTGCCGCGCTGGTGCGCCTTGCATCTGCGGCAAAGGTGCCGGTGGTGCCTTACGGCGGGGGAACGGGATTGGTCGGTGGGCAGGTGATGACCAGTGGCCCGGCACCGCTGCTGATTTCGCTTGAAAGGATGACCGCCATTCGGGCGGTGTATCCCACCGAGAATGTTCTGGTGGCCGACGCGGGTGCTGTGCTGTCCGACGTGCAGGATGCCGCCGAAGCGGCTGATCGCTTGTTTCCGCTGTCTTTGGCCGCGCAAGGGTCCTGCCGGATCGGGGGCAACCTGTCTACCAATGCAGGAGGGGTGAATGTCTTGCGCTATGGCAATGCGCGCGACCTGTGCCTTGGGCTGGAAGCTGTGTTGCCTGATGGTCAGATCTGGCATGGCCTCAGCCGTTTGCGCAAGGACAACACCGGATACGACTTGCGCAACCTGCTGATCGGGGCCGAAGGCACGCTGGGGATCATAACCGCCGCCGCGCTGAAACTGTTCCCGCGTCCGGCCGCAGTTGGGACCGCAATATTTCAGGTGCCGTCACCAGAGGCAGCGATTGATCTGCTCGCAGCTGCGCGCGATCAGGTGGGGGAAACTGTTAGTACGTTCGAATTGATCCACCGGCAGGGGCTGGATTTCCTGACCGAGGTCTTGCCGAATGTTCGCCAACCCTTTGAGGTCAAACCCGATTGGTGTGTGTTGATTGAACTGGGGCTGCCAAAGGGCCTATCGCCTACCGAAGCGCTTACAGCCATTTTTGAACGCGCCGAGGCGCAAGGACTGGTCAGCGACGGGGTCATCGCCCAAAGCGAAGCGCAGCGGGCCGATCTGTGGGCGGTGCGAGAGTGTATCCCCGAAGCCAATCGTCTGATCGGATCGGTGTCGAGCCACGATATCTCGGTTTCGATTTCAAGAATCCCTGAATTCATCCGGCAAGGCGCAGACGTGGTGAGCGCGCTTGGCCCGTTCCGGATCAATTGCTTTGGTCATTTGGGGGACGGGAACCTGCACTACAACGTGTTCCCCCCGAAAGGTCAGAACCGGTCGGAGTATGAAGAGGAACGCAGCTTGGTCAAAACCGCTGTGCATGACCTTGTGGATGCGTTCGATGGGTCCGTCAGCGCGGAACACGGGATAGGACGTCTGAAAACATCTGATCTGGAGCGTTACGGCGATCCGGTCAAGCTCTGCACCATGCGGGCCATCAAGGCCGCGCTTGATCCCAAAGGGATCATGAATCCCGGTGCTGTGCTGAAAGGGTGAACACGGTCTGGCTGGACCGAGCCGTGTTCGGATGTTCGCGGGCAGGATCACCGTCCAGCGTGTCGACCGGTTTGGCGGCCTGAACGGCAACAACAAGGGTCTCAAAGCCGCCGGTTGCAACGGCGGTGTCCACGATGTCCCTCCCGTGACCATCGGCGATGGCAGATGTGCTGAACGGGGTCGAAGCGACGCTGGCGACAGAGAATTTGCGGAACATGATGTAATCTCCCTGAATTGAAAGGCTTCATGAAGCATCAACAGGGATACGGAGCGGCTGCACAATAAGATCCCGGGCAACAGCAGTATTCATGCTTGAAAGCGCGCTAAGCCATAGGCTTTGCGATCATCCACTCACAAGTTTATGAAATCAGAGGCGTCAATGCCCTTCGAATTCGCACAGGACATGGACATCCATGCCCATATCCTCAAGCACTTTACGGCCGCCCAATTCCGGCAGATCGATGATGAATGCACACGAGATAATCTCACCGCCCAGCCGTTCGATCAGCTTGATCCCCGCGGCTGCGGTGCCACCGGTGGCCAGCAGATCGTCGACGACCAGAATTTTCTCACCAGGCTGGATCGCGTCATCGTGGAGTTCGACGATCGCTTCGCCATATTCCAGTTTGTAATCCTGGCTGATCGTGGTGCCGGGCAGCTTACCCTTTTTGCGGATCGGGACAAATCCGACGCTGAGCTGATGCGCGATGGCGCCGCCCAGAATAAATCCGCGTGCTTCAAGGCCGACCACCTTGTCGATACGCTCACCAGCATAAGGGTGCAGCATCTGATCAATCGCAACGCGAAATCCGCGCGGATCGGCGAACAGGGTCGTGACATCGCGGAACATGATCCCTTCATGTGGGAAATCGACAATCGTCCGGATATAGTCTTTGACCGTCTTGTTTCTGGACATGAGGCAACCCTTTGGCGTCAAAACACGCGGGGCTGTTTGGCCCATTGAGGTCAATCATGCAAGAAAAGAATCCCCTGAGGGTCTATTTGCGCCAGTTGCGCTGGTCGCGCAAAAGGAACGCCTGAGCGACATTGAGATTCATTGCCATCATCCAATTTTATTGTTATGTGCCTGATATCTACATCTTCTATGCGATGTATACACAATGCATATAAAAAAGAATCAAGTTGTTGACGGGACCAAGGCGCGTGGCAAAAAAAGACGGTAAGGTATCTACCAAGAAAAACAGTCAGTTGGTCTTGCGATTGGACAAAGATGAGCGTGACGCATTTGTCGATCTCTGCAAGGAGCTGGATACCTCGGCCGCGCGGGAAATCCGCCGTTTTATCCGCAGTTTCATGAAAGAAAACGCCGAGGAATAGTGGTCTGTGTCAGGCTGGTCGACGCAGGATAGCCGTCGCGACACCCATCCCGATCAAGGTCAACCCACCGAACCGGGTCATCGCCGTAATGACGCCCGAGCGTCCGATCATGCGGCGCAATCGGTCGGCCAACAGCGCATAGGCCAGGGCATTCAACCAGGCCAGCCCGACAAACGTCGCGATCAGAATGGCAAATTGCGGACCTAACGGGTCGGCAGGGCGCAGGAATTGCGGCACGAAGGCAATGAAGAAAGCGATGGATTTTGGGTTCAATGCGGTCACGGCGGCGGTATGGCCAAAGACGCTGCGCGCGGTCACGCTTTGCCCGGTTTCAACAGGGCTAAGGCCGCCTGACGGCGCGCTGCGCAGCAATTTGATGCCCAGCCATACCAGATAGGCCGCACCTACCCATTTCAGCACAGAAAACAATGTGGCCGAGGCCAGTACCAGCGCGCCCAATCCCAGCAACGACGCGGTCATTGCCACAAGATCGCCTGCTGCGACCCCAGTCGCCGATGCCACCGCAACGCTGCGCCCTTTGGACAAAGCGTAGCTGAGTACCAGCAATACTGTTGGACCGGGGATCAGCAGAAGGGCAGTCGAGGCTGCGACAAATGTAAGCCAGAGATCTAAAGACATCTTTTGTGCAACTCCCGGATTCCACGACAATTTCCGTCAGCTAAGACACGGTCTGTCTCAAAGTCAATCCAGAGGGACGCACAAGCGCCACCGGACCAGATCCACAAAATCGCCATCGAGTCGCTTTTTCCTACGTTTTATGTTAAAATTGACCCTTATTTTAGTTGGAGTATTTCTTATGAAGTGGTTTGCAGCGGGGCTTTTGCTCCTTATTTTTCTCGTTCCTGTAAGTGTTAATGCCCAAGGATGCCCAAACGGGTATTCGGATTGCGGGGGCAACTTGTGTTGTCCGACGGTGCAGCATTGAACCTGTCTGGTATTGGAGAAGCAGTGCGGTCCCGCGCGGGCTACCTGCTTGCAGTGGCAGGCGTGATCGCGGTTGTAGCGGTCTGTGCGCCGCTCATTCTGGATGCAGACGAAGCGGATTTGCGGTATGATCGCCACAGTATCCCGGCGCATCGGTTGGATAGCCCCAATCCGGGCGACGCGTATGCGTTTGATCATTCCACAGGCGATTTCTTTCCCATCAAACTGTGCAAGCTGCACATGGCCGACTCTTACCCGATAGCTCCGGTGCGGTTCGCTGGTATCAACGAGTGGGGGAAGGGTTTTAACGACGCGATCTCTCAGGTCGGGCAGTTTGTCGGTGAGAAAATCCTGGCGAACATGAATCTGGACGACGCGCGGGTGGTTTGGGAATACAACAAGATCTATCGCAGTGCCGAGTTGAACTCGAAACTCGAACGCGAGTGCTTGGACCGTGTGATTGAGCGCGTGCGGATGCCTGATCAGTCGGTGTACATCGTCGACATGGTCTATTTCCCAAAAGACAGTCCCGATCGACCTGAGCTGGTGCAATTGTCACGCTCCAGCATCATCGCAAAAGATTGTGGCGCGCAATGCGTGAACCCGACGCCGAAACATCAGGTTCTTAAGATCGGTTGGCTGACGCGCGTAAAAGCGGATTGGGAATTGGTGCGCATCGAATAAACGCGCCGCATTCCCGACGTGGGAACTGGGCCGCTAAAGAACGCGCCCAGCCACTGCATCCAACTTGGCCAACAAGGCGGGGTCGCGTTTTTCCGGAGAGGTCAGGATCGCGTATTCCAACGCCCGATCGCAGCCATGTGGACAAGCCGTGCGATCGATCCCCAGCAGCCCCGGTAGGCCTTTGACCAATGCCCGGCCTTTCTCGGCGTTGCCGGTCAGAGTCGCGACAATGGCGGTGACGTCGACCTCTCCGTGTTCGGGATGCCAGCTGTCGTAGTCTGTCACCATGGCAACCGAGGCATAACACAGCTCTGCTTCGCGGGCGAGTTTCGCTTCGGGCATGTTGGTCATGCCGATCACATCACACCCCCATTGCTCGCGGTACATTTTGGATTCGGCGAGGCTGGAGAACTGTGGGCCCTCCATGGCCAGATAGGTTCCACCCCGATGGACGGTGATCCCTGCCGCTTCGCCCGCGGTTTCGCACGCATCACTCAGGCGCGGGCAGGTGGGATGGGCGACGCTGACATGGGCCACACACCCGGTGCCAAAAAAACTTTTTTCGCGCGCGAAAGTGCGATCGATGAACTGATCGACGATCACGAAATCCCCCGGCGCCATATGTTCGCGAAACGAGCCGCAGGCAGACACCGAGATCACATCCGTCACGCCCAGCCGCTTCAACGCGTCGATATTGGCACGATAGGGCACCTCGGTCGGCGAATGCACATGGCCGCGCCCATGACGGGGCAGAAAGGCCATGCCCACTCCGTTCAGCGACCCGGTCAGAATCTGATCTGACGGATCGCCCCACGGTGTTTCAACCGTAACCCATTCGGCATTTTCCAGACCGTCGATGTCATAAATGCCCGATCCTCCGATAACGGCGATTTTAGTTTGGGTCACGTGTCGTCTCCGCTTGATGAATCCGTTCAGACCTATCTGCGTCTCACTTGCTCATTTGGCAAGTAGCACTTGGCCGGTGTCGTTCCCATTTTGTTCAATATCTTGCCCGTTGAGGGTCGTTTTGAGTGGTCCGCCACGGATGAGATGGATCACAACGCCGCAGTTCCATATGACCCATGTTCCAACCAGGTGCGATCTTCATGCTTAAGATGCGCGTCCATCATAGCGTTGTATGCCGCCAACTCTTTGTCTGTGAGTTTTTCGCGCCACTTGCCGCTGGTACCGCTGTGGAAAAACTCTGAGTCTGATTTCATAAACCCCTTACCTCCTGACGGGGCAAAGCGTGCCGCATTGGCTTTCATATTGTCAAAGGTTGCCGCCTGAACAAGTTGATCCATGACCGTGGTTGAATGTGATGCGCCCAATAAATCAGCCAGTTTGGTAAAGGTGCCCGTCAAATCGCGCGTCATGTCCGCGTAGTGGAAAAGGGACACGTTTGATCGATGAGCAACGGCGGTGGCAGCTTTGTAATGCTGAATTATATGGGCGAGAGGCATTGCATCACCATCGAACCCTTCTGCTCCGCCATCCAAAAAACGGCGGAAGGTGATGCCGTCAGCATCATCCTCGGGGTACCACGTATCGAACCATGACATTGGGATGTTGCGCAGGTGTTTACGATACGAGAAATGCGCATCAAGCGGATGACGAAACACGCAAATGTATTGTGCCTGATCATCCAGCGGCAACCCGTCCATCGGTGTATGGCTTTTCATACTGCGCCGATGCAGCATGGCTTCGAGCCGATCGGCAACCTCTGACATCTCACGGATGCGAATGTCGACCCAGGGCATTTTGACGGACAACTCCGTTTCGACTTCGGGATCGCCAGAAAACAGCAGAGCAACCATGGTTTGCATCCAGGTCGTTCCACATTTCGGAGGTGTCACGACGAACACATCGTCTGGGCGGATGTCGACCATATCCCAACGTCTGTTGTCGGTCAGAGGGCCGAGGTAGAGCTTTCGCTTCGTCATGTCTGACTTCTCCTGCATGCGGACTTGATCAAGAAAGGCAGAGTAACGGAAGAACACAACAAAATAACGGCTGCTCATTGCAAGCCGAGGAACTATAGTCACTGCTTACGGTGTTTTTGAGATAGGTCTGCTTTGGGTTTGGAAGCGGACCATGCATCACAGCCATGCGTATTGCGCATGGCAGCATCCCGCTTGGCGCGGTATCTTACTGAAGCTATGACAGGTACAAGGGCGCCTTCGCGCCAACAGACCCAAGCCACAGGACAACCCTATGCCCCGAGCCATACTGGCAAGCTTTGCCAAACGTCTTGCTATTCCCGATCTGCGTTGGTCGCCCGATGAGGGTCTGACCGTTTCGCGTTTGCGGATCGAGCTGCTGTCGGGCCTGACCGTGGCTCTGGCGCTGGTGCCCGAGGCGGTGGCTTTTGCTTTTGTGGCAGGTGTCCATCCGCTGGTCGGTCTTTACGCCGCATTTCTGGTGGGTTTGATCACCGCGTTGATCGGCGGCCGCCCTGGTATGATTTCGGGCGCGACGGGCGCATTGGCCGTAGTGATGGTGGCATTGGTGGCGCAGCACGGGGTCGAATACCTATTTGCGACGGTTGTTCTTATGGGGATACTGCAGGTCATCGCCGGTGCTATGCACTGGGGTCGGTTCATCCGATTGGTGCCACATCCGGTGATGCTGGGCTTTGTGAATGGTTTGGCGATTGTGATCTTTCTGGCCCAGATGGGGCAGTTCAAAGTCCCGGGCACCATGGAAAACACTGGCCACGGCATGAGCGGGGGCGAGTGGCTGTCTGGCCTGCAGCTGTATACCATGTTGGGTCTTGTCGGTTTGACCATGGCTGTGATCTGGGTGATGCCGCGCGTCACACGTGTTATCCCCGCGCCTCTGGCCGGGATCGTCGTTGTCGCGGCGCTGGTGATCGGTTTTGGGCTGAACGTACCACGCGTTGGCGATCTGGCCTCAATCGAAGGCGGGTTGCCGATGTTCCACATTCCAATGGTTCCACTGAACTGGGAAACGTTTGAGATCATCTTGCCTTATGCCGTCATTCTGGCCGCGATTGGCTTGATCGAATCCCTGCTGACCCTGAACCTTGTGGGTGAAATCACCGGCAAGCGGGGTGGGGCGTCGCAGGAATGTATCGCGCAGGGCGTTTCGAATGTGGCCACCGGCTTCTTCGGCGGCATGGGCGGTTGCGCGATGATCGGTCAGTCGATGATCAACGTGAAGTCTGGTGGGCGTACCCGGATTGCCGGGATCGCTGCGGCGATGTTCCTTTTGATATTCATCCTGTTCGCCGCACCGCTGATCGAACAAATCCCGCTGGCTGCGCTTGTCGGTGTGATGTTCATGGTGGTGATCGGGACCTTTGCCTG
The DNA here is from genome assembly GCF_900313035.1 of Ruegeria sp. EL01. GTDB lineage: Bacteria > Pseudomonadota > Alphaproteobacteria > Rhodobacterales > Rhodobacteraceae > Ruegeria. Next base: position 91,820 of record NZ_OMPS01000026.1, on the reverse strand, counting down.
GAACTCGTTCAACATTATGCGCAAGGTGCCGCTGACCGATGCGTTTGTGATTGTTCTGGTGACAGTCGTGACCGTGATGGAGGACCTCGCCGTCGCCGTTGTGGTCGGCGTGATCGTATCGGCGTTGGCATATGCGTGGAACAACGCGAAACGCATCCACTCGATCACCCGTGAATCCGAGACCGAAAAGGGTGCCAAAGTATACGAGATCCAGGGCCCGCTGTTTTTTGGCTCGTCCGAGGGCTTTCTGGAAGTCTTCGACGTATCAGGTGACCCTGAAACCGTCATTATTGATTTTGCAGCCAGCCGCGTGGTTGATCAATCGGCCTTGCAGGCGATTGAGAATATCGCTGGTAAATACGAGTCTGCTGGCAAACGGGTCATGCTGCGGCACCTGAGCCGGGATTGCCATAAGCTACTGAACAAGGCCGGACACCTGATGGTCGACAGCGACGATGATCCGGATTACGAACTGGCAGTGGATTATTCGGTTCGCACCGGCATTCTGGGCGGGCACTGAGCCTTTTGCGAGGTTTTGCCTCGCGCGCCGAGATACTTGGGGCCAGATGAATAAAGGATCCGCATCGTCATCTGGTGAAAAGTATCTTGGGAAGCGGCGCGCCCTTAGTCATCGGGGCGATTGAGCGAGAACAACTCGTTCACAACGGAATAGTCCCGGTACCCCAACCGTGCCAGAGGCCGGAACGAGGTGACGTCGAACTTGCCGTCGCGCATATGGTCGTTCTGAAGATGCACGCCGGTTACTTCTCCGAACACCACGCGATTTGCTTCGCCGGGTAAGCTTACGATCTGGGTCAGCTTGCACTCCAACGCTGCCGGAGCGCCTTGGATCCGGGCACAGGGGATGGTCTCGCATTCGATAGGGATCAGGCCTGCATGATCAAACTCATCGATATGCTTCGCCAAACCCTCGGAACTGGCATTCATCGCATCCCGATGGGCATAGCCTACAACATTGACGCAAAACACACCCGTCGCCTCGATATTGGCGATACTGTCCTTGCCGCCGTCCTGGTCGTGTTTGGTCCCGGTGGATGCGAACATCACCTGCGGTGGTGTGTAGGCGACCCCATTAAAAAACGAATACGGCGCCAGATTATTGACCCCACCCGCGTCGCGGGACGAGATCCAGCCAATCGGGCGCGGGGTGATAATGGCGTTGAACGGATTGTGCGGCAAACCGTGACCGTCTTCGGGGCGATAGAACATCTGATCTCCAAGCGTTTGCCCAAGGCGTATCGAAGTGCTAGGGCGAATTCCAGTAAGGAAAAGAGGGCAGGGTGCAGCAGTTCGGGATCAGACCGGAAGAGCCGGATGATTGGTGGGAGGTCGAAGCGCTCTATGACCTGTGCTTCGCCCCGGGGCGTGAGGCGCTGTCCTCGTACCGGCTGCGCGATGACGTGCCCCCCGTGGCAGGTCTGTCTCTGGTCGCGCGGGACGGGCAGGGCATTCTGGCCGGTGCAATTCGGTTCTGGCCTGTCCATGTCGGGGAACATGATGCGTTGTTGTTGGGCCCGGTTGCCGTTCATCCAACCCATCAGGGCGAAGGCTTGGGTGGTTACCTGATCCACGCCGGGGTCGAGGCCGGACGTGCCAAAGGTTGGCAACGGGTCATGCTGGTAGGGGATGCGCCCTACTATAAGCGATTTGGGTTTGAACAGTTGCAGGGGGTTCAGATGCCGCCGCCGACCAACCCTGACCGCGTTTTGGGTATGGAGTTGACGCCTGGCGTCTGGGCCGATGTCTACGGTGCGGTTAAGCGCTGGACCCGCTGACCTATTGAAACGACAGCGCCAAATGCCAATGTTTAAGCGGCAGGAGGGCACAGATGCACGATATGGTTCTTGTCGAAAAAGTGGATGCCGAGGCGGAGCTTGACCGACTGGCGGATCATTATCGTTCAGCCGGTGGAACGGGTGTCAAACTTTTGAACAAGCTAGGCGGATCAGCAGAATCACTGCTCGACCAATTGCCAGACCCGGTGCGGCAGGGCCTGACCAGTGCGACCGAGCATGCGTTATGGGCGGCCATTCACGCTGCTCAGGGATCGCGACGGGCAGTTCCTGATCAAAAACCCTGGGTCAACACCGCTGTAACAACCGCCATGGGCGCGGCCGGGGGTTTGGGCGGCGTTTCCACGGCGCTGGTTGAACTGCCGGCAACCACGACCATGCTGTTGCGCTCGATTCAGGGTGCTGCTGCGCGCGAAGGGTTTGATCCGGCGGAGGAAAACGTGAAATTCGATTGTGTTCGGGTTTTATCCGCCGCTGGCCCATTGTCTTACGATGACGGGGCGGATCTGGGCTTTTTCTCTGTGCGCCTCACGTTGACCGGCCCGGCGATGCAACGGCTGATTGCCGCTGTCGCGCCACGGCTTTCAGTTGTGCTGGGCCAAAAACTGGCGGCGCAATCCATCCCTGTGTTGGGGGCGCTGGCTGGGGGTGGAACGAACTTTATCTACACGCGCTATTATCAACAGGTCGCCCATGTTCATTTTGGTCTGCGTCGCTTGGCAATTGATGCCGATATTCCGCATGATGAACTGATCAGAAAACTGTCCGCCCGCATGTAATCCAGATCTGCCTAAGGCGGGCAAAGCTTGGCTGAAACCGCATCATATGGTATGCAATGTATAGCCAACCGCAAAATACGAACAAAAACAGCGGCCCGGCACACAGGTAGATATACCAATTGAGGGGCGTGTCGGCGCAATGAATGCACGACTTTTGCCAAATGCACTGCATGGGAACAGGAAATACCCTGTTCTGCCGCAATCGGCTGCGTTGTGCTATCGCATCGAGCGTGGTCGCACCGAGGTTTTGTTGATCACCACCAGACGGTCGCGCCGCTGGATTATCCCCAAAGGCTGGTTGATCAGCGGTCTGACCACCGCTGAAACCGCCGCACAGGAAGCATGGGAAGAGGCGGGAGTACGAGGCAAATGCAACCCGGACAAACTGGGCCAGTTCACGTATCTGAAACAGCGTCCCGATCAGGGGATGGCAATGTGCGTGGTGGATGTGTTTCCAATATATGTGCGCTCTTTGGCGTCGAGTTATCCGGAAAAAGCGGAACGCAGTCGCAAATGGTGCTCGCCCAAGAAAGCTGCATCAAAGGTCCAATCGTCTGATCTTGCGGAGGTGTTACGAAGTTTTAAGCGATTTTTGCACTGATGAGACAATAGGATGACTTGATATTGCCAAGCCGGTCGGTATCTATTCGCCAACCGGTGTTTTGGAAAGACAATGATTCAATACGCGTTAAAATGCACTGACGGCCACACATTTGACAGCTGGTTTCAATCGGCTGAAGCCTTTGACAAGCTCGCGGCAGCGGGCATGGTGACGTGCGCGATTTGTGGGTCAGATGAGGTTGAAAAAGCCATCATGACACCGCGTGTCCGTCCGGCGCGCGAGGCAAAGACCCAACCCGAGACCGTATCGCCGCCTTCGGGTGATATCGCTGTAGCGACACCTGCGCCTGACGTAGAGAAAGTCTTGACCGAGCTGCGACGCAAGGTGGAAGAAAACTCGGACTACGTGGGCAAGGATTTTGCCAGCGAGGCGCGCAAGATTCATCTGGGCGAAGCGCCTGAACGTGCAATCTATGGCGAGGCCAAGCTTGAAGATGCCAAAGCCCTGGTGGAAGATGGCGTGCGGGTTGCCCCGCTTCCGTTTGTGCCAAGTAGAAAGACAAATTAAGCCATGCATATCGTGATTACTGGGGCCAATCGTGGAATTGGGTTGGCTTTGGCAGATCGGTTTCGTGATCATGGCGAGGACGTGACGGGAACAGCGCGGGATGACAGTGCGCAGGTTCAGTTGAACGTCTCAAACCCTATGCAGCATGCGGCTATGGCCGAACAGTTGAAGGGGCAACCCATCGATCTGTTGATCTGCAATGCCGGTGTTTATCTGGACAAAGGCCAAAACCTTGACGGCTATCCGGCCGACATGTGGGCCGAAAGCTTTGCGGTCAATGTCACTGGTGTGTTTCTAACGGTTCAGACGCTGTTGCCCAACTTGCGCGTCGCGCAGGGAAAAATAGCGATTATCTCCTCGCAGATGGCATCGCACACTCAAGCACCAGGCGGCAGCTATATCTACCGTGCGTCGAAGGCGGCGGCTTTGAATCTGGGCCGCAATCTGGCCGCTGATCTCAAAAGCGACGGGATAGCCGTGGGCATCTATCACCCGGGCTGGGTGCAGACCGACATGGGTGGATCAACCGCTGCCATCAATGTCGATCAGGCTGCAACAGGTCTGATCAACCGTTTTGATGCGTTGTCATTGGATTCGACGGGTTGCTTTGAAACCTACGACGGGCAACCGCACGCTTACTGAGTGTTCAGCGCCGCTTTGGGGATTTCATAAACCTCACCCGGATCGATGAAGATAACAAGCAGATCGCCTCGAGTTTCATAGGTGAGTTGCGAGGTCGAGCTGCTGGAATCCGGCACACCATCGGTGAAGTAAATGTTGCGCACATCACCATTTCCGATTGCCACGGCCAATGTCGCGGTGCCGTCATCGCGTCGACGCAGTTCTGCATTGCAGCTTTGCAGCGGATCGCCTGCATTGGCGGCGCAAGGCACGGTGCCCAACGCATTCTGACCGTCGGTTCCGGCCTGGGTCGCGACCTGTGCCAGAACAGGGGATGAGATGAGGGCAAAGGCGATAGCTAAGCGGTGCATGAATAACCTCTTGGAATAACTGTTGCTGACAAGCTGGCACTGCGCCATCACATTGTAAAGCGGCCCTGCGCCGCGGGCAGGTCCTGTTTGCGCTCTTGCCCTTGCGGGTCCCCTCGCATAAGACGCACAGGATCAGAAATCCAAGGCGCGGAGACACTTGCCCCCATGCCCGTACTCGTGATGAAATTCGGCGGCACATCTGTTGCCAATCTTGACCGCATCCGCCGCGCGGCGAAACGCGTGGGCGTTGAAGTGGCCAAAGGATATGACGTCATCGTCATTGTCTCGGCCATGTCCGGCAAGACAAACGAACTCGTCGGCTGGGTGAACGAAACATCGCCTTTGTTCGACGCACGCGAGTACGATGCCGTGGTGTCTTCGGGCGAGAACGTGACCGCCGGTCTAATGGCGCTGACCCTGCAGGAAATGGATGTGCCCGCGCGCAGCTGGCAGGGCTGGCAGGTGCCGCTGCTGACCACTAGTGCGCACAGCCAGGCGCGGATCGAAGAGATCCCGACCGAAAACATCAGCCAGAAATTCGACGAAGGCATGAAGGTGGCCATCGTCGCGGGCTTCCAGGGTCTTAGCCCCGAAGGCCGTATCACCACGCTGGGTCGCGGTGGATCGGATACCACCGCTGTCGCGTTTGCGGCCGCATTTGGAGCCGAGCGCTGCGATATCTATACCGATGTGGACGGCGTCTATACCACGGACCCGCGCATCTGCGAAAAGGCTCGCAAACTGGACAAAATCGCGTTCGAGGAAATGCTCGAACTGGCCTCATTGGGGGCCAAGGTGCTGCAAACCCGCTCGGTCGAGCTGGCGATGCGCTACAAAGTGAAACTGCGCGTTCTTTCAAGCTTTGAAGAACAATCCGACGAGGCCGGCACGCTGGTCTGCGATGAGGAGGATATCATGGAATCCAATGTTGTGGCCGGTGTGGCCTATTCCCGCGACGAAGCCAAAATGACCGCCGTGTCGGTGGCCGACCGTCCGGGCATTGCTTCAATCATCTTCACCGCGCTCAGCGATGCGGGCGTCAATGTGGATATGATCGTGCAAAACATCTCGGATGAGGGTCGCACCGATATGACCTTTTCCTGCCCCACCGATCAGGTCGCCCGCGCGGAACAGGCGCTGCTGGCGATCAAGGAGCAGGGTGAGCTGAACTATGCTGAATTGGTTGCGGATGAAAATGTCTGCAAGGTCTCGGTCGTAGGCATCGGCATGCGTTCACAGTCGGGTGTGGCCGCCAAGATGTTCAAGGTGCTCTCGGATGAGGGGATTAACATCAAGGTCATTACAACCTCCGAGATAAAAATTTCCGTGCTTGTGGATCGGAAATACATGGAACTTGCGGTTCAGGCACTGCATGATGCTTTTGAACTGGACAAGGCGGCCTGAGCATCTCAGCCAAGGATCTCGCCTGACACACAAAATTGGTTGGGCCATGGTGGACGGCACCGAAACAGAATCCCGCAAGCTGCTTGGGCGGTTACGCGAAGAGATGGCGAGCGAGGCCGCCGGTCAGGAACGGCTTGACCGGATCACGCATCTGATTGCCGACAGCATTCAGCGCGAGGTCTGCTCGATTTATCTGTTCCGTGACGAAGACACGCTCGAACTATGCGCAACCGAGGGCCTGTCTCCGGAATCGGTACACAAAACCCGCCTGCGTCTGGGCGAAGGTCTTGTGGGTCGCGTCGCCAAATCCGGCAAGGTGGTCAACACCGCCGATGCGCCGTCAGCCAAGGGGTTCCGATTCATGCCTGAGACGGGCGAGGAACGGTATTCGTCTTTCCTTGGTGTTCCGGTTCAGCGTCTGGGCCAAAAGCTGGGCGTTCTTGTCGTTCAATCCCGCGAAGCCCGCGAGTTTACGGCCGATGAGGTTTATGCGTTGGAAGTTGTTGCCATGGTTCTGGCCGAAATGGCCGAACTCGGCGCCTTTGTCGGAGAAGGAGCGGCCCTTTCGCCTCTGCACCAGCAATCCGTTTTGTTGCGTGGTGGACCGGCGCAGGAAGGATCGGCCGAGGGGCACGTCTGGCTGCATGAACCGCGTGTTGTTGTCACGAACCCCATTGCCGAAGATCCTCATAGCGAACGCGAACGTCTGACCGAAGCGGTCGAGGAATTGCGTGTTGGTGTCGACAAGATGCTGGAAATCTCGCAAGGGGGCGACAAGGACCAGCTCAAGGTTCTGGAAGCCTATCGAATGTTTGCCAATTCCAAAGGCTGGATGCGCCGCATGGAAGAGGACATTGCCCTTGGCCTCAGTGCTGAGGCCGCGGTGGAAAAGGAACAATCGCAGGCCCGCGCCCGCATGGGACAGGTTACGGACCCTTATCTGCGCGAGCGTTTGGCGGACCTAGACGACCTCAGCAACCGGCTTCTGCGCATTCTGACAGGGCAGGGCAAGACGGACAGTGCAGACCTGCCGCCTGATCCGATTCTAGTCGCGCGAAATATCGGCCCCGGTGATTTGCTGGAATATGGCCGCTCGCTCAAAGGGATCGTGCTCGAAGAAGGCTCGGTCGGTAGTCACGCCACTATCGTGGCCCGCGCGCTGGCGATTCCGTTGGTGGTGCATGTGGGTCGGATTACGACTGAAGCCCTGAATGGCGACCACGTTATGGTCGATGGCGATCAGGGCGTGGTGCATCTGCGGCCTGAGGATACCGTCGTCAGTGCCTTCCGCGATAAGATCGCCATGCAGGCCAAAGCGCAGGAACGTTATGCCTCGATCCGGGAAACGCCGACGGTGACGCAGGACGGGTCACGGATCAACATGGTCATGAACGCCGGATTGATGGCTGATCTGCCGTCCCTTGAAACATCAGGGGCCGAAGGTGTTGGGTTGTTCCGGACCGAGTTGCAGTTCCTGGTGCGCAACAAGATGCCCAAACGCTCTGAACTTGTGATGCAATATCAACGTGTTCTGGATGCGGCTGGGGAAAAGCGCGTGGTCTTCCGCACCTTGGACATCGGGTCGGACAAGGTTCTGCCCTACATGAAGCACGTGGCCGAGCCGAACCCTGCCTTGGGCTGGCGCGCGATCCGCGTCGGTCTGGACAAGCGCGGCGTGATGCGGATGCAGTTGCAAGCGCTGCTGCGCGCCGCAAACGGTCGTCCGCTGACCATTATGTTCCCCTTTGTGGCGCAGGCCGATGAATTTCGCGAGGCCCGATGGGAGGTCAACAAGACCATTGAGCGCGAAAAACGGTTGGGTCATGCGCTTCCTGAAACACTTGAAGTGGGGGCGATGTTGGAAACGCCTTCGCTGGGTTTTGCACCACAGAAGTTCTTTGACGAAGTGGATTTCATTTCCATCGGCGGTAACGATCTAAAGCAGTTTTTCTTCGCTGCCGACCGTGAAAACGAACTGGTGCGTCGCCGTTATGACACATTGAATGTCAGCTTCCTCAGCTTCATCGAACGTGTGGTCGAACGCTGCGAAATCTCAGACACACCGCTCAGTTTTTGCGGCGAAGACGCTGGTCGCCCGGTTGAGGCGCTGTGTCTTGTCGCAATGGGCATTCGTACGCTGTCTATGCGCCCTGCTTCTGTTGGTCCGGTCAAAAGCTTGCTATTGCGGTCGAATTTGCAGGAGGTTCGCAAGATCATTGCCGATGCCCGCCATCGTGGAGAGCAATCCGTGAGGCCTGCCGTGATGGAGTGGCTGCGCAATCAGGCCTGATCGGGAAAACAGCACCTTCCGCGAAACTGTGCTTGATTTTTGCGCTTCTCCTTTCTATTTACGCGATGAATGTTAGCGATAACATGACTGGATGTGTGTGTTTCGCACCTATGTAAACACCGTGGTAAGCTGATCGCGGTGAACTCAAAAGGAGCCCGGTGATGGTTTCACGCGTAATTCCGGTAGACCCGTTCGACCTGGTATTGTTCGGTGCGACCGGCGATTTGGCGCAACGCAAGATCCTGCCTGGATTGTATCACCGCTTTGAAGTGGGGCAGATGCCGGACAAAGCGCGTATCATCGGCACCGCACGCTCCGACATGAACAGCGACGGGTTCCGTGATCTGTTGCGGGCCTCAATGCAGAAGTTTGCGCCAGATTTCAAGGCGGACACGCTCGACCAATTTCTAAGCCGCGTCGAATATGTGCCGGTCGATGCACTGGGTGATGCCGGGTGGAAGACGTTGGGCAAATCGCTTAGCGATGATGCCGTTCGGGCCTTTTATCTGTCAGTTGGTCCAAGCCTGTTTTCCGGTATTGCGCAACGCCTGCATGATCATGGAATGGCGACACCGGACAGTCGTATCGTCGTTGAAAAACCGTTCGGGCATGACCTCGCCTCGGCCAAAGCGCTGAACGAAGGGTTGCGGGCCTGTTTCGAAGAACATCAGATTTATCGGATCGATCATTATCTGGGCAAAGAAACCGTGCAGAACCTGATGGCGCTGCGCTTTGCCAACTCTCTGTTCGAACCTCTGTGGAACTCGACCCATGTCGACCATGTTCAGATCACCGTGGCTGAAACCGTGGGCGTCGAAGGGCGTGGGGCCTATTACGACCAGTCCGGCGCGATGCGGGACATGATTCAGAACCACCTCGTGCAATTGCTGTGTCTGACGGCGATGGAACCGCCGTCAAAGTTTTCCTCGAACGCGGTGCGAGATGAAAAGGTGAAGGTGATCGAAGCGTTAGAACCGGTGGCACAAGCCGATATCGCCCGTGGACAGTATCGCACCGGGACGGGCGGGGATGGCTACCTTGACCATGTCGACAACCCTGCTAGCCGCACCGAAAGTTTCATTGCGCTTAAGGCTCATATCGGCAACTGGCGCTGGGCCGGGGTGCCGTTCTATCTGCGCACCGGCAAGCGCCTGCGCGCCCGGGAATCCGAAATCGCCGTGTTCTTCCGCGACCCGCCCCACACGATTTTCCCGAATGTTGGCCCCTTGCACGGCAACGTGTTGGTGATCCGACTGCAACCGGACGAAGGCATCACCCTGCGTACCACCATCAAGGAACCGGGGCAGGGCGGGTTCCGCCTGTCCGATGTCGCTCTGGATATGAGCTTTGCCGATGCGCTGGGCGACGACTCGCAATCACCCGATGCCTATGAGCGGCTGATCATGGACGTGATCCGCGGCGACCAGACCCTGTTCATGCGCGGGGATGAGGCCGAGGCCGCCTGGGCCTGGGTCGATCCCATCATTCACGGCTGGGAAGAACGTGGCGACCGTCCGTCCCGCTATGATCAGGGCAGCTCTGGCCCGGAAGAAGCATTGATGCTGATGCATCGCGACGGTCGCCGCTGGCGCCAGATCGGAGGGTAACCATGGTTCATTCAGCCATCACCGACGTCACCCAGCGGATTGTCGACCGCAGCGCGCCGTCACGCGGCCCGCATCTGGAGCGGATGGAACAGGCCAAGTCAAAAGGTCCTGCCCGTGCGCATCTGTCCTGTAGCGGTCAGGCTCATGCCTATGCTGGCGCGGGCGAAGATCAGCAGTCGATGGCCACCGGCACCGCCGGAAACCTGGGAATTGTAACGGCCTATAACGATATGTTGTCGGCCCATCAGCCGTTCGAACGCTACCCGGGTCTGATCCGTGACGCGATCCGTGCCGCCGGTGGCACCGCGCAGGTCGCAGGCGGTGTGCCTGCCATGTGCGACGGCGTCACGCAGGGCGAGGCGGGGATGGAACTGTCTTTATTCTCCCGTGATGTCATCGCCTTGGCCACTGGCGTGGCGCTCAGTCACAACACCTACGATGCCGCCGTGTTCCTTGGCGTCTGTGATAAGATTGTTCCTGGCCTTGTCATTGGTGCGCAAGCCTTTGGTCATCTGCCTGCCGTGTTTCTGCCCGCCGGTCCGATGACCAGCGGGTTGCCAAATGACGAAAAGGCCAAGATCCGCCAAAAATTCGCTGCAGGTGAGATCGGTCGCGAGGAGTTGATGGCCGCAGAAATGGCCGCCTATCACGGCCCCGGCACTTGTACCTTCTACGGCACTGCCAACACCAACCAGATGCTGATGGAGTTCATGGGCCTGCACCTGCCGGGCTCCAGCTTCGTCAATCCCAAAACACCCCTGCGCGATGCGCTGACCAAGGAGGGCGCCCGCCGTGCACTATCCCTCAGCGCGCTGGGCAACAGCTATACCCCGGTTTATCAAGTCCTGGATGAACGTGCCTTTGTGAACGGTATCGTTGGTCTGATGGCTACGGGTGGTTCAACCAACCTCCTCATCCACCTGATCGCCATGGCCCGCGCGGGCGGTATCATGCTGGATTGGCAGGATTTTTCCGACATTTCAGCGGTCGTACCACTGGTGGCGCGGGTTTATCCTAATGGTTTGGCTGACGTGAACCATTTCCACGCCGCAGGCGGCTTGGGGTACACAATCGGAACGCTTCTCGAAAATGGATTGCTGCATCCCGACACGCTGACGGTCGCCGGACAGGGCCTGCACAATTACACTCAGGAACCTAAGCTGATCGAAGGTGAGCTGGTCTGGCAGGATGGCGCAGGCCACAGCCTGAATGAAAAGATTATCCGCCCAGCCAAAGATCCGTTTCAACCGACCGGCGGCCTGTCGCGCCTGACCGGCAATCTCGGAACTGGCGTGATGAAGGTCTCGGCCGTAGCGCCTGAACATCAGGTTGTCGAGGCACCTGTCCGCGTCTTCCACGATCAAGTTGAAGTCAAGGCCGCGTTCAAGGCCGGAGAATTCACCGATGATGTAATCGTCGTCGTCCGGTTCCAGGGCCCCAAGGCCAACGGCATGCCCGAACTGCACTCGTTAACCCCGATCCTGTCGATTCTTCAGGGCAGGGGGCAAAAGGTGGCTCTGGTCACCGATGGCCGCATGTCTGGCGCGTCCGGCAAGGTTCCCGCCGCGATCCATGTCTGCCCCGAGGCTTTGGATGGGGGTCCGATCGCCTATCTGCAAGATGGTGATCTGTTGCGTGTCGATGCCGTGAACGGCGAGCTTGAAATTCTCACCGAAGGGGCTTTGGACCGCGCTCCTGTAACCGCCGATCTGTCTGCCAATCAACACGGCATCGGGCGAGACCTGTTCGCCCCCTTCCGTAACGCCGTCGGCTCGGCCGATAACGGTGCCAGCATATTCGGAGCCTGAGCCTCATGTCTGACAAAACCCAACGCACTCGCGAAATCTGTGCCCTTGCGCCCATCGTTCCTGTCCTTGTGGTCGATGACGCATCCCAAGCACGGCCACTGGCCGAGGCACTGGTCGCCGGCGGCCTGCCCGCGCTCGAAGTTACGCTGCGCACGCCTGCTGCGCTGGACGCTATTCGCGCTATGTCACAGGTTCCGGGTGGAGTTGTTGGCGCAGGCACGCTGATCACACCCGAAGACGTCCGTGCCGCCAAAGAGGCAGGCGCCAAATTTGGCGTGTCACCCGGTGCTACAGACGCGCTGATTGCGGCCTGTGTGGCCGAAGGCCTGCCCTTGCTGCCGGGCGCTGCCACCGCGAGCGAAGCCATGCGCTTGCTTGAGCTTGGCTATGACATGCTGAAATTCTTCCCGGCCGAGGCGTCAGGTGGCGCACCCGCGCTGAAAGCGATCGGCGCACCACTGCCGCAGATCAGCTTCTGTCCGACCGGTGGCGTGTCACCGTCGAATGCACGTGATTATCTGAGTTTGTCCAACGTGGTTTGCGCTGGGGGCAGTTGGGTCGCGCCCAATCAGATGGTCGTCGAAGGCGATTGGACGGGTATCGAATCTCTGGCGCGTGAGGCTTCAAAGCTGACGGATTGACGCCGCCTTTAGCGACGCTAGGGTAGGGCTCAATTCAAACAGGTTGACCTCATGACAAACAAAACCACTCTCGCGCGGGGGCGCGAGTATCTGGCCATTCCGGGGCCCTCGGTCATGCCCGACGCCGTATTGCAGGCTATGCACCGCCCGTCGCCCAACATCTACGATGGTGAGTTGATTGAGATGATGCCCACGCTGACCGCCGATCTGCGTCAGGTTGCCCGCACACAGCATAACGTGGCGATCTACATTGCCAACGGCCACGGCACGTGGGAGGCCGCGCTGTCCAACGTGATCGCCCCAGGTGAAACGGTTCTGGCCCCGGCCTCGGGTCGCTTCACCCATGGCTGGGCCGAGATGGCCAAAGGCATCGGCGCCGAGATTGAGATGCTGGATTTCGGAACTGCTTCCCCGTGGGATTTTGACCGCGTCGCCGAAACGCTTCAGGCCGATACACAGCACCGCATCAAAGCGGTGCTTGCCGTGCATGTGGACACATCCAGTTCGATCCGCAATGACGTTCCCGCGTTGCGTGCTCTGCTGGATGATCTGGATCATCCCGCGCTTTTGATGGCTGATTGCATTGCCTCGCTTGGTTGTGAGCGGTTCGAAATGGACGCCTGGGGCGTCGATGTCATGGTCACAGCCTGTCAGAAGGGGTTGATGACCCCGCCCGGGGTGGGGTTTGTCTTTTTCAACGACAAGGCTCAGGTCAAACGGGCGGCAATGCCACGCGTGTCGCAGTATTGGGACTGGCAACCCCGTGCCAACCCCGAACTGTTCTACCAGTATTTCAACGGAACCGCTCCGACCCATCACCTGTATGGGTTGCGCGCTGCGTTGGATATGATCCGTGCCGAAGGAATCGAGAACGTTTGGTCCCGGCACGAACATCTGGCCAACGCGGTCTGGGCCGCCTGCGAGATCTGGTCCGAAGGAGGGGCACTGCAGCTCAATGTCTCTGACAGTGCCTATCGCAGCCATGCCGTCACATCCCTGTGTCTGACCGAAGGACGCGGGACCCCCCTGCGCGCCTTCACTGAAAATCAACTGGGTCTAACCTTGGGGATCGGTCTTGGCATGGAGGACACTGAAGGCTGTTTCCGCCTGGGCCATATGGGCCATGTAAACGGGCAGATGCTTCTGGCCATGTTGGGCGGCGTTGAAACGGCCATGGCTGCCCTGAACATCCCACGCGGCTCAGGCGCATTGGACGCCGCCGCTGCCGTATTGGCGGGACAAACCTAGCCGCAAATAAAGGCACCGCCCCGCCGCTTCATCTGGCCACAAATATCCTCGGGGGTGAATTGGCCCTTAAGGCCAAGAGCGGGCAGACGGCCCCCTCTACCAAACACAACTCAACCGTTGCCAGCGGCCGAGGACAGTGCCACCGGCAGAGCTGCTGCAAAAGCATCCAGATCCGCCTCAGTACTACAGCTTACCCGAATGCACCGGTTTTGCGGGGCCGCAAATGGCATGCGCACAAAGATACCTTGTGCCACCAGCGCATCCAGAACGGACTTGGCAAACATCCCATCTCGCCCACAGTCGATCGCAACAAAATTGGTGGCCGAAGGTAAAGGCCGTAACCCGTTCTCCTCTGCAATCTTACCGATCCGCACACGTGCCTGTTCAATCTGTCGCTGCACTTCGGTCAGCCAGACCTCATCGCGCAATGCGGCCAAAGCGCCCGCCTGTGCCGCGCGGTTCATGCCAAAATGGTTTCGCACTTTATTGAACGCCGAAATCAGATCCGGCGCGCCAAGTGCATAACCTACCCGAGCGCCCGCCATGCCGTAACCCTTTGAAAAGGTGCGCATTCGGATCACGCGGGGATCATCCGCAGAAACCGGTGCGGCGGTGCCGTCCGGTGCGCATTCCACATAGGCTTCGTCCAGTACCAACAAGCAGCCCACGGGAAGGGCGTCCAGCGCCGCCACGATGTCCGTCCCGCGATGCCAGCTGCCCATTGGATTGTCCGGATTGGCCAGATATACCAGTTTGGCACCAACCTCAGCGGCCTTGGCAATTAGCGCAGTGGGGTCTTCATGATCGCCCGAATAGGGAACCTTGTGCAAAACCCCACCATATCCTGTGACGTGGTAGTTAAAAGTCGGGTAAGCCCCGTCCGAGGTCACAACCGAATCCCCCGGACCGACTACCAGCCGCACCAGATACCCCAGCAATCCGTCGATCCCTTCGCCCACCACAATGTGGCCCGGCGTGACTCCGTGATGATCCGCCAGGGCATGACGCAGATCGTAGTTTTCGGGATCGCCGTACATCCAAATATCGCCTGCTGCCTTTTGCATGGCTTCGACCGCCCGAGGGGATGGACCAAACACACATTCGTTGGCGCCAAGTCGCGCATCAAATCGCGCGCCGCGCTGGCGTTCCTGCGTTTCGGGGCCCACGAATGGAACGGTTGCGGGAAGGGATTGGGCAAGCGGGGTGTATCGGGGACCAGTCATGCGCGCACCTAATCGCAAGGCGGACGGCGGGGCAAGCCTTGCACCCCCGAACATTCGCCGCCAGTGTGCCCGCAATTAAACAAAGAGGATTTCATGCGCTATTTCATCGGTCTCATTCTCATCGGCCTTGCCTATCTGCTTTTCTGGCCCATTCCTGTTGAACCCATCGCGTATGAGCCGCCCGAAACGCCCGGTTTCACTGGCGATTTCGCCGAGAACAATGCGCTGGATCGGCTGGACCTTATCTCTTTGCCGGACGGAGAAATTGGCCCGGAAGATATCGCTGTCCTACCAGATGGCAGCGTCTATACCACCAGCTTGTCCGGCATCCTCTACCGTATCGACGGGGCCGAACCGGTTGAAATCGATCAATTGGGCGGGCGGCCACTGGGCTTGAAACCCGGCCCTGACGGTGCGCTGTATATTGCCGACAGTTTTCGCGGCCTGATGCGCTGGAGCGGACCGGGCACGTTGGAATCCGTGGTCTCGGACATCAATGGCGCCCCGGTGATCTATGCGAATCAACTGGACCTGGCACAGGACGGGACGGTCTATTTCTCGAACTCATCCGACCGGTTCGATCCCGAAACCATGGGCGGGACCAAGCCCACATCCGTCATGACGATCTGGGAGCAATCAGACGCCGGCTATGTCGCAAAACACAGCCCCGATGGAACCACGGAAAAGATCGCCGAAGGGTTTGTTTACACAAACGGTGTCGCGCTGTCGCCGGAAGAAGACTTTCTGTTGATTGCCGAAACCGGTCGGGCGCGTGTGCACAAACTTTGGCTCAAAGGTCCAAAGGCGGGTCAGCAAGAGGTTCTGCTCGACAATCTGCCGGGCTATCCGGACAATATCGAGGCTCAGGGCGATGGTACCTACTGGATGGCCTTTGCCAGCCCACGTGTGCCAGCCGAGGCGTTGATGCCTTATCCGTTTCTGCGCAAAATCATCTGGCGGCTGGGGCCCACGGTCCGGCCAGCCGCAATCCATCGCGGTATGATGGTGCAGTTCGACGGGGACGGGACCATCCTTCGGACATTGCAAGATCCCGATGGTCGGTTGGGCATTACCACCGGCGGTAAGATCGTCGGGGATCAGTTCTATGTGATGACACTGGATTCGCCCTGGTTCGGGCGAATGCCTGTGGCCCAGATGCCCTGACGTCGCAGTAGAACCAGGCCCGTCTTTTGGGGCATGATTGCAGAAACAAGCTTTGGGAGGCCCGCATGGCGCGCGTATCTGTCGAATACAAAGACCACATTGCCCACGTCACACTGACCCGTGGCGACAAGATGAACGCGCTGGATGATGCCATGATCAAGGCGATCCTGTCCGCCGGCCAAGAGGTTGCCGCCTCGGGCGCCCGTGCGGTGGTGTTGTCGGGCGAAGGCAAAAGCTTTTGCGCCGGGCTGGACATGGCCAGCTTTGCATCCATGGCCCACAAGGACCCGACCGAATGGCTGATGGCGCGCAGTCACGAAGACGCCAACGAAATGCAGGAACTTGCACTGGTCTGGCGGCGTGTCCCGGTGCCGGTGATCTGTGCCATTCAGGGTGTGGCGTATGGTGGGGGGCTGCAGATTGCGCTGGGCGCTGATATTCGCATCGCCCATCCGGAAAGCAAACTGGCGGTGATGGAGATGAAATGGGGCATCATCCCCGATATGGGTGGGATGCTTCTGCTGCCACAGCTTGTCCGCTCGGATGTGCTGCGCCTGTTGACCTACACGGCGCGTCCCATTGGTGCACAGCAGGCCGCAGACTGGGGGCTGGTTACCAAGCTTTCGGATGACCCGCAAACCGAAGCATTGGCTCTGGCCGAAAACATCGCGAACCAAAGCCCCTCGGCCATCCGGGCCGCCAAGCGGCTGATCGACATCGCCGAGACCGAATCGCGCGCCCAGGTCCTTCTGGCCGAATCCGCTGAACAGGTCGAGCTGATCGGTAAGCCGGATCAGATGGAGGTTGTGATGGCGCAGATGCAGGGGCGCACGCCCGAGTTCAAGTGACGGCGCCACCACTCACGCGCCTGATTTTGTACACGAAGCGCATTGTTCAGATGGTGCGCTTCTATGGAACTCACTTTGGATACAGGGCGTGCCAGATCGAAGGTGACCGGATCGTTGAGCTGAAACCCGTCTCGGGCGGGACTCATCTTCTGTTGCATCCGGCAGGCAAGGCAGTGCGTGAAGGTCAGGCTGCCGTCAAGTTGGTGTTCGACGTGGCGGGTGTTCCGGCGTTTTGTGCCCAAGCCTTGCAGCAGGGCTTGGAGTTTGGGGCGATTCACCAGGCAGACGGTTATCAATTCGCAAACGCAAAAGACCCGTCCGGAAATTCGATTTCTGTTTCAAGTCGGGCGATTGTGCTTCATGATTAACACTGAAAGACGCGCCACGGATCGCATGCCTTACTAATCCGAATCTCAAGATATTCATTGCGGTCTTCCGGTCGGCACTGGCCCTTCAGAGTTTTGATAAAGCCGGTTACCGCACCTGCTTCGATACCAAATAGGCAATGCCACCGGCCAGCAGACCCCAGACAGCGGCCCCCAGACCAAACACCGTGATTCCCGACGCGGTGATCGCAAAGGTCAGCATCGCCGCTTCGCGCTCTGCCGGAACCTCAAGTGCCGCGAAGATCGAATTGGCCAACACGCCGATCAGCGCGACACCCGCCAATGTTCCCATCAACAGCGGATCCGCATGGGCGGCAAAGCCTGTGATCGCCACGGCAAAGACGCCGAACAGGCAGTAGAACACACCGCCCATGATCGCGGACCAGTAGCGCAGGGCAGGGTCAGGATGGCTGTCCTCATTGGAGCACATCGCAGCCGTGATCGCGGCAAGGCAGGTGGCCGGTGCTCCGAACAGAGCCGATAACAGACTGGCTCCGCCGACGGCTGAAAACAACCTGCCTGTGACCGGCGCATAGCCAAAGCTGCGCATGACGGCGATGCCGGGGATGTTCTGGGTTGCCATCGTAACGATGAAGAGCGGCACGCCGATCCCGATGGCCGAGGACAGTGAAAATGTTGGCAGCGTCCAGATCGGGGCCGCCACCAGACGCTCGGGCATGATCGTTGCGTCCCCTGCGTTGAGGATTACAACAATTGCTGCCGCGATGACCGCAGCCGGAATCGCAAGCAGCCGATTGAACCGCCCGGCAATAAACCACGTCAAGATCACGGGAAGTGCCTGCCAGGGTATCTCAACCGCTGCTTTGAAAGGCAGAATGCAAAGCGGCATCAGCACCCCGGCCAGCATCGCCTGCGCCAGCGTTGTGGGGATTGCTGCGGCCAGCCGCCCCAACGGCTTCCACAGCCCCGCCATGACTGTCAGCGCGCCCGCACACAGGAAAGCACCGATTGCGCCCGAGAACCCCTCGACCGGTGCTGCTGATACGGCCAGCAGGGCAACCCCGGGCGTCGACCACGCCACGCTGATTGGCAGCTTGTACCAAAGGCTGAGAACGATGGCCGCCAGACCCATGGCAATGGCCGCACTCATCAGCCCCGAGGCCGCCTCGGACGGTGACGCGCCCATTGCGCCCAACCCCTGCAGAACAATGGGGAAGGAACTGAAAAAGCCCACAACCGCCACTACTAACCCGGTTGAGACGGTTTGCATCGGGGGAAAGGTCTGCGCCATCATGTCCTCGAAACTGCCACCCGCACTTGCTAACAATCGCAAGCCCTGAGGAACAAGATCAAAAGCGTCAGGGGAATAGAAAACCCCGCCAGCAAAAGCGGCGGGGTTTGGGATTTGAGTATTTGGGAAAAGATGAAGATCAGGCGATTTCTGCCAGACGGGCGAGTGCTTCGTTCAGTTTAGACTCTTCTTCTTCGCGCGCGGCGAGGTTGGCTTTGGCCTCTGCCACAACCTCTTCCGGGGCCGAGGCCACGAATTTGGGGTTGTTCAGTCGTCCGCGCAAACCGCCAAGTTCCTTGGCCAGTTTACCCTTGGCTTTCTCCAGCCGTTCCTTTTCCGCCCCTATATCGATGATATCCGCCAGAGGTAGGCCGAAGGTGGCACCGGGGGCAGCGATCGAGATGGTGCCTTTGGGCAATTCTTCGGCTTTGGTCAGGCTGTCGATCCGCGCCAGGCGCTTGATCAGCGCTTCGTTTCGGTCCCACGCGGCTTGTCCATGCGCGTCGATCTCGGTCACCAGCATCGGCACATAGAGGCCGGCCGGAACCCGCATCTGCGCGCGGGCCGACCGGGTGTTCTCGATCACCGAAATCACCCAGTTCATCTCACGATCCGCTTCGGCGTCGATCAGGTCTGTGCCGGCATAGGTCGGCCAATCGGCGTGGACGACCATTTTGGCACGGTTGCCGGTCAGCCCCCATAGCTCTTCGGTGATGAAGGGCATGATCGGGTGCAGCAGGACCATGCACTGATCCAGAACCCAACGCATCGTGGCACGGGTTTCGGCCTGTGCCTCGGCATCGTCGCCTTGTAGCAAGGGTTTCGACAGTTCTACGTACCAGTCACAGACCTTGCCCCAGACAAACGCATAAAGCCCGTTCGCCGCGTCATTGAAGCGATAGCTTTCCAGCGCAGCGTCGACCTCTTCCCGCACACGGGCGGTTTCGCCAATGATCCAACGGTTCACGGCCGCCTTGTGCTTCAGGTCCGCCACGTCCAGCTGTGGCACGGCGTCGGTGAAGACCTCGTTCATCTCAGCAAAGCGGACGGCGTTCCACAGTTTGGTGCCGAAATTGCGATAACCGGTGATGCGCTCGCGGGACAGCTTTAGCACGCCGCCAATCGCCGCCATCGAGGCGTTGGTAAAGCGCAGCGCGTCGGCGCCAAATTCGTCCACGATTTCCAGCGGGTCGATGACGTTGCCGGTGGTCTTGGACATCTTCTTGCCCTTCTCGTCCCGGACGAGCGTGTGCAGGTAGACGGTGTGGAACGGGATTTCATTCACCACCGCCAGCTGCATCATCATCATCCGGGCGACCCAGAAGAACAGGATATCCGCGCCGGTGATCAGAACGTCGGTCGGGAAGTAGCGTTCCAACTCCTCGGTCTGTTCGGGCCAGCCCAGCGTGCCGATGGGCCAGAGGCCGGAGGAGAACCAGGTGTCGAGGACGTCGGGGTCGCGGTAGAGAATAATAGCTTCGTGTTTTGGAAACGTGTTTTGGTCCTGTAAGTCATCCGCAAATTCGTTGGCCAAGTCCGGTAGGCTCATTGCCTCCGGGAAGGGGTTCTTGGGCCAACCCTTTTCGGTGCGTCGTTTTTCCCAATCCGCGCGGTATTCGTCCCGGTTCAGTTCGACATATACAAACGGGTGGTCTTCTTCGCTACTCGTATAGTATTCCTCTGCGCGCTGCTTGGCATCGTCAAACGTAACGCCGCAGAAGGCCACAGGGGAGTTGTAGTCAAGAGGATCTTTTTCGTTTCGTTTCGGCCCATACCAAACCGGAATCTGATGCCCCCACCACAGTTGGCGCGAGATGCACCAGGGCTCGATGTTTTCCAGCCAGTGGTAATAGGTTTTCTCGCCCGACTCGGGGATGATCTTTACGGTGCCGTCCTTGACCGCGTCCAACGCGGGGCCGACGACCTTTTCGGCATCGACAAACCACTGGTCGGTGAACATCGGCTCGATCACGACTTTCGAGCGGTCGCCGAAGGGCTGCATGATCGGTTTGCTCTCGACCAGCGGGACCAAAGCCGCCGGATCATCATCCTCACCCAGCTTGGTTCTCAGAACCAGATTGTCCGCGCGGGTCATCACAGCCAGACCGTCGGCGGTGATCTCTTCGACGACCTTGGCACGCGCCTCAAACCGGTCGAGCCCGCGCAGGTGATCGGGGATCAGGTTGATCGCGTCGATTTCGTTCTCAGTGAAATCCTTACCACGGGCATACTCCTGCGCCTTGCCCGCCTCTTCAGCATAGGGCGCGCCATCAGCCCGCATAGCGCCGCGCGTGTCCATCAGGCGGTACATCGGAATGCCGCCACGCTTGGCCACCATGTTGTCGTTGAAGTCATGCGCGCCGGTGATCTTCACCGCGCCCGAGCCGAAATCTGGATCGGGATAGTCATCAGTGATGATCGGAATCTGGCGGCGATGCTCTTTTGGCCCAACCGGGATTTCACAGAGTTTACCAATGATTGGCGCGTAACGTTCATCTGATGGGTGAACCGCAACCGCGCCGTCACCCAGCATGGTTTCCGGGCGCGTCGTCGCGATGGAGATATAATCCCGGTCTTCGCGGAAGATCACATTCCCATCTTCATCTTTTTCCAAATACTCATATGTCTCACCGTTCGCCAAAGGGTACTTGAAATGCCACATATGCCCGGCGACTTCGATATTCTCGACTTCAAGGTCCGAGATCGCGGTCTCGAAATGCGGGTCCCAGTTGACCAACCGTTTGCCGCGATAGATCAGGCCCTTGTTGTACATTTCAACAAAGACCTTGATGACGGCGTCATGGAAATTCGCGGAATTTTCGTGGCCGGTGCGTGGGTCGCCCGGTGCGCCTGCCATGGTAAAGGCATTCCGGTCCCAGTCGCAGGAATTGCCCACTCGTTTCATCTGGTCGATGATGGTTTGGCCGTACTGTGTTTTCCAGTCCCAGACCTTTTCAAGGAACTTCTCACGCCCCAGTTCACGCCGGCCAGGTTGCTGCGTGGCCGCCAGCATCTTTTCAACCTGCATCTGCGTGGCGATCCCCGCATGGTCCTGACCGGGCTGCCACAGCGTGTCAAAGCCCTGCATCCGGTGCCAACGCGTCAGAATATCCATGAGAGTGTGATTGAACGCATGCCCCACATGCAGTGCACCCGTCACATTGGGAGGGGGCAACATGATGGTAAAGCTTTCGTCGCGCGACTTGTTCGCGCCAGCCTTAAAAGCTCCGGCCTGTTCCCAAGCCTCATAGATACGGGCCTCGGCGTCAGCCGCGTTGAATGTCTTTTCCATCGCCATGGCATGCGTCCTGCGTCAACAAATTCGGGTCAGCGCCTGCAATAGCGAATGGTTGCGGGAAGGGGAAGGGCGAGAGTGCGCTCAGGTCATCCCAAAGCGCGCTTTGAAATACGAGTCGACCTTCTGATAGGCAGGTTCGTGAAAATGCAGCGTCAGGAGGGAATGACCCTTTCCGGGATATTCGACCGTTTGCACCAGCCCACCAAACGCGTTTTCAAGCGCATGCATCAACCGTTGAGGCGACATCTTGTCTTCGGCATATCGCATGGCCAGGGCAGGGCCCTTCGCCGTCATGCCTGATGAGGCTTCTCCGATGTCGTGTTTGCTCATATGCAGTTTGCCGCCGCCCAGTAACGGCAAGCCGGGTTGGGCGGCCACGCCACCCAGCACCGCATCCTCGGCCATCAAAGTTAGGGCAAAGCTGCCGGTCAGGCACATGCCGATAACGCCGACACCCTTGCCGCCTTCACGATCCCGGATGTCGCGGGCCAGCGCCCGCATCCAACCGGAGATTGGGCTTTCACGGCCTTTCAGGAACATGTTGATCTCACGCCGGACGCAAAACAGGCGGGCAAAGTTCTTTGCGGTTTCTGTTTTGCCAAAGGTGCCAAACAGATGTGGCAGATACACCCGAAAACCGGACGCATTCAGTCGCTGCGCAAGCTCCAGCGTCTCGGTGCCGATCCCCGGCAATTCCTGCAGGATCATGATGGGGGGACCTTCGCCGCCAACATAAACGTCATGGGTGGTCTCAATCCCCGTGGTCAGGGGGGCGGTGAACGGGAAAACGGTATCATGTGTCCAGGTCATAGGGTTCAGGCTAGCCCAACTGGATGCCTAGGGAAACGAATTTCCCGGCCTGCGTCTGGACATCCCAATCGCGCGGGCTAGGCTCGCCCAAAGATCGTGCAGGAGGGGTGCCCCGTGGAGAAATTCGGCAAAAGCCAACCGGTGAAACGGACCGAAGATCAACGGTTTCTGACCGGGCAAGGGCGCTATATGGATGACGATGTGCCGGAAAATGCCATGTTCGCGGCCTTTTTTCGCAGCACGGTGGCGCATGGCGAAATCACCTCTCTGGATCTCGATGCCGCACGCGCCGCAGATGGGGTGCGGCTGGTCATGACGCTCGCGGATCTGGCAGAGACCGGCATCGATACAGTTCTGAATGCCGCCATTGTCGACAACCGCGACGGAACAAAAGGGGCCGCACCCGACCGCCATATGCTGGCCGACAAACGTGTTCGTTTCGTGGGTGAGCCTGTGGCCGTGGTGATCGCTGAAACGCGGGTTCAGGCGCAGGATGCGGTGGAACAGATCTGGATGGAGACAAACGATCTGCCCGCCAAACTCGATCTGGCGGCGGGAGGGGAACCCTTGCATCCCGAGGCCCCCGATAACCGCGCCTTTGACTGGGGCATGGGGGATGAGGTTGCGACCGAAGTGGCGTTTCACTCGGCTGCTCATACCGTGGCGCTGAATGTGCTGGACAACCGGGTGATTATCAACTCGATCGAACCGCGCGGCTGTCAGGCCAATTGGGTCGATGGGCGTCTGCACTTTGCCTATGGGGGACAAGGTGTGTGGGCGATGCGGGCGCAGCTGTCCCAGAAGCTGGGGCTTGATCCCGAAGACATCCGGGTCACCACCCCTGATGTTGGCGGCGGGTTTGGCATGAAGGTGATGCCATACCCCGAATACTTCTCGGTCGCCGTTGCGGCGATGAAACTCGGCCAGCCGGTTCACTGGATGTCAGACCGATCCGAGGCGATGCTGTCTGATCACCATGGTCGCGATCTGACCTCGTTAGCCGAGCTGGCCTTTGACGAGGACCACAAGATCACGGCCTATCGGGTTCACAGCAAATGCAATCTGGGTGCTTATAACAGCCATTTTGGCCAAGCGATCCAGACCAACCTTTTCAGCAAGGTTCTCATGGGCGTTTACGCCGTCCAGACCACCTATTTGCGCGTTGAAGGGATCTACACCAACACCACGCATGTCGATGCCTATCGGGGCGCGGGTCGGCCCGAGGCGATCTATGTCCTCGAACGCATCATCGACCGGGCGGCGCGCGAACTGGACGTCGATCCGTGGGAGTTGCGGCGCAAGAATTTCATTCGGCCCGACGCGTTCCCTTACAAAACGGCGACAGGCGAAACCTACGATGTGGGTGACTTTGACATGGTTCTTGGCCTTGCCGGGGATCAGACACGAGGGTTTGAAGCGCGCAAAGTTAAAGACGCCGCGCGCGGCCTGATCCGCGGGCAGGGCCTGTGTTACTATATTGAAAGTATTTTGGGGGACCCTTCTGAAAACGCCAAAGTGGAGTTTTGTGAGGATGGAACGGTGAACCTGTGTGTCGGAACACAATCGAACGGGCAGGGCCATGAAACGGTCTATGCCCAGTTCCTGTCCGACCAGACCGGCATTCCCGTCGATCAGATCACCGTTGTGCAGGGCGACAGCGATCGGTTGACACACGGCGGCGGTACGGGCGGATCCCGTTCAGTGACGGTGCAAAGTACCGCGACGCTGGTGACAATCGACAATATGATTGCCGCATTCATGCCCTACCTTGCGGATAAGATGGGGGTCGAGGAAAGCGATATGACCTTCGACCATGAGACCTTCCGCGCGTCTGGATCAAATCTGACGCCCACCCTGACCGAAGCCGCCGAGATGGCGCGCGCCGATGGCCGCACCGACCTGCTGCAGCACGAGGCGCGCGCGAACCTGGATGCGCGCAGCTATCCGAACGGGGCGCATGTTGCCGAAGTCGTGATTGATTCTTACACTGGTGAGGCGGCGGTAGATCGCTATATCGTCGTCGACGATTTCGGCAATCTTATCAATCCGATGCTGGCTGAGGGCCAAGTTCACGGCGGGGTGGTTCAGGGCATCGGTCAGGCCTTGCAGGAACGGGTTGTGCATGATGCGGATGGACAACTGCTCACGGCTTCGTTCATGGATTACGCCTTGCCGCGCGCGGCAGAGGTACCCATGATTAAGTTTACTTCGGCACCGGTTCCGTCAACCTCCAATCCGATGGGAATGAAAGGCTGTGGTGAGGCCGGTACCGTCGGTGCGCTGGCTGCGGTGGCTAATGCGGTTCAGGATGCGCTCTGGGATTATGGGGTGCGACAGGCGGACATGCCTTTCACACCACACAAAGTATGGGAATTGCTGAATAATGGTTCTGTCTCGGCTAAGTAGAAAGGTTCTGGGGTGGCTTGGGCGGCCTCTGCGGTCCGAGCACTCGCCCGAGACGCGGCACCGCGAACCGGTCAGCCATGTGATCATCCTTGATGGCACCATGTCCACGCTCGAACCGGGCTTTGAAACTCATGCTGGTCAAACGCTGCGCCTGTGTTGTGAGATGGGCAGCAAAGTCTCGGTTTTCTACGAATCCGGGGTACAGTGGGAAAGCTGGAAATCCTCGCTCGATGTGATGATGGGGCGTGGCATCAATCGACAGATCCGCCGCGCTTACGGTTATTTGGCGTCGCGTTACAAACCCGGCGATCGGATCTATTTCTTCGGCTATTCCCGCGGAGCTTACGGCGTCCGCAGTTTGGCCGGCGTCATCGACATGATTGGGCTGCTCAAGGCCGAACACGCGACAGAGCGCAACATCAAGCAGGCCTACCGCCACTACGAATGCAACTCAGGCAGCGCAGCGGCTGGCGAATTCCGCCGCGAATTCTGTCATGATGGCGTGGCGATCGAGATGGTCGGAGTTTGGGACACAGTCAAAGCACTCGGTCTTCGCCTGCCGATTCTATGGCGCTGGGCCGAGGGGCGCCATGCCTTTCACAACCACCAATTGGGTCCTGCGACGCGTCACGGGTATCACGCCATGGCACTTGATGAGACGCGCGAGGTCTACGAGCCCGTGCTATGGACTTGCACGCCGGATTTTCAGGGTCATGTCGAACAGGTCTGGTTCCGCGGAACCCATGGCGATGTCGGTGGGCAACTGAACGGGTTTGAAAACGCCCGCCCACTCAGCAATATCTCGCTGATCTGGATGCTGGACAAGGCAGAACGGCACGGCCTACCGCTGCCTGAAGGCTGGCGCGACCGTTTTCCAACCTCGGCAGCCGCACCTTCGGTTGGAACTTGGCGCGGCTGGGGCAAGATTTTCCTGCTGCGCAAACACCGTAAAATGGGCCGGGACCGCTCGGAAAAGCTGCATGTCTCGGTCTCACCAGATGAGTTGCCCCGATGGGTGCCGATGCCGGATCTGCCCTCGCACCCGGCGCAGTAGTCCGATCAGTCAGGGGTGCAGACATTCCGAACAGGAGCTTCGTATAAGTCAGGGTTCTGTATGCGATCAAAGCGGAGGCGTCTGGGTGACCAGTTGTAGAATTCAAACTCATCTACGCGTTGGACGACCATAAGGCCGTGAAAGTGCCAATTCGTGTTCGAGTTGAGATAGGTTCGTGTTGAGTAAAACGAAAACCCCCGCAATTCCAATGGCGAACTGATCGCGGAATTTAGACGATGATGAGCAATACAATAAGGCGCACCGTTCGCAATACGGGCGGCCTGAACAGTCGTGACAGGGACCGCCTTCAACGACCAGACTGCGGCGATTGCTGACAAGACAATCCCAGTCCCGGCGAGGCGAGGTGGCTTGTCCGCCGAAATCAAAATGCTGGAAGCTACAGCGGTCGACAGAGTGAAGCCGTGTGACAAAACCAGCAAGGTTGAGGTTGGAGAAGCCTCAAAGAACCAAAAGATCAGCGTCACAAATAATCCAAATGCAAAGGTTGCAAATGAAAGAACATAAGCCAACGGGTTGGGAATGGTGCGCAACCCAATCCATATCAGACTTACAATCAGTGTCGGAACAAGTGGCGCGAACCACACAAGCAGGTAAACAGCAACTGCAATAGACACAAAGAAGGAATCGTACTTGTCGAGCAAATCAAAAACGCGGGTCTCAAGTGGCTCAAAATAGGCGGCAAAAATCAACAGTGCATAGACCGAGAACAAAACTCTGATTTTCATTTAGCGTCTAATCAAAAAGAGTGGAAACCTGCTCGGCGCGACAAGCAACCAAAGCACTCTCAATATCCTGCTGCAAGTTTCGCGTCAGCGACAGGTCCGGCAAAGCATCAGGCGCAAAAAAGGCGGCCTCGCTTGTTTCTGCGCCAGCCTGCGGAGCATCCGCGCCTACCTCATCACACAAAAAGAACAGCTTGTAGAAATCCCGCGCATCCGCTGGATACGGATGCCGCGCCTTGTGCCGCAGTGCATAAAGCTGTTGCGCCTGAACGCGCAATCCGGCCTCTTCCCACACTTCGCGTTCAATGTTTTCTGCCGGAGAGCTGCCGATATCCGCAAATCCACCCGGCATCGCCCATTTATCGTCACTGCGTTCACGGACTAACAGAATGTGCCCGTCCCGGATCACGGCACCGCGAATGTCGATGCTGGGCGTGGCATAACCACCCGTGTGTTCGGAAATCAGCCCGTTGATCCGCGACAGGGGGACCTGACCCAGATCCGACAGCATGTCGCGCGCAATATGGACGATCTCGTCATAGCGTTCGCGGTCAAACGGGTCTTTGGTGAAGTGCTGGCCGGTCTCGGCCAGCGCCAGCAATCGTTTTGCCCGGGCAAGCCAGGTATCCTCCATCGCTGTCGGATCCTGGCGCACGAGCCCTAGCGCCGCCGGTCGCGGCGTGAACTCATTGGTTGGAAGGCGACGCCCACATGCGCTTCGCAATAGGGTTTGCCGGCTTCAACGGGCAGTCCGCAGAACCAGAAATCCTCGGTCGCAGGGTCACCGACAGGCCATTTGCAGGTTTTCTCGGTCAGTTCCATCAGCGTCAGCTTCTTGGCCTTCTTCTCGATCTCGTTGACCTTTGCCAAAGCTTCGGGGCTGATCTCATTGGCCGAAGGCTGCGGCGGCAGCGGTTGACCGGCAGGAATGATCTGACGGCGTGCCGGAATGGCGGGTTTCGCTTCGGCCGCCGGGGCAGGGGCCGGGCGCGCGGGCTCGGTCTTGGGTGTCGGTTTGGGCTTGGCCTCGGCCTTTGGTGCGGGTGCCGGCTTTTCCTTGGGTTCCGCTTTGGCCGGGCTAGCGCCGGTTGCACGGTTCGACAGGCCCAGGCGATGCACCTTGCCGATCACGGCATTGCGGGTCACCCCGCCCAGTTCCTTGGCGATCTGGCTGGCCGACTGGCCCTCGCCCCACATTTTCTTGAGCAGTTCTACGCGCTCGTCAGTCCAGGACATCGTTAGCCTTTCAAAAAGCGGGAAAGCGGCCCCGGTACCGGGCCGCCTTCGGAATTCGTCTCAGCCCCCTATTCTAAACACTGCAGCCCGAGTTACAAGCTATCTTCGAATCAGTTTAGGGGCAGAACATGCAGATTCTTACCGATCAGCCAGAGCGTCGGTTCGGCGCGATCAACTGGATGGGCCTCTATACGCTGGCTCAACGCGAAACACTGCGCTTTCTGTCGGTCTGGACCCAGACCCTGATGGCGCCGTTGGTGACGGCCGGGTTGTTCCTGATGATTTTCAATATCGCCATCGGACCGGGCCGTCCTGATGTGATGGGTGTGCCGTTTCTGACCTTTCTGGCACCGGGTATCATGATGATGACCGTGATCCAGAACGCTTTTGCCAATACGTCTTCCTCTATGGTGATCGCCAAGGTTCAGGGCAACATCGTCGACACATTGATGCCGCCGTTGTCGCCACTAGAAATCCTGTTGGGCTATCTGGCCGGTGGCGTTGTGCGCGGCGTGCTGATCGCCTGCGTTGTGGCCATCGCTTTGGCCCTGGTACTTGGGTTGGTGCCGCAACACCCCCTGATCGCCTTGATCTTTGGTATTCTGGGTGGGGCCTTTATGGGTGCGCTTGGGTTGTTTGCAGGGATCTTTGCCAACAAGTTTGACCAGATGGCAGCGATCACCAATTTCATCGTCACCCCCTTGGCCTTCCTGTCCGGCACGTTTTATTCGGTCGAAGCCCTGCCGCCGCTGTTGAACGGGATCAGCCATGCAAACCCGGTTTTTTATCTGATCGATGGGCTGCGCTATGGCATGATCGGTGTTTCAGACAGTGCGCCTTTGGTGGGGTTTGCGGTCTGCAGCGGTGCCACCCTTTTGGTATGCGCTGTCACTTGGCAAATGCTGCGCACCGGCTACCGGCTCAAGGCCTAAACACTTTCGGAACAGGCCAACCGTCCCCTACCTGATACGGGCCTCACGCCAAACAAGGATCAGGCCCCCGGTCAGAATGATACCTGACCCCACGATGCTGATGGCATCAGGGATCACGCTGAAAACAATAAAGTCATAAAGCGCCGCAAAGATCAGCGTTGCATAGCTGATCGGAGCCACAAAGGATGCATCGGCCCGTGCCATGCCATTGACGAAACAGGCTTGCGCGCAGGCCATCAGCACCCCGATGCCAGCCAGCGCGGCCCACTGAGCGGGCGTTGGCATCTTAAACACGAAACTGACGGCGACGCTGGCAATTGCCAACCCCATTGCGTTGTTGACCAGTAGGATCTGGATCGGAATTTCCCGGCCCGAGAGTTTTTTGATAAAAATCAGCTCCATCCCGATCACCACCGCAGCCGTCAGCGCCAGCAGCGCCGCGGGCTGAAAGCTGTCTGGTGTCGGTCTCAGCAGGATAAGCGCACCAGCTAGGGCCACGGCTGCGGCGAGCCATCGCCAAGGACCAACCCCTTCTTTCAGCAGTGGGATTGCCAGCAGCATCGCAAAAACCGGGTTCAGAAAGGAAATCGCCGTGGCATCCGCCATCGGAATGAACGCAACCGAGGCAAAAATCAGGGTGATGCCCAGCCAGCCAAAACTTGTCCGCCCGATATGCAGTCCCCAATGCGGGCGTCGTAGCGTTGGACGCAGCACCGCAATCGCGCAAAGGATCACCAGAAATGCAAACATGAACCGGCCATGGCTGATCTGCATCGGATGCAACGGCGGGCCCAATGTGTCTGTTCCCAACGCTTTGGCCAAAAGCGTGGTGCTGGCCAGAAACGCACTGGCGATAAAGATGAGCAATGCCGCAAGGGGCGGATTATGGCTTTTGGGGACAAACATGCGTAAGCGGTGCGGCAGTGCGCTGCAAATGGCAAGCCGAAAAACATGCACCGCGAGCCGTCAGCCGTTTATTCGCATTAAACAAAATTCGGGGTTTCCAGATTGTGCGCACCCCGCTATACGGCCTGCATGATCAAACTCGCATATATCCTGCGCCTCCGACGCAGACGCTTTACCGCGTAACCGGCCCGTTTGATCCATTTGCGCCGCCCAATTGGCGCAAACTCCACCAAATCAGTTGACGAACCCAGCCTCAGTGTATCAGTCACGAGGTCAAACCTACCTGAAAAGGATGATCCGATGATCCCGTCCGTTCTGCCGACCTATAATCGCGCGCCCCTGACTTTCGTGAAGGGCGAAGGCGCCTGGCTGACCGAGGCAGACGGCCGACGTTTTCTGGACCTGGGTGCCGGGATCGCGGTTAACGCGCTGGGTCATGCGCATCCAGCGTTGGTGAATGCGCTGACAGAACAGGCGCACGCGCTGTGGCACGTGTCGAACTTGTACAACATCCCGCAACAGCAAGCGCTGGCCGACAAACTGGTTGAGCACACCTTTGCCGACACTGTGTTCTTTACCAATTCAGGCACCGAAGCGTGTGAGCTGGCCGTGAAAATGGCCCGCAAGTATTTCCATGACAAAGACCAGCCCGAGCGGGTCGAGATCATCACCTTTGATGGTTCATTCCACGGGCGGTCCTCGGCGGGTATCGCCGCTGCCGGGTCCGAAAAGATGACCAAGGGATTCGGCCCGCTGCTGCCCGGTTTCGTGCACCTGACCTTCGGCGATCTTGATGGTGTCACCAACGCCATCACCGATCAGACCGCCGCGATCCTGATCGAACCCATCCAAGGCGAAGGCGGCATCCGTCCGGTCCCCGACGCTGAACTTAAGGCGCTGCGCCAGATCTGTGACGACAGCGGCTTGCTGCTGATCCTGGATGAAGTCCAATGCGGCGTCGGTCGGACCGGCAAGCTGTTTGCCCATGAATGGGCGGGCATCACACCCGATATCGTGATGGTCGCCAAGGGCATCGGCGGGGGATTCCCGTTGGGCGCTGTGCTGGCAACCGAAAACGCGGCCTCCGGCATGACCGCAGGCACCCATGGCTCGACCTATGGTGGCAACCCGCTGGGATGTGCCGTCGGTTGCGCGGTTTTGGATCAGGTGGCTACGCCTGCCTTCCTTGAAAGCGTTAACCGCAAGGCGGGCCTGTTGCGCCAAAAACTTGAGGGCCTGGTCGGAGCACACCCTGAGGTTTTTGACGAGGTGCGCGGCTCCGGCCTGATGCTGGGTCTCAAATGCAAGGCACCAAATTTGGATGTTGTGCATGCAGGGTATGAAAATGAGGTCATTACAGTGCCCGCCGCCGACAACGTCATCCGCCTGCTGCCACCTCTGACCCTGACCGAAGATGACATCGCTCAGGCGATGATCCGTCTCGACAAAGCCGCCACTCAGGTCGAGGCCGTCCTCGAATCCGCCTGATCTTCATCTTTTTTCAAATACTCCGGGGGTCCGGGGGCAGAGCCCCCGGTCGCCGATAGCCAAAAGTGACACGATATGAACCACTTCCTGGATATTCACAAAACAGACGCTGCAGAATTGCGGTCCATGATTGATCAGGCCGGTGCGATGAAACAGAACCGCCTTGGACGTCCTAAAGCCGCCCCTGATGGCGACCAGCCTCTGGCCGGTCGTATGGTTGCGCTGATCTTTGAAAAACCCTCGACCCGAACCCGCGTCTCGTTCGATGTGGGCGTCCGCCAGATGGGCGGGCAAACCATGGTGCTGTCGGGCAAAGACATGCAGCTGGGCCATGGCGAAACCATCGCCGACACCGCTCGCGTGTTGTCGCGCTATGTCGATATGATCATGATCCGGACCTTTGATGAGACTATTCTGACCGAGATGTCAGAATACTCCGATGTGCCCGTGATCAACGGTCTGACCGACCGCACGCATCCCTGCCAGATCATGGCCGACGTGCTGACGTTCGAAGAACACCGCGGACCGATTAAGGGCAAAAAAGTTGTCTGGACTGGCGACGGCAACAATGTCTGCGCCTCGTTCCTGCACGCTGCAGGTCAGTTTGGCTTCGACCTGACGTTCACTGGCCCGTCGCAGCTTGACCCCGAGGAGGAATTCATCGGTCTTGCCCGCCAGAAGGGCTCAAAAATCATTGTTGAGCGAGATCCCCACAAGGCTGTCGAAGGCGCGGATCTGGTGGTCGCCGACACCTGGGTTTCGATGCACGATTCCCAATCCGCCAAAGAGCGTCGCCACAACATGCTGCGCCCCTATCAGGTCAATGCGGAACTGATGAGCCACGCCAAACCCGATGTGCTGTTCATGCACTGCCTGCCAGCCCACCGCGAGGAAGAGGCAACCTCCGAAATCATGGACGGCCCCAACTCGGTCATTTTCGACGAGGCCGAAAACCGCCTGCACGCCCAGAAGGCTGTGATGCGCTGGTGCTTGGGTGTCTAATCCAACCGGCGTGTACTGATCGCCCAGACGCGCAAATCGGCGAGCATCTTGATGCTCGCCGACAAGACCAACACGCACAGTGCTGTCTTGGTCATGATCTCCATGGTGCCTTCAATCAGCATCGCATGCACCACGCTGCCCAGAACAGTCACGCTGGTCAGGGTCGTATGACCCAGCCGCCACGTCCGAAATCGCAGGTGCAACCGACGACGCCAAAGCGCCAAAAGCGCTGCTGCGAACAACGCCCACATGGCAATCACACCCCAGGCTGAAAACGGGGTGGGTGAAACGAACAAGAGCGCGTCCACCATATCCGGTGGGCTGGTGATCCACAGACCAACAACATGGACCACGATCACTGCCACCAAAGCCCCTCCGACCCATCGGTGAATGTGTCGCCTGCGGAGTGCAGACAGTCCCGGCAGGTATCCGCCCGCCAGTAAGGGCTGCAACAGCAACAGAACCATACCGATGATCCCGGTAAATCCGGCCACAATATACACTGGTGACCGCCACGCCAGAAACGGGCTGTAGGTTGCGGCGACAATTGGAATTACCGAAACAAGTGCCAAAGCCCCCCAGATCAGGATCGTACGCGTGCGGCTCACCGAAGATCGTCCGCTGCGCTCAGGCCGGTTGCAGGACGAAATGCGCGCTCAGTGTCTTGTCGTTGGAGCTGGCCATCACCGGGCGCAGGAAAACGGTTTCGAACTCTGCGCTGTCATAGGCCAGATGCCCGTGCGGCTGACCAAAGGCTGGTACGATCTGCGGCATCTCCAGCCGGAATTCTCCGTTCGCATCGGTCAGGGTTGCACCATGGCTCTGAGGGTCGCGCTCATACCCTTCGGTCGTGTGCGCCCAGATTTGAATGCGCTGCCCCGACAAAGGTGCGCCATCCCCGGCGCGCCGGACAGTCCCCGTCATCCAGAATCCACCACCGCCAATCCGATCCACGAAGGGTGCGCCGGGGCGATAGTTGTTGGACCCGCCCCGCATCGACGGCGTCGGCGCGAGCCCCGAAGCTTTCGCAGGGAGCAGCAAACCCGATGTCAAAATAGCCCCTCCGGCAGCGATCAAAGAACGACGAGTGATTGGAGCACCAGACATAGAAATCTCCTGTAATGCGTGACAACCCTGTCCCTTAAGATAGGCGCAGACACACCCAGAACCAAACAATAGCACGATGGCCGCCAATCCCGAGCCTGAACCGGCTGATATCAGTCCCGCCCTCGCCCTGATGATCGCGGGACAGGTCGGGTGGCGTGATTTTCTTTGACGGTCTACGAACCGGATGTAACTCTCACCTCCACCCAAGTGAACACACCAGAAAGGGTGGCGCATGACCTCTCAAGACCCAATCTCAGCCGAAGACATTGCGGCGTTCCGGCGCGATGGTGCGGTCGTGCTGCGCTCCAGGTTTGCGCCCGAGTGGTTGTCTCTGCTGCGCGACGGTATCGACGCCGATCTCGCAACACCGACTGACAATTTCACGCGCCACACCAAAGACCCTGATGCTCCGGCCTATTTCGAAGACTACTGGGCCTGGAACAAGATCCCGCAATTTGAAGAATTTGTCCGGAAATCTCCATGCGCACCACTTGCTGCGCAGCTGCTGGCCGCGCCTTCGGTCAATCTGGTGATGGATAACTGGTTCCTGCGCGAAGCCGGTTCAACCTCGCGCCCGCCCTTCCATCAGGATTTGTCCTATTTCGATTTTGAGGGCACGATGTGTGTCCTCTGGCTGCCGCTGGAACCGGTGAGCAAGGATAACGGCATTGCCTTTGTGAAAGGATCGCATCTTTGGGACAAGCTGTTCATGCGGGTGCGCTTTGCCGATGGGCACCCCAGCTACGAAGCCACCGAAGTAGCGGGCCGAACCTATCATCCGCCCCCCGATATCAATGCTGACCCCGAAGCCTATGACCTGCTGCAATGGGATATGGATCTGGGCGACTGCATCTTTTTCGACATGCGCACCCTGCATGGAGGGTTGTCTTCAACCACCCCATCCGAAACCGCGCGCCGGTTCACCCTGCGCATGACGGCACCCGATGGCATGATCCGCTATCGCGGTGATTGGGCCAAAGATGAGCGTGCACAATTCGAAGCCGCAGGCTATCGCGAAGGAGATCGGATTGCCGGCTCGTTTTTTCCGCAGCTCTGGCCTCGCTAGCGCGGCCCGTATCGCATTTTGATTGTGCGAAATTGCGCTTTACTTGCCGTTGATCGGCAATATCTCATGCATGATCGAACGATGCGCCATTTCGGCCCGTCGGCACCTGAGGGAGAGCAGGCATGAGTTGGAACCCGACCCACAACCCTGATTGCACGTCCGAGAATTCGGCACTCGACACCCTAATCATTCCACGTGCCCGCGATTTGGGCGGCTTCGAAGTGCGCCGGGCATTGCCCTCGGTCAATCGCCAACTGGTTGGTCCGTTTATCTTTTTCGACCAGATGGGTCCGGCCGAATTCATCACCGAAGGCGGCATCGATGTCCGTCCGCACCCCCATATCGGGCTTGGCACGGTAACCTACCTGTATCAAGGCGAGTTCGAACATCGCGACAGCCTTGGCACCCATCAGATGATCTACCCGGGTGAGGTCAACTGGATGGTCGCCGGGCGCGGCGTCACCCATTCCGAACGCACCAGTGACGAAACGCGTGGCAAAAGGCACAGCCTGTTTGGTATCCAGACGTGGATCGCACTGCCCGAAGCGCATGAGGATATGGCCCCCGATTTTGAACACCACAAACAAGGCGCGCTGCCCCATATTCAGGACAATGGCGTCAGCGCCCGCCTGATCCTCGGCTCGGCCTATGGTGAGTGCAGTCCGGTGACCATGCTGTCCGAGACGTTCTATCTCGACGTACAGCTGGATCCGGCTGCATCTTTTCCTTTGCCAGATGACCACGAGGATCGCGGTGTCTATGTGACCGAAGGCTCGGTCGAGATTGCGGGCGATGTGTTTGAGGCCGGTCGCATGATCGTGTTCCGGCCTGGCGACAAACTCTCGGTCAAGGCGGGACCCACGGGCGCTCGCCTGATGCTGCTGGGCGGCGCGACCCTGAACGAAGATCGCTACATCTGGTGGAACTTCGTCTCATCCTCGAAGGAAAAGATCGAAACCGCCACTCGCGAATGGAAAACCGCCGATTGGGCTAACGGCGCGTTCCACCTACCGCCTGGCGACGATCAAGACTTCATCCCGATCTCGCCAGAGCTTGAACGCACTAAACCAAGACGGGCGCGCTAAACGCCGAACCGTCAATTCCAATGACGATCTCGGATAAAGGATCGAAGGTTTCGACTGTTAAGCGAACATCCGACCGGAAATCCGCGTTGCAAGATACGTCGGGGCTGATAGCTTTGGTTCGGTTGTTTTCTGGTCACAAGGACGAAACGCTGTGCTGTGTAAGATTGGTGATGTCGAGGTCTGGAGAATCCTGGAAATCAACGGCCCGTTTTTGTCGCCAGAGGAACTGTACCCCAATGCCGGACCCGACGTTGCGGCGACAATTGAAAAGCACGTTCCAGGCGGTGTGTGCCCCCAATCGGGACGGCTTATTTTGCCCGTCCAAGGTTTTCTGCTGAAGACTCCAGACCACAACATCCTTGCTGATAGCTGTGTGGGAAATGACAAAACCATCCCGAAATACGCGGATTGGCACAAAAGATCCGGTACACGGTTCGTGGCTGCGCTCACCGCGGCGGGTGTGACGTTTGAGGATATCGACTACGTGCTCTGTACGCATCTTCACGCCGACCATGTAGGTTGGAATACCAAACTTGAAGATGGTCGATGGGTTCCGACATTCCCAAACGCGCGCTACATCCTACCCGCCGCTGATGAAGAGATGCAGCGGCAGAGCAACGGTGATCTCTATTTGGAAAGCGTACTGCCCGTTGTCGAAGCGGGGCAGGCCGACATCGTCCAGCCAGGTTACAAGCTGGGCGACTATGTATCGTTGATACCCACGCCGGGTCACACACCTGGCCACGTTTCCGTTCAGATCAAAAGCAAAGGCCAGGAAGCCATAGTGACCGGCGATGCACTGCATTCAACGGCCCAATGCTGGCACCCCGAGCGGCACTTTATCTACGACGCCGACAAGGAACTGGCAAAATCGTCACGTAGACACCTGCTAGAAAGCGCGTCCGAGGCAAATTGCATCGTCTTGGGAAGCCATTTCATGCTGCCCTCTCTGGGGCGTGTTAAGGCAGACCAGGATGCATTCCGATGGGAAGACCTTGAGTCTTAGTCGCAATAGCCAACGTCGCGGGCTATTGGGGCCTGTTTGCGAGGCGTTAACGGTGTTGTTTGAAGACCCACGTTTATGGCAGCAACCCAGACCTCAACAGCAAGGAAAACTTCCATGAAGCTTGTCATCGCAGGGGCGGGCAGTATCGGGTGCTATTGCGGGGCCCTGCTGGCCGATGCCGGGCACGAGGTGACCCTATTGGGGCGTGCCCGTGTGCTGGGTCCGATCCGGCAGCAGGGGCTGACCGTCACCGACTATTCGGGACTACATCGCACGGTTCTTGCCAACTCTATCATCCTTTCGGAAGATCCTGCCTGTCTCAGGTCTGCAGATCTGGTCATTGTGACCGTGAAATCTGGGGCAACTGCTGAGATGGCCGAGTTGATCAAAGTGCACACGCCTGCACATGCGTCGGTCCTGTCCTGGCAAAATGGGATGGAGAACGCCCGGACTCTGCGCACGATCCTGACCGATCGCGACGTGCGCGCCGGTATGGTGCCGTTCAACGTGGTGCCAACAGACCCGGGGACTTACCACCGGGCCACATCAGGCGAGATTGTGATTCAAGCTGGTTCCGGTGATCTGGCCGGGCAACTCAGCAGCCCGGATCTGCCGATCACCGCCAGTGATCAGATCGAAGCTGTGCAATGGGGCAAACTGGTGATC
This sequence comes from Ruegeria sp. EL01, assembly GCF_900313035.1. Taxonomy (GTDB): domain Bacteria; phylum Pseudomonadota; class Alphaproteobacteria; order Rhodobacterales; family Rhodobacteraceae; genus Ruegeria. The sequence goes on along the minus strand of NZ_OMPS01000026.1, from coordinate 54,430 downwards.
AATCTGAACAATGCGCTTAACGCGCTGTCCGGCCTGACGCTGCTCAACCAGCTGATGGATCGCACCTGGCGTCGTTTGATGGCCGATCAAATGTCTGAGGCTCTGACCGTTTTGAAGGCGGCGGGCCATCCGGTTGCCTCAACCACCCCGCTGCCAGCCTGGATAACCCCTCATATCCTGCGCCTGCCGACACCGCTGTTCAGCCGCATTGCCGCGCGCATGCTGACCATCGATCCCAGCGCGCGAACGTCGATGGCTTATGATCTGATGGCGGGTCGCCCCACGGAAATAGACAGTCTTCAGGGGGAAATCAGGCGTCTGGGCCAGCAAGTGGGCCTGCCGACGCCGATATGCTCTCGGGTTGCGGAATTGATCCGCCAAGCGTCTGAAACGCCGATGTTCCCGGATCAGATCAGACCCTGATTGCAATACTCGTCGAGGCGATACGCGATCTCTACGCGAATGCCGTCAGGACCAGGTAGATGATCGCCGATATCGATGCAGCGGCCGGAACGGTCACGATCCAGGCGGCAATAATGGTCATGAAATGCGACCGCCGCACCAGTTTTCGCCGCTGATACTCTTCACGCGCCAAACGGAGCCCGGGCTGATTACGACGGTTCGATTGCCATTCTCGGTAGAACCCAACGCCAAAAACGGCACCCACCGCGATATGGGTAGAGCTGACCGGCAACCCAAGCCAACTGGCCAAAATCACAGTGATCGCTGCCGACAGGGCGACGCAAAACGCGCGTATCGGGTTCAGCTTGGTGATTTGGCGGCCAACCATCCGGATCAGCTTGGGTCCGAACAGGAACAGACCAAACGAAATCCCAAACGCCCCGATGATCATCACCCATGTGGGAATCGGAACCTGCGCAGTGACATCACCGAACTCGGCCGCGTGCACAATGGCTGCCAGAGGGCCCACGGCATTGGCCACGTCATTTGCGCCATGAGCAAAGCTCAGAAACGTGGCCGAGATTACCAGTGGCAGGCCAAACAGTGCTTTCAGCGAGCGGGTTCTGTTCTCCATGCCTTCGGATTTTCGCCGCACCCAGGGGACGGTGACTGTCCAGACCAGGAGCCCTGTGGCCATCCCGATCAGTAACGCGATTTCAAGCTTGATGGTCACAACGCGCTGCAAGCCCTTGACGGCCAGATAGGTCACAAAAGCCGCGGCCATCAGCGCCACCAGAATCGGAACCCAACGCCGGGCGGCGGCGATCTTGTCGTCCTGAGACTGAATTTTGGCCCTGATCAACGCCAGAAATGCGGCTGCAATAACACCGCCCAGAACCGGTGAGATCACCCAACTGGCGGCAATCGCGCTCATTGTGGCCCAATTGACAGCGCCCAATCCCATCGCCGCAATCCCGGCCCCCATCACGCCGCCAACGACAGAATGTGTGGTCGAAACTGGCGCCCCGATCCAGGTCGCCAGATTGACCCACATGGCTGAAGAAATCAGCGCTGCCATCATTGCCCAGATCAGCACATGGCTGTTTTGAACCGACATCGGGTCGATTATGCCGCTTGAGATGGTGGATACAACTTCACCCCCGGCCAGCAACGCACCCGCGCTTTCGGCCACAGCAGCGATCGCGATGGCGCCGCCCATGCTCAGCGCGTTGGCACCCACCGCAGGGCCCATGTTGTTGGCCACGTCATTGGCACCGATATTGATCGCCATGTAGGCACCAAACGCCGCTGCGGCGATGATAATGAAGCCGCCATTGGCCTGTCCAAAAAGCACCGCCGCGACCAGCCCTGCCACGGCCATGAACGCCAGTGCAATTCCGGGCGCCAGCAAAGGACGCGCCACATAGGAATTGGCGACCTCGACGCGCGAGATCCTGTGCAGGTCCGTGTCCAGCGTCTGCCAGCGTGGTTTTGCGTTCGAATTCGGCATCTGTTCAATCAAGGCATTTGGGTAAACGCAGGCAGCTATTAGTTTATCACAGATGGGGCAACCTGCCTGCCATCAAGAAAATCAACGGTGGGTTACATTTGCAGCAGCAGCGACTGCAGTTCCGGCTCGCGCACGCGCTTGGCGGCGACCGAGGGGGACACCCAGCAGCGTTTGCGCTGATCAACCTCAGGGTAGTCATCTGACAATTCACTGACCCTGATACGATAAACATTGGTCAAAACCGGCTGGGCCGACCCGTTGTTCAAGATCTTGTCGTAAGTATATTGCCCTACGGGCTCTTTTTCGACGGTTTCGGCACGCACACCGGCCTCTTCCCACGCCTCCTGCGCGGCGGTTTCAGCCCCGTCCAGCCCGTCAATCGGCCATCCTTTGGGTATGATCCAGCGCCCAGTATCGCGGCTGGTGATCAAAAGCACATCTTCACTTGCACCCTGTTTACGGGTGCACAACGCCGCAAACTGCACCCGTCGAGGGCGCAGGAACAGAGGTCGTCCGACCTCTTCCCAGATGTTTCGTAGCCATGATCTCATGTGTCGCGCGTCATGTTATTCGAACTATGTGAAGCCGGTGAGACATAGCAAGAGAAGGGTAAAATTTCAACGTTACCGCATGAACTTGCCTGTTTTTGGCTGGTTTTCGGTTAATTTGCCCGGGCCATGTGGCAGTTCGGACTCAGTCCGCCTTATCTGCGTTTGGCTCTCAGGGTTGGATCCGCCTGTGTGGGGTCTTCGGGCCAGGGATGTTTGGGGTATTGTGCCCGCATATCCTTGCGCACATCCGCATAGGACCCGGCCCAGAACCCGGGCAGGTCACGGGTGATCTGTATGGGCCTTTGCGCCGGGGACAGCAGGGTGATCTTTAGCGGGGTACCACCAACAACCGGATGTTGCGTGACCCCGAACAATTCCTGCAGCCGGACCGAGATTTCCGGTGCCGCGCCGCCGTAGTCAATCGGAACCTTCCGTCCCAGTGGCGTTTCAAACGATCCCGGCGCGCGCCGGTCGACCTCTTGCGTTTGCGGCCAGTCCAGCCGCGCCCGCAAAGCAGGCAGCAGATTGAACCGTTTCCACTCATCGGCATTGCGCACCCCACCCAGCATCGGCAACAGCCAGTCTACCAGGCTGGCCATCAGGCCTTGGGGCGAGAAATCCGGTAACTCCACGCCATCGGCGCGCACCAGTTCGATCCGGGTCGCCAGTCGCGCCGCCGGGCCGTCCAGACGCAGCCCCAAATCCCGCACGCCGTCCAGCATTGCACGGGCAACGGCGTCCTGCGGTACGTCCTTCCAGGTACCGTCCCCCAGCGTGATCGCCCCGAACCTCTCCTGCCGCCGTGCGACGACGCGCCTGTCCCGTTTCGACCACTCACAGCTGTCGACCCAGCCAATCTGGTCTGCAAACAAATCCCGGATATCGCGTTCCGCAATCTGCAGGGCCATCCGAACACGTGCTTCTCGTGGATTTCCATCGGTGTCGGTGACCACCAGATAAGGGGCCGCCGCCAGCGTGTCACCGGAGTCGAGGACCGCACCTTTGCCGCCGGACAAGACATATCGCGGCTCATCCCCTTTGCGCCGTTGCCCAATTCGGTCGGGATAGGCGAGTGCTGCCATGGCAGCGGTGCTTCTGTCTTCGGACTCTTTCGAGGCTTGTGCCTTCAGGCGCTTGATCTCTGCCTTGATCCGGTCGGTAACATTTGTGTTCACCTGCCAGACCCGGTTGCGTTGAAAGGCCCGCACATCCCGCATCGCTTCGAGCCGCAGCGCTATGTCGGCAGGTGCTCCTCTCAGCGGGTCCCGCTCGGCCATCAACGCCGCCAAAGGGGCTGCCTGCGCGCCTGCAACCACCAGCATGTGCCCCAGCCGGGGGTGCAATGGCAACGCGGCCAAGGCGCGTCCGTGATCCGTGATCCGTCCGTTTCCGTCCAATGCGCCCAACATGGTCAGCAAAGCTCGCGCTTCGGCCAGCGAGCCTTCGGGCGGCGGCGTCAGAAACGCCAGAGCCGTCGCGTCCGCGCCCCATAGTGCCAGTTCCAGCGCCAAGCCGGTCAGATCTGCGGCTTCAATCTCGGCGGGGGGAAAGGCAGCCAAAGCGCCGTCCTCGCCCTTAGACCACAACCGATAGCACTGACCTTCGGCAACACGTCCCGCGCGCCCCCCGCGCTGGGTGGCTTCGGCCCGAGTGACCCGTTCCGTCACCAGTCGCGACATACCCGAGCCCGGATCAAACCGCGCCCGTCGTGCCTGACCCATATCGACCACGACCCGGATATCCGGAATGGTCAGCGAGGTTTCTGCGATTGATGTCGCCAGCACCAGTTTGCGCCCTTGTTTCACCGGCGCAATTGCGGCGCGCTGGGCGGCAAAAGGCATCGCCCCGAATAACGGACGTATTGTGCAATCTCCCGGAAGGCGTCCGGACAGCGCTGCTTCGGCGCGTCGGATCTCACCCTCGCCGGGTAGAAACACCAACATCCCGCCGCCTTCTGCCTGTGTGTCGCGTTCCGCCTGAACAACCAGATCGACCAGCGCATCCAGCCGTCGGACGCGCGCAGCTAACGGTCGGTCGAGCCACCGCGTTTCCACCGGATAGCTGCGTCCGGCCGAGGTCACCAGCGGCGCCTCCATCAACTGACCCACCGGTTCCGCATCTAGTGTCGCTGACATCGCCATCAGGATCAGGTCATCCCGCAGCGCGCCCGTCACCTCCAGACACAGCGCTAACCCCAGATCCGCGTTCAGCGAGCGCTCATGAAATTCGTCAAAAATCACTGCGCTGATGCCGGGCAGGTCAGGGGCGGATTGCAGCATACGGGTCAGAATGCCTTCGGTCACCACTTCGATCCGGGTCGCCCGAGAGGTTTTTGTATCACCGCGCACACGGTATCCGACCGTCTGGCCCACACGCTCACCCAATGTTTCCGCCATACGCTCGGCAGCCGCCCGAGCTGCCAGTCGACGGGGCTCCAGCATAACGATCTTACCCGCGCACAATCCCGCCTGGAGCATAGCCAGAGGAACCCGCGTGGTTTTGCCCGCCCCAGGGGGGGCTTGTAGCACAGCACGACCGTGCTTGCGCAAGGCATCCAGCAGTTCGGGAAGGGCGTCATCAATGGGCAGTCGCGTTGTCATCCGATCCTTATCCGCCATCCCAAAGGTGCCGTCCAGTTCTCGCGAGGGCGCGTAGGCTCCACGCCCTTGCCTGCTTTGATTTGCTCCGGCTCGGGCTGTGCGAAATGACGCACGCGCGGCATCGCGAAAATTCGTAGCTCCTGCGGGCTGGACAAACCGCCCCGGAAAACGGCAACTACTCGTGCCGCAATGATCGGGGTCAGAATGCAGACGGACAGCCTTGGTGACAGGATTTTGAATGGGGAACGTCGGGCGCTGGCCCGGGCGATTACTCTGGTTGAAAGCAACCGCGCGGATCACCGGGCGCAGGCCGCTGAATTGCTGGCACAACTGGCAGGCGCTGGGCGTCAGTCGCTGCGGATCGGGCTTTCAGGAACGCCCGGTGTGGGCAAGTCCACCTTCATCGAAAGCTTCGGTATGATGCTGACGGGGCAGGGGCTGCGCGTTGCCGTTCTGGCAGTGGACCCAAGTTCGGCCCGGTCGGGTGGTTCGATTCTGGGTGACAAAACCCGAATGGAACGTCTGAGCCGCGACCCAAACGCCTTTATCCGCCCATCCCCCAGTCAAACCCATCTGGGCGGTGTCGCCCGCCGCACGCGTGAAGCTATTGCCCTGTGCGAAGCCGCCGGGTTTGATGTCGTGCTGATCGAAACTGTCGGAGTAGGGCAATCCGAAACCGTTGTGTCCGAGATGTCTGATCTCTTTTTGCTGCTGCTCGCCCCGGCCGGTGGCGATGAATTGCAGGGCGTCAAGCGCGGCATCATGGAAATGGCCGACGTCATTCTGATCAACAAGGCGGACGGGGATCTCAAAGCCACGGCCACCCGTACCTGCGCAGACTATTCCGGCGCGTTGCGGCTGCTGCGCAAACGCCCGCAGGACCCCGAGGAATTTCCCAAAGCCATGACCGTCTCAGCGGTCGAGGAACAAGGGCTTGCGCAGGCATGGGACGAGATGCAGACCCTGACGCAATGGCGACGCGACAACGGGCATTGGGGCGCCAACCGTGCCGCGCAGGCGCGGTTCTGGTTCGATCAGGAGGTCCGGCATGCATTGCTGGCACGTCTTGACACCCCGCACGCACGCGCGTTGATGGATCAGCTTGGCACCGAGGTCGGTACCGGTCAGACCAGCCCGACCGCCGCCGCGGAACGCATGCTGGCCGAGCTGACCGGGGGCACCCGTTGAGTACTATTTGCGCTACTGGCCCTCGAGCCTCTCGAGCACAAAATCGGCGCGTTTTTTGATCGACATTTTTGGAAGCAGCGTGATCGAGTACCCCAACTCCTGAAGGGCGATTGCCAGCCGCTCATATTCGGCGACGGCGTCATCGAACCCATGGCGACGATCTTCATCCTGTGCGAAAATCTCCGGCCATGGCGGGGCCAGAAAGACATTCGTGGCGTAGTGTTTCTCAGGGCCAAGGGTATCATGAATGTCTGCGCCTGTTGCCACCTGCAATGCCACAGCTGCATCGATCAACCCTCGATCAAAGAACACAAAACCGTCCTTTTGTGTGGCCTGCTGAAGATCTTCATCCGCCATCATTATTGCGCGGCGCGCAAAGGCTTCCAGGTCGACCCAGGGAAGGGCAGTGCCTCTGCCAACCTTCTCTTCTGCGACGATCCGGCGACCGGGCTCGGCCACTGTCGATTGCCCTCTGCGCCCGAGTTCGTCAATCAAAGCCGACTTGCCGCCGCCAGAGCAGCCAGAAATCAAGATACGTTGGTTCATACTCATTGCCACACCACCCGCTGGTTGCCCTATCGCCTTTCAAAACCGCTGTCAGCACTTTGCCGGGCTGCGCGAAATGCAGGTGGTCAGTTTCAGAAGCCATGTCGTTGCGTTCCCCGGCACGCATGACAAAATGCAATGGACGCGCGCCTTGAATGGCCGCTTATGAAACGTGGGAATACCAAATCCCATTGAAGTGAGGCGCGACAATACCCTGTTTCAATCTACAAGAGTCAACTCAGCCATGCATTTGGAGGGCGGGGCCTTGGAATACCACGCCAGAACCACATGGACGCAACAGTGGCCTGTGATTGAGTGTAGGTTTGCGCAGGCTTCGCGGCCAAAGGGTGATTTACAGAGCCAAACCGACCCGTGCTGATCGAACCAGATTTCGCATCGTGATCTTAATGCGCAATCGATGGACTCATCGGAGCTCTCGATGAGTTTAACAAATGTCACACCAATCGACGATCCGCTGCGTCTTGCTGTTCCAATGCAAACATCAAAAAAGAACGCGGAGGTAGCAAATTCGCCTTTAGTCTCGTAAGCTGGTTTTGATTGCAACTCTGCGTTGTCTCTCGACAAAGCGGTAAAAGTGTTTTGGGAATTGTGCAAGCGCGCTTGCTAGATCGGACGAACGGGACTCGACGACCATGCCCAATATTGTAGGGACAAATGGCGCCGACAATATAGATGTCACCAATGACAACGGCACCCTGAACGGAACGGCGCAGGGAACGCCGATTGATGACATTCGGGCGCGTGGTGGGGCGGATACCATCACGGTGACCAACAGCACCATCACCGGACGGGTCCGCGGCAACGCTGGCAATGATGACATCACCATCACCGGCAGCACCGTCAATGGGCAGGTCAACGCGGGCAATGACAATGACACAGTCACTGTTCAGGGATCAAACATTGGCAATATCCGTCTAGGTCGCGGCAATGACACCCTTAATTTCCAAAGCACCGATGTGGTGGGCGATGTGCGGGGCGGAGTTGGCACGGATGCGTTGAACCTGCCCGTCGGGACTGTGATTACAGACAGCACATTTGGCCTGATCACGGTTTCCGCCGGGGTGAGCTATTCGCTGTCCAGCGGCACGTTCGAACTGCCGTCCGGCAAGATTGTGACTTATACGACGTTCGAAACCGGAACGGGGTTTCCCTGCTTTAGCCGGGATACTCTGATCAACGGTCCGCACGGCAAGACCCGGATACAAGACCTGAAAATCGGTGACGCTATCCCGACTGCAGGTAACGGACGCTGTCCAATTCGCTGGATTGGTCATCGGCGGTTTGACGCAAAGTCTCTGCGAGACAATCCCAAACTTCTGCCTGTGCGTATTGTGGCGGGCGCGTTGGGCCACGGCTTGCCGCAGCGCGACCTGCTTGTGTCGCGTCAACACCGTATGCTTGTCCAATCACAGATCGCTCAGCGCATGTTTGGCGCAGCCGAGGTATTGGTGCCTGCGATCAAACTGACCTCGCTGCCGGGCATCTTTGTCGATGAAACCGTGCAAAGTGTTGAATACTTCCACCTGCTCTTTGACCAACATCAGGTCATCTGGGCCGAAAATGCACCCACCGAAAGCTTGTTCACCGGCCCGGAGGCGCTCAAATCGCTCAGCGATGCGGCGCGGCAGGAAATTTTTTGCATCTTTCCTGAACTTTCCGGCATGGCCCATTCCGTTGATCCTGCCCGCATGATTCCATGCGGAAAGCAGCAAAAACAATTGGTCGCACGGCACCTAAAAAACAACAAACCGCTGTTGCAGACCGCAGGCCCGGTGTAAACCAACAGCCAGTAGCGTAAGGGTGCAAAGATTTCACTTTGTCCGTCTTGACCCTTCCTGCGATTCCCACTAAACGCATCCAACCAGTTTTCGGGCGCGACTTCGGGTTGCGCCCCTTGTGATTTGGCCGAGGGTCTTGTGCCCGGCCTCCAGAAACAAAGGAAGAAACCATGTCGCGCCGTTGCGAACTGACCGGAAAAGGCCCGATGACTGGCAACAATGTCAGCCATGCCAAAAACAGAACTCGTCGTCGTTTTCTGCCCAACTTGAACGACGTCACCCTGCAGTCGGAAACCTTGGGCCGTGGCGTCAAGTTGCGCATCTCGGCGGCCGCCCTGCGTTCGGTGGATCACCGTGGTGGTCTGGACGCGTTCCTGGCCAAAGCCAAGGACGACGAACTGTCCGACAACGCTCTGAAAGTGAAAAAGGAAATCGCCAAGGCACAAGCCTCGGCCTGATTCAACACTTCAGGTTTGGAATTCAAACCCTGCGCCCTTTTTGGACGTAGGGTTTTTTGTGCGCTGTTGTATTACCGGTTGCGCTTGCCCCTCGGCTTAGGCCGATGAGGCATCACTAGGGTGATGCTGCGTGGCTTGCCAGACATGTCACCATCTCCGGGATGGAATCCGGCCAGTCGTATCAGTTCTTTTTGAAGATGATGCAGCCGGAGGACGGGATTTCGTCCATGACATCTAGCGGCAATGAGGCGTCGAAACGAGCTACGAAATCACGTGCGGGTTCCGGCATGGTCCATTTTTGACCCAGCCCAAGCCAGACCAGCCGCTCAATGTTGAACACGAATCTGTTCTCAATAGCGTCAGTGCAGAAAAACCCATAGTTGACATCGTTGCGTTTTGCGGTCTCCTCGAAAAAGTTTCTCGAGAACATCCATTTGTCGTCCAGTTTCGAATAATCTAGTTCGGTGCGGTCCAGCGTCGTCATGGCATCGATCGTGAAGATGTAGGACCGGAAGAATTCTTGAATGTCGTCGGGTATGCCGTGCGAATAGTGGGAGCCGCGCGACAATTCATCCAGAAACATACGCAAGATCAGGTGGCCGACCTTGAAAGGTTCGGTAAATAGGCACAGACCGCCAGGCTTTAGTGATGGCAGAATGCGATCCAGAAACACGTCGGGCTCATTCAGGTGATGGACCATAGACGAGCCGAAAATCAGATCGAAGCTTTCGGGCTTCAAGTTGACCTTTTCCGCATTGGAGATAAATGGAACGATGTTTTTACTTACGTTGCGCTGCTCGGCGCGCTCGGCAAGGATTGCAACCATATCCGGGCTGATATCGGTGGCGTAAACTGACGCATCGGTCAACACATCTAGCATTGCAAATGTGGCATTGCCCGACCCACAGCCGATATCGAGTATGGTTTCAACGGAACTCAGTTCAAAGCTGGGAAAGATCTCCTTACAGCGGGCCAGAAGGCGCCTGTTCTGCTCTTCCAAACCAAAGTACCGTTCATCATACGTCTTGGCGTGTTCGCGAAATTGCTCGGTCGTACCATCCCCAATGGATCCGATAACGTCGGGTGTTACGTGAATACCTTCGGGATAGCCGTCGGCGTATTCCTTCAATAGAGACAAGTTCGGAATAAGCTGCAGATCAGGGTGGTCTTTCATTAACTTTCTCCTCGAATTCTCTAAATGCCGAATTCATAAAAATTCAACTTTTGACGATTTCTTTAGAGTTGAAAGCGGAACAATGAAAGTATCTTTGTGGGATGGGCAACTGCGTGAAGCCGAAATGCCGGGCAGGGGTGGAACGGTCAGGGCAAATGGCGGATTGCCGCCACTACTGTGTTGCGGCTCAACTGGATCAGGCTCGCAGGCAAAAACGCTTTGACTGGCCGGGTTTCTTTTCGGACGTGTTGCACGCGGTCAAGCAGTGCCTGACGATGTAAAGGAAGAAACCATGTCGCGCCGTTGCGAACTGACCGGAAAAGGCCCGATGACTGGCAACAATGTCAGCCACGCCAAAAACAGAACTCGTCGTCGTTTTCTGCCCAACTTGAACGACGTTACCCTGCAGTCTGAAACCCTGGGCCGTGGCGTCAAGCTGCGCATCTCGGCGGCTGCCCTGCGTTCGGTGGATCACCGAGGTGGTCTGGACGCGTTCCTGGCCAAAGCCAAGGATGACGAGCTGTCCGACAACGCTCTGAAAGTGAAAAAGGAAATCGCCAAGGCACAAGCCTCGGCCTGATCCTGTCTCAGTTGCAAGAATTCAGCCCTGTACCCACGTGGTACAGGGCTTTTTGTTTTGCATTATGAGATAGTTGTACCCTATTGTTTGTATTTTTAGATTAATTGCGCGTGTTGGTGACTTGGTTCACATACAACGGCGCGCGCGTGACCTAGATTGGACCTAGTTAAAGTCGGGGGCCAAGTTATGTCTTTAAGAAGTTTCTATTTTTTTCTGGTGCTGGCGGCTGTGTTTGGCAAAGTTGTTTCGGCGTGTTCCCGGATGCAACGGCGAGTGAATCGAACCCATACCAACCTGACCGAACGGCCTGTGAAGCGGTCTGGACTGGACTGGTAAGCCGGGTTCAGGCGCGACCCTTTGGCGCTTGAAGCGCCCTGAAGCGCTGGCCTATACCCGGGTCAGGATGAACGCCGTCATAAACAGAATTTTGCCCCTTATCCTCTCCCTGCTTGTGATTTTGACCGGGCAGGGCGTTGCTGCGTCGCGTGGTATAGACAATGCTGTGGGTCAGATGGTGCTGTGCACCGGTTCAGGCCCAGTTGTTGTCTATATGGATGCAAACGGGCAGCCGAGCGCGCCTCCGCATTATTGCCCGGACTACGCCCTTGCGCTGTTGGGCGCTGTTTTAGCGCCCCCTGTGATCCTGCCCGAAATTCCGCGGCAAACGCTGCCATGGCCACAGCGTCAAACCGGCAATTTGATTGCCTTGCCCAAACCCCGACAGCCCGCCCGCGCGCCACCTGTTTCTGTCTGAACATCTTTCAAACTTATTCAGACTTTTAGACAGGAGAGGCACAATGTCCTTCGAAACAACACTGCTCGCATCGCTGGCCGCCGTCGCGCTGGCGCTTCCCGCCCTCGCTGAGGGCACCATCAAGGTCGATGACGCCTATGCCCGATCCTCAGGTAAGGCCGCCAAGGCGGGTGCGGCTTTCATGATGATCCAGAATCAGGGCGATACTGACGATCGCCTGATCAGCGTATCCTCGGACGTCGCGGCACGGGTCGAGTTGCACACCCACAAGATCGATGAAAACGGCGTGGCCAAGATGGTTCGTGTCGAAGAAGGTTTTGTGATCCCGGCAGGCGAAACCCATATGCTGCAACGTGGTGGAGATCATGTAATGTTCATGGGCCTTTCTGCACCGTTCGAACAGGATGCGACGGTTCCGGTCACGCTGATTTTCGAGCAGGCTGGTGAGGTCGAGCTTGAGATTCCGGTCGATCTTGCGCGTCAGGACAAGGGTGGCCACGGATCGCATTCAAACTAGGCCACACCTGTCTTCAGGCCGCTTTGCGGCCGTCATCCATGCGTCAGGCCGGGCAAAGCCCGGCCTTTGACCATTGTGGTCAAAGGGTATAGGGACCACCGCTATTTGTGGATGGTCTTCATGCCCACCCGGTCGCCCGCCTGACGAAATCGCGCAGCCAGCCAGAACATCACAAGCGCAAATGTCAGCGCCGAGAACGCGATCGCCCATCCCAGCGCGACCAGACCGCTGCCGGGCCAGAACATCAGCATCAAACCGATGACACAGGCAATACCGCCTGAGATGCGCATGGTCGCGCGCTGCGGATCCTGATCGTACATTTGTTGCCCTGCCATCAACGAGCCGATTCCGATGATCAAAACCCAGGCCCCGATCAGGAAAAAGGCCAGACGGGCAGCACCTTCGGGCCACAACAGCAGAACGAGCCCGATCAGTACAGCGGCGATGCCGGCCCCCCCGACCAGACCGCGACGCCCGAATCCCATCAAGGTCAGGCCACCGTCCAGGATCAGCAAGGCCCCTACCAACCGCAGTAGTAACGCAATGCTGCTTGTCGGCCAGAACAGAGCCGCCAGGCCAACAGAGCCGGCCAAAACACCACGCAGAAGGAAGGTCCACCAGAGGTTGGCCAACTGATTGCCCAGTTGATCGCGGCCCGCCATGCTGTCGTCATCCACGATTTCGCCGGTTTGGGGGTCTTGGTCTGTCATGTGTCACGCTCCACCGAGTTTGAGATCAGAATAAACAGGAATATCAGTGCTGTCTTTAGTTTTGGCGGCTACAGTTCAATCCGTCTGCCGCAGCAGCCGGTCGACCCATTGAGGAACCGTTTCCGTCGCCTTGCCAACCAGCCGGTCATCAAACACCGATGCGCCCATGGTCGGTTCCAAGTTGATTTCGAGGGTTTGAGATCCTGCGGTCTGTGCCTCATGCACGAAAGCTGCTGCCGGATACACCTGACCTGATGTTCCGATGGCTGCGAAGATCGACGCGCTGGACAGGTGGGAATAGATCTCATCCATATGATAAGGCATCTCGCCAAACCAGACCACATCCGGCCGGGCTGTTGGTTCGGCGCAGGTGGGGCAGGGTTCACCCACAGCCATTTCCGGCGGCGCGGCCCAGCGATGCCCGCAAGTGGCACACAGCGCCCGGTCCAAACTTCCATGCATGTGGATCACATCCTCAGCGCCGCCCGCCTCATGCAGGTTGTCGACGTTCTGGGTGACAATGACCACGTCACCAGGCCATTCCGATTGTAATCGGGCCAGTGCCTGATGCGCCGCATTGGGGTGCACCTTGGCCGCCTGAACACGGCGCGCATTATAGAAGCCCTGCACCAGCGCGGGATCGCGGGCGAACCCCTCAGGTGTTGCGACATCCTCAATCCGATGTTGCGCCCACAACCCGCCTTCATCGCGAAAGGTGATCAGCCCGCTTTCGGCCGAGATTCCGGCTCCGGTCAATATCACGATCTTTTCCATATCTCCTCCGCGCGCTAAACCTTACCGCATGACCCACCGTATCCTCTTTGTCTGTCTCGGCAATATTTGCCGATCCCCCGCCGCCGAAGGTGTCTTTCGCAACCGCGCGCCCCATCACACAACCGACAGCGCCGGGACCATGGGTTGGCACGCTGGAAATGCGCCCTATGGACCGATGCAAAAAGCCGCTAGCGTCCGGGGCATCGATCTCAGCGACCTGCGTGCCCGCCTATTCACGGCGCAGGATTTCGACGAATTCGACCTGATCATTGGCATGGATGCCAACAACATCGCGGATATCGAAGACCTGCGGCCATCAGGCAACACCACGCCAGTCCACCTGCTGACTGAGTTCGCCCCCCAGACCGGTGCTGATCATGTGCCCGATCCCTATTACACACGGGATTTCGATGGCGCGCTGGACCTGATCGAGGCGGCGGTCACAGGGCTTGATGCGCATCTGTCGCGCTAATCAATCACCTTCAGTTGGTCATTCAACCAGGGCACCTGCGCCAGCGCCGGATCAATGATCTGGTTCTGCATCAGCCGCCGAGTCATGCCCGCGACCTCCTTCGGAACCTGGTCCGACCAGTCGGTTCGGGTGAACAGGGAAATGGTCCGGGAAAACGCACCGAACGGGGCAGGGTGTACCTCCAGCCCGTCATGGAAACGGGCCGCTCGCATATAGCCAAGCGGGGTGGTGATCGCCCAGCCCAGACCACGTGCAACCATCGCCATCAGCGCCATATGTGATCCGATCTCGAACCGTTCCTCGAACTCCATCTGCTGGCGCGCCAGATGGCCTTCGATCTGTCGGCTGATCAATTGCTCGCGCGCATAGCGCAGAAACGGTAGGTCGCGCAGCGCGGCTTCGACGCCGCCTGCGCCCTTGGGTGTCGCCAGAATGAATGGATCCTGAACCAACGGATATTCAACCACGCCTTCCAGGACTTCGCCGCTATGGGCCGAGATCGCCATATGCAGCCGTTGCGCCTCAAGCGCTTCGAACAGATCAAGGCTGGACAATGTGATCAGCTTGAATTTTGATCGGGTCAGACTGTCGGCCAGCAACGTGGCCAGACGCGGAGTCAGATCATTATCGAAGTCATCGATCAACCCGATAGACAGCGTCGTCAGATGACCCAGATCCATAACCGACAGCTCGCTCTGCGCCATCTGCAGTTCGGCCAGCACCGATTCCGTGCGGGCCAAAAAACTGCGCCCGGCCTGCGTTAACCGCATAGGACGCCGTCCATGATCCACCAGATCGGTGCCCAAAGCCTTTTCCAGATTGCGCAGTTGCTGGCTGACCGAGGGCTGGCTGAGCCCCGTGATCTCGGCCGCCTGCGCCACCGATCCCGTTCGCGCCAGAGCCTCGAACACTTCGAGCCCGCGCAGAGTCAGCCCCTTCATCACCATGAACAATCCCTTTCGCTGCGCCTTTTCTGAGGGGCAGCGGGGATCAGGTCAAGCGTTCAGATGGATGCCTACCGACAGAGCGCCTGAGCCAGTTGGCCAAAAGCCTGATACCGATCCCACAACGCGTCATCGCGCGCAGATTTCGACATCTTCAGCACTTGCGCCTGATGCGGATCGGAAAACCATTTGGCGACCTTGCTCTGATCGCCACTTGTCAGGGTGTCATTGGCGACGCCCTGAATGCACCTGCACCGCTGCCGCGTCGCCGCCTGCCGGTCGGATGCCAGACACGCCCGCTTGATCTGAGACGCCTCAGCTGCCACCGGCGCCACCACCGAAATCGACGTGGCACAAAGTGCGATTAAGAGGAACTGTTTCATGTAAAGCCTCGTTTTTGCCTGCCCGGAGAGATCTGCGCCCCTCTCAGTCTGCCGCGGAGTATGAATCAAAGTGGTTAAGGGATCAATCATGCGTTGCGAAAAAGTGAATACACGAGTCGGAAACACTCTACCCCGTCGGCCGGGCTTCAGCCCGGCGTTGGTCAGGGTATGAATTTGAGCCATCCCTCGACGGCCTCGATAAGGGCCTGAACTTTGTCCGGATGAGCGGCTAGATACGTGCCACCTACGACCAGGATGCTCCACTTGATTGCGGTATCTAACGCCAGATCTGCTTTGTGACCACTCCATCTGAGCAGTGCCGTCAAACCACTTTTTAGCGCCCCAAGCGCGATCTCCAAGCTGCCTCGATCCGGTGTCGGCTTGGCGACTTCATCTTCAATGTCGCCGATTGCTTTCCAGACTAGGTCCATCGACGAAACCAAGTCTTTTGGGTCTTCAATGGCCTCCGGCGGATAGTTTCCGCCGACTCCGTGTCTTGTAGTTCGATTGCCGGCGTGGATACCTCGAAAATTTTCAAGAGCCATCTCGACTTTTATCTTCGCGATTTCCTCTGCAACCGCGTCTGGCCCAGCACTCCAGATCGCGTCATCGATTAGAGCTACGCGTTCCTGTAGCTTCCAGTCCAATGGTTTGCCTTCAAGAAATCCGTTGTACCAATCGGACCAAAATGTCCAAACCTCGCCTGCCGAAGATAGCCCGTGTTCGAAGTAGATTGTCACGTAGTGAGGCTTAGAGGTGAACTCGCTTTCGTTTTCTGGAGAAAAAAGCTCTTGCCGTAACGCATCCTCCGGAGAGTGGAAACGTATGTCGTTTTGAAGATCAAAAACATCCTCCGCTACGCTATCCTTGAAATCAATACTAGACAAATCTTCGACTGCAGAACTCCGCCAATCGGAGCGAGACCCAGCGTTGGGAAAGAGTAACCTCAGCGCTTCGCGAGCGGACGTGTTTCCCGCGAAATAGTTGGCGACTATCTGAGAGGTTTCAGAAACCCAAACATGCCTCTCCTCAGTTAAGTCAGTTTGCTCGAATTTTGTGATCAAAGTTTCTGACATGGAAATGAGTTCGCCCCATCTGAAACTCTGACGGTCAGGGCCGCTATGTTGCGCGGCCACAGCACAACAAATGCCTAAGCGGAAGCAGTGGAGCACAATCTGTTCTCGGCCTCGCACCCAAACAGCTTCCTCTGGCCTCTCCCATTCTTGTGGAGTCGTGAGTTCTAGAAGATGTCTAAGATAAATACGTGCAATCGCTGAACGTAACATTTCGTCCTGAGAAGAGCTCAGGATTTCATCGAGCCGCCTTCTAAGAAGCTCTGGATAGTCAGCCATAGTTCCGAAACCTGATTGTTGCAGAAAAGGCGCTCTCTCGGAAGTAGGAGCCATTGACCACCGTTATAAAACAAATCATATCCCCAACCCATGACAGACCTCGCTCATATCCGTAATTTCTCCATCGTCGCGCATATCGACCATGGCAAATCAACCCTTGCTGACCGGCTCATCCAAGAGACCGGGACAGTCAAGGATCGCGACATGAAGGAACAGCTGCTCGACAGCATGGATATCGAGCGGGAACGCGGCATTACGATCAAGGCCAACACGGTTCGCATCGACTATACCGCCGATAATGGCGAGCAATATGTGCTGAACCTGATCGACACCCCCGGCCATGTCGACTTTGCTTATGAGGTCTCGCGCTCGATGCGTGCGGTCGAGGGCTCGCTGCTGGTTGTGGACTCCACCCAAGGGGTCGAGGCGCAGACGCTGGCCAATGTTTACCAAGCCATCGACGCCGATCATGACATCGTTCCGGTGCTCAACAAGATCGACCTGCCTGCGTCCGATTGTGACCGCGTCGCCGAACAGATCGAAGACGTGATTGGCATCGACGCATCCGAGGCCATTCAGGTCAGCGCCAAGACCGGGCAGGGCATCCACGAGACGTTGGAATCCATCGTCACCCATCTGCCCGCGCCCAAGGGCACGCTCGACGCGCCGCTCAAGGCGATGCTGGTGGATTCGTGGTACGATGCCTATCTCGGCGTCATCGTTCTGGTTCGTATCATGGACGGCACGCTGAAAAAGGGGATGCGGGTCAAGTTCATGTCGAACAACACCCTGCACCATGTCGATCGCGTCGGCGTCTTCCGCCCCGAGATGGAGATGGTCGACAGCCTCGGCCCCGGTGAGATCGGCTTTCTCACCGCCTCGATCAAACAGGTCCGCGACACCCGAGTCGGCGACACCATCACCAATGACCGCAACGGCACCGAAGAGGCTCTGACAGGCTTCAAACCCGCGCAGCCGGTGGTGTTCTGTGGCCTCTTCCCCGTCGACAGTTCCGAATTCGAAGACCTGCGGGATGCGATCGACAAACTGGCGCTCAACGACGCCAGCTTCAGCTTTGAGATGGAAACCTCGGCAGCACTTGGCTTTGGCTTCCGCTGCGGCTTTCTGGGCCTGCTGCACCTTGAGGTCATCCGCGACCGCATCGAGCGCGAATATGATATCGAGCTGATCACCACCGCCCCGTCGGTGATCTACCACGTCTTCATGAAAGACGGCGAGATGATCGAGCTGCACAACCCCGCCGACATGCCCGATCCGTCGAAGGTCGACCATATCGAGGAGCCGCGCATCAAGGCGACCATTCTGGTGCCTGACGAATTCCTCGGCGACGTGCTGAAACTCTGTCAGGACCGCCGCGGTATCCAGATGGACCTGACCTATGCGGGCAGCCGCGCCATGGTCGTCTATGACCTGCCCCTGAACGAGGTTGTCTTTGACTTCTACGACCGCCTGAAATCGGTGACAAAGGGCTATGCCAGCTTCGACTACCAGATGACCGGCTATACCGAGGACGCGCTGGTCAAGATGTCGGTGCTTGTGAATGACGAACCGGTCGACGCGCTGTCGACCATGGTTCACCGCGACCGGGCCGAGATGCGGGGCCGTGCGATGTGCGAAAAGCTCAAGGACCTGATCCCGCGCCACATGTTCAAAATCCCGATCCAGGCCGCCATCGGAGGCAAGGTCATCGCCCGCGAGACCCTCTCAGCCCTGCGCAAGGACGTGACCGCCAAATGCTACGGAGGAGACGCCACGCGGAAACGCAAACTGCTGGACAAGCAGAAGGCGGGTAAAAAGAAGATGCGCCAGTTCGGCAAAGTTGATATTCCTCAGGAGGCGTTCATCTCAGCGTTGAAAATGGATGGGTAAACTTTGGATAACAACGATTACAAAGACGAAGTAATTGAACGAATTGCAG
This sequence comes from Ruegeria sp. EL01, assembly GCF_900313035.1. Taxonomy (GTDB): domain Bacteria; phylum Pseudomonadota; class Alphaproteobacteria; order Rhodobacterales; family Rhodobacteraceae; genus Ruegeria. The sequence continues at coordinate 35,777 of NZ_OMPS01000026.1, read as the reverse complement.
CAGTAAGAAAATCATTCCCTTTACAGCCAATTGTATTTGTCGGTTCTGGATTGAGCCGCAGGTGGCTTTCGATGCCTACATGGAAGGATCTCCTAGGTTGGGCAATTGACGAGTGCTCTGACATCAAGAAACCGCTAAACTTCTTCATGCAGCAAGAGAATGGTGATTTATCTCTGGTTGCATCAAGGATTTCCAAAGACTATCAGTCTTGGGCTTGGGGGGATGGCAGAGAACACTTTCCAGATATTCTTTTTGAGTCTGAAGTTCCGAAAGATATATACTTAAAGTATCATATTTGCAGATACTTAAAGTCATTTGGGGTGAAGGTTATTGATGATCACTCTGCCGAAGCGGAGGCCTTTTCCTCTATACGCCCGCAGTCTGTGATTACTACTAATTATGACAAACTAATCGAAGCTGTCTTGCCGGACTATCAACCAGTTCTTGGGCGCGGGTTAATTACTGCACCGTTTGCGAATATCGGTGAGATTTACAAGATTCACGGAACAGTAGATAAGCCGAGTTCAGTTGTAATAACGCATGATGACTACTCAGGTTTTTCGCAGCGGCGCAAATACTTAACTGCAAAACTACTCACTTTTTTTGCCGAACATCCGATTCTGTTCGTCGGTTACAGCATTGAAGATGAGAACATTCGGAATGTCTTGCATGATCTTGATCAAGCAATGGAGATTCCGGGTGATTTAGTCTCGAACGTTTTTGTGCTTTCCCGACCTACCGCTCCAAACCCTGCCACGGAGAAAATTGTACAAGTTTCACCGAGCAAAGGAGTCAGAGTACAAGCGATCGAAGCGGAAGATTTCCAATGGGTGTTTGAGGCGCTCGGGCACAACGCGCCCTTAGCCAATGTTAACCCACAAGTTTTGCGCGCAATTCTTGCGAGATCATATCACCTCGTAAGAAAGGATATCCCCCGCCAAATGCTAGAGGTTGATTTTGATCTAATTTCTACAAAGACGAGTTCCGAAGAAGAATTTGCGAAGCTATTTGGTATTGCTGATTTGCAACCTGCGACGGAGTTCTCGGCTAAGTACCCATTCAATCTGACAGAAGTTGGAAAGAAGCTTGGTTTTCCGGGGTGGCATCGCGCTAATACACTGATCGCGAAGATTCGAGACGAAACGGGAGTTGATATCAAGGCTTCTGACAACCAATACCACTGCACTGTCCGGATTAGTAAGAAATCAAAGGCTCAAATGTACTCACAAGATGCGGTTGATCTGCTTGCCTGTGTGCGCGATGAACAGCCGTACAATGTGGAATTAGTGGGAGCGCCTGAAGACGATCAAGCGTAGGTACTTATCACCGCTTCGCACGATGCCGAGCACCACCCGCCCGGCGGCACCGCCGTGCCGCGCCGACCCGCCGCCATGGGGCGGCGCGTTTGCGCCTCCCCTCGGGCCGGCGCTGCCCTCAGTTCGTATTATAGAACGGCTTTGAACAACCGTAGGGCGGGCTTCAGCCCGCCATTCACCTGACCCAATCCCAACGCGCGCGGATCGGATGGGTTTGGTGGCGGGCTGAAGCCCGCCCTACGGGGATGGAATGGTGGGTTGGAAACCCACCCTACGTAAGATGGGTGTTCTCACCCATCACCCCACTGTGACCCACCTCACAGCCTCAACCGCCCCCTCCTGCTACATTTGACCCAACGGAACCCTCGGCAGGAGGCGCAGATGTCCACATCCATGATCCCTATCATCGCCCTCGGGTCGGCGGGTCTCTATTCCGTGGCCATGATCGCGATGAAGTTCTGGTGGAAACTCCCCGGTGTGGGGCTGGGCCTGCTGATCGTTGCGACCCTGCTGGCCGGGGCGACGCTGGAGCTCGCCGCGCTGCGCGACGAACGGCTGGGCATCATCTATACCGGCATTCTGGGGGCCGAGGTTGTTCTGATCGCCATCGCTTCATTCTTTCTGTTCGGCGAAAACTTCTCGTATCGTGAGGGGTTTGGCATCGCTCTGGTCATCCTCGGCACCGCTTTGGCCTGGGCCTGAGGCGAACATGAAGCCAACATTAAGCCTCCTTTAGAAAACTTGTATGACGCCCGAACCTTCCCAATCTGTTTAAGGAAGGCCAACGATGGCCGCACAGTTCGGAGGAGAGACCATGACCAGATATATGACTGCCGGAGCAGCCGCTTTGGCCACGAGCCTCACCCTTGGAACCGCCGCTCTGGCCGATACATCGCCAGACCTGCGCGGGGCCTGGACCGGCACCTATACCAAGGTGTCCCCGTCCCGCACCGCAACCGGTGATGCCCCGCGTTTCCACGATGGCGAATGGTTGCTGGATATTCAGAAGCAGCAGGAAAACCTGTTCTGGGGTCCCAGCATGTGGCGGCCTAACGCTGATGCGGACTGGCGGGTCTATGATGCCACCGGCACCATCAGTCTGGATGGGTCTGGCACCATCGGATTGGTCGAAAGTTCGGCCGACCCAGAGATCGGTGTGAATGCACTGGTGGATGCCAAGTATCAGGACGGCAAGATTTATGCGGATTTCCGTAGCCTGCGCCGCGGGACAGCGTACAGCGTTGTTCTGGAGCGTCAGGTGAACTGAAGCGTCTCTGGTCCGACGGGTTGAGGGGGTATGTACCGCCGTTGTTATTAGAATGCGGCATTGTTTAATTGGTATCCCGCTCGGGTCAGGGCGCTTCTCATAAACGGAACCAACGTCTCCGTAGCGAGGAGGTGGGTCGGGCGGTCAGTTCACCGTCCGCGACAGACTCCGATCCACCGCGCTAGAATGCGTTTCTCGGGTTGGGTCATCTGGATCTCACGCACTTTCAGGGCAGCTTCGCGCGGTGAGGTTAAGCGCTATCTGGCCCTGGGTCACCAAATCGTCCAGGCAGGTGCAGGCTTGGGGAATCTTGTAGCACATGGGTGCCATTCGTTTTGTACACCTCGAAAGATTGGCGGACCGAGTGGTGTGCAAATCCTGCAAGTCCAGCCTAGCCGACCGCAGGTTGCCTTGTTCGTCAAGTGGGGAGAATTGGAGATTTCGGAGTGTGGTTTTAGGCTTGGGGTAAGTTTTGTCATCCCCAAAGCGGACGTAAAACAAGGCCCCATTGCAACAGCAAAAGAGCCCCGTTTTCGCGTCATGTTATGGGTGTTTAGTCAGCTTAGGTGTAGCAGATAAGCCAACCGCACCTAGCTGCGTGTCAGAGGTTTTCCTGAACGTCAGTTGCTGCGCCTTGTATGGCGTCGCCAGCGTTTTCAATATCTTTGCCAGCGCCTTTTGCGGTTTCGCAAGCCGTCAGTGCAAACAGGCTCAGGCCAATCAGAATTACGCGGATCATACGTGTCTCCTCAGTACATAATCCTCTTTTCGGTAGCACCTTTTGCGCACCTGAACCAGTGCCTTAGCTGCATTTTGCTACCAGCTGGTTTCAAAGCGCAACTTGCTTGTTCACCTCATGGGTGCCGACCTTGCAAGAATGGAGGTGGGTCGGCTTTGCACGATGGGCAAGCCAGCCTTAGGTATTGTTATCGCTGCAGAAAAGTTCGTACACAACTTCAAGCATGCGGCGCGAACGATCGTCTGCCAGTCGATAATAGATCGCCTTGCCTTCACGCCGCGGTGCGACCAACCCCTCTAGTCGCAGGCGGGAGAGCTGTTGTGACACTGCAGCTTGTCGGGCTGACAGAAGATCTTCCAGTTCGGTTACAGACTTTTCGCCCGAGGTCAGGTGACACAGGATCATCAAACGGCCTTCGTGGCTTATGGCTTTAAGGAAGTTCGATGCACGCGTTGCATTGTCGACCATAAGATCCATGTCTTCCTTAGACATGTCGTGTGACAGCTGGGGGAGTGCCATATTCGTCTTCCTTGCGAACCCGTCAGTTGGGTGTTGATTCAATAGCGGGGCTACCGGTGAGGAGAATCCGCGTTCGTAGTTGCCTTATACGCTTGTTTGCGAGTGCATGAATCAGAATATCGTGATGAGCAAAAGGGGAACTAACGGCGAATTTCCCCGGTGTTGCCAGGGTAAAATGCAACCTGCACTCGGTAAGGGTAGGTCGGTGCCGGTCCATCGTCGGACCCGTTATGCTGTATGGCGCAGAGTACCGATTGCCACCTGTTCTCGAACAGCCCCCTTGCAGCCCCCGGGTGGCAATACTAAGACTCGGGTAACTCTCGTTGGGGTAAAGTCCCGATCCATAGCAAAGCAGGCAGGTTCCGAATGTTCGATCCAGTAGATACCTACATGAATACGCTCGTTCCCATGGTCGTCGAGCAGACCAGCCGGGGTGAACGCGCATATGACATTTTCTCACGTCTGCTGAAAGAGCGGATCATTTTCATCAACGGCCCGATCCACGACGGGATGAGCCATCTGATCGTGGCCCAGTTGCTGCATCTTGAGGCGGAAAACCCGAACAAAGAAATCTCGATGTATATCAATTCGCCGGGTGGCGTGGTGACCAGCGGTTTGTCGATTTACGATACAATGCAGTACATCAAGCCGAAATGTTCGACATTGGTGATCGGTCAGGCGGCCTCGATGGGGTCGGTTCTGCTGGCCGGTGGCGAGAATGGCATGCGCTTTTCGCTGCCCAACAGCCGCATCATGGTGCACCAGCCAAGTGGTGGGTATCAGGGGCAGGCCAGCGATATCATGATCCATGCGGCCGAGACGCAGAAACTCAAGGATCGCCTGTATGATATCTACGTTCGTCATACCGGGCAGACCAAAAAGTCGGTTGAAAAAGCGCTGGACCGTGACAATTTCATGAGCCCGGAAGAAGCCAAAGAGTGGGGTCACATCGACGAGATCGTCGAAAATCGCGCAAAAATGGATACGGAAGAGGCCTGATGCCAAAACCCCGCGTCACCGGCGCGGGGGTCATTTTGAGATTGTAGCCGTCACAGTGCTGGCCTAAGCTGCATGAACAGGCGCAAACGCGTTCCGCAAAGGGGCGCAGGGATGGAGCCCGAAAGGTAGATCATGGCGACGAATTCAGGCGGTGACGGCAAAAACACGCTCTACTGCAGCTTTTGCGGCAAAAGCCAGCATGAGGTGCGTAAGCTGATCGCAGGCCCGACCGTTTTTATCTGTGATGAATGTGTCGAGCTGTGCATGGACATCATCCGCGAAGAGACCAAAGCCAGCGGGCTGAAATCTTCGGACGGTGTGCCGACACCAAAAGACATCTGCGAAGTTCTGGACGACTATGTGATCGGTCAGGCCACCGCCAAGCGGGTTCTGTCGGTTGCGGTCCACAATCACTACAAGCGCCTAAATCACGCTCAGAAGTCGGGCGGTGATATTGAACTGGCCAAATCTAACATCCTGCTGATCGGTCCGACGGGTTGCGGGAAGACGTTGCTGGCGCAGACGCTGGCGCGGATACTGGATGTGCCGTTTACCATGGCCGACGCAACGACGCTGACCGAGGCGGGTTATGTGGGTGAGGATGTCGAAAACATCATCCTCAAGCTGTTGCAGTCCAGTGAATACAACGTCGAACGCGCGCAGCGCGGCATCGTCTATATCGACGAGGTCGACAAGATCACGCGCAAGTCTGAAAATCCCTCGATCACCCGTGATGTGTCGGGTGAGGGTGTGCAGCAGGCGCTGCTGAAATTGATGGAAGGCACTGTTGCCAGCGTTCCTCCGCAAGGAGGTCGCAAGCATCCGCAGCAGGAATTCCTGCAGGTGGACACGACAAACATCCTGTTCATCTGTGGCGGTGCGTTTGCAGGATTGGACAAGATCATCGCACAACGCGGCAAAGGCTCGGCCATGGGCTTTGGTGCTGACGTGCGAGACAATGACGATCGCGGCGTGGGCGAGATTTTCAAGGAACTCGAACCCGAAGATCTGTTGCGATTTGGCCTGATCCCCGAATTTGTTGGCCGTCTACCGGTTCTGGCAACGCTTGAAGATCTGGACGAGGACGCCCTGGTCACCATCCTGACCAAGCCGAAGAACGCGTTGGTCAAGCAATACCAGCGCCTGTTCGAGTTGGAAGATGCTGAACTCGGCTTTACTGATGATGCGCTTAAGGCGATTGCCAAGAAAGCCATCGAGCGCAAAACCGGAGCGCGCGGGCTGCGGTCGATCCTGGAAGATATCTTGCTGGATACCATGTTCGAACTGCCGGGTATGAAGAATGTGACCGAGGTTGTTGTGAATGAAGAGGCTGTAAACTCGGAAGCGCAACCGCTGATCATCTACGCAGATGCGGCGCCTGAATCGGCGTCGGCTGGTTAAACACTGCACAATCGCAGAATCATACGGCGCGGTACCTTCCGCGCCGTTTTTTGTTGGAGTGAATTCAAATGATCAAACGTATTTCGTCAGGCGGAGAATTCGAGGCCAAAGTTGGATACAGCCGGGCCGTGGTCGCCGGAAACTGGATCCATGTTGCCGGCACGGTCGGGCAGGGTGATGGGGTTGTTGCGCAATGCCAATCAGCGCTGTCTATCATCGAAAAAGCCCTGACCGAAGCGGGGGCAGGGTTTTCGGATGTGGTGCGGGTCACCTATATGTTGCCAGACCGCGCTGAATTCGAACCATGCTGGCCTATGTTGGCGAAAACCTTTGGCGCGAACCCGCCAGCAGCAACCATGATCGAATGTGGTTTGATCGACCCGAAGTACCGGATCGAAATCGAAGTTACCGCCTTCTTGCCGGAGTGATGCAGAACATCCGGCGGCACTGGACCTTGGCGGACCTTTGGTCCATATCTGCTGGAATAGAAATGCCGGAGGCAGCCAATGGGAATCCTGAACACTCTTTTGCGGGCCGTGACGTGGTGGAACGGGGCAACCCTGAACACGCAAATCTACACTGCGCGTAAGGGCGTTAAAGTTGGCGAAGACAACGAAGGCAATGTGTTTTACCGCAATGCGGATGACAGCAAGCGCTGGGTGATTTTTAACGGCGAGGCCGAGGCCAGTCGGGTCGATCCTGAATGGCACGGATGGCTGCACCGGACCTGGGATGAGCCGCCAACGGACAGGCCGTTGCCGCATAAATCCTGGGAAAAACCGCATCAAGAGAACCTGACGGGAACGGCCCTGGCCTATACCCCTGCTGGATCGCTGCGCCGGGCTGAACCGGTTGAGCGTAAGGATTACGAGGCCTGGAGCCCGGAGTAAACGAGGCGAGCAATGTCCCACAATTGGACCGAAGTTATTGTCGGCGGCGCTGTTTTGGCGTGCGCTGTTGCGTTTGGCGTCTATGCGAGCCAATCCACGGGCCTGTCGCAAAACAGCGCAGGGTACCAATTGGGCGCATCGTTCCGCTCACTTGAAGGGGTTGGCGTCGGCACTGACGTGCGTCTGGCTGGCGTCAAGATTGGCGCGGTCACAGACGTGACCCTGAACCCGGACACTTACCGGGCAGATACAACGTTTTCGGTTGCAGACGGTATTCTTGTCCCGGATGACAGCGCCATCGTGATCTCGTCCGAAGGGCTGTTGGGTGGGAACTTCGTCGAGGTTATGCCCGGCGGGTCGCCTTTCTTTTTCGAACCCGGAGATGAGATTGAAGATACTCAAGGCGCGGTCAGCCTGATCTCGCTACTGGTCAAGTTTGTGGCTGGGGACGGCCGCGAATGATGCGTGCGGTCCTCCTGTCTTTGCTGTTGGTGGGAACAAGCGCGACAGCACAGCAAAAGGTTCAGTCCGGTCCTGGGGCGTTGTTGCGCGGATTGGACAAGGTGAACGGGCAGACCGTCGATGTTGAAATGCAGAACGGCCAAACCCAATCGGTTTTCGGGTTGGATGTTGCCTTGGGCGATTGCCGCTATCCGGTGGACAATCCAACCGGGGATGCCTTCGCCTATCTGACCATCTGGGACACAGGCAAAGCGGATCAATTGTTTGATGGCTGGATGATCGCGACCTCACCAGCGCTGAATGCTTTGGATCACTCGCGCTATGACGTCTGGGTGATCCGCTGTATCACACCGTCAGCGGACTGAGACAGCGGCGCGGTGAAATCGGCGCCGGCGTTGATCGCCTCTTCCAGAAATGAACGGTACCGACTGCGCTGTATCTCGATAGCGCCCAGGGACGCCAGATGCGCAGTCAGAAATTGCGTATCGAACAGTTGGAATCTGGTTTGCTGTAGACGATCCACCAGATAGGCCAGCGCAACTTTCGACGCATCCGTGCGGCGAGAGAACATGCTTTCCCCGAAAAATGCAGCACCCAGAACGACGCCGTAGACACCACCCACCAAAGAGGTCCCTTCCCAGACTTCAAGAGAATGGGCATGGCCCGAACGGTGCAGGTGTTGATACAGGCCCCGCAGCTCGTCATTGATCCAGGTATCGGCGCGGTCGGCGCAGCCATCCACAACACCGGCGAAATCCTGGTCGATTGTCACATCGAAACCGCAGTTTCGGATCCGGCGGGCAAGGCTGCGTGAGATGTGAAACCCATCCAACGGAAAAATGCCACGAACTTTGGGGTCGACCCAAAATAACTCGGGGTCGTGACGATGCTCTGCCATCGGGAAGATGCCGATAGAGTAGCCGTGCAGTAAAAGTTCGGGGGACAGGCTCATTCGGGGTGTCCGAAGGCCGGCGGATGACCCACCGGCCCAGCGTTGTTAGTCGGCCATGTTCTCCGCAAGCCAGTGCTCCAGCCAGTGGATGTTATAGTCGCCGCTTTGGACGTCAGCGTTCTGAAGAAGCTCATGAAACAGCGGTACCGTTGTGTCGATGCCGTCCACGATCAGTTCACCCAATGCCCGGTCGAGGCGTGCCAGTGCTTCGGGCCGGTCGCGACCTTGCACAATCAGCTTGGCGATCAACGAGTCGTAGTAGGGCGGAATCGAGTACCCGTCATACAGCGCTGAATCCATCCGTACACCCAGCCCACCGGGTGCGTGATAGGCCGTGATCTTACCGGGGCAGGGCGAGAAATTCGGCAACTTTTCGGCGTTGATCCGAACCTCGATCGCGTGACCGTTGATCACAAGATCGTCCTGACCGAATGACATCGGTTCCCCCGCAGCGACGAGGATTTGTTCGCGTACCAGATCGACGCCGAAGATGCCTTCGGTCACCGGGTGTTCCACCTGAAGGCGGGTGTTCATCTCGATGAAATAGAACTCGCCGTTTTCATACAGGAACTCGATGGTGCCCGCGCCGATATAGTTGATCTTGGCAACTGCATCCGCACAGACCTTGCCGATTTTGGCGCGTTCTTCTGCGGTGATCGTGGGGCCGGGGGCCTCTTCAAACACCTTCTGGTGGCGGCGTTGCAGCGAGCAGTCGCGTTCGCCCAGATGCACGGCCTTGCCTTTACCGTCGCCAAAGACCTGAATTTCGATATGGCGTGGTGTGGTCAGGTATTTCTCGATGTAGACTTCGTCATTGCCAAAGTTAGACTTGCCCTCGGCCCGCGCGGTCATGAAGGCGCTTTCCATCTGATCGGCACTCATCGCGACTTTCATGCCGCGTCCACCGCCGCCGGCGGTGGCCTTGATGATGACGGGATAGCCGAATTCTTCGCCGATACGCTTGGCCGCCGCCAGATCGGGAACACCACCATCCGAGCCCGGAACGCAAGGCACACCCAGCGCCTTCATCGTGTCCTTGGCGGTGATCTTGTCACCCATGACGCGGATATGTTCGGCGGTGGGGCCGATGAAGGTGATGTCGTGATCTTCAACGATCTGCACAAACTCGGCATTCTCGGACAGAAAGCCATAGCCGGGGTGGATCGCTTGCGCGCCTGTTATTTCGCAGGCCGAGATAATCGCAGGCACTGACAGATAGCTTTGCGGACTGGGCGGGGGGCCAATACAGACCGATTCGTCGGCCATGCGCACATGCATCGCGTCGCTGTCGGCGGTGGAGTGGACGGCGACCGTCTTTATCCCCATTTCGCGGGCAGCGCGGATCACACGCAGGGCGATCTCGCCTCGGTTGGCAATCAGGATCTTGTCGAACATGGGGCCGCCTTACTCGATGATGACCAAAGGAGTGCCAAATTCCACAGCGTCGCCGTCACCCACCAGAATACGCTTGATGGTGCCCGACTTGGGCGCATGGATGTGGTTCATTGTTTTCATTGCTTCGACGATCAGCAAGGTATCGCCCTCGGACACAGACGCGCCGACAGTGATGAATGCAGGAGCAGTCGGTTCGGGCTGCATATACACGGTTCCAACCATCGGCGAGGTCACAGCGCCGGGGTGGCTGGCCGGGTCTTCGACGGCGGCTGGCGCTTCGGCCGGTGCCGCAGCTGGGGCGACGGCAAGTGGAGCAGGGGCTGGAACGGCGACCTGAACCGGCGCGGGTGCGGCCTGAATCTTGCGGCTGACGCGTACATTCAGACTGTCTTCCTCGCCATACTCACGCTTGACTTGTAGTTCGGTCAGGTCATTGTCACGCAGCAATTCAGCCAGTGATTTGATGAACGCAACATCCGCTTCGTGTTTGGTATCTGTCATGAGTGTCCTCGACGGTTCCCCTTTGGCCCGTCTGTTTTGTGCGGGCTTTGATCTGATTACGCAGCGTTATAAGCTATGCGATGTGTCATGAAAAGCGCAGTCTGGCAATGTTAATCCAAGGCTTGAGCAGGCCCAAAAACAGACGGCTCGATCACAGAGGCATTCCCGACAGTTTTGCCACCAGTTCCGGCAACTTGCGGGCGCCGAATTTCTCAAGAAGTCGAGCGCGATAAGCCTCGATCGTGCGGTAGCTCAATCCCAATTCTATGCCGATTTCCTTGGCAGACAGACCGCGGCACGACATGATCGCTACCTCGCGTTCCCGAACGGTGAGCTCAACCAATGGCCGCTCTTCGGAGATGTCAGAAAAGCTCCAGATACCGTGGCGGAACGGGTCCTCGGGGGTCAAAGACCGGCCGCGTGCACGGCACCAGAACAGATCGCCATTACGCCGCCGCATGACACGTTCATCAGTATAGTAACCAGTGTCCCTCATCACCTGCAGGCTGCGTTCGCCAATCCTCTCCCAATCAGCGACAGAGGGGTAAAGTTGCAACAGAGGCATGTTGCGATATTCGGATTCTTCGCCGCCGAAGGTCCTTGAAAACTGCAAATTGCAGCGCCGGATGATCCGGTTTTCCAACTCTACCAGTCCGATTGGCGCGTATTCAAAGGCGGGATCACTCATCTGCGTATGGTGCAGGGAAACCGAGTGGAAATGAAGAGGTGATCCAAGGTCTTGCGCATATGGGACTTCAGATTGGTGTGCGAAGAACCAAGCGCGGTTTGTCAAAGTTGTAAAGTGGTTCTGAAAAATGATGTGTAAGTTATAGAAATTGATAAGATGTTCTGAAAATTGATGACCTCTCAATTGTGGTCGATAGCCATTGAGGACGTAACAAATGCGCAATACGTTGACCGGAAGCCGGATACGGGAAAGGCGGCAGATTGCAGGGTTGCGACAGGCTGAGCTTGCACGTCGGGTCGGAATCTCGGCCTCCTATCTGAACCTGATCGAACACAACCGGCGCCGGATCGGGGGCAAACTGCTGGTCGATATTGCCGGGGCGTTGTCCGTCGAACCCTCGTTGCTGACGCAGGGAATCGAGGCCACTTTGATTTCGGCATTGCGCGAAGCTGCGGTGGATTCGGTCGGTCATCAGGCCGAGCTGGACGTGCTTGAGGAGTTTGCCGGACGTTTCCCGGGATGGGCCGGTGTTCTGGCGCAGATGCACCGGCGTGTCGTGTCGCTTGAGCGTACCGTAGAGACCCTATCCGACAGGCTGACCCATGACCCCCATCTTGCGGCGTCGATGCACGAGGTTCTTTCCACAGCTGCCGCGATCCGATCAACCGCAGCCATTCTGGCCGACACTCAGGAAATCGACGCCGAGTGGCAGGACCGCTTTCACCGGAACCTGCATCAGGATGCGGAAAGACTGGCGGATAGTTCCAAGGCGCTGGTGAATTATCTGGACGACAGCGACTCAGCAGCGGATCCGCGCGGGGTCCCGTTGGAGGAGGTCGAAGCCTTTTTTGAAGCGCGGGGGCACAGCTTTCCCCAGCTTGAAACTGATGGTGATGCCGGGGCTATCGATTTGGATGGTCTGAACACTGCGGCCGCACGCAGGGTTGCCCACGATTTGCTGGATCTCTGCGCTGCTGATGCACGTGCCATGCCTTTGAGCAAGCTGAAAGCCACTTTGAAAGAGAAAGAGCCTGAGCCGATTGAGTTGGCGCAGGTGTTTTCGGTCGACATGGCCACCGTTCTCAGACGGCTTGCCTTTTTGCCCGAAGGCGTTCTGCAGCGTCCGGCGGGGCTTGTGATATGCGATGCGTCTGGGGGTATCTTGTTCTTAAAGCAAATTCCCGGCCTCGCCATACCTCGCCATGGCGAGGCCTGCCCGCTATGGCCGCTGTATTCAGCCTTGAACCAGCCCTTGGTGCCGATAAGAAGGCGTATCTTGCAACTGGGGCGCAGCGCAGCCGAGTTTGAGTGTCACGCTTATGCCTGGCCGCATTCGCTGTCTGGATATGACTTAGCTCCGGCCTATCGATCGGTGATGCTGGTGCGTCCGGCGGGGGACGGCGCGCTTGGCACGGTCGCGACACATGTCGGTCCAAACTGCCGTGTTTGTCCCAGCGATGACTGCGAGTCGCGGCGTGAGCCATCGATTTTGAGTGAAGGTTTTTGACAGTTTCCTGACAGAACGCTTAATCTGGCCGCGGCGGGTTGCCATACGTGCGATCTGCCATGGGGAGGGATTGAAAATATGAGCCGGAAGGTTCTGTTGATTGAGGATGAGCCGAACATAGCTGAGGCGATCCGGTTTTTGCTGACCCGTGAAGGGTGGCAGGTTCAAACGCATGGCGATGGCGTGGATGCGCTTCAGGTGATTCGGGCCGCAAATCCCGATCTGGTCATATTGGATGTCATGCTGCCGGGCAAAAGTGGCATGGATATTCTGCGGGACTTGCGAGAGCAGGACGGCATGCAAAGCCTGCCTGTGCTGATGTTGACCGCGCGCGGTCAGTCCCGCGACCGTGAAATGGCCGAAAACGCCGGGGTCAGCCGGTTTATGACCAAGCCTTTCTCCAATGCCGAGGTGCTGACCGCTGTACGCGACCTGCATGCTCAGGCAACGCGGTTATGACGGCCGAAGGAGAGTCCGAACGCAAGCCGTCGGGTCAAAGGCCCTCAGTTTTTCTGGAACGACAAAGCTATCGCCGCCGCAGGCTCACCGATGCTGCTCGGTTGCTGCCGTTTTTGGGGGCCGCGCTGTTCGCACTGCCATTGCTTTGGCCGGGGCTGTCTGCTGAAGGTCAAGCGGTGCCCCTGTCCTCGGCCATGTTTTACATCTTCGCCTGTTGGGGAGGATTGATCCTTGTTGGCCTGATCTTCGGTATGGCAGCGCGTCGCCTGCGGACGCGTGACGAGTCCGAAACGGAAGCGGACCAATGGCGACGCTGAACATCCTGATCCTGGTTTGCCTTGGGTATGTCGTACTATTGTTCGGCGTCGCGTTTGCCGCTGATCGCATGGCGGCGGCTGGGCGGGGCAAGTGGCTTCGGTCTCCGTTGGTCTACACCTTGTCCCTCTCAATCTATTGTACGGCTTGGACATTTTACGGAGCCGTTGGAAACGCAGCGCGATCCGGGCTGGAATTTGTCACAATTTACCTTGGGCCGACCTTGGTCATGGTCAGCTGGTGGTGGGGATTGCGAAAGCTTGTGCGCGTCGGCCGCAGTCAGAGGGTCACCTCGATTGCTGACCTGCTGTCCTCGCGTTACGGAAAATCAAACACCTTGGCGGTGTGTGTGACTATTCTCGCTGTCCTCGGGGGCACGCCCTATATTGCGCTGCAACTGCAATCGATAACCCTGTCCTTCTCGATCTTTGCCGAAGCAGACCCGTCGGGCCTTTATCGAGAAGGATCAAGTGTATTTTGGGTCGCTACTGGGCTGGCCGTGTTTGCCATTCTTTTCGGCACGCGCAATCTGGATGCCAACGAGCGTCACCACGGCGTTGTCACCGCTATCGCATTGGAATCGGTCGTCAAACTGTTCGCATTACTTGCGGTTGGTGTCTTCGTTGTCTGGGGTGTGGCGGGTGGCATGAGCCCAATGATGGACCGCATCGACGCCTCGGAAATCGGCCGGTGGAATGTGGATGCCGGGCGCTGGACCACATTAATCTTCCTGTCAGCTGCAGCTTTTGTCTGCCTGCCGCGCATGTTTCAGGTGATGATCGTCGAAAACGACGACGAAGGCCACTTGCGGATGGCCGCATGGGCTTTCCCTTTGTATTTGCTGTTAATGAGCCTGTTTGTGGTTCCGATCGCCGTTGTTGGATTGGATCTGCTGCCCGAAGGCTCAAACCCGGATTTGTTTGTTCTGACGGTCCCTCTGTCACAAGGCAATGATTGGTTGGCGATGCTTTCGTTCATAGGTGGGTTTTCCTCGGCCACATCCATGGTGATTGTGACCGCGATGGCCTTGTCGACTATGGTGTCGAACCACGTGGTCATGCCGATCTGGCTGAATACGCAGGAAGGCCTGGGTTCGATTTCGGGTGATGTACGCAACATCGTCCTGATGGCGCGCCGGGTTTCGATCGCTGTGATTATGGCGCTGGGCTATTTCTACTACAGCTTGTCTGGCGGCGGGACCGCGCTGTCGTCAATCGGGCTGGTTGCGTTTGCCGGGATTTCCCAAATCTTGCCCGCTTTGGTCGGCGGACTCTTCTGGCGCGGTGCGACACGCACGGGGGCCTTGGTCGGGTTGACTGTCGGATTTGTCTTGTGGACTTACACGTTGCTGTTGCCGGGAATGGGCGGCGTTTGGATGCCCGAGACGGTTATGCAGAACGGATTGTTCGGGCTTGGCTGGCTGCGCCCACAAGCCTTGTTCGGGATCGAGGGCATGGATCCGATGGTACACACTGTCATGTGGTCATTGTCCCTGAACACGGTCGCGTTTTGCATCACATCATTGTTCAGTTTTCCCAGCCCCCTGGAACGCTTGCAGGGCGCGCAGTTCGTCAATGTCTTTGATCATTCTGCCACTCCGCGCGGCTGGACCGGGTCTGTCGCCCAAAGCGAAGACTTGATGATCATGACGCAGCGCATTTTGGGAGCGGGCCCCGCGCAGGAATTTTTTCAGACCGAAGCCGAACAACAGGGCGGCCGGTCGCGTTTGCCCGAGCCGACACCGGGTTTCCTCAACCGTCTTGAGCGAGAGCTGAGCGGTTCGGTCGGGGCAGCCACAGCGCATGCAATGATCGGTCAAATCGTGGGTGGCTCGTCTGTTTCAGTCGAGGATCTGCTGGCGGTGGCCGACGAATCTGCTCAGTTGCTTGAATACTCCAGCCAATTGGAAGTGAAATCAGCTGAACTGAGCCGAACCGCGCGCAAGTTGCGAGAAGCGAATACCAAGCTGACTCAGATATCGGAGCAAAAAGACAGCTTCCTAAGTCAAGTCAGCCATGAGCTGCGAACGCCCATGACCTCGATCCGTGCGTTTTCCGAGATCATGCGCGACACCAAAGGTCTACGAGGGACAGAACAGACACGTTACGCTGCGATCATTCACGATGAAGCCTTAAGACTGACGCGCCTATTGGATGATCTACTGGACCTGAGTGTGTTGGAAAGCGGGCAGGTTAGTTTGAATGTCGGCGATGACAGCCTCCGCTCGGTTCTGGATCGGGCGGTATCAAGTGCTTTGGCCGGAACCGACGAGAAATTGGCCGTGCGGCGCAGCCGAGCGTCCGAACGCATTCCGCTCCATACTGATCTGGACCGTTTGGGTCAGGTGTTTATCAATCTGATTTCGAACGCGCAGAAATACTGTGAATCCCCTGACCCCATCTTGACGATTTCAGCCCATGATGTGGGGGGACGGGTGGTGATCGATTTCACGGACAATGGAAGTGGCATCCCGCCCGAGGCGCAGTCGATGGTATTCGAGAAATTCGCGCGCGTAGGTGTCGACAAAGCGGGGGGGGCCGGGCTGGGCTTGGCGATCTGCCGCGAGATCATGCAGCGCCTTGGGGGCGAGATCAGCTATTTGCCTGGACAGGGCGGCGGCGCCTTTCGCGTAAGCCTTCCACTGGCTTACCAACAAGCGGCGCAGTGACGGCGGCATAAAGAACTTCGTAACGGTCGTCGGGTTAAACCAAGTGTCAGTTGCTTGAACAATTGGTGAAACAAAGCCATGGCACATTCTGTCAGCGCTGCTTTGGCGCGCAAACTGTCGGTCGGGCAGGACGATCTAAGCGATCGCCCACGCTCGGTTCTGCGCGCATTGCGATTGGGGGTCGCGCGGGCGGCCGGGGACCGGCTGAACCTACCGCTTGCGGTTATCGGGGTCAGGCAATCTAACCGACCACAAAATGAAGCAATCGAAACGCTTGGCGAAGATTGGTTGTTGCTGTTGTTCAGCGGCCCAGAAGGGGTTGCGGCGGCATGTCTGGACCCCAGCTGTGTTTCCGCCATCGTTCAAACCCAAACAATGGGAGAGGTGATGGCGGACCCGCCAAGCGCCCGTGCGTTTACCGATACGGATGCCGCCATGGCGGCGCCCTTGATCGAAGAAGCACTGATGCGGGCTGCCACTCTGGTCGAGGCTGCGGCCGATCAGGACAGCCTCACGGGGTACGACTACAGATCACGTTCGGCAGACCTGCGGAACCTGTCCCTTGCATTGGTTGAGGATACCTATCGCGCGTTCGAATTGACGGTCGACCTTGCGGGAGGGGTGCGGCAGGGGCAAATCACCGTTTTGCTGCCCGATCACCCGTTTCTGCCAGAAGAGGCTGACGCGTCGCATGTAGAATCGGGACCAAATTTGGAACATTCCGCGGGCGTCGTTCGGGCAGAATTAAACGCAGTCTTGTGCCGTATGGCGCTACCTCTGGCGAATCTGTCTGGGTTGAAAGTTGGGGATGTTGTGCCTTTGACCGGATCCCGCCTGGACCGGACCGAAATCCTGAGCATAGATCGCAAGCGGGCGGCAGTCGGGCGTCTTGGTCAGTGTGGCGGGTTGCGAGCCATTCGCGTGAACGAGCACGCTCCGCTGCCTGCTTTGGCAGACACTGAGGCGGCAGAGTTTGTTGCAAGCAAAACAAGGGC
This sequence comes from Ruegeria sp. EL01, assembly GCF_900313035.1. GTDB lineage: Bacteria > Pseudomonadota > Alphaproteobacteria > Rhodobacterales > Rhodobacteraceae > Ruegeria. The sequence continues at coordinate 18,704 of NZ_OMPS01000026.1, read as the reverse complement.
GCCACAGCAGGACATTCAAGACGCTTCGGACTTGGTTCCGGACACGCTGGACGTGACATCGTACAAGGTTGAAACTCCTGACCCGGAACCGCTGGAGAGCGAGCTGGATTTTGCAAATTCGGATCAGATTGCCGCCGAGATTTCACAACTGGCGGGTCTGGCCGGCGCAGAGGATGGGCCAGAGCGCAGCGGCTGATTTGGTGGTCAGCTCAATCCGTGGTGTTTCGGATTTGATCCAAAGTCGGACGCAAGCCTTCCAACTGGTAACCCGCTTTCGTGGTGGCGTTTAGAATCTCATCTGTGCTCATGGAATCACATTGCCCCAAGGCCCAGACGACCGAGCAGCGCGTGCCCGAGGCACAATAGGCCAGGACCGGGCCGCTGCACCTTTCGGCCAGATCACGCTGTAGCGTCACGTTTTCCGGAGTCATCGTTTGATGGGTCAGTTCCAGAACCTCGTATTCCAGCCCGGCGGCCCGTACAGCGTCGCCAATTGCATCGGATTGCATATTCGCAGGAACTTCCATGTTCGGGCGATTGCAGATGACTTTAACGAACCCAGCCTCGGCGATAGCGGGTACATCCTCGACCGTGATCTGGGGCGAGACGGAATAGCGGGGGGTTATTGGTCGAATCTCCATGCTATTTCCATAGGCCGCGTCTGCAGGTCTGTCCAGTTTGACCCTTAGTGTTGCGCTAAGTGCTGTTGCCAATCTTTAGGCAACCGGCTGAGATAAAAGCCGAGGTCGAGCCCGAGTTTCGGAACACAGCCAACATTTCCGGCCTGCTTAGAATCCGGTATGCCTGATGTTCAACCTGTCTGCACGCCAGCAGAATTACAGTTTGTTGATAGGCACTTTCAGAAACACATCGCCTTGTTCGTCAGCGGGTGGCATTTGTCCCGCGCGCATATTGACTTGCAGCGAAGGCAAGATCAGGCGCGGCATGGCCAGAGTCGCGTCTCGGGCATCGCGCATTTCCACGAATTCTTCGATGCTGCGCCCTTGTCCGATATGGACGTTCAGCGCTTTTTGTTCACCCACTGTGGTTTCCCATGCGTATTCATCGCGCCCCGGCGCCTTATAATCGTGCCCAACAAAGATCCGAGTGTCATCCGGCAAGCCAAGTATCTTTTGGATCGATTCGAACAGCGTTGTGGATGATCCACCCGGGAAATCGCACCGGGCAGTTCCGAAATCGGGCATGAACAAAGTGTCGCCAACAAATGCCGCATCGCCGATCACGTAGGTCAGGCAAGCCGGGGTGTGCCCGGGTGTGTGCAAAACATCCCCGCGCATCTGCCCGATGTGAAAGCTGTCGCCTTCGGAAAACAAGGCGTCGAACTGGCTGCCGTCACGTTGGAATTCGGTGCCCTCATTGAAGACCTTGCCAAATGTGTCTTGCACGGCAACGATCTGGGCACCGATGCCGATTTTGCCGCCCAATTCCTGCTGCAGGTATGGGGCAGCAGACAGGTGATCCGCGTGGACGTGGCTTTCAAGAATCCATTCAACCTTCAAGTCCTCGGATCTGACATAATCGGCGACCTTGTCCGCAGCATTTGTTGTTGTTCGACCCGACGCGTGATCAAAATCCAGAACACTGTCGATGATTGCGCAGGCACTGCCTTCGGGCTCTTGCACAACGTAGGAAACCGTAAAGGTCTGGCCGTCAAAAAAAGCTCTCACTTTAGGTGTCATGGTGTCCTCCGCTCAGGCAGCTCCGGTCACCTATGAAACTTGGAATATGAAGCAAAAGTCAATCCGACCTTTGATGTCCATCAAAGCAGCTTCGACTAAATCGGATTAAACTTTAGCCAAACCGTGCCTGATCGCGGAAATTGCCAGGATGTCCGGCAAGATTCCGCACAACTTCAAGGTAACTTATTCGAGTCTTATTCTCGTTACCTATATCTGTCAGAATGACACCACTTGGGAGGATGGTTATGACAACAGCTAATCTGTATTCCGAAGCTGAGCAACTTGAGCAGAAGCTTCACAACGCGTGTCTGGATACGCGTCTGGCTTTGCAGCCCAGCGTAAGCAAGGTTGTTGATCGGATGCGCCGGCAAGGGGTGCATGTCCCGTCACGCCTGCGTCGTCTGGATGCCGCGCTTTGTGAAGACGCTATGGAAGCGCGCTTTGACAATATGCCGGTTTGAACCGGTTGGTCATCCAAAGGAGATCCCGAGGATGACCAGCATCAAGCCAATCACGGAAAGAAACAACGAACCCAGATTCCAGGGCAGCACGCCTTGAACCACTGCGCGCAACTCATCATCTGACAAGCCGGACTTGCGCGCTTTCATCACGCGAAAGATGCACCAGATCAGCCCGACGAGCCCGGCCAGTGACAGGGCGGCGCCGCCCCAGGTGATGAATTCGAACATGGTGCCCCACTTTTGTCCGTAAACTGCGCCCGCGCTTAGCGGATCAGACCGGATCGCACAAGCCCGGTCCAGGATTGGGTGCTTGCGACCCGAGCAGCGGCAATGTATCCGGCATATTGCCCGATGTCACAGCATCAGATTTCAGCCTCTGGGAGAGACGTAAATGGAAGATATGACCGAAGATCAGGCCGCCGCCAATTACCGGGTGACAGCTGGTGAACTGCGCCAGTTTGTAGAACGGCTCGAACGGTTGGAGGCAGAAAAGAAAGATATTGCCGAACAGCAAAAAGAGGTCATGGCCGAAGCCAAGGCTCGTGGTTACGATACCAAAGTCATGCGCAAGGTGATCGCCCTGCGCAAACGCGACAAGGACGACATTGCCGAAGAAGAGGCGGTGTTGGAAATGTACAAAGAAGCGTTGGGTATGTAACCCGGCAAACCGTTTTGTTACGGTTGCAGAACCCGAACATTCGGCATCGTGCGGATCTTGGCCAGATCTTGTTCGTACAGTTCCGAAAACGCGTTGACGATTTCCGTGTTCCAACCCGGCAGATCCAGTTCTTCTTCGATCTGCTCGGGTTGGGCGTGATCCTCAAAAATCTGTACCAAACCCTCCCGCAGCGATTGGCTGTCCTTTGCGGTCCCTTGCTGGATCAGTTCCAGAAGCTGGGTTTTTCCAGTTCCAGTGAGAAGCGACAAAAGCAACGCATATTCATCCTTCAGAGCGACGTCTTCACCTAGTCCCGCCATAGCCCGAACAATGTCTCCCCAAATCAGCGGCGTGTCTTCGTTTTCCCACAACGTAAGCTGAACCCCAGGGGCCAGATCACCAAGATCTTCGATCATGCTCAACCAGCTCAGGCAACTCAGGTCGGTACTGCCCAGGATCGCGTGCCTTTGGTCTTCATGCAGTGACATCAGAATTTTGGGTATGAAACTGCCTGGATTAACCAAACCGACAAATAGTTCGACTTGGGCCCCTTCAAGCAGCTTTTCGGTATAGGCTGTTCGCTTGCCAGCAAAGGGGTAGATCTGGCCGTGCTGAAGCGCTGTTCTCCTGGGCCCGAAGAACTTGTCGCTAGAGATCATCAGGCGCTCGGCATTCAGATCGTCGGGAAAGATCTCGCGCAGATTCTCTTGCGCGTCATCGACCGGCACGCCTTTGATCACCGAATCGGACATCACTTTTACGAACTGCCGGCTGTGACGCGGTCCGAGAGGAAGGGACCGGGTTTGGGCAAGGACCGCCTTATTCGCCAAAAGGGACCCCAGCAGTTGACCGTCATCGGTAAAAGCGGCGCCAGCGTGGATAACAACCTGCATTCTCTTAAACACCCTACGGCTTTGCCGGGTCCGTCACGGCCCGTGCTTTCAACAGTAAACCCTGTATTTTCAATAGAATGATTATCTGCACTTTCTCAGGAAATCGGGCAATCCCCAAGTTAGAGTTAAAATCAGGCTTGCAGTCCTTTGCGAGAGACAGTAATCGACAGCTCGTGCCCCTATAGCTCAGCTGGTAGAGCAACTGATTTGTAATCAGTAGGTCCGCGGTTCGAGTCCGTGTGGGGGCACCATCCAAAACGCGTATTTTTCAATACCACAAAATATATATACCTAATAAATTCAGGTTCTTACCTGTTTCTTGGTTGGGTTTGATATGGGTTGGGCTGTATCGTGAACCTTGTAGCGAACGCGGTTTTACAAGGACTCGATATGCCGCATATTAAGTTCACAGATTCGAACGTCAAAACGCGGTCGGGGACAAAACGACATGGTTCACAGGCCCCGGCGGAAAGGGTCTGCTTCTGTGCGTCACCAAAGGCGGGTTCAAAACATGGTGGGTCAATGTGAGATTGTGAGGCCCAGAAGAGCCGCGCCGTCAAACTCGGCCAGTGGGGAAGCCATGATTTGGCAGGCTTAGAACATCTCATCAATGGGTCAACAACTTGGCAATGCCCCCAGAAGTTGTTAAGGGATTTTGACGATCTCTGAAACGAGCATCATCGCAGGCAAACGCAATCAGCGTGAGACAGGGCATTCAAAAGTAAGATGCACAAGACTATCAACGTGTCTCCTAGTGACCAGGCGTTTGAAAAGATTGGAACATACGATTTCCTATCTGTAGATATTTTTGACACGGTACTGTTTCGGCACTGCAGATCTCCTGTCGACGCATTCAGTTTCATGTCAACTCAGGATCCGGTAATACGGGTAACTGAGTTTTTTAAAGACTACCGGGTAGCAGCCGAAAATTTGGCGCGTGAAGACGCTACGAATAAGAATCGGGAAGATGTTTATCTCGATGAAATTTACAATTGTTTCAGGCAGTTGACGAATTGCAGCCATCAAGAATCTGAGCAGATTAAGCGGCTTGAACTTGAAACTGAAATGGACCTGCTTCACGCAACGAGCTTCGGCAGCAAGTTGGTTGCCCACGTACAGGAAACGAACAAACGATTTGTCATTACGTCGGACATGTATCTACCGCAGGACTTTCTTGAACGGGTTTTGCAGGCAAAAGGCATAACCGGCTGGGAACGTGTCTTCGTCTCAAATGAGCAAGGTAAAACCAAGCACACAGGAAGTCTGTTCGACGACGTTGCCGCGCATTTCAGTGTACCGAATGACAAAGTTCTGCACGTTGGTGACAATCGGCATGCCGACGGCAAAATGGCCGTTCATGTTGGCATGCAGTCTCACGTGATTCTGGCCAGCAAAGACGTTCCCTCAAGATCTCCCAAACCAAAGCGCCATACTAAACTGCTTGCAGGAGAGCGCCCGATATCGCAAATCTTTGCGGCGAACTTCCTGGAAACACATTATTACGACTCAGACAAGCTGGACTTCCGGACTTTGTCCGAAGATCAGTATTTTGAGGCATTCGGCGCGCTTATGGTCGCACCTTTGATCACGTCGCTGCTGATTTGGGCGAAACAGGAACTGGACAAGAGAAACATTTCGCGCATTGCATTTCTTGCACGCGACGGCATGTTTCCGAAAGCGGCTTTTGAACTATTGTGGCCGGATGGATATGAAACTCAATACGTGGCGGCTTCGCGGCGGCTGCTAACATTGCCATTTACCGTTCTGGACTCTGAAACGATGGGCGGGATGTTCCACGCCACTTTGGAGGGGTCTGACACAATAAATGACTTCATCGAGAAGATATCGGGGGGGCCGAAGCTTCAGGCGTTGTTCGACAGCCATGGCTTTGTTGGCACCGAAAAACTGTCGCGAAAAGAAAGAAAAGCAGCGCTAGGCCTACTGAAAGAAAACCCTGATACTTTCTATCGATCTTTCGAGCACGAACGATCCGTGCTGACCAAATACTATCGTACTGCCTTTCCCGCTGGCACCAAGACCGCGACATTTGACGTCGGCTGGCGCGGCAGTCTTCAGCGCTCAATATGCGAGATCGTTGACAAAGACGCGCATATCTTTGGGCTGTACTTCGGAACAAGCAAGCACGCGACATCAATACTTCAACGCAACGGTCTCGAATATGAAAGCTACGCAACATCCAATGGGTTGCCAGTTTTTAAGCAACCTTGGTTCGATGAATTTCGTGATATTGTCGAGTTTGTTTGCTCGGCAGACCATGGGAGTCTGTTGCGAATTCGCGAAGACGAAACCGGCAAGATGTCTTGGGATTTGTCAGATGTAAGCGACTCGGAGGCCAAAAACCTTCAGCGCGCCGCGCGTATTCAAGATGCCGCATTGCGTGCGATCTCATCCGTTCTGCAAGCGATACCAGCGGATTCATTGGCCAAGTATACAGATCCAAAGGATGAACTGGACATGCGGCAATTCTTGAGTAAGCCGCATCGTCAGGACGCCATCCGCTTCAAGAATGTTAGGGTGTTTGCCGGTGTCGGCGACTCTGCTGGTGAAAGCCTGACACGAATTGGTGAGTTTAATACGCATTATCGCAATGCAAAGAATAGTCGCTGGCGCGCCGCTTATGGCGCCCATCTCAATCCTGTAACATTCGCTTGGCTAAAATTCGTTTTGCGCAAAAGAAAGAAGATCAAGCTATAACCGCAGGACCACTCAGCGGGCGGTTTTAACCTCGCGGTCACGACGTTTCTTTGTGTTGGCCGGAATGTCGTAGACAAAGTGCTTTTCCAGCTCTGTCGCTTTGCCTCCAATAAACGAACAGCTTCCTGGAACGCCGACGTCTGGATACTTGTCGCCAAGATACTTTATTCCGCGCCAATACCTGTCGGTGACAAATCCTTTTGAGTAGTGCTGAAATTCAAGCGGAACAACTAAGACCGGAATGCCGAAATTCTCCTGGGCATTGATACAGAGGTCTTCCGCGTAGAGATCGAATGTCAGATTCTCGTCAAATCGCAAGCCGGGCCTGTCCCGCAGAAGCTGCGTATGCAGCAGAACGGCTACGCAATCCAGAGTTTCGACCCAGGTAAGAGCAGTTACAGGAAGGCCAACAGAAAGAACTTTTAAGCCATTTTTTTCACTGCATCTATGTTGGCCAAACGCGTTCGGTTCGTGTCCATCCATCTTTACACCGAAGGTGCCGTACACGGCTTCTTTTGCCAGGTTTTCGGTACTGAACAATTCACCCTGTACTTCGAAGTCCTCGTGAACAAAGAAGAGCCACGCGTCTTCTTCCAGGCGCTTCTCAATTATTTCGTTGTAGATTTGCGGCAACCCGGCAGCCCGTTCGCGATTGTCTATCAGATGAATGCTCTGCCCTGACAAATTCGAGTTCTTCTGAAAGAAGTCGGTCGCCATTTTTTCATTCACATACGGAACGAAGATCTGCAACGGATCTTTATTCGAGTTGTTCATTTGCCGACCTCAGTCAGTTTTTCCGCCGCAAATAGCGTCGGATTGAGTTCCAGTAAGAGATTTTCGTGGGGTGGCGAAACATCGTACGACGCCAATCCATCTGATCGATATCATCGCGCAATGACAAACGTTTTAGAGCGTCTGGAAGAAGCAAGTCATAGTTCCGCAACTGCTGAAGATGTATGTTCTGAAGATCAGCGAGTGTCTGGTTTGAGTTTCCATCAGCGTTCCAGAAATGGCCGATATTTCTCCAAATGCCGCGGTCCGGACAGAGGAAATGCGGGACACCTTCGAAAGCGCTATACTCACGATTTGTCGGAGCTGATATCAGGCGGGAAAAACAAAGCTGATTATAGTGCACCAACTCCTGAGCATCCAGGGCATCCACCCTAGAATGCACCAAACGAAGGAAATCCAGCGCACCGCGTTGAACGGTCTGCATGGCAAGATTTCTAATTTGCATAGCTGAGATGACATTTCCATCCGCAGGAGTGAGCTCGCCCGTCACTGGCCTAAGTTTAGAGACTCCAGAAGTTGGACGTGAGAACAGCAGCTCAACCAACTCGGTGCACTGCATGATTGTCGCTTCGTAGTCGGCTGTCATAGGCCCGCCGAACAAGTAACCTGAAGCTCGTTCGCTGGCGCTCGTACCGGTTTTGGTCCCCAAGAAATATCCGTGCGCGCGCCCATTGATCAGCTTCTCGAACACGTTGAAAACTGTCAGGTCCCAATCGACATCCACGATGGCGATACTCTGATCCTGATCAAGTCGGCTATTTATCTCATCGCTGAGTTGGGCGTGATCTGTGGCTGGTGCTTCCAAAAGCTCTTCGCGACTGAAGCCGGTCAGCTCTAGAACCGAAACCTGAGGAACCGGAAGTTGAAGGATGTCAATCGCCTGTTCGACGACATACCCGGCGCGTTGAGATAACAGTATCTGATCAACACCGTCTTGGTTCGCACGCTGTGAGATGTAGTTGCAAAAACCAAGTAACAAGGGTCCGCCCATGTTGAAGCCGTAAGCGTAGAGATCGGCTTCCTCTGGATCGACATGTGGAAGGCGAGCCGCGATATGGCCCCGGATCAAGTTGGTGGTTAAGGTGGCCTCTCCGATACCAGCATTGCTGAATGGGATATCGCCCTGCCGCAGACAGTCCGGGAGCGGCTTCACATGCACCGCAAGGATACCGCAAGCAAGTGCATTTTCGACATCCGCGACCAGGTCAGCACCAAAATGGAGGATACGGTGCGGCGCGGTGCGTTCCTCTTTGATCATGAAGGAAAAAATACGCCCATTGAATTTTCCAAGCCCATCACGGCGGTGATCACAAGAGGCATACTGCTCATCCAGTTCAATCCCGTTCGTCTCAAGCAGTCGGGCGGCCTGGGTCTTGCTCAAATATGAATCGCTCAGACCGATCACTCGCTTGCCCTTTTGCCGAGCAATCTCAAGAATCAATCCAATGACGGAATCCGCATAGCTGAACTTTTCTTCCGCCAGTAACTCGTCTTCGGGTTTCACTCCGTGGCCTGGGAAGAGAACCGAAAGCACGTCGTAAATCTCTTCTAGGCTAACCTCAGGAGCTTCGTCGGACCCAAACCGACGCCGAGCAAGCCGTTCAGCTTTCCGCCGGGCTGAACAAAAACCAGTGACGTCAAATTTTTTCTCCAAATATCCGTAAACATCCGCCGCGCTCAGCGCGTAACGTGCAAGCAGCGTTCCAAACACATCAAACGAGATGATGTCGTGGCCATCAATCAGGCTAGATATTGTGGAAAGGGTATGCCCGGTGCGCCGAACAATTTCGGCTTTGTTGTATTCTGGTGAAGGCATGTATCCCCCAGCGTGAGATGTAATTCAAATTCAGTTCACCTTTACCAAGACAAACAGACAACGACCAGCGGTGACAACGAAATCAGGGCCTCAGGTTCAGCTGAGCGTCTGCACCTTGATGTTCACCAATGGATAAGAGCGTTCTTCCTGGAAAAACGTGCTACCTCAAACTGACAAAACTGCAATCTCAGAAATTCTGGCGCGCTCATAAGGTCACAATTCGTTGTGATTCGAACGTATTGCGGCTGGATCGGGATAGTTCACTTCGAACTTGGGTAAATGTGGTGATGAAAGCCCATTTTGGATGTTGAGGAACGCAGGCGATTGCGCTAGCCCATTCTTATCCCTGCTTGCACAGATAGGTATAGCTTATTATGGAATTTACATCCCTTGCCACACCAGAGGTAAAGCTGATTACACCAAGGCGCTTTGGCGACCACCGAGGATTTTTCGAAGAAACATATAACTATGATCAGTTTTCGGCCGCCGGAATCGAAACTATCTTTGTTCAGGACAATCATTCCCTATCAAGCGAGATCGGAACAGTCCGAGGTCTGCACTTTCAAGCACCTCCCAAGGCACAGGCGAAACTGGTGCGTTGTGGCCGCGGAAGACTGTTTGATGTCGCGGTGGATATTCGCAAGGGGTCTCCGACGTTTGGTCAGTGGGTTGGCGAAGAGCTGAGCTTTGAAAATGGGCGCATGCTTCTGGTTCCCGCAGGGTTTGCCCATGGCTTCATGACGTTGGAGCCTGATACCGAAATTGTATACAAATGCTCGGATACTTACGCGCCCGAAACCGAAGGCGCGCTACGCTGGGATGATCCAGACGTCGGTATCGATTGGCCGCTGAAAGAGATAGAGAAAAAACTGTCGGACAAGGATCTCGTTGCGCCGCTTTTGTCAGAACTCGAAACTCCTTTCACGCTTGAGGATGCAGTATGAAACTTCTGGTTACCGGAGGTGCGGGCTTTATCGGTTCCGCTGTTGTTCGTCGCGCCATCGCCCAAGGCCATTCAGTGGTGAACGTGGATTCGCTCACTTACGCAGCCTGCCTAGACAATGTCGCCTCGGTCTCAGACGCGCCGGGTTATGCCTTTGAACAAGCTGACATTCGGGACGCGGAAGCGATGGCACTCGTACTGAGAACCCACAAGCCCGACGCCATCATGCATCTTGCGGCTGAAAGCCATGTTGACCGGTCGATCGATGGCCCCGCTGCCTTTGTCGAAACCAATGTGACAGGCACCTATGTTCTGCTTGAAGCAGCACGCGCTTATTGGACCGAAGCAGGCAAACCCACCGACTTCCGCTTTCACCACATCTCGACAGATGAAGTTTTTGGGTCATTGGGTGAGACCGGATTCTTCACCGAAGAAAGCCCGTATAAGCCAAATTCACCTTATTCTGCGTCGAAAGCCAGTTCAGACCATCTTGTCCGCGCCTGGCAAGAAACCTATGGGCTGCCGGTTGTATTGACCAATTGCTCAAACAATTACGGCCCATATCAATTCCCCGAGAAGCTGATACCGGTGGTAATCCTTAAAGCACTGTCAGGGCAGCCTATTCCGATTTATGGAAAGGGCGACAACATTCGCGACTGGCTGCATGTCGAAGATCATGCCGAGGCGTTGCTATTGGTTTTGGAAAAGGCGACTCTGGGGTCAAGCTACAACATCGGTGGCGAAAACGAGATGACGAACCTCGACCTGGTGAAAATGCTCTGTGGCATTCTGGATCGACTTCGACCAGCCGAAACCCCCTATGCAGAACAAATCACCTTTGTTACCGACCGCCCAGGGCACGACCAGCGCTATGCAATTGATCCAACGCGGATAGTTGAAGATCTGGGTTGGCGCCCGAAGCATACTCCGGAGACTGGCTTGGAACAGACGGTTCAGTGGTATCTGGATAATGAGGCGTGGTTGAAGGCGCTACTGGCGCGTGATGGTGTCGGAGAACGCCTGGGTGTAGACAAATGAAGATACTTGTCTTTGGCCGCAGCGGGCAGGTTGCCAGTGAATTGCAAAGACAAGCGGCAGCTCGCGGCATTGCAATAGAAGCGCTGGGCCGCTCAGAAGCCGACCTAACGAATGCTACAATGTGCTCTGAGCGCGTACGTGAATCCGACTCGGACGTCGTTATCAATGCCGCTGCTTACACCGCCGTCGACAAGGCCGAAGACGAAAGCGACCTTGCCCGGTTGATAAACGCCGATGCTCCCGGGGCGATGGCGCGCGCGGCGGCGGCTCGTGGTGTGCCATTTCTTCATGTATCGACGGATTATGTCTTTGACGGATCCGGCGACATGCAAAGAACAACAGAAGATCCGACGGGTCCGCTGAGTGTTTACGGAACCACCAAGCTGGCTGGCGAGCACCAGGTGGCTGAGGCAGGCGGTTGGCATGCGATCCTGCGGACCAGTTGGGTCTTCTCGGCGCATGGAAACAACTTTGTAAAGACCATGCTGCGACTTGCAGAAAGCCGCGACCAGCTGAGCATCGTGGCAGATCAGGTTGGCGGTCCAACACCGGCCGCGGATATCGCCTCTACACTTCTGACCATGGCTCAGAACGGACCCCGGGTTGAAGGCGGCCTGTTTCACTATTCCGGAGCACCGGATGCAAGCTGGGCCGATTTCGCGCGTGAGATTTTTTTGCAAGCAGGCCTTGCGACTTCGGTCGAAGACATTCCCACCAGCGCTTATCCGACGCCCGCAGCGCGACCGGGGAATTCACGCATGGATTGCTCGCGGCTTGAGAAAATTCATGGGATTCCGCGCCCTGACTGGAAAGCGGGTTTGGCCGATGTGCTAGCTCAGTTAGGTCAGATCAAAGCGCCATCTTCGAAAGGTTAAAACATGCAACGTAAAGGAATTATTCTTGCCGGTGGCTCGGGAACGCGTCTCTACCCGATTACAATGGCAGTTTCGAAGCAGTTGCTGCCGGTTTATGATAAGCCGATGATCTTTTACCCCCTAAGCGTTCTGATGCTGGCGCAGATCCGCGAGGTCGCGATCATTACAACGCCACAGGACCAAGAGCAGTTCATTCGCCTTTTTGGTGACGGAAGCCAATATGGATTGAGCCTGACATGGATCGTGCAAGACTCTCCTGATGGGTTGGCCCAGGCCTACACGCTGGCAGAGGATTTCCTTGCCGGTGCCCCGTCGGCAATGATCTTGGGCGATAATGTTTTCTTCGGACACGGCCTGCCGGACCTATTGGCCGACGCAGATGCTAACAAGCAGGGCGGGACGGTTTTCGCCTATCGCGTTGCCGATCCTGAACGCTATGGGGTTGTCGCCTTTGAAGGCAAAAAGGTTCAGGAGATCATTGAGAAACCGAAAGATCCACCGTCAAACTATGCGGTTACCGGTCTCTATTTCCTGGATGGCGATGCACCGGCACGGGCCAAGAAAATCAAACCGTCAGAGAGAGGTGAGCTTGAGATCACCTCACTTTTGCAGATGTACTTGGATGAAGACCTGCTCGATGTTCAAACCATGGGCCGGGGTTTTGCGTGGCTGGATACCGGAACACATGGCACCCTGCTTGAGGCGGGAAGTTTTGTTCGCACCTTGACCGAACGCCAGGGGATGCAGACGGGCAGCCTGGACGAAATCGCATGGAGTAACGGGTGGATTGATGATGCGGCCCTTGAGCGGCGCGCGCAAATGTTCGCAAAATCAACCTATGGCACTTATCTGGCCTCGCTCCTGAATGACTGAGTTTAGCTTAGTTTTTGGTATCACGGCTTAAGACCTTACCCGCATTCGTTTTGTACACATGCCAGTTTTTGACGGTTGCGCTTTTGGCCCAACCGTCCTGCTTTATGTTGGCGTGTTGCGGAACCCCGCCATACTCTGACGGGAAGCGAACGGATTGTGCATTCTGCTGCCTCTCCGAATGTTGCAACCAGGTCTTCAATCTCATTCACCGGGCGCTGCACCAACGGATGATTTTGCTAACCTACGATCCTGCCCCCCAAACCCGGAGCAGCCCCGCCTTGGAAGAATTTTTTGGTTCGCCAGGCGCGAGGAATTGTCGGAAGAAGTACGACTTGAAACCTGGTCCGATAGCTCATCGCCATACAAACTGAACCGAGTTCGTATGGCGATGAGCTATCGGGCCTTTTTGATTTCGCTGAACAGTTCGGCCAGCTCTGCGGCCTGTTCATCGACGCTACGGATTTTATCGCTGTTTGGATTGATCCACCCGGCCAGATCGGACTTTCGATCCAAAATGTCTTCGATGGCCTTGGCAAGGGCCTTCGCACCGCCATCCAATGGGATTAGCGTCCCGTTTATGCCCGGCGTGATCGCTTCCGCCTGGCCGCCAAGATCTGTCGCGATGACCCATTTGTTGCGAACTAGTGCTTCGCGGACAGTCAACCCAAAGGATTCAGGCCATTGTGACGGAAACAGCAAGACATCAACTCTATCAAAGAATTCGTCTCGGTTTGCCGCGCTGAACGGTGGAACGACCAAAATCTCACCCTTAATGCCAACGGAGGCTGAATCAATTCGGGAACCGAAGACTTTCCTCGCATGATCGACCAGCGTTAAACTCCAGTCGTTGCGGTCAAGTGCGTTGAAGGCCTCCTGCAACAATGGAAACCCCTTAACGACTTCCATGCCCGCGACGAAACCGAACCGAACCGTCTGTCCGGCTGCGTTCGGTGCTGTCTTGACCGGGATTTCAATGCCGTTTTCACAGTGCATGACCGAACGTTCGGGCAGGCCGTTGTCGATATGAAAGTTTGCCCAATACTTAGAGGGCGCAATCAGTTTTTGTGCGCCTTCGAGCGCGGGTTCCAATCGCCGGTTACGTTTCTTGATATCGATTGTCGATCCGACACATCTCTGGCAAACCTCGTGGTCCAAAACAGTTTGACCGCAGTAATTACCTTCTTTTGTCACCAGAAACTGCCGCGCGCACAGCCACCACGCATCATGCAGAGTAATGCAGTAGGGTATGTCGAGCTTATCGCAAACAGCGGCCAGTTCGCTTCCAAGCCCTTGAATTGAATGGAAGTGTACTACATCTGGGCGCGTGGCGCGAAGCACATCGGCAAAGTGATCCAACACCTCTTTCGGAGCGTTTTTCGCCCAATCTGCATCTGACTGGCAGCTAAACCGAAAAACTGGATCGCCGTTAGCTTGCCGTCTAACCAAAATGCTATCTGCTGCACGGCCAGGTCCGGTTGTAAAAATGCTGATATCAACGTCATGCCGCGCTTTTAGTGACTCCACCAGGTCCTCAACTAGCAAGGTCGCTCCGCCAAACGATTGTGGCGCGTAGAACACGTTCACCATCATTACATGCGTATTGTTGCGATGAGGTTCGGCGATATACTCTCTGGTTATTGGCAACAACTGGCGGTCTCTGATGGCGTCCGGGCTATAGTGGGTCACAACGCTCTTGCGCGCAGCTTCGCCAACCTGAGCCCGCAGTTCAGCATCCTCGATGAGCGTTTTGAGCCCGTCGTACCATTCTTGTCTTGAGGCCGCGAGAAAACCTGTTTGGCCATGCTCGATAGCCGTACTAAACGCCGCGACAGACGAACAGACCGAGGGCAGCCCGACAGCTGCTGCTTCCAGGAATTTGATGTTACTTTTGGCGTGGTTGAATTCTACATCAACGAGCGGTGCGATAGAGATATCGTCATCCGCCAACATGCGCAGGTATTCGCTGTAATCCAGCCGCCCGGTGAATTTAATTCGCGACTCAAGCGCATCAAACCCGGATGGCAGCGTCAGTTCCCCGACGATATGAAGCCGGACGTTGTGGTATTCCTGCATGATCTGCAGAATTGCATCGCTTGCAACGTCGAAGTCAGCATTGTGCGTGTTGGTGCCAGAGCCATAGACGATTGTGACCGAGTCCCCGCGCTTTGTGCTGCTAATACTCTGCGCAATCTCGAGCGTTTCGGCGTCCAGTGCGTTCTCCAGAATGAACGATGGCGCACCGTTAGTATCGGCCATTTTCGCGCACAGCCTGCTGGTGCTACCGATGTTGAAATCCGCGAGCATAAGCGCCTGCCGATAAAGCTGCGCTCCATTCATCAAATTCTTTAGGTCGGCGTCGCTGAACTCACGGAGGTTCGGGTTGAGCTTGTAGTTTTCGACGTCAAAAATCAGGTCATCAATGTCGTAACCACGTGGAATGTTTAACCGCGCAGCTTCGTGAAATTGTTCAACAACTTCGGGGACGCCTGGGACACGATAAAAAATCACAAGAGTGTGGGTTTGTAACGCGATCAACACGCCTTTGTTGTCCTGCCATTCCATTATGTTCACATCATAGCCCAAGGATTCAAGCGCGTTAGCTTTCTGTGTCACCCGGTACTTTGTGCATTGAGGGATAGAAAGTTCGGCGACGATCAGAATCTTTGGCGACATCCGAGTAAGATGAGTGTGTTCTGGGTGCTTGCCGAATACGGTGCTTTGTAGCAGGGATGTGATGGAATTCGCTTGATCGCCCTCGTTTCTCGAGAACAGTTCCTTGTCCAGCTCACTTAGGGCGGCGGGTTTGCGAAGTGGCTTCTTTCCTCGAATCTTGCGGCTCAGATCCCTTGGAAAATGTTTCATTAATTTCAGGCCGCGTTTCAGTAGCCACCCTCGGTCATTTACCAGTCTCAGCACATAGTCCAGCTCAAACTCATTTTCTTCTCTTAGGTGCTGCAGTCTTTCTTCGGCGAGAGCTTCGATTTTCTGGTCGAATTCTGAAATCTGTGAGTCCAGAGATGAGATAAGATCTTTTTTTTCAACGACAATCTTCCTTTCCGCGAGAAGCTGGGTTTCGAGTTCCTGGCACATCTGTTTGTCGCTCATCTGACCACCAAAGGCAGAAAACAGAGTTAGTACGGTGTCAATGCCATCTGAAGCCGTTGCCAAATTAACAAGGTCGCGTAGGCCTTCGGAAATTTCCTGGCCCCAGAACAATACACCAAGACCATGGCAGTGCTGGAAATTGAAAGATGGTCTTTTGTCTTTCACTTCTGCCCAATATTGGTGAATTCCAAAATTTCTCTCGCGAACCTCGGTGTCGTGAAACAGTACCACGGCCGATGAAGAGAGTTTTGGAATCCAACTCTCAAAATCCTCCTTAACGTCTTCATAGAAATGCCGACCATCGACGTGGAGTAAATCTACGCTTCCGTCCTCAATGTCATTCCGCGCGTCAGAAAATGTTTTGCGGAGAACGTGACTGAAGTGGCCATATTTTTGGTTTTCGGTTACAACACTTTGATAGACACTTTCATCATACAGGCCGCTGTTCTCATCGCCTTTCCAAGCATCTACAGCAAAACAATCTGTCTTTAGGCCACCGTCCTGAACCGCCTCACACATTGCGAAATACGAGTAACCAAAGTGGGTTCCTAGCTCCACAATTCGACGAGGCCGCATGGCCCTAACCAGCCAAGTTGCGAAAGGGCCGTGCTCAAGCCATGAGGTTAAGGGCCGGTATGAGGGACAAGAGATTTTGTGGCCGAGAAAACTAGAGCTATTGTGATTCATCGTCGCTGATCTACCGCCTCAGATTAATAGTATTCAAAGATCAATTAATCTTTGACAATCAGACTACGCCGCTATTCGTGTCCCCAGAGCCTAATGCCGTCCAGAAAACAGGTTTTGACTGGTGTGTTATGCTTTGAATTTTACCTGATCACAAATGATAGTGAGCCTTGGGTCATGAGCAAGCTCATTTTTTCTGCTTGGCCAACTGGCCCTTTGCCAGTTCAGCTCAGTGTCAAAGAGGCCGATGTTAACTGCTGGAAATACCACCCATCGGCTCCGAAACCCATCGTCCCGACGATACCAAGGCCAGTCATGCACGAACAACCAAACTGGACCACTCAGGTGAGGTGGATCACTTTCTAATATCAGTTAGTGTAATGACCGCGACGGGATTTACAGATGTCGAGTAGATGCTGGTGCAGGCGGTGGGACTCGAACCCACACGGGCATACGCCCTTCAGATTTTAAGTTACTGAGTCCGAGATATTTTATGGCCCAATAGCACCTATTGAGGGTCCGCGAGCCCAAGAAAACAAGACATCATCGTCTCATAGCACGTCCTGAGACCTCTCAGGACCTAACCGGTACATGGCCTGAAACATGGCCCACGGAGGCGATCAAGGATGACCACGAAACTCACGCAGGCGACAGTGTCACGGCTCTCGGAAGAACATCCAACCGGCACTCAGATCTACGACAGCGAGGCGAAGGGCCTCCGGCTAGTGGTAGGCAAACGAGGAATCTCCTACAAGCACGTCGGGCGCATCAACGACGGCACCGACCGCTACGTATCCATCATAATTGGCAGGACGGACGAGGTATCGCTTCGCGGCGCCAGGGAGCGTTCGGCTGAAATCAGGCTAGCGTTGCGGCGCGGCGATGACCCGAGGACCAAGAAGGTAGCCGTGCCGACCATCGCCGAGGCTCTTGAGCGATATCTGGCAGGACGGCCTGAACTGAGCGAACGGACGACATCGTGGTACCGTCGGAAGGTCCAAGGTCCACTCGACAGCCTCCGCAGGCTGCCAGCAGATCGGATCGACCGCGAAGCCGTAAGGTCACTTCACGAGAGGCTGACCAAGAAATCTGGGCCTTACTGCGCTAACGGCGCGATGCGGGTGCTCAAGCTGCTCCTTAACGACGTTGCTCGCACCCATGATCTTCCGCCGAACCCGGTCACACGCGGCGTGCGAATGAACAAGGAACAGGCACGTGACTGGGCGGTCGGCCCTGATGAGATGCCTCGGCTCTGGCGTAGGCTGGATGCGATGGAGGACCGGGTTCGCCGCGCCTGTTGGCTGCTGATGCTGACCACGGGCCTTCGCTCCACGAACGCCCGTACGGCGAGGTTGGAGCATCTCGACGATGATGGGGTGCTTTTAGTACCCCGTGCCAAATCGGGTCGAAGTTTTCATCTTCCTCTGCCCCGCCTAATGATCCAGGAGCTCGGTGAGGTTCGGGAATTGACAACACCGCTCGAGAGCCCATTCATCTTTCCATCTGCGAATTCGAGGTCGGGTCACATCGAGCAGATGGTTCGCCTTAAGTCGTTTCCTTATGCGCCGCATCAGATGCGCCACACCTATCGCACACACGCGCTTGAAGCCGGCGTGGATTTTCAATCGGTAACAATGCTAATGGATCATGCTAACACGCACGTATCGTTCAACTACGTGACGCGGTCTCATCTGGTAGGCCATCTGCGTGAATGTCAGGAACGGATCTCTGTCCGCTTACAGTCCTTAAGAGGTTTTGTTAAAGCCCCGTCACTTCAGGGCAGCTTTAAACACCAAGAATAAACAAGCCCGCCGATACCACCCGCTGCTTACTCTACGTAGCGACTGAGGCAATTTTGGTACCACAGGGCTTTGTTGCACAAATGGGGCGAGGGATTCCCTGTTTGAATCCAGTGGGGTAGCAACGGTGCATGAGCAGTTGGTCCCCTACGAAGTACAAGACCAGGAACTGGCCTTCGTACAACACAGCGTTGAAGCAGCGCGGTTCGCTATCGATCTGGCTTGATCCTGAGATGGAATGGTACGCTTCGTCGACCGGCAAGCGCGGTCGTCAGCGCGAGTTTAGCGACGCGGCAATCCAGGTTTGCCTCACGATGAAGGTGCTATTCGGCATGCCCCTTCGCCAGACGAC
>NZ_OMPS01000048.1 GCF_900313035.1 Ruegeria sp. EL01 | reverse complement strand
CATCCAGCTTGGGCCGCCGGATCGGTGCTGACCGCCGGTAGCCGGGCGGGACCGAAAACGCCAAAATCTTGCGAACGCTGTCACGAGATATCCCGAAATGCCGGGCCGCTTCTCGCTGGCTCATGCCCTCGGCACAGGCCAGACGAACTTTACGATACAAATCCACGGAAAAGATCCTCCCGCCCCCCTCCGTTACGAAAAGAAGGGCAAAGATGGACGACTTTTACGCCGCCCGCAGCAGGGTCATCCCGCCGCTTCCGTGGTCGACTTTCTCACCGCCGTTCTCAGTCATATCGACGTCGATATTCTTAACTTTGCAAAAATCTATCAGAATATCGCGCACGAAAGGTATGAGTTCACCACCAATTAGGAGCTTAGACATAGCCTTCGAGCCAAACTCGAAACTTTCCATACTCTCATGTTCAAGCGGCTTATCCTGAGCAGGTAGCGCGCGTAGCTCCTCAAACGTCCCTTCAAATTTGCTGTATCCTGCTAACGCAACTTGAAACAGACTCTTCACGAAAAACACCTGAAATACATTCATTGGGCTCAATATCGGGTCGTCCACATTAATGCCAAGTTCTTCCTTTGCGCCGCGCCTGAAACAGCGATTAATGGTCACGTTTCCTTGGCCAAACTCGGAGTGCGTGGTGTCAAATTGAGAAAAGGCTTCATCGATGGAAGTGTTATATTTTCTCGCATGATCTAAACTACTTTCGCATTCGCTGAGCGCCGAACTAGAACTAATTCCCTGCCTTCGTCAGTTAGGACAAACGCATTGATCGCCAATCCGACGATGAACGGAAAATATGTAGTGTTGATCACATCAAAGCCACTTTCGCGGTTAGAAGCGATTTTGTCAGCGGACAGCATTCCCTCAGATAACAAGCCGAGTGCAACCCGATGCATAACGCATTGTGTAAAATAGTCTGTTCTATAGAGTGATATATCCAGTTTTGGCCGCTCAAGGTTTCCGGACCTATTGAACTTGATTGACCTCAATCCAAAAGTCCTACCATTGAAGTGCCTGCCTTCTTTTTGTGAAAACAAGAGCTTTGCCTCCAAAATCGAGGCCTCCGTTACTCGTTCTGAGAGGCCCCTAATTCCAGTTATTTCGTCCAAATGACGCAGTGATGTTTTGCCAAAAACTTCGTGAAAGTCTGTGTTGTAGTTTTCCAGAGAGAATGAAACAGTTGAGTGGTCCTCTTGAGCAATCGCCGCCTCCGGAAATTTCAAAAGAAAGACCTGTGCAGAGTCTCGAACAGACTTGTGATCATATACAAAACCGCCTTCGACGTCTTCGTCTTCAGTCGTACCCGCCAAATCCAAGGTGATTATGTCGACATCATTTGGGAAATAACTCTCCCTCCATTTGATGTGGGATTTTCGTTTCACGTAACGAAAAAACCGAGGAAGACGCAAGAAGAACGTTCGGCTGAAGAAACCCAATACTGCGCCAAGCAAGAACCCTAAAACACTATCAAAAAACTTCGTGAGGAAGTCAAAATTTTCCAAGCCTGCCTCCATTTGGGAACAACGTGGCGTCAAAAGAGAATCCCGTGTTGGGTCGACGTGTGACGGGTTGTCGTCAGTTCGTCAACGTTAGACACTGCTACGTTCAAACCGAAGCCGATGCAGCGGTGCACTACACCCAACGCGGAATGAGCCGACGTTCAAACGCGTCGCAGCATCCGTAAGAATGGGCTCATCGCGGACATTCGAAGGTTCATAATAAGGAGCCATCAATTGGATACGTTCGAAGGTGGATGCCGCTGTGGCAAACTGCGGATCAAAGCGAGGGGTCAACCGTACCGGGTTGGGCTCTGTCACTGCCTTGATTGTCGCAAGCATCATGGTGCCCTGTTCTATGCGGCTGCGGTGTTTCCGGAGGACTCTGTGGAAATCACCGGAACCTCGCACAGTTATGCTGAGCGGTATTTTTGCCCAACATGCGGATCGCCCGTGTTTGCCCGAACCGGGGACGAAATCGAAATACATCTTGGGTGCCTTGATACGCCCAATCAACTGAGGCCGAGTTATGAAAGTTGGACTGTCAGACGAGAGTCTTGGTTGCCCGAGTTCATAGGTATGAAACACTATGACTGGGGACGCGATGCGACCGGGCGAAACGAAGAGGAACAGTTGTAACGCTTTGTGTGTGGCGAAATTTCGCCGTGGAGCTGTTCGTCACCTGGTTGCGGTTGCCAGCAGTCGGTTCACGTACAACGTTGAACCTAAAGATTGAATCGGAGGATTAGGATGCATACTGGTCGAATTTCAGGACTCTTACTTTCTGCAATTGCTTTTGCGACACCCGTTTTTGGACAGGAAACTGCCGATGCAGTCTCACCTGAAGGGGCGTCAGAAGGGCAGGTGCAGGCGGAAACGGAAGAAGTCATTGCAGCGCTCGAGGCAAAGGCGGCAGGTGTTCCCGTAAAATCCGAGAATTGGATGGTGGCGGCCGCCAATCCGCTGGCAGTCGAAGCTGGGGCAAGGGTTTTGCGGGCAGGTGGTTCGGCCGCGGATGCAATGGTTGCTGTCCAGGTTGTGCTTGGGTTGGTCGAACCGCAGTCTTCAGGCTTGGGCGGTGGGGCGTTCCTTGTCTGGTACGACGCGGCCAGCGGGCAATTGACCACCTTGGACGGACGGGAAACCGCGCCTTTGGCTGCAACGCCTACCTTGTTTCAGGACGAAAATGGCGAACCGCTGGGGTTCTTTGATGCCGTTGTCGGAGGATTGTCCGTTGGTACGCCGGGGACACCCGCGCTGTTGGAAGAGGCGCATCGCCGTTGGGGCCGGTCCCCTTGGCCAGGTCTGTTCACCGATGGCATCCAGCTGGCGGACGAAGGCTTTCTGGTTTCGCCCCGCTTGGCCAGCCTTGTGGAGAACGACGCGGAGAAGCTGTCGCGCTTCCCTGCAACTGCCGCGTATTTTCTGCCCGGAGGTGCGCCGCTACAACAAGGCCAGCGATTGGTGAATCCGGAGTACGCGGAAACGCTACGCGCACTGGCTGCCGACGGATCGGCGGGGTTCTATGGCGGAGAGATTGCGTCCGGAATTGTCAGCACGGTTCGAACAGCACCGGGCAATCCCGGCGTTCTGTCCGGGACTGATCTGGCGCTGTATCAGGTCATCGAGCGTGAGCCCGTCTGTGCTGCTTACCGAGCGTACGAAGTCTGTGGCATGGGTCCGCCGTCGTCGGGTGCGCTGACAGTTGGACAGATACTTGGCATGCTGAACAGCTATGATCTGGCCGCGATGGATCCTGAAAATGCCGAAACATGGCGGCTGATAGGTGAAGCATCTCGCCTCGCCTTTGCGGATCGGGGGCGCTACATGGCCGACAGCGACTTTGTCCCCATGCCAACCTCGGGTCTGGTTGATCCGGATTACCTGTCCGGGCGGGCCGAGTTACTCAATGCCGAAGGCGCGCTGGCTGAGGTGGCCCCCGGCAATCCTGAATTCGATCATGCGCTGAACTGGGCAGATGATGTTTCGCTGGAGCTGCCCTCGACCTCGCATATCTCGATCGTGGATGCCTATGGCAATGTGTTGTCGATGACGACGACCATCGAAAACGGGTTCGGTTCGCGCCTGATGACCAACGGGTTCCTACTGAACAACGAGATGACGGATTTCTCGTTCAGGACGCACCGCGATGGTGTGCCCATTGCCAATCGGCTTGAACCCGGCAAGCGCCCCCGGTCGTCTATGAGCCCGACCATTGTCATGCAAGACGGAGCGCCGGTTCTGGCTATTGGCTCGCCGGGTGGCAGCCGCATCATCGGCTATGTCGCCAAGTCGATCATCGCTTGGGCCGATTGGGATATGGACGTGCAACAAGCCGTATCGCTGCCACATCTGGTGAACCGGTTCGGCACATATGATGTGGAACTCGATACAGCAGCTGAAGGATATGCGGACGCCCTGATCGAGATCGGGTTCGAAGTGAATCCGCGTGACCTGACCTCGGGTTTACACGCCATTGAAATCGGGGGCGGTCTCAGTGGTGGCGCGGACCCAAGGCGTGAAGGGATCGCGCTGGGCGAGTAAGGCATCCGAATTTGTGGGTATTGCCCCTGCGCGGCGGGCCTTTTAGTCATGCATTGACAGGCCCGCCATCCATGCGGGCAGGGGAGGATCACCATGGTGCAAGCAACCGCTTTGCCGCGAAACGAGGCCGGGATCGAAACTGCAATTGGTGTTCTGAAGCAACGGTTCGGTGACCGGTTGCAGACCGGGGCTGCAATCCGGGAACAGCATGGCCACACCACCACCTGGATAGAAAACCAAAGCCCCGACGCAGTGGTTTTCCCGCACACGACCGAAGAAGTTTCGGACATCATCAAAGCCTGCGCTGCCCATAAGGTGCCGGTTATCGCCTTTGGCACGGGCACCTCGCTTGAAGGACATGTAAATGCGCCAGCGGGTGGAATATCGGTTGATCTGACCGAAATGAATCAGGTTCTGGCAGTGCATTCGGAAGATCTGGATTGTGTGGTGCAGCCCGGCGTCACGCGCGAGGATCTGAACACGCACCTGCGCGATCAGGGTCTGTTCTTTCCCATCGATCCCGGCGCCAATGCGTCGTTGGGTGGCATGGCAGCGACCCGCGCCTCCGGCACCAACGCAGTGCGCTATGGAACCATGAAGGACAATGTACTCAGCCTGGAAGCGGTCATGCCGGATGGGCAGATTATCCGAACAGGGCGCCGTGCCAGAAAATCCTCGGCCGGATACGATCTGGCCCGGTTGATGATCGGCGCTGAAGGGACGCTGGGCATAATCACCGAGTTGACCTTGCGCCTTCACGGTATCCCCGAGGCGATCAGTTCCGCACGATGTTCTTTCCCGACAGTTGATGCCGCTTGTCAGGCCGTGATGATGACCATCCAGTATGGGATTCCCGTGGCGCGTATCGAATTGTTGGATGAAATGTCGGTCAAGGCGGCCAATGCCTACTCCACTCTGACATTGCCCGAAACACCTCTGTTACTGCTTGAATTTCACGGGTCCGAGTCCGGCGCCGTGGAACAAGCAGAGACTTTTGGCCAGATAGCGCAGGAATTTGGGGGCAGCGATTTTGCGACCACCTCCTCGACAGAAGAACGAAACAAGCTCTGGCAGGCGCGCCACGACATGTATTGGGCCTGTCTGCAATTGCGCCCAGGCGCGCAGGGGATATCTACCGATGTTTGCGTGCCGATTTCTCGGCTGGCCGAAGCGGTCGGGGCCGCGCAGGACAAGGCGGCGGAACTGGGGCTGATTGCTCCGATTGTAGGGCATGTGGGTGATGGCAACTTCCACTCACTGCCACTTATCGACATGGGAAATGCGGATGAATTAGCCAAGGCCGATGAGTTTGTTGGGTGGCTGAATGATCTGGCCATTTCGATGGAAGGCACATGCACAGGCGAACACGGCATCGGGCAGGGCAAACGCCCCTACCTGATCAAGGAACTTGGGGCAGCCACACAGTACATGGCGGCGATCAAGGCGGCACTGGATCCCGACAACATCATGAATCCCGGAAAAATCCTGTCCGACTGATTGTCAGCCGGTTTCCAACTCCTGTCCGTTTTGCGCCTTTAAAACGACTGTTTTCTGAGGTGATTTCAGTCCAAACCATTACGGATGGGAATCTATGAGCGCTAAGTATCTTGCTGGACTGGCGGCCATTTGTGGCCTTGTCATCGCAGGGCTGGATTATAACCAGCAATACAAGACGTCTGATGGGGGGCTTAGCTTAGAAAGCTATGTCAACTCTGTTTCCTCCCGAATGTTCGGAGTTGAGGTGACCGCTGCAGAGACCAGAGCATTCTTGCCTGATGCCCCGGATGGCTGGTTCCGCCGTGCCCTGGCCGAGGGGAACAATGCGCCGCTGTGGACGGGAGCTTCGGGACCGGATGCGACACAAGCAGCGGCGCGGGGATGGATCTACGCCAAGGATGATGAGATCATCTGGATTGAAGTCTTTCGAAATGACCTGCTGAAATCCAAAGGTGTTTTGAGTGGTATGGCCGAGATTTCCGCGAGTGAAATAGCGTATCAGCCGGACTATGAGGGTTTTGCCGTTTCGGGTGGCGTTGGGTTCGCAGAGGTGGAATTTCCGTCCTGGCAAGAGGCGTCAGCCTTCAGGGTGTTTGATGGTTGGATCGGTTTTGACGATGAAATCCAGATCAGGGTACGGGCGGTCGCCTCGGACGACTCGGTGCGGGCGTTGCTGGGCGCGATCAACTATGACGGCTTGAATGGGATATTGAATACACCGGTCCCAACGGTTGGGACTGATGTTCAGGTTCAACCGGAAAATGAGGTCGCGCTGGCGGCGCAGATGATGGAGCTGCGCAGGGCGATGGTTCAATTGCGGGCCGAATCCGCGAAGGAACACAACTTGAACTCGGATGAGGCGGCGCAGCTTATCAACTCGTTTGTCGAAAACATCGCCCCGGGTGCAACGCTGGACGCCACTGGTGACGATGTGCCCGACTATGACGCCCTGATCCAGACGACGTATCGGAACGCGTTACTTCTGATCATGGAGAACGACAGGGTACAAAAGGCCCCTGCAACAGAAGGCGGCAAGCTGACCTGCAAGACAGTTGGAACAAGAAAGCTCTGCCGTTCCGACGACTGATAAACCCTAACTGGAGCTGATTTGCGGCCCGCATTTGATATGTGGGTCGTTTTTTTCATATCACTGGTCGGATGAATGTCGCGGTTGCCTTCGCAAGTGCGCCATATGGTGTCAGCTGAATTCAAGGGGAGACGCCCGGTTATGAAAACCCAAGTCAAAGCACTGGTCGTTGGCGGTGGCGCCATCGGAACCTCGATTGCCTATCATCTGGCCAAGGCTGGCTGGGATGATGTGATGCTGATCGAACGGGACGAGTTGACCTCTGGCTCGACCTGGCACGCGGCTGGACTGCTGCCGCTGTTCAACATGTCTTACGCGACGACCCACATTCACAAATACTCGGTTGATTTTTACAAGCAGCTTGAGGATGAAACCGGACTGAACGCCGGTTTCGCTGTCGTCGGCAACCTGCGCATGGCGCAGACGCAAGAGCGTATGGATGAGTATATGCTCTACGCTTCAACGGCTGAGACCTGCGGCGTGCCCTACGAATGGTTGACCCCGGATGAAATCAAGGCCCGCTGGCCCCTGATCAACACCGAAGACCTGAAGGGTGCCATTTATCACAACACCGACGGTTACATTAACCCGGCAGACGTGACACAGGCGATGGCCAAGGGCGCGCGTCAGCACGGCGCGGATATCGTGCGCAAGATGCAGGCTGATGCATTCCACTGGAATGGCACCCATTGGGAAGTCACCTGCACCAAGATGGTCGAGCAGGGCGGCAACCTTGTGCCCGGCGACGAGCAGGTCGTCATCACCGCCGAACATGTCGTGACCGCATCCGGCAACCACGCGCAGCGCACCGCCAAAATGTTGGGCATCAAAATGCCTGCGATTCCGGTCGAGCATCAGTTCATCGTGATGGACAAAGACCCGGCGCTGGTCGAATACCGCGCGGGTGGCGGCGATGAGCATCCCGTCATCCGTGACGCTGATGCGCAGTCCTATGTCCGCGAAGAACGCGGCGGCTGGATCCTGGGCGTTTATGAAAAGAACGCGCCAGCCTGCTTTGAGCATGGTGTGCCCGACAGCTTCCGCGCCGACCTGTTCCCGCTGGATCTGGAACGGATCGAAAGGCAGTACATGGCGATGATCCACCGCGTCCCGTCTTGCGAAGAAAGCGGACTAAAGGACGATTTCAACGGTCCAATCTGCTACACGCCGGACGGTAACCCGCTGGTTGGGCCTGCACCGGGTCTGCGTAACATGTGGCTGGCAGAAGGCTTCTCGTTCGGCATCACCGCCGCAGGTGGCACCGGCTATTATCTGGCGCAGATGATGGTTGATGGCGAAGCCGAGATCGACATGGCTTCGCTGGACCCCAAGCGCTACAGCAGCAACTGGATGACCACCGAGTTTGCGGCACGCAAGAACGAAGAATGCTACGACCACGTCTACATCCTGCACCACCCGGACGAAGAGCGCCCGGCAGCCCGCCCGCTGCGGACCGCGCCAGCCTATGACCGCCAGAAAGCACGCGGCGCTCAGTTCGGATGGGTCAATGGCTGGGAACGTCCCAACTATTTTGGCCCGCTGGGTGCGCCAGAGAATTTTGACCACGATGCGCGGTCTTTCCGCCGGGGTGGCTGGTGGCAGCACGCCGTAGATGAAGCCAAAGCGATCCGCGAAGGTGCTGGCCTGATCGACGCAACTGCGTTTACCAAGCATGTCGTCAAAGGCCCCGGTGCGACCCAATTCCTGGATTGGTTCACCTGCAACAAGCTGCCCAAGGTTGGTCGCATCAACCTGACCTACGCGCTGACGTCGCACGGTACCACCCGCACCGAATATACCATCGTGCGCAACGGCGAGAACAATTACTACATCGTCTCAGCCGGAGCCTGGACAGAGTACGACGCCGACTTCCTGCGCAAGGCGGCAGAGGACAAGATGGAGGAGTTCGGCTATATCGAAATCCAGGATGTGACCACGCAGTGGGGCGTCTTTGCCATAGCCGGACCCAAGTCGCGTGAGGTTCTGAAAGAGGTCATCAACGACGCAGATCCGGACACCGCACTGTCCAATAAACGCTTTCCGTGGCTGTCTGCCCGTCAAATCGAACTGGGTATGTGCCCGGTCAACGCGATCCGCGTGGCTTATACCGGTGAGCTCGGATGGGAACTGCACCACCCGATGGAGATGCAGAACTACCTGTTCGATCTGCTGGAAAAGGCGGGCGAAAAACACGGTATGAAACTGGTGGGCGCCCGCGCCCAGAACTGGTTGCGCCAGGAGAAATCCTATCGCGCCTTTGGTAACGAACTGGGCCGTGACGCGAACCCGCTGGAAGCCGACCTGCCGCGTTTTGTCGATCTGAACAAAGAATTCCACGGCAAGGACAAGATGGTCGAAACCGGCGTGCGCGTGAAATGCTGCACTTTGCTGATTGACGGGCCGGACGATGCTGACCCATGGGGTCGCGAGGTGCTCTACACACCCGAAGGCGTGAGGGTGGGTCGTTTGACATCGGGCGGCTATTCGGTGGCTTTCGAGAAATCTATTGGTATGGGCTACATCACGCCTGATCTGGCCGTAGAAGGCACTAAGTTGAAGGTTAAGATGCAGGATAAGCTGTGGGACGCGGTCGTGACCTGCGATAGCCCCTACGACCCAAAAAATGAGGTCATCCGCAAGGACGGCTAGTTTGCCTCGACATGTAACTGATGCAAATCAATCAAAGCCCGCTTAGGCGGGCTTTTTTGCGATAAAGGCCAAGTTGTTGGCAGGCATCTCGACGATTTCGAGCAGTTCCAGACTGCAAGCCAAGAACAACTCGGCTATGTCGTCGTCATTCTTGTACCCGATCTCAGGGTCTTGCTGGATCAGAGCGTTATGAAATCGTTTGTCGCCATCGCTGGTCAGCTGCCCTGCGCGCTGGAAAGGGCCGTACAAGATGAAACGACCACCCGGTGTCAGCGCCTTTGCGACTTCCGTGACAAGGGTTTTTGTTTCTTGCCAACTCACAAGATGCAGCAAGTTAACCAATATGATTAGATCTTTCTGCGAAACCCGAGAATGCCATCCCGCTGAAGTGGCGTTCAGATCGGCTGCTGCAGCGACGTTTGGCAGGACGCTTGCATAAGCGTCGATGCTGGCGCGGCGATCAGGATCGATTTCTGTGGGTTGCCAAGTCAAATCAGGAAGATGCTTAGCAAAAGCACAGATGTGCTGGCCTGTGCCGCTTGCGATCTCAAGCGCTTTACCACGCTGTGGGGCATGCGCGCTTACAAGCTCACACAAAGCATCTGTATTCCGGGTCGCGGCGGGAGCAACCATTTTGCCGTCATCCGCCGCTGTCGCGACACTTGCCGAAGGGGGAAGGTTGCGTTTGATCATCTGGTCAATCGGCCCGGGGTCAGCAGCGAGATGAAACGTTGATCAATCTGTGGTTGGTTTCCTGTGACCAGATCTGCCAGAAGCTGGGACGCCGCAGGCGCGGTTTGAAATCCGTACCCCCCTTGCCCTGCCGACCAGACAAACGAGGGCTCTGCCGGATCAGGGCCAAGCACCAGAGTTCCATCGGGGGCGAAACTGCGCAGCCCGGCCCAGTTGGTTTCCACACGTGTCACAGGTTCGGTCATGAGCTCTTCGTATCTGGCAAGACCTTCCGCCAGCACCATATCGTCGGCAAAGGCGTCATGTGGAGCAACCGGATCAGCCTCGGATGGTGACACCAGCAGTTTGCCAGCATCCGGCTTTGCATACCAAGTTTCACCAGCGCCCAGCATCATCGGCCAGCCCGATACGTCGTGCCCGCCCGGCGCGGGAATGCGGGCCATTGATCGGCGTCGCGGTGTTATGCCGATGGGTGGCACACCGGCCAAAGTCGCGACTTCATCCGCCCAGGCCCCAGCTGCGTTGACAAGATTTTGGGCATCAAACACCTGTCCGGCTTCGACCGTCCAATGAGCGTCTTTGTGTATCCGCGTCACTTGGCATTTGGTCAGAACAGTGCCGCCGTTTCGGCGTATGATCCGGGCAAAGTCCTGCAGTAGACGGTCTGTATCAATGTCGAAAGCGCCCTCGCTGACAGCGGCAAAGCCGACGATATCGGTGTTCAGGATCGGCACCCGGGACACGGCTTGATCCACTGATAGGGGTTGCATGTTCAGGTCCGCACAATCGGCCTTAAAGATTTCGGCCTGATCGTTTGCGCCGATCAGCATCAACCCGCGTGGCGTCAGGTACCCCCCGTTTTCCGATCGCAAATACTGGGCACCAGCCTTGTTCAACGCAACAACCGAGGATGGGCCATAGCTTTCTTCAAACAGGGCCGCAGACCGGCCCGAGGCGTGATAGCCAAGGGCGTCTTCAGCTTCTAGAACTGTTACAGACCCATGCTCGGACAGCCGTGCACCAGCGCTAAGCCCGGCGATGCCGCCGCCAATAACCAAAAAATCAATCATGTTTTACTTCAATATCAACCGGTTTTGCCCCGGTGTTCCAAGGGGTAGGTGAGATGGACATTTGAACTTTGTATAGGTTTGATGGGACCTGCAAAGGGCCTTGGAAACTATAAGCAGGCTTGAATTTGACTATCAACCCATCCAAACAAGGGGAAAGCATTAGCAGGAGGACAGGGTGAGCACCGTAGAACTGCACCCGATGGCCACAGGACACATTCCGTCCTACGTGGTCCAGGCGGATGGAAGTGATTTTCTATTCACATTCATGGTCGTATTCACTGTAGCTTTGATTGTTTTGATTGGGGTTGCGTATTTTACGCTGCATTCGATTCCGGAAAAAATCGCGCATGAATCCAACCACCCACAATTCCAATTGGTGGGCATTCTTGCGCTTTTGGCGCTATTTACCCATAACGGGCTGTTCTGGGTGGCCGCCATTCTTGTGGCCGGTTTTCAGTTTCCCGATTTTGCCGCGCCGTTGCGATCGATTGCCGATGCCATCCGATCCTTGGCACCGCAACGTACACCCGACCCGGTGGTCGAGGATACTGCGACAGAACACCCCGAACCCACCGCGCCGCAGGAGCAGTAAGATATGCTTGAAACAATGATGTGCGCGCTGATTACCGTGCTGCCAGACTATCTGTTCCGCCGCTATGTACAGGGCAAACGGATCGGGCATGAAATCACTCTGTTCACCATGTGGTATGAATTGCGTTGGGGGCTGACCACCTGTGCCATTCTGGCGCTGACTGTGATCACCACGCTGTTTTACTTTCATCCCGCATCTAAAACCGCGGCGTCGTATTTCCGCACCGTCACGATCCTGCCGCAGCTGGGGGGGCGGGTGTCCGAGGTCTATGTTCGCAACAACGAGTTGGTGACGGCTGGACAGCCGATTTTCCGGATCGAGGATTTCACCCAAATCGCTCAGGTCGAATCTGCACATGCTCAGATCGCGCAGGTTCAGGCATCATTGAAAGTGGCCGAAACAGATCTGGCTGAGGCTGATGCCGGGATCGCCGGGGCGCGCGCCGCGCTGGCGCAATCGCTTGAGGATCTGGAGCGCAACACCACGCTGCGTGATGAGGGATCGAGCGCGGTGCGTTTGGCTGAAATCGACCGGCTTGAAAACCTCGTGGCTGAACGTGAGGCGCAGGTCGTAGCCTCTGAATCAAAGCGGGCTGCTGTGGTTCAGCAGATCGAAGAACTGATCCCGGCGCAACTGGCGAGCGCAAACGCGCAGCTGGATGCAGCCCTGACCGAGCTCGACAAGACTGTGATCAACGCTGGTGTTACAGGGCGGATCGAACAGTTCGGGTTGCAAGTGGGGGATTACGTCAGCCCGTTGCTGCGTCCTGCGGGTATTCTGGTACCGTCATCCTCTGGGCATAACAGGTTTCAGGCTGCGTTCAATCAGCTGTCCGCACAGGTCATCAAACCCGGTATGATCGGCGAATTGGGGTGTATGACCAAGCCTTTCACCGTGATTCCGGTGGTCGTGGTCGAGGTGCAGGATGTGATCCCGTCAGGCCAGATCCGGCCTTCGGATGAACTGCGCGATGTGCAGTCCAACAAGGTGCCAGGATCGATCCTCGTGTACATGGAGCCTTTGTACAAGGGTATGGCTGATGACATTCCACCCGGCAGCAATTGCTTGGCGAATGTCTATACCGACAACCATGAACGGCTTGAACACGAGGACCTCGGCTTCTGGGAAGCGGCCTTCCTGCATGTGGTCGACACAATTGGCGTCGTACATGCGGCGGGCTTGCGCCTGCGTTTGATCCTTATGCCAGTGAACACGCTTGTGTTGACTGGGCACTAACGCAATCCGACCCCAGCTTTGAGGCTGGAGTCGGTTTTGAGTTGCCGTGTTCTTTGTAACTTACGCCTCTACAACGCTGCCTTGAACAGCGCAGTGAGGTTGTCTTCGCTCAGTTCGATCGGATTGCCGCCGCAAGACGGATCTATCAATGCGCCTTGGACAAGCTCAGGGATGGACGCTTCAGTGACGCCAAGCTCTGACAACCGACGGGGGATGCCCAGCTTGTCATTGAGATCCTGAGCAAAGGCGCGGAAACCATCAAAGCCGCCCTCTACTCCTAGATAGGCGGCGGCGGTGTCGAACCTGTCCGCGATGTGGCCGGCGTTGAATTCCAACACGGATGGCATGCAGACGGCATTGGTTGTGCCATGATGGGTGTTGAACACAGCCCCAATCGGATGGCTCATCGCATGGATCGCACCAAGACCCTTCTGAAAGGCGGTGGCGCCCATGGCTGCCGCACTCATCATCTGCGCGCGCGCCTCGATATCGGTGCCATCGGCGTAAGCGCGCGGCAGGTATTCTTTGACCAACCGCATGCCTTCCAGCGCAATACCCTGACTCATCGGGTGGTAATGTGGGCTCGAGAAGGCTTCGACGCAATGGGCAAATGCGTCCAGCCCGGTGCCTGCGGTGATGAACTTCGGCATACCCACAGTCAGCTCGGGGTCACAGATCACGACTGTCGGCAGAACTTTCGGATGAAAGATGATTTTCTTGGCATGGGTCTCGGAATTGGTAATGACGCTGGCGCGACCAACTTCAGATCCCGTTCCTGCAGTGGTTGGCACTGCAATGATCGGCGCGATCACGTCTGCATCTGCACGGGTCCACCAATCCCCGACATCTTCAAAGTCCCAGACTGGTCGGGTCTGACCCGCCATAAAAGCGACCATCTTGCCCAGGTCCAATCCAGAGCCGCCACCAAATGCAATTACGCCGTCATGGCCACCTGCATTGTAAGCCGCAACACCAGCTTCCAGGTTCATTTCATTGGGGTTAGGGTCCACATCGCTGAACAAGCCCCGGGCTAAACCCGCAGCGTCGAGGATATCCAGCGTCGCCAACGTGATTGGCAGATCGGCCAGCCCCTTGTCAGTGACCAGCAGCGGCTTCTTCATTCCTGCCGCCGCACAAGCCTCGGGCAGTTCCTTGATACGCCCTGCACCGAATTTAATCGCGGTGGGATAGGACCAGTTTCCAACAAGACTCATGTCAGATTTCCTTTGTCGTTAAGGCCTGCCCCGGCGAGGAGGCAAGGGCAGGCAAGTCGTCCTTAGCCCGCTACTTTTTCAAGTGATAGGATTTGGGACGGGTCAGGTTGTGATAGCCAATGACGGACAATCCGCCGCCGCGCCCGGTGTTCTTGCAGCCGGTCCAGCACAGGCCCGGGTCCAGATAGTCGGCGCGGTTCATGAAAACAGTACCCGTTTCGATGGCATCGCCCACGTGCGCAGCACGATCCACATCGCTGGTCCAGAGAGATGCCGTTAGGCCAAATTCACTATCATTCATCAGCCCGATGGCCTCATCGTCCGACGCGACCTTCATGATGCCCACGACAGGACCAAAACTCTCGTCCCGCATCACGCGCATGTCGTGGGTCACATTGGTCAGGATTTGCGGTGTCAGATAGGCACCGCCGTCATCCTCGGGGAAGGTTTCGATATGGGTCACGGCCCCAGCTGCTATGGCCTCAGAAATCTGCGCGCGCACCTCATCGGCGAAGCGCACATTGGCCATTGGGCCGATCGTTGTCTCGCTGTCCAACGGATTGCCCAGCTTGTACCCCTTCACGATCGCAACAGCCTTGGCGACGAAGTCATCGAACAGGCTCTCATGCACGTAGATCCGTTCGATCCCACAACAGCACTGGCCCGAGTTGAACATGGCCCCGTCGATCAGCGTGTCGACTGCCGCATCCAGATCGGCATCCTCCATGACATAGCCGGGGTCTTTGCCACCCAATTCGGTTCCAACCCCGGTGAATGTGCCCGCAGCGGCGCGCTCCATCGCCTGACCACCACCAACTGATCCGGTGAAGTTCACAAAATCGAACGCATTGCCTGCGATCAGGTCATTGGTCACGTCATGAGACAGAAACACGTTCTGAAACACATCCTCTGGCACACCCGCCGAATGGAAGGCTTGCGCCATACGCTCTCCCACCAACAGCGTCTGCGTGGCATGTTTCAGAACAACTGCGTTCCCGGCAATCAGCGCAGGCGCCACGGTGTTGATCGCCGTCATGTAAGGGTAGTTCCATGGTGCCACGACGAACACCACGCCATGCGGGATGCGTTTGATATAGCGCTTGAAACTCTCGTCCTCGCCCACCGCGATATCCGCCAGCGAAGTCTCAGCAATCTCTGCCATGTGGCTGGCACGCTCATTGAAGCCGCCGAACTCACCACCGTAGCGCACGGGACGTCCCATCATATGGGCCAGTTCCGGCACGATCTCGTCATTCACTGCCCCAACAGCAGCGACACCCGCCATCACAAGATCAATGCGTTCCTGCAGCGGTCGCGCCATCCAGTTTCGCTGGGCCGCCCTTGAACGCGCCACAACCTCAAACGCTGCATCTCGCGACAAGATTTCACGCTCTGCAAAAACCGATCCATCAATCGGCGAGATGCACTTCAACATCTGACCCATGGTCTCTCCATATTCAAACTGAAACAGGACCCCTGCTTCATCTGGCCTTAAACAACCCGGGGTGCGCGAGAGGCATCGCCATTGTCGCTCGGATCAATGGCGCAACAATTGCGACCCTCGCTCCCGGCCTCAGGCCCGCTCAAACCCGCGGGCAATTTCCCAATCCGTCACCACACGCTCGAATTCCTCGATCTCGACTTCGGCCGCGCGGGCATAGTGCTCGACCACGTCGTCCCCCATGGCCGCACGTAGCATGGCCGAGCCATGCAGCGCATCCCGTGCGGCGCGCAGGCTGCCCGGGATCATCCCGGTCTCGCCCTGATAGGCATCGCCCTTGGTGGGCTCCTGCAGCTCCAGCCCTTCTTCGATGCCCGCAATACCGGCGGCCAGCATTCCCGCCATCGCCAGATAAGGGTTCATATCGGACCCCGGAATTCGACACTCTACCCGAACCGCCTTTGTCCCGTCACCGCACAGACGGAAGCCTGCCGTCCGATTGTCCACCGACCAAATGATCCGGGTTGGCGCAAAACTGCCTTTCATGAAGCGCTTATAGCTGTTGATGTAAGGCGCCATGAACGCGGTATAGTCGGGTGCATACTTCAGCAAACCGGCCATGTAGTTTTTCATCAGTGCCGACATGCCCAGATCATCCGACGAGTCGTAGAACGCAGGCTTCCCACCCGCCCACAGCGACTGATGCACGTGGGACGAGCTTCCCACCTTGTCGTGATGCCATTTCGGCAGGAAAGTCGCCGCATGGCCATGCTGCCATGCAATCTCCTTCACCGCGTTTTTGGCGATCGAGTGATATTCGGCGGTATCCATAGCAGGCGCGTATTTGATGTTCAGCTCTTCCTGCCCGGTCTCGGCCTCGCCCTTGGAGTTTTCAACTGGCAGCCCCGCATTCCACAGATGGTTGCGGATCGGTCGCATCACATGCTCTTCTTTGGTGGTCTGGAGGATGTGATAGTCCTCGTTGTAGCCCGAGATAGGCTCCAGATCGCGGAAGCCTTCCTTGCGGATCTGATCAAAGCTTTTCTCGAACAGGAAAAACTCCAACTCGGTTGCTGTCATCGCATCATAGCCCATGGCCTTCAAACGATTGACTTGGCGTTTCAGGATCGACCGAGGCGCATGCGGGACCTCTTCATGCGTGTGATGGTCCAATACATCGCACATCACCATGACCGTGCCCTCAAGCCATGGCACAGGGCGCAGCGTGTCTAGATCGGGTTTCATGACATAGTCGCCATACCCCCGCTCCCAACTGGTCGAGGCATAGCCGTCAGGCGTTCCCATCTCCAGATCGGTGGCCAGAAGGTAGTTGCAGCAATGGGTCTCTTCCCATGCGCCTGCCACAAAATGACCGGCGTGAAACCGCTTACCCATCAAGCGCCCCTGCATATCAACCATGCAGACCAGAACTGTGTCTACAGTTCCCTCAGAAACCTGAGTCTTGAGATGTTCGAACGTGAGCATGTGCCACCTTTATCCTTGCCGATGTCAACCTGTCGGCTGTTCGTTCCGTTTGACCCGCCCCGAAAAAGGGCGGGTCGTATTGGCGATATTCTAACCGTAGCGATAAGGCCGACCGGCCTTTTGCATATCGGCGTTGTATTGCTTGAAGATCTCGACAACTTTCGCTTTGGTCTCAGACTCGGCTGCGATCTCGTCCCAGAATTTGACAGCAGCGCCTTCGACCGTCGCCCATTCTTCATCCGGGATTGTGGTCAGCTTCATCTTGTCACCATTCACGCGCAACGAGGCCTCGCCGCCCCAATACCACCACTGGCGATAATAGTGGGACTGGTCGGTGCAAACCTTGAACAGAGTC
This sequence comes from Ruegeria sp. EL01, assembly GCF_900313035.1. GTDB lineage: Bacteria > Pseudomonadota > Alphaproteobacteria > Rhodobacterales > Rhodobacteraceae > Ruegeria. The sequence goes on along the minus strand of NZ_OMPS01000048.1, from coordinate 420,803 downwards.
TTCAAGTCTTCCGGCAGTTCATTCCAACGATCCATATTGGCAAAGAAGTGACCTGCCCAAGCGCCCGACACGTTGTTGGTCAGGAAGTAGTTGGTCACATCTGCCCAGCCGACAGTGTAGTCTTCGGTGATGCCCGACCATGCGATGCCGTCCAGCTCGCCAGTTTGCACCGCGACTTCGATATCCTCCCAGGGCAGGCTGACCGGCACAACGCCGAACTGTGTCAGGAAGCGACCGGCAGTCGGGAAGGTAAAGATGCGTTTACCCTGCAAATCGGCAAGCGAGTTGATCGGGTCTTTGGTCGCAAAGTGGCACGGGTCCCACGCGCCGGCCGAGATGTGTTTTACACCGACCGCCGAATATTGCTCGTCCCAGATTTCATTCAAGCCATACTGGTTGAACAGAACGGGCACGTCCAACGAATAGCGGGACGCAAAGGGGAAGTATCCGCCAAACACCGTGACTTCGGTGGGTGACGCCATCGAGTCGTCGTCGGATTGCACTGCATCAATCGTGCCACGCTGCATTGCGCGGAACAGCTCGCCGGTGGGAACCAGTTGGTCCGCATAGAACAGCTCGATCTGCATCCGGTCACCGGCGATGTCGTTGAACATCTTGATTGCAGGGTCGATAACGTGTTCGGCCAGCGCTGGTCCGGCATAGGTCTGCATCCGCCACGTGATCTTCGATTGTGCCAAAGCGGGCGTTGCCAAGGCAGCCGCAGGCGCCGCCGCGGCACCTTTCAAAAATGTACGTCTGTTCGTCATTCTCTCTCTCCATTGGTCAGTTTCAGTTTGCGAAGGCGTAACCCCTCACGTTGCCCCGGTTTGGTCCGGGGTCATTTGTTGTAAATGTAATCCGGCAGCCACAGTGCGATCTGCGGGAAGGTCATGATAATGGCCAGTGCCAGCGTCATCACCAGAACAAAGGGCAGGATGGAGCCATAGATGTCGCGCAGCGAAATCTCTGGTGGCGCCATGGCGCGCATCAGGAACAGGTTATAGCCAAACGGCGGTGTCATATACGCGATCTGAGTGGTGATCGTGTACAGCACACCGTACCAAATCAGATCGAACCCCAGCTCGCCCACAAGGGGTACATAAAGTGGGGCGACGATGACCAGCATGGCCGTATCGTCCAGAAACGTGCCCATCAGGATAAAGCTCAGCTGCATCAGGATCAGGATCACCCATGGGTTCAGGCCCAGACGGTTTGTAAACAGGTCTTCGATGGCGCGCACAGCGCCCAACCCATCGAACACTGCCCCAAAGGCCAGTGCCGCCAGAATGATCCACATGAACATACAGGTAATGCCCAAGGTCGACCGCACAGAGGTTTCGAACACTTCGCGGGTCATACGTCCTTTGAGAACGGCCGCGGCAAATGCGGTCAGCGCGCCTATGGCCGAGCTTTCCACCAGTGACGTCCAGCCGTTGACGAACGGCACCATCATTGCCGCAAAAATCCCAAGGGGCAGAAGGCCTGCCTGCAACAGGTGCAGTTTTTCTGCCATGGGCACGTCGCGTTCTTCCTTCGGAAGGGCGGGGCCAAGTGCCGGGTTAATGCGACAGCGGATCACGATATACAGAATGAACATCGTTGCCATCATTAGGCCAGGCAGGATGCCAGCCAACCACAGCTGCCCGACCGGTTGGCGCGCGATCATCGCGTAGAGAACCAAAACCACAGAGGGCGGCACAAGAATACCTAATGAGGACCCGGCTTGTATAACCCCAGTCACCATTCTTTTGTCGTATCCGCGTTTGAGAAGTTCCGGCAAGGCGATGGTCGCTCCAATCGCCATGCCCGCAACGCTTAGCCCGTTCATGGCTGAAATGAGTACCATCAGCCCGATCGTGCCGATGGCCAAGCCACCGTTCAGCCCGCCCATCCAGACGTGGAACATCTTGTACAAATCATCCGCGATTTTGGACTCGGCCAGGACATAGCCCATGAAAATGAACATCGGCAGTGTCAGCAGCGGATACCATTTCATCAACTTCATCGCCGCCGCAAAACCTAGGTCATACCCGCCCCGGTCACCCCAAAGAAAAAGGGCGGCGATGACGGCAACAAACCCGATTGCCCCAAAGACCCGCTGCCCGGTCAGCAGCATCAGCATCATCGTCGAAAACATCAGGATGGCGATCAGCTCATAGGACATCAGATCACCTCACGCGGGATGTCTTCGCCGCGAAGGCGCAGAATATCTTTGAAAAGTTCGGAAATTGCCTGCAACAGCATCAGGAACAGACCAAACACCATGATCACCTTTATCGGCCAAAGATATGGGCGCCATGCAGTTGGGCTGCGTTCGCCATATTGCAGCGAATAGCTAAGTGAATCGTACCCGCCATAGATCATCACGCCGAGGTAGACGATCAGAAAGAACACTGTGATAGCATCGGTCCACGCCCTGCGCCGGTCGGACCATTCACTGTAAAGCAGGTCCATGCGGACGTTGGATCCCATCTGGATCGAGTAGGGGCCGCCAAGGATGTAGTAAGCCACCATGGCGAATTGTGCCACTTCTAGCGTCCAGAGAGAGGGAAGGAAGAACGTCTTTGAGATCGACGACCAAAGCAGGATGCCCATCATGGCGAAAATGCCATACATGACGATCCGGCCGATCCAGCGGTTCATGCGGTCAATGACCGCCACATATCCCCGCATGAAATTCATTCCGATCCCCCAAATTTCATAGCTTCGCCTCAACGTTCGAAAATTCGCTGACCACGGCTTGCAGTATCGGTGTCAGTCGCCCTGAAATGTCGTTGATGCCTGTTGGCGTATTGATCAGGTCGTTTCGAACCTCGATCATGACATTCGGAAGCCCGCGTTTTATCGCATGTTCGCGCAACGTGTGGGTGACGCCGTCGGCAGCAGAATAGGGCTCGTTCCGCGCCACTTTCAGACCTGACCCTTGCGCATGTCGCAGCATGACCTCGGCCGCTCTGTCATCATCATCATGCAAGATGCCCAACTCGACCGACCGTGATTGGCCCTGATAGACCGGTGTGAAGCTGTGGATCGTGATCAGCACAGGTGGGATTGGGCGCGCATCTAAAGTCGAGGCAAGCAAATGCCGAAACGGATAATAGACCTCGCGGATTCTCTGGGAACGCTGGTCTTCGGTCAGACCCATGTTGCCCGGTACTGCAAAGACTTCACTGGTTTTGGGCATGGCGTCGTCGCGGCTCGGCGGTCGATTGCAGTCATAGGCAAGGCGACTGACGCGGGAATGAACCAGCGGCGCATCCAACGCCCCCATCAACTCGACCGAAAGCTCCAGCGCGCCAATGTCCCAAGCGGCATGAGATCGCGCAGCAGCCTCGTCCAGCCCCAGTCCACCAAGTGCCGCCGGGATAAACCGGCTTGCATGCTCGCATACCAAAACAGCTGGCGCGTGCCCACGTGCATTCAACACGCGCGCAGCGGGCGCCTCGGTCGGGTGAAGCAAAGGTGACTCGGTATCTTCATGCATACGTAGCATTTGCTACAGTAGAAACTCGGCTGTCAAGAAAATTACTGTAGACAAAATTACAATCTCAAATATTCTGTAACGAATAGAAAAAAAGAGGGTGCCGATGGCAACCGTCGCCAAAATTGTCAAACAGCGGATACAGGATGAACTGGACGGTCTGACGCGATCAGAACGTCAATTGGCTTCGATCCTTTTGCAGGACTATCCCATGGCGGGGCTGCAATCGATCACCAAGCTGGCAGCGGCCGCACAGGTGTCGACCCCGACGGTCATCCGAACAGCGCGCAAGCTTGGGTTTGACGGCTTCCCTGACATGCAGGACGCGCTGCGCGAAGAGGTTGCGGCCCAGATCAAGAAGCCGATTTCCAAGCGCGATGACTGGGCAGATGACGGCGAAGCAGAACATCCGATAACGCGATTTGCGCAGGCGGTCTGGACCAATATGCGTCATACGCTGGAACGTCTTGATAAAGAGATGTTCGATGCCGTCGCACAGTTGTTGGCCGACACGGAACGCCCATTATATGTCGTGGGTGGCCGGATCACCCGGTCAAACGCGGATTATCTGTACAACCACATGCAAATCATTCGCCCCAATGTGACGATGTTGGGCAATTCCGCAAACGTCTGGCCGCAGTACCTGCTGGACATGGGGGAAACCTCGGTCCTGGTGATATTCGACATTCGCCGGTACGAGGCGCATCTGGAAAAGCTGGCGCAGGTCGCCTCCAGCCGTGGCGTGACGGTTGTATTGTTTACAGATCAATGGGGTTCGCCAATCGGCAAGACTGCGGACTATACGTTTCATGCCTTGGTCGAAGCACCTTCCAGCTGGGATTCGACCATTGCGCTGCAATTGATCTCAGAAACTCTGATCGCCGAAGTGCAAGAGGCGCGTTGGGAGGAAAGCAAAGAGAGGATCGAAGAGTTGGAGCGCTTTTTCTCTTCGACGCGAATTTTCCGCAGCCATGAATGAGCCCTGCAACCGCGCATGTCAGGCAAGGATCGCTGCCAACAAAATCCAAATTGAAACGGTTCTTGGGACGTCGTTTTGAAGACGGATTTTTCCGACTTCCTGCTTGACGCGCCCGGGCACATGACTTAACCAGCCCAAACCACGAGCGGGTATAGCTTAATGGTAAAGCCCCTGCCTTCCAAGCAGATTATGTCGGTTCGATTCCGTCTACCCGCTCCAGAATATCCCCTCAATCTCTGCGTCAAATGGCCCGTGCTGGCTGCCAATAGGTGTTGTGCTGCTTGACCGCAGGTGCTGCTAGGGCCAAGAAGATTTCACTCAGGACCGTTTGGAACGTAAGGGCCCGATATGGCAAGAAAGACCACCGCCAATCCAGCAAAAGCTCCGGCCCCCGGCGCTAGCGAGGAGCGACCCGGGTCGAAAAAACTGGGTATGCTGGCGTCTCTCTGGCCTTTCATGATGCCTTACAAATGGCTGATGATCGGCGCCACGCTGGCTTTGATACTGACAGCGGGCATGACGTTGACCCTGCCACTGGCTGTACGTCGTGTGGTGGACAATTTCCGCATTCAGGACGGGGAACTGCTGGATTGGTACTTTCTGGCCGCGCTGGGCATTGCCGCCGTTCTCGCTGTCGGCACAGGGATCCGCTATACACTGGTCACCCGGCTGGGTGAGCGTGTTGTGGCCGATATTCGCAAAGCTGTGTTCGACCGTGTGATCGGTATGAGCCCGGAGTTCTACGAACGCATTATGACGGGCGAAGTGCTCAGCCGGATCACGACGGACACCACATTGATTCAGTCGGTGTTGGGGTCCTCTGTATCAATAGCACTTAGGAATATGCTGATGTTCATCGGCGGGCTGGTCCTGATGCTGCTGACCTCTGCCAAGTTGACGGCTCTTGTCCTGTTGTTGATCCCAATCGTTGTCGTCCCGATTCTGGTTCTGGGTCGTCGTTTGCGTGTTATCAGCCGTGAAAACCAGGACTGGATCGCGGCGTCTTCCGGCAATGCGGGCGAGGCACTTGGGGCTGTCCAGACAGTGCAGGCGTTCACCCATGAACAGGCCAGTCGCAAACAGTTCGGCGATATGACCGAGACATCTTATGTCGTGTCGCTGCGGCGCATCAGGACGCGGGCCGTGCTGACAGTCATCGTGATTTTCCTGGTCTTTTCCGGCATCGTAGGCGTGCTGTGGATGGGGGCCAATGACGTGCGCAACGGTGTCATGACCGAGGGCGTTCTTATCCAGTTCGTGATCTATTCGATCATCATGGCCGGCTCGGTAGCAGCCTTGTCCGAGATTTGGAGCGAGCTTCAGCGCGCCGCTGGTGCCACGGAACGGCTGATTGAGTTGCTGAACGCCGAGGATACGGTGTCCGACCCGACGCAAGCCGGATCACTCTCGCAACCCGTGCGCGGTGAAATCGGGTTTGAAGACGTTACCTTCCGTTATCCGGCGCGACCTGATGTGATCGCACTCGACCACCTGTCGCTGCAAGTGAACCCGGGTGAAACGGTTGCCTTTGTCGGCCCGTCAGGGGCAGGCAAGACGACCGTGATCCAGATGATCCAGCGGTTCTATGACCCGAACTCTGGTCGCGTCACATTGGATGGCCAAGACCTGCGAGACCTGGATCGAGCAGATTTCCGCGCTCAAATGGCGTTGGTTCCGCAGGACCCGGTGATCTTTGCTGCTTCGGCCCGCGAAAACATCCGCTTTGGCCGACTGGATGCCACGGATGCCGAAGTCGAGGCGGCTGCGCGCGCCGCCGCGGCGCATGACTTCATTGCGGCGCTGCCAGAAGGTTATGACAGTTTTGTCGGAGAACGTGGCGTGATGCTGTCCGGTGGCCAGAAACAACGAATTGCGATCGCCCGTGCCATTCTGCGCGATGCGCCGGTCCTGTTGCTGGATGAGGCGACGTCGGCCCTTGATGCTGAAAGCGAGCGTGCTGTTCAGGGTGCTGTGGATCAGATGCGTGCCGGGCGCACGACGCTAATTGTTGCGCACCGTTTGGCGACAGTCAAAAAGGCCGACCGGATCGTGGTGCTGGAGGCCGGGCAGATTGTTGCGCAGGGCACCCACCAAGATCTTGTCGCTCAGGATGGGCTATATGCGCGTCTGGCCCGTCTACAATTCACGGATGGCGTCGCCGCAGAATAAAGTGACGTGCAGACAAACGGCGATCCGCCGTAGCGTCATCCTACATTTTCCAGAAATCCAACGCTAAGCCCTTGCTTGCGCCGACAAGGATATGGTCCCATCCTGTGATGGATCAAAAACCTGTGCCGCGCATGGGAGAAAAATAAGGGGAGGAGCAACATGGCCTTTGTGGGTCTAGAAGACAAAGCACGGATGGAGCAGGAAATGTCCTGGGAGGATCGTGACCTGCCAGTCACGTTCCATCAGTTGCTATCGCGAACAGCAGGCAAGTTTCCAAACCACAAGGCGATCAGTTTCCAGCTGTTCTCGGGCCCAAATGACAAGGCCGAAACGCTGACCTGGTCCGACTTGCTAGGCAAGGTCAATCAGGCTGCCAATCTGTTCCGCTCGCTCGGTGTGGGCGAAAAGGACGTGGTGGCGTATGTTCTGCCCAATTGCAACGAAACGCTTGTCACCATGATGGGCGGCGCTGTGGCTGGGATCGTTAACCCAATCAACCCGTTGCTGGAACCAGAACAGATTGCCGCCATTTTGCGGGAGACCAACGCCAAGGTTGTTGTGACGCTGAAGTCGTTCCCGAAAACGGATGTGGCGCAAAAGGTCGAAGAAGCGGTCCGCCATGCGCCCAACGTTAAGACCATTCTGGAAATTGACCTGAATCGCTATCTTACGCCGCCAAAATCGTGGTTGGTGCCCTTCCTGCGCCCCAAGATGGGGGACAAAGAGCATCTGGCCCATGCGGATTACAGAAGTTTCAATCAGGAACTGGCCAAACAGCCGACGAGCCTGACATTTGAAGACAGCAAAGAAGATCGTGTGGCCTGCTATTTCCACACCGGTGGGACGACGGGCATGCCCAAAGTCGCTCAGCACAAGTATTCCGGGCTGGTCTATAACGGTTGGCTGGGACATACGCTGCTGTTTGACGAGAATGATGTGATCATGTGCCCGTTGCCGATGTTCCACGTCTTCGCGGTGCATGTGATCATGATGGCTGCGGTGTCATCCGGCGCACATGTCATCTTCCCGACGCCAGCAGGGTATCGCGGCGATGGCGTGTTTGACAATTTCTGGAAGCTGATCGAGCGCTGGAAAGTGTCATTTATCATTACGGTTCCGACAGCGATTTCGGCTAAAATGCAGCGCCCTGTGGATGCGGATATCTCATCCGTGAAAACCGCGTTTTCGGGCTCGGCACCTTTGCCGGTTGAATTGTTCCGCCGCTTTGAAGAAGCAACCGGTGTCACGATCGTCGAAGGCTATGGCCTGACCGAAGCCACCTGCCTTGTGTCCTGTAACCCGGTGGATGGTGAGAAAAAGATCGGCTCAATTGGTATTCCGTTTCCCTATACGGACGTCAAAATCCTGCAGGATGGACCAGATGGGCCCAAGGAATGTGGTGCGGACGAGATCGGAGAAATCTGTATTTCGAACCCGGGGGTTTATGCGGGCAACACCTATACCGAGGCGGAAAAGAACGCGAACCTCTACCACTTCGACAAATATCTGCGCACGGGCGATCTGGGCCGGTTTGACGAAGACGGGTATCTGTGGATCACCGGGCGCGCCAAGGATCTGATTATCCGTGGCGGTCACAATATTGACCCGGCTGAGATTGAAGAGGCGTTGTTGGGCCATGAGGCGGTTGCCTTCGCGGGCGCGATCGGCCAACCGGATGCCCATTCAGGTGAAGTGCCTTGTGCCTTTGTCGAACTCGTCGACGGTGCCAGCGCAACCGAAGAAGAGTTGCTGGAGTATTGCAAGGTCCACGTCCACGAACGGGCCGCACAACCCAAACACATGACCGTTCTGACAGAACTGCCGAAAACGGCTGTGGGCAAGGTGTTCAAACCGGACCTGCGCAAACACGCGATCACCCGTATCTACAACGGTGCGCTTGAAAAAGCCGGTGTCGATGCGCGGGTTGTCTTGGTCATCGATGACAAAAAGCGTGGGCTTGTTGCACAGCTTGACGCGAAGGGCTCCTCCGAAGACGATGTTAGCACAGTGCTGGGGGCGTTCACCCGGCCATGGGAGTGGGCAGCCTGATCACGGAGGGGCTATGGATTATGAACGTCTGATCGATGAAGAAACCTGGGCGTTCATAAGACGAACGGCTGAAAGCTATCCTGACGATGCGGTTGACCTGTCCATAGCCGATCAGCGCAGGGTTTATGACACGATGTGTCAGGATTTTCGCCAACCCCGTCCGGATGACGTAAAAACGCAGGACCGGCCCGCCGATGGCGTGCCGGTTCGCGTTTATAAAGCCGGAGATCCGACCCGAACTGTCGTCTATTTCCATGGCGGCGGTTTCATACTGGGCGGTCTCGACAGCCATGATGACGTGTGTGCCGAGATTTGCGTGCAGACTGGATATCGCGTTGTGGCTGTGGATTATCGGCTGTGCCCGGAACATGTGCATCCGGCACAATTCGACGACAGTTGGACAGCCGTCGAATGGGCTGCCCGCGAATTTGGTGATCCGATCATTCTTGCAGGCGACAGCGCCGGTGGCAATCTGGCGGCGTCCGTTGCTCATCATGGTCGCGGGCGGTTGGAACATGTATTAGGACAGGTTCTGATCTATCCCGGCTTGGGCGGTGACAGGACGCAGGGATCGTATACTGAGCACGCTCATGCACCGCTTTTGACCCTGGACGATATTCTATTCTATGAAAAGATGCGGTTCGCCGGTGAAAAACCCGAACATGACCCGACTTACGCGCCCTTGCACGACAGCGATTTCTCAGGCCTTCCACCAACGGTGGTCGTCACAGCTGACTGTGACCCATTGCGTGATGATGGGCCGACCTATTGCGATAGAATTATCGCAGCAGGCGGTAACGCGCATTGGATCAATGAACCGGGCCTTGTCCATGGGTATCTTCGCGCGCGGACAACAGTCACACGGGCCGCTGACAGTTTTGAAAGAATCTCGGTCGCGATCGAGGCGTTGGGGCAGGGCATCTGGTCCTACGACTGACGCTCTGCGAGATCATTTCAGAAACGGCTCGGCCTTCATTGTCTCTGCAACCGGAGCGCCTATGCGATTCAATATGGTTGGTGCCAGTTGTAACTGGTCAATGACCGTGTCTTGATCAGGGCCTTCGGCGTCTCCGAAATAATACAGCGCAGTTTCCTGCTGCAACGTACCGCGCCCGCCGTGATGTCCGCGCTCGTCCTGTCCGTGGTCAGCGGTCACGATCACCTCGTATCCCAGTTGCCTCCAACGGGGGATGAAAGGGGCCAACATCTCATCCATCACAAAGCATGCGTGGTCCATTTCCTGACAGTCGTGAAAATAGCGGTGTCCCATGCTATCCAGTGTGCAGGTGTGCAGAATGCCGTAATCCAGCCCATGTCGCAGGCACAGATTGGTCAGCGTGGCAAAAAGATCCACGTCCGACGGTGTCATCTGATTGTCCTTGCCATAGCCGGTCATAGAGTGGAAGCGACCATGGTTGATGGTCTCGCTGTCTGGTTCGTCATACTCGACGTCGCGCACATAGTCGAACGGATGTCGGTTGAAAAACTGTGACCAAAAGCTGTGCGTTACGGCGCCGGTCTTACCCCCGGCCTCTCGCACCTGGCTGAACACGTCCTTGTGGCGCAACCGGAAGACGTTGCCATTGCCGGTACAGCCATGTTCCTGCGGCGTCACGCCGGTATGGATCGAGGCATAACAGCTGGCAGAAATCGACGGCAGTACTGCGCGATGTTTCCAGACGCGCGCCTCACCGTTTTGAACCCAGCCTTCCAGGTTGCCAAAAAGGCGGCGAAAGTTGCGATAAGGAACCCCGTCCAGAATGATCAAAAGCAGTTTCCGGTCCATGACACAGCCTCTTTGACAAAACCCCGCCGCCTGTTGCTGAACAAGACGCCGGGATTAGGTGATTCACCAGATTTGTATTGAAAGGGCCGGGATCAGTTCCCGGCGCTTTCCATCTTACGATGCGCAACGACCTCTTCCAGCCAACCCAGGTGCATTTCCGGCACCGAGCTGAGCAAGAGGTCAGTATAGTCGTCAAACGGCGGGCTAAGAACCTCACTTTTGGGGCCATAGCGAACCACACGACCCTGATACATCACCGCGATACTGTCGCTGATCGCGCGCACAGTCGCCAGATCGTGGGTGATGAACAGATACGCCACGTCTTCGATCTTTTGCAGGTCCAGCAACAGTTTCAGGATGCCATCGGCCACCAGCGGATCCAGCGCTGATGTCACCTCATCACAGATGATCATCTTTGGCTTGGCCGCCAGTGATCGCGCAATACAGACACGCTGTTTCTGACCGCCCGACAGCTCTGCTGGGTAGCGATCCATGAACTTTTCACCCAGTTCGATCTCATCCAGCAGTTCGATGATCCGCTTGCGCTTTTCCGCGCCGCGCATGCCAAAGTAGAACTCCAACGGTCGCCCGATGATTGTCCCGACGGTCTGCCGTGGGTTCATCGCCACATCCGCCATCTGGTAGATCATCTGCAACTCACGCAAATCCTCGCGCGAGCGCCCGGCCAGATCCGCCGAGAGTTTGCGCCCTGCAAATGTGATCTCACCTCCGCTCGGCGGCAACAGACCTGTGATCACCCGCGCCAGCGTGGATTTACCCGAGCCGGATTCGCCCACAACGGCTAGTGTCTGTCCCGGATGAAGTTCGACATTGACGTTATGCAACACGTCGAAATTCAGCCCCTTGTAGCGTGCGGTGATCCCGTCGACGCTCAGCACCGGGTCCGGCGTGGGCTGTTTTTCTTCATGCTCGATCGAGCGGACCGAGACCAACGCCTGTGTGTACTCTTCCTGCGGTTTGTTGATGATCTGATCCGTGCTGCCGTATTCGACCATATCGCCCATTTTCAGGACCATGATGTCGTCACTTACCTGTGCCACGACGGCAAGGTCGTGTGTGATATAGAGTGCGGCAACACCAGTGTCGCGAATGGCTTCTTTGATTGCCATCAGAACGTCGATCTGGGTGGTCACATCCAAAGCAGTTGTGGGTTCGTCAAACACCACAAGGTCCGGTTCAGGACACAAGGCGAGCGCGGTCATGCAACGTTGCAACTGCCCACCGGAAACCTGGTGCGGGTACCGATCCCCTATATTGTCCGGATCAGGCAACCCAAGTTTGGCAAACAGCTCGCGCGCGCGCCTTTCGGCTTCTTTGCGCGAGAATTTTTTCTGCTCGACCGCAGCCTCGACGACCTGATCCATGATCTTTTTGGCAGGGTTGAAGGATGCCGCCGCGGATTGCGAAACATAAGTCACTTCGCCCCCGCGCAACTTGCGGATGTCGCCATGCGGGGATTTCAGGATATCTCGGCCGTTGACCCAGACTTCGCCGCCAGTGATTTCGACGCCACCCCGGCCATAGGCCATGGACGCCAGACCGATAGTGGATTTTCCGGCCCCGGATTCGCCAATTAGCCCCAAGACCTTGCCGGGCGCGAGGTCAAAGCTGACCCCGTGCACGATTTCAATATCATGTGGCTTTTCGTCCGGCGGATATACTGTCGCGCCGATTTTGAGGTCGCGGACCTTGAGAAGGATATCACTCATCCCCGGCCTCCTTTCAGCGAAGTTGTACGGTTCAGCACCCAGTCAGCCACCAGGTTGACCGAGATTGCGAGCGTCGCGATTGCGACGGCCGGGTATAGCGCTGCGCCAATGCCATAGACGATGCCGTCTTTGTTTTCCTTCACGATGCCGCCCCAGTCCGCCAGCGGCGGCTGCACGCCCAGACCCAGGAACGACAGGGTCGAGATGAACAGAACCATAAAGATGAACCGCAGACCAAACTCTGCCACCAATGGTGACAGCGCGTTGGGCAGGATTTCCCGGAAGATTATCCAGATTCGGCCTTCACCGCGCAATTTGGCGGCTTCGACATAATCCATCACGTTGATATCCACCGCGACAGATCGTGACAGGCGATACGGGCGCGTGGCGTCCAAGAGGCCCATCACAAGGATCAGGATCGGGACGGTCACAGGGACAATCGCCAGAATGACCAGCGCCAGGATCAGCGTGGGGATCGACATGATCAGATCGACCGCTCGGCTTAGAACCTGATCAGCCCAGCCGCCCATAACTGCTGCAAGCAGGCCAAGTGACGTACCAGTCAAAAAGCTAAGAAGTGTCGCAGCCGCTGCGATAAAGATCGTGGTACGGCCACCATAGATCATACGGGTCAGCAGATCGCGTCCAATATTGTCGGTTCCAAGCAAATGTTTGGCACTTGCCGGTTCCCAGACGTCCCCAACCACTTCTGCCATTCCATAGGGCGCGATCAAAGGCGCGGCGATGGCCACCAAAAAGTAGGTGCCGGTGAAAAACAGTCCGATGGCTGCCGAAATAGGAATATTCTTCATCATTTCGGGTGCCTCAATCTTGGGTTCGCAAGGATAGACACAATGTCTGCGACCATGTTCAGGCCAATGTAGACGGCCGCGAAGACTACGCCGCAGGCCAGAACAACCGGCACATCGCGTTTGGTCACGGCGTCAACAAGGTATTGCCCCATGCCGGGATAGACGAACACAACCTCAACCACGACAACACCGACCACCAGATAAGCGAGGTTCAACATGACGACATTCACGATTGGTGAAATGGCATTTGGAAAGGCATGTCTGGCAATAACCTGAAAGGTAGAGAGGCCCTTCAGCTCTGCAGTTTCGATATACGCAGATTGCATAAGGTTCAAAATTGCGGCCCGGGTCATCCGCATCATCTGTGCGAGAACCACAAGAGTCAGAACAAAAGCCGGCAACGCAATCGCGTATAGTTTTTGCCCCAATGACATGGAGTCATTGATCATCGCGAGGGATGAAAACCATCCCAGCTTCACCGATATGAAGTAAACCAGCACATAGCCGATAAGAAACTCGGGGATTGAAACCGTTGTCAGTGTGACCGCTGAAATCAGTTTATCGGGCCAACGGTTGCGGTAGCGGACGGCCAACAGGCCAAGAAAAATCGCAAGTGGGACCGAGACGATCGCGGCAACACAAGCGAGAAACAGCGTATTCCCCAGCCGCTTTCCGATACTTTCAGCGATGTCGAGCTTGTTGGTGAGCGACCGACCGAGATCACCCTGTAGAATGCCTGTCAGCCATTCAGCATAGCGGGTCAATGCGGGACGGTCCAAACCCATCTCTTCGCGCAGGTTTGCAAGGGCCTCTGGGGTTGCGGACTGCCCCAGGACGGCTTGCGCGGCGTCTCCGGGAAGGGCTTCGGTCAGGCCAAAAATCAGGGCCGAAGCGCCGAACAGCAAAAGGATTCCCAGCGCGAGGCGCTGGGAAACCAGTTTGATGATAGGATGCATGATCCGTTGCCCGTATCAGACGAACCACATTTTGCGGGAAACGTTGCCGTTCATCATTTCCTGCGTCGGGTCGGTCTCCCAGCCATCCAGCTGGTTGCTGATGCCTTCGACAAAGTCGTTGAACATCGGGCAGATTATGCCGCCCTCGTCGCGGACCATGCGGCCCATCTGGCCGTAGATGCCCTTGCGTTTTTCCGTATCCAGTTCCGCGCGTGCAGCGTAGAGCATGTCGTCAAACGCCGGTACCTTGAACCGAGTGTCGTTCCAGTCGGCAGTCGACAGATAAGCGGTTGCATACATCTGATCCTGCACCGGACGGCCACCCCAGTACGAGGCGCAGAACGGCTGAACATTCCAGACTTCGGACCAGTAACCATCGTTGGGTTCACGCTTGATCTCCAGCGGGATACCAGCCTGAGCAGCGGTCTGCTGGAACAAGGCTGCCGCATCCACAGCACCAGGGAACGCCCCATCCGCAACACGCAAGATGATCGGAGATCCGTCATGACCGGATTTCTTATAGTGCTCGGCCGCTTTTTCAACGCTGAATTCGCGCTGTTCAATGGTCTCGTCAAACAACGGATACGCCGCATTGATTGGCATGTCGTTCCCGATCGAGCCGTAACCGCGCAGCACCTTGTCGACCAGATCCGTGCGGTTGATGGCGTATTTCAGTGCCAGTCGCAGTTCATTGTTGTCGAAAGGTGCCGTGTCGCAATGCATGATGAACACATAATGCCCACGACCAGCGGTCGAATTCACCGTCAGATTGGGCGCGCGACCCAGCAGATCGGCAACCTTGGGTTCAACCCGGTTGATCGCGTGTACCTGACCGGATTGTAGTGCGGCAGTACGGGCAGTTGCGTCGTTGATAACGACGACTTCGACGCTGTCGAAGTTACCGAAATCGCTGTTCCAGTGATTTTCGTTCTTCGTAAACAGGTGGCGCACGCCCGGTTCATCGACTTCCAGCTTATAGGGGCCGGTACCAATACCCGCTGCGGGGTTGTCCATGCCGCCATCGGGCTGAATGATCAGGTGATAGTCGGCCATCAGATAGGGCAGATCAGCGTTCGGCTCGGTCAGGGTGACCTGAAAGTTGTCGCCATCGGCCTTCATCGACTCGATGCCCTTCATGATGCCAAGGGCACCGGACTTGGAGTCTTCGTTCGAATGGCGCTCCATCGTCTTCAGAACGTCTTCGCTGGTCATGGTCTTGCCGTTGTGGAATTCGACACCCTGACGCAGCTTGAAGGTCCAGACCTTGGCGTCAGCGCTGCCTTCGACGCTTTCCGCCAGGCGTGGTTCGATTGTCCCGTCTGGTGCCACTTCGACCAGCTGGTCACCAAACTGTTTGCCGTTCTGGAACGGAACCGAGCTGGCATAGGTTGCCGGATCGAGCGAGTTTGTCGATTCGCCGCCTTGCAGGCCGAATTTCAGATCGCCGCCTTTTTTGGCGCCTGCAGCGCGCGCTGCATCTGCGAACATTGTGCTGGCCATGGCCGCAGTAACCCCAAGGGCCGCCGCTTTCCCTATGAATTCGCGGCGTGTCAGTTTTCCTGCCGTCACTTGTCCGGTCATGTGAGTGAGTTGGTCGTTCATACAAAGATCTCCCTTTGGTTTGTATTAGCCCTTTGCGGACTTTTTATTGACGCTTGAGTCAACGTTGGCGCATTTCACCCGGTCGGGCAAGTTTAAAGTCCTGCCCTTTGAGGTCGGATCTATAGTTGGTTCCGCGCTATCGTGTCTTCCTTGAGTGTTGAAAACAATAGCACTTCATTTTCGTAAGCACTTATAGCGGCGCGGAGATAAAAATTTTCGGCGTCAGACCACATCTCGCAACTTGTTTCAGTTTTCAGGTCTAGGTCGCCGCGTTTTTGCTCCTGAGTCCAGTCACAAGTTCCCCGTGCGGAAAGTGGGTCATCTGGATGTATCGACCAAGCCTCATGCGCTGAGCCGCCACTTATCAAACCATGCGTGCAATCTTCGGCGAGACCAAAATCATCTTCGATGATCAGGCGAATTTCTCCTGTATTCATGTCCGTTTCGACGCGGCGGGAGTTAGATGCTTCCCGCAAGGTTTTGACTTTCCGTGGCTCTTCGGACTCGGGCGGCGGAAACGCGCACTCGTCAGACGTTGCAGGTTCCCGCTGCGGGATCGTGATCTCTCCTGCTGTCAAATGCAGTTCGGCCATCTCTGGGGATGGCCAAACCAACGGCCAGTAGGCGCTGGAGACGGACAGGCGCAACCGATGACCTTTGGGAACACGATAGGCGATGTGATCCAGGTCAAGTTCAATCTGATAAGGTTGTCCGGGCGTCAGCGGTGTCGGTTCTGCATGGCTGTCCCGGTGCGCCAGGTTTAGAACCCCATACGTGATTCTGGTCGAAGCGCCGTCTGGATGGATATGGTTCAAACGTATCGCAAGCTGGGCCTGCGGTTTGTCAGCGCTGATCGTCAGCCGAACACGTGGGGCGCCCACGATATCCATGATTTCGTCCAGAGGCGGGCTGTCAAAACAGGCCGACAATGCATCATCTGCCCGCTGGTCGCCGGGCATGTCAGGGCCCAACCAGATGGCGCAATACTCGCCCCCCTCCATGCCACAATGTTGAGGTGAGCGGATGCGTCTATTCAAGGGATCGGTGCAGCCAAGCCCGGTATCCGATATCCGCATGGTCATCTTAGGCAACTGAGATGTCGCGCCGTCAGCTTCGGCAATCCAAAGGCCAGCCCGCTCGGCATACCAGCGTTCAGGGCGCACACCGTCCATCACATAGGCCCGGTAATCCGGATCGTCTTCCACGCTGGTGTCCAAACCTTTCAGCCAATGGTCCCACCACCGCAGCGCTACCTGAAGGAAGCCAATCCGGGGTTCAGGCACGGCGAAATGTGGGTACTTATGAACCCATGGGCCAACAATGCCCTTCACCGGCGCGTTCAGCTGTTCAACCAGCAACGGAACAGTGTTCTTGTATGCGTCCCCCCAGCCACCAACAGCAAGCGTTGCTGCACGGATCGCCCCAAAATCTTCGCACACCGAGCCATGTCGCCAGTAGTCATCACGGGTTTGGTGACGCAGCCAGATCGACGGTAGAAACGGCTCATTCTCCAACCGCTTCAACCATAACTCACGCCAGTTCGGGCGCAATTCAGGGTCTGGCGCGCGCGAAGAATAGGACCACATCGTCGCGCCCCAACCGAGGTTTTCGTTTAACAGACATCCACCCTTGTAGTGGATATCATCTGCATACCGATCCGCCGTTGAACATAGTGTGATTATGGCTTTGAGCGGGGTAGGTCGCATTGCTGCAACCTGCAAGGCATTAAAACCGCCCCAACTTATTCCCATCATCCCGACCGAGCCACTGCACCAGGTTTGATCTGCCAGCCACCGAATAACCTCAACAGCATCGTCCAACTCTTGCTGAGTATACTCATCAGCCATCAAACCTTCGCTATCGCCGTTGCCACGCATATCAACGCGAATACAGGCATAGCCGCGTTTGGCGAACCAGGGGTGGGTCAACTCATCCCGCGCTGCGGTACCATCGCGCTTGCGATAGGGGAGAAATTCCAGAATCGCCGGAACCGGAGATTTCGCCGCATCCGTTGGCCGCCACACCCGCGCAGACAGACGACATCCATCAGATAAATGGATGCCCAAGTCGGCGATGTCTTCGATCTCACTTAGCGAGTTGGGTGCAGACGTCATGGTGGCAGTCTCCGGGTCCTGTTGGTCATGGGACAGGGTAAAAACGTCAAACTACCTTCTTATTGCGACAACCAGATCCATGACATTTGTGCCCGTCGGGCCGGTCACAAGCAAAGCGTCGGCCTTGTCCAGATAGCTGCCGCTGTCGGCGTTTTCCAAAGCGATCTCAGCCTCCTTGGTCCAGGTTGAGCCGTCAACGATACCTCCTGCTGCATTTGTCGGGCCGTCCGTGCCGTCTGTGCCACCAACAACAACCGTGATGCCCGACAGACCAGAGATCTCGCGACCCAAGGCAAGTGCAAGCGCCTGATTTCGACCGCCTTGACCCGGGTTCTCGGGCAGGACGACTGTTGGCTCACCACCAAACACCATCACACCGGGTTCCATTTGTCGCAATCGCTGTCCCAGCTTGGCGGAAACGGAAAGGTAGTCATCGTGCAGGGCCTCTTCATCTGCATGCACGGGAAGTCCGGCGGCGTGGGCGGCCTCTGTCGCTGCGGTCCGTGCGTGTGCATTTGATGCAATGATGCGGGCGGTGGCTTCGAACGCGTAAGTTTCAGGCAAAGCACCGATCCCCGAACCGATAACGTGAAGATCATCACCGGGCACATCAGATATCGCCAGCACCGTTACCTTCTCGCCCGCAAAATGCGATAGCAACCCACCGCCTTTGACCCGAGACAGCGCGCGTCGTTTTGCGTTCATTGCCGTGATATCCAGACCTTCGGACAGTAGTTTCCTGTTCAGGGCCTCGAGATCCTCAAGCGAATTTCCCGGCAACAGATCCTCGGCCAACGACGACGCCCCACCTGAGACCAGAAGCAGCAGATGGGAGCCCGGCTGCATTGCCCCGACAGCAAGACGCAACGCCCGCCCACCTGCAAGGCTTCTCTCATCAGGCACGGGATGAGAGGCTTCGATGACCTCAACGCCGTCAGGCAGATCGCGGCCATGATCATCCTTGGTGACCACCAGGGTCGGAACCGTTCCGAAATGGTCCAACGCGGCGCGCGCCATCGCTGCGGCAGGCTTGCCAACGGCCAGAATTCGGTCGGGTTTCGAGACGCCCGACAAAGCGGTCTGTGTTGCGGTGTAGCCGTCAACCGCCGCGACCCCGGCCCGCCACAGTTTGATTGCTTGTTCTGCTTGGGTCATTGGCTGTCCATCCAGATTGTTACGGGTCCATCATTGATCAACTCAACGGCCATGTCCGCGCCGAACTGCCCTTTTTCAACGGCAATCCCTTGTGATGATAGGTTTTGGGCAAATACGTCGTACAACTGTTTGCCGGTGTCCGGGGCTGCGGCTTCCGAAAATCCCGGGCGGTTGCCGCTTGTCGTGTTGGCAGCCAAGGTGAACTGGCTGACGACCAAAGCAGATCCGCCGCAGTCCAGGATCGAGCGGTTCATCTTCCCAGCGTCATCCTTGAAAATGCGTAGCTTCGAAATCTTGGCAGCTAGCTTCTCGGCCTGCTGTTCATCATCGGCTTGCATGGCGCACACAAAGATCAGCAATCCCGGGCCTGATTGCCCGACAACCATATCGTCAACCGAGACTTTGGCGTGGGAAATACGTTGTAATAGCGCGCGCAAAATGAACCTCTGGTTATGTGCCGGTCTGTCTGATCGGAAGGTTTAGCCGCGCCAGTCGACAATGTCACCCAATGCCGCGCGATCCGTTCGAAAGGCGTTCGCCGGGTGGGTCGTGTCTGAATAGCCAAATGAAATCGCGCATAAGATCAACCGGTCATCGGGGATATCGAAATAGCGATGCAGAAACGGGCTATAGCTTGCAAGTGCTGCCTGCGGAATTGACGCAATTCCGAGGGCTTGCGCGGCCAATGTAAATGCCGTGACAAACCCACCGCAATCCAATGCGCCATAAGCGCCCAGTTCGACCGGGCTGGAGACAATGGCGCAATGCGGCGCACCAAACAAAGTGAAGTTTTCCATCATTTGACGCGCAGACGCCGCTCGATCGCCGCGTTCCACCCCAGTTGCTTCGTACAATGCCCAGCCGCAGGCGCGGCGGCGATCCTGATAGACACCGGAGTACGACGTCGGAAAAGGCAGGTCAGGCACAGGCGGCCCAGTCTCGGCCTCGGCGCGCATGGCGCGGCGGAACATGTCCGTTTCCTTGCCGCTGGCGATCACCACGCTCCATGGCTGCGCATTGCACCAGCTTGGAACACGCGAGGCACTGATCAGGATTTGTTCGATTTGATCCCTGGAAACCGGGTCGGGACGAAATGCACGACAGGAATGCCGATCCTCAAGCAGGGTATTCAGAATGGATATCGACACAGCAGCTTCCCTCTGACTTCGCGATGCGGAGGATGGCTTTGGATCAAAGGATATTCAAGAGGGCTGGGTGTCCGGCGAGCAAGCGCTATTGTTGCCCCGTCGCCACCAGATAACCGACACCGGCAGCGATCAGCAGGCCCAGAACCACAGCGATGGTGATCTTGATCGCGGACCAGGGGCGCTCTCCCTGTACGCGCCCGGTGCGCCCGTTCACTACGAAACGATAGGTTTGTCCGCGGTACTTATAGGCGGCCATCCAAACCGGCAACAGGATGTGTTTAAACGTGACATTCCGAACATCTGTGTCCACGGCGTGGATGCGCTGCCGGTCTCCGCCGATATCGAAACGCACATCGCGCTCGATCACCCGCGCCATATAGGCGCGCGCCTCGGCATGACCCTCTTGTAACTCCACGGTGTAGGCCTCGGCCCGAAAGCCCGCCAGGTACTCAGGTTGATAGGGCTCTAATGCGGGTAGGTCCCATGGTTCAAGCGCATCCGTGTACTTCTTGGGAAGTGAGCGTGACGCCAATACCAAAACATCATCAAAAAACCGCGCGACACGTCCTGATTTGGGCGTCCAGCGGACCTTTGGCACTTGCTGCTGCACACGTTTTCCGTCGCGTATCACCGTGCGGGTTTCATAGTAAACCACGCCACGTTCACCGCGATAACTGGACTTTGTGTCAGCATCGAAAGTCCAGTAGGGCACATAAATACCCTGCATCCTGCGCCCTTTGCGGGCATAGTCCTTCAGTCCATTGGGGGCGAACCACAGACCGCCCAACCAGTCGCTCATGCCCTTATGGGCGGCGCGTTCGTCCAATGCGAAAGGCAATACACCTTTCGGTTTGATATGCCTGCTGACCCCGGTATCTGTCACCACAGGCGTGGCGCAGAACGGACATTCGGCTGCATGCGTATCCGGATCGAACTCGACCTGAGCGGCACAGTTCGGACAGGACAGGACGCGGGTTTCTTCAATCTCACTTTCGGGCAAGCGATCCGCGATGGCCGCGTCAAAATCCAGTTCGCGCAGACTGGCACCGCCCCAGGGGCCGGTGCTGATCGGCTCGGAATGACCGCAATGGTCGCATGTCAGGGTGCCATCGCCTGGATTGAAGCGGTAATCCGCCCCACATTGGTCGCAGGGAAAGCGGTGTTCTTCGGTCATTTGTCCGCCTTGTTTGCCGTCATTTGACTAGTTGGTTGGCATCAAGTCCCCGGAGGTGGAGGTGGCAATATCGTAAACAACTGCGCCAATTCCTGAACATCACCTGCTTTTTTCCAACCGTCCTGACCCGCTGTCCAAACATGCGTGTCGCGCGTGATATCACCGTCGGTTGCCATGCGGCCCATCTTGGCTTTCGAAAACGGCCCGCTCGTCTGACCATCCACCGCGATATGCCACACATGCTCAACCGGAGGCGGGGGTGGCGGTGCCGCATGTACTGGTGGTTGCTGGGCAGCGGGGGCGGACGATCCCCATGGGCCGCTGGGTTGGCCCGCTGCCATGTTCGACAGTTGCTGCGCCATGGCCATTCCCATGCCCATGCCAAGACCAGCCCCCATGCCGCCGCCTTGCCCGGGGTTGTTCGCAGCCGCTGTCATTGCCTCGGCCGCTGAATACTGGGTGAACTTGCCCAAATCTCCAGCAAGACCCATCGAGGTCCGCTTGTCCAGCGCAGCCTCGACAGCCGGCGGCAGTGAGATGTTCTCGATATAAAACTCAGGCATATCCAGCCCGTAACCGTCAAGGACGGGCGAGACTTCGGCCGCAATCAACTTGCCCAGATCGGCAGTATTGGCCGCCATGTCCAGAACCGGGATACCCGAACCCGCGATCACGCGGCTGAATTCTTGAACGATGATGTTGCGGATTTGAAAGCTGATTTCGTCCATGGTGAATTCACCATCGGTGCCGACGATTTCGACCAGGAATTTGGCTGCGTCCTTCACACGAACTGTATAGGTGCCAAAGGCGCGGATGCGCGTCGGGCCGAACTCTGGATCGCGCAGCATGATCGGGTTCTTGGTGCCCCATTTCAGGTTGTTGAACCGTGTCGTGTTGACGAAATAAATCTCGGATTTGAACGGAGACTGGAACCCGTGATCCCAATGTTGAAGGGTCGTCAGGATCGGCATGTTGTTGGTTTCAAGCATATAAAGACCCGGCGTGAACACGTCCGCCAATTGGCCCTCATGGACAAAAACGGCAGCCTGACCTTCGCGCACAGTCAGCTTGGCACCGTATTTGATTTCGTGCCCTTCTCGTTCGAACCGCCAGACCATTGTGTCACGGCTGTCATCCACCCAGTGGATGACATCAATGAATTCTCCGGTCAGAAAATCGAAAATTCCCATTTGGGTTCTCCTGTCCTTGGGGTCAGAGCGGCTGCCCCATCAATTCGCGTGCAATGATCCGTACCACCGGTCGGGCCTGATCGACCGAGACGCCCGGCTCCAGACGCGGATCATACAACATTGTCAGCAGTTTCTCGTCATGGCTGGTCAGCAACGCAAATTCATCATCATCATTAAAGATAGATGGTCGCGCAGCCGGGCTGTCGTTGGACAATCCCAGACCCTGAGCAATTTCTTCGTGAATGCAGCTGCGCCGCACCAGATCAGGCAATTCCGAGCGGATCAAAGTCACCGCGCGCACGTATTTGAACGGTGACGCGTTGGTGGCCGAAGCGAAGACAAAACAGTCAAAATTGGCCCGCGGGTTGGCCACCAGTTCCAACGAGGCCTGACTTATTCCAGGAATCAGCTGTTTCAGCCGCTTGACGACATATGCGCTGTCGTCCTTCCCTGCAAAAAAGACATGGAAGTTTGCATTGCGATTGACGGTCGAAACCTGGTGACGGGTAAGTTTGGCCAGGCGACCGGCAAACGACTTGACCTGTGCGGCGTCTTGCTCACGCGTCGCTGGCAAGACCGACGGGCCAAATTCGGTTTTGATGCGCACAGGCCCGGACCAGCGGCTAAGCTGGCCATCTGTTTGGCGCGAGCCAATTGATATGCTGTGATTGGGATACTCGCTGTAAAACGCGATCGCCTCGAAATTTCGCGCAAGATCATCGGCGTCATAGGGCGTGTCCGGGCCACCACCATCGGTGCGCAGTAAACCGCGTGTTAGCAGGTCTCGTTCAACACGTTTGTAGAACCGGGCCAAATCCTGACTGGCCGCTGATGGCGGTACATAAGCAACCGGAACAGCGGCGGGCGCAGCCGGGCGGGGTTCAGGAACAACGGATGTTGTCAGTGCTTCCTCGCAATTGGCCAGCGCCAAAAGCGAGGCCGCGCCAAGCCCCAACCTGAGAGATCTTATTGGCTGCACGCCGCGTCCACCTTTAGCCCGGAACTGCCGTTCCAGCGTTGTCACCCGTACCGTCCTTGCGTGCCTTGGCGGATGCCAGGGTATCGCGCAGTTCGGTTTCCATTTTCTGCAGTTCCTCTTCGGCGGCGGCGCGCTTGGCTTTGCCCTCGTCCGCGATCGCCAAACTTTCGTTGATGGTTCCTATCAAGTCCGCATTGGCTTGTTTGACGGCCTCGATGTCGAAGACGCCCCGTTCCATTTCTTCGCGGATCATCTTGTTGGATTCGCGCAGATTTGCGGCGTTTGAGGTCAGCAATTCATTGGTCAGGTCATTGGCATCACGCACAGCTGCCGCCGCTTCCGCGCTGCGCTGGATCGTAACCGCTTGCGCCAGTTGCGTTTCCCATAGCGGCACGGTGTTGACCAGGGTCGAGTTGATCTTGGTCACCAACGACTTGTCGTTCTCCTGCACCAAACGGATCGAGGGCAGCGATTGCATTGTCACCTGCCGTGTCAGTTTCAGGTCATGGACCCGACGCTCAAGATCGTCGCGCGCGGCGCGCATGTCGCGCAGCTCTTGCGCTTTCATCACCTGCTCTTCTTCCGGCGCAGCCTGAACTGCTGCTTCTTTTTCCGGGATGTCCTGGCTGTCCAGCTCGGTCAGCTTTTCCTCACCCGCCGCGATATACAAGGCCAGCTCGTCGTAAAACCCCAAGGTTTTTCCGTATAGCAGGTCCAGCGACTTGATGTCTTTAAGCAGCGTGTGCTCGTGTCCCAGCAGGTCATCCGTGATCCGGTCGATCTGACCCTGAACATCTTCGAACTGTGCGGTGAATTTGGCAAACGGTGCAGCCTTGCCAAGCAACCTCTCCCACCAACTGCGCTCGCGACGCACGTCCAACTCACTGACCGAAAACCCGCGAATTGTCGTGACGATGTTGCGCAGGCTGTCCCCTGCGGGCCCAACGTCCTTGTTGCGCACATCTGCGAGCATGGCCTGGCTGATCTCTTGCAGCTCGGACTGCGCGGATGAGCCGAATGCGACGATCGAGTTGGTGTTCCCCATATCGATTTCGTCCATCCGCCTGCGAATCTCAGCGCTGACGGGCGCGTCGGCATCTTCAAGCGAGATGATTTCGGCTTGTGGTTCGGGCAACGCAACTGCGGTGACTTCCTGTACCAGCGTTTCTGCCTGAACCGCCTTGTTTTTGATCTCGTCGGACATGGGGATGTTCCTTACTCAGATAATGGCCGGTCAGTCCAACCGGACGCCTTCGCGCTGCAGCCTTTCGCGCAACACATCGATTTCAACCGTCAGATCACTGCGGTCATCCAATAGCATCTTGCGCGTGCGCGCAGTGAAATTCTGTTCCAGATCGTCCAATAACGCTGAATAATCTTCCAGTGCTTGTTTATCCCGGGTGCGGGCAAAGACATCCGCAAATTTCACTGTCGCGTCGCGAGCCCCTTGCAAGTAGACGGTTAGATATTTGCGGGCACCTGCCAGATCACGGGGATCTTCCTCGACTGTGCGGAACAGATCGCGTGCGGTGTCCTGAAACCGTTCGACCCGCGCTTCGATCCGACGATCACCAGCGCGTTTGATCGCATCCGTCATCTCGGTCAGATGGGCTTCGGCGCCTTCAACAACACGCGCCACTCGGTCCTGTTGAAAGGTATCAATACCCTCCATCCCCTTGTCTTTCATAGGGTCCAGGCCAAAGGATACCGAATGCAGAACGGTTGCGACTGCACCAAACAGGATCGGGGCCAGAAGGCTGACTTGCGATGCAGCCTCAGCATCCAGAAACTCGTTTCGGTAGGATGCGAGCGCTGCGCCAAGCCCGGTCAAAACGCTGGAGAATATCTTGCGCGGGAAGGCGGGTCGCCTTGCAGTGCGGCGCGCCTTAAAGGCGGCCTCGGCCCGCAACCCCTCGCGCAGCAAGAACGCGGCGGCCGTCAGCAAGCCTGCTGCCACAAGCCCTATCGTCATGCCAATGGCGCCGTCGTTCAGAGACAAAAACACCAAGGGTATTGCCGGAACAAACAGCGCATTTGCGCGCGCACCCGCAGGTTCAACCTGCGCGCCGTCGAACTGCCCGCGCTGATGCGACTCGTCAGACGAAGGCTCATCTTGTGGGCTGAATTTTCCGCCGTACCGTTTTGCCATGCGCTACAAGCCTCCGAGGACGCCGGTACAGACGCCGAACAAAAGCACCAGTAGGGCCGCATAGGCCAGTTTTTGCACTCCGGTTCCGGACATGTCGCCCCCCAATAGCAGCATTCGCAGAAAATTTAGTAGATGCGAGGGCTTGGCGCTAGGGGGAAGGTTGCTAAACCCGCATCACTTGCGAAGTTTCTTGCCGACGGGTGCCCGTTTTCTTTGTGGACGAGGCGCTTTTTTGGCTGTTCCCTCAGGTTCGGCTTCGGCATCCAGACCCAACTGGTCGCGCATCACGCGGCGACGGATTTCTTCAACTGCGCCAGGTTTCAGATCGCCCAACTGAAATGGGCCGTATGAGACGCGCAGCAGTCGGTTTACGGTAAGTCCGATATCTTCGATCGCGCGGCGGATCTCGCGGTTCTTGCCTTCGCGTAGCCCAATCGTCAGCCAGGCGTTGGCACCTTGTTGACG
The DNA here is from genome assembly GCF_900313035.1 of Ruegeria sp. EL01. Taxonomy (GTDB): domain Bacteria; phylum Pseudomonadota; class Alphaproteobacteria; order Rhodobacterales; family Rhodobacteraceae; genus Ruegeria. The sequence goes on along the minus strand of NZ_OMPS01000048.1, from coordinate 394,865 downwards.
ATCCAGCGTGACAGTCATCGGCTGAAATCGCTCTCCTTCGATGACAAGGCCTTTTCTTAAAGGCGCAAAATCCTCGTCCTTCGGGCGGCCATTCACCCTGACACGGTATTTGCGCAGCCATCCGGTTGCCGGCAGTTCCAGCTTGCGCTTGATGCCGCCATCATTGGTCAGCAGCAATAACCCTTCCGAGTTCAAATCCAACCTTCCGACACTCATGACACGCGGCATGTCTTCGGGCAGCTTGTCAAAGATCGTTGCGCGGCCCTTTTCGTCGCGCGTTGTGGTCACCAGCCCCGAGGGCTTGTGATACAGCCAAAGGCGTGAGGGTTCTGGTTCTGACACCGGTTTGCCATCAACGGTGATCTTATCCTTGGCAGTGACATTCAGGGCAGGGCTGTCGATCGCCTTGCCATTGACGGCGACGCGGCCAGCTTCGATCATGCGTTCGGCTTCACGACGCGAGGCGACGCCAGCGCGTGCCAGCACTTTGGCGATCCGGTCGCCGGGAGGAGGGGTGTTGCTCATGCGAGGGCCATAGCGCATCTGGTCTGCTTGCGAAAGACAGGTTTCTGTTGCAGTCAGGGGTATGATGTTCCGAACACATATGACCCAGGCACTGGCAGAGGCACGCGCCGCCGCTGATCGTGGTGAGGTGCCTGTCGGCGCGGTCATCGTGGCGCCAGATGGTCAAATCGTGTCTGCGGCTGGAAATCGCACGCGCGAATTGAACGATCCAACGGCGCATGCCGAGATTCTGGCGCTGCGCACCGCATGCGCTGCGGCAGGGTCCGAGCGCTTGCCTGACCATGACCTATACGTCACTTTGGAGCCCTGCGCGATGTGCGCCGCCGCGCTGGCCGCCGCGCGCATTCGGCGTATCTATTACGGTGCAGCGGATCCGAAATCCGGTGGCGTTGCCCACGGGGCACGGGTCTTTTCCCACAAACAAGCCCACCATATTCCCGAGGTTTATGACGGCATCGCCGATGAGGAAGCTGCAGCACTTTTGAAAGCCTTTTTTGCTGCGCGCAGGCAGGACTTTCCGGATTGATCCGGCAAGTTCCTTGAATCAAAGGGTGATGGGCTGCATCAACTGAGGCTCGATCACGTCCACCCCCGGCAATCCCTCGATCAGGTCCTGAGCTGACTGTTCGAGGATGGGAAAAGTCTTGTAATGGCAGGGAATGAGCGTCTTGAAGTTGAAATACCGCTTGGCTGCGTAAGCTGTTGCTTTCATGTCCATGGTAAAGTGACCTCCGGCTGACAAGATGCCGATATCGGGTTTGTAGTAGTCACCCATCCAATCCATGTCGGCCATGATGTCGGTATCGCCTGAAACATAAATCATATGTCCTTCGGTCGCGATCATGAACCCGACCTCACTGCCTCCTGTGCGCAGCCCGTCGGGTGTCGAGAAGGTCGAACTGTGAGATGCAGGCACCATTGTCACCTTGATGCCATTCAGGTTTACCGTGCCACCTTTGTTGAAGCCAATCGTTTCAACCCCTTCGGCCTCGCTCCAGTACCCCATCAGGTCGTATTGCCCGACAACAGGCACACTAAGATGCTTGGCCAATGACAAAACGTCGGCGACATGGTCGAAATGAGTGTGTGTCAGCAGGATATGAGTAGCACCTTCGGTGACGGCGTCATGCTGCGCCTCGTCCAGGACTGGGTTTCCAGTCAGCCACGGGTCAATCAATAACACCTGGCCTTGGGTTTCGATGCGGAAACTGCCATGACCCAACCAAATAATTTTCATTAAAAAATCCTCCCATACCTGCTTTTGGCAGCAGCCTATCATCCGCCATGTAAAAATTCATGGGCTGGATGCAGGAAATCGACGGCTATTGTGAACGCCTGTCGGTCGGTTATCGGGCTGAAGCGATCAACGCTGTTGCAAATGCGGACTTTTTAATCGCGGCCTGGGTCATGTGGCGGCATGTTCGCGGTGCATATCCCGCGCGTGGATCGAATACGTGATCATAGACCTTTGGTTTTGATAACTTTTGCGACCCGCTCGCCAATGATGCGGCTGGACTTTCGGGAGGGGTGGATCAGGTCAAATGAGAAGTACGACGCATCGCCCGCGCGGGCGACGTCGTGGTTGGAGACAAACGTAATACCCTGTTCTTGTTGTGCGAGCCGGGCAATACGGGCCTCAAACTCATCACCTTCGGCTTTGCAATGCTCGATGGGTGTCAGCAGTTTGGGGCTGCGCAGATACCCGACATAGATGACCTGAGTGCCACCGTCCCTAATCCGGCGCAGGAATTGTGGAATCTGACCGGACTGCCCGTCAGCTGATATCATTCTGTCCAAAACTGCGTCGCATCGTGCGCAGCCGCATCCCAGCATCAGATCATTGCCGCCACCGTTGACGATTGCCCATTTCCAATCACCTTCGACAAATTGCGCCTGAACGCCGGTTTCGGGGTGGCCATCGGTGTCGAACTGCGTTTGCAGCCACGCAGCAGACACCGTTCTGTCGATGACTGCTGACCCGATGTTCTTCTCAACCACATCCGGGATGGAGGAGCCCGAGGTTGAATTCCACGCCATCAAAGAATCGCCGACGGCGATTATTTTTGCATTTGGCTGACTGGACGGCGCCTCTTGGCACCCAAGCAGGCAGCTAAGCAACCCGACAAGGTGAATGAGCTTTTTTGGCATGTAAGACCTAATATTCGATGATTTTGATAGTCTCAATAGGAGACGAGATTGGTAAACGGTCCATTAATAAAATTATGAATTCTGTCTCAGCTTCCGTCAGTCCTGAAATGCGGCAGCCAGTTGGAGCGGCAGTTCAAATTCACTCAATACCCTTGTGCGACCATCAGCTGACATCTTGCGCGCCGTCTTTTCAACGATGCTCTGAATCTTCTCGGCCGAGTGTTTCGCGGCGAAGGGCTGGAAGTACCATTTGAGAAAGACGAAGCAAATCACATCCTCAAGCGCTTGTACCTCGGCGTCGCGCTTGATGCCCTGTTTGCGCAGCATCCGTCCGGCTGTTTCTGCCTGACTCTCACTGTATCCGTTTTGGATCATCAGCGATATGACGACATCGGCATGATGCACCCCTTGGGCTTTGCGCCAAGCCAGATATCCCGTACGCCCTTCGGGGTATTCGCTGCGGGCAAGTTTCCAGCGTTCGATATGCTGACCACGTGCGGCGATCTGCAATTCATCAGACGCGTCCGGAAACAAGCGATCCAGTTCTGCGCTCATCCTTGACCCATAAAGCAAAGCTTCGGGCTGGTCGTTGTCGATGTTGGGGTCTTTTGCATTGGCCGCATCTATTGCGTCCAGAACCGCTTGCTTTCGCGCGCTCATTCATCGCTCCGTTGGCTTGCTGGAACTGCACGTTGTGCGGGCAGTTCATAAGGGTTTTCGGAGCTATGGTAGCGGCTAGATACGGCAAGTGCATCACTCAATTGCACCTATGCCGGGTCAGACAAGGGGGAACTGACCCGGCCGGTACGGGCAGCTTAGTTGCCCGGCTTAACTTTGTCCTGGGTGACTGGCTCCGACAACGGTGTGGGGAAGCTCAGGTTGCGTGTTAGGTTGGTCATGTCGACACCCATGGCCATGGCCGGTGCGGCAAGAACGGTGGTAGACAAGATGGCGGCTGTGATGAAGGTTTTCATTTCTGTCTCCGTTGTTGTGCTGTGTCACATGATAGAAAATGAACAGTCCAGTTCAGTTTTCAAGACATAAAGTGAACTATTTAGTTTACTTTTTTGCATACCGGGTATTCAGGATTGAATGGCAGGAAACCACAGGTGGCCTGACACATGGGCAAACGCGGCCCTCAGCGGTCTTGCGACTGGTGCGCCAGACGGGTAAATGCCCCCTAACGTATATGAGGGAAGCCGATGTCGATTGACCAAAGCACCGCCGCCAAGGTGGCCAAACTGGCCCGGATCAAGGTCGAGGATGACGCGCTGCCGGCGCTGGCCTCGGAATTCAACACGATCCTGGGGTTCATCGAGCAACTGAACGAAGTCGATGTCGATGGGGTTGAACCGATGGTCTCGGTCGAGCCCATGCGCCTGAAACGACGTGAAGATGTGGTCACCGACGGCGGCCAGCAGGACAAGGTTCTGGCCAACGCCCCCGACGCGCGCGAGGGATTTTTCGCAGTCCCCAAAGTGGTGGAGTAAGACATGAGCGATCTGAATAAACTGGGTCTGGCCGAAGCCCGCGATGCGCTGCGCGCTGGCGACGTGACCTCGGTCGAGCTGACCGAATCCTGTCTGAAGGCGATTGATGAGGCCGACGCGCTGAACGCCTTTGTCCACAAGACGCCCGAGATCGCGCTGGAACGCGCCAAGGCGGCGGATGACCGTATCAAAGGCGGCGACGCGCCGTCGATGTGTGGCCTTCCGATCGGCGTCAAGGATCTGTTCTGCACCAAGGGCGTGCCGTCTCAGGCCGCTTCAAAGATTCTGGAAGGGTTCAAACCGGAATACGAATCCACTGTGTCACAGCAACTGGTTGACGCCGGTGCGGTGATGCTGGGCAAGCTGAACATGGATGAGTTTGCCATGGGATCGTCCAACGAAACCTCTGCCTATGGCAACGCGGTCAGCCCGTGGCGGCGTGGCAACGATGACGCGCAGCTAACACCGGGCGGCTCGTCGGGCGGTTCCGCCTCGGCCGTTTCCGCAGATCTGTGCCTGGCTGCGACCGGCACCGATACTGGCGGATCAATCCGCCAACCGGCAGCATTTGTGGGCATCACCGGCATCAAGCCGACCTATGGCCGCTGTTCGCGCTGGGGCATCGTGGCGTTTGCCTCCTCGCTGGATCAGGCCGGACCAATGACCAAAAACGTGCGCGACGCGGCGATCATGCTTGAAACCATGTGCGGGCACGATCCGAAGGATTCGACCAGTGCCGAACTGGCCGTCCCCAATTTCGAGGCGATGCTGACCGGCGACATCCGCGGTAAGAAAATCGGTATCCCCAAGGAATACCGTATGGACGGAATGCCGTCCGAGATCGAAAAGCTGTGGGCCGATGGCGCTGCGATGTTGAAAGATGCAGGCGCTGAGATGGTCGATATCTCGCTGCCGCACACGAAATACGCACTGCCGGCCTATTACGTGATTGCCCCGGCCGAGGCCTCCTCGAACCTCGCCCGCTATGACGGTGTGCGCTATGGCCGCCGGGCACAATTGGCGCAGGGTGACGGCATCACCGAGATGTATGAAAAGACCCGCGCCGAAGGGTTTGGCCACGAAGTTCAGCGCCGGGTGATGATCGGAACCTATGTGCTGTCGGCAGGATTCTATGATGCCTACTACAATCGCGCACGGAAGGTGCGGAACCTGATCAAGAAAGACTTTGAGGATGTGTTTGCCAAGGGCATCGACGCCATCCTGACGCCTGCGACGCCATCAGCCTCATTCGGCTTGGGTGAGATGACCGAGGCTGATCCGGTGCAAATGTATTTGAACGATGTCTTCACCGTCACGGTTAACCTGGCGGGGCTGCCGGGTATTTCGGTACCGGCTGGCCTGGATTCGCAAGGCCTGCCATTGGGGTTGCAACTGATCGGACGTCCCTGGGATGAAGGTGATCTGCTCAACACCGCCTATGCGCTGGAAAACGCGGCTGGTTTTGTGGCCAAGCCCGGGAAATGGTGGTAAGCCTCGGGCCGCCAGGACAACAGATACGGAGCCATTGCATGCGCTTTTTGCCCTTGATTCCCGCCATCGCACTTATCGCTGCGTGCAACACGGTTGCACCGGTTACCGGTGCGGGTTTCAACACGCCACAGTATCAGGCTCAGCGTGAGGCTCAGCTGGCCGGGCAGGGGACTGTCGGCGACCCTCTGTTGGCCCCGGCGGATGTCTCGCAGGAGACCCTGGGCGCGCAAGGTACGGGTTCAACCTTTCCTGCAGCGTCGGGTTCCAATGCCGATATTGCCAACCAGACAGCGGCTGCTTTGGCCAACACGTCTGGCGGAGGAGGCGCAACCGCCGTTGTAACCACGGCACCCAACAACACCGGGATTTCCGACGAACAGGATTTTGCTGCAGTTTCCGAGCGCCGCAGTATCGAATCCGATGCCGCTCGAATCGACCAGAACCGCCAAACCTATGAGGTCGTGGCGCCAACAGCCGTTCCTGAACGCAGCACCGGTGGCCAGCCCAATATCGTACAATACGCGCTTAGCACGACGAACCCGGTTGGTGCCCAGCTGTACAGCCGGGCCGGGTTCAATCTACAGGCCAAAGCCCAGCGAAATTGTGCGCAGTTTCCGTCATCCGATCAGGCTCAGATAGAATTTTTGTCTAACGGGGGCCCTCAGCGAGATCGCAAGGGTCTGGACCCGGATGGTGATGGATTTGCCTGCAGCTGGGACCCAAGCCCGTTTCGCAGTGCCGTCAACAACTGACCCGCAGACGCCGATCTGGCACCCATCACCCAATTTCGGCCCGCGCCGGGATGGGTTGCAGCCGTCTCTCATCGTCATCCACTACACCGCTATGGACAACGCTGAGGTGGCTCTGGATCGTTTATGTGATCCAGAAGCACAGGTTTCAGCACATTATCTGATCGGCGTATGTGGAACCGTTTGGCAGATGGTACGCGAAGAAGATCGTGCCTGGCACGCAGGTGCCGGCGAATGGCGCGGCAAGGACGACATAAACTCGCGTTCCATCGGGGTCGAGCTGGATAACAAAGGCGATCACCCATTTGCACAGCCTCAAATGGATGCGCTCGAGCGTCTGCTGCCCAGGATCATGGACCGATGGGCTATCGCCCCGGATGGCGTAATCGGCCATTCCGATATGGCCCCCGGGCGCAAATCGGATCCTGGTGCCAAATTCGATTGGCCAAGGTTGGAAAACCAACGACTGGCACAACGACGCGGATACGCCAAGAGCCCTGAGATTGCGTCGATGGATGAGTTCCGCGCGCGCGCCCGGGATGCAGGTTTCACCTCTGATGCGGACGATGCCACCCTGCTTGCTGCGGTTCGACTCAGATACAGGCCATGGTCCAATGGCCCTTTGACACCTGAAGATTTCTCGCCGCTCGGTCACACGACCCTCTCGACCTGATCCACCCTTCATCTGGCCCAAAATATCCCGGGGATGAATTGGCCAAAGGCCAAGAAGGGGCTGGCCCCTTCCCACCCTATCTGCCCTTGACCTGCGTCCTGTCTCGTCATACCTGAACCCTCGCGCGGAGGGCCGGATGGCCGCTGGGGCTTGAGGGCCCGAGAGGAAAGTCCGGACTCCACAAGGCAACGGTGCCGGGTAACGCCCGGGCGGGGAAACCCGACGGAAAGCGCCACAGAAATCAGACCGCCGCGGATTTCGGTCCGAGGTAAGGGTGAAACGGTGGGGTAAGAGCCCACCGCGCCGCTGGCAACAGCGGTGGCACGGCAAGCCCCACCGGGAGCAATGCCAAATAGGGTCCCCACGCGGGCCGGTCGGCGTCAGCCGATACCGCCGCTAAGCGCGTCTTGGCCGAGAGGGACCGGGTTGGCAGCTTGAGCCACGCAGTAATGCGCGGCCTAGAGGAATGGTCATCGAAGGGGGCAACCCTGGAACAAGATCCGGCTTACAGGCCCTCCGCGCATGTTCTCTCAAGAACCCGACATAAAGCTGTCGTATGTTTGGCTTCATTTTCCACAAAAGCAGGACGGCAGCGACCAACACATTGCTGTCGAATTGCTTTCAAAAGTAGTCCCGGCCGCACATCTGACATCGCCGAGGCAATCGCCAAATTCCCTGCATAGTATTCTATTGTTCAATCCGCTGATACAGTTCGACAACAGATTGGAAGTGGAGCCTGGGAGGAAAGTTATGAGTTTCATGAAAGCATTGGCCTCGGTTGCCGTAGGATTTGCTGCGGCCAAAGGGTTGGACAAGTACAAGCAGATGGGGGGCATGGCTGGCCTGCAGGATATGATGAAAGGGTCAGGCGGCGGGTTCGGAATGGACCAGTTGGGCAAAATGGCCGAACAGTTTGGTATGCCGGGCGGCGCCTCTGGTCTGCAGGACATGATGGGCAAAATGGGAATGGGCGGTGGCGCTGCAGGCGCAGCCGGTCTGGGAGGTCTGCTGAACGCCATGCAGGGCGCGGCCAGAACCGGAAGCCAGCAAACAACAAACATGATGGAGACGGTTCTCCAAGGTACACCGGCAGGTGCGGCGATGGAGGAACAGGCCAAGCTGATGCTCCGCGCTATGATTCAGGCCGCTAAGGCGGATGGTGAACTGGATGAACAGGAAAAAGAAACCATCCTGGGCGAGTTGGGCGACGATATCAGCGATGAAGAACGCGCATTTGTACAGGAACAGCTAAGCGCACCAATTGATGTCATGGGGCTGGCTGCGGATTCAGGGGCGCCGCTCAAGACACAGATATATGCGACCTCACTGGCAGCGATTCGATTGGACAACGAGAGTGAGGCTTCTTACCTGCACCAGCTATCCACCGCACTGGGCCTCTCGGATAACGAGCGGGACCAGATTCACAGCTATATGGGCGCACCAAACCTGTCTACCTAAGCGGGCCAAGGAATCCTGGCTGCAGCGGGTCTGATTGGCCTTGACATGCGCTGTGCAGGGCGTAAAAGCGCACGCTCATAGGAATTCAACCGAAAGGCCCCTGCCTTTTCGGACGCAGGAGATAACCATGGCGAAGCCGACGACAATCAAGATCCGTCTGAACTCGACCGCGGGCACGGGCCACTTCTACGTGACCAAGAAGAACGCGCGCACCATGACTGAGAAAATGACCGTTCGTAAATACGATCCGGTCGTTCGCAAGCATGTCGAGTACAAGGAAGGCAAGATTAAGTAATCTGCCGTTCCGATTGGACATCTGAAGGGGTTCTGCGTTGGCAGGGCCCTTTTTCATTGCATGTTTTGCAATGGTTGGTGCCCAGGTTTCTGGGCATCTTACGGATCGGGCCGTTGCAGCGACGCATCAGGGCCGGGCTCAATCGTTTCCGCTGTGGCTTGCAATTTGCACCTGCCTGCACATACGGTTGAGCAAACCGCCACAAAATGTTGACCGCCATGAAAAAAATCTTGTTATCCACAATAGCCGTCCTGTCACTTTCAGGCTGTGAAGATCTCTTCAACCGTGAAGGTGTTGGGTTTACTGGAATTGATGGCGAGCCGCGCACGGTCTCGGATGTTCAGGGCGCAGTGGCGTTTGTTCCGCCAGCAACAAATATTCCTGCGGAATTGGCAGAACTTCGTACCGTGTCTGTTTTGTCCGATCAGGTTGATGCGTCGAAAGTGGCCGGTGTTGCTATCGACAATGGCGGGCGCACGGATACCACTGCAGTTCAATTGTCAGGCAGCGATACCAACCTGTTCCTGAGCACCGTCAACGTAAACGGCACACTATTCGGCGTGTTGCGTACGCCAACCAATACCACAACCGTGGACAACTCGATCGGCGCCACCTTTGGAAGTCAGACCGAGCGTTTCACAGGATGCCTGCCAGCTGGTGACGTGTTCCGCAAAGGCTCGTCCGAGCGGAGTTCAGGCTTTGCAGTTCCTCTGAACTGTAGCTGAACCTTAACCAACTAAGGCCAATGAAGCCCTCGCCTTGACGGTGGGGGTTTTGTTTTTTGGGAGAACCTCGACATCGATCGATGTCGAGTTACGTCGGAGCCGCGCACCGTTATCAAGGCAAAAGAAAAAGGGCGGGTCGTTCGGACCCGCCCTTTGCCAATTGTATTTTTCGGTTCGTTACTCGCGGCTGCCGAACAACTGCAGCAGGAACATGAACATGTTGATAAAGTCCAGATACAGGTTCAGCGCGCCCATGATGGCGGCCTTGCCCAACCATTCCTGATCACCGGAATGGGCCATCTGCAGGTATGTGGTCTTGATCTTTTGCGTGTCATACGCGGTCAGCGCGGCAAAGATCAGCACACCCAGAATGGACACTGCAAACATGATCGCAGGCGATTGCAGGAACATGTTGATCACCATGGCAACGACCAGACCGATCACGCCCATCATCAAGAACGTACCCATACCTGACAGGTCTTTCTTGGTGACATAGCCGTACAGAGACAAGCCAGCGAAGGCGATGGAGGTCACCAGAAATACCTGAGCGATCGAGACCCCGGTGAAGGCGACGAAAATCCAGCTCAGCGACAGGCCCATGACCCCAGCGAAGACATAGAAGAACAACTGCGCACCGGCAGCCGACAGGCGGTTGATTGCGGCACCAAAGCCGAACACCATTGCCAACGGAGCAAACATCACGATCCAGCCCAAGATATTGGGGCTCAGCGTGACCGGGTCGCGGAACACGGACAGCAGTTGCGGGCTGGATCCAACGGCCCAGGCCACAGCAAACGTGATCAGCATACCTACGGACATTGTGCCGTAGACTTTGTTCATATGGGCGCGCAGGCCCTCGTCGATCTCGGCGGCGCGCGCGCCGGATGCCGTCCGGATCGTGTCGAATTGTGCCATCAAAGGGTCTCCCTAAACATATATCTTGTTCGCCCTGCCGAAGCAGAGCGCTTTCCCTGCAAATATCGGCAACTACAGGCTGTGTTTCAAGAGTTTACCGCACAAAACCGACTAAAACGCACAACAAAAATGGCAATCCACCGCAGCGGACCGCCATTATTGCACTACAAGGCTGATTTTTCGTCATTTCCGCCAGAATTCCGGTGCGTCCCATATGTAACGGCCGACTTCGATATCGGCTTCGCTCCGAGTCACTCCGATATCTTTCAGGGCGCGATCATCCAGCTCGGCTAAGCTGCGTCGCTGGCGCTTCAGGGACATTGCGTTTGTGATCATGCCAAGAACAGATCGCGTGGTGGGCTTGCACGGGCGATGAATTGCAACTTGGGTCATGGTTATTGTCCTTTCTGCGATTTGCGATGGGTTTGTCAGGTTCCATCAACTTCCTTGATTGATATGGTGGAGTATGACATATTTTTAAAACGAATATTTATGATGGAACCCATAAGGAATCGTGAAGATGCGAAATCTGGACATAACCACGCTGCGATCTTTCGTGGCCGTCGCGGACCAAGGCGGGGTCACCCGGGCAGCCGGGTTCCTGCACCTGACGCAATCAGCGGTTTCGATGCAACTCAAACGTCTTGAGGAGCTGCTGGGCCTTGAATTGTTGGATCGTAGCGGTCGAACAATTGCCCTGACCGCGTCAGGAGAGCAGTTGTTGGCTTATGCCCGTCGGATGACTGCGTTGAATGATGAGGTGATTTCCAAGTTGACCGATCAGGCGTTTGAAGGTGAGGTTGTCCTCGGCGTGCCGCATGACATCGTATACCCGGCTATTCCGCGTGTTCTGCAGCGATTTAATGCGGATTTTCCACGGGTCAGGGTGCAGCTGGTGTCGTCTTATTCGCTGCAGTTGAAGGATATGTACAAGCGCGGAGAATGTGACGTGATCCTGACGACCGAACCTTCGATTGCCGACGGGGCTGAGACGATTGCTGAATTGCCGCTGCGCTGGATCGGTGCTCCGGGCGGGTCAGCCTGGCGCAAACGGCCGCTGCCATTGGCGTTGGGGCGACGCTGCCTGTTCAGACCGCAGGTGATTTCCGCACTGGATGCAGCCGGAATCCCTTGGGAACTTTCCGTCGAGACTGAAAACGACCGAACGATCGAAGCGACGGTCAGCGCGGATCTGGCGGTTCATGCCATGCTGGATGGCACCGAGACCGCGCATCTGGAGCAGATAGACACAGGAGGTGTCTTGCCTGAACTGCCCGCACATATGATCAACTTGTACGGGGGTGAAGCCGGTCGGGATCCAGTGGTCGAGGCGCTGGCCGCTTTGGTTCGGCAAAACTTCCGCATGCTGGGCGGCAGCCCTCTGAGGGCCGTTGTCGGATAGACGCGTTCAGGGTTTGACGACAATCTTTCCCGTGGACTTGCGCTCTTTCAGCAGCAGCATTCCGTCTGCTACGTCCTGCAACGGCAGAACGTGGCTGATGTGCGGCTTGATCCTGCCCTCGGTGTGCCAACGGAAAAGGGTTTCGAAGCTATCGCGCACGATTTCAGGGCGAAAATTCAGATATCCACCAATATAGAAACCGATCACCGTCAGGTTCTTGACCAGTAGGTGATTGGCCGGGATTTGCGGGACATCGCCGCCCGCAAATCCGATCGGCAGCAAACGTCCTTCGGGATTTGTGGCGCGAAAGGCGGCTTTGAACACGTCACCACCGATGGCGTCATAAACCACATCCGCCCCACCTAAAGCCCTGACCCTGTCGCGCAGGTCTTCGGAGGCGTCGATAAGGTGATCTGCCCCGGCGGCGCGCGCAACGGCCAGCTTGTCTTCGCCGCGTGCCTGCGCAATCACCGTGGCGCCCATGAGTTTTCCGATTTCCACGGCCGTCAGGCCGACACCACCGGCGGCGCCCGTAACAAGCAGCGTCTCGCCCGCTTGCAACCTGGCCCGGTGATCCAGCGCGATATGGCTGGTGCCATAAGCGATCTGAATGGCAGCGGCAGCCTCAAAACTGGTGGAAGTGGGCAGCGGAATTGCACGATCGGCACCGAAGCAACCGTATTCTGCCAGCCCGTCCTGACCGGAGTATATGGCGACCCGGTCGCCGCGTTTCAGGTGTGAGACCCCGGCACCAACAGCGTCCACCACTCCGGCAATTTCCATACCCAGCGTGAACGGAGTCTGGGGCGTATCCTGATATGTGCCTTTTTGCATCAACAGGTCGGCAAAATTCAATCCGCAGGCCTTAATCGCAATCCTGACCTGATCTGCCTTTGGGACCGGAATGTCCACATGGCACAGTTGGGCCGCAGACCCATTGGATTGAATGCGATATGCCAGCATAGAGAGCCTTTCGTTGCTTTGCGCATATACGCTCGCGCCGGGTCAATATTGTCAATAAGTTAACCCTTGCGGCAAAGTGAACGCATAGGCGAGCTGAGTCGGCAACGACAAGCTCAATTTGAAGTGATTGTGTCTCAAAACGATACAACCATAAACCACTATACCGTGATGATGACTCAACCAGCTTGAAAAAAGATCAAAAAGCAGCAATAAAGACCTCTAGTGCTGTTTTCGGGGGAAGGCACGATCCGGATTAGTGAGTGCTTAAGACCGGCACGCTAATGATGCGATCACGGACGTCGCGCAATCCCGTTCAGATGTTTGTGTAGTAGAGGAGAATACCAATGACTCATCACGTCGATGTCCATGTGGGCAAGCGCGTTCGGCACCGCCGCTGGCTGATTGGGATGACCCAACAGCAGTTGGCGCAGCAGGTTGGTATTAAGTTTCAACAAATTCAGAAATATGAAACGGGTGCCAACCGAATCAGCGCGTCTCGCCTTTGGGACATTGCCGAGACATTGGATGTACCGGTCAGCTTCTTTTTCGAAGGCCTGGAAGAAGCCCAGAAGGACGAGGCAGACAAAAAATCTGTTCCTGCGGACCTGATGGGTGACAAAGAAGCTCTGGATTTGGTGCGCTCTTACTATGCGATCCCGGAAAACCAGCGTCGCCGTCTGTTCGAGCTGGCCCGCGTCCTAAGCGACGTCGCCTGATAAATCCTTCTTGACTATGTGGGGCGTTAATCGCACCTCTGCTGCATGCGAACGACCCCGCTAAGTGATATAGAAATTGCCGAGGAAATGGCCGACGCAGCGCGCGCGGCCATCCTTCCGTATTTTCGACAAGGAAATCTCGAAACATCCAACAAACTGGCCGAGGGTTTTGATCCGGTTACAATTGCGGATCGGGCGGCAGAGAAGGCGATGCGAGGCGTGCTGTCCCGCCATTGCCCCAATGACGGAGTTCTGGGCGAAGAATTCGGCCATACCGAAGGCAACAGCGGACGCACCTGGGTGTTGGATCCGATTGATGGAACGCGCGGGTTTATCAGCGGCACACCGACTTGGGGTGTGTTGATCGCGCTTAGCGCTCAGGACGGGCCTGTTTTGGGTGTGATCGATCAGCCCTATATTGGCGAGCGTTTTATTGGCACGTCAGAGGTTGCGCAGGTCACTGGTCCGTTGGGCACAAACGCCCTGAAAACGCGTGCGACCAGGGCTTTGGATCAAGCAACGTTGTTTACGACTTTCCCGGAAGTTGGCACATCGCAAGACAGGGCCGGCTTTCGCGCCGTCGCCGAACAGGTTCAACTAACGCGATATGGAATGGATTGTTACGCCTATGCGCTGGTTGCAGCGGGTCAAGCAGATCTGGTGATCGAGGCCGGTTTGAACGCCTACGACATCCAGGCGCCGATTGCGGTCATTCAGGCGGCGGGCGGGATCGTGACGGACTGGCAAGGTGGCCCTGCACATGATGGCGGTCGGGCATTGGCGGCGGCCAATCCAGATATTCACGCCGCCGCTCTGGAGATCTTGCGCCACTATTGAATTTTGTTGCCGTAGCGCACGCAGGCAGGTACATCAGTCCAAGCTGGTTCTTACGCCCGTTTTCCACCAGCTTTCGCACTCCTTGCATGAGACGGGCATATGCAGGAGGGCCCATATGACCGAGTTTCTGATCAAAAACGCCGATTCCATTGTGACGATGGATGACACGCGGCGCGAACTGTCCGGTGCAGATATCTTGGTAAAGCAAGGCCAGATCGCTCAGATCGGCCACGGGCTGGCGAGCAGTGGCGAGACCCACGATGTGTCGGGCTGTGTCGTGACACCCGGTCTGGTGAATACACACCACCATCTTTATCAAACGCTGACGCGAGCCGTTCCGGGGGGACAGGATGCGCTTCTGTTTGGTTGGCTGCAGACGCTCTATCCAATCTGGGCGCGGTTCGGCCCGGATGAGATGTTTACGTCGGCCCAGATTGGTTTGGCGGAACTGGCCCTGTCCGGCTGCACACTCAGCTCGGATCATTTGTATTTGTACCCAAACGGGGCTCGGCTAGAGGACACCATTGCGGCCGCGTCTGAGCTGGGCATTAGATTTCATCCCACACGCGGCGCGATGAGCATTGGGGAAAGCGACGGTGGCCTGCCACCGGACAGTCTGGTCGAAGCCGAAAGTGATATTCTGGAGGATATGATCCGTGTCGTGGACGCGTTTCACGATCCTCGTGAAGGGTCCATGTGCCGCGTGGGGCTGGCACCCTGTTCGCCATTCTCGGTCAGCCGCGATCTAATGCGCGACACGGCGTTGCTGGCGCGGGACAAAGGCGTGATGTTGCACACGCATCTGGCGGAGAATGATGAAGACATCGCCTATTCTGAGGCTCAATTTGGATGTCGCCCGGGCCAATATGCCGAAGATTTGGGGTGGACTGGTTCGGATGTCTGGCACGCGCATTGCGTCAAGCTGGACGGAGCCGAAATTGATCTGTTTGCCAGAACCAGAACTGGTGTGGCGCACTGCCCTTGTTCGAATTGTCGCCTGGGGTCAGGTATCGCGCCGGTGCGGGTCATGCGGGATCACGGTGTTCAGGTCGGTCTTGGTGTGGATGGATCTGCCAGCAACGACATCGGCAACCTGATGGCTGAGGCGCGACAGGCCATGCTGTTGCAGCGCGTCGCGAACGGGGCGGATGCCATGTCCGCCCGCGAAGCCCTTGAGATCGCGACGCGAGGTGGCGCAGATGTGCTCGGTCGCCCCGATTGCGGCCGCCTGATGCCCGGCAAACGTGCAGATATCGCCGTTTGGGATACGCGCTGCGTCGAAAGTTCCGGCAGTTGGGATCCTGCCGCTTTACTTTTGGCGGGGCCGACGCAGGTTCGGCACTTGTTTGTCGAAGGGCGCCAGATTGTTCGCGATGGACATCTGACAACCGTCGATCTGCCAAGGGTCATCGAGCGTCAAAACGCCCTTGCGCAGGCGCTGCGCGGCTAAACCGCCTTGTGCCCACCGATCCAAACCTCGGAGATCGCCCGGTCATCCCCCATCATGATGGTCGGGAAAACAGCTTCCCAAATGTCATTGGCGTGCGCTTCGCGTTGTGCAATGGCGGGGGTCGAGGCGAGGTCCAGCACGACCAGATCGGCCTCCATCCCCGGAGCGATATTGCCGATACGCGCGTCCATCCGCAAAACCCGGGCTGAACCGACTGTTCCCAACCAAAGCAGTTGGGCCGGATGCAGCGGATGCCCTCGCAGCTGACCGATTTCGTAGGCAGACGCCATTGTACGTAACATCGAAAAGCTCGATCCGCCGCCGGTGTCAGTGGCCAGACCAATCCTGTGACCCTCGGACATCAGCCCGTTCATGTCAAAGAGGCCAGAACCGATGAACGTGTTCGATGTCGGACAATGGACCAGCGCGGCGTCCATCTCGCGCAGTCGATGGCGTTCGCGGTCCTCCAAATGGATAACGTGGCCGTAAACGCCGTTCTGACCTAAAAGACCGAACTTCTCATAGGTGTCCAGGTAATCGCGCGCATCGGGGAACAAGGACTTGACCCATTCAATCTCATCGGTCTGTTCGCTCAGATGGGTTTGCATCAGGCAATGCGGATGCTCTGCCCAAAGGGCACCCATGGCTTCCAGCTGTTCTGGAGTGGAGGTCGGCGAAAAACGCGGCGTGATCGCGTAGGACAGGCGGTCAATGCCGTGCCATTTCTCCAGCAGTGCCGCAGACTGGTCATAGGCCGTTTGCGCGGTATCGCACAGCCCGTCAGGTGCATTGCGATCCATGCAGGTTTTGCCAGCTACAACGCGTTGTCCCCGCTGTTGTGCAGCACTGAAGAACGCATCAAC
This sequence comes from Ruegeria sp. EL01, assembly GCF_900313035.1. GTDB lineage: Bacteria > Pseudomonadota > Alphaproteobacteria > Rhodobacterales > Rhodobacteraceae > Ruegeria. The sequence continues at coordinate 378,165 of NZ_OMPS01000048.1, read as the reverse complement.
GCTTTCGGGATGAATTGTGCAAAAGCTACACATCGTCGTCGTGCCATGCGCCGTCGTCAGGTCCAGGTAGCGGTTGGCAACTTCGGTAGCATAGTCGATATCGCCGAATTTCATCTCTTCGGGAAAGGTATATGTGTTCAGCCAGTCGATCAGGCGTTTGCCCCAACTGGCGATCATGGCGGTTTGCGGAAAGTGCACATGGGGATCGACGAAACCGGCCATGATGAGATGATCACCATGGTCTTTGACCTCGGCCTCGGGGTGCGCCCGGATCAGGCTGTCAGCTGCCCCGATCTCCGCAATATGCCCGTCCTTAATCAATACCGCTTCGTCAAGCCGTGCTGCATCGGTCGGCTCACCATCAAAAGGTGATCCGCGAAAACTAACAACCCGTCCTTTCAAAAGCATCTTTTGCGCCATTTGCCCTAATCTCCACGTGTTTTGGACCGCTCTGCAGCATAAGCAGGGGAAAGATGCGGGTAAATCTGAGCATTGTCATTGTTTTCCGGTAGCTGCTTCTTCTATTTAGGGGCCAATCGCCGTGAAAGAGGGGCAGCGCATGACGACAGGCATTGACGAGGCCAAATCTGATCAGCCCCGGGACGAAGACGTCTATGCGCTGGATCGCAAGACCGTGGCGACCATTCTGTACACGTTGGACGTGGAGGACCGCGACAAGCTGATCGAGCTGATGGAGCCGTTGCACCCGGCCGACATCGCCGACCTTCTTGAACAGATCAACCCATACGACCGGGCCCGATTGATCCGTTTGTACGACAAGGAATTTGACGGGGACATCCTGTCAGAACTGGATGAAGCCGTTCGCGAAGAAATCATCAATGTCCTGAACCCGGACGTTCTGGCCGAAGCCGTGCGAGATATGGAAAGCGACGATGTCGTTGACCTGCTGGAGGATCTTGAAGAACCACAGCAAGAGACGATTCTGGATGCGCTTGAGGATTCCGAACGGGTTGCTGCAGAACAGGCGCTGGCCTATCCCGAAAACTCTGCCGGGCGTCTTATGCAGCGCGAAGTGGTTATGGCACCCGAGCATTGGTCCGTCGGGCAAGCCATCGACTTCATGCGTGCCAATGACGACTTGCCTGATCAGTTTTATCATGTCGTTCTGGTGGATCCGCGACTAAAACCTGTCGCTCAGGTGACTTTGGGCATGCTGATGGCCACACGGCGCGAAGTGTCCCTACATGATATCGCTGAAGAAGAATTCCACACCATCCCCGTCGATCAGGACGAAGAGGATGTGGCCTATGCCTTCAACCAGTACCATCTGATCTCGGCCCCGGTGGTGGATGCGGATGGCCGCCTCGTCGGTGTTATCACGATCGATGACGCGATGGTTGTTTTGGATGAAGAGCACGAGGAAGACATCCTGCGCCTGGCTGGTGTCAGCAACGACAGCTCTCTGTCTGACAGTGTTGCGGCCACGAGCCGGCGACGTTTGCCATGGCTGGCGGTGAACCTGTGTACATCGATTTGTGCGTCGCTGGTGATCTCGCAATTCGAGGCAGCGATTGATCAACTGGTCGCGCTCGCCATTTTGATGCCGATCGTGGCGTCAATGGGCGGGAATGCAGGCACCCAATCCCTGACAGTTGCTGTGCGCGCCTTGGCCACGCGCGACTTGACTGGTGCCAACGTCATGCGAGTAATCCGACGCGAGTTGTTGGTTGGTATGCTGAACGGGTTGTGCTTTGCTATCGTTTTGGGAACCGTCGGGATGTTTTGGTTCGGCTCTCCGTTGCTGGGGGTCGTGATTGGATCGGCTTTGGTCGTGAACATGATTATCGCAGGCTTTGCCGGTACGGTAGTACCTGTCGTGCTGGACCGTTTGGGTGTCGACCCGGCGCTCGCGTCTGGAACGTTCGTGACCACGACCACCGATGTCATGGGATTCTTCATCTTTTTGGGACTTGCCAGCATGGTGCTTTTGTGACCGATCTGACCGAAATCAAGGCCGCGGCGCGCAAGGCGGCCTTTGCCCGTCGCAAAGGCGCTTTTGACGCACGCCCGGCGGGCGCAGCTGGACGGCTGTCCGAAGTTCTGGCCGGATACAGGGGCGTGCCGTTGTCAGGATACATGCCAATCCGTACTGAGATTGATCCGCTGGCTGCGATGGCCGAGGCGTCAGCTTATGGTTCGGTTGGCGTGCCGGTAATCCAGGCGGCGGGACAGCCGCTGAAGTTTTCCCGCTGGTCGCCCGAAGGTGCTCTGAAGGACGGTCCGTTCGGGGCGAAAGTACCTGAAACTGATGACTATTTCGACCCGGAGATTCTGATCGTACCGCTGGTTGCCTTTGATGCGCAGGGTGGCAGGTTAGGTTATGGCGGCGGTTTCTATGATCGCACACTGGAAGGCCTACGCGCCAAGCGACCCACGTTGGCCATTGGCTTTGCCTTTGATGACCAAGAAGCCGAGAATCTACCGCTTGAGCCAACTGACCAACCGCTGAACATGGTCGTCACAGAAAGCCGCGTGCTGACTTTCTGAATTTATTGGTTCTCGAAATGGCTGCGCAGGTAGTCCCAGGCATCGACCTCGGTGCCGTCTTTCAGAATGCAGATGCCATACTCGCTGCCATCTGAATTCTTTCGAATCTGATACTCTCCATCGTTTTCAACGCAAAACGTGGCGGCCGGGTTGGCCATCGTGGTCTTGGTCTGAGCCCAGACGCCCGAGGCAGCTAAGGTGGCAATGGCGGCGACGGCAAAGGGTTTCATCAAATTCTCCTTGAACGAAATTGCTGCGTTTCAGGTTGGCATCTTTGCATGTGATTGCAAGACCGTGCCGAGGCTCGCAAATTGCACGGTTCCGCCTTGTTATTGCCGCGCACAGCACCTACGACCCGGGATATGAGAATTTTGTTTCTAGGTGATGTCATGGGTCGCGCAGGGCGCGCGGCCATTCAAGCGCACTTGCCGCGCCTTCGCGACGAGTGGCGTTTGGATTTTGTTGTGGTCAACGGTGAAAATGCCTCGAACGGGATGGGCTTGACCGGGGATCACGCCAAGTTGCTGCTGGATGCCGGGGCCGATTGCGTGACGCTGGGCGATCATGCCTTCGATCAAAAAGACATGCTGCAATTCATCGAGAAAGAACAACGCATCGTGCGCCCGGTGAACTTTGCCAAAGGTGCGCCTGGACGGGGGCATCGGTTGTTCACTGCGCCCGGCGGCCGAAAGGTGTTGGTGGTACAGGTGCTGGGGCAGGTGTTCATGAAACGGCCCTTCGATGACCCGTTTTCAGCCATTGAACCGATCCTGAAGTCCCACCCGCGCGGTGGGCAGGCGCAGGCGATAATCGTTGATATGCACTGCGAGGCGACCTCGGAAAAAATGGCGATGGGCCATTATTGCGACGGCCGTGCCAGCCTTGTGGTGGGAACCCACACGCATATCCCAACGGCGGACTCTCAGGTTTTGCCCCAGGGAACGGCGTATCTGACCGATGCCGGTATGTGCGGGGACTACGATTCAGTGATCGGCATGGACAAACAGGAACCCCTGCGTCGGTTTATCACCGGCATGCCCAAGACGCGGTTTACCCCGGCCAATGGCGAGGCAACGCTAAGCGGAGTGTTCGTAGACACAGATGACCGCACCGGCCAGGCCAAATCGGTGCGCATGGTGCGTGTAGGTGGACGTCTGGAACAGGCAGGCCCTTAAAAACGACGTCGGACTTGCCCTGTTGCACGCAATGCGTGAAACTGTCGATCAGGCGCTTGGGCCAGGATTCAGATAGAATACCACGAATGCAATTCCTTTCACTGACAGACACAGGCAGCGCAATTCTGGCGCTTGCGATTGTTGCGGGCATGTTCATCATGTTCCTGCGCGAGGTCTATCCGACCGAAGTTGTGGCCATCGGTGGCGTTGCCCTGATGCTGGTGACCGGGATCCTGCCCTACCAAAACGCGTTGATCGTTCTTTCCAATCCGGCCCCTTGGACGATTGCCGCGATGTTCATCATCATGGGTGCATTGGTGAGGACTGGCGCGCTGGATGCTTTTACATCGGTGGCCCAGAGACAGGCGCAGGTTTCCCCAAAGATTGCCATCGCTTTGCTGATGGGCTTTGTGATTCTGGCCTCGGCCGTGGTGTCGAACACGCCGGTTGTGGTTGTGATGATCCCTGTGTTCATTCAAATCGCGCGCACATTGAATGTTCCGGCCTCAAAACTGCTGATCCCGCTCAGCTATGCTGCCATTCTGGGGGGAACCCTGACACTGATCGGCACATCAACCAACCTGCTGGTGGACGGTGTCGCCCGGTCACAGGGTATGACGCCGTTCACGATCTTCGAGGTCACGCCGCTGGGCATCGCCTTGGTGATTTACGGCATGTTTTACCTGCGGTTCATCGCGCCGCGCTTGCTGCCCGAGCGTGACAGCATGGCATCGATGCTCAGCGACCGGTCAAAGATGAAATTCTTCACCGAGGCTGTCATCCCACCCGAAAGCAACCTGATCGGCCGAGAGGTCTCAGGCGTGCAGCTGTTCAAACGCCCCGGCGTGCGCCTGATCGACGTAATCCGGGGGGATGAATCCCTGCGGCGCAACCTCAAAGGTGTTGCATTGCAATTGGGGGATCGGGTGGTGTTGCGCACCCAGATGACCGAGTTGCTAAGCCTTCAGAGCAACAAGGAACTGAAGCGTGTTGATCAGGTTTCTGCGGTGGAAACCAAAACAGTCGAAGTTCTGATAACGCCCGGGTGCCGTATGGTGGGGCGCACTTTGGGCGCAATGCGACTGCGACGCCGATATGGTGTCTATGTATTGGCCGTTCATCGGCGCAATCAGAACATTGGTCGTCAGTTGGATGATCTGGTTGTCCGGGTTGGGGACACTTTGCTGCTGGAAGGATCGCCTGCGGATATTCAAAAGCTGGCCGCCGATATGGACATGGTCGACGTGACCCAGCCTTCGGCACGGGCGTTCCGGCGCAGCCATGCCCCCATTGCCATCGCCGCGCTTTTTGGGATTGTCGCTTTGGCAGCACTTGGCATTGCACCGATCCTGTTGCTGTCGATATTGGCCGTTGCCGTGGTTCTATTGACCCGTTGCATCGACGCGGATGAGGCCTTTTCGTTTGTCGAGGGGCGCCTGCTTGCTCTCATCTTTTCGATGCTGGCAATTGGTGCGGCCTTGGACAGTTCCGGTGCTGTGTCGCTGATCGTTGAAACCATCGCACCAGGTCTGAGCACCTTGCCGCCGTTCCTGATCATCTGGGCCGTTTACATACTGACGTCAGTCTTGACGGAACTGGTTTCCAATAATGCAGTTGCCGTCGTGCTTACGCCAATTGCAATCGGCTTGGCACAGGCTGTCGGCATTGATCCGCGACCATTGGTGGTGGCGGTCATGGTGGCCGCGTCCGCCTCGTTCGCCACGCCCATTGGATACCAGACCAACATGATGGTCTATGGGCCCGGTGGCTATAGGTTCACCGATTTCATGAAGGTTGGAATTCCGCTGAACCTGAGTGTCGGGTTGCTGGCTTCGTTGCTGATCCCGCTGATCTGGCCTTTATAAGTTCGGCGCAGACCTGCCGTTGGGCAGGTGGACGTCTTGTATATGTTCAATCAGGCACGATCTTTTGGATGTGATTGCCTAAGGAGATTTGAACATGCTCGGAACCCGTCATTCAATACTGGGCAGTGCCGCGATTTTGGCCACGCTCGCCAGCGCGGCCTTTACAGGAACGGTCGAAGGGTCGGCCACCTACCGCGAGCGGATCGCCGTTCCTCCAGACGCGACCTTGTTTGTTGAACTTCAAGACGTTTCGCTGGCCGACGCACCTGCCGTCACTCTCGCCGCACAACGATATGCGCTGAGCGGCGTGCCCGCTGGGTTTGAGCTGAGCTATGATGACGCGCTTGTTCAGGACAATCACAGTTACGTCCTGAGGGCTTCGATCACACAGGGTGAAAAACTTCTGTTCACTACGGATACCGCTTATCCCGTGCTGACAAACGGGGCTGAACGCTCGGTCGATCTAACCATGGTGCAGGTCCAGGCGCAGGGGGAAGTGATGCTTGAGGACACGCAATGGACCGCTGTGGTGTTGAATGGTGCACCGATTGAAACCGATCGCCACCCCGAGCTTTCATTTACGACGGGCGGCGCGTTTTCCGGTTTCGGAGGGTGCAATCGTTTCAACGGGCAGGCCGAGGTTTCTGGCAATCGAATCGAGTTCCCGGATAACATGGCCGCGACACTCATGGCCTGCCCACCGCCACTGGATGCGGTCGAACGGCAGTTTCTAAAAGGGTTGCAACGTGTCACCACGTATGCGGTTCAGGGAAATGCGCTGGCTCTGCTGGATGCCAATGGCGAAGCGGTCGTCAAGTTTTCACGCAAACAGTGATCGCACGTCGTCAGGCAACAGCCCGGGATCGTCCAGCATTGCGGCCTGAGAAGATGCAGCCGCCCAGGAATGTCCCCTCCAGCGCGTTGTACCCATGATACCCGCCTCCGCCGAAGCCGGCCACTTCGCCCGCTGCGAACAAGCCGGGCACGACCTTCCCGTCAGCCCCGATCATCTGACTATCGAGGTTGGTTTGCAGCCCGCCCAGCGTCTTGCGCGTCAGAACATGCAGTTTCACCGCGATCAGAGGGCCGTTGGACGGATCCAGGAACTTGTGGGGTTTTGCCGTGCGGATCAGCTTGTCCCCGCGGTAGTTTCGCGCCGCAAGGATCGCCATCATCTGCGCATCTTTGGAAAAGGGATTATCGACCTGAGAATCCCTGGCCTCGATCTGGGCGCGCAAGTGGCTTTCGTCGATCAGGCCACCGCCAAGTTGGTTCATGCTACTGACCAGCTCAGTCAGCGTGTTTGCCACCACGAAGTCTTCGCCCTTCTCCTTGAAGGCTTCGACCGGGGCCGTCGCTTTGGAGCCTGAAAGGATGCGCTGGCGGATGACCTCTTTCCAACTGCCCGAAGTAAAGTCTGGATTCTGTTCCGATCCGGACAAAGCGAACTCTTTCCTGATCACTTTCTGAGTCAGGACAAACCAGCTGTATTCATAGCCCGTTTTGAGAATTTCCCGTAGCGTCCCGAGTGTATCAAACCCCGGCAGGCAGGGCGGTTCCAGCCGGTTGCCGGTTGCGTCAAACCACATCGAACTTGGCCCGGGCAAGATACGGATGCCGTGGTCGGGCCAGATCGGATCCCAGTTCTTCACGCCTTCGGTATAGTGCCACATGCGATCGCCATTGATCACATGGCCGCCCGCTTTTTCACTGATCGCGATCATTCGGCCATCCACATGGAAGGGGACGCCCGCCACCATGTCTTTGGGTGGCGCGCCCAAACGGTTTCGTGGCCAGTTTTTGCGCACCATTTCAAAATTGCCACCAATCCCACCTGACGTGACGATGATGGACGGTGCGTACACTTCGAACTCTCCGACTTCGTCTCGGTTGGTCTTTTTCCCGCGCACAGCGGCATCATCAGCAAGTATTTCGCCCGAGACCCCTTTGGCGGTGCCGTTCTGCATAATGAGGTGGCTGACCTGATGGCGGAACTTCAGCTGGATCAAACCCGCGCTGACATGTTCCTGCACCCGGCGAATGAAATGCTCCAGAATTCCCGGTCCGGTGCCCCAGGTGATGTGGAAACGCGGGACCGAGTTTCCATGGCCGGTCGCGTACGATCCGCCACGTTCAGCCCAACCAACAACCGGAAACCAGCGTATTCCCATCTCGTGCAGCCAAGGCCGCATCTCGCCGGCTGCAAATTCAACATAGGCTTCGGCCCACCGACGGGGCCAGTTGTCCTCATCCCGATCAAACTGTGCGCTGCCCATCCAATCCCGAAGGGCAAGGCTGTGACTGTCCTTGATGCCCATTCTGCGTTGTTCGGGCGTGTCGACCATGAACAGCCCGCCCAGGCTCCAGAATGCTTGACCGCCCAGGAAATGTGCGGGTTCCTGATCGACGATGATCACCTTTTTGCCCCGATCACCCAATTCTGCTGCGGCCGCCAACCCGGCCAAGCCTCCGCCGACGACAATTGCATCTGCCGTATTATTGCTCATCAAATGTCCTTTCAGCGGTTGCGGAACCAGGCGAGGAACGGAATCGCCACGGCGTACATTGTTATCCCGTACACAGCCGAGGGAAGGGCCAGCGGGCTGAATCCGCTTTCTGTTCCGGTGATCAATGCAGCCAGCGTAATGCCCAAAGTCGAGTTCTGAATGCCCGTTTCGATTGAGATCGTCTTGCTTTCGTTCCACGACAGATTTGCGGCACGTGCCAGTCCCAATCCGATCAACAGCAGGGCGACATTCAGTGAAATCAATCCAGCGCCCATGATGCCGAGGTTATCGACAAAAAGCCGCCAGTTCCCAGCCAGCGCAGCAAGGACGATCAAAACGAACAGCGCGGCGGCCAGTTTTGACAGTGGGGCATCGATCCTCTGGGCGAAGGCCGTTGCAAAATGACGAACGCTCACACCGACGGCCACAGGCAGGGTGGTGATCAGGAACATCGCAATCGCTAGCCCGCTGATCGAGACGTCTGGTGCGTCTTCGCCCATGAAGTGGCTGATGGACCACGCAGCAAGAATGGGAACCGTCAGGATCGAAAGCAGGCTGATCACGGCTGTCAGGCTGACTGACAAAGCCACATCCGCCTTGGCAAGTTTGGACAGGATGTTGCTGGTCACACCGCCGGGACAAAAGCTGAGTAGCATAAACCCCACTGCGATTTCGGGCGGAAGGCCAAACAGTTTGACGGTCGCAAATGCAACGACGGGCAGCAGTACGACCTGACACAGCGCACCGATTGCAAAGGGGTAACGACGGCTGATGACCCGCCGGAAATCCGCGATCTCTAGTCCGATGCCCAGCGACAACATGATGATGGCCAGGGAAATCGGCAGGCCGACGCTTATAAGTAGATCCAAGAACAACCCCTCCCAAAGTCGTGTCAGATCAACCTAGTCGAGCAGGGACCCAACCGGCAACCGCTCCGTTGGGTCAGGCGTAACGCTCGGCAAAGCGACGCAGGATTTCGCCGGGTTGGGTGACATCCGCCGCCTTGCAGGTATCGATCAGAAGTTGAGCATCCTCGGGTGGGAAGTAGCCATGATGTTTGTAGATATTGATGCGCTGTTCAAAGTCTCCAGCGTCTGCTTCGGGGTGGAATTGGGTGGCATAAACGTTCTGCCCCCAGCGGATCATTTGTATAGGGCAGGGATCTGACGCCAACAGATGTACGCATCCGTCGGGTAGGCCCTGAACAGCCTCTTTATGGCCCACAAAGGCGTCGAATTCCGGTGCCAGCCCTGCGGTCAACGGATCAGCCGTTCCGTCATCGGTCAGTCGGCAAGTCGACGGGCCGACAGGTTCACCGAATTGATCCTTGCTGACCTCTCCGCCCAAATGCGCTGCCAGAATACCCAGCCCATAGCAGCAGCCCATGAAAGGATGATCGTGCCGTGTGATCTGCGGCATCAAGTTCATGATGGTGTTTTCGATCTTTGCATCCAAATGCGATTTTGTCGCCAGATCATCGCTGACGCATCCGGGACCGCCGCCGACAATGACGCCCGCATAGTCAGTGACATCCAACCCATCGGGCAGATCCTCGCAATCCAGACGAATGCGATGGGTTTGGTCTGGCAGCAATCCGGTTTTATCCAGGATCGCGGCATACTCGGCATCCGAGGCATCTGTTTCCGGGCGCAGTTGTAAGATCAAAAAGCGTTTCATGCGCTGCCTTTATCCTTCAGAGCGGCCAGAACACAAGGATGGCAGGGACCGACACCGAGATGATCAGAATTTCCAAGGGCAGTCCCATACGCCAATAATCCCCGAACCGATATCCGCCAGGACCCAGCACGAGCGTGTTATTCTTATGCCCGATGGGTGTCAGGAACGCTGCCGAGGCCGCCACTGCGACCGTCATCAGGAACGGATCAGGTGACACGTCCAAAGCCCGTGCCATTTGAATCCCCACCGGTGCTGCCACGATTGCTGTGGCCGTATTATTCAAAACATCTGACAGTGTCATGGTGACAACCATCAGCACGGTCAATATGGCCCAGGCCGGCAGACCATCGGTCAACTGGATCAGAGCATTTGCAATAAGCTCGGTCCCGCCGGATGTCTCCAGCGCACTGCCCAATGGGATCATGGACCCCAGCAAAACCACGACCGGCCATTCGATATGATTGTATAGATCGGCGATGGGCATGATCTTGGTCAGAACATAGGCCACCACAACCAGCCCCAACGCAACTGGCAGATAGATCAGTCCGATGCTTGCCGCCAGCACCGCGGCGGCGAACAGCCCAATGGCAAGCCAAGCCTTGTTGTTGGCCGTGACGTTCAGGCCGCGCTGCGCCAACGGCAGACAGCCCAGCCAATCTGTAACGTCAGCGCCACGATCACGGGGGCAGAGCAACAGCAGGATGTCGCCGGCTTCAACCTCGGTCTTGCGGACTTGCTCGGTGATGCGAAGGCCCTGTCGCGACATGCCCATAAGCACGGTGCTCTGACGCCAGGCAAGGCCCAGACCCTGCGCCGTGCGCCCAGCGATGCGGGCGTTTTCCGGCACCACCACCTCGATCACCTCAAGCCCATCTCCATCGGCGGTCAGCAACTCCTGTCGGCGCGTATCTGAAAAGTCCAGATTCAATGCCGCACGAAATTCATCCAGCGCTTCGGGGCGCGCCTCAAGAACAAGCGCGTCGCCTTCTTTCAGCGTTGCGTGGGTCGACCGCCCATAGCGGCGTTTACCATCCCGGATCAGCCCGATGATCGCCACGTCAGATTTCTCAGCCGTCTCATAAAGTTCGCTGACACGCTTACCGATATGCTGAGAGTCTGGCGGCAGGGTCAATTCCGCGATGTATTCAGCCAGAACTTCGGAGGTTTCCGTTTGCGGGCCCCGGTTTGGGATCAGCCGCCAGCCGATCAGAGAGACAAAGGCCAGCCCGGCGATTGCAGCTATGCCACCGACCGGTGCGAAGTCGAACATGCGAAACGGCTCACCCAGCGTCTCTGCTCGGATCGAGGCAATGATGATGTTGGGCGGGGTTCCGATCAGTGTCGCCATGCCGCCCAGAATGGTGGCAAAGCTTAACGGCATCAGCGTCAGGCCCACTGACCGCCCTGCTTTGCGCGCGGTCTGGATGTCGACGGGCATCAATAGGGCCAGCGCAGCCACGTTGTTCATGAATGCCGACAGCACCGCTCCGATTCCACCCATAAGGGCAATATGTGCTCCAAGCCCACGAGAGGCATCAACCAGCGTGCGGGTGATCAGGAACACTGCACCGGATCTGACCAGCCCGGCTGAAACCACCAGGACAAGTGCAACGATGATCGTGGCCGGGTGCCCGAACCCTGCAAATGCATCATCGACAGGCACAACGCCCAGCACCACGCCGACCATCAACGCCGAGAATGCAACAAGGTCGTATCGAAAGCGGCCCCAAAGAAGCATGCCGAAGACGGTGAAGAAAAGCGCGAAAAGGATGATCTGATCTGTCGTCATGAGCGGACCTTATCCGCACAAACTGGCCAAAGCGAAGGGGAATTTTCCCACGGCTGCGACGCGGCCTGCGTTTGTTGTCGCGTTCGAAACGATCCTAATTCCCGCGCTGTAGATGATCGGAACACATGTAAACCCGCTACGGCGGGCATTGTGCATGCTGGCAATGGGTGCGGCTCCTATTGAAATCGCACCCATCCTTGCGTAATAGACCCGGGACTACAGAACGCGACAGGAGTATGCCATGGCCGGCCATTCCAAATGGGCCAACATCCAGCACCGCAAGGGGCGTCAGGACGCCGCGCGGTCCAAGCTGTTTTCCAAACTGTCGAAAGAGATCACCGTCGCCGCCAAGATGGGCGATCCCGATCCCGAAAAGAATCCGCGTCTTCGTTTGGCGGTGAAAGAAGCCAAGTCAAATTCAGTCCCCAAGGACGTAATCGACCGCGCGATCAAGAAATCGGTTGCGGGCGAAGGCGACGAGTACGAAGAAATCCGGTACGAAGGTTACGGCCCCAACGCTGTGGCCGTGATTGTCGAAACGATGACGGACAATCGCAACCGGACCGCATCAACGGTACGGTCAACCTTCTCCAAAAACGGCGGCAACCTGGGTGAGACCGGATCTGTCGGTTTCATGTTCGAACGTAAGGGAGAGGTCGTCTATCCGCTGTCAGCGGGGGATGCCGATACGATTTTCGAGGCGGCAATCGAAGCGGGCGCCGAAGATGTCGAAAGCTCGGATGATGGTCACATCATCTGGTGTGCAGATACTGATCTGAACGACGTCTCGAGCGTGCTTGAGACCGCGCTGGGCGAAACGGAATCGACCAAGCTGGTCTGGAAACCCATGACCACGACCGAGCTGGGCCTGGAAGACATGCAGCGCCTGATGAAGCTGGTTGATGCCTTGGAAGATGATGACGACGTTCAGCGCGTCACCACTAACTTTGAGGCAACAGACGAAGTCATGGCACAGCTCTGACCCGGTCACTTTTGGTATGATAAGAACCCGGCCTGAATGGCCGGGTTTTTTTGTGACTGGGTCTGATCGATGATTGGCCGGACCTACAGAACCCTATAGTCTGACGTTCAGCACCTAACGGAGAAGAGGAGCACGCGGCCAAAGAACTGCCGTGCCGGATCTTGAAGTCATACCGATGGTAGAAGTTCCCCCGAGTCTCGCAAAACGCAATGTTCCGGTTCTGACTGGCCAGAGTATCCTGTCTCAGGTTGCTTGGACCTTGGGCAGCCCTTCGGTCGTGCTGCCGTTTCTTGCGGTGTCGTTCGAACTTCCAATGTTCATAGCCGGGGCGTTGGTGTCTGTGCGCATGGTTGGCAGTATGATAGCCGATGTCTTTCTGGCCCAGATGCTTGCCGCAAAACAGCAAAAGAAACGCGGAATTGCGCTGACCGAAGTTGCGGTTGGCGTGTGTCTGATACTGGCGATTGCCGTTGCCGCGACTGGTGTTGTGCCTTTGATCGCCGTGGCTTTTGTATCGATGTTTTTCCTGATTGGCCTGTTTGACGAGAGTCAGGGCCTGATGTATGCGGACCTGCTTGGGGATCATGTGCAGTCGAAATCCCGGATGATCATGCGTTATGTGCAACTGGGGGTTGGTGGTTTGGGGGCCATCGGGCTTGCCTTGTTGGTCCATGAGATCACCAAGGGAAATCCCCCGTTTTCCCGACATTCCACTGTTATCGCGGTATCTTTCGCCTTTTTCATGCTGTCGGCGCTTTCCATCCTGGCGATGTCCGAGGTTGGGCAACGCGATCAGCAATCTCAAGTGTCAAAACCGGCACCGAAACTGTCCCTTTCTGCAAACATCAAAGGCATCGTGGGGATGTTCGATCACGCCTGGTTCAGGCGATACATGGTTATGCGCTTACCTCTGGTCTTTGTTTCTCTGTCGGTGCCGTTTTTTGCTCTGATCGCCGCCGAAGCCCATCATGAGTCAACCCGGGGCCTGACGGCGTTAATCGTCTCCTCAGCATCGGGATACCTTGTTTCCGCACCGTTGTGGCAGCTCGTGAACATGAAATCTCATCGCGCGGTCATGGTGACCGGAACGCTCATGGTGGCCGTCACGGGTGCGATTTTGCTGGGCTTTCACTATTTTCACTTGGACCACGACGTGCACTTGCATGCGATAGCTTTGTTTGTCGTCACGGTCGCCGTGACGGGCATTACCAGTGCTCGCAAGTTGTATTTTCTGGATGTCGCACCCAAAGCCCAACGTGTTCAGGGGGCAGCGGCAGTCAAAAGTATCGTTCGCGTGACCGGTGTTGTTATCTCGGCCGCACTGGCCGGTATCGCGCATCTACACGAAGTTGCGTTGGCGATTGATCTTATCGTCTTGGCCAGTTTGGTGGCCAGTGTTGCATGTTATCGCATTGTTGTTCCCGAAACCAAAGAACCGGAGCATTCTTAGCGGAATCGTTCGGCCTTGACCGGAGGGATCAGGACTTTTGCCGCGGCATTCTGGACGGCACACGTAAGTGGCATAAGCGCAGGAGCGAGAATGCGGCCAACCTGCCATGTCAACATAACATCCAGATGTGCATTCGGGGTGATCGAGCGCAATTGTCCGTCTTTGATCGGCGCGCGAACCAGCTCTTCTGGGTTCATGCCCCATCCCAGCCCGGCGATGCCGGCTTCGACAAATGCGTGCGAGGACGGCATGAAATGTGTCGGAGGCGAGAGGCGAGTACCTGTCTGAGCCTTAATCCATGCATTTTGAAGGCCATCCTTGCGATTGAATGTCAGGCTTGGTGCCTGATTTAGCGTTTTGGCAGTGACGCCGTTTCTGAACCATGTGTTTACAAAACCGGGGCTGGCCGTGGGCAGATATCGCATTGCGCCAAGCGCCACAGCGTCGCAACCGGAAACGGTCTGGCCACCGACAGTGACGGCCGCGCTCACTTCACCACGTCGCAACCAATCTGCAGAATGGTCCTGATCGTCGACAATCAGGTCAAACATCATATCCCGGGTTTGGGACATCGCGTCAATGAACCACGTCGCCAGACTGTCAGCTGGCACAGCGATCCTGACGCGGGCGGGGCCTGCCCCCTGCTCCAGGGCCAATTCACGCGATAACTGCGCTTCGAGCAGGCCAATATCTTCGGCGTATCCTGCGATGCGCAACCCTGCCGGTGTTCCGGTGCAGGGCAATCCTCGGTTGATCAGTGATGCGCCGACACGATCTTCCAAAGCTTTGATCCGTTGGGAAATCGCCGAAGGAGTGACAGCCAGTTCCGACGCTGCCGCGTCAAAACTGCCGTAGCGCAAAATCGCGGACAGAGCAGAAAGATGGTGTGGGTCGAGTAACATTAGCCAAACTTATTTCAGGTAAGCATCTTTAATTTGATAGATCGTTGGGCAGGCTTTAGTCAAATGCCTCGAACACAGGAGGTTTCATGTCCACATCTCTGGTCGCCGGGTTTGCACTTGGCTTCAGCTTGATCCTTGCCATTGGTGCGCAAAACGCATTTGTCCTGCGACAAGGTCTGCGGCGTGAGCATGTATTCGTGCTGTGTCTGACCTGCGCTGTGTCTGACTCGATCCTGATCGGCGCTGGCGTGGCTGGTTTTGGCACTCTGTCACAGACGGTACCCTGGTTTGAAACCGTGATGCGCTATGGCGGCGCAACTTTCTTGCTATGGTACGGCTTGCGCAGCTTCTGGTCCGCCTGGCAGGGCGGGTCGGTCATGAAGGTTGGCGAAGGTCACCGTACCAGTCTTCGCACCGTATTGCTGACCGTCTTGGCCTTCACCTGGCTGAATCCACATGTTTATCTGGATACAGTTGTCCTGATTGGGTCGATTTCGGCGCAGTACGACGACCGGCTGGGGTTCGCAATTGGCGCGGTGCTGTCCAGCTTTGTCTTCTTCTTCTCTCTGGGCTACGGAGCGGCTGTTTTGACACCTGTTTTCGCGCGGCCGCGTGCCTGGCAGGTTCTGGATGTCGTGATCGGCGTCGTCATGCTGGGTATCGCTTTGAAACTTGTTGTCATGTGAAGGGTTGTTCCTGCGCAGATTTCCGTGTTCAACCATGGCCATGACAACACTTGCTGCCTCATCGCGCCCGATTGCGGCGATGTTCTGGATGTTCACCGCCGGACTGTCTTTTGTCGTAATGACAGCGCTTGTGAAATCCCTTGGAACCACAATGGATCCCATTCAGGCGGCCTTTCTGCGCTATGTCCTGGGGCTGGTTTTCGTGTTGCCTGCGCTGCGCCTGATCATGAAAACGCATCTGACGACCCGACATCTAACACTGTTCGGACTTCGCGGCGTTATCCACGCGGCGGCCGTGATGTTATGGTTTTTTGCCATGACCAAAATCCCATTGGCCGAGGTCACGGCCATGAACTACATGACGCCCGTCTATGTCACCCTTGGCGCGGCGCTGTTTTTGGGAGAGAAACTGGCCATCCGTCGCATCGCCGCGATTGTGGTCGCTTTGGTCGGGGTTCTGATCGTCCTGCGCCCCGGTTTCCGAGAGGTGTCGGCAGGTCACCTTGCCATGCTGGGAACAGCGCTGGCTTTGGGTGGATCATATCTGTTGGCCAAGTTACTGGTGCGGGACATCCCACCTTCTGTTGTTGTGGCACATTTGTCGATTTGGGTGACCATCGCTTTGATCCCGTTTGCCATCGCCGTTTGGAGCCCGCCCAGCCTGCGCGATCTGGGAGTGCTGTTTTTGGTCGCCAGTTTTGCAACAGCCGGTCACTACTTCATGACACTTGCCCTGCAGGCAGCCCCTGTGGCCGTCACGCAACCCGTTACGTTTCTTCAGCTTATCTGGGCGACGGCGCTGGGCGCTGCAGTGTTTCACGAAGGTGTCGATATCTGGGTGATTTCCGGCGGAACACTGATCCTTGCTGCGGTCAGCTTTATTTCCTGGCGCGAGGCGGTACTGAACCGACAAGACTTGACGCCCCCAACTATTGCGCCAAAGCTATAGCGTGGCATAGTGCAGGTCGTTATTGATTGACGAGTCAATAAAAACCGCATAGCGTTCGCCCCTATAGCGCGTGTTCAGGGGGTAGCGATGCCAAAAGTCGGAATGGAGCCAATTCGCCGTAACGCGATCGTTCGTGCGACGATCGCTGAACTGGGCGTGAAAAAATCCCTTGATGTAACTGTCAGTCAGATTGCCAAACGCGCCGGTATGTCAAGCGCGCTGGCACATCACTACTTCGGCGGAAAAGATCAGATATTTCTGGCGGCGATGCGACAGATTCTGGCAGATTTTGCCCAGGAAGCCCGCAGCGAGTTAAAAGAGGCCGCGCCGGATCAAAGGGCCCAAGCCATCATCCGGGCTTGTTTCGCACCATCTTGTTTCACCCCCGATGCGATTGCAGCCTGGATGACCTTCTATGTTCTGGCGCAAACCAATGACGATGCATTGCGCCTGTGGCAGATCTATCAGGCGCGTATCAGATCCAACCTGATCTATGCTTTGCGCCCCCTCATGGAGGATCCCGTCGAGGCGGCCGAGAACATGATCGCGTTGATTGATGGCTTGTACATTCGCGCCGCCCTTAGCGCTCCGAAAGAACCGCAACTGGCGGTAAACCACGCGCTGCGTGTCCTCAACACTTTGCTCGAGGCCGAAAAATGACAAAGCCAAACATTCTGATCCTGATGGTGGATCAGTTGAACGGTACCCTCTTTCCGGACGGTCCCGCAGACTGGCTGCATGCACCGAACCTGAAGAAACTGGCGCAGCGATCGACCCGCTTTACCAATGCGTACACCGCATCGCCGCTGTGCGCGCCGGGGCGGGCCAGTTTTATGTCGGGTCAGTTGCCGTCGCGCACAGGGGTTTATGACAATGCGGCCGAGTTCCGCAGTGACATTCCAACCTATGCCCACCATTTGCGTCGCGCAGGCTATTACACCTGCCTGTCGGGCAAGATGCATTTCGTCGGGCCGGACCAGATGCATGGGTTCGAAGACCGCCTGACGACCGATATCTACCCGGCCGATTTCGGCTGGACCCCGGACTATCGCAAACCCGGCGAGCGGATCGATTGGTGGTATCACAATATGGGCTCGGTGACCGGCGCAGGTGTCGCCGAAATCTCGAACCAAATGGAATACGATGACGAGGTCGCCTACAACGCGAAGGCCAAGCTTTACGATCTGGCACGCGGCAAGGATGACCGACCCTGGTGCCTTACCGTCAGTTTCACGCACCCGCATGATCCTTATGTGGCGCGGCGGAAGTACTGGGACCTGTACGAAGACTGCGAGCACCTACTGCCCGAGGTCGCGGATCTTGGCTATGATAATCAGGATGCTCATTCGCAGCGGATTTTCGACGCCAACGATTGGCGAAGCTTCGACATCACCGAAGAAGACATCCGGAAGTCTCGTCGCGCTTATTTTGCCAATATTTCCTATCTCGATGACAAGATTGGCGAGATCCTGGACGTGTTGGAAACGACCCGGCAAGACGCAACCATTCTGTTTGTTTCCGATCACGGCGACATGCTGGGCGAGCGGGGCTTGTGGTTCAAAATGACCTTCTATGAGGGCTCGGCAAGGGTGCCGTTGATGATCTCTGCGCCGGACCTGCCGCCTGGTCGGATCGATACCCCGGTATCAACCATCGATGTCACCCCTACGTTGGGTTCACTTGCCGGTGTCGACATGGCGGAAATCGCGCCTTGGACGGATGGCGAAGACCTGGTCCCGTTGGTAAAGGGGATTGAACGCGCCGCCCCTGTTGCCATGGAATATGCGGCCGAAGCTTCGTACGCCCCCTTGGTGTCCTTGCGTTACGGAAAATGGAAGTACAATCGGTGCGATCTGGACCCCGACCAGCTGTTCGATTTGGACGAAGACCCGAACGAAATGATAAATCTCGCTGACAGTCCGGAACATTCGGGCACTTTGACCACCTTGCGCGCGAAGTCCGAGGCCCGATGGGATCTGGATCGGTTTGACGCTGACGTACGCGCCAGCCAGGCCCGCCGCTGGGTCGTGTACGGGGCGCTGCGGCAGGGCGGCTATTACCCGTGGGATTACCAGCCACTGCAAAAAGCGTCCGAACGCTACATGCGCAATCACATGGACCTGAATATCGTCGAGGAAAATGCCCGCTTCCCGCGCGGGGAGTAACCTCTTCATCTTTTCAAAAATACTCTCGCCGAAGGCGTTCCGACATGTTTCGGCGGTACAAGGAGTCGTAAGAATGGAAGCAGATTTCGTCATCGTGGGCGCCGGGTCCGCGGGTTGCGCGATGGCTTATCGCCTAAGCGAAGCAGGCGCGTCGGTTTTGGTTATCGAGCATGGAGGCTCGGATATCGGACCATTCATTCAGATGCCTGCAGCCTTGAGCTATCCAATGAACATGTCACGCTATGACTGGGGCTACCATTCCGAGCCGGAACCGCATCTGAACAACCGTCGGCTGGCGTGCCCGCGGGGAAAGGTGATCGGTGGGTCATCGTCGATCAACGGGATGGTCTATGTGCGCGGCCATGCCCGAGATTTCGACACATGGGCGGAGATGGGGGCCGACGGGTGGTCTTATGCTGACGTCTTGCCCTACTACAAACGTATGGAGACATGGCACGACGGTGGCCATGGAGGGGACCCGACTTGGCGCGGAACCGATGGCCCGCTGCATGTGTCGCGCGGTCCCCGGCAAAACCCGTTGTTTCAGGCCTTTGTCGATGCAGGGCAGCAGGCGGGATACGAGGTCACCGGTGACTACAACGGTGAAAAGCAGGAGGGCTTTGGCCCGATGGAGCAGACCGTCTGGAAGGGACGGCGCTGGTCTGCGGCAAATGCCTATCTGAAACCGGCGCTCAAGCGCGAGAACTGCGATCTGGTGCGGGGGTTGGCAACGCGCGTGGTCCTGGACGACGGGCGCGCAACCGGGGTCGAACTGATCCGTGGTGGCCAAAAGGAAATCATCCGCGCGCGCCGCGAGGTGGTTCTTGCATCCTCTTCAATCAACTCCCCGAAGCTGTTGATGTTGTCCGGGATTGGCCCGGCAGCGCATCTGGCCGAGCACGGGATCGATGTTGTTGCGGATCGCCCGGGCGTTGGTGCCAATCTTCAAGACCATTTGGAGCTTTACATCCAGCAGGCCTCGTTGCAGCCAATCACGCTCTATAAGCATTGGAACCTGTTCAGCAAAGGACTGATCGGGGCGCAATGGTTGTTCACCAAGACGGGGCTTGGCGCGTCGAACCAGTTCGAAAGCGCGGCGTTCATCCGATCGAAGCCGGGCGTAGAATATCCTGACATCCAGTATCACTTTCTGCCTATCGCAGTGCGCTATGATGGCCAGGTTGCCGCAGAAGGGCATGGGTTCCAGGCCCATGTCGGCCCGATGCGCTCACCTTCGCGCGGTGCGGTCACGTTGCGTTCAGCGCGGCCCGAAGATGCCCCGGTCATCCGGTTTAACTACATGAGCCACGAGGAAGACTGGGAAGATTTCCGAAACTGTATCCGCCTGACCCGCGAGATCTTTGGGCAGGAGGCTTTCAAGCCTTATGCTGGCAAGGAAATTCAACCGGGCGTTGGTGTACAGACGGATAAAGAGTTGAATGACTTTATCGCCGAGCACGCCGAAAGCGCTTATCACCCTTGTGGCACCTGCCGGATGGGGCGCGCAGATGACAAGAACACTGTTGTCGATCCGCAAGGCCGTGTTGTTGGTGTGGAGGGTCTGCGGGTCGCGGACAGTTCGATTTTCCCTCAGATCACCAATGGCAACCTGAATGCACCGTCCATCATGGTTGGTGAGAAAATGTCCGATTCTCTGTTGGGCAAGGGTCCTTTGCCCAAAGCCAATGATCGTCCCTGGATCCATCCGGGGTGGGCGGCCGCACAGCGTTAACCCTTGTGAACAGCCCCTGTTGAACGTGCCGGTATCCGGGCGCATATCGGGGGCATGTTAAGGTTTTGTTTGGCTTTCGTTTTGTTCGCCCCGTCTCTGGCTATCGCGGCTGATCTGGTTGAAGGGCCTGTGAATGTTATCGATGCCGACACATGGTATGTGGGCGATGTTCGAGTACGATTGCATGGCATAGACGCGCCGGAGCTGGGTCAGAACTGCGAAACGAACGACGACACAGCCTGGGTCTGTGGGAATTTGGTGACCCAAGAAGTGCGTCGACGGTTTCATGGAAAATCTGCTCAGTGCACTCCACTGGATCGGGATCGATATGGCCGCGTGGTTGCGCGGTGTCGGGTCATAGGACGGGACGTTGGGCGTGAGCTTGTGCGCCACGGGTTAGCCTTTGCTTATCGTAAGTACTCGACGGATTATGCGCCAGAGGAGGCCCTTGCGGCGTCAGAGCGTGCAGGATTGCACAGCGCGCATGTTCAGCCGTGGGTGCACCGGGCGTCTGGTACTGCGCAATTGTCCGGGCCTTGCCGGATCAAGGGCAACATCTCATCTGCTGGCGAACGTATCTATCACGCGCCGGGGCAGAAACACTATTCGAAAACCCGGATCAGCTTGAGCAGAGAAGAGCGATGGTTTTGCTCTGAGGCCGAAGCCGCAGCAGCAGGGTGGCGCAAGGCAGCCCGCTAAATGTCACCGGTTTTTCTACGCAACTTGATCGGGGTCAAAGAGGTATGTCGACAACACCTTTAGCAGTGGATTGCAACGATAGATCAAGGAGCGCTCAGGTATGTCTCACACCCCGCATGAACTGGCCGAAGAATTTCCCGACAAGACAGAACTGATGAGCCAACTCAAGCAGTCGGACGCACATTTTGCCCGGCTGGCAGACGAGTATCACGAGGTCAACCGCGTCGTGCACAGGGCTGAAACACATGTCGAGCCGATGGAGGAGCTGGCAGAGGTCGAGTTGCGCAAAAAGCGGGCGGCCCTCAAGGACGAGATTTGGGGGATCTTGGCGAGAGCCTGACAAAAGGGGCGGGGGCTCTGCCCCCGTCGTGGCAAACCGCGCCTCCCTCTGGATATGTAGGGCCAGATGAAGATCAGGTGACTTCGTAGGGAAGTGTGCCGCGGGTATGCATGTCGATCGTCAAGCGTCGTTCGAGCGGTGGAACCGAGCGCTGGTGACAGTTCTGCCGCTCGCAAATACGGCAGGAAATGCCAATTGGTTCATAGGCGCTGGCTTTGTTGATATCGAGGTTGTCGGCATAGACCAACGCCTGGGCGTGCCGTACTTCGCATCCCAAGGCGATGGCATATCGGCGCACAGGCGCACCGAAAGACCCACCCGATTTTGACACGTCTCGTGCCAGGGAGATATAGCGCACCCCGTCCGGGGTTTCCGCAAGTTGCAGCAGGAAGTGACCGGGTGTTTCGAAAGCGCGATGTACGTTCCACAATGGGCAAGCCCCGCCAAAACGTGCAAATTGCAGACGCGTGGCCGAGTGTCGTTTGGTGATGGTTCCCGCCTGATCGACCCGAACGAAGAAGAACGGAATGCCTTTGGCGCCCGGTCTTTGCAAGGTGGACAGGCGATGGGCCACTTGTTCGATTGAAGCGCCGAACCGATTGCTGAGCAATTCCAGATCGTGACGGTCTTCTTGGGCTGCGGCCAGAAAGGCGGCGTAGGGCATCAGGGACGCCCCTGCAAAGTAGTTCGCCAAACCGATCTTGGCGATAGATCGTGCCTCTTCACTTTGAAACTTGGCAAAGTCCAATGTTGCCTCAAGCAGCTTGTCCTGACTGATCAAAGCGACCTGAAGCAGCAGTTGAAACACTTGGGTTTGTGGCTCGGCGCGGGACGACAGGCGCAAAATCCTGCTTTCGGTGTCGTAGCTACGCAAGGACCCAATGTCTGAAAAGATGACCTGTATTCCACGTTCGGACAGGCTGTTCAGTGCAGCCTGACGGATGCCACCGGGACCATCGGCACGGTTTGCAAACAGCTCAGCAGCGCGATCCATCGCATCGATGTAGTTGTCGCAATAGTGGAAGAAATCGCGCACCTCCTCCCATGGGCTGGCCTGAATACGGGCATCTTCCCGACCCAATGCCTCGTCCAGTGATGCAAGGCGTTCATGGGTCTGGCGATATGTTCTGTGCAATTCGATAAAGGCCCGCGCAAGTGCCGGAGCATTTGAGGCGGTCAAACGCAGATCCGCCAATGGGGGAAGGGCATCCGCAAAAACCGGGTCCGCCAGCGCTTCGCGCATATCCGAGACCAGACGCTCGCTGTCACCTGTGCTGAGTTCGGTGACGTCCATCCCGAATTCCTGCGCCAGTGCCAGAACAACCGTGGTTGATATCGGTCGGTTGTTGTTTTCCATCTGGTTCAGGTAGGGCAGTGAGACGCCAAGTTTTGACGCAAACTCACGTTGTGTGAGGGTCAGGCGTGTGCGCATTTCGCGTAGTTTCGCGCCAGCATAGAGTTTCTGGGTGCCCATGAGGTGCCTTTGCAACTTTCCTTAAATTGCAAGCTAACTTTGCAAACCCCTGAGGGCAAGCTGCGTTAGAGCCCCAATTGCCGTTCGCGCCAGATAACAACACTGATGGCTGCAATGGCCAGAACGGCCGTCGTAAGCATGAGCCACAATAGTGGCATCGCTCCGGTTTCTTTTGTCAAAACGGCACCGGCAAGTGCGCTTAGACCTGCGCCGCCACCCAGCATGATTGCGCCACTGAGGCCTGAGGCTGTTGCTGCCAGATGTGGGCGCACTGACAACGCGCCTGAGGTTGCATTTGGGATGGTCATCCCGTTGCCAACGCCGACGAATGTCATAAAGCCAAAGAAGCTAAGCGCGGTTCCCAATCCGGCCAGAAATAAAACGGCGGAAAGTGCCACGCCTAAGGCGTTGAGCCAGCATCCCCAGAGAACCATGCGATTCACGCCAAAGCGTACAGAGTATCGCCCGCTTATGAAATTGCCGATAAAATAGCCGACCGCCGGCGCGCCAAAATAAATGCCGACTTCGGCAGCGCTCATCCCGAACAGTTCGGTGCCAATGAAGGGTGCCCCGCCGAGATAGGCAAAAAACGCACCTGATGAAAACGCCGATGACAATGAATAACCCCAGAACCGCGGAGACGTCAGCAGCTCGGGATATTCCCGGAATTGCTGTAGCAGCGTCTTGCCGCTTTTGGCCGAGGTTTCGCCGAAATCCGTGTAGGTCAGGGCCAGGGTCAGGGCGCCAACCGCAAAGGGCAGCCAGAAGTTGGCCCTCCAACCAAAGCTTTCTTCAAGCAATCCTCCAATGGCAGGGCCGATCATCGGAACCACGGCCATTCCCATTGTGACATAACCGATCATGGATGCGGCTTGGTCTTGATCATAAAGGTCGCGAACGGCCGCACGGCTCAGGACCATTCCGACCACTACCACCGCCTGGCACATTCGGAACGCCAGAAAGACCTCGGCGCTTGGCGCATAGATGCAGCCAAGGGTTGCCAGCAGAAACAAGCTCAGCCCCCACAGCAACACTGGTCTGCGCCCGGCTTTGTCGGCGATCGGACCGATCAGGATTTGCAGAACAGCATTAACCAACAGGTACAAGGCAATGGACAGCTGCATGACCTTGTAATCGGTTTCGAAATGCAGAGCCATGTTGGGCAGGCTTGGCAGAAACAGATTCATACTCAGGGCTGACAGCCCCGAGAGTAAGACAAGCGTTGTAATTGAAGGCGGCGTGCGGCGAACCGCAGACGAACTGAACTGCATGGTTCACATGTATAGTCACGGAAATCCGGATTGCCAGACGTCTGCCCGCTTCAATTCGAAACTTAGCAAATTTACACTTTGGCAATTTATGGTTGCCAAAACTTTGCAAATTTGCCGAAAACCTCTTTGGCAGAGGCGTCGAAACATATAGGGTCCGCTCAGATTTTACAGGGGATTATCGCCATGAAAGACATCCTTTCCGAGCTTGAAGACCGCCGCAACGAAGCCCGGCTGGGTGGCGGACAACGGCGGATTGATGCGCAGCATGCGCGCGGAAAATTGACAGCGCGTGAGCGTGTCGAATTGCTGCTGGACGAAGGCAGCTTTGAAGAGCTCGACATGTTCGTTAGCCACCGTTGCACCGATTTCGGAATGGAAAAACAAAAACCTGCGGGTGACGGGGTCGTCACAGGTTGGGGCACGATCAACGGTCGGATGGTTTATGTGTTCAGCCAGGATTTCACTGTTTTCGGCGGATCGCTGTCGGAAACCCACGCGCAGAAGATTTGCAAGATCATGGATATGGCGGTGCAAAATGGCGCACCAGTGATCGGCATTAACGACTCGGGCGGGGCGCGAATCCAGGAAGGGGTGGCGTCTTTGGCGGGCTACGCCGAAGTGTTCCAGCGTAATATCATGGCCTCGGGCGTGGTGCCGCAGATCAGCGTGATCATGGGCCCCTGTGCCGGTGGTGCTGTCTACAGCCCGGCGATGACAGACTTTATCTTCATGGTCAAAGATACGTCCTACATGTTTGTGACTGGCCCGGAGGTCGTGAAAACCGTCACGAACGAAGTTGTCACGGCCGAGGAACTGGGGGGCGCGTCGACCCACACCAAGAAATCTTCAGTCGCGGATGGCGCGTTTGAAAACGATGTCGAGGCGTTGGCAGAAGTACGACGCCTTGTCGATTTCCTGCCGCTTAACAATCGCGAGAAGCCGCCCGTTCGCCCGTTCTTTGACGAACCGGGTCGGATCGAAAGCTCTCTGGACACGTTGATCCCTGACAACGCCAACACGCCGTACGACATGAAGGAACTGATCACCAAAGTGGCGGATGAGGGTGATTTCTACGAAATTCAGGAAGATTTTGCCAAGAATATCATCACCGGTTTCATCCGTCTGGAGGGTCAAACCGTGGGTGTTGTTGCCAACCAGCCGATGGTTCTGGCCGGGTGTCTGGACATCGACAGTTCACGCAAGGCGGCACGGTTCGTTCGTTTCTGTGATTGCTTCGAGATTCCGATCCTGACCTTAGTCGATGTTCCCGGGTTCCTGCCCGGCACAAGTCAGGAGTACGGCGGGGTCATCAAACATGGCGCCAAGTTGCTGTTTGCCTATGGTGAAGCAACGGTACCAAAGGTGACTGTGATCACTCGCAAAGCATACGGTGGGGCCTATGACGTTATGGCGTCCAAACATCTGCGCGGCGATTTCAACTACGCGTGGCCCACGGCCGAGATCGCGGTGATGGGCGCCAAAGGCGCAACCGAGATCATTCACCGCGCAGACCTTAGTGACGCGGACAAGATCGCCCAGCATACGCAGGACTACGAAGACAGGTTTGCCAACCCGTTTGTCGCGGCCGAGCGTGGCTTTATTGATGAGGTGATCATGCCGCATTCGACCCGCCGCCGCGTTTCCAAGGCGTTTGCGAGTTTGCGAGGCAAACAGTTGAAAAACCCGTGGAAAAAGCACGACAATATTCCGCTTTAACCCTCGGAAAGGTGTGGCGAAATGCATGGAAGGTGCCTGAAATCAGGCGTGTTTGACAAAAACCGCCAAATAGTTGAATGATCCAGCTCATCAGACATAGAACCGCGCAGGCCAACAGCACTGCGCGCGCGATCCCGGAAGGAGGAGCCTGCCGCTGGCGGGCCCGGGATCGCGCCATTGGTCTGATAATTTTCATTTTTGGCACCCCGGTTTTTGCCGAGACAGAGGCATTGTTGCCGGTGCCCTCGGGTCAGCCAGTTCACCTGAGCGATGTTCTTCTGGACAATAACCCCGGCGAGTTGTGGGTGCGGTTCCGTTTTATTGCGCCAAAGATCGGATCCTCTGTGGGGCGGATCGGCTATGATGTGGCTACAAAAGACATGGAACACCTGTGTCAGACATTAGCTATCGCCTATGTGGCCCAGCACCAGTTGGACCCTGCCCGGGTCGTTGTTTCGCTATCTGACCGCCCAATTGAATTCGGGGATGCCGCCCCGGATGCAACGCAGTTTTTCGAAGCCTACCGGCTGGAGCAGTCCCAGTGTATCTGGGAGGGACTCTGACCATGAACCATTGTTTTCATGATCTCAGAACGTCTCAGACCAACCGTGCGGCTTTGGAGGTGCGCAACATGATTCCATCCTTTTACGGATGCAAAATTTCCAACCTGATGAAGACCAACGCGATCGAGGGGCCGAAATGCTGAAACATCGCGGATTTCCTGGCCGCCTGACGGGTACGGACTTTCAGTTCACCATTCGCCGGGCCAACCCAAAAGGTGTCACTCCGCTGACCAAGCGTGAGAGATTCCGCGACCGTAAACCGGCGGATCGGCGTGCGGATGCTGCTTTCATGGAAGCGCTATGGGCGCATTTCGGGGATCAGCCCTTTGAACGCGGAAATCTGGACGCGGGTCGGATCAGTTGGCTGTTCGAACGCGAGGTTATCCCGGCAGAAGATCCGTTTGATCCGGCAAGCTATGATGCGTTGCTGATGATCGATCTGAATGTCGCCCGAGCGTCTTTTCCCGACCTCTTTGGCGAGGTGTCCTGAGTATGTGCGCCCCGACGCCAGATCTTCCGGCCCATAAGGACGAAATTCCGCCCCTTGAGGGGCGGGATCGGGGTATGGCGTTGCAACTGCAGGCACGCTGGGACCAGTCAAGCTACAGGTTTTGCTGCGGCACAGAAAGGTATCTTGATGTCCCGTGTTCAGATTATCGTGTGCCTCCGCTCGGCACGAATTTGCGCGGTGTTTCGCCGAATGGGCAGAAACCAGCCGGAATCCTGACAGGAAACAATACTTTGCTTGCGGCCCTGATTGTGCCGTGCATTCTGATGCAGCCGTGTGGCTCTATTTTGCCTGCGCCGCACATGCACCTACTATTCCGTACCCCTTCCTTCCGCGGGCAGGCTTGTGGTTTCCACATCATCCTGCCCGCGTTTTTCTTTGCTCATGGTTTGGGCAAAAAGCGGCAAAAATCTGCGCAAAACTTCAATCAACAGCATCGTTTATTGCCTGTGAGGCCCTTGTCCCGGCAACTGCACCCAAAGCAGTTAAAAACATCAGAAGGGCAGACAACATGCGAATCCCACAGATTTTCTTTGCATTGGCGACCTGTGCGGGCCTTGCGGCCTGCGGCGACACCACTGGCGAACAGGCGTTGCTGGGCGGCGGCGCTGGCGCAGTTGGGGCCGCAGTCCTTAGCGCCGACCCGCTATTCGGCGCTGCGGTCGGTGCAGCCGGCAACGTGCTGTATTGCAAGACACAGAACTACTGTAACTAAAACACATTCTTTGGGGCCTGCAGCGCCCCAACACATAACGCGCAACACGCCGCTACGGGGTCAAAGCCCTGTGGCGGCGTTTTTGCGTTTTCAGACCTTCAAGACAAAGGACGTAACATGTTCAACAAGATCCTGATCGCCAACCGGGGCGAGATCGCCTGCCGCGTTATCAAGACCGCGCGTAAGATGGGCATCGGCACGATCGCCATCTATTCGGATGCGGACCGTCAGGCTCTGCATGTTGAGATGGCGGATGAGGCTGTGCATATAGGTCCGGCCCCGGCCAACCAATCCTACATTGTGATCGACAAGGTCATGGATGCGATCCGTCAAAGCGGTGCGCAGGCGGTCCACCCGGGCTACGGTTTCCTGTCGGAAAACGCCAAATTCGCCGAAGCGCTTGAGGCCGAAGGTGTTGCCTTTGTGGGCCCCCCGAAAGGCGCAATCGAGGCGATGGGCGACAAGATCACGTCAAAAAAAATCGCGCAGGAAGCCGACGTCTCGACCGTGCCCGGGTATATGGGGCTGATCGAAGATGCGGATGACGCCGTGAAGATCTCCAATGAAGTCGGTTATCCGGTGATGATCAAAGCCAGTGCCGGAGGTGGCGGTAAGGGCATGCGGATTGCCTGGAACGACGAAGAGGCGCGCGAAGGGTTCCAGTCGTCGAAGAATGAGGCCGCGAACTCTTTTGGCGACGACCGGATTTTCATCGAGAAATTCGTGACGCAGCCGCGCCACATCGAAATTCAGGTTCTCTGCGACAGTCATGGCAACGGTGTCTATTTGGGCGAGCGCGAATGTTCGATCCAGCGCCGGAATCAGAAAGTGGTGGAAGAAGCACCATCCCCCTTCCTGGATGAAGCGACCCGTCGCGCCATGGGCGAGCAATCGGTCGCCCTGGCCAAGGCGGTGGGCTATGCCAGCGCGGGCACGGTCGAATTCATCGTCGATGGCGACAAGAATTTCTATTTCCTCGAAATGAACACCCGCCTGCAGGTGGAACACCCCGTAACCGAGCTGATCACCGGGGTCGATCTGGTTGAACAGATGATCCGCGTCGCTGCTGGTGAGCCTTTGTCGATCACACAGGATGATGTCACCCTGACGGGCTGGGCCATCGAAAACCGGCTGTATGCCGAAGATCCGTATCGTGGTTTCCTGCCATCAATCGGTCGTCTGACCCGTTATCGCCCGCCGCAGGAAACTGCCGCTGGTCCGATGTTGATCAATGGTAAGTGGCAGGGGGAAGCACCGGAAGGCGCGGCCGCCGTGCGCAATGACACCGGCGTCTATGAAGGCGGCGAGATCAGCATGTACTACGACCCGATGATCGCCAAACTGTGTACCTGGGCGCCGACCCGGGATCAGGCGATCGAGGCCATGCGCGTGGCGCTGGACAGTTTCGAAGTTGAAGGCATTGGGCACAACTTGCCGTTCCTTTCGGCAGTCATGGATCACCCCATTTTCATCAGTGGCGACATGACAACTGCTTTCATCGCCGAAGAATACCCTGATGGATTCGAGGGTGTTGAACTGCCCGAAGCTGACCTGCGCCGTATCGCAGCCTCCTGTGCAGCGATGCATCGCGTTGCAGAAATTCGACGTGCCCGCGTCTCGGGCCGAATGGACAACCACGAGCGCAAGGTTGGCACTGATTGGGTCGTCACGTTGCAAGATCGGGAATTCGAGGTCACCATCGAGGCTGATCAAAACGGTTCGACTGTGGCATTCTCGGATGGTGGCGTGCTGCGAGTGGCATCAGACTGGACGCCGGGGAACCAGTTGGCGGTTCTGGACGTCGACGACAGCCCATTGATTCTGAAGGTTGGCAAAGTGTCCGGTGGATTTCGCATTCGCAATCGCGGCGCTGATCTTAAGGTGCATGTGCGCACCCCACGTCAGGCGGAACTGGCCCGCATGATGCCCGATAAACTACCGCCCGATACGTCAAAAATGCTGCTTTGCCCGATGCCCGGCCTGATCGTGAAGATCAACGTCGAGGTTGGCGAGGAAATTCAGGAAGGTCAGGCGCTGTGCACGGTCGAGGCGATGAAGATGGAAAACATCCTGCGTGCCGAAAAGAAAGGCGTTGTGACCAAGATCAACGCAGGTTCGGGTGACAGTCTGGCTGTTGATGATGTGATTATGGAGTTCGAATAATCGGCTGATGACCGAGTTTCTCACAAATAACTGGCTTTTGCTGGCAGTAGCCGCCTGCACCGTCCTCGTGATTGCCTTTTGGGTGTCCGAGGATGCCCATGTGGCACGCCGCGTATTTGTGCAATTCATCCTGAATATTGCCCTTCCACTGCTGGTTATCTTCGGCAGCGGGCTGGCGATTATGGCCGTGCGAACTGATTTTGATGAACGCATCTGGGCAGCGATCATTGCAGGCTTTGTGATCACCACAGGTTGGTTAACAACTGCGATTTTCGGCGAACTGGGGAAATCCCGGGATAAGGCGGAAAAGCTGCGGGACTATCACAAAGCGCTCTATGCCGAGATCGGGAACACGCTACAGGTTCTGTGGGATCGCGGTAAGGCTGAAGACGAGGCCGAGGCGATGGTCGCACGGATGACCGCGGACCTGGATTTCATTCCCCTGATCCCGCGTGAGCATCACGATTTTGTCTATGATTCTCTTGTTGATGAAATCGAGGTTCTGCCGCGCATCACCATTGATGCGGTGGTTGCCTACTACAGTCTGATCAAATCAATAGCGGCGCAGGCCGAAGATATGCGCGGCGATGTATTTCGCAGTCCTGACATGGCACAGGAACGGCGCATCCTGATGTATCGCGACTATTTTGAAACGCGAAAAAGCGCATTTGCCATGGGGCAATTCGCGCTTCGTCTGATCAAGGAATATGCGGATAAAGGTCAGCCAGCAGCCGAAAGGCTGGCCAAAAAACTCAGTAACCCGGCCGGGGTCCGGTCCGACCTGTCACAGGGATCGGAGTAAACGGAATGTTGGGATCTTTTTCCATCCAGTTGTCCTTTCCTTGTTTGCTCGCAGGACACAATGCCCTGCGTGTTCTAAATATAGGTGAATCCAACAGGTTTTACAAGCGCGGCGCGGCTCAATTCCCGCCACGCCGGTCACGGATTTCCCGTTCGCGCAGGGGCGTTTTATCGATGGAACGCCCGATTTCCCGCACGCTCCACGGTGCGGGCTTGCGCAGTTTCACGACACCATCCTTGTCGACGAAAACCATCTGGAACCCACGCGGGCGCAGCTTGGACCGGATTGCGGAACGGGCCGACGGGTCGGTATCGGTCAGAACCACGACATCACGGTCCCGCATCACATCTTCGCCCTCTGTCAGCATGTCGATTTGCTGTTGGAACCTTGGGTCTGCCGGGGTGTCAGCAAAAACGATGATCGGACGATGGGTCCAAAGAAAATCGTCCAACTCGCTGTCGCCAACCGGGCGGACAAACGCATCATCAACTGGCGCGGCGCCGTCAGCGGCCAGTGCGACCAAAGGGAATAGTGCCGAAAAAACAAGGACAAGCGTTCGAGTCATAGGGCCTCCTGTTCTGTTGAATATAGCCCCTGTGCGCCCGAATGCGACCGGCGAAATGCACCGAACATTCAAAATGTCGCGCTTGGCCGCATCCGAACCGGCGGCCCCTAACACATTTACGCACAGGTTTAGTCCTGCGCGATCCGAAATGACGAGAGGATAACTCAATGACTGACACAAACGACTGGCGCGCGCTGGCCGAGAAAGAACTGCGCGGACGACCGTTGGACGACCTGACCAAGGAAACTCTGGAAGGTATCGAGGTCAAGCCGCTCTACACGCAGGAAGACACCGCTGATCTGCCACATATGGGGTCCATGCCCGGGTTCGGGCCGTTCACGCGTGGCGTGAAGGCGACGATGTATGCGGGCCGTCCGTGGACCATCCGGCAATATGCCGGATTTTCAACGGCCGAGGAATCAAACGCGTTCTACCGCCGCAACCTTGCGGCCGGTCAGCAGGGGGTCTCTGTAGCCTTCGATCTGGCCACCCACCGGGGCTATGACAGCGATCACCCGCGCGTTGTTGGTGATGTCGGTAAAGCAGGCGTGGCCATCGACTCGGTTGAGGATATGAAAATCCTGTTCGACGGCATCCCGCTGGACAAGGTCTCGGTCTCGATGACGATGAACGGTGCGGTGGTCCCGATTCTGGCCAGCTTCATCGTTGCAGGTGAGGAGCAGGGGCATGACAAGTCGCTGCTGGCGGGCACCATTCAGAATGACATTCTGAAAGAGTTCATGGTGCGCAACACATATATCTACCCGCCTGAACCCTCGATGAGGATCATCTCGGACATTATCGAATACACCTCGAACGATATGCCCAAGTTCAATTCGATCTCAATCTCTGGCTATCACATGCAGGAGGCCGGGGCGAACCTGGTGCAGGAGCTGGCCTATACGCTGGCCGACGGGCGCGAATACGTCCGCGCCGCGACTGAGGCCGGGATGGATGTCGACAAATTCGCGGGTCGGCTGTCGTTTTTCTTTGCCATTGGCATGAATTTTTTCATGGAGATTGCCAAGCTGCGCGCAGCTCGGACGTTGTGGCACCGGGTGATGACCGAATTCGGCGCGAAGTCCGAGCGGTCCAAAATGCTGCGGACTCATTGCCAGACCTCGGGCGTGTCTCTGCAGGAACAAGACCCTTATAACAACGTCATCCGCACCGCTTATGAGGCGATGAGCGCGGTTTTGGGTGGCACGCAGTCACTGCATACAAACGCTCTGGACGAAGCGATTGCCCTGCCCACCGATTTCTCGGCCCGCATCGCGCGCAACACGCAACTGGTGCTGCAGGAAGAAACAGGGGTGACGGATGTGGTCGATCCATTGGCGGGCTCTTACTACATCGAAAGCTTGACCAATGAGTTGGTCGAGAAGGCATGGGCGCTGATGCAAGAGGTCGAGGAGATGGGCGGCATGACCAAAGCCGTCGCCAGTGGCATGCCCAAACTGCGGATTGAGGAAAGCGCCGCGCGCCGTCAAGCGATGATCGATCGCGGGGAAGAGGTGGTTGTTGGCGTCAACAAGTACCGCAAGAAACAGGAAGACCCGATCGACATTCTGGATGTCGACAACGTCGCCGTGCGCCAAGCGCAGATTGCACGGCTGGAACGCATCCGCGCGACGCGGGACGAAGTCGCGTGCCAGTCAGCATTGGACGCCCTGACCACCACTGCCCGCGAGGGCGGTAACCTTCTGGCCGCAGCGGTTGAAGCCGCCCGCGCCCGCGCATCCGTAGGAGAGATCAGCATGGCAATGGAAAAGGAATTCGGCCGCCACCGCGCCGAGGTCAAGACACTGGCCGGGGTCTACGGGGCTGCGTATGAAGGCGACGAAGGTTTTGCCGCGATCCAGAAATCCATCGAGGAATTTGCGGAAACGGAAGGTCGTCGTCCCCGCCTTCTGGTCGTCAAGATGGGGCAGGACGGGCATGATCGTGGCGCGAAAGTGATCGCCACGGCCTTTGCCGATATCGGTTTTGACGTCGATGTGGGGCCGCTGTTCCAAACGCCAGCCGAAGCAGCACAAGATGCTGTCGACAATGATGTGCATGTTGTTGGCATTTCTTCACAGGCGGCGGGGCACAAAACCTTGGCGCCACAGCTGGTGGAAGAGCTCAAGAAAGCCGGAGCAGGCGATATTATCGTGATCTGTGGCGGCGTTATCCCACAGCAGGATTACCAGTTTCTCTATGACCATGGAGTCAAGGCAATCTTTGGCCCAGGCACCAATATCCCAGAGGCTGCGCAGGACATACTGCGCCTGATTGCTGAGGCATGCGACTAAGGAAGGGACAGGGGACGCCCTCGCTGTGAGAGGGTTCTGCGAACTTCGAACCTCGCATTCAATAGTGAAAAAAATGGGCGCAGCTTTGGCTTGCGCCCATTTGGTTCAAAGGTAGGCTGAACGTGTTTGGGAGGTGCTATGAAACTGGATCATATCGCGGTGGCCGGGGCCACTCTGGAAGAGGCGACAGCCCATGTCGAGGATGCCCTTGGGGTCAAACTGCAAGCAGGCGGCAAGCACGAGAAGTTTGGAACGCATAACCAGCTTTTGGGTCTGAAGGACGGGCTTTACCTCGAGGCGATCGCCATTGATCCAAATGCGCGCCACCCGCAACGCACAAGATGGTTCGATCTGGACCGGTTTGCAGGTCCGCCCCGCCTGACCAACTGGATTTGCCGCGTACCAGACATTGAGGCCGCCTTGTCCGCGTTTCCAGAGGGTGTTGGTCAGCCGATTGATTTGACCCGCGGGGCATTACGCTGGCGGATGGCCGTGCCACCCGATGGCCGTTTGCCGTATAACAATCTGTTTCCCGCGCTTATCCAATGGCAAGGCGATCTGCATCCAGCCCAAATGTTGAACGAAAGCGGCTGCCGATTGAACCGGTTGGTGGTCAGTCATCCCGATGCGCTGACGTTGGCTCAACATTTGGGTGAGTTAACAGATGTGGTTTTCGAACCCGGCCCAGCCGCCTTGCATGCCGAAATCGAGACACCACATGGGATGCGTGTGTTGGAATGAACATCCGTCGGGCACGGGTAAAGGATGCTGCCGCTATAGCCACGATCACCAACGCGATTATTCGCGACACGCTGGTGACGTTCACAACGAATGAACGCTGTGCTGAAAGTATCGTCGCCGATATCAAGGCCCGCGGCCCCGGTTTCCTTGTGGCCGAGCATGAGGGTGAAGTGGTTGGCTTTGCCACCTATGGCCCGTTCCGTTCCGG
Organism: Ruegeria sp. EL01; assembly: GCF_900313035.1. GTDB lineage: Bacteria > Pseudomonadota > Alphaproteobacteria > Rhodobacterales > Rhodobacteraceae > Ruegeria. The sequence continues at coordinate 343,719 of NZ_OMPS01000048.1, read as the reverse complement.
TCCGGGATACACGCAATGCCGCGAACACTCGATACAGCTTGCGCCCGGCGGGCGCGGCAGCGGGCTGGGTCGTCTGTTGATGGCAAAATTGCAGAAGGCAGCACAGACAGAAGGCGTGCATGTGTTGATTGCCGCGATATCTGCAGCGAACCCTGCGGCTGTGGCCTTTCACGCCGCATTGGGTTTTGCCGAAGTTGGTCATATGCCCGAAGTGGGGTTTAAATGGGGACACCGGCTGGATCTTGTGTTGATGCAGAAAATTCTTTTACCTGAGTGATCTGTCGCACCTGACAGTCCGGTTTTGTGGCGCTAGGGTACGACCATGTCGATCTGGCTCAGAATATCCGATGCGCTCAGCGCGCTTGCTCAGGGCGAAAGTCTGACCGCTGTTTTTGAGAAGCTGCGTACGCCGCCCGAACGGTCCGTGGCCTTCACGATTGCCGTAATCGCTTTGGGCGCCAAGATGGCCAAGGCAGACGGGCAAGTGACTCGGGACGAGGTGACCGCTTTTCGCGACGTCTTCCAGATCGCGCGGGAGGACGAAGAGGGCGCAGCGCGCGTCTTCAATATGGCGCGCACGGATGTCGCCGGGTATCAGGATTACGCTCAAAGAATTGCACGGATGTTCTCTGAGGACAGCACCGCTTTGTGTGACTTGATGGAGGGCCTGTTTCACATCGCCATGGCCGATGGGTTCTACCACCCCAACGAGAATGAGTTCTTGGAAGACGTCAGCCACATCTTTGGTCAGACCGACGCCCAGTTCATGGCTCTGCGGGCTCGATTCGTGCCTGACGCGCCGAATGATCCTTACACGGTCCTTGGCGTGCCGCGCGACATGCCGGTGTCTGATATTCGCAAAATCTGGCGCCAGTTGGTTCGCGAAACGCATCCCGACGCGATGATGGCGCGGGGTGTTCCAGAAGAAGCCATTCGCCTGGCCGAAAAGAAGATGATCGATATCAACCGCGCCTGGGACGAAATCAAAGGCGTGCGGGCCTGATCACATGCGACTGGCGACCTATAATATCGAGTGGTTTGCCAACCTGTTTGACCGAAAAGACAATCTGATTGTCGATGACAGCTGGTCGGGCCGCCACGACGTTACCAAGGCGCAACAGGTTGAGGCCATCGCCAAAGTCCTGACGGCAATTGATGCCGATGCCATCCTGATCGTCGAAGCGCCGAACACCGGCAAGACCCAGAATACAGTTCGCGCTCTGCAGCAATTTGCCGAGGCGTTTGGCCTGAGGACGTCCAATGCGCTTATGGGGTTTGCCAATGACACCCATCAGGAATTGGCGTTGCTCTATGATCGCGATGTATTGACCGCACGCCATGATCCAAAAGGGGATGTGGCGTCGACGCGCGCGCCGCGATTTGATGGCGATTTTCGGATCGATTTGGACATTGACGCGACCGAGGACGTGATTCAGTTCTCAAAGCCACCAATGGAACTGGCGGTGCGGACGCATGCAGGTGCCGAGTTTCGGCTGATCGGTGCACATCTGAAATCCAAAGCGCCGCACGGGGCGGACTCGCGAGATGAAGCGATCCGCATCTCGATTGCCAACCGCCGCAAGCAGTTGGCGCAGGCGATCTGGCTGTCCCGGCGGGTCGAAACGCACATCGGCGCGGACGAGCCGGTGATATTACTGGGCGATCTGAATGACGGGCCCGGCCTGGATGAGTTTGAGCATTTGTTCGGGCGCTCCTCGGTGGAAATACTGTTGCAGGCCGGTTTGTATGATCCGCATGCGGCCACTGCCCATGGACCACGGCCCGGTTCTGTCCTGTCCACGGCCCGGTTTGCCCGCCCAAACGAGGGCACATTCCTCGAAGCCTTGCTGGACTACATCATGATCAGCGAAGATCTGCGGGCCCGCCGACCCGCTTGGCGCATCTGGCACCCGTTTCGCGATACGGCCTGCTGGACCTCGCCCGACCTGCGCGATTCCTTGCTGACCGCCTCGGATCATTTCCCCGTCACGCTGGATATCGAGCTGTGACCTTTCAAGCATGCATTGGGTCGCCTATATTTAACTCATGAAACGGATTCTGATGATTAGTTCGATAGTTGGTGCCTTGGGTGCGCCGGCTGTTGCGCAAGAGGATAATGGCAAATCCCTGATGGAACAGGGGGCCGAGCTGTTTTTTGAAGGTCTGCGCAAGGAAATGGAACCGGCGCTGGATGAGTTACTGGGGCTGGCTGACGACTTCGGCCCCGCAATGCAGTCATTCTTTGAAGAAATGGGCCCGGCTTTGGCCGAGTTGGCTGGTGAGATCCAGGACTGGAGCGTTTATGAAACGCCTGAGGTATTGCCGAATGGCGATATCATCATCCGAAAGAAACCGACGCTGGACCCACCGGAAGATGTTGAACCGGAAGAAGAATCCGAAGGTGCAACCGACATCTGATTGTCGTCCGGGTCAGCCCTTTACGATGACACGCGCATCGGATTTCAGCGCGTTCGCCAGAGAGTTCAGCCGTGCCTCGGCAACCTCATTGAACAGCGGTTCGGCGGCTTTGGGCAGAAACAGCTCAAGCTCTCGCTTCTTCGGGTAGAACCGCAAGCGGCCCATATTGGCGTCGCTATGCATCCAAAGCATTGCCCCAAAACGCATCGCTTTGCCCAATATCTCGGCCTGTTTCTGGTCCTTCTCGTCCAAAAGCTCGTACAGCGGGGCAAACCGGTTGCCTTCGCGCTTGTTGCGATACCTGTGTTGCAGGGCGAGACCAATGAAAACCCGTTCCGAATGTTTCAGACCGCCCAGATTTGCGCGGGTGACATTGTCGAAACAGACCTCGGCGCGATAGTCCGGATGCGCACGCCAGCTGACGTCATGCAGTAGGCAGGCCGCCTTGATCAACCGAATGCGTGTCGGCGGGGCGGATTTGAACAGGGGTGTTACGAAATCATACAGATGACGGCCAAATCCGGGCAGGCGGGCGTCTTTGGATTCGGAAAACCGGCTGGCTTCGATCAAGGGATCACGATCGCGCTGTTCTTGCGACATCTGCTCGTACAACAGTCCTTCGCGAATTCCGTAGCTTGAGATTGCGATATCTTTGGGTTTGAACGTCCTTATCAGCCGGGCCAGCACATCCATCGCATAGGGGATCAGCGCCATGCGCGAGCTGGAAACACCGGCCTGGCTGCGCAGCTTGTCACGGTCATTCTTTTCGATGAATTTGATCGTTTCACGCACTTGTTTGGTGGTCATGCGGTATTCATGAAGAACGTTCAGCGGGTATCCTCGCCGCAACATGTCCAGTCGGGCAAAGGCCCGCCAACTGCCGCCAACGAGAAACAGCCTATCTCGCTGTGGACCCATCTGGTCGCGCAGCTCTTCCATCGTGCTTTTGATATGCGCCTTGCGCGCGCGTCGTCCGCCCTTGATATCGCGCAACTTCAGCGGACCAAGGGCAGAAGTTACCCGCCGACCAACCTGACCATCGCCGATTTCAGCCAGTTCCATCGAAGAACCGCCAATATCGCAAATCAGGCCATATGCGCCGGGCCAGCCCAAAAGCACGCCTTGTGCTGACAGGCGCGCCTCTTCCTGACCATCGATGACACCAACATGCAGCCCGGTTTCGCCCTGAACCTGTTCGCAGAAATCTGGGCCATCTTTGGCTTCGCGTACGGCGGCAGTGGCTACGACATGCAAACCCGGCAGATCCAGATCCTGTGCAAGCTGCTGAAACCGCCGCAATGCAGCCAGTGCGCGTTCTCGTCCGCGCGGGTTGAGACAGCCGGTTTCCGACAGGCCCGCGCCCAGTTCGCACATCACTTTTTCATTGTAGAAATAGGCGGGCGATCGCGCCGCGCCGTCAAAGATCACCATACGGACCGAGTTCGACCCCACATCGACAACCCCAACCCTCGACAAGGCTCGGGTTCCCGGGTCATCGAACAAAGGTTTTCCGAAAGGTCCCCAATCCGGGATGTCGGTATCGACAGTCTGATCCATGTCTTTTCCAAGTGTTGCGGGCGCAGGATGCGAAATCGACGCCTGCGGGTCAATCATCGGGATCAACCGAATTAATATTTGAATTCAGAACCCGAACCGCCAGCGCGCGGGTGATGTCGCGTTTCTCGGACAGCGCCAGCTGATCCAACTGCGCCACCATATCAGCGGCAGTTTCAAAGCGCCGATCCATGTGTTTGACCAAATAAGAGATCACGTCTGGGGCGGGGTTCAACTGTCTGTCCAGGAACAGTTTCGCCAGCACCGCCCCCAACAAGGCGTCATCGGGCGGGTCCAGTGCGACATGATGGGCACCTTCGACCCGGCTTTGCAAATCTGCCAGAGGCAATTGCCACAGATTTGGCGCCAAACGCCCGGTCATCAACAAGGCGCGCCCTTCGGCCAGAACCAGATTGTGCAGGTGAAACAGTGCTTTTTGCTGCTCCATGTCGCCTGCAATATTAGGGACATCTTCAACCGCGATTGACGCCTGCGCCAGCTCCGGTACGTCGTCATACCGAAGTGCCGGAGCTTGAACGATACGCCCGCCTGTTTCGGCCGCCCAGACATGTGCCAGATGCGTCTTGCCAGCGCCCGCCGGGCCGCTCAGAACCAGCTTGTTTCCCGGCCAGGACGTGGCCGATATCATTGCCACTGCCAACGCATTGGCTGGTGAGACAAAGAAATCCTCTCGGCCCAGCGCAGTCTTTGCCGGTAGATCAAAGCTCAATTGCCGAGCCATTTATTCGTCTTCCTGATCCTGGCCATGCAAACCCGTGTACAGGCGGCTGTCCAGATACAGGGACGTTGCGAACCGCGCCAGCACGCCCAACGCGGCAGCAACCGGAACCGCGATCAGCATTCCGACAAAGCCAAACAATGCGCCAAACACCGACAGCGCAAGTAGCAGCCAAACAGGGTGCAACCCGACCGAACTGCCGACCAGTTTGGGCGTCAGGAAATTGCCTTCGGTCACCTGGCCCAGTGCAAATATTCCAGCGACCAATCCGATATGGGTCCAATCTCCCCAAAACTGAAACAGTGCCAAACCAATTGCCAAACTTCCGCCAATCAGCGCCCCGAGATAGGGAATAAAGGTGACCAGACCGGCAATGAACCCAACGATCAGGCCGAATTGCAGACCCACCAGCATCAGGGCGACTGCGTAGTATGTGCCAAGGATCAGACAAACCGTCCCCATCCCGCGTACAAAAGACGCAAGAACAGCATCGATCTCGCCCGCCAAACGTTTGATGGTCGGCGCGTGGTCGCGTGGCAACAGCTCGGCGATCCGGGCGATCATCCGATCCCAGTCCAGCAGTAAGTAAACGGCGACAACGGGCACGATGACCAAGAGAACAACGATGTTCAGCGCGGATCCCAGAGAGCTGAGGACGGTCTGCAGCACATCCCCGGTTTTAGATTTCAGCATTTCGCCGAACGAGATCAGCATCTGATGCGTGTTCGAGTCCTGATCCAGAAGGGCCGGGAACTGTTTTTCGATGAACCCGCGCAGTTCCTTGAACAGGTTGGGCAACACATCGATCAGATCCAACAACTGCGTGATCAGGGCGGGAACCACCATCAGGATCATCAGGACAAACCCCAAAACCCCGACGACTGTGATGATTGCGGTCGCGGCCATGCGCGACAGGCCCAGTCTTTCCAGCCGGTCTGCAACCGGATCCAGAAAATAGGCGATCGCGCCGCCAATAACGAAGGGCAAAAGGACGTCCCCAAGCGCCCAGAGCAGCAGCACGATAACCACGGCAACGACGCCCCAGTATCTTAGCTGATCCTTTACCGGCAAAGCCATGTGGGTCCCCTTGTTGCGACCTTTCCTTGCGTTCTTGGCGTATGAGGGCCTTCGATGCAAGCGCTTCATAGATCTGCCGTTTCGGGTCGTTAATCGTGCAACGTTCCCAGTTCCGGGGTATCGTCGGCCGCGGTCTGATCCGGCCAGTTGGTGCGCCAGATTTCGGCTGACCAATGGCCGCAATGCACAGATGGTCGGTCAAACCCGGGCAAGGTGGGCAGAAGTGGCGCAACAATGACGTCGTGCCGTGGGACCGCGAAGTAAGGGAACGAGTAACGCTCTCTGCCTGATTTGTTCACGACACGATGTGGCGTGGATTTCAAACGACCACCGGACCAGAGTTCGAGCATGTCCCCGATATTGACCACGAAACCACCCGGAGGGCAGTCAGGCGTGATCCAGCCGCCATCGCGGGTTTGGACCTCAAGGCCGCCAACGGGGTCGGGGGCGATGATCGTCAAGGCATCGGTGTCCTTATGCGGATGAATCCCATAGCCGCCGTCGTCCGGGGCCTGCGGCGGGTAGTGCAGCAGGGTCATGTTGGTCATCGGGTCCCGAAACGCATGGCGCAGTATGTTGGGGGGCAGATCCAAACCCACCTCCAACGCCGCCAACAGGCGATCTGCGACCTGATCGAGCTGAGCCCAATAGTCCAGAATAACGCCCCGCGCGTCGGGCAGGTTCTCGGGCCAGATATTGGGCCCGTAAAGGGTGCAGTCCTGACGAATCTCGGCATCCTCAGCTACGTCGTAATGCAGCTTGTAACCTTCATATCTGTCCGTCTGACCCGAGCCATCATTGGGTGAGAATAAACCCATCGGGATATAGCCGCGGTAGTTGTCACGGGTAATGGCCTGATCCCACTTTTGTGCCTCATCGACATCGAAAATCGTGCGTGTCACCTGCCGCACCTGATCGACTTTTTCTTGCGCCACGCCTGTTCCCGTAATCGACAAGAAACCGATCCCGGTGCAGGCGTCTAGAATCTGTCGAACGATCTCGTCATAACCCGCGTTGGTTTTGTCCCACAGCGGCGATATGTCTATCGTTGGAATTTTGTCCATCAGTGAACCCTCACGCCCTGACGATCCAGCTCTGCATGGACTGGCGCGAGGTTCATGTCATGCAAATCCTGATTGCTTCGAAGCGCAAGCGCCGCTGCAATCCCCGCGCCCTGACCCATAACGGCGCAACAGGCCATATTCCGGGTCGCGGCATGTGCCACCTTGTCCGATCCGTGCGAACGGCCTGCGACCAACAGACCTTTCACACCTTTTGGCAGCATCGAACGATAGGGGATCTGCATGTACCGACCTGTGGTTGGCAGGATCAGGATGCCATATCCATCAATGAATTCGGGGTAGATTCCGATTGAGTCTTCGAACCGCCCCTGATGACGCGCGTCATCTTCGGTCATGTTGTAGACCGCATCGATCTTGCGGGTATCCCGGATGCCGATGGTCATTCCAAAGTTTCGCAGCCGTGCATTTTCGCAACCCGGCATGAAGCGGCGCAGCGCTTTGATCGCCAACATGGATTGCCGCCGGCCTTCTATCTCGCCTCGGGTCAGGCTGTCGGGGCCGGTGCCATCGATCTCGGCCAAATGGATGAGGTTCATATAGGTCAACTCGCCGGTGTCGTGCATCGCACCCCATGTGCCCGCGATGGTGTTCAGATGCGGCGGGATAAGGCCCTGATCAATTGCCTGCTGAAACGGTTTGTGCACGAAAGGCGAGAACATGTCGTCCTCTTTGCCGCTGGTTTCGATGTTCCACTCACCGCCGCCGCCCCAATCCTTGTAGGTCTGCGGATCAGATTTGACCCCGTCCATAAAGGCATGTTTGTCGACGCCCGCCAGATGGAACATGACCGACGCCGCCATCATATCTTCCCGCGCTGTCTTGCGCGTAGGTGCTCCGGCGCGATGGGCGACATCCGCATCCCCGGTGGCGTCGATGACGAGACGGGCTAGGATCGCCTCGCGCCCGGCCTTGGATTCGGTGATGATGCCAGCAATCCTGTCGCCCTCCATGATGGGGGCAACGAACTGGCGATGCAGCATGGGGTGAACACCCGCTTCCTCGACCAGCTTGTCGGCAACCAGTTTGAACCCTTCACTGTCCAACTCGTAGCTGAGCGATTGGCTCTCTGGCACGGCTGCGCCCATGTCCTTGGCGCGGGTTTCGAACTCCATGCCGATGCCACCAGCCTCGACCGTTTGCTCATGACGATACCAGGCAAACCCTTCGACGCCCACAGCTGTGATGTTGCCACCCATGCAACCGAAGCGGTCGACCAGCGAGACCTCGGCCCCGGTGCGTGCCGCAGCCAGCGCGGCGGCCAGACCTGCGGGGCCAGACCCTACGACTAAAATATCTGTTTTGTGGACAACAGGGATCTGACGGGCGGGTTCCTGAATGGTCTGCATCGACGCCTCTTGAAGTTTGCGGTTCCGTCACATTTGAAATTCCTGATCGGCGGGTCAATCAAAAACCGACCGACCCGAGGTCGCAAATTCATTAATGCATGATTGCCCCCGGCGGGGCTTTGGCATAATCACCTTTGAAGTCGAATTTTCCTTCAAAGGTCAAACAATGCGCCTCAGCCGTTACTTTCTGCCCGTTCTCAAGGAAAACCCCTCCGAGGCCCAGATCGTCAGCCATCGGCTGATGCTGCGCGCGGGCATGATCAAGCAGGCTTCGGCCGGTATTTATTCCTGGCTGCCACTGGGCTTCAAAGTACTGCGCAAGCTGGAAAACATTGTGCACGAAGAACAGGCGCGCGCTGGCCATATCGCGATCCAGATGCCCGTCATCCAATCGGCGGATCTGTGGCGGGAATCCGGGCGCTATGATGATTACGGTCAGGAGATGCTGCGGATGAAGGACCGGCATGACCGGGACATGCTGTTCACACCCACGGCGGAAGAACTGGTGACCGACATCTTCCGAGGCCACGTCAGCAGCTACAAAGACCTGCCTCTGACGCTCTATCAGATCCAGTGGAAGTTCCGTGACGAAATCCGCCCGCGTTTTGGCGTGATGCGCGGCCGCGAGTTCTATATGAAGGACGGCTATAATTTCGACCTCAACAAAGAGGACGCGCTGCACGCCTATAACCGCCATCTGGTGACCTACCTGCGCACCTATGAACGCATGGGTCTGCAGGCGATCCCGATGCGCGCCGATTCCGGCCCCATCGGCGGTGATAACACCCATGAATTCCTGGTGCTGGCAGATACGGGTGAATCCGAGGTCTTCTATGATAGCGCCGTGACCGATCTGACCTTCGGCGACCGCCAGATAGACTATGACGATCACGCGCAATGCCGGTCGATCCTGGAAGAGTTCACCTCGAAATACGCCCGCACGGACGAAACCCATGATGAGGCGCTGTTCAATCAGGTCCCTGAAGATCGTCGCCGCGTGGCGCGCGGAATCGAGGTCGGCCAGATTTTCTATTTCGGCACCAAGTACTCCGAAGCAATGGGCGCGACCGTTCAGGGCCCTGATGGCAAGCCTGTGCCGGTTCATATGGGCAGCCACGGTATTGGTGTCAGCCGTCTCGTGGGTGCGATTATCGAAGCGAGCCATGACGACAAGGGCATCATCTGGCCTGAAGGGGTGACACCGTTCCATTGCGGCATCGTCAACCTGAAGCAGGGTGATGATGAGGCTGACGCGGCGTGTGACAGTCTCTACAAGGCGATGACCGCGCTGGGGCTGGACCCTCTCTATGATGATCGCAAAGAGAGGGCAGGCGGCAAGTTCGCCACGATGGACCTGATCGGTTTGCCATGGCGCATCACCGTCGGGCCACGTGGCCTGAAGAATGGCGTTGTCGAACTGACCAACCGCCGCACAGGCGAAAGCGAAGAGCTCAGCCCCGAGGCAGCCGTTACCAAGATCGCCGAGATTTATCAGAACATCGCCTGACTCGAGGTCCTTGGGCATCAAGGTGAATAGGCACCTGCCGTCCTGTGGACGGCAGGGCATACGCAGCTGACGCTGTCTAGCCGGTTTGTGATTGGGTGTTCAGGTCTGGGCAGATGTTGGCCGTGCGGCCAGTACATCACCATCCGCCTGATTGCCGCGCGCGACAACGATTGGACGGCCCAGTCGGCTGATCAGATCCTTTAGCTCGAACCCAAGAAACCGCAGCCCGCAAACCCGCGAACCCGTTGCAAGATCCGTGATGCACAACCGACCCTGTCGAAATGCCAGGTGGTAGCCTTTGTCTTTCAGGATGTCTGACAGGTTGCCCCAGCTTGCGGCGCTGGAGAAAATTGGACGGATCGCTGCTCGCAGTAGTGCTGCGGTTTCGCAATCCAGATCTGTTGATACCTTGCGGGCCAAAATCGGGCCCGACCCTTCCGTGTTCGTTTGAATATACATGAGCGACCCCCGCTCTTTAAAATGTGTTCCCCCAAATCAGGGTGACAAAGTTTCTCAAAATAAGCAAAAAGCGAAATAAAATTGCCTGCGAAATGTGGCATTTTGAGTTCAGTGACTCACGTAACGCCCGCATTGACTTCATAAATGAAACAATGAACCCCTGTCTGTGATGAGCGTCACAACCACAGGTATAAATCATTGGTGTGGCAAACTACTTTTTTCGAACATGGTGTCGCAAACGGCCGGAAATGATTCGTTCCAGCGTCTTTCAGCAGTAAATTCGACGGCGTGGTGTTTGGTGATAAATGGGGGGAAGGCTAGGAAGGATCAGGGTTTGTTGAGTTTTGCCACAATCGTCTACTCAAGAGACTTCCCCTTGCTCCGGCTCCAGGCGATGTCCTTCGCGCGGTTTGTTCGACCGGACCAGGTTGCCTCGTTTCATGTGATTCCGAACGATCTTGACGAGGCGACGCTCAAGGAGAACACCGCGCCAGATGCGCAACTGGCTTTACGTGGGCAAGTCTCCTCAGAGCTGGAAACCTGTGGAATCTGCGATCGGGCCACGGCCACGGTTGCGCTACAGCAAACTTCGGCCTTAACGGGCTGACGGGCAGGTGTCGGCCCACAACCGGCTTGACCATCTGGCGAAATGCCGAAAGTGTCGCCGCGACACAAAAACCGGAGCAGGCATGGCCAAAACACCCCCGCCCTTTGCGCCTTTTGAATGGAAAATCGCCTGGCGCTATCTGCGTGCCCGCAAGGCCGAAGGCGGCGTCAGTGTGATGACCTGGATTTCGCTTATCGGGATAACACTGGCGGTATTTGCACTGATTGCGACCTTGGCTGTTCGGTCCGGATTTCGGGCGGAGTTTGTCGGGACGATCCTTGGGGCCAATGCACATGTCACCATTTTTTCTTCTGGTGAGATCGATTCGCAGGGGCGAGTGGATCGCACCATGGTTGATTACGAGGACAGGGCCGCAAGCATTGCTCAGGTACCGGGCGTGGTGCGCGCTGCACCGTTGGTCAAAGGCCAGGTTCTGATCACCAGCCGTGACCGCAGCAGCGGGGTCGAGGTTTTTGGCATCCACCCTGATGATCTGCAGGATCTTCCGGGCGTCGCGCAAAGCGAACAATCCGCCGGTGAATTGTCCCTGTTTCAAACCGGTGAGGATGTCATCGCCATCGGTTCGGGCGTGGCCCGTAGTATCGGCGCGACTGTCGGGGATACGGTCAAACTGACCTCGCCCAATGGCGTGAAGACCGCATTTGGCACCTCGCCCCGGGTCAATGCCTACCGCGTGGTTTATGTGTTTTCTGCCGGGCGCTATGACATTGACCGCACCCGCGTCTACATGCCGTTTTCACAAGCACAGGGTTTTTTCAATCGCGACGGGGTCGCTGATGAAATCGAGGTGATGGTCGACAAACCCGAAGATCTGGGACCGATCCTGATCCCGATCCTGGAAGCAGCGGGCGAGCGCAGTCAGATATGGACATGGCAGGATGCCTCGGGTGGGTTTCTGCGTGCGCTTGAGGTCGAAGACAACGTGATGTTCATCATCTTGTCGATCCTTGTTCTGATAGCCGCAATGAACATTGTTTCGGGTCTGATTATGTTGGTTAAGAACAAAGGTCGCGACATCGGCATCCTGCGCACCATCGGTCTAAGTGAAGGCTCGATCCTGCGTGTCTTTTTCATCTGCGGTGCCTTTACGGGCATCATAGGAACCGCGATGGGTGTCGTTCTGGGATGTCTTTTTGCGATCTATATCGACCCGATCTTTTCCTTCGTGAATGCAGTCATGGGCGGCGGGGTTTGGGATCCGTCCATTCGGGGCATTTATGCGTTACCGGCCGAGCTGCACTTGAACGATGTGCTCAAGGCCGTGGGGCTATCGCTTGGCTTGTCCTTCATCGTCACCTATTTCCCCGCCCGCCGCGCGGCGCGGCTGAACCCGGTTGAGGCACTGCGCTATGAATGATTTGACGATGCGGTTGAGCGGCCTGACCAAAACCTACCTCAAGGGCACCCCCGGCGAGGTTCAGGTGTTGCGCGGGGTCGATCTGGAATTGCGCGCGGGCGAGGCTGTGGCAATGGTAGCGCCCTCGGGCGCGGGCAAGTCAACGCTGCTTCATATCGCGGGTCTTCTGGACAAGCCAGACGATGGAACCGTCGAAATCGGCGGGCAGGACGTGTCGGGTAAAGGGGACCGGACCCGAACATCTTTGAGGCGACAGGACGTTGGATTTGTGTACCAGTTCCATCATCTGTTGCCCGAATTCACTGCACTGGAAAACATCACCCTGCCGCAACTTGCCAACGGGCAGTCCGAGAAAGCCGCGCAGGACAGGGCAATGAACTTATTAGAGCGTGTGGGTGTCGCGGCCCGTGCAGATCACCGCCCGGCGGCTTTGTCTGGCGGCGAACAACAACGCGTGGCCTTCTGTCGGGCTTTGGCCAACAAACCAAGTGTCATGCTTGCGGATGAGCCCACTGGCAATCTGGACCCGGATACGGCTGATCAAGTATTTGATACGCTGATGTCGCTTGTGCGCGACGAAGGCCTGTCGGCCCTGATCGCCACGCACAATCTGGAGCTTGCTGCACGCATGGACCGAATGGTCCGTCTGGACGGTGGGGTGCTCAGGCCAGTTGAGTAATGGCCACGCCCACCACCATGACAGTGATACCACCCGCACGCATCCATGACAGTGGTGTGACCTGAGCGCCAAACAGGCCGAAATGGTCAATTGCGGCGGTGCTGATCAGTTGTCCCACAAGAACAAAGAACACTGCGTTTCCAACGCCGAAATGCGGGGCAACATGGGTGATCGACAGGACATAGAATGCGATCAGCACGCCGCCCAGCAACAGATGTTTGGGCGCTTGAGTAACCTTTGAAAGGGCGTCAAACCCGGGAAACAGCGCCATCACCAAAGCGGATGCCAAAAACGCGATGGCAAACAAGATGACTGCGGCGGTTGTTGGCGATCCAATCAGTTTTCCCAGCGCCGCGTTGAGCGCAGCAAGGATCGGAACGCCAATTCCGGCGGCCAGCATGATGGTGGCGTATTGTGTCATGACCCGGACCCTTTGCATCGGTTTTGTTGATTTGGATCATTGCGCCAAGACGGCCTCTGGACAAGCCTGCAAATGCCAAACTTGGCACGAGGATGCGATGATCAATATGAGAATTGGGGCTGTAGTATTCGGGCTTGTTGCGATGGCGTCTCAGGGGGTCTGGGCGCAGGATGTTGAAACAGGCGAAGAGCTGTATATGCACTATTGCGCGACCTGTCATGGGATCGGCGCGACGGGGCAGGGACCGATGGCCGGAGTGCTGTTGGTTCAGCCAACAAATCTGAAAGCACTGGCCGGCGAGGATGGCATTTTTCCAACAGCGCGCGTTGCCGCCCGGATCGATGGGCGCGACCCTCTGGTTAGCCACGGCAGCCCAATGCCGGTCTACGGTCCTTATTTCGAGGGGCGGGATACGGCCATCAAAACGCATGAAGGCCAACCGATCCTGACCAGTCAGCCGATTGTCGACCTAGTCGCGTATCTGAGACTCTTCAGAAGGGTTGAGCGTTCAGCGGCAGATTCCCTGAACCTTGGCCTCGCTCCAGGGGATAACCACGTCGCGCTCGCGCCCCTTTCGGGGCAAGGGGGAAAGGTCAAAATGCTCTCCCAGCATTCCGTGCAATCTTCGGGTGCGCTCCGCTTGAGGATCGAGCGCGCGGCAGCACACGTATTCTTCCACGATGGCGCCTTGCTGTTCGTACCCGTAAGATAGGAAATTCGGCGAGGTATTGAGATCGAAAAGATAGGGGTCTTTCCGCCCGCCATGTTCGGCCGCTGCGCGGAGCGGGTGATATCCAGTTGTTTTGCGGTTCTGCCATTGCCAGACATGGGTCAATTCATGGGCCAACAACATCGCTGCGATCAGATTCACCTCGTCAGGATAGTCTGACATGTAGTCTTCAAGAAACCAATCTCGTGCAAAGTAAACCTTGTTGAACAGGGCAATGGCTGCGGGCTTGCCGGTGACGGTGCCTTCGTTTATTGGCGGCAAAATGCGTTCACGGCAGGCCAGGCGCGGGCGCGCTTCGCGAAAATAGGTGATCTGCGTAACTGGCGCACCGTTGACCAGGCGCACACGGTCCAAATCAAGCGTTTCGCCTTGAACAGTGCTGGCAAAATCGCGCTCCAGATCCGTCAGGGGACGACCGCAAGACGCAAGACACAAAAGGGCAAAAACAAAACCGCGCAGAACCATGGTGATAAGCCTAATATGCTGCATCCTTTCCGCAAGCCGTTTTCATACGCACATTGCAAAGAAAAGTGGCGGGGTGCCGGTCGGCGTGCTATCTGGATCAGCAGTCTTGAAGGAACTGGGGTTTCTGAATGTATCTTGCCTATGTCACAACTACGGATCGCGGCGCGACGGATCGACTGCTAAGTGCCGTGGCCGAACATTTGCTGGCCAACGGCGCGCATTTGGCAGGGGTGGTTCAAACCAACACGGAATGTGCTGACGACAGCAAATGCGACATGGATGTCCGCGTTCTGCCGGACGGCGAAACCATTCGAATCTCGCAATCTTTGGGAACCCAGTCCCGAGGGTGCCGTCTGGATCCGGCTGCGCTGGAACAAGCCGTAGGATATGTGACCGCTTCGTTGAAAGATGCCCCGCAGCTGCTGATCATCAATAAATTCGGCAAGCACGAAGCAGACGGGCGCGGGTTTCGTCCTGTGATCGCCGAGGCCTTGGCGCAAGACGTCCCGGTTCTGGTTGGCGTGAACGGATTGAATACTGAAAAGTTTCACGAATTCACTGGCGGTGAGGCTGAACAGCTTGTCCCGGATGTGCAAGCCATCGCAAATTGGCTAAACCGCGTCACCGCTCTGCGAGAGGCGGCCGCTTAAGGGACCATCACGTCACGTAACGTCCTGATATGCTGACTTGTTCCGCGCCGCTTGGGCTGCAATCCTCGGCGATGGGAGGACAAGCTTTATGTGGACCAATTGGGCAGGCAATCAAACTGCCAGCATAAAACTGACGCGGCCTGCGACACTGACGGCGTTGCAAAGCACTGTCTCTGAGTCGCAAAATCTGCGGGTTGTCGGGGCAGGGCATTCCTTCACGCCCATCGTGGCGGGCGCAGACCGCATTCTTGATCTGTCGGAACTGCAAATGCCCACAGTCGGGTCTGTCGAGGACGGGCAGGTTTGGGTGAACGCCAATGCGCGTCTTCGAGATCTCTCGCTAGCGCTGGCGCAACATGGTTTTGCATTTCGTAATCTGGGCGACATCAACGCCCAGTCATTGGCGGGTGCTGCCTCCACCGCAACCCATGGAACCGGACAGGAGCTGCCAAGCATCGCCGCTGAACTTACCGCTGCAAAGCTGGTCGGAGCCGGGGGGGACGTCCTGACCACGGCAGATATCCCGCTGGACATGGCCCAAGTCACTCTCGGGTTGCTTGGGGTGTTGACCGAGGCGTGCATCAAAGTTGTGCCCAAATACAACCTGCGCCGTCAGGTGCGACTGGCCGGGCTGCAAGACAGTCTGGACATGATGCACCAAAACTGGGACGAAAACCGCAACTTTGAGTTTTTCTACATTCCCTTCACCGGCGCGACTGTCGAAATCCGTCATGCGCTGAGTGACGCACCAGAAACCAAGGCACCGCGCGATTTGGACATGATTGCGATCAAAGTGCTGAAACTGGCCCGAAATGCCGGGCGCCTCAGTCCGCGCCTTCGTGCGATGTTTTTGAAATTGTTGATACTTGCCCAGTCCGAAGAAGATTATGTCGGTGAAAGCTGGCGTGTCCTGTGCAGTGACCGGCACGTGCGTTTCAAAGAGATGGAATATCACCTGCCCCCTGACGTGGCGAGCGATGTGCTGGTCGAAGTGTTTCGCCGACTCGAGAGGGACCACAAGGATATCTATTTCCCCGTCGAAGTTCGCCAAACCGCTGGCGATACGGCCTGTTTGTCACCGTTTCAGGGTGGGCGGCGCATTTCAGTGGCAATTCACACCGATGCGCATGAAGATCACAGCCGGTATTTCGACGCGCTCGAACCGCTATTTGTCGAAGCTGGGGGGCGACCACATTGGGGAAAGATGCACAGTTTGACATACTCTGACTTGTCCAGGCTTTACCCGGATTTCGACCGGTTCTGTGCGGTGCGAGAGCAATTGGACCCAACCGGGAAGTTTCTAACCCCCGCGTTGTCCCGGCTGTTTCAACCATGAGCGATCCGTATCTAGCCCAACTGTCTGACACGCTGCGCCGCCACGGCGTTGACCAGCCGGTGACAGTTGTCGATCTGGATCGTCTCGAGGCCAATTGCGCCACAGCATTGGCGGCGGCGGATCCCGACCTCAATTGGCGTCTGGTGGCCAAATCGCTGCCTTGCCTGCCGCTGCTGGACCATATCAGGCGTCTGATCCCCACGTCTGGTTTGATGACGTTTTCCGAGCCGATGCTGACAGCGTTGCTCAAGGCAGAACCCGGAACCGACCATCTGATTGGCAAACCGCTTCCGGTCAGTTCCGCCGCGCGTATTCTGGCGGCATGCACCGATGCTGCCGACCGGGTGCAGTGGCTGATCGACACTCCGGAGCGCCTGCAGGAGTATTTGGTCCTTGCAGAGGACAGCAAATCCCTGCTGCGGATTTCGTTCGAAGTGGATATTGGCCTGCACCGAGGCGGGATGAAAACCCTCCAAGTCGCCGAGGCCGCGCGGGCTGTCACCGCCCACCCCCATGCCCGGCTCAGCGGATTGATGGGGTATGAGGCCCATTTGCCCAAGTTGCCCGGAATTCTCAAATCCCGCGCCAGCCGATCCTGCGCTGAAGCCTATCGTCGCGCTACTGACGCCCTTCCAGAGACCAATTCTCAGCTTTGCCTGAATACAGGTGGCAGCCTGACTTTTCAGTCTTACAAGGCGGCAGGGTCCGCCAATGAGATCGCCTTTGGCTCAGTTCTGGTAAAGCCGTCAGATTTCGACCATGCCTCGACACAGAATTTCGGACCTGCGGCTTATCTGGCAACGCCGATTCTCAAGGTCATGCCTGGCAACGCCTTGCCAGGGCTTGATTTTCTGCCGCGTCGGAAAACCGATATCGCGATCTTTGGTGGATATTACATGGCCGATCCGGTCTATCCCGACGGGTTCGCCTATTCTTCGGTCTTCGGACGCTCAACCAATCAAGAGGTCTGGACCGGTCCAATGTCGACATCCGCTCAACCCGGCGACATCGCCCTGCTTCGACCCCGCCAAAGCGAGGCTGTGTTGAACCAGTTCGGCACACTGCTTGCGGTCCGGGACAAACAGGTTGTCCATGAATGGCCCTGCCTGCCAAATTAAAGGCTGGTTGCTATCGTCACTCATCTTTGGAAGATGGTGGGCGACCCTGGAATCGAACCAGGCGTGCGTCTCCGCGAGGGAGTTACAGTTTCCCAAATATAGTTTTGTTTCAAGCTCGTGGTATTCATCATTGCGCTATTGACGGTTCTTTTGGCGCAAGCTGACAACTTTGTTTGCGGCCGCTGATCTTGCCCTGACATAGCGGTCGGTGGTTGAAACCATCTTGTGCTGAGCGGCATCCCGCAGCGTCATCGGTTCCACCAGATCCTTGCTTTCGGTGATCCCGCCTGAACGGTTGTCCGACAAACGCAGCTCGTCAGATAGATCGGGATGATCCCGAACGATTGCCTTGAACTGTTTGGTCAGTTTCTCGCTACGTGGGGGCAGCCCGTCATCCATCTTGATCACCGGACCAACGCGCTCGGCCTCTGGGATCGACAGCAAGCGCCGACGGATATCAGGGACATCATTCAGATCGAAGGTGTAGGGCTCTGGCAAGGACTTCGCGGTTTTGCTGATCACCTTCTCAAAGCTGGATACATCCGATGCTATCATCTCCCATGTCAGGCCTTTGACCCAGCGCTTGACGGTGCCTTTGTGTTCGAACAGGACGCCACCTCTACCACCCTCGGCCGGTTCCCATTCCCCATACACGTCAACACCCCGAAGCATGAACTCGAAGCGAAGCAGAACGGACAGGGCAAGTTGGGGCCAGCCGCGCTTGTCAGCCTCGGCGACAACGGTCTCAACCTGATCCCATGTTATAGCCTGGCTACGGGCTGCCGGTGATTGGATGCGCATCTCGCCCCGGATCGTCTTGATCCTGACGCAATGGCTCTGCGTATCTGGGTCACCCGCTTTGATCCCGTGCGATACAACAATCATGAAGTGCGTGAACCAGCGGCTGATGTAGTCGACAGAGCGACCGTTGCCCTGCATGTTCTTGCGCCAGCCCATCATGCGCTCGAAGTCGGTTTGATCGATGAGAACTTCACCTATCGCGTTCTCGATCCGCTTCATCCATTCCTTGTACTTCTTGCGGGTGGATGGCTGGACCTCTTGGATCGAACTGTATTCGTCGCTGACGTACCGTCCGATTAGCCAGCCCCATGTTCCAGGCTTGCGACCGTTTGTTTCCCCTTCAAACCAATCCAGCATTTCACGGGTGAGAAGACGGCAGTGGCGGGCGCGTTCCATATCCCGGCCGTCGCCCGCTGTGCCTTCCAGCTTGTAGGTCTTGATCGCATAACCGGCGTCCAGGTATTTTTTCGGAGGGCGCCAGAAGTATGATCCTCGGTCTTTGCGGTGCTTGATGCACGGCGCATAGGTGGGATCTGAATCATCCCACAGAGATTTATCAAAAAGCATTTAGGTCCTCTTGGTTGGTTTCCGACAACCGCTCTGGACGCTCAGATTTTCTGATGTTTCTTTCGCGCGCCCATTCCTCAACAGCTTCAACGTGCCGCATCCCGACAGCCGGATCAATCGGCGGTAACCCATACTGCCGTTCCAAAGCCACAGCGTTAGAGCGAAGCCACGTGACGTTGTGGCCTAGCATCTTCGCTATGGTTTCTTCTTTGACGTAGAGCGGGGACATGGTTCAGGTGCCTTTTCTCACCGGCCGAATATTTCATTGAAAACAAGACGAAGCATCATGTAGAGCGGCATTGTGATCGGCCAGGCTACGATCATCAGGAAGTCGAAAACGGATATATTCGTTGTCGTTCTGATCGTTGCAGTTCCAAATCCTGCTGCACCAAAAATGTAGAGCCATATCAGCAGATAGTGTTCATAGGTCATGACCAATCACCTTCCTTTTTCGCACTCCGACACTTGAGACCAAGAACCTTAGCGTCCTTGTAGACTGTGGATGATGGAACCTTCACCACTCTGCCTATCTCGCTGGCGGTCATCCCGTTCTTAATCAGTTTGGTGACCTTCTTTCGGCGCTCTGTTACTGCTTCTGGTGGGTGGCGACGTGGGCCGCGGGAAGGTGGGGGGCGCATCTTCGCGCGCGCTGGCTCTAGTCGCTTAGGCAGCGACTTGATCAGGTGTTCGCCTTTCCAGGCATCCGGGTTGCCGTCCCGCTCTACCAATGTATTAGTCATGGGGTGGCTCCTTGTCGCAAGTGCGGCTATCAAATATCTTTGATCGAAAGGTGCTTAGCTGACCGTCGCAACGGTAGCATCGGTACAAAAACACCTCGAAGGCTCTGCGTAGTGGCCGAAGGAGAAAGACGTCATCTGCGCCGCGACTAAAAGACTTCCTGTTTAAGCACATCTACTCCCCCTCCGGTTGGTCGGCCAGCGCGGACAGGATGCGGCGTTCGTAGTCGGCTTGAGCGGCTGCTTTGGCCTCTTCTTGTGTGTCAAATACCCCGTCAGTTGCCATCAGAGACCACGACATTCTAAGAGAAAACAATCCGTCGTCTCTTGTGAAGACCGTATAACCAGCAAATCCGGGCGCGTCCGCTGACACACATCGCTCATTTGTTTTACGCCACACCAGCGGCTTGACCCTCCGAGCTGCATCCAGACGGGCTTGCAGTGCGTCACGTTCGGCGAGGGCGGATCTCAAATAGTCAATAGTATCCTGAACGGTTGCAGACGCTCGCAAGACATCAGGCAGCGGAACACTAGATAAGATGTGACCGAATGCCTTCTTCCACTCATCACGTTCAGCCTCACGGTTCAGGGCGTATTCTTTCCAGTACTCAATACCCTTAGGTGTCCGCTCGGGCGCTTTTGTGTCGTGCGTGGTCATGATGGGGTGTCCTCTGGCTGTACCGCTTTGAGATTGGGCTTAATTTGGATGAGCGTGTCGCGCAATAGATTCAGCAAATCCTCAATCTGAGCGTCCATAGGTGCATTTCGCAATCGGGGTTTGGTTTTTGCCACAAGTGCAGCCGCGAATGAAACCGATGCTGCAGCCATCAAAAGGGATGTCCCAGCCTTTTGCTCGTCGCTCATGCGGTCTTCTAAAAGAAGTGCTTGGTTGTTTCCGTGGACAACCTGCATGATTGCGTCCCGATATCGATCTAAAGTTTCAGCGTGCATCCGCATCACCCCCCTCCTTCCGACAGGGAACGCAGGGCGGCGCGAGCCATATCAAGGCACCAAGCGCCTGCTGGGGTGGATGCACTAAACCAGTGGTCATCAGCCATTAACGGGCCATCGTGCATCGCTGCGGCCATTTTCCTTAGAGCAATATCATCGTTTAACAACACCCGCGCTGCCGCCTTCACCGGGTCGGGCTCAGGCTGGGCCATATCGTCTGGCAACCCAAGTTCCGCAGTGGTGCGTTTAACTATCTCATCCCTCCGTCTGCTATGCAGATGCGGCTGGACCACAAGGCGAAGAAGGTCACCAATCATGCCGCGAAGTTTCTCCGTCTCCGGGTAGGGATCGGGCTGTGCGCTGGGTGCGGGGGTGGTCACGTGGATCAAATCGGCTGAACCGCATGCCAAGCATCGGCCAAGGTCGCAGAGCATTACGTTTTCGTCGCAATCTTTGCACCATGGCTGGGAATTCGCTTCCCGGCTGGCATGTGGAGCGGGGCGAGCCTCCAACTCTTCGACACGGGATAGGAGGGCATCGAGCATATCAATGGATGATTGCGCGTAAAGCGAAGAGGCGTGAAATCCTTTCTCTATGCTGGAAACTCTATGACCATTGAGTTGCGCAATTACCCGCTCAACGGCGTCTCTACTGATATCGGTCATGACTCACCCCGTGCTTTGAGCATGGCGTCAGCGGCTTCGTATGCAGCACGCGCCCGATCAGTCCAACCGTTTTGGTCCCATGCGTTGTTTGCGCAAAGTCCCGTTAGAACCTGTGCTGCTAAGTAATCGCGCAAGGTCATGCCTCGATCAATCAAACGCCCGTAATGCGCCACGTCCACCGGGAATGCTGCCGGATTTTCTGGCTCTCGTCTCATCTCAAACACTCCTAACAATCACTACGGCCACGAGGGCCAATAACGTACATGCCACCCAGACCGTCCTGCGTTCCGTCGCTGGACCCCGTTGCCGAGGCCCAGAAAGAGAAATCAGTCGGCCACACGGCGGGCCTGCTGAAGGAATGGGTCGAATTCCCGGCTGATACGCATCTCATAGATGCCTGGAGTCATGTCGTGTGCTTCGTGCGCGTTTGCCGCGTTCTGCTTTAGGCTCGTTGGCTCATCGACAATGGCGTAAAGGATACGCATCCCCTCGGGCACGTCAGTGGTCCGCTCCATCACTGTGACCCCCGGTGCGTCAATCACGTGATGGTGGCCGCTTTCGCTGTGGCTAATGATCCACGCGCCGGTCTCGTCCTTTTCGGTAAAGGGCACCAGTCCTTCTGGAAGCTGGTCAATGTAGCGAGCGTAAATCTCGCCCTGTGCAAAGGCTGTCATGATGTTTCTCCTTAGGTTCTGACAGTGGGGTAGATGAACTCAGATGCGGGTATTCCGACGCGCCAAGCCTGCGCTTCAAGCACGGTGCCGATTTCGTTTGGGACGCCCTCGAAAATGGTTCCGTTACGAGGGCACTCGGCTTTCAGGAAACGACCGGGTTCTGGCAGGTCTGGAATGCGGACTTCAAACAAATCGCCGTGCATCGGATCGGGGTCACTGTCCAGTATGCGGTGATCAAGGCTATCAAGCATGCGCTCCATGCCAAGGATCGCCACACCCGCAGCCCGCTGTTCGACGTTCTCGCAAGACAGGATCTCAGATGCATCAATTGAGGCGTGGTCCTCAATCCAGTTTCCAGGCACTCGAACCCCACGCCATGCATGAACGGAAAATCCGTCACGATACCGAATTGCCGGACCGTCTTCACAGTGCAACAGCTTTTCGTCGTTAAGTTGAATAACTTCGGGTCGATTGGTGATGACGGCACATCCTTCAAAGGGCCAAACCCAACCGCACTCCTGAGCAACCTCAAATAGCCCCACGGCCTTTTCGGACAGATCAAAATGAGAATTGAAATAGTGATGAAATGACAGCCATGAGGCGTCGTGTGAGCCGAATACTGCGTCCCAGACCTGATCCCCGACCTGAGCCCTGACCTGAGCCCCGACCTGAGCCCAGACCTGAGCCCAGACCTGATCCCAGACCTGATCCCCGACCTGAGCCCTGACCTGATCCCCAAATTTCGTATCTTTCAACATCGCAGCGGCGATTGCGCCCTGTTGCGGGTTGTCTAGAAAGATGAATACAGATGGAGGTGTTAGATCTGCGCATTCATACATCCTGCAGACGGCGGCTTTTGCCCTCTCTTCATCTATAGGCGAAGTGGAGAGGCCAATATCAAGCCACATGTCTCGCCATTTTGATAGATCTGAAACTTGTTGGTTTGTCAGGGTGGTAATCATCTAAAAATCTCCCATACGATTACGGCGGTAACTGCGACTGCAACGATCTGCAGCGCTTTGAACATCCACATGGTTCTGCGGTGCTGTCGACGGCTTCCTTTAGGCAGCCAGTGGCGGGAATGGTGGCGGTTCATGGGATCAGCCCGCCTGACATCTGAGTGACCTGGGCGTCCTCGTCGTAGGTGGCGTGAGGATTGCGGTCTGCATCGGTTTCGATTGCCGCAAGTTTCCGCTCGAACGCCTCGATCGTTGCAATTGCCCTATTGCGACCGGCCGCTGAGGTTCCCTGAAGCAACGTCTTGGTGCGGGTTGTTTCTTGCGGGTGGGTTAGGTCGGTCATCCTGAATCCTGACTGGCAAACAACTCTTCAACCATTCTGATCCGCTCGAAGATGTACTGACCGCTATTGACGGCCCATGAGTTCCCGAGGGCCTTGTAACGGGGGCCATCAGGGCATTTTTCGGCAGGTCTGTTGCGCCAAGGGATAGCCGTCCAATCGTCGGGAAAGCCCATTAGGCGCTCACATTCTGTGGGGGTCAGGCGACGGACAGCCCAGGGAACGGCGACATAACTACGACTTGACCCTCCTGAGGCAGCGCGGACACTGGCGGTGTCGTGCGGGCCTTCAGGCATCGCTCCTCCCTCACGGCCACGCATGTCAAAAGCAACCGCCGGCGGATGCGCTCCCGCCGCCGGCGGGTGACACGGATCACCCGGCTTGGGGTTGCTGAAATTGCCGGGGCTGGTCACCTGAGTTGTGTCGAAAGCCACTGCAGCATGACCGCCGGCGCTTTGGTGGCTGTTGTGGTGTCCCATTGATCGCAAAGGTGGGTGTGACCCGTCCTCTGAGACCTGTACTTCCGTGCCCTTGCAATCGAAGGCAACCGGCACAATCGGCGTCCCGCGGCCCGTCCCATCCTCACTGGCATCGAAACCTTCAGCTTTCAAGGTGTGGGCGACAACTGCGGAAAAGTCGGCCTCGGGCAGCGCGCCCTTACGTTCTCTTGCGGTTAGACAGGGCGCGGCGTCGTGAGATGTGATCAGTGTGTCCTGATCTTCTCTGTGGCTGAGCTGTGGTTGCGCCCGTAGTGATCGGGCCGTCTCAGGTACTAGTCCACCGCCACAGTCAAAGTCTGTTCCGAGTCCACCACCTGCTGAAGGGCGTGCGCTAACTGTGGGGGCAACGTTTTTCCCCGCTTCTCGGCGCGGCGGAGGATGCCCGCACAGGCTTTCGCGGTCAAATAGAACCGCTGCGGCACGGCGCCAATCTCCAAGATATCCGACAAAGAACAGACGGTCGCGTCGCTGAGGGACAGCGCGTGCGAAACCCGGTGTTTGGATGTATTGAGCGTCAAGATGGATGAACCCGCCATGATAGTTGAGTTCTGCCGCCCCGGCCATGAAACACCAAAGCGCATGGCTTTCGACACTTGTGTATTCGTCAGTGACCACGATCTCTTCCCCGTCTCTGGGTCCGTCGTCACTGTCCAGGTCGATGTCCGGTGGACTTTGATCGGGAGCCTCGTGGGAAAGCGCGGATAGAACGCCGGGGACGTTTTCCCAGACCAGCCACCGGGGGCGATATCGTTCAGCAATGGCAAGATATGTGAGGGCGAGGTTCCCCCTTGGGTCAGCAAGGCCTTTTCGAAGGCCAGCGATCGAGAACGACTGACAGGGGGTTCCTCCGCAGAGAACATCGATGTTTGCATCCGGCCATCCCTTGAATTTAGTCATGTCCCCGAGGTTGACAGCGTCGGGGAAGTGCTCTTTGAGAACTGCACATGGGAACGGCTCGATCTCGGACTGGTAGCGCCAGTCGATCCATGGGGCTGCGCGTTCTGGTGCCCCTATGCCGCTGCAGACGGTCATGCCGATCATCAGTACATCGCCCCTTCCATGGCTTGGTTCTTGAGCTTGTCCCAGATGCGGGTGAGGTGGCGTCCCTGTGATCGGTCGCCTTTGTTCCAGCGGCGTTTCCGCTTGAACCAGATCCGGCGCAGACGCTTTGATGTGGTCGACCAGTGCTTGCCGCAGATCCATTCGTCATACGGCTCAGCTGTAGTGCGGGCGCAGAAGGGGATGCAGCAGGACAGGCGGGTCATGATGAGACGCCTTCGAACAAGCCGCCAATTGGCCGGTGATCTGGGTCAAAGTTTAGCCACAGAACCTCAGTGCGCTTTCGGGCACCGTCAGCCAGTGCTTCACATTCGACGCGATGCCAATCGGATAATGCGCCCTCATAGATTGGGTGAGCGTAACCGGAAATGAGAACACGGCCGGTTGCTGATTGGAGAATTGACAGCAGCTCTAAATGAGCGTCGTCAGTCATTTCGTGGGCATAGCGATGGTGCAGGGTCTCGGAACTGCGCTGGCTCGACCTGGTGTCGTGCACATAAGGCGGGTCAACATAGAACAGGGTGTCAGCCCCATCGTGTTTTTGTATTACATCAACAGCCGGTTTGTTCTCGATGATCACGCCCCGCATGCGGTCGACCACCTGAACGAGCGCTGTCGGGAAGCCAGCCCAATCGATTGCTGGTGTTGTTCCTGATTTTTTGCTATCGGCACGGAACCCCGTTGATTGCCGATTGACTGCCAAACCAGAACCGAAGCCCATTGCAGATCTAGCAACCAGGCGACGGGCCATCTCGATCGGATCATCAGTTTCCTGATAAGTCTCTGCGAACTCATCGCGAGAAAACGGCGTCAACTTCACGGCTTCGACCAGGCGTTGAGCATCGTCAGATCGCAGCACCCGAAATAGATTGACCACATCGGCGCTAAGATCGTTGTAGACCTCTGAATAGGAGCGGTCTTTTCGCAACAGCACTGATGCCCCGCCCCCGAATGGCTCAACGTAACAGCGGTGTTCCGGGAAGTGCGAGATGATCCATGGGGCCAAGCGCCATTTGCCGCCATGGTATCTTAGGACCGGGCGTGTCGGCTGGTTCATGCGTCACCCATCAGCGCAGCGGGGAAGCCGTTGTGTTCAGCCCATTCGATCTTGGTTTGCTGGGTCATGCCCTGTCGCCCAGAAGCGCATTAATCCGGTCGATTTCGCGATCAATCAGAGCCTTTGGGGGGAGGTTTTCGTCGTTCTTTGCACGCAGTCTGTATGGAACCGACATTGTAAGCTTGGGGTGTTGGTACTCCTTCAAGCCGTCCAGCAGGTCGCGCGCAACCATCAGTTCGGCCTGGCACTTGGTCAACAGAGCGTTGGCATTATCGATGACATCCGAAACCGATTTGCACTCTTCGAAGTGTTCTTTGACTGTGTTCTTAGGCATTTCGTATCTCCTGTTTCCGCTCCCCGTCACTCACCAACGGGAAGCGGCGCCCGGCACCATGCAGGGCGTTCAATTCTCGTTCCTCAGAAGCCGAAGCCGCCATTAATCCCGACAACAACATCGCTGCCGTTGGACCCAATCATCAGGCCCATGCTCGCGCGGTTGTTGATGCGGTGGTTCCAACCGATAGCCCCGACGGTGGACCCGTCTCGGAAGGCCAAACCCCCGGCCAGATAGTTCGGCTGGGTGAAATCCATTTGGAGGGTGGACAGAGCCAAGGCGAGATCAGCGCGGATGGTGTTGTCTTTGATCCCGTCGGCAAATTGTGCGCGCTGCTGTTCGAGATCCTGTTCCCGCTGGACAGAGAGCGGAAACGGCAAGCTCGGATGTTTCTCTTTGACAACATCGGGAACGATTGCCGGTGCGTCTGGAACAGCGGCCGAACCGGAGAATGGATCAGCGGCGGCAGCGCTTGCGGTAAGAATGAGAATGGTTGCAATGACGTTTTTCATCAGATGGTTCTCCGTTGTGAAATCAAATCAATTCGCTGTCGGGGATCACGATCAGGCCTGCGCTTATCCATCGAGAGATCGTCGCCTGATTGGCGCGCATGACCTGGTGCCAAAACGCTGATGGATAACTGTCTCGGATTATGTGTCCGCGAGGGTCAACGCAGGCCAAAAGGTCGTGACAAAGACGGCATCCCGCAGCAACGAAAACGTCACTGACTTTGGTCGAAGTGCCCTTGCCTATAGATCCCTCAATGTGGCACCCGACAACAGTTTCGGGCGACTCACACTTCAGGCCTATGAAGCCCGCTATGCGCAACTCACAAGGCATTTTTTCACATTCCTGCATCAAGTCATCTGACCTGACCTTGATCAGCAAGTTCGGGTTGAACTGGTTCATGAGCCGACCTCCGGCTTACCGCCCAGGCCACACCAACCCAGCTCAGGCTTCGCGGGCACCCCATACGCCTCAGGATCGTTCATCACGTTGGCGACGGCCTTCTTGTGGTACAGGTGTTGCGGCTTTGCTTTGTCGCCGGTTTCCTTGGCCTTTTCCTGAGCCAACATCGCCTCTTCCCGCTTGATCGCACCCAGGAAACGGGGATCACTTGCCGGAAGGGGCAGCCAGCGCCACATGATGCATTTGTCGGCGTCACAGTTCGGGCCCGCCTTCTTGTCGAATGTGCGTGCCAACGGGCAAGCAAACGTCTCACGGGCCTCTTTTGGTTTTAGAAAACTGCTCATGCTCATCCCTCGGCCTCCGAGTTCAGGGCCCATTGCTGTTTGAACCCGGCCATCCAATGCGCCTTCTGTTCGATCTGATCATCGCCATAGGGGCAGTCAGCCGCCGTCTTGTCGTTGTTGGCAGCGGTGACACCCTCGGCGAACTCAAACGCAGATGGGTCCGCGTCTGGTTCATCCTGGCTGTCTTCCTCTGCGGGAAGGATTTCGCTATCGATTGGATCACCGGGTTCCTGCTCAGACGGTTCCCCCGCCTCGTTCTGTTGCTGCAAGCGTTGGGCAAGGTTCTGAGACGCAGCATCGGCCTGTTCTGATCGCTCTTTCAGGTCGGCCAAGTGGTTCCGCAAGAAATCACGGTGCCGTTTACCCTCATCGCTGTTCCAAAACTGGGTGAACGCGTCTTTGCCTTCATCGGCTGCCTCGCGAGCCCGCAATAGAATCTCTTCGTTCTTGCTGCCAGCGAGTGGCTTAACTACGTACTCGTTGCGCCTGGCTCGTGTCGTCGTCAGCATCAGAGACTGAGCGCGATCAATGTGGCTCATGTGGCTGATGCGAATACCGCCGACTTTGATGCCGCCGAATTTGACCTCCGGGTCATTGTACAGCGTCATAGATCTACCGGGGTATGCAGTACCATCTGCCCCCCAAACCTGTACTAGAACACGGCGCATAGAGAGGCAGGGCTTATAAGGCTTGTTGTTGTCACCCTCAAAGTAAACTGAGACCGGTTGATCTGAGCCTTCTTGACCCTGTACACGGGTGACAGTGACCGTCTTAGGCCCTGCGATCAGATCATCTGCGTTCAGCTGATCACTCTTTGGCGCAATGGTTTTGGAAAGATCAGTCATTGTTGATACCTTCCAGGCCACCAGCCTGAATCCATTCGTCGACTCGCTCAGGCGAACCATGGCAGCCAATCGGAGCTCGATTGTGCAGCCAAACACAAAGATCGAACATGCTTGCGCGGTTGGTTTCGTCGGCGCGGTTAAAAGCACCCATCAAGTCATTCGACAGAAATGCCCTGCCAAAAGAGCCCATCGGAATGCCCTTTTCGATGTAAAGGCGAAACCCGTCCTGCATGTGGGCGGGCAAGGGGGAATAGTCCAAGTCAGTCATTGTTCACCTCTGTGTTTTCATCTTCTTCGGAAGGGTCGATCAGCGGGACGCCGCCACGATCCAAACCCATCGGGCCGGGCTGAACTCCGCAGTGGCGACAGACGAAGACACCAGCGCGCCGCCTGGTAATTCGTTTCGCTCCACACTTTCGACAGTCCATCCGGGTAATCCTTTGATTTGTTTCGGGATTAGGAGACACGCACTTCGCCCAACGGCCCCACGCGCTATTGCCCCCTAATCCCCGAACGCAGAGAGAAGTTCTCTCAAGTTCCAAACATTGCGCATGCAATGTTTGCTCAACCGCTCCTATGGGGCTTAGGCACTAGGTCACGGTTATTCGGTGACGCCCTCATCCTTGTGATTGACGAGTGCGAGGGTGTTGATTTCATCTTCATGATCGGCCAGCAGAGACTTCCGCAGCTCAGCCCGTTTGCGCTTTTTCTCGGCGGTTTGGACGGCCGCGATGATTTCGCCTTCCTTGGCCAAAACACCGTCGAAGGCAGCGGCATCAATGCGCTGGACCGCCCACTTGATCTTGGGGGAGTTGTCAAAATCAATGTCGATGTCGACATTTTTGACCTTCACAACAGTCATCCCGTGCCGTGTGTCAGTCTGAACCGCGACAAGATCGTCAACCTTGATGGTCTGGTCGAACGTCTTGAAAACAGTGATCGGCCCGTTTTCCTCATATTCACAAGCAATTGCGCGGATATCGTCATTGACCAGAAATAGAATGGTGGAATTGTTCATCGGTGTTTCCTCTCGGTTCAAAGGTTTGGCATTTCGCCGTTGGCCTGCATTTCGGACAGGCGTTCGGTCATTGATGGGGGGAATTCGTAGGTCAGGATCTCGGCCCCAGCGCCGGGCCAATCTCCGGTATCGAGGCCGTGCTTGATCTTGTTGAGACCATCACGGATCAGGACACGCGACCAATACAGCGTGTCGGTCTCAACGATTGTGGGGATCACATCGTATGGTTCCGAGGTCTGACACATGACCAATCCGCATTTCTCTGCGGTGGTATGGAACACATGCTCGGCACCCATAAGGCCCATTGCCATCTGCAAGGGATAGCCAAAGTCTGTGATCGATCGTTGTGCGGCCAGGCGCAGGTTCTTACCCTTGGGCGCGAAGGTCTTCAAATCGCCGAAGTCGTAGCCATTTGTCGGGATGCAATCGACCCGGCTTTTCAGCCATAACCCTGTGATTTCGTCCTGCCAGACCAGCGAGACCTCAACCAAATCGGATTTCAAAATTTCAATGGCAAGCGGATTGGCGTTCAGGTTTTCCGCCATAAAGAAAATGCGCTCGACCAGTTCCTCTTTGAGCAAGAGACGGCCTGCAGCTTTCGCGTCAAAGGCCTCCCAAAACTCAGCACCTTCTTCCGCTGCCTCCGACCAAAATCCATTCTTCTCAAACGCTTTGATCTGCGTGGCTGTTGGGCGACGTGGTGCATCCTTGGGGATGTAGATGAAATTCTCGTCAAAAACCTCATCGCCCAGAACCAATGAGTGAGCGGCCTTTCCAAGGATCAGGCTGTCGGTATGGTCTTTCTTGGGGTAGCGGTTCGGGTTCCCGTCAAAGGCCTTCCAGAACGCGTGCGGGCTTTCGAGTGCCGCCTTGCGAATTCCCGTCGACGATACCGACGGGCCGGGGCAAACACCTTGGCTGTGATACCAATCCATGCTCATCCGGTACGCACCGGGGCCAGGCACGGTTTGGCCGTCTGGGATATCGGTGATTGTCAGGCTCATAGATTCTCCATGTGGTAGAAACGATCCCACAACTTGCTTGCTGGTGTTTTGCTGGGATCACCGTTCAATGGCGGGCGCAGAAGCCTAATAAAAAAGCCTTCATAGTCATTGAGTTCGTAGGGTTCGCAGGGGAAAACTTGAACTTTATCAAAGGCTTTATCGGCTCGATGCGTGTTTATCCGCTGAACGATGTTTCGAGACTGCCCGACATAAACAACGTGACCATTCAGTATTAGGAAATAGACCCCACTTCGCGGCAGTCTGTCCGGGTTAAACTCCACGACTGAATTCGCGTCCATACGATCCAGTACTGCCGCTGCAACTGGGTTCGTCACCACGATTTTTGCTGTGGGTGCTGGTTCTTGGCTCGCAACATGAAAGGAAAGGTTTGGATATGCTCTTTGTAAATCAGCCTTCGCCCAACGGCGAGAGCCCCCAATCTTTGTGGATCGTGGCAATTTCCCTTGCTTTGCGTGCCGCCAAACAGTGCTAACGCCGATACCTAGTATTTCTGCAACTTGAGGTGCTCTTAGAAATTCCTGTTGAGACATGATGGCCTTCTTGTTTGCGCTGTAGAAAAGGGGCGGACAGCCTCAATCGAGGTTGAAAGCCGTCCGCCAGTTGGACGCAGGGAGTACGGACCCCTGCGAGAGGCATTCAGATGGGTACGAAGGAAAGAAGCTTAGGCAGTACGATCAGCCAGACGATCAGCGCCATCGCCCACGTCGCGCTATCACGAACGACATCCGTGCCATTGCTCGGTGTATCGTCCATGTCTTCAACGCTGGGAATGAAATCGATCATAGCGAAACTCCTGTCATCCAAAGGAAAAATGAAGAGTAGAGCGTATCCGCCGCCAGTAGCGTGATCAGGCAAGTGGCCGCTGCGATCAGCATCAGCCAGACTGGGGGCAGCGCATCGTAGAGGCTGTCCCTGCGCATCTGCGGGGCATTCAGTCGCTCGAACGCTCGGTTAAGGGTTTGAGGGCGCTTCCCTGCGTGGGGAGGAAAGGAAGCGCCCTCTGACGCGCGCCCGTACTCGTTAAACCGAACACTGGTTACGGGATGCGCGGGGGATTCCGACCGATGTGATTTGCCGTGAGTGGCGCTGGCTGGTGTTGCCTTTGGGTCGGAAGAAAAAACTGTGCGGAACATGTCGATCACTCCGCCGCCATTGCTGGATAGGGGCTGCGGTAGATCGCAACCTCGGCGTCTGTGAAACGCTGGCCTAACCGATTGAGGGCTACCGCCTCATCAAATGTCGTCGCAAGAACGAAGCAATCATAGGCGGCGTCAGGATAGACCGGAGGCTCGTTTGCCTTGAACAGGGCTTCTGATTGGTCGTTAGCCAACGATCCACCGGACCAGAAAGGTGCGCCCGTTTCGTGATCGCTGCCACGGCGAAAGACCACGTAGAAAGGACGCTCCGAGACCGGGCATCGGCTGGTGATGTCGTTTGCTGTGATCATTGTTGCCTCCTGTGTGTGCCCCGCGATCTGCTTTCGCGTCTTCGGCGGGGCGCCCGGTGTTGGGCTATGGAGACATCGTTATAGTTTGAAAACTATTTTGGCAAGAGAAAAAATAGTTGAGAAACTATCAAAGTTTCAGCCAGCCTACAGTGTGAGGAATGCCGTCAATATCGGCGATCACGTCGTGTTCAACGACTTCAAAGCCAAAGCGACGGAATATCCGATAGATTTTGCACGGCATGAGCGCCACAAGCTGCTCACCACCCAATGATCGAGCAGTAGTTGCCGTCTTGCAGACAATTTCCCTCTGAACCTTCATTGCCTTTTTGGGGCTGAGGTCGCGCCGAACAAAGAACCGGGTGGCTTCGTATATCCGATGATCTCTGGGCAAGTCCGCGGGGATCATTTCAACGGGTATTCCACTAATTAGGCCATCCTGGGCGTCCTTAAGCATGTAGCTTTCTTGCCCATAGCTGGGTGCGTCGGTACGCAGGAGGCGAGATCCGCCGACGCAATGGCCGTCTTCCATAACGATAATCCATTGTGCACCTGGTCTGTCGTACCAATCGAACTCAAGGGTATCGGTATGGGGAAGTTCCCATCCCTTTTTGTCGACAAACTCATCCTTCCTGAGTTGCCAGTATTCATTCCAGGCATTTCCTGCCTGATGGATGTTTGAAAAATCCACAGCTATTGATTGCATGCAAATGCTCCTTAAGG
This sequence comes from Ruegeria sp. EL01, assembly GCF_900313035.1. GTDB lineage: Bacteria > Pseudomonadota > Alphaproteobacteria > Rhodobacterales > Rhodobacteraceae > Ruegeria. The sequence goes on along the minus strand of NZ_OMPS01000048.1, from coordinate 311,201 downwards.
GTGTCCCTAAGGAGTTGTAGACGTCGCGCTATCAGTTCGGAATGCTCAGGTCTCGGCTGTGCCTGACTGGGCTATTGATTGCGTAGTACCCGAAGTAACTGAGCGTCGGAGTTGACTTGGTATTTTTTGAACAAACGTCGTTTCGCTGTCTTTAGTCCGTCAGGAGTGACACCAAGGATCTCTGCAATCTGCGCCATTGGCAGCCCCACACCCAACAAGTCAACAAGACCCTGCTGTGATTTCGTGAGAGGTTCGATAACCACTTCTGATCTTTGCACGATCCGCGCCATTGATGATTGTACGAAACTAAGATCTGAATCGCTAACTTCACCATCGTGGTAAGCGCTGACTACATAACCACCGCAGGACAACCCAAACCCTTGCTTTAGGCCAAAGTCTCGCGCCGCGTTCATAACCGGATTTTTCTTCATTCGTTTGTGGATATCGCTCCACCTGAGCGGTGTTTCACCAGCCAATGCGCAATATGGTAACGGGTCAAGTTTCTGAAAATTATTAACAAAATAGAATTTTTGCCATTGATCATCAAATGTGGAGGTGAAATCCAATTCACCTGTATGAAATCCAGTGCCAATTGCATATCGTTCGAAGCCAATCTTGGTCAGCTCATCTCCCAAAAGTTGTAATGTACTTGTCATATTCATTTTCCATTGATATCAAATTAGGACCCCCTAGGGGTGCATTTGATAGTTATGAAATAGATATTAAACTACAAGGGCAGCGGGATGGATTCGAAGACGCGGCTATTTAGTGTGGTCGAAAAAATACAGAATGAACGTGGGGATGATGGGGTAGTAGAGGCGCTTACGATATTAGAAAAGCTTCTAGTATCCGAACCGCCTGAGGAAGCTTCGATTTGTCGGCCTGCTCGACCAAGTTCATAATCTTAGCCTTCGGATCTTCCTCGCCGTCGAGGAACAACATTCCGCTTGGGATGTTCAAGGCTTCCGACCACGCAACAAGAGCTTCTAACGGAATCGGTCGCTTAAACTTGTGCGACTGGTAGTAATACGAGTCCTGGCGTCCCGCGAGAAGCGAGAGTTCTTTCTTATCCGCGTTTAGTTGTTGGCGCTTGGTTTCGATCACATCCCACTGGTGAAGTGTTTCGGGATCTACTTTTTTTGTTCGCGTGGTCATAGTCGAAAATTAGTCGAAAAACTATTTGTGAGCAATATCAAATAAATAGACGCCCTAGGGGTTCATTTTGCACTGAACAGTAGTTCGAAAACTATTGATTGGTAATAGTTAAAAAACTATCACAGTCCAAAGTGAGGACTGTTTATGTGGCGAAAGTTCGATGTTCCAGCATCTGAGGATGTGATTCGGAAGGCAGCAAACGAAGCTCTTCCCGAAGTTTTGGAAGCAACAGGCAAGAAGAAAACCCAACTGAGCAAAGAGTTGTTCAACTGCCCATCTGCTTTGGGGCGGTTCCTGAATGGAAAAGAGTTCAGTCACAACCGCCTCAGAAGGTTGGTCGAAGGATTTGACGACGCTCTGGCGGCTCAACCTGCCTCGGGATGTGAAGAGGGATCTCTGGCGGCGTCAGGGTGATCTATGGGTGATCGCGGAGAGGTTTCTCGGTCATTTGCATTGTCTGGCGACATCCAGCGCCCTGTCAAATCCGTAAGTGTTGAACACATAGGTGATCGGATCGCGCCCATCGCCCTGAATCGAAATCTCAGTATAGTGAGTAACCGAAAGCCATTGCTTAATGGTTTCAATTGTTTGGATGTCATCAACGTACAGGCTGTTTTCGGGGTTCGCTTCTCCAAGAGCATCGCTTTCGGAAAGCCGATCCGCCGAGATGAAATCAGCAGACATTCCAACATATCCGTCAAACCGGAACTTAACTCGGACTACATCGTCCGAAGAGCTAATGGCCTCGTCAAGACACTGCGTATCGAACAGCTGAAATCTAGCCTCCTTCAACGGCACCATGCGAACGCCATCGTGACCGAACTCGAAGTGACAGGAGAGCGAAAAAGACGGCATATCCAGCAGTGCGCCACAAGAATCAAATTCCACTGCTTTCATCGATATGTAGTCGTTGTCCGTTCTCAGAACGGAAGCAGCACCGACTTGTGTTTGTGCGTTCGCAGTCACCGGAACGACGCAAACAGCTGCCACCAAAGCCAATCTCAACATCTCAAATCTCCTGATCAAACACGTTCAACGTGTACGCGATCAGCCCGAATTTCAACCGATTACGCGGACGACGGGTCTTCGACCTGGTTTCCGGGCCTATGGGGCGCGGGCTTTGTCTGCGTTGTAGGCGCCCCATCCCAACCATCCACATAGGAGGCCATCATGGCAGAGGAAGGTAAGCAGGTAAGAGAGGCCTATGACGGGCCCGAGGTCGAACATGACCAGCTGATCAGCGAGATCGAGCGAATGATCCACAGCGAGCGGGAACGTTCGTCTGATGCGTCCGAGAGCGCCGCTGAAACCAAAGAGTTTCTGGACGAAACGGGGTTGAACAACACCGCCGTCGGCTGGGGCAAAACCATCATCAAGGATCTGGACAAGAAGAACGGCCAGCAGAAGGCGATGGACAAGGTTCGTTCGCTGAAACTGATCCTGCCAATGCTGGAAAATCATGTCGCCGGTCAAGGTACTGGCGAAATGGATCTGGAAGGCCCGCAGGATGAGGCCGAGGTCGAAGACGAACCAGTCGAAAACCCGGAACCCATGGTCCAGGACGAAGAGACCGAGGATTTCAACGCGGCCGTCGACGAGAACATGGGTGACAGCGACATCGTTCACCCCATCGATTTCGGCGGGGGTGACGCGGCATGAAATATCGCAAAAAGCCTGTTGAAATTGAAGCGGCCATGTTTGACGGAAAATTGGTCGGCAATCCGCTTCCCAATGGAACCGTTATCAAGGGCACTTGTCCGGCATGGTTTCCTGCGGTTGTTCGTGAGGTCACTGACAAACGTCGTGCGATTGATGAGTTGCGTGAAGGCGAGGTCGTTAGTTGCGGCGATAGTCTTTTGATCGGGACGCTTGAGGGTGTTCACGAGGCGAAGACCGGTGATTGGATAATCCAAGGTATCAAAGGGGAAATTTATCCCTGCAAACCGGATATCTTCACCTCAACCTACGATCCAGCATGAAGGTGATCGTCAAAGCCTTCAACGCCGGGAAGGTGTCACCGGATTCAGAGGCCAAGATCGGCCGTCTGATGAAGAAGCGGGCGGAGGATGAGGGTCATAAACCACGTCTTCCGGGTCTGCGTCAGCCGTGGAACGCGGCGTCGTGAAGATCCGTTCCGTAATAGTCTCCGGTAACAAGGTGATCGTACCCCTCACAAGGGGGTACGAGGCTGTTGTCGATTTGGCTGATCTTCATCTTGTTCAGGGTAAGAACTGGTGCGCCATTGTTCGCGGGCCAAAAGTGTATGCCGGCCGGAGTGTTTGGGTTCCGGAAGAGAAAATCTGTCGACTGGAACTTATGCATCGTGTGCTGATGGGCGAACCGTTTCAGGGAGTAGACCATCGAGACGGTGACGGCCTGAATAATCGTAGATCCAATCTCAGAACCGCAGACAAATCACAGAACGCCCGCAACACCGGAGCACACGCAGATAACCTCTCTGGCCTTAAAGGGGTTTCCTATAGTCGCCAGAGGAGGAATTGGCGAGCCGCAATTTGCGTTCGCGGAAAGCGCAAACACCTGGGAGTGTTTGACAGCCCTGAAGAAGCTCACGCGGCGTACGTACAGGCTGCTCATCAGCTTCATGGTCAATTCGCGAGGTCCGAGTGATGCAGATAGTTGCTCTGGATCTGGCTACAAATACCGGCATTGCAGTTGGACGAGCGGGAGAGAACCCGAAATGCTGGTCAATCAGTCTTGGCGATACCCCCTATGTTCGTGGGGGTATGTCTCAGGCTGACAAATTCAAGCTCGAAAGCAAACGGCTGAACAACGCGTTGATAATGACGCAAGGTTTGATCCAGTCTCATGAGCCCGACCTTCTGGTAGTTGAAGCGGCTATTGGCGGCAAAAACGCCAGTTCCTTCTTAATCAAGCTCTTCGGATGCGTGCAGGGGTGTGCAGGAAACCGACGTGTGAATATGATCCCGGTCTATCCAGCGACCGTTCGACGTCACTTCATGGGGAAGGCGAAAACCTCCCGAGATTTCCCGCACCTTAAACCAGCCAAAGCCAAACTGGCGATCAAAGAAGAGATCGAGGCGCGTTGTCGTCTGTTGGGTTGGGATGTGCCGGATCTGGACGCCGCAGATGCGGCGGCGACCTGGGATTGGGCGTGTGCGACCCAAGTCAGGGGGTTTCAGGCGAAACCAACAGGGGGGCTGTTCTGATGTTTCCCTCTCACGCGATGCAGCGGGCCTTGGAGAGATGCCCCGGTGTGTGTCCGGGCGTCCTTATCCGTGGGATCAAACACAGTGTTTTGTCGGGTGATGAAAGCATCGTTCGGTTTGTGGCACGTATCCGCAAGGAAGACTTTGTCGACCTTTACTTCATGAAGCTTTCCAACGGTTTACCTCGCTACGCGCTGGTTTGCACACCCTCTGGATACATCATCACGTTCCTTGAGCCTGGGGCCGCGATCTGGACGACGCGCGGGCAGTATTTTCTCGGACAAAACGGCTTGGAGGCCATGACCGATGAGCAACGCAAGAGCTTGTGCCGTGATGTGTAGGGCGCAGCAAAACAGCATGTGGCAACACGCCGTCAGGAAGATGCTGGGGCAGGGCTACGGGGTCGAGGATATCGCCGTGATCAAGGGCTTCAACGTCGATCACGTCAGGCGAGAGATCAGAATTCTAAGGGAAGCCGGTGAGCTTTCCGCGATTTACGAGAGGTACAGGCGATGAGCAACGAATGCGTAACAATTGCGCAGAAACGTCGGGTTGGATCGGCTACAAAGAAGGCGGTCTTGGTCTATCTCGCGGACCGGGCCAGTGATGACGGCAGTGGGATTTGGACCAGTAAGGTGCACATCGCAGCTGATACCGAGTTGTCGAAGCGATCAGTGCAGAACGCGATGACCGAATTCGAGGCTTCCGGGCTATTGGTTCGGGTCGGAAAGAAGCCCTGCAAGAACGGATACACGTTCGAATACAAGCTCAATATCGGGGTGCTTTTAGCCCTCCCAAGTACCCGTGAAGAGACGGGTGCAGGAGGTGCACCCGTGCAGGAGGTGCACCTCACACGTGCAGGAGATTCACCCCATGGGGTGCAGGAGGTGCACCCAAACCACCCTAGAACCACCCTAGAACCACCCAATACGTGTGAGTCCGATCTTTTCTCAGCAAATGAAGAGCCGGAAGTTCAACTCGAACAATCAGCCGATCAATTCGATGAGTTTTGGTCGGCATTTCCGAAGAAAGCAGGAAAAGATGCTGCGCGCAAAGCTTGGGCCAAGGCGATCAAGCGAGAAACACCTGATCGGATAATCGCGGCTGCCAAAAAATACGCGGAATGGCTGGTCAATCCGAAGCCAGGGGAGTTTCGGCCGAGCCCAAAATATCCTCAGGGTTGGCTGAATGACGGTCGCTGGGATGAGTTTCTTGGCGCAGCTGAAATCTACAACTTCGATGATCTCAACATGAACGCGCAGAACATCCTTCTGGATGGCCGCTGCCCGCCTTCGATGTTGGTCGATGGGAAACCAAACGCAACGGCTCAGTATTGGTTGAAAAAACTCGGAAAGGTGCCGGCATGAACTGGAAATTCAACGCGGATGGGTGGACTGATTGGATCGAACATGACGGCAATGGGTGCCCGAAAACTCTAATCGGCCGTGTGATCAAGGTAGAGTTCAAACTGTCTCAAGATGATGGCGAAGGCGGGACCCGTGGCCAGATTTGTTACAACGAAATTTGGGTTAGCGAACTCTATGCCTCCATTCCCGAATGGTATGATGAGAACATCGGAGAAATCTTCCAAAATCCTGAGACAGGTGAAAATTACGCTGCACCGAAAATAACGCGGTACTGCATCCGAAAGCCGAGAGGCATGGAGATTCTGGAAGGCGCTTTGACGGAGTTTGTTGAGGCAAAAGGGGTGCCGGCATGATGCATCAGCAAGTCGCGTCCTCCCCCTTGCATTCAGTCGAAGCAGAACAGCAGCTGTTGGGGGCCCTGCTCAACGACAACGGGTTGTACGATCAAATCTCATCGATGCTGACCGCCAACCATTTCTATGACCCGGTTCATGCCAGGATCTACAAGTTGGCGGCTGCACGGATCGAGAAAGATCATCTGGTTTCGCCGGTCCAAATGAAATCCGATTTCGCCGATGATGACGGTGTGAAGCAGCTGGGCGGATCCACATATTTCGCCAAGATGTCAGGGGCGGCGATAGCTTCCTTCGCGATCCGTGATTACGCGGACATGATCCGCAATATGTACGACAAACGCGAGATGACCAACCGGTTGAAGCAGATCGGGGATGAAGTCGCTGGGGGTGGTGAACCGGACGCGGCAGCAGCGGAACTGGAGTTGTTCCTGCATGAGCGGGAAGATCATTCGGATGAGCCACGGACTATGTCGTTTCTCAAAGCCCAGACGCAAGCTCTGCAACAGATGATCGATATCAACAACGGTGAGATGGTTGGTGTTCCCACTGGCATCGAGTCGCTGGATGAGGCGATGTCGCTTGTGCCCAAGAGATATACGATCCTCGGCGGTGCGACATCCATGGGGAAGACGGCCCTGGCCTTGTCGATCACCATGGCGGCAGCAAGAGCGGGCTATGGGGTTGGGTTCGTATCGCTGGAAATGCCTGAAACTGATCTTGCCAATCGCATGAATAGCTCGATTTCCCAGATCCCGTATCAAGCCTATGACCGGATGATGAGCGAGAACCAGTTCCGCAAGGTGGTCGACGCCGCGAATCAACTGGAAAGCCTGCCGCTCGAAATCTTTTCGGAACGTGTCCGCGATATCTCTGCGATCCTGTCCGAGGGGAAGAAGCTGCAACGCAAGATGAAACCAAACGGGCAGTTCAAGGGCTTCAAGTTGTTGGTTGTCGACTACATCCAGCTGGTCCGCGCCAAGGGTGAAAGCCAGCATGTACGGCTTGCCGAGGTCGCCAATGCCTTGAAGCAGGTCGCCAAGCAACTGGATGTGCACGTCTTGGCGTTGGCTCAGATCGACCGGGCCCTCGGCAAAGAGGACAACTACCACAACGCGCGGCCCAGGCTGGCTGATTTGCGTGGATCAGGTGATCTTGAGAACGCACCGGACAACGTGATGTTCGTGTTCCGCCCAGAATACTATTTGACCCGTCAGAGACCCAAGAACGAGGATGAACTAGGCGATTGGGGACACGATTTGGAGACCTGGCGGGATAAGGCCGAGATCATCATCGCCAAGGCGCGCATGGGGGAACGCAAGACGATCACCGTAGAGTGTGATCTTGCCACCAACGTGTTCAGGGATGTGCCGGATAGTCAGATGGATGCGGGGTTCTGATGAACGTTGTCGGCGAAGCCACCCGTATCAAGGCCAGGCTGCGTGCGTGTACCACAAAGGCAGAGATCGATTGTGTCGCCAATGAGGAACGGGACACCGTTATGGGGATGCGGGACGCCCCCGGCCATGGTCCCGCCCTGTTCGAGCAGATCAAGAACTTGAAGCAGTACATGCTAAGGCGCAAAGCCAGACAGTAGGGGGCCGCAAGGCCCCTTTTGCATGCGTGAACATTCCTAGAACATGATTAGCACCCGATCCGCGCGTAATTTAAGACCATGTTGGCGGACCATTGGATCAAAGAAGCGAAGAAGGCCGGATGGAAGGTAGACGGGACAGAAGGTATCTGTCTGCGCCTGCGTTGCATGAAGGCCAGCTGCGACAATTCGATCACCGTTCCCCTTGAGAACCTTGGTCCAGTACCAGAGCCGTGCGACCGGCCGCACTTCGGCCAATTCGGCGCCGACGCCTTCAAGAGCTACAAAAACTTGGTGGACCGGCTTGTGACGCTGCGCAAGCGGCTCGGCATGAACCAAGATGACCTCAACGCCGCCATGGGCGTGGCAGAGGGATACGTCAATAAGCTGGAAAGCTTCCACCGTTTCCCAAGCTACCCGATGATGATGCTCTGGATGGAATGCCTGGGTCTGGAGGAAGACCACAAGCCCTGCGCGCTGCCCAAGGCCAGCATCAGGGCGATAGAGGGCCGCAAATCAAACCCCTATCAACCGAACCAAGCAAGGCACAAGTATGACCGATAACACACCAGCAGAGCAGGAAGAGGGCGAAGCCCTTCCCCCCGCTGACATCTCATTCCACGATATCGGACTACATCCGCAATCCGTCAAAGCTCTCGAAGCCATGGCATACGAAGGCATGTCTCTACACCTCGCCGCGAAGCGCGAAGGCATAAGACCAGACAACTTCGCACGCACTTTTAACAAGCCACACATCAGACGCGTTTATAATCAAGTGGTTAAGGCCATAAGAGACAACGCAGCAGCTCAAGCATACGTCCGAAACGTCAATCTCGCTCAGTCCTCTAACTCAGATCATGTCAAAGCGGACCTGAATAAGTGGATTGCAGGAGTTGACGGTATCGCAGCCGTGAAAAGGGTCGAGGGCCGCATGCACCACCAGCATTCATTCGGTGGGTTCGACTATGACGATGATGAGCCTGTCGATGTGACCCCAGAGGATACCCAATCCCCCGCCGATGATGGCGCAAGCCCAATAGAACAAGGGGTTTCAGGCGATGGTGGTACTCATGATGTCGAGTAACATGTGCAAACAAGGGGGGTCAGCGCACCATAGCAAGGGCGACACCCCCACCCCCTTATGCATGGCCTCGACCCAGACCCGCCCCCAAAAATCGCCGCGTGTGTGTGGTCATCCATGCAACTCCTCACGCTCTACTCCAAAACCGGTATATACCCGATCAGGGATTTCCGGCGTTCCAGTATATACCGGAGGTCCCCTTGAAGTATCCTGAAAAATTTTTGCTGAAACTGCCTGAGGGAACTTTGGGTCGTGTTGATGCTGTTGCTGATAACCGGAGCGAATGGATACGGGGATTGGTGCTTCGGGAACTTGGTGCTGATGGCGTCGGTAAAACCGAGGTTGTGGGAAAGTCACACAAGCCCGATGCGGCGGATCGAAAGCTGACGGTGTTTGAGAGTGTTGTTCTCGGGAAAAAAAATTCGACCGCGGGTGCTTCAAAACAAAAGGCGGATCAGGCGAGGGTGGCGTTGCGCGCGGCGGAGAATGCTAAGCGGAATTACGATGACGACGCCTTCCTTCTGGATTTTCTGAAATGCGGGGTCAGGACGGAGAGGCAGATCGCGAAAGAGATCAGATGGCCTGAGATGCGGGTGTCCAAAGCTGTTGCCCGACTTGGGGCAGCTGGGAAGGTGAAGTTCAGCGGCGGCGGGATCGAGGTGATCTGATGAGATATCTTATCATCACGCTTGGTTTCATCTTGGTGGCTAATCCGGTGTTGGCTCAGAACTGTGCCGAACGTGAACATGTGATCGGGAAGCTGCGGGATAGCTATTCCGAAGAACTCCGGTTTGGTGGCTTGCAGAAGGCGCGGGGCGCGAAGTCGGTGATGGAGATATGGGCGAACCAAGAAACCGGCTCATTCACGGTGCTTGTCACCCATGCCAACGGGCTCAGCTGCATCGTTGCCGTTGGAACAAATTTTTTTGAAGTGATGCCAGGCGATGGGCCAGATGGAGATCCGACCTAATGGGTAAATCGATTAAACCGGACGCAATAGTTTGGGTTCATCCGTTCGGGGCCGAGGTGCCGATTTTTGACGATATCGATCGCATGGATCGCTTCTACCGAAAACGCTGGGGCATCAAGACCGATTGGGATCGGGCGACTTTTGGGACCGCTGGTAGGTGTTACGATAAGAACGGGGTAGCACGTTACGCCCTGTTTATTCCGTCGACAGCAAATCTGGGCCTGATCGTTCACGAGTGCAGCCATATCGTTGATTTTGTCATGCATGAGTGCGGGGTTCCGATCAGTTTGAAAAACACAGAGGTCAGAGCCTACATGCTTGCGACACTGTTCTGCGATGTCTGCCACGTTTTGAACCGCGGGGATGACGAATGAACGCGCCGGTCAAACCCAAATCCTTCAAGTACGTTCCCGACGGCAAGGTGATCAAATCGTTTTTCTGGGACCGATCTCCGGTGTCCGTGATCCAGGGTCCGGTGGGGTCGGGAACCTCGACGGCATGTTGCCACAAGATGTGGAAGATATCACTGGAACAAGCCCCGGACGCAGCAGGGGTCCGACGTACCCGGTGGATCATCGTCAGAAACACCTACAACGATCTCAAAGAAACGACGATCAAGACCTTCAAATACTGGTTCGAAGATGTCGCCCAGGGTGTGTTCGGCGAACTCAAGATGACAAACCCGCCGAACCATCATATCCGCTGGGATAAACCAGACGGCACAATTGTCGACGCCGAATTCATCTTCTTGGCGCTGGATCAGGAAGAGGATGTCCGCAAGCTTCTTTCGCTGGAATGTACGGGGGTCTGGTTCAATGAGGCCCAGTTCACGGACAAAACCATCTTTGACGCCGCCCATGGTCGCGCCATGCAAGGGCGTTATCCTCCGAAGCTGGACGGTGGACCCACATGGAAGGGCGTGATCTGTGATTTGAACGCGCCGCCAGAGGGGCACTGGATCCCCTACATGCGGGGCGATGTCCCGCTGCCCGAAGATTTTGACGATGACCAGCGCGCCGAATACGCGAGACCTGATAACTGGAAATTCTTTGTGCAACCACCGGGTCTAATCGAGGTGATCAAGGAACGTAAGGTCGTCGGGTACAAAGAAAACACCCCGGAGAACCGGGTGGAAATGGGCCTGGATCCAACCGATTGCGCGGAAAACACGAAATGGCTGACCGAGACCTATTCGGAGCTGATCAAGGGTAAAGCCAAATCCTATGTCGACACCTATGTGATGAACCGTGTCGGCTTCTATCGGTCGGGCAAGCCCGTGTTCGAAAGCTTTAGACCGGAGATCCATGTCGCCAAGGAAAAGATCAAGCCGATCCCTGGTCTTCCTCTGATCGTTGGTCTCGACTTCGCACGGAACCCGGCAATGGTTGTGATCCAGGTTCTGCGGGGGGCCGTCTATGTTCTCCACGAATACGGGGTGATCAATCAGGCGGCGACCACCTACGCGCCGCTCTTCAAGAAACGACTGTTCAAGCACTTCCCCGAGTGGATGGGTAAAGACAGCCCCGGCATTCAGTTCTGGGGTGATCCCTCGGGTGACAGCAAGGGGCAGGGCACCGACCGCACACCCTACCAGATCTTTAACTCAAACGGCATGAGCGTGGCGGCAGCCCCCGGCAACAACGCGATTTCATTGCGGCTGAACGCGGTGCAGTCGGCGCTGGATACGATGGTTGATGGTGGGCCCGGCTTACTCGTTGATTCCTCGTGTATCACGCTGAAATCCGGGTTTGTCAGCGGCTACCACTACGCGAAAATCAAGGGCAAGAACGCCCATCACGACGAACCCTATAAGAATACCTTCGCCGATTATCACGACGCCCTTCAATATGCGTGTCTGGGTGCGGGCCTTGGGTTCGTTGTTCTCAACCCCAGCGGGGATAAACCGAAGCCCAAGCGGATCGAGCGCAAACGGTATTCGTTAAAACGAGGCCCTCGTGCAAGACAATAACCCGTACCCGTACCCGTTCGACCAAAGCCTGATCTGGCATGTTGTCTTTCATCCCGGAAAACGGTTTTGGTCCCGTCGGTTCTGCCATGTTTCCTTGGCCGGATATTCGAACGACACCTGGTTGCATCTTGATTTGCAGCGCCACGGGGTAAATGCCGCCTCGATCTATCATTACGATGAAGTCCAGGCTTATCTTGATTTCCTTCTCACCCACTACACGGTGGTCAAGTTTGGTCCCGCGCACCCAGCGTCATCAACTGCGTTTCTCGGCCCGATGACCTGTGTAAACTTTGTCAAACACATGCTGCGCCTCCGTTCCAGTGCATTGCGACCTGACGGGCTGTTCCGCGATCTTCTCCGCATCGAAGGAACGGAGATCCTCAATGAAGCGGCCGAAACCACAGAAGGTAGAGGAAACCCCTGAGCAGAAAGCGCAGCGTGAACGCGCGCGCACCGAAAACATCAGGGCGACCCAAGAGGGCCTGCAAACCCAGACCAACCTATTTCGCAACTTGCGTTCGCCCCGTGTTTCCATCGCCAACGGACGCCGTTTGTAATGGCGGACGACGAGTTCAAGCAGCGGTTTTCTGTGGCCCGCGCCCATCGGCGTCAGCAAGTCGAGGAAGACGGCCGCGAGATCTACAAGTTCTGTTTCAACGGGCGGGAACAGGAATGGGATGACCGCACCAAATACTCCGATGATCCCGAAGAGATTTTCACCGAGGCTGCCGCGACGGTAGCCGAAGAATTCTATGGTGAACTGTTCTCGACGATGACGCCCGAGAATTCACCGTGGACGGCTTTTGAGGCCGGTAACGCAGTTGATGAAGATCAGAAGGATGCCGCGGAAGAGCAGCTTGGAATGCTCGAAAAAAAGCTGGCCAAGGCTTTGCGTTCGTCCAATTACTATGACGAGGGGCCTACCGCGTTTCAGGATGCGGTTGTCGGCAACATCGCGATGTGGATGGATCGGCCATCTCTGATTTCACCAATCGTTTGTGAGGCTGTTCCTCTTCCCGAGTTATTTCTGACAGTCGGCCCGCGCGGGCTCGAAGATAGGTTCCGTCGGCAGTCCTATCATCTCAGGGATTTGAAACAGCTTTTCCCGGATGCCGATTTCCCGCGGGCTCTTAGCGAGAAAATCAAGAACGGTAAGAGTGGTCAAGCCAAAGTGATCTGGGGGTTCTGGCGGAATTATGAGGACGTCGAGAACCCGAAATGGCGGCAGGAGATCCGCGTCGATGGCAAGGCCATCGGAATGGATGAAGATCTCGGCGAAGAGGGGTCACAACCTCTTATCGTTGGTCGGTACAATCCCTATGCGAAATCTGCATGGGGTCGCGGTCCAGGGCGCCGGATGTTGCCGACCCTTCGGGGCCTGGATGAGCTGGTCCGGATGAACCTTGAGGGTATGGATCGGACACTCGATCCCGCCTTTGTTTATCCCCATGACGGTATCCTTGATCTGTCGGAGGGGATCGATCCTGGACTTGGTTATCCCTCTATGCCTGGTAGCGCCGAAAATGTGCGACCGCTGGACTTCGGAAATCTGGACTACGGGTTCTTTTCAGAGGAACGCATCGAACAGAAGATCCGGGAGGGCTTCTATCGCGAAATCGAGCAGCGGGGCAAAACACCGCCGTCCGCCTCCCAATATGTGGGGCAAGAAAATAAGCAGGTTCGCCGGATGGCGCGACCAGCTGCGAAGACATGGCGGGAATTTGGTGTCGGTCTGTTGCGTCGGGTAGAATATCTCGAACGTCAGGCCGGTGGGTCACTCGATGGTGTCAAACTTCCACTGCTGGATGACCGAACCGTCATCGCGCGCCCAATCTCACCTCTCGAACGTTCCCAGGCGCTACAGGACGTCACCACCGCCGACAGCATCGTTGGAATGGTGAACGAACGTCTAGGTCCGGAGCAAGCTGCCATCCTTGTCGACGGGCCCAAAACCTACCGGAACATCAAGGAAAAGCTGAAAGACGAGATCGTCGAGTTCCGGTCGAAAGAAGAGATCACCGAGATGATTCAAGCGATGCAGCCGCAGCAGGCCCCCAATGAGCAATAACGCGAAGACCAAGTTTCTCAGGGATATGCGCGACGAAGCTCCGGTCCAGTCGTATCTCGCCACGCATTTGAACTGGATGCGCGAAGAAAACCCTGATGGTGCCGAGCAATTGCATGCCGACATCATCGAAACTTTCACGACCGAACAAGGACTTAGGGTTCTGAAATTGCTGGAAAAATCCGTCCTTTACGCTGGCGTTCCGAATGGTTCGTCAGACGGTGCATTGCGGGAAATGAACGCGGTGCGGAATTTTGTACTCGAAATCAGAAGGTTGGTATCTCATGGCTGACCAGCCTTTCTCTGCAGGAAAATACGATGCCCAAAGGTGAGACAAGTAGACCGACGCCGCGAGGCGTAAAACACGGACCAAAGTCTGTTCGGAACGCCAATGCTGAGACGCTGCGCCTTGAGAGGGTTCGGCGCGCAGGCCAGCAAAAGAACAGGATCTCCCTTGCTTCATATTTGAAATCGAAAGGTAGAAGAAAGTGAATGACAAGTTAAAGCGTCCGATTGATCCCTATGATCCCGCATGGGCGGAATACGCCCGTCAAAATCCGGGCCTGCGCCGCTCGCTGTCCGCAGCAGATGCTGGTGATGGCGGAGATGGTGGCGATGGTGGCGACACAGAAATCGACTATTCCGGCATTCTGCCTGACACCTTCAAAGGTGAGGATGGCAAATGGGATACCGACGGGTTCAAGGCCAACTATGACGAACTTGCGTCGTTTAAGGCACAGGCGGACGAACGCACCGAGGCGATGCCGAAAGAGGCCAGTGGATACGCGTTCGAAATCCCCGAAGGCCACGCGTTTCCCGAGGGCTTCGACCCGGAAACGATGAAGACCAAGGATGAAGACGGCAACGACGTTGAATTCGATGTGAAGTCAATGATCGACGCCGACGATCCCGATCTTCCCGCACTGCAAGCGGCGATGCTGAAACATGGCGCCGATCCCGCGTTGATGGGTGATATTGCTTCGATCCTTGCGAACCGTGAGCTGCGTTCGGTGATGGATGCGATGAATACCGCCGACGAAGAAACCGCAAAGCTCGGCCCCGACGCCAGCTCCCGGTTTTCAACGGTCAAGCGCACGCTGGACGCACGCCTCGAACCCAAACAGGTCACCGCCATCATGGACAGCGTTACCAGCGCAGATGGTCTGCGCGGCATCGAGGCACTTCTGAAAAAAGCGGGGCCACCAATAACCCCGTCGAACACCAAACAAGATTGGTCCGAGATGAACACGACAGATCGTCTCGTCTCGGGTCTCAAAGGGCGCACAAAAAGCGCGTAACTTAGGAGGGCTTTATGGCCGACGAACTTCTTAACCTGGTCGAGTTTGCCAAAGGCCACTCTGACCCCGTTGCATCCGCGATGATCGAGCAATTCGCAAAGGAATCGGATGTTCTTTCCACCATCTCGTTCAAACCTGCGGAAAAAGGCTTGAACGTGTTTGACCGCGAAACCTCGGAACCCGTCGTTGGTTTCCGTGCCTTGAACTCTGAACCGGAGATCTCGCATGGTAGCCAGGAAGAATTCCAAGACGCCTGCTATCCGATCTCGGGTCTGATTGAGTTCGACCGCATCAAGTTGAAGCGGTATGGCGAGCGTAAACGGGCAACGTACATGCTGGGGCAGATGAAGAAGGGTTCCCGTGTCTGGACGGATACTTTCATCAACGGAAGCAACAGCGCAGATCCAACCGTGTTCAGTGGTATGAAGGTTCGACTGAAAGCCGACGATGCTGGTAATGTCGACGGCTCCACCGATGACTCTCGCCTGATCGCGAACTCGGTGGCATCTGGTGGTGGCGCTCTGTCCCTGAGTAACGTCGACAAGGCAGTGGATTTGGTAGCGAGCCCCACGCATATCGCGATTTCACGCCGGATGCGGACAAAATTCAAAGCCGCAGCCCGTGACCCTAACCTGACCAACAATCGCGTGACCGATGACTACGACAGTCAGCTTGGGCGTCGTGTTCTCCGGTTCGGTGACCTGCCGTTCCTGACCGGCTACGAGGTCTCCAAGGACTCGCAATTCTTGCCGTACAACGAAGTCGCCCATGGTGGCGGTGCAGCGGTTACCACTTCGCTTTATGTGGTGTCGTTCCGTGAAGACGGGGTATGCGGCATCCAAACCTCGGAGCCTGAATTCGAGCCGGTTGATACTGACCGGGGCGTTTTCAAGCGCGATCTCTTCGAGTGGGACTGCGGGATCACCATTGAGGACTTCTATTCGGCGATCCGCCTGTCCTCGATCACCGACGCGCCGATTGTGGCATAAGGAGATACGACGATGACGAACAAGTTTTATCCATTCGACAAGCGGCTTGAACATCGTGCCCTTGGGTCGGCTGCCATTACTGCGGAAACAGTACTGGCCACCATCACAGAACGGGCGGCTCAACGCACGATGTACCTGACAAAGGTCAACGTTGAAGCGGTCAAGAAGACCGCAAACAACGAGGCCTATACCGTGGTGGTCGAAGTCTCTAACGATGATTTCGCTACCCGCGAAGTCGCCGCGATCTTGAGCCTGGGCGCTGCCGAAGTCCGTCAGTCGACGGCACCGGATACCAAGGTGGGTGATGAATATGACATCCACTGGACCACCGAGGTCAACGGGATCAAATACGAGAAATCCCGGATCAAGATGTTCACAGCAGGCACCACGCCTTCAATCACAGTGGGCTGCTGGTCCACTATCGCGACGGGGTAAATGCAGATGAAGATTTTTACGATTATTCCGGTTGCAAAACCGAAGTCCTTTGCCGACGTCGATTTCCATCAAAAGGAATATGCGGCGGCGCTTAAACGTGGTCCGGTTGATGTGCCAGGGGCCACGGCCAAGGAAGCTTTGGTAAACAGCAAGGGCCTTTACCGGATCAAGTCCGATGAGAAAAAGGTCGAGGTCGAGATCAAGGGTGCCAAAGAGCCCGAGGATATGACCCCGTCCGAGCTTGTCGCCGAGATGACGTCCCACGGGAAGCCCCCGCGCAAAAAGATGGCGCGCGCTGCGGCCGTCGCCTTTGTTCGCGACCTGCGAGAAAAAGCTGCAGAAATGATTGTGGATGACGAAGACGAGTGACCCCCTCGGTTGTTAGTCAGGAAGTGGGCCCTACGGGGCCCATTTTTCGTTTGTGCATTGCGGGAAATCGGGTTCAAGCGCGATCTTCCCGACATGACAGTTCGTACCAAAACCACCATCTTTAATGCGGCACTGCTGCGCACCGGGCATTCGGATGTCACCGAAGGTGAAGGAAGCGGGCTTTGGCGCGCACTTGAAGCCAACTATGATGAAATCGTTCGTGTCGCCTTTGAAGAGGGGAACGGCAGCTACCCCTTTGGGAAAGTTCGCAGAACCTTGACCGGCCGATCCGAAGGCGATTTCGGGTATTCTGACAGCTTTGTCATTGGTTCTGACATCCTCCACATCACCGAAGTTTTCCTTGATGAGATCGCATGTTCCGACATTCACGAGCCTTGGGAAGTTGACGCACAGGCCGGTACACTTCTGATCAACGCGAGTTCTCGCACCGTCGAGGTCGAAGGGATCAAGGAAGGTCTTGAATACACCTGGTCCGGCAAGTTCGCCATAGGCATCCAGCGCAAATGTGAGGCCGTGATCAAAGACGTTGAAGAGGAATTTGGAGAGGCTTCGGCCAAGGACCAGGACGCTGACTTTTTGTTGATGAAGGCTGGTGTCAAAGGGTCTCGGAACCGGTCGAAAAGCCGCGTGTTCAATAAGGGTAGGGGCCGTATCACAACCGCCCGTCGAACACGATCGACCCGTGTAATGCGGAGCCGGTCCTAATGGCGCGACGTAAGGAAACGATCTGGCAGCGGGATTTCAGCTTCGGTTCGATCCGTGAGGAAGCGGTGGAGCGGGATGACACCCCGTTGGTTGAACGATCTTGCAAGGAAATGAAGAACACTATCACCACGACAACCGGACAAATTGTTTCCCGCCCCGGCACGATCCAAGTCAGCGCATCAGCAGCAAAGGAAGGTGTCGAGGTCGATCTGGGGCAGGGTCGTGTTTATGATCTGCAGATCATTCCAACCGGCCTTCTGCTATATGATCAGGCCGGGAACCTCGCTTACACCGGGGTTCTGAATTGGGTGGCCGCACCGGGGAAATTTGGTGTGTACGCTTTCGAGAGTATCGAGTTCTGGGTCCTTGCTGATCCGGATACCTCGACCATCTTGATCGGATCTCAGAGGTTCCCCATTCAAGCCTTGATCCTGCAGAACGGCGCCTGGACTTTTGGGCAAATGGCGTTTGCAGCGGGGCTGTCTGGCGAACTAAAACAACCGTATTGGCCTTACTACGAAGGCGTCACAATTCAACCAAGCGCGCGGTCTGGTGCAATTACTGTCACCGCATCATGGGGGATTTGGACGGACGCACATCAGGGCTTGTCAATTCGGTATCAGGACCGCGAAATCGTACTGGGTACCCGTGTCAGTAGCACCGTGATGAATGCGTTTGTCAGAACGATCCTCCCCCCAAGCTATAATATCGTCGTCAACTCCACACTGAATTTCAAAGTCGGTGATGTTGTCGAGCACGAAACACTTGGAGGGAAGGGAATTGTCACGGCCATCAATGGTCAGACACTTCAAGTGATGGCGACGTCTGCGTATGACGGCTTTCAGGCGGTTAACAATACAAAGCTGGTTGCTCCAAACGCGGCTTCTGTCATCACACTTGTTGTGGCCTCGCCTTTACCTGCAACCACACAGCTCTGGGACATGCAGATGCAATCCCCCGTTCATGGCTATGCGGGACATGCGTCACGACACGTTCGAAGGACGATCCTTGGCGGGTTTCCCGGCGCCCCTCAGGCGTTTGCGGTATCGGTTTCCAATGCGATCAATGATTTCAAGATGGGCGTAGAGGATAGTGATGGTTTCGTCGAAACAGTTGGTTCTGATCGTGGCGGGACACTGAAATACATCGTGTCTGCCGAAGACCTGTTGTTCTTGACCACCAAGGGTATCTACTACCATCAGACGCGTGACGGATCTGGGATAACTCCCGGAAACATCCGTCCAATTTCTTTTTCCAATATTGGTTGTGCCTCGGTTTCTCCCGCGACGGTGGATGATGGATGTGTTTTCGTGGATGCAGTCGGGCAGCAGGTTTTTGCGGCCGTATTGTCGGGGGATACGTATAAGTCATGGCGCGTTCAGCCGCTAACCAAGTATCACTCCCATCTGGTCAACAGTCCTGTGTTTCTCGGTGCCACGGCGACAGGTTCCGAACAACCTGAGTACTACATCTATGTCGTCAACTCAGATGGAACGGTCGCAGTTTGTCAGACAGATCGGGATGACGGTTCGTTGTCATGGCGCCCATGGGATACAGACGGTAAATTCAAAGCGGTCTATCATTGCTTTGGCAAATCCTATGCCCTGGTAGATCGAACGATAAATGGCGTAAGCACCAGATTTCGTGAGCGTTTCGAGTTCGGGCTGCCAATGGATTGCGTGGCGGCCGTCAAGATATCAGCTGGTTTCCCAGAGGGGCAGACCGGCGTGAACTTTGACCAAGGTGTCACGGCCTTTGCAACCCATCTGATCGGTCACACTGCCTCTGTGTTTATGGAGGACTGGGATCTCGGAGATTACCCGATTGACGTCCATGGCAGGCCCGTGGACGCCAATTCCAATGTGATCGGTTATCCTGATTACGAAGGCATCGCGCAGATCGGGTTGAACTTTGAGACACGGGTGGTTCCGTGGTCGCGGAGATCGGTCAACACTCAGCGGGGAACCCGTGAGGTTAAACGTCTGATCGCTATGTTTGTGWYYKTCAAGAKAMGACGGCATACGAGATCGATGGATTTCAACATGGCGCCTATCGTGCCGGTGAAGACCTGACCGTTCCGCCCCCTCGGAGAAGCGAGCAGATAAAGGTCACATTTGTTGGCAAAGAGGGGTATGAAGGCGTCCCGATTACGCAAACACGCCCCGGTTTTCTAAAGATCCTAAAGATCGGATATAGGGTGGTTGTCTAATGGACCCTTTCACGGGATTTATGGTTGCAGCATCAGCGGTTAGCAGCTTGGCGTCCGGTGCTGCTCAATCTGCAAACGCGATGTCGGAAGGCGCGCGTTTGGACAGTGAGGCAAAACTAGCCGAAACCCAAACGCTGCAGCGGGATACGATAGCGCGAGACGATTTGAACAGTTTCCTGTCGACTGTCCGAGCCTCACGTGCAGCAAACGGATTATCGAGTAATTCACCCAATGCGGTCTTGCTGGAAACCACGTCAGTTCGAAACGCTGATCGGGACCGAGTTATCCAGCGCGCAGACGGGACACAACGTGCCGCTAACTTCCGAACAGCGGCGAAATCAGCGAGACGATCCGGGCGGTTCTCGCTTTTGACTGGCGTCCTTGGCGCCGCAGTTCCACTCGCCCAATACGGCGCTTACAAATCCGGGGGCAA
Organism: Ruegeria sp. EL01; assembly: GCF_900313035.1. Taxonomy (GTDB): domain Bacteria; phylum Pseudomonadota; class Alphaproteobacteria; order Rhodobacterales; family Rhodobacteraceae; genus Ruegeria. The sequence goes on along the minus strand of NZ_OMPS01000048.1, from coordinate 291,000 downwards.
TAATGGCAAGAGTACCTGAGGTTATCCGGAAGCGAGCGGTTTCAAACGTAGCCGCTGAACCGGCAAAGGCGGGTCAAGGGTTCGCCGCACTATCCGAGCTTGCCCGGTTGGGCGCTGAATTCGTCAAACCAGCGGCTGAGAAAGAAGCCAAGGAAGCGGGCCTCGATTCTGTTTACAGGGATGAGAACGGTCAGTTGCAGGTGGATGAGAAATCCGCGTTGGGTGGCAGGCAGTCTGATATCCATAATGCTGCTGCCTTCTCCAAATATCTGTCCCAGCGCAGCGTCGACATGTCCGAGAACTTCACGGAGCTGGCACGCAAATACGAGTTCAACCCCGCTGGTTTCAAAGATGCGTCCGACGGCTACATCAAACTGCTGGAAGAAGACGAAAGCATCCCGCGGGTTCTCAAGGAGGATCTGCTGGCGAGTGCCAAGACAGAAGCCAGCCGCCGATTCAATGGGCTGTTCAGCCAGGCCACCAATCGCGAGTACCGGGAAAGCGATCGTAATACGGCAACCCATCGGGACATGCTTGTTGACGACTACATCAATTTGTTCTCGGCCGGGGATGAGGAAGCGGCCAATGCCAAGTTGGCGGAGATCGAACAGTTGTCTTCATTTCGTGGCAACGCCCCGTACATCTCAGAGACCCCGAAAGAAACCGAGGCGTTTTTGCGGGGCACACGTGCTGCCGCCAAAGCTTCCCGCCAGATGCGCGTTCTCGGCGAAATCAAAGGTGACACAGAAATCCCTGATGAGTTGCGGCAGGAGTTGGAAGACACGCTGGAAGACCCCGATCTTTCGCCAGATGTACGCCAGAAACTGTACAATGCGACCCAGGGCCGTTTGAAGGGTATCGATGCCAACGCCTTTGTCGATACCCTGACAGCGGACGGATACGAAGCCAAGGTCGTCAAGGTTGAAAGCGGGGGGAAGGCCTCGGCGCAAAACCCGAACTCGTCGGCAACGGGCCATCACCAATTCACCAAAGGGACCTGGCTGCAGAGCGTGAAAACCCTGCGCAAGCAAGGGGGCGCGCAATGGGCGGCAGGTCTCAGCGAGGCCGAACTTCTTGAGATGCGGAAGGATTCCGGCGCATCGTCGGAAGTGTTCCAGCATTTCCGCGCCAACAACGCGGCGGTTCTGAATAACGCCGGGGTTCCGGTCAATGAAGCTACCGAATACATGGCGCATTTCTTTGGGGCAGGCGGTGCCGTTCAGGTGTTGACCGCTGATCCCACGGCAAAGCTGTCTGAGTTTCTGCCCGCCAAGGTGATCCAGGCGAACCCGTTTCTCGCCAACATGACAGCGACCGACGCAAAGAATTGGGCGGCGCGGAAGATGACCGTCAAAGCCTCGGATATCGCAGCACAACAGGTACAGATCGATCAGATCGAAGACACCGAAGTTCGGGCTATGGCATCCACCAGCCTCAGAGACGCCTATGGTATCAAGAAGCGTCTCGAAGATGCGTCGGCCGTTGAATACCGGGAACGCTTGGCCGCGCAGGATGACACGCTGACCGAACAGGAGATTCGGCAGGATCATAACATCTCAGACGCCGCCCAGGACGCGCTGGTGTCTGAGTTGCAGAAGCAGCGGAAAACCCAGATCGAAGTTCAACAAACCGTTCACAATCTCGCCGATGGTGCCACCCAATGGAACCCGTTTGACAGCAAACAGCGCAACAGAGTGGACGACGCGTTCAAATCCATGCTTGAGGATGAGCAGCCCCTTTCACCAGCGGGTCAAACGATGGCGGGTGAAATCGCTGTACGTACCGGGTTCTTGCCGCGCACGATGTTTGACGCGATCCGAGGGGCAACCGTATCTGGTGATCCAAAGCAGCTCGCTAGTTCCATGGAATTCCTTAGCCAGGTGATTCAGCGTCAGTCCGGCGCCATCGACATGTTCGACGGCAAGGGTGCTGTCAACAACGCACTGAGCGACTATTCGTTCTATTCCAAGTTCATGGGGGCTGAGGAAGCGGCGCAACGGGTCATCGACAACAATGCTCCTGAGATGGTTGCGAAGCGCAAGAACCTGTCGGACGCCGCGAAAACAGCGGCCAAGGAACTGGATCATGGTGATCTGGTTGATCATCTCTCGGACAAAGGCATCGATGCTGAACTCGGTAATGAGGCCCAGCAGGCCGAAATGATGACGGAATATGACCGTTTGTTCCGGGACGCTTATGTTGGCACAGGTGATCCCGGTCTCGCCAAGAACCGGGCGTTGTCCGAGATGTCTCGCGTCTATGGCCCCAACATGATCAGCGGCAGCAGCCGCTTGATGAAGTATCCACCACAGAACTTCTATCCATCTTCGGCACGCAACCCGGACTACATGTCCCAACAGCTTGAACAAGCGGTCAGCGAATTCGCCTTTGATGATGACGCCAATGATGCCTGGGGTTTCTCTCGGATCACGGATGCGATCAGCGGGCGCAAATGGGTGGACAGCAGTCGGATCATGCTGATGTCGGATCATACCACACGCGAAGAGGTGGCCGCGAAACAGCAGCCATCTTACACCGTGATGTTTCGTGACGATAACGACGAGTTGCAAGCGGTGCCCGGCCGGTTCTTCTTTGATCCGCCGACAGGTGAACCCGAGACAGCGCGGGCAGAGTTCGAAGCAGAACCGCGCGACAAAGAGGCGGAAGTCGTCAATCTGCGTCTGTGGCGTGAACACCTCAGAGCGCAGGGTATGACAGAGGGCCAGGCGCTGGATGAGGTCGTCAACAACAAAGACAAGTACCGCGGTGCACCACCGGAGACCAACTGATGCCCTTCAAAGATACCGAGCAGTTCTACGGCCCCTTGGCGCTACCCGACGGGATGAGCGTTACCCCAACTGAGGAAGCACCAACCGGGATCGGGGATGTTCTTGGGGCAGCCTTTCGGACGGAAAACCCTGTTGTCTCCGCTGCTACCAGTTTCAACTACGATCCCCTGAAACCCTTTGATCCTGACTATCGGCCCTGGGATGATGTCCAGGGCACCGAATACGAGGATTACGCCGGCCGATTTGCTGGTGCCCGTGATCAGGAAGATGTTGTCGCGATGAAAGCCCAGATCGACCGGGAACGGGATGATCGCGCGGTGCTGGATGCGGCGGGTGGTCTTGGTGTCCTCTCACAGATGGGGGCCGCTGTACTATCGCCATCCTCGCTTATCCCAGGTGGTGCAGTGGTCAAGGGTGCGAAGGGTGTCTCTATCGCGCGCACCGGGCTGACAGTGGCGGGATCAGCTGCATTTGCTGCGGCACTGGATGAGACCGTCCTACAAGGCACACAGGAGACGCGCACGGCCACAGAAAGCGCTTTTGCCATTGGTGGGTCGTTTGTCCTCGGTGGTGTGCTTGGGGCAGCGGCCGGGAAGCTGACTGCCAACCAATTCAAGGCGGCTTCCAAGCGCGTCGAAGATGCGATCACGCTGACCCATGAATACGATGAAGCGCTGCGTTCTGTTGGTGCCGCTGAAAACCGGGCCGATCTCACACTGCGCCGGGAAGAGATTTTCCAGATGGTGAACCGGGTTCCCGTCCTGCGTGGTGTCGTCCGCAGCGATCCGGTTCTGCGCGCCCAGTTATCCCCGTTACGAGAGGTCCGGTCGGCGCTGGTGGATCTGGTTGAGACCCCGCTGCAATACGCAGCCAATGATACCGGACAAAGCGTCAGGATCGGAGGGCCATCGGTTGAAGCCCGAATCCTTGATCGTGAACGCAACGAACTGGCATCCGCCCTTTCGGTGCTGTCTCGTTCATTCTCGGAGTACGCCAAGGATGGCCCTGCCGGAACAATTGGAACATTGACCGCACCCGTCACCACCCGGTTCAACAACCTGATGGGGAAAGATCGGAAGCTGACGGCGCCTGAGTTTATGGATGAAGTCGGCAAGGCGATGCGGCGCGGTGATAAACATCCGATCCCGCAGATCCAAAGTGCCGCCGATGCTTTGCGTCGTGAGATCTTCGACAAGATCAAGGATGAGGCTACCAAGGTCGGGATCTTCGATGCTGATCTACAAGTCAAAAACGCCGATTCCTATTTCTCACGGGTCTACAATACCGAACGGATCCGCCGGCACTTCGGTGATGGAACAGGCGATGATATCGCTGTGGTTCTTCGATCCGAGTTCCAGAGGAAACGAGCGGAAGCCGAGAAGGCGCTGCAAACCAGACTGGATGATCAATCCGCCGAAACCAAAGATATCGCGAAAGCAACGCAACGCGCTTTGGATAAACAGAAATCAGCGGACGAATTCTATGCGAACGCCACGGATGCAGAGATTGAACAATCCGTTAATGACACCGTCCGTTCATTGCTGGGTCTTAAGCCAGGACAACACAGCTACGAGGCAACACTGTCGTCACCGACAAGTGCCCGTGTTCTGGATGTTGACGATCTGATCCTTGAGCCGTGGCTGGAATCGAACGCGGAAGCGATCATGTCGCAATACTTCCGCCAGATGGTTCCGGATATCGAAATCACCCGTCGGTTTGGTGATGCGGAGATGACCGAGGCGAGGACGAAGATCACCGAAGAAATCGCCAAGCAGATGAAATCGGCGAAGTCCGCGAAGCAGAAACTTAAGGTCCAGGAAGAAGGCGCCGAACGCCTGCGTGATCTCGAAGGGATGCGGGACCGCTTGCGTAACAGATACGGTGTTCCTGATAACCCGCGCAGTGGGTGGATACAGGCGAACCGTGCGCTTCGGACAGTCTCGTACATGGGCTATCTGGGCGGCATGATGTTGTCGGCGATCCCTGATGTAGCTGGCGTCATCGGGCGCGGCGGTATTGAAGGGGCATTTGGAACCGCAGCAACGGCGTTGACCAACCCAAAGAAACTTGGCCTTGCCGCGAAGGATATGGCCGAGATCGGTGCAGCCGCTGAGTGGTGGTTGAATTCCCGCGCTATGTCGATGGCAGAGATGTTTGACCCCTATGGTGCGGGAACCAAAATGGAGCGGGTTCTGGGGCAGGGGGCGCGTCAGTTCTCCATAGCGACTGGCATGATCCCGTGGAATGTCGGATGGAAAACTGTAGGTGGTGCGGCAGTGGCGTCCAAGATGTCCAAGGCGGCTGATGCTGTTCGCGCGGGCAAAGCCACCAAGAAGCAGCTTCGGACGCTGGCCGAAAACGGAATCGAGCCGCACATGGCTGAACGTATCGCCAAACAGATCGACGAATTCGGCGACAAGGGCGGGACCATGTGGTTGCCACGTGGTCAGGATTGGACGGATGCCGAAGCGTTTGGTGCGTTTCGCAGTGCAATGAACCGTGAGTTTGATCTGATGGTGATCACACCCGGTCAGGATAAACCACTGGCGTTCTCGACGGAACTCGGGAAGTTCTTCCTGCAATTCAAAAGCTTTGCGATGTCAGCGCACCACCGGATCTTGCTGTCCGGTATCCAAAGAGCGGATGCGGATGTGTTGGCCCAAGTAACCAGCGCAATCCTCTTGGCGGGCCTTGCCTCAAACATCAAAGCCAACCTTGGAGGTTACGAGCCCAAGGAAGGTGACGCGTTCTGGGAAGACGCCCTCGATCGGTCTGGTCTGGCGGGGTGGTTGATGGAACCCTATAACGCGGCATCAGCTCTATCTGGTGGGCGGTTATCGATCACTGGCGAACCTGTGTCGCGGTTCCAGGCGAGATCGGCGGTTCAAGGTCTTGCAGGGCCAAGTGTCGATATGGTTGCTAGTGCAGCCGAGGCCGTCAACGCATATTCATCGGGGAAAGCCAGCTACCGGGATGTGCGGAAACTGATGCGGCCGATTCCTGGCAACAACATCTGGTGGTTGCTACCTATGTTTCGAAAAGTCGAGGATGCGGCGGTGTCGGCGACAGGGGCGAAGCCGCGTCAGTAAGGGCTGTGCATTGCGAGAAGCCGCAGTGAAAGGGGATTTTATCGCAAAACAGCGGTGATCCCATATGACGCTTCCACAGTCGAACAGATACAAACTTTATCAGCCGGTCGTATTGACCACTGAGTTCGATGTCACGTTCCCAATATTTTCTACAGGTGACGTCTCTGTTTTTATCGATGGTGTCAAAACCGTTCTCTTATCGATCACCGCAACCTTCGCAAATGGACGATCAACCGACGCCAAGGTTGTTTTGAACAGTGCGGTAACCGACGTCGATGTCGAGATCTACGGCACTCGCTCACCCAGGCGGGAAAATCAGTACTTAGGGAATTCGCCAAAGCTCTCTGAAAACCTCCAAAACGATGCTGACGCTCTGACTGCCGTACAGCAGGAGCAGGCGCGGGATGCAGCCGGAATGATGCGGGTTTCTCCCAACGTCGCTGCAATAAGCCCGCTTGAAGTCGATGCGGCCAATCGTGCAGGTCGTGCGCTTAGTTTCTCAAATGATGGGTTAGGGTTTATCGCCGGGCCAACCGTGGCGGACATATTGGCGGCAGAAGGCAATGCCGCAGATGCCACAGCAGCAGCGGCCGCAGCAGCCGCCAGCGCTGCGGCCGTCCAGGTCACGCAGGTTAAGAGTGTTAGTATCTCTCGGGCGATAGTGGTTGAGGATCGAAAGGCACTTTTGAATTGCTCAAACATCCCGACCCTGACACTCCCTCTGGCCGCGACACTGGGGAACGGGTTCTGGTTTGATGTTACGGATAGCCTCGGCGTCACGACAATCGCGACCACAGGCCCAGAACAGATCAATTTCAAGTCCACGTTTAAGACGCTCCCGGGTCAGCTGGTGCGTGTCTTCTGTGACGGCGTTCGCTTCACCGCGTTCGTCTTGAGCAAGGGATCTTCGGAAGAAATCAACATCACCAGCAACACTGCGTTTTTTGCCCTTGATGTACCCATTAGCAACCGAGGTTTCCGTTACAATTTCCATGGCTACAAGCCTGAAATCGATGGTGCCTACCTACTTTTGCAGGTTGGTACAGAGGGGGCATCGGGTGCCTTTTTTGAAGCCGTACAGGGTTACTTCGTAAATGATTTTGGAGCGGCCCCTGGGGCGGCTGCAGCTGGGGTGAACATCAATGGCTTTTCCCTAACCACCAGTCAGTTGAACAGTGGTAACCATGAATTCCGAGGGTCTGGCGATGGACTGGTGCAGGGTCTCCGCGTTTTGAATGGCAGCCCAACTTTTAAGGGTCATCGGGCTGGGGTTCCACCACCTGGTACGGAGAACCATTCATTGTTTGGTGCCGGGAGGCTGACAGATACCAGCATTTTGGGATGCAACGCGATCCGGATAAAGGCGAACGCTGGCAACATCAGCCAGCTTCACATGCGCATCGATTGGGAGATTTGATATGAAAGCCCTGATCAACGGTATCCAAGTCACTCTCAACAAAAAGCAGCAGGAAGACGTCGAAAAAGGCTGGGCCAACCAACCGCTACCGGTTGAGTCTGATGTTAAGCGTGAAGCAGCGCGGCGCATCCTCGAAATCGCACCCGAATGGAAGCAGCGAAACCTACTCGCTCAGGCGGTCAAACTCACAGCCAAAGGTCGTTCGAATTGGACCGAAGATGAACTCGCAGCTTGGGAGGCTGGTGAAGTTATCTGGTCTACGGTGACCGCAATCCGTGAAGCCTCCGACAAGATCAAGCGAATGAGCCCAATCCCAACGGATTTTCAGGAGGATAAGCGTTGGCCTTGATGCAAGCAATGAAGGGGTTTTTAGGCAGTCGGCGCAATCGGCTCGACCTGTTCCATGTCACCGTTCCCCTTGTGATGGTTCTGTCGATGTCTCCGACAAGTTTTGCAGGAGCTCTACTGTTCCTGGTGGTCTGGGGCCTGATCAGGACATTCGGATATGGCTGATGAACGGAACGTTTCATGGCTTCGTGTAATAGCCGTTGCCTCCGTCATCGCCCTGTTCGTCGCTGACTACGTGTTCAACCTAATGGCAAAAGCGCCGCCCTGGTGGGCCTATGCGCTACCCGGCCTTTTGGCTCTGGGTATCGAAGGGCCCGCAGTTGGCAGGCTATTGATCCAGATCGTTCGGGCAGCGGCCCGTGTTCCACAGGAGGATGAAAAGAAATGACGTTTTCTATTCGTGATATCCAAGCGAGATGTGCCGCTCTGGGCCATATGCCGGGGCCAATTGATGGGATGATGGGGCCGCAGACGCGCAGCGCCATCAACGACGCGCTCAAGGACCGGGACGGCCGACGCCTGCCGGATCTGTTCCACCCCTCGGGGCTGCATCGTATTCATGGTCATTGGACTGCTGGCGCTAAAGGCATCATCGATTTGGAGTTGCGTCATTACAACGAAGTGATCGATCACGACGGCCGGGTACACAGCGGCAAGTTTCCCGCAACAGCCCAGGCAACCTATCGGGTTGGTCATGCGGCCTCACACACCTTGAACGCCAACACCGGAGCCATCGGGATTTCGGTGGACTGTATGGCAGGTGCGGTAGAGCGGCCGTTTAATAAGGGTTCAGCCCCGATGACTTGGGCGCAGGTCGAAGCCTTGGCGGAACGGATGGCGTACTACTGCGGCGCCTTTGATATCCCGGTTAGTCGCTATTCCGTTCTCACCCACGCCGAGATCCAGCCGACGCTTGGAATCAGGCAGCGCTTTAAGTGGGATATCTGCTGGCTGCCAGACATGGAGAAACCCGGCGATCCGATTGTTGTCGGTGATCGCATCCGCGAGATGGTGAAGGAGAAGATGGAAATGCCATGGGCGGCTTGAACCCTTGGGTGATCCTTGGCGTTCTGGCCCTTGTCGTTGGGTCAGGTGGGCTCGGCTATCGCATGGGGTACAGCGCGGCCGAGGATGACCACAAAGCGGAACTGCTGGAACAGATCGAGGCCGGGCAAAGGTCGGAGGCGGCAAGGATCAGAGTAGCCAACGAACGCGATGATCTCGCCCGAATGTTGGAGGAAGAAGAAAATGCGGACCCTGTTATTGTTGAGCAGTGTCTTAGCCCTGACCGGGTGCGGCGGCTCAACGCCCTTCGTTAAGCAGACCAACCCATGCGCGGATCCGGTACTTATTCCTGGGGGGTGGCTGAACGACCGGCAAATCGAGCGGCTTTGGAGGCAAGATCGTCGCGAGCTTCTGGACTGCGGCGACAAAGTAGAAAGCTTGTCAGGCCGAGAGATTCGCTAAGCTGGCGTGATGTGTTCGACCGGGCGGAAATTGTAGAACGATCCCCGGCCGCATAGATCCGCATCAGCCACAGCCAGTTCAAGATCGAATGCCCGGATCATTGGGGCAACCAAACCCGGGTCCATCAAATAGATCGAAGCGGCGTCACGCGACTTGGTAGATAGCACACAGTCAGCGTTCCAACCCCAGCGACCTCGGCCTGCGTTCTCATCAAGCCACAAGGTCATCTCGTCTAACCGACGCCCCAAACCTTCCTCTGGTACCCTTACCCTTATCCGAATGGGGAAATAGTTTTCGTCGGCCGTCTTCTTTCGTGATCTGCTGCGTGTCGTCATTACTCGTGAAATTCCTCTATCATCTCCGGGCCGTTATCTTTCATCCCGAACTTTCGGACGGGGTGAAACTTAAACTGACCATCCCAGCCAGCACCAAGGGCATTCTGGGCTTCGGTTGTACCGATCTCTCCTTTTATCCACGGTTCGACCTGATCACTTGTTAGGATCACGGGGGTTCGTGCGTGGAGGTCTTTGATTTGAGGCAGGGCGTCTCTGGTCAGGATGGTGCAGGTGCGCAGACCGTCACCCATGTAGGAATGAAGACCGGCAAAGAAGAAACAGGGCTGATTGGTTTTCACCGTAATGTACCACGGTTGCTTGTTCCCCTTGGTTCCCGTCCATTCGTAATAGCCGAGGGCAGGAATAGCACAGCGCCCGGACTTCCATGCTGTTCGAAAGGTTGGCTTTTCCGGTGCGGTCTCGATTTTCGCGTTGAAGGTTGTCGCCTTCCACTCTGGAACCGGCTTCTTGTGCCAGTGAGGGACGAACCACCATCGCGCCGTTGTCAGCACCGGTTCATCATGGATCATTGCTGCCATCTGGATTTGATTAGTCGGCTTGACGTTATAGCCCGTCACGTGCGGGGCTGCGTCATCTGCGAGAAATGGCGCATCGAGGAACCCGCGCATGATCTCCAGCATTTGTGCCTGGGTCATATCACCGGCTGCAAAACGTCCGCACATAGCACTCACTCAACTGTTTCCTAGCCAGATTATGCTAGCGGTTTTGGAACGGGTCATGAACTGGTTATTCGTGATGAGTACCAACGTGAGTACCACATGAGTACCAGGGGTTGCCACGAGCTTGAAGAAACAAGAGATTTCCTAGTGGAATTATCGCTTTGCATCAGATACTTAGGGTGATGGTGGGCGACCCTGGAATCGAACCAGGCGTGCGTCTCCGCGAGGGAGTTACAGTCCCCTGCCACACCTTGCGGCCTGTCGCCCACTGTCAGGCGTTGCACCTGACGTGGAGGCGTGATTACTAGCGCGCTAAAGAAGCGTCAACAGGAAAATTATGCTTTGACGCAGGAAACCTATCGCCCGGCTTGGAGGCCCAAGAAATGAAAAAACCCAAGTGGGTCGTTGAAAAGGAGCAGGCCCGGAAAGCGGCTGCATCCGAGACCGTCTGGCTGTTTGGTTTGCACGCGGTACGCGATGCCTTGATGAACCCGGAACGCCAGAAACTGCACCTTGTTGTGACCCGGAATGCGCGCGACAAGCTGGCCGAAGCCATTGAGTTTGCAGGCGTTGAGGCTGAGATGGTTGATCCTCGTAAATTCAGCGCTCCAATTGATCCAGGATCTGTCCATCAAGGCGCCGCGCTTGAGGTGAAGCCATTGGATTGGGGTGGTCTGGCCGAAAACTGCATCGGTCGCGAGAACCCGAGGGTCATATTGCTGGATCGGGTGACCGATCCACACAACGTGGGTGCAATTCTTCGCTCGGCCGAGGTGCTGGGGGCCAGCGCGGTGATCGGTACGCGCCACCACTCTGCTCCAGAAACCGGGGCGCTGGCCAAAACAGCCAGCGGGGCGCTGGAACGTCAGCCCTATCTGCGGGTGCGAAATCTGGCTGATGCGATTGTCGAACTTCAGAATATGGGATTTCTGGTGCTTGGGCTGGATGGTGAGGCCGAACATACGATCGAAGGCGCGCTAAGTGGCGGACAGGATCGTCCAGTGGCACTGGTTTTGGGGGCAGAGGGGCCCGGTTTGCGGCAAAAGACCAAAGAAACCGTGGATCAACTGGTGAAAATTGACGCAGCCGGCGGGTTCGGCTCACTGAACGTATCAAATGCAGCGGCAATCGCCCTATATGCATCGCAGCACTGAAGTTAGGAGAGAGCCATTCCCGGTCCGTCCAAAATTGCGACCTGCTGTTATTGCGGTACACGCGCCGCGCTGGTGCTCAAGGGGAACGACCGGCACGAGCTTAGCTGCTCGAGCTGTGGTGCCCCACTGCATAACCTGAAGATGTTGCCCAAGCGAAAGACGTCAGAGTCCCGGCCGGCGCGTGAAGCTGCAGCTTACCCACCCTCTCGCAAGCCCAAACGCAAGAAAAAGAAGAAAACGATGTTTTCGCGCGTTGTGGATGAGGCTTGGGATGTGATCGAAGATATCTTCGACTGACCCGCCCTGACTGCCGTACAGACGTTCACAACCGCGTCAACAGGGGTTTCAACGGGCGCTAAAAGTTGCAATTTACCACCCTCTGTTCCTGATTCTGAAATCGTGATGCTGACCCGACGTTTCCTTCTTGGCGCGCTGACCGCCACCGTTTTTGCTCCTGCTGTGCAGGCACAAGATATGCCGGTCTACTTCGAGATCGACGGGGCCGCTATGGCGGGTTATGACCCTGTGTCTTATTTTGAAAGCGACGTGCCCGTCCTTGGTCAGCCAGAGATTGCTGTGACGTGGAAAGGCGCGGAATGGCATTTTGCGTCTCCGAAACACCGGGAAATGTTTGAAAGCAACCCGCGCGCATTTGCGCCTCAGTTCGGTGGGTATTGCTCCTACGCCGTAGCATATGGCGTCCTCAAAAGTACCGACCCGCAAGCCTGGCAGGTTGTTGATGGCAGATTGTACCTGACGCATTCGCCTCAGGTTGAACAGATCTGGGATCAGGACCGCGGTGATTACATTCAAATGGCTGATGAACACTGGCCTGCCATCCTGTATCAGGAATAGGGGCAATTGCGACATTTGTGAAAAGTCATCACAAAAATGAGCGCGACCTCTTTTTTATAGCCAGATCATGCCTAAATGTCACAGTGACCGCGGAACGGAACTGCCGCGGGTCATTTCACTGTCCCTCGTTCCAAAACTTGCGCCCAAGGTTTCTTGGGCGCTTTTTTCTTTTCTGGACCCTGCTAAGGATAGGGCGATGACCGACTACTCCGACGAACATCTGAAATCGATTTTGCAACGGACCAAGACGGTGGCTGTTGTCGGGGTTTCGATAAGCCCTGTCCGCCCCAGCTACTATGTGGCGCGGTATCTTTCGCTAAAAGGATACCAGGTCATTCCGGTCAATCCGGGCCATGCTGGGAAGGACTTGTTCGGTCAAACCGTGCGGGGCAACCTTTCGGAGATAACAGAGCCGGTTGATATGGTGGACATATTCCGCCGATCCGAAGCCGTACCACCAATTGTCGACGAAGCGCTGGAGGCATTTCCAAACCTGCAGACGATTTGGATGCAGATAGGCATTGAACATGCCGAGGCTGCAGCCAAGGCGCAGGCCCGGAGCGTCGATGTGATAATGAACCGGTGCCCAAAGATTGAGTATCAGCGCCTGTTTGGCGAACTGCGCATGGGCGGGTTCAGCACCGGGATCATATCCTCGAAACTATAAGTTTAGCCACCGGCATAGGGTTTTAACCGCGCCACCTGCTCCTGACGGCGTTTTTCCAGAACCGCCTCGCGCGGAACCCATTCGTATCGGGTATCTTCGATCAGCGGCGACCAGAATAGCACGCCGCCATAGCGCCACGGATCCAATACCAGACCTTCATACATGGTTTCACCACTTCGACTGATGATGGCCGTGCTGTGATCGATTCGGAACGGGTTGTCGGCATTGGCAATGGCACGGTGCAGGGTAAGTGTGCGGAAGTTTTCCTGTTTCAAACGCCGTTCGATGTCCTCGGCCCAATGCCAACAAAGCCCGCGCGGGCGCGTTCCTCGGTTCACCTTGGCGTTGTGGATCAGCGGCGGGTCCGTGATTTGGTAGTCCTGCGCCAACTGCGCGGTGTAGGCATAGGCGATGCTGGCAGCACGCTGCGCCTCTTGCGGGTCAACATCCGGCCCGAGGCTTTGGATTTCGGTTGCCAGTCGCTGAACATCGTCACTGCTGGACGGGGCGCGCGCAGAACATGCGGTCAGCGTCAGCAGCGCGAGCAGGGCCAAAACATAGGCCATGGGTCTGATCATTCCTGCGTCCTTTGATCTGTCCTGCGCGGGTGCGCGTCGAACGGTCACTATAAAGGGGAAGTCAGGGTGGCGGAACCCGCAGGATCAACTACGGGGCCGAGACGCCTTTTCCGCAACGCCACTTGTCCCCTGACGCCTGGCTAGTTCGGACAACACGTCGTCCAGTGCAACATCGCGTGCGGCCAGCATGACCAGCAGATGATACAGCACATCCGCCGCCTCTGCGATCAGCTTCTCTTGGTCGCCCTTGATAGCTTCGATAATGGCCTCGATGGCCTCTTCGCCGAATTTCTCGGCGCATTTCTCAGGCCCCTTCGCCAGCAGTTTAGCCGTCCAGCTGGAGTCGGGGCCGGCGTCTTTACGGGCTTCAATCGTTGCTGCTAGGTCGTTTAGAATGCTCATGCCATCCTCATTGGTATGCCAGCAGCGGCCATGTGTTCCTTGGCCTCGCGGATCGTATATTCACCGAAGTGAAAGATCGAGGCTGCCAATACCGCGCTTGCCCCGCCCTCGGTCACACCTTCGATCAGATGGTCTAGCGTACCAACACCGCCCGAGGCAATGACGGGCACGTCAACCGCGTCGGAAATCGCCCGAGTCAGGGGCAGGTTGAACCCGGATTTGGTGCCATCCCGATCCATCGAGGTCAGTAGAATTTCGCCAGCGCCCTTGGCAACAACCGTTTTGGCGAACTCAACCGCATCGATGCCGGTTGGTTTGCGGCCGCCATGGGTGAAAATCTCCCATTTGCCGGGGCTGACGGTTTTCGCATCTATGGCAACCACGATACACTGGCTGCCGAACTGGTCCGCCGCCTCGGCGACCACATCCGGATTTGCAACCGCGGCGGAATTGAAGCTGACCTTGTCGGCCCCGGCCAACAGCAGGGCCCGCACATCATCCTTGGTGCGCACACCGCCGCCAACGGTCAGGGGTACAAAGCACTGCTCGGCTGTGCGCTGCACGACTTCGAACATGGTGCCGCGATTTTCATGGGTGGCGTGGATGTCGAGAAAGCAGATTTCGTCCGCGCCAGCCGCATCATAGGCCTTGGCCGATTCCACCGGGTCACCCGCATCGCGCAAACCAACAAAGTTGACGCCCTTGACCACGCGGCCATCGGCGACATCCAGACAGGGAATGATGCGGGTTTTCAGCATGGAACATCCTTTGTTGCCGCACCTCTACCGGCAAAGGCCCGCCGATGCCAGACTTGTGATTGCCCGAACACGCAAAGCTGTGAAAACTAGGGTGAAATTCACAGAAGGAAGTCCAATATGCGCAAACTGATACTGGCAACTATTTTCACCTTCGGAGGGGCGCTGTCCGCAATGGCTGACGACATAATTAAAGTTCCCACAGACAAGTCCGTGGCAGAGGCGCTGGACGCGCTTGAAGCCGCAGTGGGCAACGCTGGCGCAACTGTCTTTGCCCGCGTCGATCACGCGGCAGGGGCCGAAAAGGTGGGAACGCCCATCCCGGCCAACCAAGTGCTGATTTTCGGCAACCCAAAGCTGGGGACACCGGCCATGATGATCAATCCCGGTGCGGGCCTTTTTCTGCCGCTGAAGGTGCAGGCTTATGAGGATGCGGATGGTCAGGTTTGGTTGGCCTACGAGGACCCCAAAGAAACAATGGACGAATTCGACGAGGTCGAAAAATCCCCTGTCATCGAAAAGATGCGCGGTGCGTTGAAAAAACTGACGGCAGCGGCAGCCGGTTAGGCGCGATCAGATCAGGTGCTTGCGTGGCGAACCCGCGCAAGCGCATTCCGGGCGATCAGGATGTGAAACGGAAGGATCAAAGCCAGATACAGACGCCCGCCCAGATTGTGCCGATGGACCCAAGTGGCCAATGAAACACGACCGTTTTCCGAGTGTACGCAAACCCTGAAATCAAGATGACGATCGTTAAAACCTGCGATCACCTCGGTTTCATCATCATGTTCCACCGGAAAAATCCCCAAATTGTCGCTGGCATCGGGTCCGGTCTTACTGATCCCAAATGGGGCCACCAACTGGCCACGCAGGCGGACCAGTGCCGTTGCCCATGTCGGAAAAGCGGTGATGATTTCTGCGGCCCGGCGCGGCGGCAGGTCCGAGGCGACGCTGAAACAGTCCAGAAAATCACCGCTCTGCAGTCGTTTGTGCAACAAGCTATTGGCGGGTAAATCAGTCCGTTTGACACGCGTTTCGAACATCAGACTATTCTCTGAGCGCTGTCAGAGCCTCTTTCAGGTCAATCGCCCCATCATACAGCGCGCGGCCCGAAATCGCACCGTTCAAATCTGCGCCACAATCGCGCAGGGCGATCAGGTCAGTGATCGAAGAGACCCCACCCGATGCAATGACGGGGATCGAAACCGCCTGCGCCAATGCGGCCGTGGCTTCGATGTTCGGACCTTGCATCGCGCCGTCGCGATTGATGTCCGTATAGATGATCGCAGCGACGCCTGCGTCCTCAAAGCTGCGCGCCAGATCGGTGACCTGCACATTGGTTTCTTCGGCCCAGCCTTTGGTTGCCACCAGCCCGTTGCGCGCATCAATCCCCACAGCGACCTGACCCGGGAAAACGCGCGCTGCGTCGCGAACCAGTTCTGGGTTCTCGACCGCAACCGTGCCCAGAATGACGCGGGCCAGGCCCTTGTCCAACCAGGTCTCGATTGTGGCCATGTCACGGATGCCACCCCCAAGCTGGGCGGGAACGTCACAGTCTTTCAGGATTGCTTCGACCGGGGCTGCATTGACCGGCTCGCCCGCAAAGGCGCCGTTCAGATCGACGAGGTGCAACCAGTCACATCCGGCCTCGACAAAGGCACGGGCCTGAGCAGTCGGATCTTCGTTGAACACGGTGGCCTTTTCCATTTCACCGCGCAGCAGGCGTACGGCGTGGCCGTCTTTGAGGTCGATGGCGGGGTAGAGGATCATGTCGGGCGGCCCTATGTCATAGTTATTCGGGCGGGATATCGCACAAGCGGGGCAGGGGATGCAACGCGACGCAAAGTCAATCTTGCCCGAAATCCACGACCGGGTCAGACTGTTTGCAAAATAGGGAGAGTATTATGAAAAAACTGACACTCGCAGCGGCCTTTGCCGCCATGGCAACCAGCGCCTTTGCCGCTGATCCGGTCAACGGCCTATGGAAAACACAGCCAGGCGACACGGGTGGCTATCTTCACGTGACCATCGGATCCTGCGGCAGCGCCGTCTGCGGTACGATTGACACCGCGTTTGACAAAGATGGCAATGAGCAGCTGGAATACGAAAACCTCGGCAAACAGATCATCTGGGATATGATTCCCGAAGGTGGCGGCAAGTATGATGATGGTAAGATCTGGGCGCCAGATCGGAACAAGACCTACAGCTCAAAGATGTCTTTGGACAGCCAGAACAAACTGACCGTCAAAGGTTGTGTCGCGGGTGGTCTGGTCTGTCGTGGACAGACATGGACACGGGTTCAGTAACGCCTCATGGGGTCCAGGTCAGGAAGTTCCCGATCATACGTAGCCCCACATCCTGACTTTTTTCAGGGTGGAACTGCATCCCGATCATTGTGTCACGGCCAATCACGGCCGTGACCTCCTGGCCATACTCCACATAGGCCAGACGCTGCGCAGGGTCTATGACCCGAAAGTGGTAGGAGTGTACGAAATAGGCGTGATCACCTGATTTTACCCCGGCAAACACCGGATGATCGCTGTCCAGAGCCAGATCATTCCAGCCCATATGCGGGACTTTCAGCGCGCGGTCTGAGGGTTCAATCCGAACCACATCGCCCGCAACCCAATCCAATCCATCGGTTTCGGTGTATTCCAGACCTTTTGAGGCCATCAGCTGCATCCCAACACAGATGCCCAGAAACGGACGGGCTTTCTGTTCGACCGCCTCGACCATCGCGTCGTAGATGCCTTTGTGCCCACGCAGCTCGGCTGCGCAGGCCGGAAAGGCGCCATCGCCGGGCAAAACCAGCCGATCCGCACGCGCGACAACATCTGCATCCGAAGTCACGACAACCTCGCCCGCGTCCATCTCGCGCGCCATACGTTGAAACGCCTTTTCGGCGGAATGCAGGTTGCCGCTTTCATAGTCGATAATGGCAGTGAGCATCTGAGTCCTTTCTGCGCGCAACTTGTCTGAAAACCGGTGCCCACATTTCGGGTTGCGCTTACAGCGCGCCTTTGGTCGACGGAATCGCATCCGCCTTGCGCGGATCGGTCTCAACCGCCAGACGCAATGCGCGGGCGACCGACTTGAACGCCGCCTCGGCAATGTGGTGACTGTTGAACCCGTGCAACTGGTCGATATGCAGCGTAATGCCGCCATGGGTGCTGAGCGCCTGAAAAAACTCACGCACCAGTTCGGTATCAAATGTACCGATCTTTGGTGTCGGTAGGTCCACGTTCCAGATCAGAAACGGCCGACCCGACAAATCCAGTGCGCAGCGCACCTGTGCATCATCCATCGGCAAGTGACACTCGCCATAGCGACGGATGCCCTTCTTGTCGCCCAATGCCTGTGTCAGGGCCTGACCCAGTGCGATACCGGTATCTTCGACTGTGTGGTGATCGTCGATGTGATAGTCACCCGTTGCCCGGATCGTCATGTCGACCAGCGAATGGCGCGCCAGTTGGTCCAGCATGTGATCAAAGAACCCGACGCCGGTCTGATTGTCATACTGGCCTGTGCCGTCGAGATTGATCTCGACCGAGATGTCCGTCTCGGCGGTTTTGCGGCTGATCAAAGCGGTGCGCATGGGCGAATTCCTTTTGCTACAGGCGCGCTTATAGACGGGGCAGGGTGGATTGATCCAGACCAAGCGTGGCAATCGCTGCAAACTGTTGCAGGGGATTGCGCCCGCAGGCCCGGCATGCCAGCCTGCCCGCAACTCAACCAACAGGGCCAAACCATGTCCACCTGCGTTTTCATCCAGATCCGCTGCAAACCCGGCACCACCTACAAGGTCGCCGAAGAGATCGCGCTGCGCGAAATCCACTCAGAGCTTTATTCGACCAGTGGCGAGTATGACCTGCTGTTGAAACTCTACATCCCCGAATCCGAGGATGTGGGCCATTTCATTAACGAACACCTTCTGGTGATTCCGGGCATTGAGCGATCGCTGACCACGATGACGTTCAAGGCGTTCTAACCCAGTTCAAACGTGGTTACGCCGTAGATGCGGCTCAGATCAATGTCAGGCGCGTGGTCCGAGTACATCCGCGCCGTCTCAAATACCTTTTCCAATCCCAGCTCATCCGCCAGTGCAAAGGCCGCTGAATTGGGTTGGGGCATGTCCACGAACACGTCGTGTTCCCTGTGACTCTCTGGAATGGTGGTCAAAATCGAAGCCAGCAAATCCCGCGCGATGTCAGTTGAATCTGCAAACAGCGGCCCGATTTTGTAGCCTGCCTGACACAGGCGCAGGGTGGCATAGCCTTTGATCTGACCATTCTCGGTATAAGTATTCGACACGTGGCTGCCCGCGCTAAGCCAGCCTTGCAGGAACTGATCACGCGGGGCTGGGAACAGTTTGCGGTCATAGGCTTTCAACGTGTCAGACAGGCTGATCAGTGGGGTGATTTGATCCATCGGACGGTTTCGCAACCTGTTCAGCATACCATTTTTCGTTCCAGCAAAGCGGTAGTTGTTATACGCAAAGGTGAAGCCCGATTTGCGATAGTTGTCCTGCTGCTCGACCACCCCGTCCAGCCCCATGTTGCGCCCTTTGCAATGGGCCAGTGCGTGTTGCGCTATTTCCAACCCATGCCCCGAGCCCCGGAATTCTGGTCGAACGATGTAAAAGCCCAGAAACGCAAAGGTATCGTCATAATTGACGGCCGAAACGGATGCGATCATCTCACCATCCAGAAATCCACCCAGAAATCCGCCAGGGTCAGTTGTGCGAAAACACTCGGCGTCATGCGCGCCCGGATTCCACCCTTCACGGCCCGCCCAGTCCACGGCATATTGAACTTCGGCGGCGGTGAGGGGGCGAATGGTATAGTCCGGCATGGGCGTGGCCTCGTCTTGATGGAATTTGCGCGCAGAATGGCGCAACGCCCACCAAAGAACCAGCATGTTCGGAGAGGCTTGTATCTGGAGCGGGCGAGGCGATTCGAACGCCCGACCCTAACCTTGGCAAGGTTATGCTCTACCCCTGAGCTACGCCCGCATCAGATACTTATGGCGACCTTTCGGTCTCTCAATGGAGCGGGCGAGGCGATTCGAACGCCCGACCCTAACCTTGGCAAGGTTATGCTCTACCCCTGAGCTACGCCCGCGCCGTTGAGTGAGGCGTGAAGTATTAATTCTGGCGCAAAGCTGCAAGAGGAAAAACGCGTCACCGGCAAAAAATCTTTCGCGCGACGGAATTCATGTGCTGATCCGTTCAAAGGTTAGAACACAAAAACAAGCGCGTAGCAGAGGTGACGGATGAAGCAGGTAGATACTTTTAAAATGGCGCTTCTGGCGGCGTTGATTGTCATTGGCACATTTGCGCAAACAAACAGGTCTGGTGCCCAAGCCGGTGAACCTGTCCAAGCGTCGGAATTTTGCGACACCAACCAGTTGCAGCCCTGACGCCCTTACCTTGTTTGCGTAGCTGACAAGGGTTTCATTGTCAGAGGGCCAACACAAGGTTTGCCAGAGCTGCAACCAATATGGCGGCAAAGGTCAGCAGCATGCCAATCTGACGCAGAATGACGATCTGAGGTGTGCGTCCGAACCCGTAGGCATGCAAAACCCGTCCAGCCAACAGTGACAGCCCCAGCAGGTTTACCAAAAGCGCACCCGCGCCTTGTAGCTCGACCATAGCAATCAGCAGCAGCGCAAACGGAGCGTATTCGGCACAGTTTGAATGCGTCCGCATCGCCTTGATCATGTCCTTGCTGCCTCCGTCACCGACCGAAATCCGGCCGCTCCGACGTTGCGAGATGACATTGGCGCTGAGCGCGACGAACAAAAGCGCAATCAGTGCTGCGTAGATCGGAGTGATGGCAAGCATGGGGGCGGGCCTCCGTTAGAACATTGAAAAAGGCCGCGCAGTATCTTGCGCGGCCTTTCCTAGACTAAAGCGATTTTGCTTTTATTCCAGTTCGATCAGCAGATCCTTGGCGTCAATCTGGCCGCCCGGCTGGACATGGACAGCCTTGACCGTCGCATCACGCTCGGCGTGGATGCCGGTTTCCATCTTCATCGCTTCGATGGTCAACAGCATGTCGCCTTCCTTGACCTCCTGCCCGGCGGCGACCGTAACGGTGGCCACCACGCCTGGCATCGGCGCGCCGACGTGGTTGGGGTTGCCAACCTCAGCCTTTGGTCGCGCTTGCGTGGTCGAGGTCACCAACCGGTTCGGCACCCGGATTACCCGAGGTTGGCCGTTGAGCTCAAAGAACACTTTAACCTCGCCCTTTTCATCGGTCTCACCAATGGCCTGACAACGGATTTCCAGCGTTTTGCCCGGGTCGATTTCGGCTGTGATCTCTTCACCCGGCTCCATGCCGTAAAAGAAAGTACGCGTGGGCAGAGTACGGACCGGGCCGTAAATCCGATGGCGACCCATGTAATCCAGAAACACCTTGGGATACATCAGATAGCCGTTCAGGTCCTCGTCATCGACCTGCTTCCCATCCAGTTGTTGGGACAGGTCGGCCCGCGTGGCCTCCAGATCGACAGGGTCGACACCTTTGCCGGGGCGTTCGGTATTCGGCGCTTCATCTTTCAGAACTTTTTGAATGATGACATCCGGGAACCCGCCCGGAGGTTGGCCCAGATTGCCGCGCATCATGTCCGCAACCGAATCCGGGAAGGCCACATCCGTATCCGGGCTTTCCACCTCGGCACGGGTCAAGCCCTGGCTGACCATCATCAGCGCCATGTCACCAACAACCTTGGACGACGGCGTTACCTTGACGATATCGCCGAACATCTGGTTCACATCGGCATACATCTGCGCCACTTCGTGCCAGCGCTCTTCCAATCCCAGGCTGCGCGCCTGCGCCTTGAGGTTGGTGAATTGGCCGCCGGGCATTTCGTGCAGATAAACTTCGGATGCGGGGGCTTGCAGGCTGGATTCGAACGCTGCGTATTGGCCGCGCACCGCCTCGAAATAGTCGCTGATCTCGCGGATGGCTTTGATGTCCAGCCCGGTGTCCCGCTCGGTATGGCGCAGCGCCTCAACCACGGTGCCCAGAGTCGCTTGGCTTGTGTTGCCCGAGAAGCTGTCCATCGCGCAATCAACCGCGTCCACACCTGCGTCAGAGGCCGCCAGGATGGTCGCGCTGGCAATGCCGGCGGTGTCATGCGTATGGAAGTGGATCGGCAGCCCAACTTCTTCTTTCAAAGCGCGGATCAGAATGCGCGCCGAGGCTGGTTTCAGCAGGCCCGCCATGTCTTTCAGGCCCAGAATATGCGCCCCTGCATCGCGCAACTCTTTCGCCATGCCGACATAGTATTTCAGGTCATACTTGGCGCGATCCGGGTCAAGGATGTCACCCGTGTAACAAACGGTGCCTTCACAAATCTTGCCGTTGTCAATCACCGCATCCATGGCGACACGCATGTTTTCAACCCAGTTCAACGAGTCGAACACCCGGAACACATCAATACCCATCGAGGCCTGACGCACGAACTCCTGCACTACATTGTCGGGATAGTTGGTATATCCAACCCCGTTCGCACCGCGCAGCAGCATCTGGGTCATCAGGTTCGGCATCACTTCGCGCAGATCGCGCAGGCGCTGCCACGGGCATTCCTGCAAGAACCGATAGGCCACATCAAAAGTTGCGCCGCCCCAGCATTCAACACTGAATAGCTGCGGCAGGTTGGCCGCATAGGTGGGCGCCACCTTGATCATGTCGATCGACCGCATTCGCGTCGCCAGCAGCGACTGATGCCCGTCGCGCATGGTAGTGTCGGTGATCAACAGTTGGCGCTGCGCCTTCATCCAGTCGGCAACCGCATGCGGTCCCTTTTGCTCTAGCAGGTTGCGGGCACCCATCTGCGGCTCGGCCTTGAGCGCGGGGGGCTTGGCCTCTTTCAAATCGGCGCGAGGTTCGGGGCGATCCTTGGTTTCAGGATGTCCGTTCACGGTGATGTCCGCGATATAGGTCAGAACCTTGGTGCCCCGGTCGCGTCGCCGCTTGAAGTTGAACAGATCCGGTGTCGTGTCGATGAATTTGGTGGTGTATTCATTCGACAAAAAGGTCGGATGCTTCAGCAGGTTGATGACAAAGTCGATATTTGTGCTAACGCCGCGGATACGGAACTCCCGCAGCGCCCGGTCCATCCGGCTGATTGCAGCCTGCGGTGTTGGCGCCTTAGCGGTGACTTTGGTCAATAGCGAGTCATAGTACCGCGTGATCACCCCGCCGGCATATGCCGTGCCGCCGTCCAGTCGGATGCCCATCCCAGTTGCCGAGCGGTAGGCTGTGATGCGGCCATAGTCGGGGATAAAGTTGTTTTGCGGGTCCTCGGTGGTGATCCGGGTCTGCAGCGCATGACCGTTCAACTTTACCTCGGACTGGCTTGCAGCGCCGGTCGCTTCGGCCAGCGACTTGCCCTCGGCGATCAGGATCTGCGCCTGCACGATATCGATACCGGTGACTTCTTCGGTCACAGTATGTTCGACCTGCACGCGGGGGTTCACCTCGATGAAGTAGAACTTGCCGGTTTCCATATCCATCAGAAACTCAACGGTGCCTGCGCATTCATAATTTACATGTGCGCAGATTTTGCGGCCGAGTTCGCAGATCTCAGTACGTTGTTCGTCGCTCAGATACGGGGCGGGCGCGCGTTCGACGACTTTTTGGTTCCGGCGCTGGACCGAGCAATCCCGTTCGTAAAGGTGGTAAATCTCACCATGCTTGTCGCCCAGGATTTGCACTTCGACATGGCGGGCGCGGGTGATCATCTTTTCCAGATATCCTTCGCCATTGCCAAATGCGGCTTCGGCTTCGCGACGGCCTTCCAATACCTTTTCTTCCAGTTCATCCTCGGATGCGATCGGGCGCATACCACGTCCGCCACCGCCCCAGGACGCCTTGAGCATCAGCGGGTAACCGACTTCTGCCGCCTCGGCGCGGATCGCATCCATGTCATCGCCCAGCACTTCGGTCGCCGGGATCACCGGCACGCCAGCTTTGACTGCAACCCGCCGTGCGCTGGCCTTGTCGCCCAAGGCGCGCATGGTTTCGGCCTTGGGGCCAATAAAGGTGATGCCGTTCTGCACACAGGCATCCACGAAATCCGGGTTTTCCGACAACAGACCGTAGCCCGGGTGGATCGCGTCCGCGCCGCATTCCTTGGCAACCCGGATGATTTCATCGATCGAGAGATATGCCGCGACCGGCCCCATCCCTTCGCCAATGCGATATGCTTCATCCGCTTTGAAACGATGCAGGCCCAGCTTGTCTTCTTCGGCAAAGACGGCAACGGTGCGTTTGCCCATCTCGTTGGCTGCGCGTAAAACGCGAATGGCAATCTCGCCGCGATTGGCGATCAGGATCTTGTTGAAGTCTGTCATTTTAGGTCCCGGTCTTTTTTGTATGGCCGTGTTAATAGGCGGACATTACGGCCACGTACATCTGTAGTTCTGGGTAGAACCGGCATGTTATCGCTCGCAAACGCCGCCCTAAGGCGCTTTCCTTTTACATACGCCGCGCTGCAGCATCAATTGTTTGATTGACCCAGGGGAAATTGAGCAAGTGTTGCGATCCCCATTTGCCCCATATTGGCCAGCATGTCCTGTCTGAGTATGTCAATGACATGCGCAGGGCCGCGTGCGCCAAGCGCCGCAAGTCCAAAGAGAAAAGCCCGGCCCAGCATGACAAAATCGGCGCCTTTGCTTATCGCGCGCAGAATATCCAACCCGCTTGCAACCCCGCTGTCGAAGATCAGCGGCAGACTGGTGGCGGTGCGGATGGCAGGCAGCGCTTCGATGCTGGCGGGTGCTGCATCGAACTGACGGCCGCCGTGATTCGAAACCCACAGCGCATCAATGCCAGCCTGTTCCAAACGGGCCGCATCCTCAGGACGCAGAATGCCTTTGACAACAAATGGCCCATCCCAATGATCGCGCAGCCATTTCACGTAATCCATGTCCGGAGAGGTGCGCAGCAGATATCCGATATGCGCCGTCGGTGGCAGGTTCTGGCTGTCATCGATGTATTTATCGAGCGTACGCATATGCGGAACCCCGTGGCGCAACATACCCATAGCCCATTGGGGTTTCAGCGCGATTTGCGCTATCAATCGTGGTGTCAGTTGCGGCGGGTGAGTCAGCCCGGAGCGTGTCTGCCGTTCCCGTCGGGATGCGACCGGTACATCCGCGGTCAAAACCAGGGTTCGGAAACCCGATTGCCGCGCCCGATTCAAAAGATCGGATCGAATTTCCGGGTCTTTCGGCGGGTAAAGTTGAAACCAGGCGTTGTCCGCAAGGTGGGGGGCCAGATCCTCGGGGCACTGGCTGGCAACCGTTGACAATGTGTATGGGATACCAGCGTCGGCAGCGGCGCGCGCCAATATGCCTTCTGCATCCGGCCAGATCAGCCCGGACATCCCGATGGGCGAAACACCAAAGGGCAATGGATAGTCGTGACCCAAGACCCGAACACTGGTGTCAAACTCCAGCGCGCCATGCAGGATCGAGGGAGGTAAACGGAGTTGATCCAGCGCGTCTCGGTTCCGCTGCACAGTCGTTTCTGCGCCGGTCCCGCTGTCGATGTACTCCCAGACGAAATGTGGCAGTCGTCGTTTGGCGCGCCGTTTCAGATCCGATATGCCGGGATAGGTTCTGTGTAAGTCCATGCGGATTGATCGGGCTTGCGGCGCGATTCGGCAAGGATGTCAGGCGGCGTTTGCAGGAGGGGTCGGTGTTCCAAGCTCCCTACGTGTCGACTGATCAGCATTTTCGTGATGAGCATTCCCGCGCGCCACCTGCACCTGATTGCGCCCTTTGTCCTTGGCAGCGTACAGCGCGTCATCCGCCGAACGCATCAGGTCCTGCGGCATGTGCCCATGGGTTGGATAATGCGCCACCCCAACCGATATCGTAATGCGCGGCAGGGATTTTTCGCCATACCGGACCGAGACCGCCTCGACCGCCTGTCGCAGTTTTTCCGCCCGCGTCATGGCGTCTTCGGGGGTGTTATCCGGCAGGATCAGCATGAATTCTTCGCCGCCGATACGGCAGGCCACTTCATCTCGGTCACAGCCCTGTTCCAGAGCAGCACCAACCGCCCGCAAGACCATATCACCGGCATCATGGCCATGGGTGTCGTTGAACTTTTTGAAATGATCCACGTCCACGGCAATCAGGCTCAGTGGTGCGCCGGTTTGTTGGCTGCGGCTTATTCCTTTGCGCAGCGACTCGGTCATATGACGACGGTTGAACAAGCCGGTCAGGGGGTCGCGCACCGATTGGTCATGCAACTGATCCCGCATCCGAACATTGGCAATCGCCATGCTGATTTGTTCAGCGCACAGCTGCGCCAGTTTCTTGCTGGCATGAAACGCATCGCTACAGCCCTCATGCGCGCGCAGATGCATCAACCCAACCGTTTCACCATGTGCCAGGATGGGAAAACAGAAATACGGGCGCCCATCATGTGGCTCGGCATGTTCGCAAACGAAATCGATCTCTGAGGCACCGAACTCGTAGGTCCGGCCCCGCCGCAATCCCCAACATCCTTCGGGATGGATATGGGCCCTGTGCGAGCCGCCGTTCCAACTGGCACAACCGTCAAGCACATCCCGCGAATTCGAATAGACATACACGCTGCCCTCGGCCTTCGGCAGGATGTGGGTCATGAAGCGTGACACCATGTCAAAAAGCTCGTCAAGTGATCGGCTGGATTGCAGCCATTCGTTCAATTCACCCAACAGTCGTACTTCGCGCGCCAGACGCAGCTGCTCATCCATCAAATCACGCTCTTTCGTCGCGTGGACCTTTAAAAGGCGCAGCTGATTGCGGTTCGCGCGATGGATTACCAAGATTACTGCCGCCAATGCCGTCAGGGCGATGCCGCTGAGTATGATCAGGGACAGCCTGACACGGTTGATAAACAGGGATCTGACCTGCGTAATGTCCGTATAAAACTCGATCGCGCCCAGAAACTGACCATCCTTGATGATCGGAGTATAAATTTCAGCCACGTGGCGGGTGGACGAGGTTGGTCCGTCCAGCAGATCGGCGTCAAATGAATCCACCTCGGTGATGGGCTTTTCTTCGTGTTTGTAGAAAATGTTGCCCATGCCGACGATTTCGGTGAAATAGGCATTCGTTGTTACCGCGCCGACATCAGAGGCACGCGTTGACCAAAAGACCCGGCCTTTTGCATCAAACAACTTGAACCGGTAGATGTCCGTGGTTGCTGGCAGCAGTTCAAGAAACTCCTGATCATGATCATCCATGTACCCGATTGAAAACGTTTCTTCGAGGTCATGCAGATGCCCTTCGACCTGGCGATTCAACTGCGTCGCGCGGTGACGCAGATCAGCTTCCAGCATTCGGTCCACGACGGGGGCAGGGATTGCATAATTGCCCCAGCCCGCCAATGCTGTGAGCGCGATCAACGCACCAGCTATGCCCGCCATCTTCAGTCGTGAGCCGCGGCCCACCGAATCAACTTGTTTCATAACCGCACGCTCCCACAGCTTTGGGCCAAGCATCCGGCGCAATGTTTGACAGAGAGTTAATGACAGCTGCAGGCAACGCGGCGACTTGATTAAGATTGACCCGAAATCGCTTGCAAAACCCTTGTGAACAAGCCGTGAACAAACTCTTTCCCTCGGCGCGCATCCGGCGTAGTTTGGACCTATGAGCAGTTTTGACGAAATGGACGCCTTTGAAGGCGCATCGCTGTCCCAGAGAGCTATGGCGCGGCCATCAACGCCGTATCTGGATGATCTGAACCCGGCGCAGCGCAACGCGGTCGAGCGGCTGGACGGGCCTGTGCTGATGTTGGCCGGGGCAGGGACCGGAAAGACCAAAGCGCTGACGACGCGTATTGCGCATCTTTTGACCACCGGGTGCGCCCGTCCGAACGAGATCCTGTCGGTGACATTTACCAACAAAGCCGCGCGCGAGATGAAGCTGCGCGTTGGGCGCCTGTTGGGTCAACCGGCCGAAGGAATGCCTTGGCTGGGCACGTTCCACGCAATCTGCGTCAAGCTTTTGCGCCGCCATGCGGAACTGGTGGATCTGAAGTCTAACTTCACCATTCTGGACAGCGACGACCAGCTGCGGTTGCTCAAACAATTGGTGCAGGCGGCCAATATCGACGACAAACGCTGGCCGGCGCGGATGTTGGCCGGAATCATCGATGACTGGAAAAACCGGGCGCTGACACCCGACAAAGTGCCCGCTGCGGACGCGGGGGCCTATAACAACAAAGGTATTGAACTCTACGCCCAATACCAGACCCGCCTGCGAGAGCTGAATGCCGTCGATTTCGGCGACCTGCTGCTGCATATGGTGACGATCTTTCGGACGCATGGGGATGTGCTGGAGCAATACCAGCGTTGGTTCCGCTATATCCTTGTGGACGAATACCAAGACACCAACGTCGCCCAATACCTCTGGCTGCGTCTGCTGGCCGGGGCGCACAAGAATATCTGCTGCGTGGGCGATGACGACCAGTCGATCTACGGCTGGCGCGGGGCCGAGGTGGGCAACATCCTGCGGTTTGAAAAGGATTTTCCCGGCGCTTTTGTGGTGCGGTTGGAACAAAACTACCGCTCAACCCCACATATTCTGGCGGCTGCTTCGAATGTCATCCGGGGCAATGAAAACCGTCTGGGCAAAGAGCTTTGGACCGACGCGGAGGATGGCGAGAAAGTCCGCCTGATCGGTCATTGGGATGGCGAGGAAGAGGCGCGCTGGATCGGTGAAGAGATCGACGCGATGCAG
Source organism: Ruegeria sp. EL01 (assembly GCF_900313035.1). Lineage (GTDB taxonomy): Bacteria > Pseudomonadota > Alphaproteobacteria > Rhodobacterales > Rhodobacteraceae > Ruegeria. Next base: position 262,717 of record NZ_OMPS01000048.1, on the reverse strand, counting down.
GGTGGCACCCGAGGCGTGCGGCCGATGAACCTTGACGAGATGGCCATTCTTGTGCGGGCCAGCCACCAGATGCGCGCGTTCGAGGATCGCTTTTTGACTATCGGTCTACCGTACAAGGTGATCGGCGGGCCACGCTTCTATGAGCGGATGGAGATCCGCGATGCCATGGCCTATTTCCGACTGGTTGTCAGCCCCGAGGATGATCTGGCGTTCGAGCGGATCGTGAACACGCCCAAGCGCGGTCTGGGCGACAAGGCGCAACAGACGATCCAACGCACTGCACGGGAAAACGGAGTTTCCCTGGTCGACGGTGCGCGGATTGCAGTCGACAACGGGTTGATCAAGGGCAAAGGCGGTAAGGCGCTAAGCGAGTTGATCGAGGGGCTGGCCCGTTGGAACGCGATGACTCGGGGGCCCCGGATCGAAGTTGACGATGAGTCGGTGATCGACGACGGCACCGCACCGATGCGGTTTGGCGCGCCGGAACATACGCATATCGAACTTGCCCAAATCGTATTGGACGAATCCGGCTATACCGGCCACTGGCAAAACGACAAAACGCCCGAGGCACCGGGGCGGCTGGAAAACCTCAAGGAATTGGTCAACCAGCTGGATAATTTCGAGAACCTGCAAGGGTTCCTCGAACATGTCAGCCTGGTGATGGACAACGAGCAGGACTCGGATGGCGCGAAAGTGTCGATCATGACCCTGCACGCGGCCAAGGGGCTGGAATTTCCTGCCGTGTTTTTACCAGGGTGGGAGGATGGGTTGTTCCCGTCCCAACGCTCGATGGATGAATCGGGTGTCAAGGGTCTCGAGGAAGAGCGGCGGCTGGCCTATGTCGGCATCACCCGCGCTGAAGAGGTCTGTACCATTTCCTTCGCCGCCAACCGACGCGTTTTCGGGCAATGGCAGAATTCGATGCCGTCGCGGTTCATTGATGAGCTGCCTGAGGACCATGTAGAAGTTCTGACGCCTCCGGGCCTTTATGGCGGCGGTCAGACGACAGCCGGGATCGAATCCCGCGCGGTCGAGGCGAATGTCTACAACTCGCCGGGTTGGAAACGTCTGCAAGCGCGGCAGGGGCAATATGGTATGTCGCAACCAAAAGAGAGCCGCAATACGGTGATTGATGCGACCGCCTTGGCCAGTTTCACACTGGGCGAGCGGGTGTTTCACCAAAAGTTCGGCTATGGCGGCGTGGTCGGGATTGAAGGCGACAAGGTCGAAGTGGATTTCGACAAGGCAGGCACCAAGAAAGTTGTCTCTCGGTTCTTGTCCGCCAAGGACGATGTTCCGTTTTAATCAAAAGGAATGTGCCTGACGGCACATGCTCAATTTTTTGCAAAAGGCGCCCAGCTCTGGCTGTGGCGTTTTTTTTCATGTCGGAAAAATCAAAACGGCGGTTTCCAGGGAGGAGGAGAGGAAACCGCCGTTTTTATCAACATCGAAGCAGGGAGGAGGGCCCCGATGTATTCGAACCCGGGTTTGATCCCGGTATGGGAAGGCGCGGCGACGTCAGGGAGGAGGAGACGTCACCGCGCGCTTTCAACATCAGGGCAGGGAGGAGAAGAGCCCCGATGTATCAAGGTCCGGCGGTCAGGGCCGGTATAAGGTGCGGCAGCATCAGGGAGGAGGAGAGATGCTGCCGCTGATTACAGACCCTAAGGGAGGAGAAGGGCCTGATCTCGGTTGTTCCTTTGGTGCTTAGCGCACTGCGTTTTCTTCGGTCGCCTGCGTTGCGATGCGACGGATCATTGAACGGTGCAGGCCCAGATCGGCCAGCTCGCGATCCGACAGGGACGCCAGTTCGTTAACTGTTTGGCGGTACATGCGATAGCGATCAAAGCGTGTTTTTGCTGCTTCGATCAGAGCGCTCAACCCGCCTGCGGATGCGCTTTTCAGCGCGGAAGTATTGGTTGCCACTGTCATGTGCGTAACCCGATGTCTCATGTTGTTGCCGGTGTATTCCAGCGTTTGCTTGAGACTGAAAATAGGTGAATGCTGCAATTGCACAATAGCTGACGGCGTCAATGCTGCTATGCAGCAAACGCATGGATATCAATTCGTTGGGTCTGGTGTGGAAATTTGCCTTGAAAAATAGGTTTGGCGCGTCTCGTTCGCCCAAGAAATTTGCAAAAAACCTTAGCGTAAGTGGGTGTTTCTTGTTTGTGCGCTGTGCGGAAGTTGGATGCCTGTGGCAGCAACATGGGAAACCATGGGAGGGGGATCTGGGCGTCAGGAAACACATGGCACTTTCCCGTATCCGTGTGTGATTCGTGTTGTATTGTTGAAAACCACCTCGGTTTTGGAAGGTTTTTGCAACCAATTCTGTGGATAATGGGAAATCATGGGAAATTTTAGCTAACGCCCAAAAGGAGCATATATTGTGTACTGGGTGAGGCAATTGTCGAGATAGTGTGTATTTTGCCTGATTACTACAGTAGCTTCTTCAATTTACCTCTGTTTCAATTGTCTTTGGTCTGAAAATATTAGTTGATTTCCATGAATTCCCATGGCATCCCTTGTTCATCCGATGAGGACGAGGCAGCAGGGGCACCAAACGACCCCGAACCATAAATAATCAGGTTTCATACAGGCATCTCGCTTTTCATCAATCAAGAGATCCGGCGCGCGGGCGAGCAGACATCCCCCCAGGTGGCGCGTGCAGCTGGACATCCCGCATAGCGGGTCAATGCGGCGGGTTGATCAGTGGCAGCAGATCAACCCGCCGTTTTTACTTCCGGGGGAAACGTAGTTTTCTGGTGGGGCGCAAGCGAAAGGGACAGTCGTCTTGGCGCGCAGGTTTAGAGGTGAAAGCCACCATAAGGTGGATACGAAGGGCAGGGTCTCGATCCCGGCCTCGTTTCGCCGTGTGCTTGAAGCGTCCGATCCCAATTGGCAACCCGGAGACAGCCCTGAACTGGTGATTGTCTACGGTGACCACCGCCGCAAATACCTTGAATGTTATACGATGCAGGCGATCGACGAGGTCGACGCCAAGATCGATGCCCTGCCGCGTGGCTCGATGCAGCGCAAGATGCTGCAGCGTATGTTCCACGGTCAGTCCTTCCCGACCAATGTGGATGAGACCGGGCGCTTGGTCTTACCTGCCAAGCTGCGCAGCAAGATCGATCTTGAGAATGAGGCGTTCTTCATAGCTGCCGGCGATACGTTCCAGATCTGGAAGCCCAAGACCTACGAGGCCGAGGAACTGGCCGCAGCCGAAGAATGGCTTGACGATCTGCCCGACGATTTTGATCCGCTTCAGTTCCTAGATGGCACCGGGGATGCGTAGCGGCATGGCCGGCGCGACCCCCTCCTCGGATAAACCACATATCCCTGTTTTGCTGCGCCCCTTGCTGGCTGCGGTGGCCCCCGTGTCAGGGATCTGGTTGGATGGCACCTTTGGCGCTGGTGGTTACACCCGCGGTTTGCTTGAGGCTGGCGCGGATAAAGTCATCGGTGTGGACCGCGATCCGCTGGCTTTTGAATTGGTCGCTGACTGGGCCGGGGAATATGGCGACCGTCTGGTGATGCAGCAGGGCGTGTTTTCGCGCATGGATGAATATGCCCATGATCTGGACGGCATCGTTCTGGATCTTGGGGTCTCTTCCATGCAGCTTGATCAGGCCGAGCGCGGGTTTTCCTTCATGAAAGACGGTCCGCTGGATATGCGCATGAGCCAGGATGGCGACAGCGCTGCCGATCTGGTCAACACTGCGACCGAGGCGCAGCTGGCCGACATTCTGTTTCACTATGGTGAAGAACGCGCCAGCCGTCGCATTGCCAAAGCCATCTTAAAGGCGCGCGCTGAGGAGCCGATCACGACGACCTTGCGATTGGTCGGGATAATCGAGTCCTGCCTGCCGCGCCCAAAACCCGGGCAATCACACCCCGCGACGCGCAGCTTCCAAGGCCTGCGCATCGCCGTAAACGCAGAATATGAAGAGCTGTTCCAGGGCCTCATGGCGGCAGAGCGGGCGCTGAAACCCGGTGGTCAACTGGCCGTTGTCACCTTCCATTCCATCGAGGATCGGATGGTGAAGCGGTTTTTTCAGTCGCGCGCAGGGAAAACCGGTCGGGCCAATCGTTATGCGCCAGAAATGAAAGAAGAGCAGCCGCAATTTACCCTGAAAACCCGTAAGGCCGTTGGTCCTGACGATCAGGAATTGCAGGACAATCCACGCGCGCGCTCGGCCAAGCTGCGTGTTGCTGTGCGTACGGATGCCCCGGCCGGGGAAATAGATGCCCGCGCAATTGGCATGCCGCAACTTGGGGGAAGGGCAAGATGAAGGGTTTTTTGTATGTGTTGACTGCCCTGGCGGTGTTCGGGTTGGCATTATGGGCCTATCAGGAAAACTACCGTACCCAGCAGGTGTTGAAAGAAACCCAAGGGTTGCAGCGACAAATCGGCACCGCGCAGGTACGGTTGGCCGTGCTGAATGCAGAATGGGCGTATCTGAACCGTCCTGACCGTCTGCGAGAGCTGGCGGATCTGAATTTCGAACGCCTTGGCCTTCTGCCGCTGCGTTCAGAACAGTTTGGGCGGGCTGATCAGATCACCTATGCCGAAGACCCGGATCTGCCGATTGTCGACCCGATTGAGCTGCAGGCCATCACCGATATTCAAGCTCTGGGCGAGGTGCAGTTTCCATGATCCGCACGCCACTCCGCCCTTTGGCCCGCGTTCTGGATGCGCGCGCCCGTGGTGAAAACCCCAAGGTGATTGAACGGGAAAACATCCGCCAGCGCCACGAAGATATGAAAGACCGCGCGCGCGCCCGAGCCGAAGGGCGCCTGCTTGTGCTTGGGCTGTTCTTTTTCTGCGCCTTTTCTATTGTGGGCGTTCGCATGGGCATGCTTGCCACGTCCGAGGCCCAGGAACCGCTGGCCAGTGCGCCCGGCGCGGCAATTGCCATGCAACGGGCCAATATCGTCGACCGCGAAGGGCGCATACTGGCGACCAATCTCGACACCTACTCGGTTTATGCTCAACCGCCTTTGATGATCGATCCGAACGCGGCCGCCGACCAGCTTGTGGCGATCTTCCCTGATTTGGAAAAAGAGCGCCTGATCAAGGATTTCACCGGCAACCGCAAGTTCATCTGGATTAAGAAACGGATCTCGCCCGAACAGAAACAGGCTGTGCATGACATCGGCGATCCGGGCATCTTGTTCGGCCCGCGTGAGATGCGCCTGTATCCCAATGGCCGTCTTGCGGCACATATTCTGGGTGGTTCAGGGTTCGGACGCGAAGGCGTCAGCGCGGCCGAAGTCATCGGCGTCGCCGGGGTCGAGAAAAAGTTTGACGACTATTTGCGCAACCCGGCCAACGGCAACAAACCCCTGCAACTGTCACTAGACCTGACCATTCAGGCGGCGGTCGAACAAGTGCTGTACGGCGGCATGAAGATCATGAACGCCAAAGGGGCCTCGGCTGTTTTGATGAATGCGCATACAGGCGAGGTCGTTTCGGCCGCGTCTTTGCCATCTTTTGATCCCAACGATCGTCCGCGCCCTCCGACGTCGGGTTTTGATCCCTCCGACAGCCCCTTGTTCAACCGTTACGTGCAGGGTGTCTATGAGCTTGGGTCGGTCTTCAAAATCTTCACAGCAGCGCAGGCGGTGCAACTGGGGTTAGTGAATTCGAACACGATCATCGATACCTCGGGCCCGATGAAAATCGGCCGGTTTCCGATTGGTGAATTCAACGGCAAGAACTACGGCAAGATCAGTGTATCTGATGTGATCGTTCACAGTTCAAACCGTGGTACTGGTCGCCTGGCCTTGCAGATCGGCGCGCAGCGGCAGCAGGCCTTCCTGGAAACGCTTGGTATGTTCGAACCTACGCCCTTCGAAATTGTCGAAGCCGCAGGCGGCGAGCCCCTGAAGCCCAAGAAGTGGGGCGAGTTGAGCACTGTGACCATCTCATACGGTCACGGTTTGTCGACCAGCCCGATGCATCTGGCGGCAGGGTATGCCGCCATTGCCAACGGCGGTCACTATGTCAGCCCGACCATTCTGCGCAAAAACGGGCCGCAATATGGGCCACGTGTGATGTCGCAGGGCACGGCAAGTCAGGCGCAAAAGATGCTGCGCAGGGTCGTCACCGACGGGACCGCCAGTTTTGGTGATGTGGCAGGATACTATGTCGCCGGAAAAACCGGCACAGCCGACAAGCCGAAACCGCGCGGCGGCTACTATGATGACAAGGTCATTGCCACCTTTGCCACGATGTTCCCGTCTTATGATCCGAAATACGTTCTGATCGTCACTCTGGATGAGCCGTCAATCTTGGCCTATGGCGAAAAGCGTCGCACGGCGGGCTGGACCGCTGTTCCGGTCGCTGCCGAATTGATCGGTCGGATCGCGCCCCTTTTGGGTTTGCGACCCCGGCTTGAGCCTGAGGCCGGCGCTGCTATAACCCTGACGTCGAATTAGGCTGTTGGACAGAAGGTGGGTCATGGGCGATCAGTCAAAGAAACTTAGCCAACTGGCCCTGACTGCGCGGGGCGGTGCAAACCCGGCGATCACCGGGCTGGCCGTCGATAGCCGCGAAGTCGAAGACGGCTACCTGTTCGCGGCCCTTCCGGGCACGCGGGTTCATGGCGGAGAGTTTATTCAATTTGCCCTGCGTATGGGCGCCGCTGCGATCCTGACCGATGCCGAGGGCGCCAAAATCGCTGCCGCTGAGCTGTCGGCCTCGGACGCAGCCCTGATCGTGACCGAAGACCCACGACAGGCGTTGGCCGGATGTGCCGCGCTGTGGTTTGGGGCGCAACCGCAGACCATCGTGGCGGTCACCGGCACCAATGGTAAAACATCCGTTGCAACATTTGTGCGCCAGATTTGGACCGAGCTGGGCCATGCCGCGGTTAATCTTGGCACCACCGGGGTGGAAGGGGCATGTACGGCACCGCTTGCCCACACCACGCCCGAACCGATCACTCTGCATCGGTGTTTGGCCGAAGCGACCCACAATGGTGTGACCCACGCCGCGATGGAGGCCTCCTCCCACGGTCTTGAACAACGCCGCCTTGACGGCGTGCAGCTGACCGCTGCCGGGTTTTCGAACTTCACGCAGGACCATTTGGACTACCACGAAACGTTCGAGGCGTATTTCGACGCCAAGGCAGGCCTGTTTGATCGGGTTCTGCCACAGGACGGTACCGCAGTCATAAATCTGAGTGACCCCAAAGGCGGGCAGGTGCGGCGGATCGCCGAAGCGCGAGGGCAATCGGTGCTGTCGGTTGGGTTGGGACAGGCTGACCTGTGCCTGATGAACCAGCGCTTTGACGCAACAGGTCAGGATCTACGGTTCTCCTGGCAAGGCAAAACCTTCCTGACCCGCCTGAACCTGATCGGTGGATTTCAGGCCGAAAACATACTGCTCGCTTGCGGATTGGTGATTGCCGCCGGGGATGACCCGGAGCGCGTGTTCGAAACCTTGCCGCATCTGACGACCGTGCGGGGCCGCATGCAGCTGGCCGCAACTCGCGAGAATGGAGCAGCGGTCTTTGTTGATTATGCGCATACGCCGGACGCGGTAGCGACTGCGTTAAAGGCCTTGCGTCCGCATGTGATGGGTCGCCTGATCGCCATTGTCGGCGCGGGCGGGGATCGTGACGCAAGCAAGCGCCCCTTGATGGGCAGCGCCGCGACAAATCACGCCGACATCGTCTTTGTCACCGATGACAACCCGCGCAGCGAAGATCCGGCCACAATCCGTGCTGCGGTGATGGACGGTGCTCCGGGTGCCACCGAAGTCGGTGATCGGGCCGAGGCCATCCTGCGCGGCATTGATGCCCTGCAACCGGGCGACGCGTTGTTGATTGCGGGCAAGGGGCACGAAACGGGCCAGATTGTCGGCGATCAGGTTCTGCCATTCGATGATGTCGAACAGGCCAGCATCTCGGTGGCGGCATTGGACGGGAGGGTCGCATGACCCTTTGGACTGCCGCCGAGGCCGCCACCGCCACCGCAGGGCGCGCCACCACCGATTGGGTGGCAAACGGCGTGTCCATCGATACACGCACGCTTCAGCCGGGTGATCTGTTCGTCGCCCTCACGGCGGCCCGCGACGGTCATGAGTTCGTTGCACAGGCGCTTGAAAACGGCGCGGGCGCAGCGCTGGTTTCACGTATTCCAGAAGGTGTCTCTGAAGATGCGCCCCTGTTGATCGTGGAAGATGTGCAGGCCGGGTTAGAGGCATTGGGGCAGGCCGCCCGGGCCAGAACCGCCGCACAGGTCATCGGGGTAACCGGCAGTGTCGGCAAAACCTCGACCAAGGAAATGCTGGCTGCGATCTTGTCGACACAAGGTCGCACCCATGCCAGCGTTGCCAGTTACAACAACCACTGGGGCGTGCCGCTGACACTGGCCCGGATGCCCCGACAAACCGAGTATGCCGTGATCGAAATCGGCATGAACCATCCCGGTGAGATTTCCCCTCTGGCGCGGCAGGCCTGCCCACAAGTCGCACTGGTCACGACGGTTGCCGCCGTACATCTGGAGGCTTTTGACTCGGTTGCGGGCATTGCGCAGGAAAAAGCTGCGATTTTCGACGGGTTGACCGAAGGCGGGACAGCTGTCGTCAATGCCGATATCGAACATGTCGATATTCTGCGCCAACACGCGCAGGTGCTGGGTGCGAAAACAATCGATTTCGGCCGCGCAGCCTGCGATTTTGTTTTGACGGATGTCGAACAGTCATCCGACTCGGTTCACGCTTTGGCGACAATAGGCGGTAAAACCTTTGCCTATGACGTCGCGTCGGCGGGCACGCATTTTGCGATGAACGCGCTGGGTGCATTGGCGGCTTGCAGTGAACTGGGTGTCGATCTGGATCAGGCAGTTGCCGGTCTGAAACGCTGGTCTCCGGTTCAGGGTCGTGGGGTGCGTGAGATCATTGCACTGCCTAAAGGTGGGCGAATCGAAGTGCTGGATGACAGCTATAATGCCAACCCCACATCGATGGCTGCAGCCCTTGATGTTCTTGCTGCGGTTCAGGGCACCCGACGGATCGCTTTTCTGGGCGATATGAAAGAGTTGGGCCCTGAAGAACAGGCCATGCATGCCGACATGGCCAGTGTGAACGCCATGGCGCATATTGATCAGGTACATTGCATCGGCTCGTTGATGCAGGCCTTGCATCAGGCCCTGCCGGAAAGTCGGCGTGGGTTGTGGTTTGAAACCAGTGATGAGATGGCGACGTATCTGCCCGAACTGATCCGGCCGGGCGATGCGGTTCTGGCTAAGGGATCGCTTAGTATGGCGCTGGCACGGATTGTTGACGGTTTGCGGAAAATGGGGCAAGGGGGCGCGCCTGATGTGTAACCCACCCGTGACACGCGTTTGAGAAAGGTCTTGTAATGCTCTATTGGCTGACCGCCCTGTCGGACGGAGGGGATTTTTTCAACCTCTTCCGTTACATCACATTCCGCGCAGGCGGCGCCTTTCTGACCGCACTGATATTCGGGTTTCTGTTTGGCAAACCACTGATTAACGTGCTGCGCAAGAAGCAGGGCAAAGGTCAGCCGATCCGTGATGACGGGCCTGAGGGCCATTTGTCCAAGGCAGGAACGCCGACCATGGGCGGCTTGCTGATCGTCGGCGCGCTTTTGACTTCCACCCTGATCTGGGCCCGATGGGACAACCCCTATGTCTGGATGGTGCTGTTCGTGACATTGGCTTATGCAGCTATTGGCTTTGCTGATGACTATGCAAAAGTGTCGAAACAGAATTCAAAGGGTGTTTCTGGCAAAATGCGGCTTGCCTTGGGGGTCATCATCGCTGTGCTGGCCGCAGGGTGGGCATCCCTGAACCACCCCGAAGCGCTGCAGAACCAGCTGGCGCTGCCGGTGTTCAAAGACACGCTGATCAACCTGGGTATCCTTTACATTCCGTTCGCCATCATCGTTATCGTCGGTGCGGCCAATGCCGTGAACCTGACAGACGGTCTGGACGGGCTCGCCATCATGCCGGTGATGATCGCGGCATCGACCCTTGGAATCATTGCCTATGCGGTCGGACGAGTGGACTTCACTGAATACCTGGATGTGCACTATGTGCCAGGCACCGGCGAGATCTTTATCTTTACCTCGGCGCTGTTTGGCGCCGGTCTTGGCTTCCTTTGGTATAATGCACCGCCGGCTGCTGTTTTCATGGGCGACACCGGGTCTTTGGCGTTGGGTGGCGCGCTGGGTGCCATTGCCGTGGCCACCAAACACGAGCTGGTGCTTGCGATTGTTGGCGGCTTGTTTGTGGTCGAGGCGCTGAGCGTGATCATTCAGGTGCTTTACTTCAAGCGCACAGGAAAACGGGTTTTTTTGATGGCGCCGATCCACCATCACTATGAGAAAAAGGGCTGGGCAGAGCCTACGATCGTCATCCGTTTCTGGATCATCTCACTGATCCTGGCGATGATTGGTCTGGCGACCCTCAAAGTCAGGTAATGCTCCCGCCAGGTTCGACGGGCCTGCGGCCCGCCTTGCACCTGTTGGGCCCGGCTCGCGCTGCCGCGCGAGCCTGATACCGCCCTTGCCAATGACAATTTCTTCGGTGCAGTGTGGCGGCCAATTCAAGATGAAATGAAGGTACGGCAGCATGATCCCGGTCAAAGGATTTTCAGGACAAAAAGTAGCGGTTCTGGGGTTGGGCCGGTCTGGTCTGGCGGCCGCACGCGCCCTTCGTGCGGGTGGAGCTACTCCCATCTGCTGGGACGACAATCCGGCCACACGTGACACGGCCTCAGACGAAGGCTTTGTCTGCGCCGACTTGTTGCGGCAGGGCGCCTTTGACGATGTTGCGACGCTGTTGGTATCGCCCGGTATTCCGCATCTTTATCCGCAGCCAAATCCGGTGGTAGCCGCGGCGCTTGAAGCTGGTGTTCCGGTGGACAACGATATTGGCATGTTCTTCCGGTCGTTTGCGGATCAGGATTGGGGCAGGTTTGAAACCCCGCCGCGCGTGATCGCGGTCACAGGCTCAAACGGCAAATCCACAACGGCGGCATTGATCCACCATATCCTGACCGAGGTCGGGCGGGATGCGCAATTGGCCGGTAACATCGGGCGCGGGGTGCTTGATATCACACCGGGCGGTGATGGTTCAGTTGTTGTGCTGGAACTCAGCAGCTATCAGACCGAGTTGGCGCGCGCGCTGACGCCGGATGTGGCGGTGTTTACCAACCTTTCACCGGATCATCTGGACAGGCATGGAGGCATGGGCGGGTATTTTGCAGCCAAGCGGCGATTGTTTGCAGAAGGTGGACCGGATCGGGCCGTTATCGGTGTGGATGAGGCCGAAGGCGCGTTTCTGGCGGGCCAACTGGCCGAAGGCCCAAGCGACGACCGGGTGATCCGCGTTTCGGTTGCGCGCAAGTTGACGGGAACGGGATGGCAGGTTTTTGCCCGCAAAGGGTTCCTGTCGGAATACCGTAAGGGGCGTCAGGCCGGTTCGATCGACCTGCGCGCTATCAAGGGCCTGCCCGGTGCGCATAACCACCAGAACGCCTGCGCAGCCTACGCTGCCTGTCGGTCGCTTGGTCTTGCGCCCCGAGTGATCGAGGACGCGCTGCACAGCTATCCGGGCTTGCCGCACCGCAGCCAGATCATCGCCGAAGCGGATGGTGTGACCTATGTCAACGACTCTAAGGCGACCAACGTGGACAGCGCCGTCAAAGCTTTGAGCGCGTTCAAAAAAGTCCGCTGGATCTGCGGCGGGTTAGAGAAAGAGGGCGGTATCGCTGCCTTGAACGGGGCCACAAAAGACGTCCTCAGGGCCTATGTCATCGGGCGTGAGGCGGCAAATTTTGCCATGCAGTTGGACATTGACGCGCTGGTCTGCACAACCATGGAAGCCGCCGTTGCGCAAGCCGTGGCGGACAGCCAGCCGGGGGAGACGGTTTTGCTGGCCCCAGCCGCCGCAAGTTTCGATCAATATGACAATTTCGAACAGCGTGGAGATGACTTCGCGGAACAGGTCAAAAGCCAACTTGAAGGCTAGCTCATTTGCAATTGACCGCCGTTTCGGACAGAGTCCTAGGTGATCGGCTTGACGCCAAATAAGAAATTGTTTTGTTTCTCGATAATTCAACGCGAGGTCATGAATATGCCAAACCGTAAATCTCTTCTGATCATTCCCGCTTTGTTGCTGGCTGGTGCCTGCACAAATACAGGGGCGAGTTATCAACCGGTTATCGATGGACCGATTGGGCCGAATTACAGCAACGATCTGGCGCAATGCCAGCAATTGGCGGCGTCACAGGCCACCATTGACGGCAGCACCGCCGGGAACGCGGCTATCGGCGCGGCAGGTGCGGCTGCAGTCACCGGGATCGTTCAGGACAGCAGCGACAATCTGGGTCGTGCTGCTGTTGCAGGTGCTCTGTTAGGGGCAAGTGCGGATGCCATCGGCAAGAACCAGAACAAGGAAGTCATTGTGCGGAATTGCATGCGTGGCCGCGGCTACAACGTAGTCGGTTAATCACCAGCAATTGCGCTTCCGGCGGCGTGGCCCGAAGACCACGCCCACTGGAAATTGTAGCCGCCCAACCAGCCGGTGACATCCACCGCTTCACCAATTGCATAGAGGCCAGGGATTTCCTTGGCCTCCATCGTTTTTGACGACAGATCATCTGTATCGATCCCGCCCAAAGTCACTTCGGCGGTGCGATACCCTTCGGTGCCCGAGGGCATGAGGTGCCAGTCAGACAGGGCAGCCACCAGTTCAGCCAGCCTGGCGTCTGATTGATCTGCCAGCCTACCGGACATCGGAAGCTGTTGGCCAAGATAGTCCACAAGCCGCCCGGGCAGATGCCGCGCCAACTCGGTGCTCAGATCTTTGCGCCCGGACGCCTGCCGCTGATCGCGCAGCAGGTCGTAAAGTGGCAGATTGGGGATCAGGTTGACCCGGATCGCCTCGCCCTCGCGCCAATATGAGGACAGTTGCAATACCGACGGCCCGCTCAGCCCGCGATGGGTGAACAACAGAGCTTCGTCAAAGCTCGTCCGGTCGTTGGATAGTCGCGCGGGCAGGGACACCCCCGACAACTCCTTGAATTTATCGTCCGAAAATGTGAACGGCACCAGACCCGCGCGTGTGTCGGTCAGGCGCAAACCAAACTGTTGTGCAATGTCATAGGCCAGTCCCGTCGCGCCCATCTTGGGGATCGACTTGCCGCCGGTCGCCAGCACCAGATTGGCGCACGTCAGACGATGCCGCCGCCCGTCGCGCTCGACCTCCAAGGCAAACCCGGCGTCGGATTTGCTGAGGGAGCGCAGGGATGTCTGCACCCACAACTCGGCCCCGGCGCGCTCGATCTCGGCCAGCAGCATCGCGATGATCTGCTTGGAAGAGCCGTCGCAGAACAGCTGGCCCAACGTCTTTTCGTGCCATGCAATACCGTGCCGATTCACCAGATCGATGAAATCCCACTGCGTATACCGCGCCAGCGCGGATTTGCAGAAATGCGGGTTCTGCGACAGAAAGTTCTCGGGCCCTGCATACATGTTGGTAAAGTTGCAGCGTCCACCACCCGAAATGCGGATCTTCTCGCCCGGAGCTTTGGCGTGATCGACCACCAGAACGCGCCCGCCACAATGGGCCGCGCACATCAAACCGGCAGCTCCGGCGCCAAGGATGATCGTGTCATAGGTCATATTCAGCGCATGGCGTGGATTGTGGGGGAAGGCAAGAGCCCGCCGGTCGGGATTGCGTTTGCCGGACTGCATGCCCTCAGGTAGAACCAAATAAATTGTTCAAGCTCTGATGCGGACTTCGAAACACAGGAACAACGCCCATGTCACAGACCATCACCAAAGGGATCAAAACGCTGCTTGCCGAGGCAAATGCCCTCGTTACGACAATATCGATCGAGCAAGCCAAGGGTTTGATCGACAGCGACGACCATGTTCTGATCGACTTACGCGACATTCGCGAGCTGAAACGCGCGGGCAAAATACCCGGTGCGTTTTCATGCCCGCGTGGCATGCTGGAATTCTGGATTGACCCGGAAAGCCCGTATCACAAGGACGTCTTCGATCAGGACAAAACATATGTCTTCTATTGCGCCAGTGCATGGCGATCCGCGCTTAGCGCCAAGACAGCTATGGAAATGGGTCTGGCCCCGGTTGCACATATCGAAGGTGGGTTCAGCGCCTGGGTTAAGGCGGATGGACCGGTTGAGGAGGTCGAGTAGCTCAATCCGGCAAAGCGTTTGGCTGCACAAAACCCGCCCCGGCAAGGTTCCGCACGCCACCAATTGTTTTCCGTCACCGCCCCGTCATTCCACTGGCCCAAACGCGAATTTCCCTGTAGACTCTCAATCAGATCCCGAAAACGGGGCGTTGACGAGGCAGTAAGTGGCGGTATCTCATGACTGAGATGGTGTATGGCGCGGTCCAGGACCAGCGCGGTGAACCGATTCTACCAAAGTGGTGGCGGACAATTGATCGCTGGACGATGTCCTGCGTTCTGATCCTGTTTGTCATCGGGCTTTTGCTGGGGTTGGCCTCATCACCGCCTTTGGCAGGTCGCAATGGGTTTGATCCATTCCATTATGTCGAACGACAGGCTCTGTTTGGCGGATTGGCCTTGGTTGCGATGTTGCTGACCTCGATGATGTCGCCGACGCTTGTACGACGTCTGGCGGTGTTGGGATTTCTGGCGTCCTTTGTGGCACTGGCCTTTCTACCGGTTTTTGGTACCGATTTCGGCAAAGGCGCCGTGCGCTGGTATTCGCTGGGCTTTGCCTCGCTGCAACCTTCGGAATTCCTGAAACCCGGTTTTGTCGTGGTGGCCGCATGGTTGCTGGCGGCGTCGCAGCAAATCAATGGCCCACCAGGACGGATCTGGTCGTTTGCTTTGTGCATGGCCATCGTTGGCATGCTGGTGATGCAGCCTGATTTCGGTCAGGCCTGTCTAATCCTGTTCGGCTGGGGTGTGATGTATTTTGTCGCCGGTGCGCCGATGCTGCTGCTGGTTGGTATGGCTGGAATTGTTGTTTTGGGGGGCATGTTTGCCTATTCCAATTCCGACCACTTCGCCCGCCGCATCGATGGCTTTCTGAACCAAGAGGTCGATCCGACCACCCAGCTTGGCTATGCGACCAACGCGATCCGCGAAGGCGGGCTGTTTGGCGTTGGCGTGGGCGAAGGACAGGTGAAGTGGTCGCTGCCTGACGCCCATACGGATTTCATCATTGCTGTCGCGGCCGAGGAATACGGGTTGATCCTGGTGCTGATCATCATCGCCCTGTATTCGATCATCGTGGTGCGTTCGCTTTTGCGGCTGATGCGCGAGCGTGATATGTTCATCCGTCTGGCAGGCACTGGTCTGGCTTGCATGTTCGGCGTTCAGGCGATGATCAATATGGGCGTGGCCGTTCGCCTGTTGCCCGCTAAGGGCATGACCTTGCCGTTTGTCAGCTATGGCGGTTCGTCCCTGATCGCGGGCGGTATTGCCGTTGGCATGTTGCTAGCCTTCACCCGCACCCGCCCACAGGGCGAACTTGGTGATCTTCTGCGCGGACGAGGCTGATGGGCAAACCCTACCTATTGATTGCGGCTGGCGGCACCGGGGGCCACATGTTCCCAGCACAGGCGCTGGCCGAGGCGATGCTGCGCAAAGGCTGGCGCGTGCGCTTGTCCACCGACGCCCGCGGAGCGCGCTATACCAGTGGTTTTCCCCACACGACCGAAATCGTCGAGGCCTCCTCGGCCACTTTCGCGCGCGGCGGGTTGGCCGCCAAGGCGCTGGCTGGACCCAAGATTGCAGGTGGTGTCACCCGCATGGCCCTTGGCATGATGCGCGATAAACCGGATGTGGTCGTGGGGTTTGGCGGATACCCGTCGATACCGGCGCTCAGCGCCGCAACCCTGCTGAAAATTCCCCGCATGATCCACGAACAGAACGGTGTTCTGGGCCGTGTAAACCAGTTGTTCGCCACCCGAGTTGCGCATGTGGCCTGTGGCGTCTGGCCCACTGATCTGCCCGAAGACGCGAACGGTACTCATACCGGCAATCCGGTGCGCGCTGCAGTGCTGGACCGTGCAGCTGCGCCCTACATTCCACCCGGCGACTACCCGATGTCGGTCCTGGTGATGGGCGGCTCGCAGGGTGCTCGTATCCTCAGTGATGTTGTGCCGGGTGCGATTGCGGCTTTGCCCGAGGATCTGCGACGCTATGTCCGCGTTGCCCATCAGGCCCGCGACGAGGATGGAGAGCGTGTCACCGCATTCTACGCGGATCACGGCATCTTGGCCGATGTGCAACCGTTCTTTCAGGATGTCCCCCGCCGGATGTCCGAGGCGCAGTTGGTCATTTCCCGCTCGGGCGCGTCCAGCGTCGCTGATATCTCGGTCATCGGACGCCCCTCAATCCTGATCCCCTTTGCCGCGGCGGCAGCCGACCACCAAACCGCCAATGCGCGCGGACTGGTTCAGGCGGGCGGGGCGATCATGATCCCCGAGAACATGCTTGACGTTTCTTCGCTGACCCAACAAATGACCACGGTTTTAACCAATCCCGCAGCCGCACAGAAAATGGCCCATGCCGCCTTGTCGGTCGGGGCACCGGACGCAACCGAGCGTCTGACAGCCCTCGTCGAACAATTGGCGCAGAAGGAGACCACATGAATCCAGCAACCAAACTGCCGCAGGATGTCGGACCAATCCATTTTGTCGGGATCGGCGGGATCGGGATGTCGGGTATTGCCGAGGTGCTTTTGAACCTGGGGTACCGGGTGCAGGGGTCTGATCTAAAGGCTTCTAAAATCACCGACCGTTTGGCCAGTTTGGGTGCTGAGATCTTTGTCGGGCAGAAGGCCGAAAACCTCGAAGGCGCTGCGGTCATCGTCACCTCAACCGCGATCAAACCGGGCAACCCGGAATTGGACGAAGCACGCGCACAGGGATTGCCCGTTGTGCGTCGCGCCGACATGCTGGCCGAGTTGATGCGCCTGCGCTCGAATATCGCCATTGCCGGAACCCACGGCAAGACGACCACGACCACCATGATGGCCGAGCTGATGGTCGCGGGTGACTTCGACCCAACCGTGATCAACGGCGGCATCATCCACGCCTATGGTTCGAACGCCCGCATGGGTCAGGGCGAATGGATGGTGGTCGAGGCGGACGAGTCCGACGGTTCATTCAATCGTCTTCCGGCAACCATCGCCATCGTCACCAATATCGACCCCGAGCATATGGAACATTGGGGCGATTTCGATCAGCTGCGCGATGGGTTTTACGAGTTCGTCTCAAACCTGCCCTTCTATGGCCTTGCCGTTTGCTGCACCGATCACACCGAAGTTCAGGCGCTGGTCGGCCGCATCACCGATCGGCGCGTGCGTACCTATGGTTTCAACGCGCAGGCTGATGTGCGGGCCGAGAACCTGACCTACAAGGGCGGTGTCGCGCATTTCGACATCCACCTGCAATACGAAGACAAGGTGATCGAAGGCTGCACCTTGCCGATGCCCGGCGACCACAACGTCTCGAACGCATTGTCAGCCGTGGCTGTCGCCCGCCATCTGGGCATGAAAGCAGTTGAAATCCGCAAGGCGCTGGCCAATTTCGGCGGCGTCAATCGCCGCTTCACCAAGGTGGGTGAGGTCGAAGGTGTGACCATCATCGACGATTACGGCCACCACCCGGTTGAAATCGCCGCCGTGTTGAAAGCCGCCCGACAGGCGACCGATGGCCGCGTCATTGCTGTGCACCAGCCGCACCGCTATTCGCGCCTGTCCAACCTGTTCGACGATTTCTGCACCTGTTTCAATGACGCCGACGTCGTCGCCATTGCCGAGGTTTTCGCCGCCGGAGAGGATCCGATCGAAGGGGCCAGCCGCGACGATCTGGTCGAAGGGTTGATCCGCCATGGTCACCGTCATGCAAGTGCGATCCTGAATGAAGAAGACCTTGAGCGTCTCGTGCGCGAACAAACCCGTCCCGGCGATATGGTTGTGTGCCTGGGCGCAGGCACGATCAGTGCCTGGGCCAACGGGTTGCCCGAGAGATTACAAAGAAAACAAGCTGTTTGACGTCCATGTTGATTTGGCGCACAACCTGGAAGTGTGATATGATGCTCGCTGATACCGCGCGTCCTTGGAGGGACGAATGGACTATTCGATGATCTTTGCCGCCCTCTGGGTGATCTGCGCCACAATCGTGGCGTTGTTGCCGATGCGGCTGCAGTTCCCTCCGGGCATCATCCTGCTGATCTGCGCGCCGGTGCTTATCATCTGGCTGGGCTTTGATCACGGCTGGTTCTGGTCTGCTCTCGCCTTCGGTGGATTTATCTCGATGTTTCGCAACCCCATACGGTTTTACTGGCGTAAATGGACAGGCCGAGAGGTGACGGAATGATATGGTCGCTCGCTCTTGCCGCTCTCTGGGGCCTCGCGGCAAATGTGCTGGCAATGCTTCCCAGCAAAGACAACCACTGGGCCCGTGCCTATTTCCTGATTGCGGTGGGCATTCCGATCGTAGGTTACGTGACTTACGAGAACGGCCCATGGATTGGATTGCTGGTCCTTGCGGCAGGCATGTCGGTGTTGCGCTGGCCTGTGATTTATCTGGGTCGATGGTTGCGCGGTCTGATGTAAGGGCGTTCCGCTTTGTTTGATCCGATCTTCGTAATCATGGCCCCAATTTTCGTTGGCTTTATTGGCTGGTTTTTGACCTTTGCCTACGCGGCTCTGCACAGAAAGCTTCGACTGGCATATGCCGCTTCCATCTTGTGGTTTGTTCTTTTGGGTTTGGCGCTGTATTGGCGCTCGATTGAGACCTACGACATTACCCGTGCGGCGATAGCGTACATTATCTGGATACATTTGTGGTACGGAGTGGTCGCGATAATAGGATGGAGTATCGGGGCATGGTGGCGGAAACGCTCACGGAGCTGAACCTTAAGAGCCTACGTGGCAAACTCGCAAATGGTCGTCTGTTGTCCGACCTCACATGGCTCCGCGTTGGCGGTCCGGCGGATTATCTGTTCCAGCCAGCCGACATCGAAGACCTGCAAACCTTTCTTCGGGACTTGCCAGCGGGAGTCTCTGTGTTCCCGATGGGTGTTGGATCAAATCTCATCGTTCGCGACGGTGGGTTGCGTGCTGTGGTGATCCGCCTCGGGCGGGGCTTCAACGGGATTTCGGTAGAAGGCAGCATCGTTACCGCAGGCGCGGCGGCGTTGGATGCGCATGTGGCGCGCAAGGCGGCGGATGCGGGCGTTGATCTGACCTTCCTGCGCACCATCCCCGGTTCAATCGGCGGCGCGGTACGGATGAACGCGGGGTGCTATGGCAGCTATACGGCGGATGTGCTGCGCAAGGCGACGATCGTGACCCGACAGGGCGAGGTTTTGGACCTTACGCCTGAAGAGCTAAATTTTCGATATCGCGAGTCCGATGTGCCGGACGGTGCTGTGTTGGTTTCGGCCCAATTCGAGGGGCCTACAGGCACTCCCGCTGACCTGCATGCGCGCATGGACGCCCAACTGACGAAGCGTGACGAGACGCAACCCACCAAGAACCGCAGCGCCGGATCGACCTTCCGCAATCCTGCCGGTTTCTCATCGACTGGCCGCGCTGATGATGTGCATGACCTTAAGGCGTGGAAGGTGATCGATGACGCAGGCATGCGCGGCGCCACGAGAGGCGGCGCACAGATGAGCGAGAAGCACTCGAATTTCCTGATCAACACCGGAGGTGCCACCGCCGCAGACCTCGAAGGGCTGGGCGAAGAGGTGCGAAAAAAGGTTTACGAAACAAGCGGTATCACGCTAGAGTGGGAAATCATGCGGGTCGGTGATCCGCTGACAGAATAAAGCCCCGACCGTCAGACCAAAACAGGCAAATTAAGGCGACGGATCAAAGGCATAAAACGCAGTATGGACCACTACATAAGGTCCAGGGACATTGAGGCGCACGAACGTGGGTATGTCGAGCAGGACAAACCCCAAAGTGGCGGTATTGATGGGCGGCCCCTCGGCTGAACGCGAGGTGTCTCTCAGCAGCGGGCGCGAATGCGCAACCGCCCTCAGGGGAGAAGGCATTGAAGTGGTCGAGCTGGACGCTGGTCCCGACCTTTGCGCGCGCCTTTTGGATATTAAACCTGATGTGGTTTTCAACGCCCTGCATGGCCGCTGGGGCGAAGATGGCTGCGTGCAGGGCCTGCTGGAATGGTTGCGCATCCCGTATACGCATTCCGGCGTATTGGCCTCAGCCCTCGCCATGGACAAGCAGCGCAGCAAAGAGGCGTTTCGCATCGCGGGACTGCCCATTGCCGACAGTGTGATCGTGCCCAAGGCAGACGTGATGGCCGACCATGTGATGGCAGCGCCTTATGTGGTCAAGCCCAACAATGAAGGCTCCAGTGTTGGTATCTATCTGGTGCACGAAGGCGCCAATGGCCCACCGAAGCTGGCGGACGACATGCCGGAACAGGTGATGGTCGAGCAATATATCGCGGGCCGTGAACTGACCGTTTCAGTGATGAGCGACCGCGCCCTGACCGTGACCGAGATCATGACCGACGGCTGGTACGATTACGACGCCAAGTACAAGCCGGGCGGGTCGTGGCATGTCCTGCCCGCCGAAGTTCCATCCGAGATTTTTGACATGTGCATGGATTACGCTTTGCGTGCCCACAATCTGTTGGGGTGCAGGGGCGTCAGCCGTACCGATTTTCGTTGGGATGACAGTCAGGGCGCGGATGGGTTGTTCCTGTTAGAAACCAACACCCAGCCCGGGATGACACCAACCTCGCTGGTGCCGGAGCAGGGCGCGCATTGTGGCCTAACGTTCAGCCAGCTCTGCGCCTGGATGGTGGAGGACGCCTCATGCGACCGCTGATCGCCACCCGCGCGCCCGTGATCCACCGCGCCAAGCCGTTGGCTGGGCCGGATGCAGATTTCGAATCCGCTGGATCAGAGGATAGCGATATCCAACCGGTTCTACGTCTGCGCGGGGCCAAGGTCTTTGCGCGAACCGCGCGTCGCAGCGACCCGGCGCCGTCGCGGCTCAGTTACCGGTTCCAGCGCTGGATGCTGACACCGGGCATTCGCCTTGGCGTCAAGCTGGGCGTCCCGATTTGTGCCATTGCCGCAGCGGCTGGTCTGTATTTTGCCTCTGAGGATCGGCGCGAAGCTGTCAGCGCCTATTTCGCGGACATTCGCACCTCGATTCAGGAACGGCCGGAATTCATGGTCAATCTGATGGCGATTGATGGCGCTGGAACCGGATTGGCCGACGATATTCGTGAGACCGTTCCGTTGGATTTCCCGATCAGCTCCTGGGACCTGGATGTCGAGCAGATGCGCGACACCATAACAGGTCTGGACCCGGTAAAATCCGCGACAGTGCGCATCCGTGCGGGTGGCATATTGCAGGTCGATGTCATCGAGAGGCAGCCCGTCATTGTCTGGCGTACCCGCGATGGGATCGAGTTGTTGGATGAAACCGGTGTGCATGTGGATCAGGCTGTGTCGCGGAAAGATCACGCAGACCTGCCTTTGGTCGCTGGTACCGGCGCTGACGGATACGTGACCGAAGCGCTGCAGATTTTCAACACCGCCCGCAGCCTCGGCAGTCGGGTTCGCGGGTTGGTCCGCGTCGGTGAGAGGCGCTGGGATCTGGTGCTGGACCGTGGCCAGCGCATCATGCTGCCCGTCGAACGCCCGGTGCGCGCGTTGGAACGCGTGTTGGCGGTGAACGAGGTGCAGGATCTTCTGGAACGCGATGTGGCAGCGGTGGATATGCGCCTTGGCCAGCGTCCGACAATCAGAATGACCAAAGCTGCCAGCGAAGACTGGTGGAATACAAAAGTGACAGTGGGTAACGGGCAGTAACGACCATGATGACCGATCTATATCAGTCTCAACGCGCCATGCGGCAAATGCGTAGACAAGCCATGCAAAGGGGCGTCGTCGCCATTCTGGATGTAGGAAGTTCCAAGATCAGCTGCCTTGTGCTGCGGTTCGACGGATCTGGGCGGCTCAGCGAGGATAACACCATCGGGTCCATGGCGGGCCAGACCGGGTTCCGTGTTGTCGGAGCCGCCACAACACGCTCACGCGGCGTGCAATTTGGCGAAGTCACCGCCATGCAGGAAACCGAGCGTGCCATCCGCACGGCGTTACAGGCAGCGCAAAAAATGGCTGACATCCGCGTTGATCATGTGATCGCCTGTTTCTCGGGCGCCAACCCAAGGTCCTATGGGCTGGATGCGCAGGTTGATCTGGAAGGCCAGCTTGTGACCGAGGCCGAAGTGGGCCGCGTTTTGAACGCCTGCGACGTGCCCGATTATGGGGCAGGGCGCGAGGTGCTGCATGCTCAGCCGGTGAACTTTGCGCTCGACAACCGCTCGGGTCTGATTGATCCGCGTGGTCAACTGGGGCAGTCGCTGGCCGTTGATATGCACATGTTGACTGTTGATGCCGTGGCGATTCAAAACATCGTGCGCTGTATCAAGCGCTGCGATCTGGAACTCGCCGGTATTGCAAATTCGGCTTATGTGTCAGGCATCTCATCCCTTGTTGAAGATGAGCAGGAACTGGGCGCGGCCTGTATTGATATGGGCGGCGGCACGACCAGCGTGTCGATCTTCATGAAAAAGCACATGATCTATGCCGATTGCGTGCGCATAGGCGGGGATCATGTGACATCGGACATTTCCAAGGGGCTTGGCGTGCCCGCGTCTGTGGCCGAACGGATCAAGACCTTTAACGGCGGTGTCCATGCCACCGGAGCCGATGATCGTGATATGCTCGATATCGGTGGTGATACCGGAGACTGGGAGCATGACCGCCGTACTGTCAGCCGTGCTGAACTTATCGGAATCATGCGCCCCCGGGTCGAGGAAATCCTTGAGGAGGTCCGCGTGCGTCTGGACGCGGCCGGGTTTGAGCATATGCCAAGCCAGCAGATTGTGCTGACCGGCGGTGGCAGTCAGATCATGGGACTGGATGGCCTCGCGACGCGGATTTTGGGCCAGCGCGTGCGCCTGGGTCGCCCGCTGCGCGTCCACGGGCTGCCGCAATCGGCAACTGGGCCAGGCTTTTCGTCTGCTGTGGGGCTTAGCCTGTTTGCCGCGCATCCGCAGGACGAATGGTGGGATTTCGAAATCCCGGTCGACACGGACGCGGCGCGTCCTTTCAAACGGGCCGTCCGGTGGTTCCGTGACAATTGGTAACACACTGCGCTGCGCCGTCCTTGGGGCAATGTTGTTGCCCGGCTGGGCCGCGGCGCAGACTGTCATCACGCCTGACGCCTTTCTGGATACCGCAGTTGGAAAAACGCTGAAGTTCTATGAAATCCGCAGCGGCGATCTGGTGGGAACCGAGCAGTTTCTGAATCGCACGACGTCGGTCTGGCGGCAAGAAGGCGAGGGCTGCGTTTACGGCCAAATCACCACGCCCAACGGTCAGATCTGCTTTCTGTACGACAATGACCCGGATGGCTTTCCAGTGTGCTGGTGGCCTTTTATGTATAAAGACCGCCTATTGGTGCGGCTTGCCTCACTCTCGGACGGCGAAATTCAGGAAGTGCGCAGCATAACCACGAATAGTCTGAACTGCCCAAGTGCCCCGATCAGCTAAAGAAACGGGTTGCAGTGGCTGGATTTATCCCTAAAGATATCCACAGGGCCCGCAAGAGGCCCCGCGGCAGGACCCTGAGCAGTTTTCCGCATGTACCGATACGATCCAATCACCCGTGACGCATCCAAAATGCGGCGCGGATGACGCTTGTCTTGTTGTGATTTGCCTGTGTTCCCCAATATCTGGCGTTCGGTGCGAAATACCGCCGTTTAGCGCCTTATTTCCTCCATATTTTGTGGAATCACGCAATTTTTGACGTGACCTTTTCGTATTGGAGCGATAGAATCATAGGCGGATAGGCAAGAAAAACACCGCTTTGGCGGAACATAAAAACAGGCGGACAGAGCATGACATTGAATCTTTCGATGCCCGGGCACGATGAACTGAAGCCTCGGATCACAGTATTTGGCGTTGGCGGCGCCGGCGGCAATGCCGTTAACAACATGATTGAAAAGCAACTGGATGGCGTCGACTTTGTTGTCGCGAACACAGATGCGCAGGCGCTGCAGCAAAGCCAATCATCGGCGCGTGTACAGCTGGGCGTCAAGGTCACCGAAGGTCTGGGTGCAGGGGCGCGACCGACTGTAGGGGCCGCTGCCGCCGAAGAAAGCATCGAACAGATTGTCGATCACCTGGCGGGCGCACATATGTGCTTTATCACCGCTGGCATGGGCGGTGGCACCGGTACAGGGGCGGCCCCGATTATTGCGCAGGCCGCACGCGAACTCGGCGTGCTGACCGTTGGTGTCGTGACCAAGCCCTTCCAGTTCGAAGGTGCAAAGCGGATGCGTCAGGCCGAGGACGGCGTTGAATCGCTGCAACGGGTCGTCGACACGCTGATCATCATTCCAAACCAGAACCTGTTCCGTCTGGCCAATGAAAAGACCACGTTCACCGAGGCGTTCTCGATGGCCGACGACGTCTTGTATCAGGGTGTCAAAGGCGTCACCGATCTGATGGTGCGTCCGGGCCTGATCAACCTCGACTTTGCCGACGTCCGCGCGGTCATGGACGAGATGGGCAAAGCCATGATGGGCACCGGTGAGGCGACTGGCGAAGATCGTGCGGTTCAGGCGGCCGAGAAGGCCATTGCCAACCCGCTGCTGGACGAAATCAGCCTCAAAGGCGCCAAGGGCGTGCTGATCAACATCACCGGCTCGCACGACCTGACCTTGTTCGAACTGGACGAAGCCGCCAACCGCATCCGCGAAGAAGTGGACCCAGAGGCCAATATCATCGTCGGTTCGACGCTGGACACCGTGATGGAAGGTGGCATGCGCGTATCGGTTGTTGCCACTGGCATCGACGCCACCGAAAAGCAGGAAGATATTCCGGTCGCCCGCCGTTCGATGTCAGCGCCGCTGACTCGCACTGTATCAGCGGAAGACCACATGCCCGAGGAAACGCCTGTTGCGGCTGAAATGGCCGAGCCTGCTCCGCAGCCGGAAGAAATCCGCGAGCCTTCTTTGTTCGAAGCGGCCGAAGAGCCTGCCCCGGCGCAGTTTCATGCGCGGGAAGAACGGGATGATGACGGCCTGCCGCCCCCCGCCTACCAGCCGCGCGTGGCCGAGTTTGAACCGCAGCCTGATCCTGTCGAACAAGCGCCGGAAACCTTTGTTGCTCCGCGTGGACAAGCTGCAGGCACCCCTTCACCCGAAGCACTGCAGCGTCTGCAGGCGGCCGTTCAGAACGTGCCGTCAGCCAAGCAGCGCCTGTCCGCTTCTCGCCCTCCTGAGGCTGTACAGCAACCGCATCCCGAGACCGAGGAACGCCCCCGCTTTGGCTTCAATCGGTTGATTGACCGGATGACGGGCCACGCGGCGGATACACCGGCACAGACCCCGCAACCGGTGCGTCAACAGCCCGCAATGCGCCAGACTGACGCTACGGCACCTATCCATGATGAGGCTGACCCCGATCAGGAACGGATCGAAATTCCGGCCTTCCTGCGCCGCCAAGCCAACTGATGGCGGTAACAAATTGATTGCAAAGGGTCGCCTTCCGGCGGCCCTTTTTACTTTATTACCAAAGTATTATAGGTGGATAAGCAGGGTTTTGCCGATCTGTTACATACATGTTTCATTCGGTTACAAAGAGTGAGTTGAGCCTTATCGATTGCTTCCTTAACTGAGGGTGCAACACAGCCCTCGCAGGCTGGACATCACTCTCTGAGGCATCATTTGCAACATACGCTCAAATCTCCGATCACGTTCAAAGGCGTCGGACTGCATGGCGGTCAACCCGCCAACATGGTCCTGAAACCGGCAGCCGCCGGTCACGGCATCTGGTTCAAACGGACGGATATTGAGTTGGGCAATGCCCTCATCCCTGCGATCTATGACGTGGTCGAGCGGACGCCGCTGTGCACCCGTCTGGTGAATGACGCTGGTGTGTCGGTGTCTACTGTTGAACATATCATGGCGGCTCTGGCCGGATGCGGCGTGCACAATGCACTGATCGAGATTGATGGCCCCGAGGTTCCGATCATGGACGGGTCATCCATCGATTTCGTGCGCGGCATCATGGCCAAGGGCGTACGCCGTCAGGCCAGCCCGGTTTTGGCTTACGAGGTCCTAAAGCAGGTGACTGCTTCGCGTGAAGGTGCCTGCGCGATGATCGTGCCTGCTGATGGGCTGATCATCGACTTCCATATTGAATTCGAAGACGACGCCATTGGCAGCCAGACCAAAACACTGGACATGCGCAACGGATCGTTTGCGCGTGAACTCAGCGATTGCCGAACTTTCTGCCGTCGTACCGATGTCGAAGCCATGCGTGAAAACGGTCTTGCACTTGGCGGCACGTTGGAGAATGCGGTCGTTGTACAGGGCGACGAAGTTCTGACCCCGGGCGGCTTCCGCCGCGCGGATGAGGCGGTGCGCCACAAGATGCTGGACGCTCTGGGCGATCTCTATCTGGCAGGCGGGCCGATTCTGGGCCACTTCACCGGCGACAAGTCTGGGCATTCAATGACCAATACCTTGCTGCGCAAACTGTTCGAAACGCCCGGCGCAGTGCGTCCCGTCCTTTGCACCCCTGAACAAGCTGCGCGCTTGCCGGGGCAGGGCCTTGTTCTGAACGAAATCCCCGAAGTCGCCTGATCCGATCAACTCTGACGACAATTATGCCAGAGCGTGGATAAGGCGTTTTGCACCGGAATTTTCTGTGCTAGACCATGGCTCAATCCGGGGCGAACCCCGTTAAGTTAAGACGACAAGGATGGGCGGTATGGTTGGCAGCAAAGCGGCAGTCAGATTCGCAGGCGCGATTCTTCTGGCAGCAACTTTGACGGCATGTGGCAACGCGGGGGGCCTGTTCGGCAACAAAGGCGCGGATCGCAGTCAAAACCTGGAAGGCTATACGCCGGAACAGATTTACACCCGTGGCGAATACGAGCTGTCGCAAGACCGTTCGGACGACGCGGCTTGGTATTTCTCGGAAGTCGAGCGTCTGTATCCCTATTCTGATTGGGCCAAACGCGCGCTGATCATGCAGGCGTTCTCGTTTCACTCAGACCAGAACTACGAGGAAAGCCGCGCTGCTGCGCAGCGTTACATTGATTTCTATCCAACGGATGAAGACGCGGCCTATGCGCAATATCTTCTGGCGCTTAGCTACTACGACCAGATTGACGAGGTCGGTCGTGATCAGGGCTTGACCTTCCAGGCACTACAATCCCTGCGCACCGTGATCGAGGTCTATCCAGACAGCGAATATGCCACCTCGGCCGTGCTGAAATTTGACTTGGCATTTGACCATCTGGCGGGCAAGGAAATGGAGATCGGGCGTTATTACCTGCGCCAGGATCACTATATCGCGGCGATCAACCGGTTCCGCGTCGTGGTCGAGGATTTCCAGACCACATCGCATACCGCCGAAGCGCTGTATCGTCTGGTCGAGGCGTATTTGTCGCTTGGTCTGGTGGATGAGGCCCAAACAGCCGGTGCGATCCTTGGCTACAACTACCAGTCTTCGGAATGGTATGATGACGCCTACAAGCTGCTGACCTCGCGTGGGCTGGATCTCAAGAGCCGTGGCAACAACTGGCTCAGCACGATCTATCGTCAAACGGTCAAGGGTGAGTGGTTGTAATCGTCATGGCTTTTGGCTTGGGACGGTAAAGACCCGATGCTGCGCGCCCTCGATATCCGCGACATGCTGATCATTGATCGGTTGGAGCTAACGTTCCAACCGGGTTTGAACGCATTGACCGGCGAAACCGGGGCGGGAAAATCGATCCTGCTGGATTCGCTGGGCTTTGTGCTTGGTTGGCGTGGACGGGCTGAACTGGTCCGTCAGGGGGCCGCGCAGGGCGAGGTCGTGGCAGAATTCGAACTGCCCGCGGATCATCCTGCCCACGAAATCCTTGCTGAGGCCGGTCTGCCCGGCGGGGAAGAGCTGATCCTACGTCGTGTCAACACCGCCGAAGGGCGCAAGACGGCCTGGGTCAATGACCGTCGCTGTTCTGGCGAGGTGTTGCGGGCCCTGTCTGAAACCCTAATCGAATTGCATGGCCAGCATGATGATCGTGGCCTGCTGAACCCGCGCGGCCACCGGGTGATGTTGGACACCTATGCCCAGCTTTCGAGTCACCTACATGCCGTGCGCACCGCATGGGTTGACCTGTCCCGCACACGCAAAGCGCTGGCCGAGACCGAAGCGGCATTGGCGAGTATGCGCGCCGAAGAAGAATTTCTGCGCCACGCTGTGGCGGAACTGGATCAACTTGATCCCCAGCCGGGCGAGGATGCCGATCTCGACGCGCGCCGCCGAATGATGCAAGGGGCAGAACGCATCCGTGACGATGTCGCCCGCGCCTTTGATTTGTTGGGTGGGGACGGGGCCGAGGGCGCCATGGTCGACGCGGTGCGCTGGCTCGAAGGTGTATCCGACCATGCAGGCGGGCAACTGGAAGGCCCCGTTGCTGCGCTGGGGCGGGCCATGATCGAATTGGGCGAGGCGCAGGATGGTGTCAGCGCCTGCCTTCAGGCCCTGGATTTCAACCCGGCTGAACTTGAAGCCGCCGAAGAACGACTGTTCGCGATCCGCGCATTGGCCCGCAAGCACGATGTTGTGCCGGATGAACTGGGTGGCTTCGCCGAAACGCTGAGGAACCGGCTCAACCGGCTGGATGCAGGTGATGCGGATCTTGCTGACAAACGCGCTGCTATGGGCGCGGCGCAAACTGAATATGATGATGCAGCCAATGCGCTGAGTGCTGCGCGAAAATCGGCGGCTGGGCAGCTGGATGCCGCCGTCATGGAAGAATTGGCACCGCTGAAAATGGAACGCGCGGTGTTTCAGACCGAAATCACCACCACCGATCCCGGCCCTGAAGGAACTGATGCGGTTGCATTCACAGTCGCCACCAACCCGGGTGCACCGTCGGGACCGCTGAACAAGATCGCCTCGGGCGGGGAACTGAGCCGCTTTCTGCTGGCGCTTAAGGTGTGTCTGTCCGGTGATGACAGTGCCCGCACAATGATCTTTGATGAGATTGATCGCGGCGTCGGGGGCGCCACCGCTGACGCAGTAGGGCGACGTCTGGCGTCACTGGCACAAGGCGGGCAGGTGCTGGTTGTCACCCACTCGCCGCAGGTTGCCGCCCGGGCCGCGCATCACTGGCGTGTTCAGAAGCATGTCACCGGCGGGCAGACCCTGTCTACCGTCACCCCTCTGGCGGATCCCGACCGGGTGGACGAGATCGCGCGCATGGTTGCAGGTGACACAATAACGGACGAGGCCCGCGCCGCAGCCCGCGCTTTGCTGCAAGCCTGAAACAACTCGCTACCACGCGCGGCCGCTATCGCACTTTTATATGAACGCTCCGTGGCTTACTAAGGGATACGACATGATCCCCGAGGGCCAATGACCCAATCTACCCGCACCGTTCTGCGCAACCAGCTTAGTCAGGCTTTGGCCGCGATCAAGGATGCTTGGCGGGTGATGCTGCGCCGGGGGCCCAGTCAGATTCAGTTCTGGTTCATCGCACTGATCATCGGAATTGCCGCGGGCTTCATGGCGCTTGGATTTCGTAAGGCGATCCAGGCATTGCAGGCCTATGTTTACGAAACCGAAGACATTCTGCTGCTGCACAGCCACGTCGAAAAACTACCGTGGTTTCTGATCCTGATCACCCCCATTTTCGGCGGTTTAATCGTCGGGGTCATCCTGCATAAGTTCACCGATGACGCGCGCGTTCGATCAGTGGCAGATGTGATGGAAGGCTCTGCTGTGACCGATGGGCGGGTCGAAACCAAAGCTGGTATCGCGTCCTTCTTTGCCTCGTTGATCACGCTCAGCACGGGCGGTTCCACCGGGAGAGAGGGGCCGGTGGTCCATATGGCGGGTGTCATCTCGACCTGGGTCAGCAACCGCATTCACGCTGATGGCATCACCGGACGCGACCTGCTGGGCTGCGCTGTTGCCGCCGCTGTTTCCGCCAGCTTTAACGCGCCCATCGCCGGGGCCCTGTTCGCGCTCGAGGTTGTGCTGCGCCACTTCGCCGTGCATGCGTTTGCGCCAATCGTCATTGCCTCGGTCGCGGGGACGGTGATTAACCGACTTGAATATGGCGACGTAACAGAGTTTGCGCTGGAAACGCCCGGGTCGCTGCAATTCTACGTCGAGCTACCGGCCTTTCTGATCCTCGGTCTGATCTGCGGTTTTGTGGCAGTACTGCTGATGCGCTCGATCTTCTTTGCCGAGGATATGGGAAACCATGTCCAGAATCGCCTGTCCCTGCCGCGGTGGCTGCGGCCGGGGGTGTCCGGCGCGATGCTGGGCCTTTTGGCGATCTGGTTTCCTCATATCATCGGTGTTGGGTACGAAACCACGATCCGTGCCCTGACCGGCGATCTGGTGCTGACAACGGCAATCCTGTTTGCCGTGCTCAAGACTGTGGCGGTGGCGATCACCATGGGTGGGCGCATGGGCGGCGGCGTGTTTTCCCCATCATTGATGATTGGCGCGCTGACCGGGTTGGCTTTTGGTCTGATTGCTACCGGATTGCTGCCGGAGGTGTCGGGCACCCATACGCTCTATGCTTTTGCTGGCATGGGTGCTGTGGCTGCCGCCGTTCTGGGCGCACCAATATCGACCACGCTCATCGTGTTCGAACTGACCGGAGATTGGCAGATCGGTCTGGCCGTGATGGTGTCAGTTTCGATGTCCACCGCGCTGGCATCTCGCCTGGTCGACCGTTCGTTCTTCCTGACCCAGCTGGAACGTCGCAACGTGCACTTGGCCGCTGGGCCGCAAGCCTATTTGTTGGCCATGCTCAGGGCAGGGGCCGTGATGCGCCCGATGGGCGATCCTCGTTCAATTTCAAAGGATGAGGCGCAGCTCCTGATCGATCAGGGGTTTTGCGTCAAAGCCAGCGCCACCCTCGAAGCCGCGATGCCCTATTTCGACCGCGACGACATCCCGTGTATTCCCGTGGTTATTGTCGATGATGATGGCCATGAAACACCCGTTGGCGCGCTTTATCACGTGGATGCGCTCAAGGCTTATAACCGGGCGTTGGCAGCAACAGCGGCCGAGGAACATTCCTGACCCTCAGCCGTCATACACGCTTGCGGCGTCGCCCAGATAGTTGTCCCACGCGAACCAGTACGAGATATGACCAGCCACCCGCGGCAACCGTGTGCCATCCACACTTACAATCGCCTCTTCCGTGACGGTCCAGTCAGACCCAGTGGCATCCCGCAACCCGCGCCCTGACGCGCTGAATTTGTGGGATTTGCGTTCATAGGCCCGGACACTGCGCTCGGCCGGATCACCGATCAAAACCAACGGACGGCCGGCGATGGCGTCATTGATCACCGGGGTTCGCTTGAACGCATCCAACGGCCATGCCCGCGCCGCCCCAAATTGGCGCACCGCAAACACGTAATCCTTCTGCTGATGCCTGGACTGATCTACCAGCGCTGGAAACATCAACTCGCTTGACGCAAAATAGTCCCGGTAAACAACACCCGACCCATAGTTGCGGCGATGTCCTGTCTTCAACGACAAAACCCGCGTGCGCGGATGCGAGGACGTCCAGCTGTCCCAGGTCGTGATAACAACAGGGCGCTGCTTTAGGGCTATCCCGCTATCCACAAGCGGCCCCACCACCGGTTTTCCGGTATATTGGTTCCACAGCGAATGTGTCGCGCGATCGAACATCAGCTTGTTGGATCGATACAGGAACCCGGATGAGCCAAACACCAGCGGTTTCTTCCGTCCCTGAACCTGCGTTTCAAACAGGATGCCCGAACCGCATAGGGTACAGTAAGCCAAGGCAACCGGCACGCCGCCGATCACATCATTGAACATCTCGTGCCAACCCATGATCCGCAGGGGGTAAGCCCGTTCATCCCCGTTGATCGCCACGCCAAACACCAGATCGTCACCCTTCATATAGCTGGCGCGTGCGGCGGAAATCAGTGTTGGGTTGTCCAGAGACGGGATGCCATCCTTGCGCACCCCACCCCAGGCGATCTCTCCCAGCCTGATCTTCATCTTGTTGTGTTGCAGATATTCTGGTCGCAGGAACACATCGAAATTGGAATCGACACCCAGTAGAACTTCGCGTTTGAACGGGATCAGGGATGGGTGGGGTACCACCTGCGGGTTGCGTTCCTGCCACAACATCCATTCGAACCAGTCGGTACCCAGTTGCTGACCTGTCAGAGCCTCCATCACTTCGACGATGTTGCCTCTTCGCCTGTCAGAAAACCGCATGCCCGTTAGCAGGGCCGGGACAACGTCAGGGTTGCCGCGATCCTTTAGAAACGCCATGTGCGCCTCAAACTCGGTCCGGGCGCCATAAAGCGTGCTGCGAACCGCCTCAAGCACCGGGTCCTGTTGGGCCCAAAGCGCAGCCGGAGCTAATGCGCCAGCCCCGGCCAATCCAACAAAGCTGCGACGAGAAATCGACATGGCCCGCTCCCTTTCTGTTCAGGTCCAATATGCACGCAGGGACGCTCACATGCATGCCACAGCCGCGTGAGCAGCATGTGATCGGATCTCACCACTTTTAGACGTTCGCGAAACGGAGAGGATATGTGCCGATTAAAAAGCAGCAGGCACGCGAGTTGAAATCTACGTGCCTGCGGTCAAATCGATTAGGGCCATTCGGGTGGCTATCTCGACAACAACCCGTATTTCTTGATCTCGGTACTCGACATGAAGTGTATGTCATCGGCGGGCGCGGCATAGATTGTGAACCAATAGAATGAATCATCGCCCAGCATGCGCTCGATGTACAACCGGTTCTGTTCGTGTTCGGGGGCATCGCGGGGATAGTCTTTCGCGTCGCGCGATCCGTCTGACCAAGAATGCACGCCAATCTGCGCGCCGGGCGCCATGGTGCGACGGACACCCGCCAGAAACAGATCCACCCCGCCTGACTGGATCAGGCTGGAAGCTTCAAGATGGGTGTTCAGACCCAGCTCTCGTACTCGGTAGGCCAGCGCAATCATGGTGTCATCATCAAGCGATCCAGGAACATCCAGTTCGACCAACGTCTTGATGTTGGGATGCTTGGCATAAACGTCTTCAAACTGTTTCAGCGTCTTCGAGTTGATAGCCCCCTGCATATACAACCGCGTGCCGTCGACGTGGAATTCAGTCATTGGGACCTGATTCCACGCCAGGACGGACATCTGCGTGCACCCCGCCATCAATATCGCCGCCATTGCCGCCATTGCGGCAGCATAGCGACTCAGGCGTCGGCCACGCAGCGAAAGACCTTTTCTAGCCAACAACATTGTGGCCTCGACCGCGCATACAGTTAAATACAATACCGCCTCGGGCTTCTTCAGTGTCGGCCGAGTCCTCTACTGTTCCCACGAGACCGCCAACCGCTGCACCAACGCCAAGCCCTGCAAGTGCGTCACCACTACCTGCCTCAGCTGCGCCGATCAGTCCTCCAACCACTGCGCCTGTGATAGCACCGCTATTGGATTTTTCACGCTGTAGCGACACCTGCTGGCAGGCCGTCAGATCAGATTGGAAATTCGCTTTTTTCTGGCCATCCACGATCAATGTGTCCGCATTTTCCGAACAGGCCGCGACTGTCAGCCCAATCATCAACAGGCTGCAAGAATTGGTGAGTTTCATCATTTTGTCCTTTTCTTAGAGTGATCGAAGTATTCGGCAATGGATCTAGTGAACGCATCAATGCTTTTCAATGAGTTTTTTATGTTTTATTTAAATAATACGAAGTAAGGGTTTGCATACTTGACGAGTTGCGATAAGTACGCTCGGCAACACAGGAGGTTCGATGACGTTTCTTGCAAAAGCGGCGATGGCGGTAAGCACGACCTACTATTTCTTTATTTTTGGCTTCCTCTGGCTTGGCCAAATATTGGGCCTTCACAACGAGATATGGGAAATGTTCGATTTTCCGACGCAACCTTCGTCCCCGCCAGTTTGGACGTTGATTATCGGACTGGTACTGACCCTTCTTGCGCTACTGTCACTGGCAGGAGCGTTTCGTGGCGCCTGGTCAATTCTGAACGGCGGGCAGGATCAGGATTTTCGCGATCTGGCGCGCAATCTGCGTCGCATGGCCTGGGGGCTGATCGGGTTCTGGATTGGGTACAACGTCATTTCAGCCGTGATACCGTACCTGATCGTGATCGGTTTGGAGTCGACCGAAGGATTCGAGTTTGGCTGGGACCCGCTGGATCTGGATATTATCTTTGCCATAACCGGTGTTGTGTTGCTGGCGATCTCGCAAACGCTTGGGCGTGCCTGGCAGGCCGAAGATGAAAACAAACATTTTCTCTAAGGGGGACTGCATGACCATTCAGGTGAATCTCGACCTGATGCTAGTAAAGCGCAAAGTCTCCTCGCGGGAATTGGCGGCCGCAATCGGGTTGTCCGAGACGAACCTTTCGCTGATCAAATCAGGCAAAATAAAAGGCGTCCGGTTTTCGACACTGGACGCGATCTGCAAGTATCTTGAGTGTCAGCCAGGCGATATCCTGAGTTTCGAGCCTGACTAAGAAATAGCGGCAGGTCCGACTGCGTTGGCTACTCGGACCTTTCACAGATTAGATCTGTTCGACGTTCACCGATTCCAGTGCATAAAATGCCAGATACCCTTTGATCTGGGCCACGGCCGGGATCGGATTTTCATAACTCCACGCCGCGTTTTCCGTCACCGAAGATTTGTTGACGATGGAAAAATGTGTTGCGTCGCCCTTGTGCGGGCAATGGGTTACCTTGTCGGTCTGATCCAGAAACGCCATCGCGATGTCCGAGCGTGGAAAATAGATCACAGGATCCAGATCGCCTTCGTGCAATTCCAGCGCGTTGTTTGTTTCGCCCAGAATCGCCCCGCCCGAGCGGACGCTCCATTTGCCGGGCGCTTTTTGGATCGTGATCTCAGTCATTTCTACTCCTACTCTCGTCGTGTCAGGGCCTCTCCTCAGCCCGGTCTGTGTAACAGTCCGGTATCAGATCGGCGCGGTTGCGGCATCCAACCACAGTTGCGCGTCCGCGCCCAGCCTTGGCCGGATCTTTTCTACAACATCGCGGTGATAGGCATTCAGCCAAGCGCGTTCATCCGCCGTCAGCATGTCGATCACAATCAAGCGGCGGTCGATGGGGACGTAAGTCAGTGTACGCCAACGCAGCATGGCTCGTTCCGCATCACCACCGGGCAGAGTGTTGGCGTCTTCCACCACCACCAAGTTCTCGATCCGGATGCCAAATGCGCCTTCGCGGTAATATCCCGGTTCATTCGACAGGATCATGCCGGGCTCAAGCGGTACGTGGCTGAGTTTGGACAAACGTTGCGGACCTTCGTGCACGCTCAGATAAGCGCCGACGCCGTGCCCGACCCCGTGGTTGAAATCCTGCCCCGCCAGCCACAGCGGCGTGCGCGCCACGCATTCGATATCGCGCCCTGCTAACCCCACCGGCCAGCGCAGCATCGACAGGTTGATCATGCCCTTCAGCACGCGGGTGAAACAGGCCTTCTCCTCGTCGCCGACCGCGCCAATTGCAATGGTTCTCGTGATGTCCGTTGTGCCATCCAGATACTGACCGCCGCTGTCCAGCACCAGCAGTTGACCGTTCTCCAGCTTGCTGTCCGTCTCGTCGGTCACACGGTAATGCATGATGGCCCCGTTCGGCCCGGTCCCCGCGATCGTATCGAACGAGATGTCCTGCAGCGCATTGTCCTTGCGACGATTTTCTTCAAGCCGCGTCACAACCTGAGATTCCGTCAGACTGCTGGGGGCTTGTGCATCCAACCAGCACAACGTTTCCGTGACAGCGACCGCATCGCGCAGATGCGCTTCGGCGCTGCCCGCGATTTCAGAGGGGTTTTTGCAGGCTTTGGGCAGGGCGCAGGGATCGCCACCTTCGGCCATGCTCTCACCCAGCGCATCCGCCACAATCTTGGGCAGGGTGCCGGGATCAACCTGAATGCGCCCTTCCAACTTGCCCACCGAGTCCAGAAATTCGGACGGATCGTGCACCAGGACATGCGGGCTTAAATGACCTTCCACGCCGACCAGCTTTTCGGCGGCCATGAACAGAACCACTCGGGCGTCGGCGTGCAGAATGGCAAACCCGTGGGCCACTGGATTATAGGGGATGTCCGATCCCCGGATGTTCAACAACCACATGATGGAATCCGGCAGGGTGATCACCGCCGCCGTGCATCCGTCCTGTTTTAAACCATCCGCCAATCGACCGATCTTGCTGTCCGCGGTTTCACCAGCAAATTCAATCGGATGTGCCTTGACCGGGTTCATCGGTGGCGTGGGTTGATCGCTCCAAACGCGGTCCACCAGATTGTCGCATTGCACCAGCGTGATGCCACAGCCGTCCAGATCAACCCGTGCCTTCGCGATCTGCCCCGTTGTGTGCAACCATGGGTCAAACCCGACGTTACCGCCGTTTGGCAACTGTTCCTTCAACCAGGCGCTTAAGCCAACTTCAGGCCAAGGAACCGGCGTGTAATCCTGCGCCACCTGAGCCTTGACCTGCGTCCGATAGCGCCCGTCGACAAACACCCCGGCCACATCTGCAAGTGCCGCGCAAAACCCGGCCGATCCGGTGAAACCGGTCAACCACACCAGCCTCTCATCCCGGGGTGCCACATACTCACCCTGATGGGCATCCGCCCGAGGGACGAGAAATCCGTCCAACCCTTCGCTCGCCATCTCGCCTCGCAAGGCCGCCAGCCGAGGAGGGCCTTGTTCCGGGCGCGCGGTGACTTTGAAAGACTGGAACATGGGGGCCTCATTCTTGACTGATCGCGGTGAAACCTGAGCGCTGTGCCGAGAAATGTCCAGCGCCCGATCCGACCTTAATCGGGGGCTTCAAGGAACGCGGTTAGGCTTTTCATGTAAGTGTCATATGCGGCGTTTCCGGGCAGGGGGATCTGATTGCCGGTTTCCAGGACCACCAGTGAGGCGTTGGGTATTCCTGCCGCCAGTTTCCGCGCCTCTGGCAACGGATGAACTGCAGAATGCCGCCCGTGCAGAACCAAGGTAGGGCATTTTACATCCGGCAACAGATGGACGACGGACGCGCTGTTGCCGGTATCGCGATATTCAAGCTTTTGCTCGCGCGAATAAAGCGACTGCATCTCGTTAACCATCAACCGGACGCTGTCCAGCGGACCATCCGGGAAATAGCTCAGCATGGAACCCATTGCGTATCCGCTTCCGGGCGTTTGCCAACCTTCTTCAATCAGCGTCCGGATTGAATCCGGTTGTTCTGATCCCGCCCGGTGGTCGCGGCCTTCGGCCCAGCCGCCCGCAAGCACCAGTTTTTTCACACGATCCGGATATCGCGCGGCGAAATGGAGGGCGGGAAAGGTTCCGCTGAACTCTGCCAAAATGGAGAACTGGTCAAATCCTGCTGCCTTGGTCACGGTCAGAATTTCATCAATCCTGCGGTCGTAAGTAACCTGCCGGGTGGAATCCGACATTGCGCGGTGATCCTTGTTGTAACGCAGCAAGTGAAACCGATTTGTCATGTCAGTCAGCCGGGTACGCTCGCCCGGCAAGCGCCATTCGGCCTCCAGATCATGAACAACGGACCCTATGCGAAGAACCGGCAACCCATCGCCTGCCAAAGTATACGGGACGATCTGTCCTGTCCGACTTTGGGCATATCGCAATTGCTGCGTTTGCGGGTCATTTTTTTGCGCCTTTGCAGCATCGCGGTTCACGTCTGTCGCCAATTGCAATCCACGCCGCACAATCGTTTTTATGATCCGCTGCGTCTTGCCATCGTCCCCCACGGCTTTCCGGGCCGCAGCGATGCGCGCGCTGATCGTTGAATCCGAGACGAAGCGTCCCTTCCAGACCCGTTCGATAATCTCTTCACGCGGAACCAGCTTGCCGGGGCTTTCCGCCAGCAATTCCAACAGATCAAAGACTTGCGGTTCGACAGATACGGTTTCGCCACTGCGCAACAACACATGACGATCCACATCCAGAACACAATCTGCAAACTCATATCGCATGGGGCGAATACACCCGGTTTTACCCGGCCTCACAAGGTTGAACGGCAATCCCAAAGGTTTCTTAGGGAAATCTCAAGAGTATCTTCAAGCAGGCACGTTAACTCGTTGGCAAATATGAGATCTGAAACAGGAGATCACACCATGATGCCCCCATTCGACATTGCCCTTTTGCAACACCCGGCCGCGCGTCACACACTGCCAGATCCGCGAAACCTCGCAAGCCTGCCTGAAAAACCGGCCCCCAAACCATTGCTTAACCTGTTGGCTGGCTTGTTACTTCACCGACCGCAGCAGGTTTAACTGGCCCGCTTCATCCCCATCACCCGCGCCCGGGCACGGGGGTCGCTGTCAAACAGCGCCGCCAACTGCTCGGTCATCGCACCGGCCAGTTGTTCGACATCGGTGATCGTCACCGCCCGATCATAATACCGGGTCACGTCATGGCCGATGCCGATGGCCAGCAGTTCTACTATCTTACGCTTTTCTACCATGGCGATCACGTCGCGCAGGTGTTTTTCCAGATAGTTGGCGGGGTTCACGCTTAGTGTAGAATCATCGACCGGAGCGCCATCCGAGATCACCATCAGGATCTTGCGTTGTTCACGCCGCGCCAGCATCCGGCGATGGGCCCATTCCAGCGCCTCACCGTCAATGTTTTCCTTCAGCAGGCCTTCTTTCATCATCAGGCCCAGGTTGGGCCGTGCCCGCCGCCACGGCGCATCCGCGCCTTTGTAGACGATGTGACGCAGATCGTTCAGACGCCCTGGTTGCTGTGGGCGGCCATCGTTCAGCCACGCCTCGCGCGCCTGACCGCCTTTCCACGCCCGGGTGGTAAAGCCCAGAATCTCGACCTTCACGTTGCAGCGTTCCAGCGTCCGCGCCAGAACATCGGCGCAGATCGCCGCAATCGAGATCGGACGTCCGCGCATCGAGCCTGAATTGTCCAGCAACAACGTCACAACGGTATCTCTGAACTCGGTATCCTTTTCGACCTTAAAGCTCAGCGGTGTGGTTGGGTTTGCAACCACACGCGCCAGACGGCCAGCGTCAAGAATACCTTCTTCGCGGTCGAATTCCCAAGACCGGTTCTGCTGCGCCTGCAAGCGACGCTGCAACTTGTTGGCCAGACGGCTGACAGCACCTTTCAAAGGCTCCAGTTGCTGATCGAGATAGGCGCGCAAACGCTCCAACTCGGCCGGTTCCGCCAAATCCTCGGCCAAAATCTCTTCGTCATGTGTGTTCAGATAGACCTTATAGTCCGGATCGGCCTCGGACGCGGGCGGCGGGGCAGGTGGCTCCATCGGGGCCTCGCCCTCGGGCATCTCAGCTTCATCGCCCATCTCATCTTCGGCCATCTCGTCCATCGAGACCTGGGCCTGAGATTGATCCTGCTGCTCTTCCTGCGTTTGCTCAGGCGTCGCGTCGGCGTCCTGTTCGTCCTGATCATCCTGACCGGTGCTGTCGGGATCGGGCTGTTCTTCAGCGTCGTCCTCGGCCTGATCGTCCTGTTCGTCGTCCAGCTCATCCGGGTCGTCGCCCAGCTGGTCACCGTACCCCAGATCCTTGATCATTTGGCGGGCAAACTTGGCGAATTCGGCCTGGTCCGAGAGCACCTCATCAAGGTTCTCAAGTACACCGCCGGCCTGTTCTTCGATAAACCCGCGCCATAGGTTCATGACGTTCTCAGCCGCGGGCGGCAGATCGCGCCCGGTCGCCAGATGCCGGATCAGATAACCCGCCGCCACGGACAAAGGTGCCTCTGCCGGTTGCTTGCATTGATCATACCCGCGCCGGATCGCCTCATGCCCGATCTTGACGTCGATATTGCTGGCGGTGCCGGGCATATCCCGGGCGCCCATCGCCTCGCAACGCGCTGTCTCCATCGCCTCATAGAGATCCCGGGCCATATCACCCGGAGGCGCATAGCGATTATGCGTGGCATCGTCATGATATCGGCGCTGCAACGCCAAGGCATCCGCTGTGCCCCGCGCCAGTAAAACCTCTTCGCGCGTCATCCGGCGGCTGACCTGCGGCAAGCGCATCGACTCACCCGTCATCCCTGACGGATCGACTGTATAGCTGACTGTCAGCTCGGGATCGTCGGCCATGACCTTGGTCGCCTCGGCCAGCGCTTTTTTGAACGGATCGGCAGGGTTGTCGTTTGGTTTGCTCATTAGTCTGCCCCTGCTTCTTCAAGCATCATTTCTTCACTTGCCAGACGTGCCAGCACATCCACATGTACATCCAGCGCATCTACAACAGTATAGCCCGGATCCTGCCCGTCAAAAGCAAGGTTCAGATCGGTACCGGCCAACACGATGGCATCGGCGTTCAAATCATCTACCATACGGCGGCCTGCGTCCAGAAACAGCGCGCGATCCCGATCGGAACATATCCCGGCGACTGCCATATCCTGATAGGTCTGCCCCAGCGTTTCGATCTCGTCTTCCAGCGCGACTGACCGGGTCTGGACAAGCTGACCATAAAGTTTTGTCTGCATCACAACCCGAGTGCCCAGCAACCCAACGGTCCCAAACCCCCGAGAGGCGAAATAGGCGTCCAAAGGCTTTACGGCCGAAACCAATGGTAGTGGGGACAGCGGCACTGTTTCGTCGTAGCAGAAGTGCCCACCCAGTGAGGTAATCGCCGCACAATCTGCACCTGCCGCCTGTAACCGATCCAGTAAACCGGCATAGATCTGCGCCTGCGCGTCCCGCTCGTCGGCCAGATTGTTACGGATTAACTTCTGAACATCCGCATTCACGATGGTCAGTTCAAGCGGCTTGCCACGGGCAGCCATGGCTGCGCTCAGCCGTTGATAATACACCACCGTTGCAGCAACGCCAATCCCGCCAATCAATCCGATATGCATGGCGGACCTCCTGTCACCCCAGACTGACGCTCGCCGCGCTTTCCGGCAGTTCCTCGTCAAAACAACGCTGATAGAATTCGGCCACGGTCTGGCGCTCCAGCTCATCACATTTGTTAAGGAAGGACAGGCGGAAGGCATAGCCCACATCGCGGAAGATATCGGCGTTTTGGGCCCAGTTGATCACGGTTCGCGGGCTCATCACCGTGGACAGGTCGCCATTCATGAAGGCGGTCCGGGTCAGGTCGGCGACGGTGACCATCTGGCTGACGGTCTTGCGACCCTCGGCGGTGTTGTACAGCGGTGCCTTGGACAGAACGATCATCGTCTCGGCATCATGGCTGAGGTAGTTCAGCGTTGAGACCAGCGACCAGCGGTCCATCTGCGCCTGGTTGATCTGTTGTGTGCCGTGATAAAGGCCCGTGGTGTCACCCAGACCCACGGTGTTCGCAGTCGCAAACAGGCGGAAGTTCGGGTTTGGCGTGATGATCTCGTTCTGGTCCAGCAAGGTCAGCTTGCCGTCATGTTCCAGCACGCGCTGGATCACGAACATCACGTCTGCACGGCCTGCATCATATTCGTCGAACACGATGGCAACGGGATTACGCAGGGCCCAGGGAAGGATACCTTCGTGGAATTCGGTGACCTGCTTGCCGTCGCGCAGCTTGATCGCGTCCTTGCCGATCAGGTCGATCCGGCTGATGTGACTGTCGAGGTTCACACGCACGGCGGGCCAGTTCAGGCGGGCGGCGACCTGTTCGATATGGGTCGATTTGCCTGTGCCGTGATAGCCTTGGATCATGACGCGGCGGTTGTGCGAGAACCCCGCCAGAATCGCCAGCGTCGTCTCGGGGTCGAACTTGTAGGTCGGATCGATTGCCGGCACGCGGTCACTGCGTTCGGCAAAGCCTTTGACCGCCATGTCGCTGTCAACTCCGAACACCTCACGGACCGAGATCTCTTCGGTCGGTTTTGCGTTGATATCGATCGATCCGTCAGCCATGCGCCTTGTCCTTATGCTTTGCCCGCCCGGCGGGTTTGAACCCGTGTGTGGTGCAACATATTGCTGGTAAGGGCAAGGGAAAGAGACGAGATCAATCCGGTGTCAGGATGTTTCATCGAAACTGGCCTTATCCGCGATATCGAAATCGGCGGAAGCGACCAACGAGCCGTCGTTTTCAGTCGTTGCACCGCCTGCTATCCAGAATGGCTGCTTTCCGACATAGGCAACGAGTTTGGTATGTCGAGGAGAACGGGCGCTTCTGAGCCCACGTCGCAAGTGTTGAGACAATGCTGCGCGCGAGCGCAGCGTGTGGCAGCTTCTAGGCTATGTGGTCCCGCCTCGACAACCTCGCGGTCGCGTTCTTTGTCGGGAAAAGCATCTCGGCGCGTTCCCGCGATCGGCGCGAATGGCCTAGCGGCGCATCTGGTGTCGACTCGTGCTGTTGAGCTAACACCTGATGATTTCGCCATTTGATGACATCGCCCAGAACAATGAACCAGCGACCAGACAAACAAAAACCCCCCGATGTACGCCACCGGGGGGTTAAGATTTGTATTATCAGGTGTTTATTCAGCAGCCTGTCCAGAAGCACCATCTTGTTTTTCACGCATACCGTCGCGGATAAGCGCTTTGAAGAGGGCAAGACCCATCAGTGCCATCACCGCTGAGAACGGCAAAGCCGCAATGATCATCGCCGTATTGATCGCGCTCAGACCGCCAGCAACCAAAAGCACACCAATCACCAAGGTCAGGGCGACGCCCCAAACGATGATGTGTATCTTTGGCTTCTGGCGCGCATCACCCGCTGCGGCGATTGTGTTGATAATCAATACCGCCGAGTCTGCTGAGGTGACCAGGTAAGTCAGCAACAAGACCACGATGATGACAGACATTGCGGTTGCAAGTGCTGGCGACAACATGAAGTTGATCATCGCAAACAGCTGCGAGGAAAGCCCCGCACCGGTTATCGCATCACCCGCACCACCGTTAAGCGTCAGGTCAATTGCCGTTCCACCAACAACGGTAAACCAGACAAAGCACATGACCGATGGTACGATCATTGCGCCCAGTACATATTCGCGAACTGTACGGCCCTTGGAAATACGCGCAAGAAAAAGACCAACGAACGGCGCGAAGGCTATCCACCAAGCCCAATAGAAGACGGTCCAGCCTGCCTGCCATCCGGCAAGCTTGCTTGCGACACTTTCCGGATCACCATCAGCAGTCCACACGGTTACGACCATGGAGGGCAGTGCCAAAATGTAATCCCATATGCCTACAAACAATGCTTCCAGAGCAAAAAGGGTTGATCCGAATATCAGGAAAAACGCCAGAATGAAGAACGACAATCCCATGTTGAGGTTGGACAGCCACTTGATGCCCTTACCAACACCTGAAAGGGCTGAAAGAGTGGAAGCGAACATAACAACTATCAGGGACACCAACATCGCGATGATAGTTGGGCTTCCTTCTGCATTCATCATCCAGTCTGCCCCGGTAATGTTGAACATTCCCGAAGAAAACTGCGAAACACCGTATCCAATCGTTACAGACACACCTAGAATTGTGGCTACAACTGAAACAATATCAATGATGTGCTCCAACGGGCCAGAAAGTGACTTCCCAAACAATGGCACAAGACCGGAACGGATGGTCAGAGGCAATCCACGAGAATATGCGAAGAAGGCCAGCGAAAGGCCAATGACTGCATAACATCCCCAGGCGTTGAAACCCCAGTGCAGGAATGACCATTTATAGGCCGCGCGCACGTTGTTGGCGGTAGAGCCTTCAGAGAGCCCTTGTATGACGTCTGGATTTGTACCGAAGTGATATATTGGTTCACCGGTCGCATAGGTCAGCATGCCGATACCAATACCGGCACCAAACATCATCGAAAACCAAGAGAATCGAGAGAATTCAGGCTCGTCCTCGGCCTTACCCAGCTTAAGCCTTCCGGTTGCCGGCCAAATAGCCAAGACAATGCACACAGCCATGTAAAATGCCATGACATACATATACCAAGCGCCAGTGTTGGCATCGACGGCAGCGCGAATGCCTTTCAATACATTGCCTGCCTGCTCTGACCATACCGCGGCCCAGAGAATCAAAAGGCCGATCAGGATCTTTGATCCTACGGTCACAATTTGGTTGAAACCCGAATAAAAACCGTTCTCAGCGGTTTCTATGGGTAGGTTTGTTAGTGGTGGTTTAATAGCCATGAATGCTCTCTCCTAGCAGTCTCAATTGGTTAGCTGGCTTTTCAGCAAGACGAACGGATGCGCCACTCCAGCGACAGAAAAGTCTTGCGACCTTGCGCCACCAAAAAAGCTACGTTCCATACACTGGTGTCTGGAAACATATATGTGCATTGAATCTTTTGGACTGCCCGCCTTCATTATCTTCTCCTGAAACACGTTTCTCATTTAAGGAAAATTATTCAGCAATTTATCCCACAAAGCAACAAATTTGTCCCTTAAGGCGCATTGTGATGTAGGAATTCTGCATTCCTGCTGCTGGAGTTGGGCATAAAAATAAACCTTCCCCTTTGAACCGGCCCTTCTATGCACCAGGAGATTTGGATTTGCAGGAACCGCATGATCGAGATGAGTTTTATGTTGTAATCAGCGGAAGAGGCGACATAATCTTTGTGCCCGCTCATCAAACGCATCGTTT
Source organism: Ruegeria sp. EL01 (assembly GCF_900313035.1). GTDB lineage: Bacteria > Pseudomonadota > Alphaproteobacteria > Rhodobacterales > Rhodobacteraceae > Ruegeria. The sequence goes on along the minus strand of NZ_OMPS01000048.1, from coordinate 218,089 downwards.
TACAAATCTCACTGAGGACTGGTCATCTGGATGATCCTTTGTGGGCCGACCGAGGATTCGGCGTATCTTAGCGAATAAGAATCTAGAAACGGTCGCCGAGCCTCTCGCCACCGCCAAAGTTCGCAGTGGGCAGGCGGATTGAAACTCGTTGAGTTCGATGCGTTTGAATGACCGCAAACGGGAACTTGCTACGCCGCCAAACCACTCTTGCGGCAGATGCGAGGGTTTTCCGCGTCAGCAATAGCCGCACTAGCAAAAGTCGGATGCGTCCCGCACCCTGACCCTTCCAATTAATACACCAAATGTCGGGTATCCGCTGATTTCGACGTGGTGCCCCAGTGCCACCAATGGTCACCATCGGTTCTGTTGAGGACTCACCCAACTACCAAGCGCAGTTCCAGCATGCCCATCCGACGAACAGCCAAACCTATTTAAAGCTCCGGCTGTCCTTGATCTGATCCCAGGCCCATACGACCTCTTGTAGCTGTTCTTCCTGCGAGCGGTCGCCGCCGTTCATGTCCGGGTGCAGTACTTTGATCAGCTTCTTATAGGCCTTGCGTATCTCGGCCTTGGACCAGCTGTCCTGCGCCTCGAGGATCTCAACAGCGCGACGCTCGGTAGGGGGCAAGCGACGGCCGCCGGTGTTTGCGCGGCCCGGGTTTTTGGTCGCGTTTTCGCCCAGGACCTGATGCGGGTCTTCAATGCCCAGCCGCGCCCAGGCGCGGGCTTCGGGGTCGCCCATCGGTTTGGTCTCGCGCTCCCACACTTTGTCCTTGGACCGTTGCGCGTTCAGCTCGGCCTCGGTGGTGCCGTCGAAGAAGTTCCATTTCTGGTTATATTCGCGCACATGCTGCTGACAAAACCAGAAGAAATCATCCAACACGTCCGGAGCTTTGGGCGCGCGAAACTTGCCCGCCTCTTCACAGCCTTCATGGTCGCAGACCCGAACCGAGGTTTCTGACGCACCCGACATGCCGCGACGCCCGCGCGGGTTCTTTTTCTTGGACGTGGAAACGGACATATCGAATCCGAAGGGGTCTGACTTTGCCATGCTCTGATCCTCACGAACGTATCTTTTCGACTCGGAGGCAGCAGTTTAGTCTAAGCAGCCGAAAGTAGAAGAGGGGGACGGCAATTAATTTGCCGTTGAGCAAAAAATGAGCATCACCGAAGAGATCCAAAACCGTCTGCAGACCGCATTTGACCCGCATGAGCTTGACGTCGTGGACGATAGCGAAAGCCACCGCGGCCATGCAGGTTTTCAAGAGGGCGGCGAAAGCCATTTCAACGTCCGAATCCGCGCGTCTGCGTTCGAAGGCCAATCCCGCGTCGCCCGGCATCGCGCGGTTCACAAGGCACTGGGCGACATAGTGCCGCGCATCCATGCGCTGGCGTTGGACATTGGGGTTTAACCAAGAAACCTGCCTTTGTTCTGCCTTAGATTGTATCTATTCGAACGTTGAAATGATCCAAGTATTCAAACCTCTCTTAATCGTTGTGCTGCTCTCAGCCTGGTCGGGCGTTCAAGCGCAGACACAAAATGTGCACCTCCACCTGAATAGTGGTCGTGTTTCTGAGGAACTGAAAATACTCACACCCGAGTCCAGTTTTGCGTGCAACGCTCCGGCGCGCCCCTCAAAAGTCGATTCTGTCGTGGCTTTGGTTCCACAGACGCATGACCTGTCATCCTTTGTCCGAACAGCGCGACGCACAAAGCCGGTCGTGGTGCGGCGAGGTGGCCAAACCGATGCCAAGGGGCCAGAAAGCCAGGCTCGGTTTGCAACGAAGTTCTATTCAAGGGAGCAGGCTGCAGATGCTGTAGATGTGGAGTTTCGCACAGTGCTCTACTTTTGCGAATACCTTGGTTTTCCTGAGTTTGTGGGCCTTGTTTACACGGTTTCGGGCGAAGTTGGGAATTTCACGGTTCACAAAAGAGATGCTGTAACGCCGGATCAGAGCGAGAGCTTTTCGCTAACATATCAGCGAACATTGCGCCGGAGATGGAATTACGACAAGGGTGAGGTTGAAGCACCTGATGTCTTAGGTAGTCTGAACTTTTTGTTGAAATTAGGAGACATTCCTTTTCAGACAAAAGAAGGTGACGGCGAGATGCTGGTGGATTTGAGACTTCGCGGTTCCATAGAGTTCCCCATGCCCGAGGATCGTCAAAAATGAACCACGTGTTATTCGGTAAAGCTGTACGGCTTGTATTTCTAGCGTCTTTGGCCTTCGCGATTTTGAACACTCCGGTTGCTGCCCGCACATGGGAAATTGAATTCTGGCCCAGTGAATTCACAATAGCCAAGTTGAGAGACCTGGAGCCGGGTGTGGCGCGCGCCTCTTGCCCCGTTGGATTTCGACCCATGCGTCTGTCGACTCAAATCGATTTGCGTGACACTGGGGAACTGACCGTCAATACGTCGTCCCCCGAGCACTACAAGTCCACGAAGATTGACACGGCACGCGTTCGCAATAACCTAAACCTGATACTTGACGTTGACCTGACAGGTTGCGCCTATTCGAAACACTTCTTACCGCAAAGTGGCCACGTAGATGTGTCCGGTGTGTTCGGGACGGGTGACATTAAACCAACCCGGTTACATTTTCAGGCGGCCGGTGGTGAAAACAACGCAGGAATTTGGTATACGGCGCAGTTGTCTGGAGCGCCGCGGCCAAGAAGGGTAGGATGGAGTAGCGTTATCGAACCTCCGGCTCAGCTTTCCGTTGAAAAAACACTCGGAATTTTGGGGATCGGCGTTTCAGATGATCCGTTTTCTGTCCTATCGGGGGAATATGAAAAAGACTTTGTGGAATTCAAGCTACGCGGTCTAAGGGTCTTTGTTGTTTCAGATGACTAGGTCATTGGGCTCTTTTTGGGTCTCAAAGCGGTCTGAAAAAATTACTTTCTTGGCTTTTGCTGCGGTATCTCGCAGCGACAGGCCATTGCCCGTGGTATGCTAAACCCGCAGAGTCTGCCCCGAAACCAAAACGTTGAGCCTCGTCTTCTAACACAGGCAAATCGCAATTACGTGCGGAGATTGAATTTTCGCCTGGTTCAGCCCAGCAATCTGGCCTGCGCGAAGGACAGCAGCTTTTTGCTTTGCTCATCCCATAGGTGCAGGCGCGCGTTGGACAGGCTTTCACGGATGGTCATCCGGTTGCTCTGCGCAAGAACGGCGTGATCGCGCAGGACCTCAGGCAGCCGGTAAAACGGGATGCGAGAGTACAAGTGATGCACGTGATGAATGCCGATATTCGCGCTCATCCATTGCAGCATTTTGGGCAACACATAGTGCGAGCTGCCATGCAGGGCTGCATCGTGCAGGTCCCAATCCGTTTCCTCGGCCCAATGGGTGTCTTCGAACTGGTGTTGCACATAAAACAGCCAGACCCCGGCGGTTGCGGCCAGCAGGGTCGTTGGAACAAAAATCAGAAGGATCGGCATCAGGCCACCGAAGTAGTAGATCAGCGATAATGCTATCAGGATCCCTGCATTTGTCCCCATAGCGCTGACCCAGTACCGTGCCTGGTGTGTGAACCCCAAAGGCAGCCTGTTCTGAAAGAAGAACAGATAGCCGGGTCCAAGGCCGAACAACACGATTGGATGGCGATAAAGCCTGTAAGACCAACGCCCTAGCGGCGACAACTCTTTGTATTCAGCTACGGTCAGCGTGTGAATGTCACCCATGCCCCGCCGCCCCAGATTGCCGGCAGAGCTGTGATGCATCGCATGTGACCGGCGCCACACGTCATAGGGTGTCAAGGTCAGCACGCCAATGACGCGCCCCAGCCAGTCGCTGGCCGTGCGGTTGCTGAAAAAGGCGCTGTGTCCGCAATCATGCTGGATGGCAAACAGGCGCAGCAAGAAACCGGCGTTGCACAGGGCAACGAAGAAGGCCAACCAGCCGCTGAAAGACAAGGCAAACCAGGCAAAAGCCCACAAGGCGATGAACGGGCCAAGCGTAACGGCAAGCTCGAAGGCACTTCGGGATCCGCTGGGTTCGCGATAAGATGAGAGAACTTTTACCCAATCCCGCGCATGCGTCTGATCGGTGTCCTTTTGAAAGGAGTCGGGATTGTGTTGCATTTGCCTGCTTTTATCGGTGTCACCGGCCTTGATAGACGAAAGTGCCAAGTAAACAACGCTTAAAACTCATGAGTCGCCTACGTTGCGTAAACAAATCTTGAGGCGTGATACAAAAACATCCGTTGGCCGGGCCGAGACCGCACGCAGTGTTGGCAATGTCCGTAGGAATTACTCGGTTCAGGCTTTGCCAACAGCTTCTGATGAAGTTTTCTGGTCGGTTTCTTCAGGCTTAGGATTTTCGGAGCCTTTCAGCGACAAAGGTGGCTCGTTTGCGGTCTCTGAAATGGGCGCAGGTGCCGCCACCGTTTCAGGACCCGATATTGGTTGCGCCAGAGGAACACCTTCAGGCGTTTCTGTTGGTCCGGGGGCAGGGATTACGACGACATCACCCTCAATCGCGCGCCGAAACACCAAAACATTGCGCCAGTTCACGGTTGATCCGGTTAGGCCCGTTCTCTCTTCGCTGGGCAACAGTTCGGCACGCTGGTATTCCCAGCCATCCTGCCCCATCTGGTTCAACAGTTGTTCGACCGAGACTGCAAATCGTCCTTCCGCCGTTTTGACACCTTTGGCTTTCGCGCCCTTTTGCGGGGCGGGGACAACCTTGTATTCGTAGCGCTGCATCAACTGTTCCTAAATGCCTGTTGCGCCCAATTTAACACGTTGACCCCCGGACGAAAGAGGTGTTGCCCAACCGGCAGATTTCAGCCCGCACTGTTGCGCGTATTCAGCGCTGCCTTTTGCACAACGGACAGGCACAGTTCCGTGGCCACGGCCATATCCTGAACTGAGATCCATTCCAGCGGGCCGTGAACACATTGCATGCCGGTGAACAGGTTGGGGCAGGGCGTGCCGAACTCGGTCAGGCGCGAGCCGTCCGTGCCACCCCGGATCGGGACCGAGTCAGGCTCGATCCCCAATTCGCGGCAGGCATCAAAGGCCAGTTCCACTGGCGTCATGTCCTTTTCCAGCCAATAGCGCATGTTACGGTACTGGTGGGATATGTCGCAGGTGATCATGGCACGCGGTTCAGTGGCCTGTACGGCGGCACAGACCTGCCGAACCAGATCGCCTTGCGCCTCTAGCGCGTCCAGTTCGAAGTCGCGCAGGATCAACCTGATCTCCATTTCGGATGACCCGCCATTCATGTCAGTGACATGGATGAACCCTTCGCGCCCATCCGTAACCTCGGGCGTCATCGTGGCCTGCGGCAGGGTTTGCACGATTTTGGCGGCCAGATTGGCAGCGTTCACCATCCTGCCCTTGGCCAGTCCCGGATGGATCGAAACGCCTTCGATTCTGATGATGGCCCGATCAGCTGAAAAGCTTTCATACTCGATATTGCCGACATCCTGACCATCCAGTGTATAGGCAAAGTCAGCTTTTAGATCCTTGGGCAGGTTCTCTGTGACACCGCGCCCGATCTCTTCGTCTGGGGTAAAGGCGATGCGGATGGGGCCATGCGGGATGTCTGTGTTTTCCAGCAGATGCCGCACCATGGTCATCAGGATCGACACCCCAGCCTTGTCATCACCGCCCAACAGGGTCGTGCCCGAGGCGGTGATCAAATCATGTCCGATTTTTTCCGTCAGATAGGGATGGTCTTCGGGCGACAGAACCAAATCCGGATCATCGGGAAAGGTAATCTCACCGCCATTGTATCCTTTGATCACGCGCGGTTTGACGTCGGTTGCATTGAATTGGGGCGCAGTGTCGACATGAGCCAGAAAGCCTATGGTTGGACCCGGTGCGGTGCCCGGAATGGTGGCTATCACAACGCTGTCCGCCGTCAGCTCAATATCCTGCGCGCCAATGTCGCTCAATTCCTGCTGCAACAGGTTCAGCATGTCGAACTGGATATCCGTGCTGGGGGTCGACGGTGATATCTCGTCGCTCTGACTGTCGATTGCTGCGTAGCGGACCAGCCGGTCTTCCAGTTCCTGATCAAATCGTTTCTGCATGATACCTCATTCCTCTTGCGCGGAAGAAAGGGTGCTATCAGGGGGAAGTCAACCCGGCGGTTTGCCCCCGAAAGTCTTCACGAAGGATGAATTTCTGTTTTGTACAAGTCGGACAATCCATGTTGCCAGACATGCACAAGGCGAACGATTTACGATCCCAGCTTCTTGCTGACCAATTCGTTAACGGCTTTGGGATTTGCCTTGCCGCCGGTCGCCTTCATCACCTGACCGACGAACCAACCGGCCAATTTCGGGTTCACCTTGGCCTTTTCGACCTGCGCCGGATTGGCGGCGATGATCTCGTCCAGGGCGGTCTCGATCGCACCGGTGTCGGTGACCTGTTTCATACCGCGGTCTTCGACGATCTGGGTTGGGTCTCCACCTTCGGTATAGACGATTTCAAACAGGTCCTTGGCGATCTTGCCCGAGATGGCGTCAGACGAAATCAGATCAATGATCCCACCCAACTGCGCTGGTGAAACCGGCGAGTCGGTGATGTCATGGTCTTCTTTCTTCAGGCGACCAAACAGTTCGTTGATGACCCAGTTTGCGGCCAGCTTGCCGTTGCGGCCTCTGGCGACCTCTTCGAAGTACCCGGCGGATTCCACCTCGGCTGTCAGTACCGACGCGTCATAGTCTGTCAGGTTGAACTCTGTGATAAAGCGCGCTTTTTTGTCATCGGGCAGCTCGGGCAGTTTGGCGGCGATGTCATCCACCCACGCTTGCTCGATCTCCAAAGGCAGCAGATCAGGATCGGGGAAATAGCGATAATCATGCGCTTCTTCCTTCGACCGCATGGACCGCGTTTCGCCCTTGTCCGGATCATACAGGCGGGTTTCCTGATCAACGGTTCCGCCACCTTCGACGATGGCGATCTGGCGACGTGCCTCAACTTCGATGGCCTGCTGGATAAAGCGCATCGAGTTCATGTTCTTAATTTCGCAGCGCGTACCCAGATGCGAAAAGTCCTGAGTTTCCTGATACTTCTCATAGGCACCCGGCAAACAGATCGAGACGTTAACGTCCGCCCGCAAGTTGCCGTTCTGCATGTTGCCGTCGCACGTGCCCAGGTACCTCAGGATCTGGCGCATCTTGGCGATATAGGCTGCGGCTTCTTCAGGCCCACGAATGTCGGGGCGAGAAACGATCTCCATCAGGCAGACGCCGGTTCGGTTCAGGTCTACGAAAGACATGTTCGGATCCATGTCGTGGATCGACTTACCGGCATCCTGCTCCATGTGGATACGTTCGATCCGCACCATGCGCGCAGTGCCGTCCCCCACTTCAACCAGCACTTCACCTTCGCCGACAATGGGCTGATAAAGCTGGGAAATCTGGTACCCTTGCGGCAGGTCCGGGTAGAAATAGTTCTTGCGGTCAAAGGCTGACTTCAGGTTGATATCCGCCTTCAGGCCCAACCCCGTGCGCACCGCCTGTTCCACACAATACTCATTGATCACCGGCAACATGCCCGGCATTGCCGCGTCAACAAAGGCCACGTTGGAGTTTGGCTCGGCCCCGAATTGGGTCGACGCACCCGAGAACAATTTGGCGTTAGATGAGACCTGCGCATGCACTTCCATCCCGATCACCAGCTCCCAGTCGTGCTTGGCACCGGAGATGGTTTTGGGTTTGGGCAATTCGTATGTCAGGTCGAGCATGGCGCGCCTCATATCCGCAGAAGTCTAAGCCTGCGTATTAGGCCCGGCGCGCCCAAGGGGCAAGGGGGAATCCTGCTTGGATCAGTTCTCTGACAGGCGCAGACCTGACGGTGTAAAGGTAACGTTCATCCCGCTGCCCAGCTCATCCCGGAACAAATCACCTATGGCTCGCAATGCATCCCGATGACCGCGTGCCGCGAACCGCTCGGGCGAGTTGATGCGAACGCTGTTGTTGAATCCGTTGGCAGCATGCGCCCAGATCAGCGGATGCAATTCGGTCAGGTGATCCCGTATCAGCCAGTTGGCGGTTTCTCGCATCTGGGTCCGAACCAGATCGGCCTTTTCGTTCAGTCCCAGCCCGCTTTGAAGCGTGATCGCGCAATAGGCCGATAACATGTTGATCATTTGCTGGTCTGGACGTTGCCGCACGATGTCTCTCAGGCCTTCCAGGAAATACTCTTGATCCACCCGCGCGCAGGCCTCGTCGTCCAAGGCGATTGCGTCAAACTGCACCCAAGTGTAGCCGCCTGCGCCCCAGATGTCTTGCGTCCGGGCGGCATTGCGTAGGGCCTGAACCTCAAGCTCTTCATAGCTGCCAAACCAGCGCGGCAGCAGGTGGCTACCCATCGCGCGCATGTGGCGTTGGTTTTGCGGGTCCAATGTGATCAGGCGCTCGTACTCGTCAGCAACACGTGCCGTTGTTTTGCGTTGGCCAGCCAATAGGGCACATCCCGCAGCGGCAATCAGCGGGCTGTTCGGTGCCGCCGTGTGACACATGGGCAGGATCGCCGCCGCCCTGTCAAAATGCGCGGCGCAGCGTGACCGGTGCAATGGGGGCAAAGTGGCGTCAAGGGCAGTGCCCCGCCAGGCCCAGGCAACGTCGATATGTGCCAATGCGACAACAAGGGCCATCATCGGGTCATCGGGGGCGTCGCGCATCTCTCCTTCAAGTTCAGAGATTCCGGTCAACAGATCATAATCGGATATCGCTTTGCCATCAGACAAAGCATGTTCAACGGCCAGAACCACGTCAGAACGCGCACCAAACGCCAGCAGGTCTGCGGTTGGCATCCCGTCCGGGGCCGTCTCGCGCGCTTCATCCGCGGCATGCATTTCTGCCGACAATTCGCTCCAGCGATCCTGTCGAGCAAGAAACCGACCATGTTCGATAGTTGCGCGGCCAATCAGATCTTCTGAACCAAGCTGGGCGAGAGGAATGTTAAGCTGCCCCTGCTCCGGAAGCGCCGCCGCCAAGGCGGATTTTGTCGCGCAGAAATCGGGCGCGTTACTTGGTGGGGAATTCTCTGATCGGGCCGAAAACGCCCTGAATAACCGAAACATGATAAAACTCGAAACTACTAACAACACATAACTGAGGTATCAGTCTGGGCGTTAATGGCGCTCAGTTCAAGTTAATTGCTGGTCACTTTAGTGTTTTTCCGGTCAATCGTGCCCTGATGTCACGATCGTTTCAAAAAACAGTAAAATGATGGCGCTCGACGCGATATCCCTCCTGACTTAGCAGGCCCTCGAACTCTCGATGCGGCGGCAGAGACTCATCTGGAAGGCGAATCCGTTTACCAGAATGCAGAACCAGAGAGATCCGGACAGAAAAGTCCCAACGTGTGTCGAACCGGAAGTAATCGACGTCGCTCAGGTCGATCTCGCCTTGGCGTTGGCCTGAATACCAGCGCAATTGCTCAGGCTCCAGGATCAGGCCGGCTTGGGTGTCGTGAAAGACATCCCAAACTGCCGGCAGCGTGGCCAGGGCAAAAAAGGCCATCAGCCACCAGGCGGCGTTGAACAGGATCACCAAGGCCAGCAAGACGGCATAAACGCCGATCAAAATGACAACAGTTCGCGAGGTCCGGTTCCGACGCGCGAAGCTGTACGGGGTCATACGCCGAGGATGCGGGACACCATCTCGGTGGTGTCGCGCGATAGGTTGGGTGTTTTGGAAATCCGAGTGAGTTGCGCGTGCATCAGATCCTGACGGTCCGCATCATAGCGTTTCCAGGTCTGGAAGGCTGAACACATACGGGCCGTGGTCTGCGGGTTCACCGGATCCAGACGGATCAGCCAACCGGCCAACAGTTGATATCCCGCCCCATCCGGTTGGTGGAACCCGGCGTGGTTCATCGCCAACGCCCCCATCACGGCGCGGAAACGATTGGGGTTCTTCCAGTTGAAATCCGGGTGCTCGGTCAATGTGCGGGTTGTTTCGGGCGTCGCCTCGGGGGCTGCCATCGCCACCTGCAGACCGAACCATTTATCCATGACCAGCCGGTCGTGTTGCCATTGATCATAGAAAGCAACCAGCTCGGCCTCGCCCTTTCGCGCGCGCAGGAGGCAGGACAGGGCGGTCAACTGCAGGGTCATGTTATCCGCCTTGGCGTATACCTCAGCCGCCACAGCCCCGCTATCCAGTCGCGAGGTCAGCGCCATCGCCGCGCTTCCCAGCGCACGTTTGCCGGATTGCTCGGCATCAGGGGAATAAGGCGCGTCGACCAAAGCGTCACTGTGCAGACGTGGCAGCAGGTCCTGCATGTGCTGCGCGGTGGCCTGCCGCAGTGTTTCCACCGCTGTCCAGATTGCCATCGGATCGGGCGTTTCGCCGCGCTCGTGCAGGGCAGCGGCCAGTTCCGACTGTGTCGGCAAACCAAGCATCAGGGCGCGATAGGCCGGGTCCAGGTCGCCATCTCGCAATACGGCCAATAGCCCGTCCAGATAGTCCGCATCAGGCGTTGCTTCGTCTGAGATCATGCGCAGCAGTGTATCTTGCGCCAAGGATCGTCCAGCCTGCCAACGGTTGAACGGGTCGGTGTCATGTGCCAGCAGAAAGGCGCGTTCAGCGTTGGATTGCTCTTGCTCCAGAATGACTGGCGCCGAGAAATCCCGTAGGATGGAGGGTGTCGGTTTGGCGGCCAACCCGGTGAACGCAAAGCTTTGTTCAGCCTCGGTCAGTTCAAGCACTTCGGTCTCACGAACCTCATCCCCATTTGGCCCTAGCAGGCCGACGGCAACAGGGATCACCTGCGGGTGCTTTTCATCCTGACCCGGTGTGGGTTGGGTGTTTTGTTTCAAGGTCAGGGTGTAGGTGCCGTCCTCCCAATTGTCTGATACGGCGACACGCGGCGTCCCGGACTGGCTGTACCAGCGTTTGAACTGGCCCAGATCGCGGCCCGTTGTGTCCTCGAACACCCTCAACCAATCCTCGATGGTACAGGCCTGCCCGTCATGGCGGTCGAAATAGAGATCCAGCGCTTTGGAATAAGCCGCGTCCCCGACCAGTCGCTTCAACATCCCGATGACCTCGGCGCCTTTCTCATAGACGGTCGATGTGTAGAAGTTGTTGATTTCCTGAAAGCTCTCAGGTCGGACTGGGTGCGACAATGGCCCGTTATCCTCGGGGAACTGCCGCGCACGCAGGTCAATCGCATCGTGGATGCGTTTCACCGGGGCTGAGCGCATGTCTGAGGTGAACTGCGCATCGCGGAACACGGTCAACCCTTCCTTGAGGCACAGTTGGAACCAGTCTCGGCAGGTAATGCGGTTGCCGGTCCAATTGTGGAAATATTCGTGCGCGATAATCGCCTCGATCCGTTCGAAATTGGTATCGGTTGAGGTCTCGGGACTGGCCAGAACAGCTGACGAGTTGAAGATGTTCAGCCCCTTGTTCTCCATCGCGCCCATGTTGAAATCGTCCACAGCGACAATGTTGAAGACATCGAGATCGTATTCGCGACCGTAGACGTCCTCATCCCATTTCATCGACTTTTTCAGGGCTTCCATCCCAAAGGCGCACTTACCCTCGTCGCCCGGGCGCACCCAGAGGTTCAGTTCGACATCGCGGCCCGACTTGGTGGTGAATTGCCCAGGATGGGTGATCAGATCGCCAGCGACAAGCGCAAACAGATAGGCTGGTTTTGGCCACGGGTCGGTCCATTCGGCCCAACCCTTGCCTTTGCCCGAGGGGTTTCCGTTGGACAGCAGCACTGGCAAATCGCCATTGATGCGCACGGTGAAGGTGGACATCACATCGGGGCGGTCGGGATAATAGGTGATCTTGCGGAACCCTTCAGCCTCGCATTGTGTGCAGTACATGCCGTTCGACATGTATAGCCCTTCGAGGGCGGTGTTGTTGCCGGGATCGATCTCGACCTCAGCCTCCCAGATAAAAGGGGCGTCAGGTACATCTGCGGTCAGACCCTGGTCCGTGATTTCAGGGGAGATGTCAGTTCCATCAATGGCAGCGCGGATTAACGTAAGCTGTTCTCCGTGCAGGAAGAAAGTTCTATCCGTTGCTTCCGGATTGGGGCGGAACGCGATGCGTGATGTGACCCGTGTGCCATGCGCTGAAAGGTCAAAGGTCAGGTGCACACTATCCACCAGATAGCCGAACGGGGTGTAGTCTTTCAGGTAGATTGTGGTGGGGGCGGCGTCACGCATCGAGGGCCTCGCTTCGGTTCAAATTTGGCGCGAAACTATGGGGAACGATCGCAGGCTGCAAGCAAATGACCGGGGCGTGAGGTTTCGATTCTTCAATTTGGTAAAATTATTTGACCAATGTGATATTTGAGTTGTTGCCTATCGGAAACTTTCCCCCTAATTGAGGGAAGAACACTATCGCAGCCAGAGCGGGAGAATCGGGATATGAGCGGCAGGCAAAACCGAAACGGATTGCAGATTGCGGATGAATTGGTTGATTTCATCGATAATCAGGCACTGCCCGGCACGGGTGTTACACCCGAGACATTCTGGACGGGTCTGGCCCGGATCGTGGATGAGCTTGGCCCGAAAAACCGTGAACTGATTGCCAAACGCGCTGATATTCAAGGGCGCGTCGATGGGTGGCATACCGCGCGCAAAGGCCAGCCCCATGACGGCAACGCCTACGAAGCGTTCCTGCGCGAGACTGGGTACTTGGTCGAAGAAGGGCCGGATTTTGAGATTGATACGGTCAATGTCGATCCGGAAATTGCCCTGACGCCGGGCCCTCAGCTGGTTGTGCCGATCACCAATGCCCGTTTTGCGCTGAATGCGGCCAATGCGCGCTGGGGCAGCCTGTACGACGCGCTTTATGGCACGGATGCGATGGGCGAATTACCTGCCAGCAGAGGGTATGACGCAGCGCGTGGAAACCGGGTGATCGCCTGGGCCAAGTCGTTTCTGGATGAGGCGGTCGCGTTGGCGGATGGCTCATGGGCTGCGGTCGATGGTCTTCGCGTCGAAAGTGGGGCCCTCGTTCCGGCATTGGCCAATCCCGACGCGTTTGTCGGCTTTGGCGGAGCCGCTGAGAAGCCCGATTTTGTCTTGCTGAAGAACAACGGCCTGCACATTCAGATCACGATTGATCCGACGAGTGACATCGGCGCATCTGACCCCGCCGGTATTTCTGATGTGCGTTTGGAATCCGCCTTGTCGACGATCATGGATTGCGAAGACTCGGTCGCGTGTGTCGATGCCGAGGATAAGGTTGGCGCCTACAGCAACTGGCTTGGCCTGATGAAAGGGGATTTGTCCGAAGATGTAACCAAAGGCGGAAAAACCTTTACCCGCAAACTGTCAGGGGATGTCGAATTCACGACTGCCAGCGGCGAACAAGCCACGCTCAAGGGTCGCTCGCTGATGCTGGTGCGCAATGTCGGCCACCTGATGACCAATCCTGCCGTTCTGGATGCCGAAGGCCGCGAGATTGGCGAAGGGTTGATGGATGCACTATGCACCACGCTGATCGCCATGCATGACCTGCAGCGCGATGGCGGCAATTCGGTCGAAGGGTCGGTCTATGTTGTAAAGCCCAAGATGCACGGGCCGGATGAAGTCGGGTTTGCCGTCGAAATCTTCGATATGGTCGAAGAAATTCTGGGACTGCCGCGCAACACCGTGAAACTTGGGATCATGGATGAGGAGCGTCGGACATCGGCGAACCTTAAGGAGTGTATCCGCGCTGCGAAATCGCGCGTGGCCTTTATCAACACGGGCTTTCTGGACCGAACCGGTGATGAGATTCACACCTCGATGGAGGCCGGGCCGATGTTGCCCAAGGGCGATCTCAAGAACACGCCCTGGATTGAATCCTATGAGGACCGGAATGTCGATATCGGTTTGGCCTGCGGTCTGAAGGGCAGAGCGCAGATAGGTAAAGGCATGTGGGCGGTACCCGATCGGATGGGCGAAATGCTTAAAGCCAAGATCGGGCACCCGCAATCTGGCGCAACCTGCGCCTGGGTGCCCTCACCAACCGCGGCAACCCTGCACGCCACGCATTATCACAGAGTCAACGTGCTAGCGCGTCAAGACGAGATAGCCGCTGGCGGAGCCCGCGGTACATTGGGCGATCTGTTGACCATTCCACTGCTGGGCGGTCGCAATCTGAGTGATGAAGAGATCACACGCGAGAGCGAGAACAATGCGCAAGGAATACTGGGCTATGTTGTGCGTTGGGTTGATCAGGGTGTCGGCTGTTCCAAGGTACCGGATATCAACGATGTCGGTCTCATGGAGGATCGCGCGACATGCCGAATTTCGTCTCAGGCGTTGTCTAATTGGTTGCATCACGGCGTGGTGAATGAGGCGCAACTGATGGCGGCGATGCAGAAAATGGCGGCCGTGGTCGATCGCCAGAATGAGGGGGACCCGGAATACACGCCAATGGCACCCGGGTTTGACGGCATCGCCTTCCAGGCCGCCTGTGATCTGGTGTTCAAGGGGCGGGTCCAGCCCTCGGGTTATACCGAGCCGGTTCTGCATGCGCGGCGACTGGAATTGAAAGCCAGCCAAGGATAAACGGCGAGTTAGGCTAGGGCATGGCTCTCTGGCCTTGAACAATACCCAATCTGACCGGAGGACGCACATATGTCGGTTTCACTGCGCAAAGCACGTACGATTATCCGCAAAACGCTGGAAAAAGGGCGTGAGATGGAACTGAAGCCTTTGTCGGTGATCGTTCTGGATGCAGGTGGGCACGTCATTGCCTTTGAGCGTGAAGATGACGCAGCCCCGGGTCGCTTTGCCATTGCGCGCGGGAAAGCCTATGGCTCGGTCATGCTGGGCATGGCGGGGACCGCGCAGATGCAGCGGGCCGAGGCACAGGCCTATTTCATGGCGGCAGTGAACGGCGTCTATGGCGGGCAGGTTGTACCTGTTCCCGGTGGAGTTTTGCTGCGGGATCGCAAGGGGGCTGTGATCGGTGCTGTGGGTGTCACCGATGATACGTCAGACAACGATGCGGCGGCTGGCATGGCTGGTATCGAAGCCTCTGGTCTGACAGGAGAAGTTTGACCACGGCACGCTGTCTGACACCATTTCGACGTGTTGCAAAGCGCCTGTTTCTTAGGCTTTGAGCGATGAGGCATAAGATGTGCACCGTTGAACACGGCCTTGCGCTGTCATGCAGGTCGTGTGTTGTTGCACGTTTACCCCGCTGCAGATAGCCTTGCCGTGAACTACGATCAAGCAAGGAATGTGGAATGTCTCGACCCGTCGTTGGTATTATCGGCAATTCTTATCTTATGAACGATCAATACCCGACTCATGCCGGTGGGACGATGAATTCGGATGCTGTGGCTAATGTCTCGGAATGTTTGCCGCTGCTTATCCCAGCCGACCCGCGTTACGTTTCAGTAGAAGAGCTGCTGGAGGTGTGTGACGGGTTCCTGCTGACCGGCGGCCGCCCCAACGTGCATCCCGAGGAATATGGTGAGTCCGCAACGAACGCGCATGGTGATTTCGACCGGGCGCGCGACGCGATTACCTTGCCCTTGGTGCGGGCCTGCGTTGATCGCGGCCAACCGTTCCTTGGCATTTGCCGTGGATTTCAGGAGGTGAATGTCGCGATGGGCGGCACGCTTTACCCGGAAATCCGAGATTTGCCGGGGCGCATGAACCATCGCATGCCGCCGGATGGTACTCTGGAAGAAAAGTTCGCACTGCGCCATGTTGTAAAGCTCAGCGAAAATGGTGTGTTCCATGACCTGTTCGGTGCATCCGAAGTGATGACAAACACTTTGCACGGGCAAGGGATCAAGACGGTCGGGCAACGTGTCCTGGTGGATGGCCATGCACCGGATGGCACACCCGAAGCGATGTACATCAAAGATGCACCCGGCTTCACATTGTCGGTGCAATGGCATCCCGAATGGGACGCGATCAACGATCCAGTATCCCGCCCTCTGTTCGAGGCATTTGGAGCTGCCGTGCGCGCATGGGCGACGGGGTCGGACACGCGATTGATCCAACAGTCCGCTTAAGACGAAACTGGCCCGGCATTTGTGCTGCCGGACCAATGTGCTGTGATCAGATCAGTAAGTCGAACTGAGTGTTGAGCGGCAGGGTCCGGGCCCGTTTTCCTGTCAGATCAAACAACGCATTTCCAAGCGCGGGCATTGACGGCGGCGTGCCGGGTTCACCCGCGCCGCCCATATGACGGTTGGTTTCCAACACGCGCACCTCGACCTGCGGAGCGGTGTGCATGCGGATCGCGTCATAGTCCGGGAAGTTGAACTGTTCGACCTCGCCTTCGGAAAAGGTGATCTCTCCGTAGCAGGCAGCTGACAGGCCATACATCATGCCGCCGAACATCTGCGCTTTGACATTTTCGGGATCAAGCGCAAGACCCATATCGCACGCGATCCAGGCCTTGTTGATGCGGATGGAGCCGTCTTCGTCCACCACTTCGATGACCTGAGCGACAGGGGTGCCAAAGCTATAGGTGAACGCCACGCCGCGACCAACACCATCCGGTGTCTTACCTGTCCAGCCTGACATCTCACGCACGGCCTCAAGGCAACCAGCCGACGGGGCGTGTTCGTTCTTCATCAGTTCCAGCCGAAATTCCAGCGGATCGCGACCCGCGGCATGTGCCATCTCATCCATGAAGGTCTCATGGAAAAAACCGTTGTGGCTGTTGCCCACAGACCGCCAGAAGCCGACGGGGATTGCCAAATCGGCGATATGGCCGCTCATGCGGTAGTTTGGCACCGCGTAGGGTTGGTTGAAGAACCCCTCGACCAGCACCTTGTCGGGGCCGGCGCCGGGCATGCCAGTATAACGTTCGACGGCCTGCTGCGTACAGGATTGTGATGCGACTTTGCCATCGATCAAAACGGCTGTGCCGTCCTGAACTGCGCCGCGCATCCGGGCAATTGCGCCCGGGCGGAAATAGTCGTGACGCATATCCTCTTCGCGGCTCCAGGTCGTTTGAACCGGGGTGCCGGGCATGGCCATGGCGACTTTGGTGGCAATCTCACCAAAATCCAATTCGCCCCGACGACCGAAGCCACCGCCCAGATAGGTGGTGTGGATCTGCACCGCCTCGGTTTCCAGATTGGCCGTATTGGCGACACGGAACTGGATCAGGGTCGGGGCCTGGTTGCCGCACCACAGCTCCAATGCATCCCCGGTATAAAGCGCAGTGGCATTCATCGGCTCCATCGTGGCGTGGGCCAGATAGGGCACCTGATACTCTGCCGTGATCTCTGTTGCGCCCTCGGGCAGTGTGCTGGCGTCCCCATCGTCGCGCATTGTGGAGTTTGGCGAGTCGTCAAATGCCTCGGCAATCTTGGCAAAGACACCGTCTGTTTCAGGCGGGTAGGGGGCGTCGCCCCAATCGACATCGATGGCCTCAACGGCCTGAATGGCCAACCAGGTATTGTTGGCGATCACCGCAACGCCGGTGCCCAGATCGACGACTTTTTCTACGCCGGGCAGTGACGTCGCGGCGCTGTCGTCATAGCCGTTCATCACCCCGCCCAGCTTGGGGTTCATCCGAACACTGGCGAATTTCATGCCGGGCAGGCGCACATCGACACCGAATTCGGCCGTTCCGGTGGCCTTTCCGACCATATCCAGCCGCGGCTGGGTCCGGCCCAGATAGCGCCACTCAGATGGGTCGCGCAGGGGCGCATCCACCGGTTCAAGACCCGCCGCATCGACGGCTAGTTCTGTATAAGCAATCTTGTCACCATTCGGCGCGATCACATGACCCGATGCTGTCTGCAGCTCTGATGGGTCAACGCCGAGCTGGTCCGCAGCGGCCCGCTTCAGCGTCTCGCGGGCCGAGGCACCGGCCTGACGCATGCGTTCAAACCCGTCCTTCATCGAGGTCGAGCCGCCAGTGACTTGCAGGCTTAGCACTTTGCCCAACACGCCCAGGGCCTCGCCTAGATTGTGTTGGAAATTCGTGATGTCATAGCCCTTGTTGGGAAGGCCTTCACCGACCAGAGCCGAGTTGTAATACGCCGCTGCCGCCGGGCCGTGCAGCACCGTGATTTTATCCAGATCGACGTCCAGTTCTTCTGCGATCAGCGCGGCCCAGGTGGTCTGGACGCCCTGTCCCATCTCGGCGCGTGGTGCGAACAATGTGACACCGTACTGGTCGATCAGGATAAAGGGGTTCAGCGCCGCTTCGCCTTCTTTCGGTTTCAGCGGGTTGGCCGCCGGACGGCTGACGTAATACGCGCCGAATGCCACGCCGCCGACAATCGCGGCAGAGCCAATCAGAAAAGTACGGCGGAGGATTTTTCCAATGCGAGCCATTGCTTATGCCTCCTTCAATTTGGCAGCTGCGTCATGAATCGCAGCGCGAATGCGCGGATAGGTGCCGCAGCGGCATAGGTTGCCCTGCATGGCATCGTCGATATCGGCGTCGGTGGGGGCCGGGTTTTCAGCCAGCAAAGTGGCGGCCTGCATGATTTGGCCTGACTGGCAGTACCCGCATTGTGCTACCTGATGGTCGACCCACGCTTGTTGGATCGTAGCCATCGTATCCGGGGTTCCTACGCCTTCGATTGTGGTCACATCGCCCCAGACATCGGACAGCGCGACCTGGCATGAGCGCACAGCTTCACCATCGATATGGACGGTGCACGCCCCACACGCGGCAACACCGCAGCCGAACTTGGTTCCGGTCAGGCCGACCTCATCCCGCAGGACCCACAACAGGGGCACATCATCCGGCAGGTCCACCTGATGAGACGTTCCGTTGATCTTAAGGGTGGTCGCCATGGCTCACCTCGCTTGGCTGTGGCTGGTTTATGACATAATTGGTGAAAAGTGTCAGTGTGTCAATTGACAAAATATACAAAAACTGTCAGGTCTGCAGGTATGAAAGAGACCGGTGATGATACTCGGCAAAAGGCGATCCTGGCCTCGGCGTTTCAGGCGTTTTCGACCTATGGGTTCCGCAAGACCTCGATGGATGACATAGCGCGTGGGGCCGGGATGTCCCGTCCTGCGGTTTATCTGCACTATAAGAACAAAGAAGCGATCGTTCGGAAGCTGACCCAATTGCACTATGCCGAAAAGATCGCCGCCGTGACCGAGGCCCTAAGTGGGTCCGGAACGGTTTCTGACCTCGCGACGCGGGCAATCCTGGCGCAGGCAGACGGGATGGCAGCCATTCTGGCTTCGCCGCATGGGATAGAGATGTTGGACACGACCAAATCGATGTCCATCGATATCGTCGAAGAAGGCGAGGCCGAGCTAACGGATCTTTATGCGGCGTGGCTGACCCGCGAAGACGTCGCTGGTCGGGTCCGGTTGTTTGAAACCCCTGATGAAACTGCAAAGACCATCACAGTCGCGCTCAAGGGGGTCAAAATGACGGCGTCCGGCGCGGAAGAATTTGAAAGGCGGACCGTGCAACTGGCCGCCCTGATCGGCGCCGGGCTTGAGGTCAGGTAACGCGCTGACGCGTTTTATATTCAGGAGTGTCCCATAGTTTGTTGGTCATGATATCGGCCAGGATGTCTGCCGCCTGAATGACATCGTTCTCGTCAATGTAGAGCGGCGTAAAGCCGAACCGCATGATGTTGGGCGCACGGAAATCGCCGATCACCCCACGCGCGATCAGCGCCTGCATTGCGGCGTAACCTTCGTGGAACCGGAAGGAAATCTGACTGCCACGTTGTTCCGGATCGCGCGGGCTTGCCAGTTCAAGATCGGGGCAACTTGTTTCGACCTGGTCTATGAACATCTCGGTCAATTCAATGGATTTGGCGCGGACCTCTGCAATATCGGCCATGTCCCAAACATCCATCGCGGCGGACAAAGCCGTCATCTGGATGACCGGAGGTGTGCCGACGCGCATCCGCTCGATCCCTGCTCCGGGCCGGTAATCCAAGTCGAAGTTGAACGGGGCTTCGTGCCCCAGCCAGCCTGACAAAGCGGGGCGCACGTTTGGTGCCAGTCGGGGTGCCACGTAGACAAAGGCAGGCGCGCCCGGTCCGCCGTTTAGGTATTTATACGTGCAACCCACTGCGAAATCGGCGTTGCATCCGGCCAGATCAACCGGGATCGCCCCGGCCGAGTGCGCCAGATCCCACACCGTGACCACACCGTTAGCATGGGCCATCTGGGTCAGGGCTTTCATGTCGTGTTTGCGACCGGTGCGATAGTCGACTTCGGTCAGCATCAGGACGGCAATTTCTTCTGTCAGTGCGTCGGCGACATTCTCCGGGTCAACAACCCTCAGTTCGTACTCAGCCCCAAGGGACCGCAGCAGGCCATCCGCCATGTACAGGTCCGACGGGAAATTGCCATTGTCGGACAGAACCACCTTGCGCTTTGAATTATGTTCCAGTGCAGATGCGACGGCCTGATAGACCTTGATCGACAAGGTGTCGCCGACCACAACGGCTCCAGCCTCGGCTCCGATCAACCGACCAATACGATCACCAAGACCAGTGGGCAGCCCCATCCAACCGGCTTTATTCCAGCCGGTGATCAGCATCTGACCCCATTCGTCGCTCAACATGCGCTGAACCCCACCCGCCGCCGCTTTTGGCAATGGTCCCAGCGAGTTACCGTCGAGATACAATACCCCTTCGGGCAAATGGAACATAGCCTTGGTTGCGGCAAAATCGGTCATGGCGGCTCACAATTCTTTCTTACAGATCGAAGGGTGCATTTGGCCTATCCGATCCTGTTGTGCCTGTCCATTGATGCGACATACTGAGGTTTTGCTATTCCGCTCTGAAAGCGATAGGACATCGCGCAGAAGCGACATGTGCCGGTGCGTGTCGCCATCCATGGGGACGATGCATGCATCGGATCGACATTCCGCCTGTCTGGCTATTGGGGTTTGTTCTTCTGGCGTGGCTACAGGCCCGCTTTCTGAGTTTTGGATTGTCACTGGAAGGCGGAGCGACCGATCTTCTCAGTGGCGTTCTGATTGGTGGCGGCATCTTGATCGTGGTCATGGCGGTTGTCGAGTTTCGTCGGCACCAGACCACCGTCATCCCGCATGAAACGCCGACGGCGCTGGTGCAATCAGGCATCTACAAATACAGCCGCAACCCGATTTATCTGGCCGATATCCTGATCCTGGCCGGGCTTGTGTTGCGGCTGGACGCCGTGCTGTCATTGATTTTGGTGCCGATCCTTGTCTGGCTGCTCGAGCGCCGCTTTATACTGCCAGAAGAAGACCGTCTGCGCCGTACATTTCGCGTGGGTTTCGCCCGATACGAACGTAAAACACGCCGTTGGATATAGGGTGTTTCATGCTGTGACATCACGTAACGATTGCTGCGCTTGCGAAATAATGTTGCGCAAGATACATCTTTGCTTAACAAACAATACCGACCACCCGCTCAGCCAGAGTGATAATTAGGGGGACTGCCAGTGAAAATAGGCACGCCAAAGGAAATATTGGACGGTGAAAACAGGGTCGCGATGACCCCGGACTCCGCCGTGCAACTGCAGAAACTGGGCTATGATTGCGCCATTGAAAAGGGGGCCGGACAAGCGGCGGGCTTTTCAGACGCGACTTACGAGGCCGTCGGCGTCGAGATCGTCAAGACCGCAGCCTCGCTGTGGAAATCGGCTGACATTGTAGCCAAGGTTCGGATCCCGACCGAGGCCGAGATGAAGCGGCTGACCAAGGGCAAGACACTGATTTCCTTCTTCAACCCGGCTGGGAACGAAGAGGGGATGGAGCTGGCCAAGTCCAAGGGTGCCAACGTGATCGCCATGGAGATGGTGCCGCGTATATCCCGCGCACAGAAGATGGACGCGCTGTCCTCAATGGCCAATATCGCGGGCTACCGCGCGGTGATCGAGGCGGGCAACAACTTTGGCCGCTTCTTTACTGGTCAGGTGACGGCGGCTGGTAAAGTGCCGCCTGCCAAGGTGCTGATTGTCGGTGCTGGCGTGGCTGGTCTGGCAGCGATCGGGACATCGACCTCGCTGGGTGCGATTACCTATGCGTTCGACGTGCGCCCCGAAGTGGCCGAGCAGGTCGAGTCGATGGGTGCAGAATTTGTCTATCTTGACTTCGAAGAAGAACAGCAGGACGGCGCGGCCACCGGCGGTTATGCTTCCGTCCAGTCCGATGAGTTTCGTGAAGCCCAACTGGCCAAGTTCCGTGAACTGGCACCAGAAGTGGACATCGTCATCACCACGGCACTGATCCCCAATCGCGAAGCGCCCGAGCTGTGGACCAAAGACATGGTCGAGGCAATGAAGCCGGGTTCGGTCATTGTTGACCTTGCGGCTGAAAAGGGCGGCAACTGTAAGCTGACCGTTGCGGATGAGAAGATCGTGACCGACAATGGCGTGACCATCATCGGCTATACGGACTTTCCCAGCCGGATGGCATCGCAGGCCTCGTCGCTTTACGCCACCAACATCCGCCACATGATGACGGACCTGACCCCTGAAAAGGACGGTCAGATCAATCATGACATGGAAGATGACGTGATCCGCGGCTCGACCGTGACACACCAAGGCGAGATCACCTTCCCGCCACCGCCGCCCAAGGTGCAGGCAATCGCGGCACAGCCAAAGGCCGAGGTGAAAGAGCTGACGCCTGAGGAAAAGCGGGCGCAGGAAGTCGCGGCGTTCAAGGCGCAAACCAAACAACAGTTTACCCTGCTGGGGGTCGGCGGCGTGCTGATGCTGCTGGTGGGGCTGATTGCTCCGGCCAGCTTTATGCAGCACTTCATCGTCTTTGTGCTGGCCATCTTTGTGGGCTTCCAGGTGATCTGGAACGTCAGCCACAGCTTGCACACCCCGTTGATGGCGATCACCAACGCGATCTCGTCGATTATTATCGTTGGCGCGCTGATGCAGATCGGATCGGGATCGTTCCTGGTCATTCTGCTGGCGGCGCTGTCCGTCTTCATGGCCGGGATCAACATCTTCGGCGGCTTCCTCGTAACCCGGCGCATGCTTGCCATGTTCCAGAAATCTTAAGGAGGCCGGGCACATGGATTATGGCTTCACTACCGCCGCCTACGTTGTTGCGGCTGTCCTTTTCATCCTGTCCCTTGGCGGGCTGTCGAACCAGGAAAGCGCCAAGCGCGCGGTGTGGTATGGCATCGTTGGTATGGGACTTGCGGTCTTTGCTACGCTGGTTGGTCCCGGGTCTGGCATGTGGCTGCTGTCACTACTGCTGATCGCGGGCGGTGGCTTTATCGGCCAATACGTCGCGAAACGCGTACAGATGACCGAGATGCCTCAGCTTGTGGCCGCTATGCATTCGCTGGTGGGTCTGGCGGCTGTTTTTGTGGGCTTCAACGCGCATTTCGAGATTGGCAATGTGGCTCAGGTCATGGCCATAGTGGATTCGGCCAATCAGGCGGACCTGTCTGATCTGGGGGCTTTTGCCAAGCTGATCGCCAAGAAAACCCCGGCTGAGCTGGGCATCCTGCATGTGGAACTGTTCCTGGGTATCTTCATTGGCGCGATCACCTTTACCGGTTCGGTCGTGGCCTATGGCAAGCTGGCAGGCAAGGTGACATCTGTCGCGACCAAGCTGCCCGGGGGCCATGCGCTGAACGCAGCGGCGGCCACCATCTCGCTGATTTGCCTGATCTGGTACACCGCGTCGGGTGGGTTCTTCCCGCTGTTCCTGATGACGCTGGCAGCGTTGTTTATCGGGTATCACCTGATCATGGGCATCGGCGGCGCCGACATGCCGGTGGTTGTGTCGATGCTGAACAGCTATTCCGGCTGGGCGGCGGCGGCGATTGGTTTCTCGCTGGGCAACGACCTGCTGATTGTGGTCGGTGCGCTGGTTGGTTCCTCAGGTGCGATCCTGTCCTACATCATGTGTAAGGCGATGAACCGCCACTTTGTCAGTGTGATCCTGGGCGGCTTTGGTGGCCCGCAAGGTGAGCAGATGGCTGTCGAGGGCGAGCAGATCGCAATCGAAGCCGACGGCGTGGCTGCGGCCCTGAACGATGCCGACAGCGTGGTTATCATCCCCGGTTACGGCATGGCCGTGGCGCAGGCGCAGCAGTCGGTGTCCGAACTGGTGCGCAAGCTGCGGGCGCAAGGCAAGAACGTCCGCTTTGCGATCCACCCGGTTGCCGGTCGTTTGCCGGGTCACATGAACGTTTTGTTGGCCGAAGCGAAGGTGCCGTATGACATCGTTCTGGAAATGGACGAGATCAACGACGACTTCCCGGATACCGATGTGGCCATTGTCATCGGGTCCAACGACATCGTGAATCCTGCTGCACAGGAAGACCCCAACAGCCCGATCGCCGGCATGCCGGTTCTGGAATGCTGGAAGGCCAAGCAGGTCTTTGTGTCTAAACGCGGTCAGGGCACCGGATATTCCGGCATCGAAAACCCCCTGTTCTTCAAGGAAAACACCCGCATGTTCTATGGCGACGCCAAGGCCTCGCTGGACAAACTGTTGCCGATGATCGACTGATCTGGGCCTGATACCCTTTGGAAAGGCGCCCCAAACGGGCGCCTTTTCTGTTTTTGCCAACACTGAGGTACCATGCGGTCACAGGAGGTGTCCGATGGAAAAAGTAAATGGCATAGGCGGAGTTTTCTTTCGCGCTCGCGACCCGCAGGCGTTGACGCAATGGTACGAGACGCATCTGGGCGTCCATCACTATGATCCGGTTCCGTGGAAACAGCGCGAGGGCTACACAGTGTTTACCCCCTTCGCGCAGGACACCGGCTATTTTGGTCGAGACGAACAACAATGGATGATCAACTTTCGTGTTGATGACCTGGAGGCCATGACCAAACAATTGCAAGCGGCCGGGATCACCGTAGAAACCAACCCCGAGTGGGACAGCGAAGTCGGGAAATTCGCCCGCATCCATGATCCCGAGGGCAATCCGATCGAGCTCTGGCAGCCAAATCAATGAGATAGCGTGCCTTGTATACCGTTGTATCCATGTAAGTCACTGAAATAAAATGATAATTGATGTCTGCCGTGCATGCCGTATAGTCCGGGGAATTGAACGGAGCGACCAATGACACCGATCCAGGACCACCCGCTGCGCTATGCGCTGGCCAATGAATTGCATGCCCGCCCTTTTCCGGTTGCGCAGATGCCCTGCACGGTCGTGTTTTTGGCAATCAAAAAGCCCGAGCAAGCGGTAGGTCGGGACAGAAGTGACGATATCGCCCATCTGACGGACCTGTTGGACCGCCACGGTGCGCCCCATCCGCAACCCGGTGCGACGCATTACGCGGGACAGATCGGGCGCCACTGGCTCAAATGGGAACAACATACCGAGTTTGTCACGTACACCGCGATCACAAATAACGTCAGCGAGCGTGCGTTCAATCCCGCTGATTTCGAGGTCTTTCCGCCAGACTGGCTGATTTCCAGCCCTGGACAACGGGTAACTTCGGTTTTGATGCGTGTTGTGCCATGTCCCGATGACGATCAGATCAACGCGTCTCTGACAGATTGGTTTGAACCGGAAAGCCTGGCAGTCTCCCGGGTGCTGGATGACACTGCCACCTGCGCCAGCGATTTTCGCATCGATCCGGCCGGACACATGCGGTTTGCAATGTTCGTCTCGGAAGGGACCGGCGAACGGCGGATTGGTCGGATTATCCAGAGGTTGTGTGAGGTCGAGACCTATAAGGCAATGTCCATGCTCGGGTTCGCGCGCGTCAAAAGCCTGACAGAACGCATTAGCGAGTTGGATCAAAAACTGACGGAGCTGATGATCGAAATGATCGACGACACCAATCGTCCCGATGATCAGTTGCCGCAACTGCTCGCAATTTCGACCGAGTTGGAGACATTGTCTGCCCGCAATGCATTTCGGTTTGGCGCAACCGGGGCATATGAGGCCATCGTAAATCAACGGATTGAGGTTTTGCGAGAAGAGCGCTTTCTTGGCAGGCAGAGCTTTGCCGATTTCATGATGCGCCGGTATGACCCCGCCATTCGTACCGTGAAGTCCACGGAAAGGCGCTTGCAGACGCTCTCGGATAGGGCAATCCGTGCAGGTGATCTGCTGCGAACGCGGGTGGATGTTGAGCGTAGCGCCCAGAACCAGGCGTTGTTGGAAAGCATGGATCGCAGGGCCGATCTGGCGCTGCGTCTTCAGCACACAGTCGAGGGCTTGTCTGTCGTGGCAATCAGCTACTACGCGGTCTCGCTGGCCAGCTATTTGCTCTATCCGTTGACGGCGGTCGGGATCAGCAAAGGTATGCTGTCGGCGGCCGTCACACTTCCGGTGGTGTTGTTGGTTTGGGGCGCAATCCGCAAAATACGCAGCCGTTTGGAGTAAGACCGTCTTGCCACCGGCATCGACCTTTGTAGAAGTGGTCGGACTTGTCGGTGAAAAAGCTGAGGTTTCCTGTGATCAGTGTTGCATCTGCATGGCGGGCGGTGGCTGCCATGTTCATTCTGAACGGTGCGCTGTTCGGTATTTGGGCGTCTCGTATTCCTGCCGTTCGCGATCACCTGCAATTGAGTCACGAAGACCTCGGCTATGGTCTGCTGTTTATGGCGGCGGGGGCGGTCTGTTCTTTCCCGGTGACTGGGCGATTGACTGACCGGTTTGGTGCAGTTGCCATCACCCGGATCATTGCCGTGCTTTACACGTTGTCTTTGGTCTTGTTGGCCCTAGCGGATAGCTTTGCAGCCCTAGCGGCTTTTCTGTTCGTTTTCGGAGCGTTTCACGGGTCGATGGATGTGTCCATGAACGCTTGGGGGGCAGAGGTCGAGCAGACCTATGACAAGCCGTTGATGTCGTCCTTCCATGCGATGTGGAGCTTGGGCGCTGGCTTGGGCGCGGTCAGTGGGTTTGTTGCGGTGCAGTTGCAGTTGACGGTATTTCAGCACTTTCTGGTGGCTGGTTGTGTCGTCGTCATGCTGGCTTTGGCGATGTCACGGGTGCGCTGGACATCGCGTCGCTCGACCTTGTCGCAAGGATCGGTTTTTGCGTTGCCCTCTGGTGCGTTGATCCTTGTCGGGTTCACAGCGCTGTGCGCCGCGCTGGGTGAAGGCGCTGTCGCAGATTGGAGCGCCTTATTCATGCGCGATGTGACAGGATCCGCTGAAAGTGTTGCGACCTTGGGCTATGCGGTGTTCTCGGTTGCGATGGTGGTTTGCAGGCTTGCCGCAGGCGTGGCCATCGCGCGGTTTGGACCGGTTGCGTCGGCGCGTTTTGGTGGTCTCTGTTCGGCCTTGGGTGTGTTCTTCGTTGTCTCTTCGGGCAGTGTGTCTCTTGCTTTGGTCGGATTTACTCTGATGGGTGTTGGTTATGCCGTGATCATGCCATTGGCATTCAGTCGGGCAGCAAACGACCCCAATGTTCCGCCCGGTCAGGCGATCGCCAGTGTCGCGACACTTGGATATGGCGGGTTGTTGATTGGGCCACCCTTGATCGGATTTTTGGCCGAGCTTTTGACGCTGCGGATGGCCTTTGCAGTTCTGCTACCGCTGGCCGTTCTGATCACAGTGTGCGCCGGCGCGCTAAGGCGCGCCGACTGAGTTTTAGTTCACCGTCCGCGAATGCGCGGATCGAGCGCGTCGCGTAGGCCATCGCCCAGATAGTTGACGCTCAGCACCGTCAGCGAGATTGCGAGGCCGGGCCAGAATACACGTTCCGGGTATTGCTGCAGATAGTCGACACCATCGAACAGCAGCCGTCCCCAGGTCGGGAAATCAGGCGGGAAGCCTAGCCCAAGGAAAGACAGGGCGCTTTCCGTAATGATCGCCGTGGCAATCCCCAGCGTTGCCGATACCATGATCGGCGACAGCACGTTGGGCAGAATGTGCCGCGTAATGATCTGGCTGTTGCTGGTGCCGATGGACCGAGCGGCCAACACGAACTCTCGCTCCTTGATGGCCAGCACATCACCCCGCACGATCCGCGCCGTTGGCATCCATGAGGTGATGCCGATGGCGCAGACAATCAGGATGAATATCCCACGCTCCAACCCGAATGCAGCAGACAAGGGCTCGCGGAACAACAGCATCATCACCAGCAGCAAAGGCAGCAGGGGCAAAGCCAGGAACAGATCCGTAAGGCGCATCAGCGGACCATCCAGCCGCCTGAAGAACCCGGCGACAACGCCGATGAAGGAGCCCAGGAACAGGGCCAGTAGCATTGCGGTGATGCCCACGGAAACCGATGTTTGGCCACCAGACATCATGCGGGCCATGATATCGCGCCCCAACTGATCGGTGCCAAAGGGATGCGCAAAGCTAGGCCCTTGATTTCGAGACCGGATGTCGATCTGTGTCGGGTCGATCGTCCAGAGATATGGTCCAAGGTAGACAGCAGCGACGATGAAGATGAATAGAACCGCCCCCAACATCGCGCCCTTGTGGGTTTTGAACTGATCCCACACATCGCGCCATTGGCTGCGGGGTGGGGTTGCCAGTTCCTCTAGCACGTCGGCCGTTGGCAGGGCCGTTGATGCCGGGGCAAGTCCTTCATCGGGGATCAGCGTGTCTGAATGATTGTGATCAGTCATAGCGAATCCTCGGGTCCAGAATGCCGTAGAGCACGTCGGCTATCAGGTTGAACAGCACGATCAGCACGGCAAAGATGAAGGTCAGGGTTTGAACCATCGGCAGGTCGTTGGCCTGAATGGCACCAATTAACAACTGGCCAATACCGTTCACCTTGAACACCTGCTCGGTGATGATGGCCCCGCCAAAGATGGCAGGAATTCCCAGCGCGATCACGGTGACCACAGGGATCATCGAGTTGCGCAGGACGTGCACCATGACCACGGTGTATTCGCTCAGACCTTTGGCGCGGGCGGTGCGAACATAATCTTGATTGAGGTTGTCCAGCATCGACGCGCGCATGAACCGGCTGAGCTGCGCGGTGATCTGTAGCGCCAAGACCATGACCGGCATGATCATCTGTTTCAGCTGTAGTACAAAACTGTCCCAGCTGTTCACAACAAGGGTGGTGTCATAGATTGACGGGAACCAGCCCAGTTGGACCGAGAAGATCACAATCACCAAAACCCCCGAAAAAAACGGCGGGACCGAGAAGCCAATCATCGACACAAATGTCCCCATCTGGTCGAACCAGGAATACTGGCGGTAGGCGGAATAGATGCCGATGGGCAGGGCGATCAGGATGGCCACCACATACGCCGTGCCAACAACCCACAATGTCTGTGGGATACGCTGAACCACGATGTCCATAACGGGTGAGCGGGTCTGCCACGAAATCACACGCAGGTCACCTTCGGAGAAGGTTGTACCGAACATAGCGTCGACCAACACTTGCGGTTCAATCCAGAAGAACTGCACGATCCATTTCCAGAACCGGATATGCATCGGCTGGCCGAGGCCAAGCGCCTCGCGCATCTTCTCTTTGACTTCGGGTGGAACGGTAAGTGGAACCTGCGCCATCGGATCGCCGGGTGCGAGTTCGAGGAGCAGGAAGATGACGAGGCTGATGAACAGAAGCGTCGGAACGGCCAGTATCAGTCGTCTGATTGTAAAATTGAGCATTAAGAGGCGCCTTTATATGCGTCTTCTTGTTGGAGTGGTGTGCAAAGGACCGCGCCCCGAAATCGATCGGGGCGCGGAATTGCAACTTGGCGTTTAGGAACCGGTCTTACGGTACCAGTCGGCTGCGTTCCACAGCTCGCTGTCCCAAACGTTCAGGATCACGCCACCCAGTGTGTTTGCGTGTGCTGACAGACGACCACGGTGTACCAGCGGGATCATACCACCGTTTTCGACCATGATATCGTTCAGCTGCCGTGCGATTTTCGCACGCTCTTCCGCACCTGCAGTTTCAGCCAACTGGGCATGCAGTTTATCGTAATCTGCGTTGCAGAAACGGCTGATGTTTTCACCTTGCCACTGGCTTTCCGGCTTTGGCGCTTTGTCGCACAGGCCGTTACCCAGATAGGATTGCGGGTCGGTGCCGTTGAAGGTGTTGGCGTACATTTCAACGTCAGCATAGAACTTCTGGAACGTGTCGGGCGAGCCCGGATCACCACCGAAGAAGACAGATGCGTTGAGGTTACGCAGTTCGGACTCGATGCCGATCTGGCTCCACCATTCCTTGACCAACGCCTGGAAGTCCTGACGGACTGCGTTAGTCGACGTCTGGTAGACGATCTTCAGCGGAACACCATCTTTTTCACGCACGCCGTCGCCGTCGGTATCGACGATGCCAGCATCATCCAGCAGCTTCTTCGCGCCTTCGATGTCTTGCTTGTCACAGCTGAATGTGTCCGAATTCACCGCAGCCGGTGCCGGAACCCAGTTACAGGTGACCTGACCCGCTTGACCGTAGCCGATTTCCACCAGCAGCGGACGGTCGATCGCTAGCGACATTGCTTTGTAAACAGCCGGGTCCGTCAGGAACGGGTGCGGGTGCTTGGCCGTCGAACGCTCACCTTCCGGCAGGTCGGGCGACGGGTTGGTCTGGTTCATCATGATACGCTCGACCAGCGGGCCGAAGCCTGCGACCGGAGTACCTTTGCCGCCTTCCTGCATCTGCTGGATCACTTCAGGTGCCAGCTGCAGGTTCCAGGCATAGTCGAACTCGCCAGTTTCCATAACGGCGCGGCCAGCTGCGGTTGCATCGCCGCCACCTTTGAAAGTCAGCGTCGCGAAGGCCGGTTTTGCCGGATCACGGTAGTTCTCGTTGGCCTTCATCGTGATCACGTCGTTCGGCTTGAACTCGGTGACGACAAAGGGGCCAGTTCCGATCGGGTTGAAGTTTTCGGTCGTGCACTCGGGGGCTTTCGCGCCCATGCAGTTTGCGAATTGTGCCGCCTGAATGATTGGGCTTTCACCACCAACGAAGGGTCCGTATGGGAACGGGGTTGGTGCGTCGAACGTGACCTTAACGGTCAGATCGTCCACTGCCTCAACCGAAGTTACGCCTTCGAACTTGGTCACCTGCGCACAGCCGCCTTCGGGGTGCATGCAGTAGTCAGCAGTGAATTTCACGTCCGACGAGGTGAACGGCGTACCGTCCGACCAAGTGATTCCCGGCGCGATTTTCCAGGTGATCGAAGTCAGATCTTCGCTGACACCACCGTTCTCAACGGTCGGAATCTCGGACGCAAGGAAGGGCACCATGTTGCCGTCTTGGTCGTAACGCGCCAGAGGCTCGATCACCAGCGAAGCCGATTCCACGTCTTTGGTGCCACCCGACAGAAACGGGTTCAGGATCGATGGGGCTTGCCAATAAATAATGCTGACATTGCCGTCCGATCCGCGCTCGGCAAAGGCCATTGGGGCCATAGCCGTGCCGGCGATCGCACCAAGCAAAAGGGCTTTGATTTTCATCATACACTCCATGTTGGACACTTGCGTGTCTCGATTTCTTCCGCAATGCCTGCGGATTTGGCGTTGCCGAAAGGGGAGTAAGATCCTGATTTTGAATCGCAAATTCAGGCCGCATTCTGATGATGCCGTATTCTCCCCAATACGGTTACGCCTGGTATCGAAACAGAACTTTGGAAAATTGCAAGAGTTGCTGTTGCGAAAAGGTGCAACCGATTTGACTTTCCCGGTATTGCCGCCTTAGCGTCAGGCATTCGAAAAGAAAGCTGCCAAGGGGAGCATGTGCGTGCTGGACCAACCGATTGCACAGATAAAAAAACTTCGTGTCGAGTTTCAGACAAAGGATGGCCCGGTGGTTGGGGTCGAGGATGTCTCGTTTGAGATAAATCCTGGCGAAACCGTTTGTATTGTTGGTGAATCCGGGTCGGGCAAATCGGTCTCGTCGCTGTCTCTGATGCGGCTGGTCGAGTTTGGAGGCGGCGAAATCGCAGGCGGCGAACTGATGTTCGACCGGCGCGATGGCGAAGAGATGGACCTGTCCAGGGCCGATCAGGATCTGATGAAACAGATTCGCGGCAATGAGATTGGGATGATCTTTCAAGAGCCCATGACAGCCCTGAACCCGGTTTTCACAGTAGGTCGGCAGCTGACCGAAGGTCTGCGCATCCACAAAGATATGTCCAAGCCCGAGGCCGAAGCGCGCGCATTGGAGCTTTTGCGCCAGGTGCGCATCCCCGAGCCGGAACGACGCATGAAGCAATACCCACATGAACTGTCCGGCGGGATGCGACAGCGGGTTGTGATTGCAATGGCGATGGCGTGCGAGCCGCGCCTGCTGATTGCGGATGAGCCGACCACAGCGCTGGACGTGACCATTCAGGCAGAAATCTTGGCGCTGATGGACAGGCTCAAGCGGGAAACGGGCACCGCCGTTATGTTCATCACGCATGACATGGCGGTGGTCGCGCAAATGGCCGACCGAGTCGTGGTTATGTATCGCGGCAACAAGGTCGAAGAAGGTTCCGTCAAAGAGATTTTTGAGAGCCCACAGCACGATTACACCAAGGCCTTGCTGGCGGCCGTGCCAAAGCTAGGTGAGATGCAGGGTAAAGCAGCACCCGAGCCGATGAAGCTGTTGGGCGTGGAGGGGCAGAACATCGCGCCGATCCCAGGCACCGAAGAGGTTCTGCTAACGGTCAAGAACCTGACGACGCGTTTTTCGGTCAAAGGTGGATTGCTGCGCCGGACCATCTCGAATGTTCATGCGGTCGAGGATGTGTCGTTCAAACTGAACAAAGGGCAGACGCTAAGCCTTGTGGGCGAATCCGGGTGCGGCAAATCCACGGCTGGCCGGTCCATCCTGCGTCTGGTCGAACCTTTGTCTGGCGAAGTCGATCTGGATGGCTTGGACATCATTAAGCTGGATCAGAACGGGCTGCGCAAGGCGCGGCTGGACATGCAGATGATCTTTCAGGATCCCTTCGCCTCATTGAACCCGCAGATGCAATTGCTGGACCAGGTGGCGGAACCGATGCGCAACTATGGCGTGGCCTCGGGGTCAGAGCTACAGGACCGCGTGGCGCAATTGTTTGACAAAGTGCAACTGCCGCGCAGTTTCATGCGCCGCTTCCCGCATGAAATGTCAGGCGGTCAGCGACAGCGAATCGCGATTGCCCGCGCTTTGGCGTTGAACCCAAAACTGATCATCGCGGATGAGGCTGTTTCGGCTCTGGACGTCTCGGTGCAGGCGCAGGTTCTGAACCTGATGATGGAGCTACAATCCGAGTTGGGCTTGTCCTATCTGTTCATCAGCCACGATATGGCCGTTGTGGAACGGGTCAGCCATCATGTCGGTGTCATGTATCTGGGCCGCATCGTAGAACTGGGACCGCGTGCCCGTGTGTTCGAGAACCCGCAGCACGCCTATACTCAGGCGCTGATGAAAGCGGTGCCGATCGCTGATCCGAATAAGCGGAAATCGGAGAAGGATCTGAACTTCAAACCAATCCCGTCTCCGATCCACCCGATCGGGTACGAGCCAGAGCCGTCGGAATACCGCGAGGTTGAACCGGGGCACTTCATTCTCACCACTGACAGCGGGTACTAGATCCGATGGCACAGCGTCTGACGCCGCTTGAGATCATGACCAAGCTGATCTCATTCCCGACGGTGAGCCGCGACAGCAACCTGCCTTTGGTGGATTGGGTTGAAGGGTATTTGCGGGACCACGGGATCACATCGCATCGCTGGCCGGACCCGGAACAACCGCATAAGGCGGCGCTGTATGCGCATGTCGGACCTTGGAAAGAGGGCGCAGTTGTTCTGTCTGGTCACACGGATGTGGTGCCGGTGGACGGGCAGCCATGGGATACCGATCCGTTTTTGGTGACAGAGAAGGACGGCAAGTATTTTGGGCGCGGCACATGTGACATGAAAGGTTTTGATGCCCTGGCCATTTGGGCCTTGGTCGAGGCGCACTACGCGGATGTCAAACGCCCATTGCAACTGGCGCTCAGCTTTGATGAAGAGGTCGGCTGCACCGGCGCGCCGCCCATGATCGAGGCGATGCAGGACGTCTTTCCGAAAGGGTCTGCCGTGATCGTTGGGGAACCGTCGATGATGCAGGCGGTGACCGGTCATAAGGGTGGCTTTGGCTATGACACCCATATGGTCGGCTTCGAAGTTCACAGCTCGATCATGCACACAGGCGTCAACGCCATTATGGAAGCTGCCCCTTTGATCGACTGGGCCAACAAGCGAAACGTCGAAAACCGGGTGGCTAGGCCAAGTGATATTGCGGCGGTCTTTGATCCGCCGTGGACCACCTGCCACGTGGGGACGATTCAGGGCGGAACGGCCCATAATATCACCGCCAAAGATTGCCGTTTCATGATGGATTTCCGGGTCGTGCCGGGTGAAGAAGCCAGCACATGGCGAGATGCCTATCTGCGGCAGGTCCGCAAGGCCGAGACACAGATGCAAAAGGTCCATCCGGAAGCCCGCATCGAGGTTTCCGAGAATTTTGCTGTACCTGCCTTGGTGCCGGAAAAAGAAGGTGAGGCCGAGGCTTTGGTGCGCACCCTGACCGGCGACAATGCCAGCCATGTCGTCAGCTATGGCACGGAAGCCGGACAGTTTCAGGAGGCAGGGTATTCCGCCGTGATCTGTGGACCGGGTGATATCGCGCAGGCGCATCAGCCGAACGAGTTCATTTCAATTGCTCAGTTTGACTCTGGTCAGACCTTCATGAAACGTCTTGTGCCCAGGTTGGCCGCATAGCCTGCTTCATATGTTTATCAGATAGCTACGTGGGGAACTTAAATTGCCGGTCAAAAACAGACTTGCCGAAATGCATGACGAGATCACCAAGTGGCGTCGCCATCTGCATGCTCATCCTGAGCTGATGTATGACGTCCACGAAACCGCCGCGTTTGTTGTTGATCGCTTGAAAGAGTTTGGCGTCGACGAGATCACTCCGGGCATTGGAAAAACCGGTGTCGTGGCCGTGATCCGTGGGCGTCAGGATACGCAAGGCCGCGTGATCGGTTTGCGTGCGGACATGGATGCGCTGCCGATCGAAGAAGCGACCGGATTGGACTATGCCTCGACTGTATCGGGCAAGATGCATGCTTGCGGCCACGATGGACATACATCCATGCTGTTGGGCGCGGCGCAATATCTGGCTGAGACCCGGAATTTCGATGGGGCAGCCGTATTGATCTTTCAGCCCGCTGAAGAAGGCGGTGCGGGCGGTCTGGCCATGTGCCAGGACGGGATGATGGATCGCTGGGGCATTCAGGAAGTCTACGGTATGCACAACATGCCGGGAATGCCGGTCGGAGAATTTGCGATCCGACCCGGGGCGCTGTTGGCCTCTTCTGATGAGTTTGAGATTGTTGTTACCGGCAAGGGGGGGCACGCTGCCGCGCCGCATGATGCGGTCGATACAACACTGGTGGCTTCTCATATCGTGGTGGCTCTTCAATCCGTTGTGGCGCGCACCGTTGATCCGATTAAGCGCGTTGTCTTGACGGTGGGCACGTTTGAAACCGACAGCTCGGCCTCGAATGTCATTGCGCATACGGTGCGCCTTTTGGGTACGGTAAGAACGCTTGATCCAGAATACCGCACCATCGCGGAGGAGAGGGTGCGCAGGATCGCAGAAGACACGGCCTCGGCCTTTGGGGCTGCGGCAACGATGACGTGGACGCCCGGCTACCCGGTGACAGTGAATTCAGAGGCGGAAACGGCGTATGCGGCTGAGGCCGCCGCTGCAGTAGCAGGCAAGGTGACCGATAACACTGATCCCATAATGCCGTCCGAAGATTTTGCCTACATGCTTGAAGAACGGCCCGGAGCCTACATCTTTGTAGGCAATGGGGACACAGCCATGTGTCACCACCCGGGATACAATTTTGACGACAACGCGATTCCCGCCGGCTGCAGTTGGTATGCCGAGATTGTGGAACGACGATTGCCCGTCGCATAAAATACAGGGAGAATGACATGCCGATCAAGAACCGCCTCGCAGAAATGCACGAAGAAATCACCGGCTGGCGGCGTGACATTCATCAGCATCCGGAGATCCTTTACGACACGCACCGCACCAGTGCTTTGGTTGCCGAAAAGCTGAAAGAATTCGGCTGTGATGAAGTCGTAACCGGAATTGGTCGTACCGGTGTGGTCGGTGTGATCCGGGGCAAGGCGGACACGCAAGGCCGTGTAATCGGTCTGCGTGGCGACATGGATGCGCTGCCGATGCAGGAACAGACCGGGTTAGATTACGCCTCGCAAACTCCAAACGCCATGCATGCTTGCGGCCATGACGGCCATACCGCGATGGTTCTGGGGACGGCCAAGTATCTGGCCGAGACTCGGAATTTCGACGGAACCGCAGTGGTGATCTTCCAACCTGCCGAAGAAGGCGGGAACGGGGCCGAGGCCATGTGCAAGGACGGCATGATGGATCGCTTCGGCATTCAGGAAGTATATGCCATGCACAACGTTCCGGGTGTTCCCACGGGTCAGTTCGCCATCCGCTCGGGGCCCTTGCTGGCGGCGGCGGATGAGTTTGAAATTCATCTGGAAGGGCGGGGCGGCCATGCGGCGAAACCCCATGACACCGTGGATACAACCGTGATGTTGTCTCAGTTGATTGTTGCGTTGCAAACCGTGGTGTCGCGCAATGCGGACCCGATCCAGCAGGGCGTTTTGTCGGTGACATCTGTCGAGACATCCTCGAAAGCGTTCAACGTGATCCCTCAATCGGCCAGCGTGAACGGAACGGTGCGAACCCACTCCAATGAGATGCGCGACCTGATCGAAAAGCGCCTGCAAGAGATTTCAGATGGTGTTGCTGCAACCATGGGTGGGACTGCAACTGTCACCTATAAGCAAGGCGTTCCAGTGACGATCAATGCCGAGGAACAGACGGGTTATGCCGAAGAGGTCGCGATCTCGGTCGGCGGTAGCTGCGACGAAGCGCCGATGGTGATGGGCGGCGAGGATTTTTCCTTCATGCTCGAAGAGCGCCCGGGTGCTTTCATTATTTTGGGCAACGGCGACAGTGCGGGGCTGCATCACCCGGAATATAATTTCAACGATGAGATCATCCCGATCGGATGCTCGTGGTTTGCCGAAATGGTCGAGCGCCGGATGCCGGCAGCTTGAAGTGAATTAGGAGAGAGAAGACATGCCCGTTAAAAACCGTTTTGCCGAGTTGCAGGATGAAATCACAACTTGGCGACGTGACATGCACGAAAACCCCGAGATCCTGTTCGATACTCACCGCACCAGTGCTTTGGTGGCCGAAAAACTTAAGGAATTTGGCTGTGATGAGGTGGTCACAGGGATTGGTCGTACCGGTGTGGTAGGTGTGATCAAAGGCAAGGCTGATTCCGCTGGGAAAGTCATCGGGTTGCGCGCCGACATGGATGCACTGCCGATCCATGAGGCCACGGGCCTGGACTATGCCTCAAAAACACCCGGTGCCATGCACGCATGTGGCCATGACGGGCATACCGCGATGTTGTTGGGGGCAGCGAAGTACCTGTCCGAAACCCGCAATTTCGATGGTACTGTTGTTGTGATCTTCCAGCCCGCCGAAGAAGGCGGCGGCGGTGGTCGCGAGATGTGCGAAGACGGCATGATGAACCGCTGGAACATCCAGGAAGTCTATGGAATGCACAATTGGCCGGGCAAACCGGTCGGCAGTTTCTCGATCCGCCCCGGCGCATTCTTTGCGGCGACGGATCAGTTCGACATCACGTTCGAAGGGCGTGGAGGCCACGCAGCCAAGCCACACGACACCGTGGACACCACAATCATAGCGGCCAAAGCGGTTCTGGCGCTGCAAACGATTGCGTCGCGCAACGCTGATCCGATTGATCAGGTTGTGGTCTCGGTCACGTCGTTCGAAACCTCATCAAAAGCGTTCAATGTGATCCCGCAGACCGTGCAGATCAAAGGCACCGTGCGTACCATGAGCAAGGACATGCGCGACATGGCCGAAAAGCGCATCAACGAGATCTGTAACGGCATCGCAGCCACGTTTGGCGGCACTGCGGATGTTACTTATATCCGGGGCTACCCGGTCATGGTGAACAGCGACGAACAAACCGATTTCGCCGCGGATGTGGCGCGTTCAATCTCGGGCAATTGCGAAGAGGCGCCGTTGGTGATGGGTGGCGAGGACTTTGCCTTCATGCTCGAAGAGCGCCCTGGCGCCTATATTCTGGTTGGCAATGGTGAGACGGCGATGGTGCACCATCCTGAGTATAACTTTAACGACGAGGCCATTCCGGCTGGGTGCAGCTGGTGGGCAGAAATTGTCGAACAGCGGATGCCAGCGGCGTAGTGACGGCTTAGGGAAGCGACGGGCCAGCCCCTCGCGCTCGTCCGGATACTTTTAGCCAGATAAAGTGGGGCTTGTTTGCGTCAGGTGAGGTCCAGACGCTCGCACAGCGTATCAATGACCACATCCATGGCGTTTTCTTGTACTTTAACGCAGGCACCCGCAGCTGACTGAGCATTACTGAGCGCTGTTTCGTCGCTCAGCCAGCCGTCAACAGTCGAGCTGAGTTCCAAGGCAGAATGAACCTCGATTGCGCCGCCACTTTTGACCAAGGGCGCGAATGTTTCCGCGAAGTTGAAATAGCCTGGACCGGTGATGACGGCCGCACCGGCCTGCGCAGGTTCAAAGGGATTGTGGCCGCCGATTTCCTTCAGTGATCCGCCGAGAAATACAATTGGGCAAAGTGCGTACCAGGTGCCGGTTTCGCCCAGCGTGTCGGCGACATAGACCTGGGTCGTTTCAGTGATGGGGTCTGTGGCGGTGCGGAAAGACGCCGTCAGTCCGGTCTGTTTCAAAATTGCAGCGATATCTTCGCGGCGGTCTGGATGACGTGGGATTAGCAACAGCAGGAGATCAGGCCAGCGTTCCAAAAGCCGCGTGTGCGCGGCCAGAACCGTTTCTTCTTCCCCATCATGGGTAGAGCTGGCAATCCAAAGCGGCCGTCCTGAGATTTCTGAGCGAATGCCGTCGACCACGTCCTGATCCACAGGCAAAGGATCGGACATGGCCTTGAGGTTGGTGCCGGGTTGGACGTGCCCGGGGTTCGCCCCCAAGCCGATCAGGTTTCCGGCGGTCTTGTCGTTCTGAGTTAGAAACAGGCGGAAGCTGTCCAGAATGAAACGCGCAGTTTTAGGACGTTGCGCCCAGCCTTTCACGGATTTTTCGGACAGGCGCGCATTGAGCAATGCCAATGCCACGCCACGCCGGGCGCTTTCTACGATCAGGCGTGGCCAAATCTCGCTTTCAACAAAGATACCGGCGTTTGGGCGCCAATGGTCCAGAAAGCGTTTCACGGGTCCGCCGGTGTCCAACGGTGGGTATTGATGCCGCGTACGTGGGGGCAGGCGCTTTTCGATCAAGGCTGCGGACGTCGGCGTGCCCGAGGTGATCAGGAAATGCGTGTCAGGCAGCCTGTCCCCCAGATGTTTGATCAGGCTCAGCACCGACAGGCTTTCGCCGACACTGGCGGCGTGAAACCAGATCAGGTGACCATCGGGGCGGGGAAGGGACGCATGGCCCAAGCGTTCGCGCTGACGGTTGATTGGCACTTCTGCGGTTTGGAGCTTCTTTTGTACGGT
Organism: Ruegeria sp. EL01; assembly: GCF_900313035.1. Lineage (GTDB taxonomy): Bacteria > Pseudomonadota > Alphaproteobacteria > Rhodobacterales > Rhodobacteraceae > Ruegeria. Next base: position 178,735 of record NZ_OMPS01000048.1, on the reverse strand, counting down.
GCGCCATGCAAGTGGCGCAACAAGCGAGGTCAGGCCGCAGTACAGCCGATACAGCAGCGTCGGGTGTTCAGGCATCTCAGCCGCCTGTATGGCTCATGTGGCGGCTCATCTGACCGTCGATCGTTTGACGCGAATAGTCGAAATCATGCCCCTTGGGCTTGAGGTTGATTGCCGCGCGAATTGCGTCTTCAAGCGGTTCTTCCGTATCGAGGTGATCCCGCAATGGCGCACGCAGGTCAGCCATGTCTTCCTGCCCCAGGCACATGTAAAGCTCACCGGTGCAGGTCAGGCGCACGCGGTTGCAGCTTTCACAGAAATTGTGGGACAGGGGAGTGATAAAGCCGATTTTCTGACCGGTCACTTCAAGGCGCACATACCGCGCAGGGCCACCGGAGCGTTCGGCCAGATCGCTGACCGTATAGTGGTTTTCGTACTCAGCCCGCACGTCTTTGAGGGACCAGTACTGATCAAGACGATCTTCGTTGCCGATATCGCCCATGGGCATAACCTCGATCCAGGTCAGATCCATATCGCGTTCGGCGCACCATTCGGTGATCTTTGGCAGCTCGGGTTCGTTGAAGCCTTTGAGCGCCACAGCGTTGATCTTGACGCGCAATCCGGCTTTCTGCGCTGCGTCGATGCCATTCAAGACCTGTTTCAGGCGACCCCAGCGCGTCACGCGGCCAAACTTGTCGTCATCAAGCGTATCCAGTGAGACATTCACCCGTCGCACGCCTGCTGCATAAAGCTCATCGGCAAAGCGATGCAATTGCGACCCGTTGGTGGTCAGCGTTAGTTCTTTCAATGCGCCGCTGTCCAGATGGCGGGTCATGGCATTGAAAAACGTCATGATATTGCGGCGCACTAATGGCTCGCCACCGGTAATGCGCAGCTTCTCGACGCCCATTTTGACAAAGGTTGAACACATGCGGTCCAGTTCTTCCAACGTCAGCAGGTCTTTCTTCGGCAGAAAGGTCATGTTTTCGGACATGCAATAGACGCAGCGAAAGTCGCAGCGGTCCGTGACGGAAACGCGGAGATAGGTGATGGCGCGTGCGAACGGGTCAATAAGCGGAGCTGTCATTCGACATAGGTAAAGCTGGAACCCTTCCGCGACAAGAGTGAACTGCGCTTTGGGCTGGTACAGATGCGCACAGGGTTGTAGGTTTCAGACATGAGATATGTGCTTTTGATATCATGTGTTCTGCTTGGCGGCTGTGACGCAATTCGGTCCACTACAGACCGCGTGTTCGGCAAAAGCGAAGCAACCGACGAAGCTACGCCCGCCGTTGTCGAGGCTGAATCAGAAGTGCCTGAAGCCGCGCCCGTTTCTGCGTCTGCCGGTTGGGTCGGGGCCAAGACAACCATTGCTGGTCTAGGCGATCCGACCACCCTTGGCCGCTGGATGCAGACACCGCTTGTCGATGCCGAGGTCACTGCGCGGGTCGTTGTTCCGAAAACCGGTGCGCAGGCTTACATCACTCTGGTTCCCGCGCCGGGACCGGACGGTGGCGGAAGCCGATTGTCGGTGGATGCGATGCGGGCGCTATTGGTGCCATTTGACGAGTTGGTCGAGGTTCAGGTCTACGTCGATTGACCTTTCAGGTACTTGCCTGCTTCGCGGCGGGCAAAGGGCTTCATGGCGTCACCCTGGTTTTTTAGAAATGTGATCACACGCTCCGGGTCGTGTTTGGACAATTCGCGCAACCACCAGGCAATTGCTTTCTGAATGAACCAATCACGATCCTGCACATAACCCGCAGCCCAGCCGAGCACCCGATCTCGATGCAGTAACTCATCAGGTTTTGGATGATTTTGTTTGGTCCAGGGCAGGGTGGCCACCAGCGCCGCCCGGCGGGTCCACATATGATCTGACGTTGTCCAAATCTCGACCTGATCCAGGCGGGATGGGTCGGTGGTCAGTCGTTTTTGCATGGCCATGCAGGCGTGATCTGCGACCGCCCAAGCGTCGAAATCCGGTAGCCAGCTTTGCAGCAGATCCCACACCTCTGCATCAGGGCGGATGCGTGCTTGGGTTAGCAGTTTTGCTGCAGCGAGGCGCGCCTCGTGGATGTTGGTTTTCCAAAGCGCATCCGCGAGTTCCACGCGCGCTGGCACGTCCAACTCTTGCCGCCACGCTTTGGTTAAGTCATTCAGAACCGGGTTTGCGACGCCCAGATGGGGACGATCCACCTTGTGGTACGCCGCCATCTGTTCTGCACGCTCAGGGTCGGCATGGGCTTTGATCTGGTTCAGATACGGGTCCATCATGGTTCGCTAGACCGAAACGCCGGTGGGTTTGCCGTCGATTGTGTGCTGGTTTTTCTCAACCCAATAGGCACGAATATCGTCATCCGATTTGCCATCCACCCATTTTTGCATCGTGTCCCGCTCGGATTGGTACTCCATGAACGGAACCGCGTACCCGCAAGAGGTCTGCACCAGATCGACGCTCAGGTCGTAAATCTGCCGCGCACTACGATGATTGGGGAAGTGATGGGAAAATTCAGCCCAATCCTCATCCCCCGCCTGGATCATTCGGGCCGTGCCATAGGTGCGCAGGATCAGCGGGCGGGTGGTGAACGAGCACCACATCAACGTCATGCGATTGACGTCCAGCAAATGTCCGGCAGTTTCATTGCCGCTGCCGGTCAGGTTCATCCACATAATCCGGTTCGGCCCCAGAACCCGCAGTGAATCCATACCTTTGGGTGAGATGTTGACACGTCCGTCAGTACCGGCAGAGCCAACAAAGAACATGTGTTGGTCTTCAATAAACTTCTGGTGTGCGACATCGATTTGCAGGAATTGCTTGGCCATTAGGCTCTCCACCGTGACTGTCAACTTCGGAGCGGCTGCGCCTCAGATCTTGCGACCCATGTCCGCTTGGTACCGGGTCAGAAGCGTGTCCAGATGCTTTGGATACGTCTTGTAGCCAGTAAAGACAAACGGATCACCATCTTTTGGGGCCTGAGTGGTCTGTTCGCGGTCCCAGCATCTGGCCCAGTCTTCCAAATGTTCTTTCAAGTCCTGAAGGCCCGCAGCCAATGTGTCGTCTGATCCAAAACCCTCCGCTGCGATCAAGTCGAGGATGGCTTGATTGTTTTCTCTAAGCTTTCTGGCATGAAGGAACGCTCGCCCATTGCTTAGGTACTGCTCGTATTCCTGTTTCGAGCTGCGCATCAGGCGCAAAAGGGTCTGGATGTCAGTGTCGTTCCAGTTGTTGGTCCCCACCTAATCATTCCACAGTGACGGACTTCGCCAGGTTGCGGGGTTGATCGACATCTGTGCCTTTGGCGACGGCAGTGTGATAGGCCAGCAGCTGTGCCGGAACCGAATACAGGATTGGCGCCAGGTTGGGGTGGATGTGAGGCATGCGGATCGTACTCCAAACGCCATCCTCGGCCTCGGCGATGCCATCATCATCAGACACAAGGATGACTTTGCCTTTGCGCGCCATCACTTCCTGCATGTTGGACACGGTCTTGTCGAAAACAGCGTCGCGCGGAGCCATGACAACCACAGGCATGTGCTTGTCGATCAGGGCGATTGGGCCGTGTTTCAACTCACCCGACGCATAACCTTCGGCGTGGATATAGCTGATCTCCTTGAGTTTCAGCGCACCTTCCATCGCAAGTGGGTACATCAGGCCACGGCCCAAAAACAGAACGTCGCGCGCCTCGGACAGGCGCTGGGCGGATTTGCGGATGGCCCGATTCTGGTCCAATGCCGTATTGAGCACCGAAGGCAACCCGCGCAGGGCGGCCGCGTGATCCGCGATCTCTTCTTCCGTCAAGGTACCCCGGTCCGCCGCAGCCTTAAGCGCCAGCATCAACAGAACGCTCAGCTGGCACGTGAAGGCCTTGGTCGAGGCAACGCCAATCTCGACACCCGCATGAATTGGCAAAGCCACATCGCTTTCCCGCGCAATCGAGCTTTCGGGGACGTTCACAACGGAAACGATCTTGTCGGCTTTACCTTCGCAGTAGCGCAGGGCCGCCAACGTGTCGGCAGTCTCGCCCGACTGGCTGACGAACAGGGCCAAAGTACGGTCGGTGATCGGAGGTTCACGATACCGAAACTCGCTGGCGATATCGACTTCGACGGGCATCTTGGCCAGTTGTTCGAACCAGTATTTTGCCGTGAGGCAGGCATAGAACGCCGTGCCGCAGGCGACCATTGTCAGGCGGTCCAGCTTAGTAAAATCCAGATCGACATCAGGTAGAACCACCTGATCGCCGCCGGTGGGCATATAGGATCGGATCGCTTCGGCCACTACAACGGGTTGCTCGGCGATTTCCTTGGCCATGAAATGCTTGTGCTCGCCCTTGTCGGCACGTGCGTGATCCAGTTTGATCTTGCGCATTTCGCGGTTGGCCAGCTCGCCTTCTTCGTTGCGGATTTCCAGCGAAGTGCGGGTCAGTACGGCGCGATCGCCTTCTTCCAGATAGGTGATCTTGTTTGTCAAAGGGGCCAGCGCAATTGCATCGGACCCCACATACATTTCGCCATCTCCGTGACCGATGGCCAAGGGTGAGCCTTTGCGCGCGGCCACAATCAGATCGCCCCGACCGTCGAACAAAAAGGCCAGTGCGAAAGCACCCTGCAGCCGGTCGATGGTTTTGAACGCAGCCTCAACCGGTGACATCCCGGATTTCAGGAAATGTTCTGCCATCAAGGCAACGGTTTCAGTATCGGTCTCGGTTTCGAAGCCAATGCCATGTTCCGCCAGTTCTGCGCGCAGTTCACGGTAATTCTCGACGATTCCGTTATGTACGACTGCCACCGGACCAGCCTTATGAGGGTGGGCATTGTTGACCGAAGGTGCCCCATGTGTGGCCCAGCGGGTATGACCGATCCCGGACTTTCCGGGCAGAGGATCATGTACCAACAGATCGCTTAAGTTGACCAGTTTGCCAACCGCCCGTCGGCGCCCTAACAGGCCGTCATTGACGGTCGCAATTCCGGCGCTGTCATAGCCGCGATATTCGAGCCGTTTGAGCGCCTCGACCAGAATGGGGGCAGCTTCATGCTGTCCCAGAACGCCTACAATGCCACACATATGTCTCAGGCTCCTTTGCTTAGGCGAGCCTTCTTCGCCTTTAACATGTCAAACAATTTACGCGCATACCCCAGTTTGTTGTCCTGCCGGGCGCGGGCCACGGCCAGGGCATCTGGTTCAACGTCACGGGTCACAACGGTTCCGGTCGCGGTCATCGCGCCATCGCCAAGGGTCACCGGGGCCACCAGCATGGTGTTCGAGCCGATAAAGACGTTTTCACCAATCGTGGTCTGGTGCTTCATCACGCCATCATAGTTGCAGGTGATGGTGCCGGCGCCGATATTTGTCGCGGCCCCAACCGTGGCATCACCGATATAGCTCAGATGATTGACCTTGGCCCCTTCGGCGATCTCGGCATTTTTGATTTCGACAAAATTCCCGATCCGCGCGTTTTCGGCGAGTTCGGCACCGGGTCGCAGTCGGGCATAGGGTCCGACGATAGCCCCCCGGCTGACATGGCAGCCTTCGAGATGCGAGAATGCCCGAATGGTCGCACCGCTTTCGACGGTGACACCGGGGCCAAAGATCACGTTGGGTTCAATCACGCTATCGCGCCCGATAACCGTGTCTGCCGCCAGATAAACGGTCTCGGGGGCCATCAATGTCACACCCAGATCCAACAGCTCGGCACGCGCGCGCGCTTGAAACACGGCATCCGCTGCTGCCAGATCAGCGCGGGAATTGACACCCAATGTTTGTTCTTCACCGCAAGCGACTGCGGTCACGGTCAACCCCTTGCCCCGCGCGATTTCCACCACATCGGTCAGGTAGTATTCACCTGATGCATTGTCGTTTCCAACAGCATCAATCAGGCCAAACAATGTCTGTGCACTGCAGGCCAAAAGGCCCGAATTGCAGAATGTTATGGACCGTTCTTGTTCTGTGGCGTCTTTAAATTCCACGATGCGCTCTAGGGTGTGGCCCTGCATCACTAGACGTCCGTACCTTGCCGGGTCTGCGGCTTCGAACCCGAGTATGACCAGATCATTCTTGGCCCGGGCTTCGATCATCCGCTCTAACGTGTCGGGCTGCAAAAACGGCGTGTCACCATAAAGGACAACAACGTCACCCTCGAACCCATCCAGCGCCGCGCGGGCCTGAGCGACCGCATGCGCGGTGCCAAGCTGTTCCTCCTGCACGGCGACCTGTGCCGTTTCATCCTCAGACTGCGCGACTTTGGCCACAGCTTCCGATCCATGACCCGTGACGATAACGGTGCGTTCCGGTGACAGCACGGCACCCGCCCGCATCGCGTGAACCAGCATCGGGGCCTGGGCGATAGGATGCAGAACTTTTGGAACATCCGAATTCATCCTGGTGCCTTTCCCGGCGGCAAGGATGACAAGGGCAATGGTCATGAAATCAATTTCTCTTTTGTTTTGTCGCAGTCCGTTTTATCCGCTGAGGGCAAAGGCGCAAGCGGTTCGACCATCAAACAAGGTTGCCGTTTTGAAATACGACATGGCGAAAACCCGCCGAGGCAGGAGATAATATGCGAACGGTCATCTTCGATCTGGACGGCACACTGGCGGATACGTCAGGCGATTTACTGGCTGCGGCGAACCATTGTTTTCGCCATATGGGACACGGTGATGTGTTGGTTAACGGGCAGGATGCAGGTGTTGCGCTGCGCGGTGGGCGGATGATGTTGACCCATGGCTTAAAACGGGTGGGGGCTTTTCAGGAACGCACTGTTCTGGACTATTACCCGATGCTGCTTGAGGCTTATGCCGAAGCTATCGACACGCATACAACCTTCTACCCCGGTGCATTGCAGGCGGTCGATCTGCTGAAAGGCGCTGGTTACGGTGTTGGCATCTGTACCAACAAGCCCGAGGCTCTGGCCGAGCTGCTGTTAACCCGCATGGGGGTTCGCGACCGGTTCGCATCGCTGGTTGGGGCCGATACGCTGACCGTGCGCAAGCCAGATCCCGAACCGTTGCGCGAAGCGGCCCGCCGTGCGGGCGGAGATCCGGACCTGTGCGTCCTGATCGGGGATTCGGATACTGATCGAAACACTGCGCGGGCCGCAGGGGTTCCCTCGGTTCTGGTCACATTTGGTCCGTCTGGTGATGATATGGCAGCTCTGGAGCCAGAGGCGTTACTGCATCATTTTGATGATTTGCCCGGAATGGTTCCGGGATTGATCGGTGCGGCTGCTTGATCCCTTGACCCCGGACCTGTGCGGCCCCACAACAATGCCATGACTGAGATATTTGCCGGCAGTTTCACCCAACAGGAACCCATCCCCGACGATGCGATCGAGGCCGCATTGGCGGTGCTGCGTCACGGGCGTTTGCATCGCTACAACATTGTGCCCGGCGAGCTGGGAGAGACCGCCCTGCTGGAACAGGATTTCGCGGCCCAGATGGGGGCAAAGTACTGCCTTGCGGTGTCGTCCGGTGGCTATGCGATGGCGACCGCGCTGCGGGCGGTTGGGGTGCAACCGGGAGATCCGGTTTTGACCAATGCCTTTACGCTGGCGCCGGTGCCGGGTTCGATTGCGTCGGTTGGCGCCAAGCCGGTTTTTGTTGGCGTAACCGAAGACCTGACGATCGATCTGGATGATCTCGAAGGCAAGCTGGAACAGGCACGGGTCCTGATGCTCAGCCATATGCGCGGACATTTGTGCGACATGGACCGGCTGATGGAGCTATGCGACGCGGTGGGTGTGACGGTGATCGAAGATTGTGCGCATACCATGGGGGCAGCATGGCGCGGGCAATTGTCAGGGCGTCAGGGCGCAATCGGTTGCTATTCCTGTCAGACATACAAACACGTCAATTCGGGCGAAGGTGGTCTGCTGATCACAGATGATGAGGAACTGGCAGCCAAAGCAACAATGCTGTCTGGGTCTTACATGTTGTATGAACGCCATTTGGCGGCGCCGGGCCCAGAGGTATTTGACCGGATCAAATACACCACGCCTAATGTCTCGGGGCGAATGGACAATTTGCGCGCGGCGATCCTGCGCCCACAACTGCGCGATCTGAATCGACAGGTGGAACGTTGGAACGAAAGATATGGTCGGATCGAAAAGGGCCTTCGTGATACGCCCGGCCTGACGATTGTAGAACGACCCAATGCTGAAACCTATGTGGGATCATCCATTCAATTTCTTCTACTGGACTGGTCCTCTGAAGGAATTGCAGAAGTGATTGGCCGGTGCGCTGCGCGTGGGGTTGAACTGAAATGGTTTGGTGGCGCTGAACCAACCGGGTTTACATCGCGTTACGATAGCTGGCGCTACGCCGAGAGCACTCGAATGCCAGATAGTGATCGGGTGTTGGCTGGCATTATGGACATGCGTGTTCCGCTGACGTTTTCCCTGGATGATTGTTCTTTGATTGCTCGAATCATCCGGGACGAGGTCACGCGAATTCATAATCAAGCAACATCCTGATTTTCACCAATCGGCCTGTCCGGACACGAATTCCCTCGCGTCTGGACGCTATCCTGCTAGCATTTTTGGGATACCCTTGCGTTTTTGAGCAGGCACGCCATCAAAATCAATGCGGAACCATGCGAAAAGAGAAGAAGTCAGAATCCCTCGAAGTCCGGCTCAGCCTGTCTGAAAAGAATGCGTTCGCGTCGCGGGTTACGGCCCGGGGTGAGACCATGAGCGCTGCGCTGCGCCGATTGATTGCCGAAGATGGGGTGCCTCATTCAAAAACGAAGGAGGCCTCGACCTTGAAAAAGATAACAATTGCCGCATCCCCCGCGGTCCTTACAATCGCTATTCTTGCAGGCGCGTCCCTATCGGGTGCGCAGGCAAAAACGGATTTTACCGGTCAGTTTCATGAGAAAGATGTAAATGGCGACGGTTTTGTTGATCGTGCCGAAATGCTGCAAGTCATGAGGCGGCGGGCGGCCACGGTGGATTTGCCCAGCGATTGCGATGGAACCGAACTTGCCAAGAAATGGTCAATGACACCTGAAGAGTTGGCAGACGGGCAGATTGCGTTTTCCGATTCCGACAAGGACGGGCGTATCACGTTGTCAGAGCTGATTGCGTCGAACGAACGCTACCGGGCAGATGATTTCATATCTGCCGACAAAAACGAAGATGGGTTCATAAGCTTGTATGAGCTGGAATTCGGTTTTCGAGAAGACGAAGCAAAGGTCAACGCTGAATGCAGAGCCGCCATCGGCATGCATAGCGCCGCCCGGGCCCCCGAGATTCTAAAGCAACTCGATACGGATAGGGACGGGAGGATCAGCCTGGGAGAGTTCGTCAACCACTAAGGCAGTATTCTGACTGGACAGCAATCTCTTGCGTCGCTATTAATGAACGAGTGTTCAATTATTTTTGGCGACGTACGGGAAAGCGATATGTTCCAGGCAACGATGCAATTTGATCTGGGTGAAGATGTTAACGCGCTGCGCGAAATGGTGCATCGCTGGGCGCAGGAACGGGTCAAGCCGATGGCGGCCGAAGTTGATGCCTCTAACGCCTTTCCCAACGAACTGTGGAAAGAGATGGGAGAGCTTGGCCTGTTGGGCGTGACCGTGTCCGAAGAATATGGCGGCGCGGGAATGTCCTATCTTGCACATACGATTGCTGTGGAAGAGGTCGCGCGCGCGTCGGCCTCGGTGTCACTGTCTTACGGGGCGCATTCGAACCTGTGTGTGAACCAGATCAAGCTGAACGGAACAGAAGAGCAAAAGCAGAAATACCTGCCGCGTCTGATCTCAGGCGATCACGTCGGTGCGTTGGCCATGTCCGAAGCATCTGCCGGGTCTGATGTTGTGTCGATGAAGCTGCGCGCGGAAAAGCGCAACGATCACTATCGCCTGAACGGGAACAAATACTGGATCACCAACGGTCCGGATGCGGATACGTTGGTCGTCTATGCCAAGACCGATCCAGATGCGGGCTCCAAGGGGATCACCGCCTTCCTGATCGAGAAAGAGATGACGGGCTTTTCCACCTCTCCCCATTTTGAAAAGCTTGGCATGCGCGGATCAAACACGGCCGAGCTGATCTTTGACGATGTCGAAGTCCCATTCGAGAATGTTCTGGGCGAAGAGGGTAAAGGTGTTGCCGTTCTTATGTCGGGGCTGGACTATGAACGCGTAGTTCTGGCCGGGATCGGCACCGGGATCATGGCCGCCTGCCTGGATGAGATCCTGCCGTATCTGGCCGAGCGCAAGCAGTTTGGCAAACCCATCGGCAGCTTCCAACTGATGCAGGGCAAGATTGCAGACATGTACACTGCGATGAATTCAGCGCGCGCCTACGTCTATGAGGTAGCCAAGGCCTGTGACCGGGGCGATGTTACCCGTCAGGACGCGGCAGCGTGCTGCCTCTACGCTTCGGAACAGGCGATGGTTCAGGCACATCAGGCCGTTCAGGCGATGGGTGGTGCCGGGTTCCTTGCGGACTCGGCAGTCAGCCGAATTTTCCGGGACGCCAAACTGATGGAAATCGGGGCGGGAACCAGCGAAATCCGCCGGATGCTGATCGGGCGCGAGTTGATGACGACAATGGGAGGCTAAGATAATGCGCGTTCTTAGTGTTCTCGTCGCAGTAGTTGTTTCGCTGGTCCACGCGCCGCCTGGATATTCAGACGCAGGCGAAGAATGGAACCGTTTTGAATTGCAAAGAGCAGAAGATCTGGTTGCTTTACGAGCATGCATTGAAACAGATGAGTTTAGCGTAACGGGCACTGCTTGTGCTGAGATGACGGTGAGGGAATGCCAAGATAGGCTGGTCTCCGATCAGTCAAATGTTTCGCGGGTTGAACAGGATAGCTGCTGGAAAAATGAGCTGAAACTTTGGGATCTGCTGTATTCAGAAACTGTTGAATTGACGCTCCGCGGGGCGATTCATCTGGATCGGGATGCCTTCTACACGGATAGAGAATTCACCGGAAACACGGAGCTTTTCCTTCGGACGGAGGCTGGTTGGCTTGCTACAATCAAAGACCGATGTGACTTGGAAATGGCGCATTGGATAGGAGGGACTGCAGGCAGCACGACTCAGTACACTTGCCGCATTAACTTGCGGGCCGAGAGGATCTCGGATCTGAGGAATTTGGGACTGACAAACCACTCAAAGTGAACGCCCCACAGACGAGGTCACTGCGGGGCGATCCGATCAAAGGATCAGAAGCGATGAACGTAAGACAGGCCGATCAGCCAGGGATCGATTTCTGCCGTGCCAATATTGGCGCCGTCCAGCGTGACATCGGAGTCGATATCGAACCAGCGCACGTTCAGACGCACAGCGCCCTTGTCGGTGATCGCGTAGTCCAGACCGGCCTGCAACGAGACGCCGAAGGAGTTGTCCACCTTCAGATTGCCCAGCGAGGACTGCTCGTCAAAGAATATGGTATAGTTCAGACCCGCGCCAACATACGGCTTCCAGGCCGTGTTCGTCGGGATGTGATAGTTCAGCGACAAGGTCGGCGGCAAGTGCTTGACGCTGCCTGCATCGGTGCTTCCACCAAGGGTGATATCGTGGCTGAACGGGGTGGCGGCCAGCAGCTCGATGCCCAGGTTGTCACGGATGAAGTATTCGGCAGTGAAGATCGGGCGCGTATCTGCATCGATCTCGGCGTTCAGGCCCGCAAGGGTTCTGTTGTCCGATTTCGGGTCCAGATAGCCGACACCAATACCAAGCGTCCAGTCACCCTGCGATTGGGAAAATGCGGGAACGGCCAAAGCCACGAGCGCGGTGGACAGGGTCAAAGCGGCGAGTTTCTTTGTCATTGTCTTGCCTTTGGTTGTGTTGATGCGCTTGGCTTCGCAGCAAAGCGTTTTGCAAACTCTGATCTGTATCAAATCCGTGTGAAGTTGTTGGGTGAGCCTGAGTCGCGAACTTTCGGAAAAACAAAGGAAATTCGCCGTGGTAGACACTAGGCGCATACCGGGTTTGCGCCCTGAGGGTGGCTGGGATCTCCCGGATCAGCTGAACATGGCGCGTCAGTGCCTGAACCATCCGTCCGACAAGGTGGCGCTTATCGATTTGACCGGGGCTTCCAGGCACGATGTCACTTATGGTCAGCTGTCGCAGATGACCGACGGCATTGCCCGCGCGTTACTGTCAAGAGTGCGACCCGGGGATCGAGTTGGCGTGTTGCTCAGTCAATCGCCGTGGTGCGCAGCCGCGCATTTGGCGATCTGGAAAATCGGCGCGATATCCGTCCCGCTGTTCAAACTGTTCAAACAAGACGCTCTGCGGACGCGTATTACTGATGCAGGGGCAAAGATAGTTCTGACGGATGATCAGGGCGCAGATTTGATTGGCGATCTGGCCAAGCCCCTCATCGCGGCAACGATTGCCGAGACGGGCGCAGACATTGCGTTCGCTGCAACCGGCCCCGATGACCCTGCCGTGTTGATCTATACATCTGGAACAACAGGCAGCCCAAAGGGCGCGCTCCATGGGCATCGGGTGCTGACCGGGCACCTTCCGGGCGTGTCGATCAGCCACAACCACCTGCAATGCGGAGATTGCCTGTGGACGCCAGCGGACTGGGCCTGGATCGGTGGGTTGTTCGACGTGCTGATGCCCGGGCTGGCGCTGGGTATTCCGGTTGTCGCAGCGCGGCTAGAGAAGTTCTCGCCCGAGGCTTGCGCCGACGTGATTGCACGCGGCCGGGTGCGCAATGTGTTTTTTCCGCCGACCGCTTTGCGCATGCTCAAAGCAGCGGATCAAAGCATATCAGGCCTGCGTTCGGTCGCGTCAGGTGGCGAGCCGCTGGGCGCCGAAATGCTGGCATGGGGACAGCAAGCGTTTGGCCTGAAGATAAACGAGTTTTACGGGCAGACCGAATGCAATATGGTCGTATCCTCCTGCGCCGAGGATTTCCCTGTTCAACCCGGCTGCATCGGCAAGCCGGTGCCGGCGCATGAGGTGGCAGTTGTCGACGAGGATGGCAATCCGACCGAGGAAGAGGGGGACGTGGCCATCCGGCGCGGCACGGCCTCGATGATGTTGGAATACTGGAACCGGCCCGAGGCGACGGCTGAAAAGTACCGGGGCGACTGGATGATCACCGGTGATCGCGGCGTGTGGGAAGGGGATTATCTGCGCTTCGTCGGTCGCGATGACGATGTGATTACATCCGCTGGCTATCGCATCGGTCCGGCGGAAATCGAAGATTGCCTTCTGGCCCACCCGGCGGTTGCAACGGTGGGCGTGGTCGGCAAACCCGACCCGCTGCGGACCGAGATTGTGAAGGCTTACGTGGTATTGAAACCGGAGGTCGTGGTCTCGGGCGCCGAGTTGCAGGACTGGGTCAAGGACCGTCTGGCGCAGTATTCCTACCCGCGCGAGGTGGCGTTTCTGGAGGAATTGCCGATGACGGTGACCGGGAAGGTGATCCGCAAGGAATTGAAGGCGCGGGCGGTGGGAGAATTGTAATGGCAGACAACGAAAAACCAACTGACGACTGGCCGGGATATGAAGCCGCGCGACAGCGAAACAACGATTTCCACGGAGAGTACCTTCGATCTTATTCTGAGCGCGGTTACGAATACGGGATTCTGGCGGTAAAGAACTTCATGCTGATTTCGGGAGGCGCATTAATTGCTTTGCCTGCTCTGGCTAAACTTTCGCCTGACTACGAAGAAAAAATGGCGATGTTAGCTGGTAGCTGCTTTGCTTTCTGCCTCCTTGCTTCGCTAGCCTGTACTTACATAATCCACCTAAACTGGACTTTGTTTTATGAAAGCCAAGAATTGGCACGCTCACGTGACCAGCACTTGATTATCAAGGCCTATTTACCTTCTCGCTACGATGGTGCTGATGAGAGTCGAGATTTTCAGACAGAGATAGAAAAGAAAAATCGGAAAGCGTGGTGGGCTTGGATCGTCCCGCACGTACTGGGCGTGATTAGCTTCACAGTTTTTCTCCTTGGTTGTTGGTTCTTCTATTCAGGTTTCGATTTTTCAGGGGTGAAAGTATGAAACTCACATCCAAAGCCATGCCCGCCTCCGAGGGTTTCAAAGCAAACCGCGCGGCGCATCTCGAAGCGCTGGCGCAAATCTCTGCCGCCGCCGAAGCGGCCCGCATGGGCGGAGGTGAAAAATCGCGCGCGCGGCATGAATCGCGGGGCAAGATGCTGCCTCGGCGCCGGGTGGCGAACCTGTTGGATGCGGGGTCTCCGTTCCTTGAGATCGGCGCAACGGCGGCGCATGGGATGTATGGCGATGCCGCGCCCTGTGCCGGGGTCATCGCAGGCATTGGCCGGGTGCAGGGGCGTGAGGTCATGGTGGTGTGCAACGATGCCACAGTGAAGGGCGGTACCTATTACCCGATGTCGGTCAAGAAACACCTGCGGGCGCAGGAGATTGCCGAGGAAAACCAACTGCCCTGCATCTATCTGGTCGACAGTGGAGGGGCGAACCTGCCCAATCAGGATGAGGTCTTCCCGGACCGCGACCACTTTGGCCGCATCTTCTACAATCAGGCTCGGATGAGCGCGAGGGGCATTCCTCAGATCGCTGTCGTTATGGGATCATGCACGGCGGGCGGAGCCTATGTGCCTGCGATGTCGGATGTCACGATCATCGTGAAGGATCAGGGTACGATCTTTCTGGCTGGCCCCCCTCTGGTAAAGGCGGCAACGGGTGAGGTTGTCAGCGCCGAGGATCTGGGCGGTGGTGACGTTCATACCCGCCTGTCTGGCGTGGCCGATTATCTGGCCGAAGATGATACGCACGCGTTGGCTCTGGCGCGCCGCGCGGTTGGGTCACTGAATCTGCGTAAGGTGCAGACGGTCGACTGGGCCAGCCCCGAAGACCCGGCCTATGATCCCGACGAAATCCTGGGCGTTGTCCCTGCTGATCTGCGCACGCCCTACGACATTCGTGAGGTGATCGCGCGGCTGGTCGATGGCTCGCGCTTTGATGAATTCAAGCCACGCTTTGGTGAAACACTGGTGACCGGGTTTGCCCATGTCAAAGGATGCCCGGTCGGGATCATAGCCAACAATGGCGTACTGTTTTCCGAAGCCGCCCAGAAGGGTGCGCATTTTGTCGAGCTGTGCTCGCAGCGCAAAATCCCGCTTGTGTTCTTACAGAACATCACGGGGTTTATGGTTGGTCGCAGGTATGAAAACGAAGGCATCGCGCGGCACGGGGCCAAGATGGTGACGGCAGTGGCGACAACCTCGGTGCCGAAGATCACTATGCTGGTCGGTGGCTCGTTCGGGGCAGGGAATTACGGCATGGCCGGGCGCGCTTATCAGCCACGTTTCCTTTGGAGCTGGCCGAACTCGCGTATCTCGGTCATGGGCGGCGAGCAGGCAGCGGGTGTTTTGGCTACCGTCAAACGCGATGGGATTGAACGACAGGGTGGCACATGGTCTGCCGAGGAAGAGGCCGAATTCAAACGCCCGACCTTGGATATGTTCGAGGAACAGTCGCACCCGCTCTACGCCTCAGCCCGGTTGTGGGATGACGGCATCATCGACCCGCGCAAGAGTCGGGATGTATTGTCTCTGTCGCTGAACGCAGCACTGAACGCCCCGATCGAGGAGACACGTTTCGGCGTGTTCAGGATGTGAGATGAGTAGCTTACTTGAAGAAGTGAAAGCCCGGTACCCGAGTGCACAAACGTTCAAGTTCGGGGACAACCGAGACCTGTGCGACGAACTGCTGGCATTGGTACGTGCGGGTGTCAAAACGGCCACCTGCGGCGCGCAACGGGATTATCCCGAAGGCAGCGCGGATATGCCGATCCCCGGTCGCATCGACATTGCGCTGGACTGGGATGACCGCCCAGCCTTGTTGATCGAAACGCTCGAAGTCACGATCCGGCGATATTGCGATGTCACCGAAGAGTTCGCTTTGGCCGAGGGCGAGAACAAGACTTTGGACGGGTGGCGCGACGGGCACCGACGCTATTTCGAGCGCAATGGCGGCTTCGATCCTGAAATGGAATTGGTATGCGAGCGGTTTCGTATGATCGAAGATTTGGCAGGTAAGGGGTAACTACGATGTTCAACAAAATCCTGATTGCCAACCGAGGTGAGATTGCTTGCCGCGTGATGGAGACGGCACAGAAACTGGGTGTGTTCTGTGTCGCCGTATATTCGGATGCAGATGCAGCGGCCAAACATGTTCAGATGGCGGATGAGGCGATCCATATTGGTGGTTCAGCTCCGGCGGATAGCTACCTCAAGGGCGATGTGATCATTCAGGCGGCTTTGGACACAGACGCGCAGGCGATCCATCCGGGTTACGGGTTTCTGTCCGAAAATCCCGATTTTGTGGATGCGGTTGAGGCTGCAGGGCTGACGTTTATTGGCCCTTCGGCGGATGCGATCCGCAAGATGGGCCTCAAGGACGCGGCTAAGGTTCTGATGGAACAAGCGGGTGTACCGGTGGTTCCTGGATATCACGGCGACAATCAGGACCCGGAACATCTGGCTGAATCTGCCGATACAATTGGGTATCCGGTTCTGATCAAGGCCGTTGCTGGCGGTGGCGGCAAAGGCATGCGACTGGTCGAAAAGCCCGAAGATTTCGCAATGGCGCTCGACAGTGCCATGGGCGAGGCGCGAACCGCCTTTGGCAATGACGCAGTGCTGGTTGAGAAATTCGTTACCAAGCCACGCCATATCGAAGTGCAGGTCTTTGGCGACGGTACCCATGCGGTGCATCTGTTCGAACGCGATTGCTCGCTGCAGCGTCGCCACCAGAAAGTGATCGAAGAAGCTCCGGCGCCGGGCATGACGTCTGAGATGCGCAAGGCGATGGGGCAGGCGGGTGTGCGTGCCGCCGAAGCCATTGGCTACAAAGGCGCGGGAACGGTCGAGTTCATCGTCGATGCTTCGGACGGTCTGCGTCCGGATCGGTTCTGGTTCATGGAGATGAACACGCGCCTGCAGGTGGAACACCCCGTGACCGAAGCGATTACAGGTGTTGATCTGGTAGAATGGCAATTGCGGGTTGCGTCAGGTGAGAGCTTGCCGATGCGGCAAGAGGATCTGTCGATCAATGGACATGCGTTCGAAGCGCGGCTCTATGCCGAGGATGTCCCAAAAGGCTTCTTGCCAGCCACGGGGCTATTGACGCATCTGCGGTTCCCGGACGGGTGCCGCGCCGACAGCGGTGTGCGCGCCGGCGATACGATCAGCCCGTGGTATGACCCGATGATTTCGAAAGTCGTAGTCCATGGGCCAACACGTGCTGTTGCCCTTGAAACGCTGCATCGTGCCTTGCGCGGGACCGAGGTTGGCGGGACTGTCACCAATCTTGCGTTCTTGGGTGCTTTGACTCGGCACGCGGGATTTGCGTCGGGTGACGTCGACACAGGGCTGATTGGCCGGGATATTGATGCATTGGTTCGACAGGCCCAGGTCGTTCCAGCAACCTTTGTTGCGGCAGCGATGCACGCGCTTGATCTGGTCGAATCCCATGATGAAACCGGGTTCACCTTGTGGTCTCCGTTGCATCGGGCCGCGCAGTTGATGCAAGGCGGGGAAGTTGTGGACTTGGACGTTCAGGTCGAGGGCCCCAACCGACAAATCTGGCACGTTGGTGAGGTCCAGGTGATTGCTCAACGTCGTGACGGCCGGTGGCATGTCGATGGAAGGCCAATGCCGAATGTTGCAATCTCAGGAACCGAGATCACCGTTTTCCAAGACTATGGACAGGTCTTTGAGAGTGTTGATCCGTTGGATCGGGATATCAGTGCAGCAGGTGACACCAACGTGATCGAGGCGCCGATGCCCGGGTTGGTCAAAGCTGTGTTCGCAACTGCGGGCCAAGTCGTTTCGGAAGGTGATCGACTGGCCATTCTTGAGGCGATGAAGATGGAGCATTCTCTGTTGGCCGCACGCGATGGCGTGGTTGCCGAGGTACTTGTCGAACCCGGGGCGCAGGTCGAGGCTGGTGCCGCCTTGGTGCGGCTGGAGGTCAATGATTGAATGCGCTGCGAGTCATAGGTTACCGCCACAGCGTCTATTCCCGATCAGTTCGCATCGCGCTGGTCGAATTGTCGCTTCCTTACAGTTGGGAAGAGGTCGACCCATTCAGTGAAGCGTCCGATCATCATCCCTTCGGGCGGGTGCCGGTTTTGTTCGATGGTCGGACACGTGTGTATGAAAGCTGGGCGATCCTTAGTTACCTCTATCGGATCAGCGACCGCACCCGCGCCCCGCTTGTCGAAGCGCGCGCCGCGCAGATTGCCGGAATCGCGACCTCTTACGCCTATTGGCCTTTGGTCCGGCAGGTTTATTCCCATGGCGTTTTCAGGCCAGCGTTTGACCTTGAATACGATATGTCAAAAATACAGGACGGTCTTGAGCAAGCGGGTTCTGTTCTGAATGCAATTGAGGACATAGCCACTGAGGGTCACGTGCTCGGTTCCGGGTGTGAGCCCGAGGATTGTATCCTGTTTCCGATGATCGATGCGTTCAGGCGATATCCGGCAGCTGCGGAATTGCTTGCTCATTACCCCGCATTGAACTCATGGTGGATACGGATGAATGATCGGGACAAAATCGCCGAAACCTTCTGCAGGTTAAGACCCGAGGCGTGAGAACACAGTGGCGCGTCGGCAAACGATGCGCAGTTAATGGAGGTTAGGATGGGTGAGCGAGTAGAAATCTTTGAGGTAGGTCCACGGGACGGGCTTCAGAACGAGAAACGCGAGATCCCGGTGGCCGAGAAAGTGGCGCTGGTTGATTGCTTGTCGCGCGCCGGGTTCAGCCGGATTGAAATGGCAAGCTTTGTCTCTCCGAAATGGGTGCCGCAAATGGCAGGCAGTGCCGATGTTCTTGCCGGTATCACCCGGGCCAAAGGGGTTCGATACGCCGCGCTCACGCCGAATTTGCGTGGATACGAAGATGCGATGGCCGCCGGTGCGGATGAGATCGCCGTCTTTGCCTCGGCATCCGAAGGATTTTCCAAGGCGAATATCAACGCATCAATCGCCGAATCCATTGAACGTTTTGTTCCGATTTTAGACGCTGCCCGTCACATTGATTTACCGGTGAGGGGCTACTTGTCTTGCGTGACGGATTGCCCTTATGACGGGCCGACCCCGCCTGAAAAGGTGGCGGAGGTTGCCGATCTTCTGTTCTCGCACGGCTGCTATGAAGTGTCGTTGGGCGATACGATCGGGCAGGGCACACCAGACAAGATTGCGCATATGCTGTTGGCTGTGCGTGAGAGGGTCCCGGTCACGCGATTGGCCGGGCATTTCCATGACACGAACGGTCGTGCGATGGACAATATTGATGCGTCAATCGCCCTTGGGGTTCGGGTCTTCGATGCCGCGGTTGGTGGTTTGGGTGGATGCCCCTATGCACCGGGGGCGGCCGGGAACGTGGCAACCGAAGCCGTTGCCGCACATCTTGAACGGCTTGGATATGAGACCGGTCTGGATGCCGCCGTTCTGGAAGAGGCCGCTCAGATGGCTCGGGCGATGAGGGGCTGACATGTATGAAGCGATCACACTCACCTCAGATGAAGGGGGCGTTGCAACGCTGACCTTGAACCGGGCCGAAAAGCACAATGCAATGTCGGCCAGGATGATCGCGGAACTGACGCAGGCAGCGACAGATCTGGGGAACAATCAAGACGTGCGTGTGGTCGTTTTGACAGGTGCAGGTAAAACCTTTTGCGCCGGTGGCGATCTGGGCTGGATGAAGGAACAGATGGCGGCAGATTCGGCGACACGCTTTGTCGAGGCCCGCAAGCTTGCGGAAATGCTACAGGCTTTGAACGTGTTGAACAAACCGTTGATAGGTGCGTTGCAGGGCAATGCCTTTGGCGGCGGCGTTGGTTTGGCCTCCGTCTGTGATGTGGCCATTGGCATCGACAGCCTGAAGATGGGGCTGACCGAAACCCGGTTGGGGCTGATCCCGGCCACTATCGGACCTTATGTGATTGCCCGGATGGGCGAGGCGAAGGCCCGGAGGGTGTTCATGTCTGCGCGGCTGTTCGATGCGGCCGAAGCGGTGGATCTGGGGTTGTTGGCCAGGGCGGTGCCCGCAGATGAACTGAGCGCAGCGATCGAGGCAGAGGTTCGACCTTACCTGAGCTGTGCGCCCGGTGCAGTTGCCTCCGCGAAGGAACTTGTTCGGGAACTGGGTCCTCGTATCGATGACAGCGTGATTGATCACACCATCCGAAAACTGGTCGCCCGATGGGAGACATCGGAAGCCCAAGAGGGGATTGGTGCGTTTTTCGAAAAGCGTAACCCTGCGTGGAACAACAAAGTTTAACGCATACGGCATAAATCAACTTGGGACACGCCGGTCGCGATTCTCTCTGGCGTTGTCAAGCGCAGGATTGATGCGGTGTGCGCTTGTGTTCGGTTGACCCTCTGACCCCGCAGAGATAGAGAATGTCCAGTCAACACGCCAATTGACGGTGCATTCCAACAGAGGATGCACAGGAAAGGAGCTACTAGTGGAAGACCTGCTGCGGGAATACCTCCCGATTCTGGTGTTTCTGGCCGTGGCCGTCGGTCTTGGAATCGTTTTGATTCTTGCCGCCGTCGTGCTGGCCGTCCGCAATCCTGACCCCGAAAAAGTCAGCGCCTATGAATGCGGTTTCAACGCTTTCGATGATGCGCGCATGAAATTCGATGTCCGGTTCTATCTGGTTGCGATTCTCTTCATCATCTTTGATCTGGAGATTGCGTTCCTGTTCCCTTGGGCCGTTGGGTTCAAAGACATCAGCGATGTGGGTTTCTGGTCGATGATGGTGTTCCTGGGCGTTCTGACCATCGGCTTTGCCTATGAGTGGAAGAAGGGAGCCTTGGAATGGGAGTGATGACGGGCGCAAACACGGCTGGCGTCGACAAAGAAGTCGCCACTCAGACCCTGAATGCCGAGCTGCAGGACAAAGGGTTCCTGCTGACCTCGACCGAGGACATTATCAATTGGGCGCGCACCGGCTCGTTGCATTGGATGACCTTCGGTTTGGCCTGTTGTGCGGTCGAGATGATGCATACTTCGATGCCGCGTTATGATGCGGAACGGTTTGGCATTGCGCCCCGCGCGTCCCCACGCCAGTCTGACGTGATGATTGTGGCAGGTACCCTGACCAACAAGATGGCCCCGGCACTGCGCAAGGTTTATGATCAGATGCCCGAGCCGCGCTATGTGATCTCGATGGGATCCTGTGCCAATGGCGGTGGATATTATCATTATTCCTATTCGGTTGTACGTGGTTGTGATCGTATCGTTCCGGTGGATATTTATGTCCCCGGCTGCCCACCAACGGCCGAGGCGCTGCTATACGGCCTGATGCAATTGCAACGCAAAATCCGCCGCACTGGGACGATTGTTCGATGAAAGCAGAGATGTACGCAGAACCATCTGAGGCGCTGATTGCGGAGAATGCCATTATTTTTCAGCGCTTCGAAGAAAACGGTGTTGATCTGCGTCAAAAGCTATCTTTTGAGTTCACAATCGAATTCCCAAGCAAGCAAGACGCTGAGGCCTTTATGGATCAAGCACGTGCTTTGATGCGGTTGATTGAGGCTGACCATGGGCTAGGAAAATCAGATGCCACCTTGTTTTGCGATGAGGATGAGGACTTGGTCGATGTGACTTATTCTGTCGCTGCGAAGGCAGAGGTGCGCTTGATTTCTATGATTGAACAGACACTGGGAAATCTGGCAGCAGATCATGGTGGGAGTGAGTGTTTCTGGGAGTTTCCAGACCCGGCGAACGCCGAACTTTCCGCCAATTCTGTTGAGGAGTTGAAGCAGTGAGCGAAGTACTCAAAGAACTTGGGACCCAGCTGGAGTTGAAACGGACCGATTGTGTTTTGTCCTGGGACGTCACGCATGGTGAGCTGAACGTTGGCGTGGCCCCGTCCAACCTGGTCGAATTCATCGAATTTCTGAAAACTGACCCAAGCTGCAAATTCTCGACCTTGGTCGATATCACCGGCGTCGACTACCCCGAGCGGGCCAAGCGGTTCGACGTGGTTTATCACTTCCTGTCCATGTACCAGAACCAGCGCATCCGCCTGCGGGTCTCGATCCGGGAAGAGGACATGGTTCCGTCGATTGTCGACGTGCATCCCTCGGCCAATTGGTTCGAGCGTGAGGTGTATGACATGTTCGGTATCCTGTTTTCGGGCCACCCGGATCTGCGGCGTATTCTGACGGATTATGGATTCCGCGGTCATCCGCTGCGCAAGGACTTTCCGACCACAGGCTATACCGAAGTTCGCTATGACGAGGCGCAAAAACGTGTCGTGTACGAGCCGGTCTCGCTGGTGCAGGAATACCGTCAGTTTGACTTCATGTCCCCGTGGGAGGGGGCAGAGTACATTCTGCCGGGCGATGAGAAGCAGGAGGCCGAATAATGAGTGGTATCTGGTGGCTGATCCTTTCCGCACTGACCATCATCCCGATGGTGAAAATTCTGCCGTTTTTTGGAATCAACAAATACTGGTGTCTGCTGTGTCTGATCCCGTTTGGCACCATCGCGCTGCTGTGGTGGGTCGGGTTGAAACTTCAGGAATTGGAGCGCCGCTGAGATGCTGATGCTGCTGGGGGAACTGATTGCTTTAGGTGCGCTGGGCGTCCTGCTCGCGGGTGCTGCAGCCAAGGCGGCTGACGCCGAGAAGGTTCGGGTTCGAGCTGCGGCAAAGAAGAACAAGAGGGGACGGCGGTGATGGACGGCTCCAGATATGATGACGGCAGTTCGGACGCGCTGAGCGGCGAGCAGAAGATCCGCAACTTTAACATTAACTTCGGCCCGCAACATCCTGCTGCGCACGGCGTTTTACGTTTGGTGCTTGAGTTGGACGGCGAAATCGTCGAACGCTGCGATCCGCATATCGGCCTGCTGCACCGCGGCACTGAAAAGCTGATGGAAAGCCGGACGTATCTGCAAAACCTGCCGTATTTCGACCGCCTCGATTACGTGGCGCCGATGAATCAGGAACACGCCTGGTGTCTGGCCATTGAAAAACTGACCGGCGTTGAAGTGCCCCGCCGCGCCTCGCTGATCCGGGTGCTGTATTCCGAGATTGGGCGCATCCTGAACCATCTGCTGAACGTAACCACGCAAGCGATGGACGTCGGCGCGCTGACCCCGCCGCTCTGGGGCTTTGAAGAACGCGAAAAGCTGATGGTGTTTTATGAGCGTGCCTGTGGCGCGCGTCTGCACGCAGCCTATTTCCGCCCCGGCGGTGTGCATCAGGACCTGCCGCCCGAATTGCTGGACGATATCGAGGCGTGGAGCCACGAGTTTCCTGCTGTGATGGATGACATCGACGGGCTACTGACCGAAAACCGCATCTTCAAACAGCGCAACGCTGACATTGGCGTCGTGACCGAAGATGACATTCAGAAATACGGCTTCTCGGGCGTCATGGTGCGCGGGTCTGGCCTGGCCTGGGATCTGCGCCGTGCACAGCCCTATGAATGCTATGACGAGTTTGAGTTCCAGATTCCTGTGGGCAAGAACGGCGACTGCTACGACCGCTATCTGGTGCGTATGGAAGAGATGCGCCAGTCGCTGCTGATCATCCGTCAAGCCATCGCCAAAATCCGCGAGTGCCCAGGTGATATTCTGGCGCGCGGTAAGATCACGCCGCCAAGCCGGTCGGACATGAAGACCTCGATGGAGAGCCTGATCCATCACTTCAAGCTCTATACCGAAGGCTTCCATGTCCCTGCGGGCGAGGTGTACGCCGCCGTTGAGGCCCCCAAGGGCGAATTCGGCGTCTATCTGGTCGCTGACGGCACCAACAAGCCATACCGCGCCAAACTGCGCGCGCCGGGGTTCTTACACCTGCAAGCCATGGACTACATCGCCGGAGGCCACCAATTGGCCGACGTCGCTGCGATCATTGGGACGATGGACGTCGTGTTTGGGGAGATTGATCGGTGAACATCGTATCTTTGAATACAGCTCTTCGAGCGGCTAGCGCTAAGCCCGAAGATGCTGAGCGAGAAGCTATATCCCAAGTTAGCAGGTTGGACAAAGAAGAAGTTGCCGAGCTTCTGGTCACAATAAGTAAGAAGTTGGGCGAGCAAGAAGAAAAAACAGACGCTGCGGAGAGCGTGGCCAAGAGAGCTGGTCAGGGTAAAGTTATCTTGTCTGCACTCGGCATGCTCATCGGTCTATTGGTTGGAGCAGGTGGCGCGCTAATCTTTCTAAACGACGAGTGGCGTGATTGGAAGGAACTAAAGGCCGTGCACCAAACGGTTCCAAGAGAAACGACGGGCGTTGTATTGTTAGATCACGCTGATCTTCACGAGAGCGAAATTACCGCGATTATGGAAAGAATGGATCTGCCGGACTTTTCAGAGTTTGCTAGGATCGCAGATATCCCGAACATTCCTGATCCGCAAAACCTGATCAGATATGGTGACGAAGTGAAGTTACGTTACGCAAGTAATCCTAGTCAAAAATATATGAGCTCGGTCGATTTCAACGTTGTGACGGGCGACAAGTACGGCCTTTGGGCTTTGGAGAAATAAGGATGCTTCGCCGTCTTCACCCCGAACAACCCGAAAGCTTTGCCTTCACCGCTACCAACCAGCAATGGGCCGAAGCGCAGATCACCAAGTACCCCGAGGGTCGTGAGGCCAGTGCGGTCATCCCTCTGTTGTGGCGCGCGCAGGAGCAGGAGGGCTGGCTGAGCCGTCCTGCACTTGAATCCGTGGCTGACATGCTGGGCATGGCCTATATCCGGGTTCTTGAAGTCGCCTCTTTCTACTTCATGTTCCAATTGCAACCGGTTGGGTCGGTTGCACATATTCAAGTGTGTGGCACGACCTCCTGCATGATCTGCGGGGCCGAAGACCTGATCGCGGTCTGCAAGGTCAAGATCGCCGAGAAACCGCATGCTTTGTCCGCCGATGGCAAGCTGAGCTGGGAAGAGGTCGAGTGTCTGGGCTCCTGCACCAACGCGCCGATGGCGCAGATCGGCAAGGATTACTACGAAGATCTGACGGCCGAGAGTTTTGGTAAGATCATCGACGATCTGGCAGCGGGCAAAGTGCCGCTGCCGGGCCCGCAAAACGGGCGCTATGCCGCAGAACCTTTCAGTGGTCTGTCCAGTCTGACCGAGCATGACGCAGGCAAGCCGCAATACAATGCCAGTGTCGCTTTGGCGACTGATCTGGGTGACACCGTAAAACGGATCGACGGAACCGAAGTGCCGATCCTGACGCCATGGTTGGGCAAGGATGGCAAAGCCGCGGCGACGAAGTCGGCTCCGAAACCACCAAAGGCACCTGCAACTGGCAAATCTGCGGCAAAGCAGGCGGCCGAGGCTAAATCCAAACCTGCCAAGACCAAGAAAGCCGAAGCAAAACCGGCCGAGGTTAAGGAAGATCAGCCCGAGACGTTGACTGGTGCCCGGGGTGGCGCGCCAGATGATCTGAAGCTGTTGAAAGGCGTCGGCCCGAAGTTGGAGCAGACGTTGAACGAACTGGGCTTTTACCACTTTGACCAGATCGCAGCCTGGACAGACGGGCACGTGGCGTGGGTTGATGCGCGATTGAAGTTCAAGGGCCGGATCGAGCGCGATGGTTGGATCGAACAGGCGTCAAAACTGGCATCGGGTGATGTGACAGAATTTGCCAAACGGGCCAAAAAAGACGGACTTTACGAAGACTGATACGGGGATGAGTGGTGCCAATTGGGTGCCGGGATAAGATGGACGACAAGGAACAGGCCATAGCCCGCAAGGGCCGACATATCGGGGTGGTCATCGCTGTGACCATGCTGTTGTGGCTCGCTATGTCGCTGTTCATCGGCCCGGCTTTGAAACTGCCCGGGCGCTATGCGCTGCTGTTCGATTTCGCTGCATTGGGCGGATTCATCTACGCGGTGATCAACATATTTCAACTCTGGCGCATGCGTCAGGACAACCAAAGGTAAGCGAGCGATGCTGAAGGATCAGGACCGGATCTTTACCAACATCTACGGGATGCACGAGCGGACGCTGAAGGGCGCGCGCGCTCGGGGGCATTGGGACGGTACTGCTGGCCTGATCGGCAACGGGCGCGACTGGATCATTCAAACGATGAAGGATTCAGGCTTGCGGGGTCGTGGGGGCGCAGGCTTTCCAACTGGATTGAAATGGTCATTCATGCCCAAGGAAAGCGATGGTCGCCCGGCTTATCTGGTGGTGAATGCCGACGAATCCGAACCCGGGACCTGCAAAGACCGCGAAATCATGCGCCATGATCCGCATACGCTGATCGAAGGCTGCCTGATCGCGTCTTTCGCGATGAACGCAAACACTTGTTATATCTACCTGCGCGGCGAATACATTCGTGAACGCGAGGCGCTTCAGGCCGCGATTGATGAAGCCTACGACGCAGGGCAGCTGGGCAAGAACGCAGCCGGATCAGGCTGGGATTTCGATCTGTTCCTGCATCATGGGGCGGGTGCTTACATCTGCGGCGAAGAGACCGCGCTGATTGAAAGCCTTGAAGGCAAGAAGGGCATGCCGCGCATGAAGCCGCCATTCCCGGCGGGCGCGGGTCTTTATGGCTGCCCGACCACGGTGAACAACGTAGAATCCATCGCCGTTGTCCCTACCATTCTGCGGCGCGGTGCTGACTGGTTTGCAGGCTTTGGTCGTCAGAACAACGCGGGCACCAAGCTGTTCGCCATTTCGGGTCATGTGAACAATCCTTGTGTCGTCGAAGAGGCGATGTCGATCCCGTTTGAACAACTGATCGAAACCCATTGCGGCGGCATTCGCGGTGGTTGGGATAATCTGCTGGCGGTGATACCGGGTGGATCCTCGGTGCCATGTGTACGAGGCGAAAATATGCGCGATGCGATCATGGATTTCGATCACCTGCGCAACGATCTGGGCTCGGGCCTCGGGACGGCTGCGGTAATTGTGATGGACAAATCCACCGATATCATCAAGGCGATCTGGCGGCTGTCCAAGTTCTACAAACATGAAAGCTGCGGCCAGTGCACGCCCTGCCGGGAAGGCACCGGCTGGATGATGCGGGTCATGGATCGGCTGGTGCGCGGTGAAGCGGAACTGGAAGAGATCGATATGCTATTCGACGTGACCAAGCAGGTCGAAGGCCACACGATTTGCGCACTCGGGGACGCAGCGGCCTGGCCAATCCAGGGTCTTATCCGCAATTTCCGGGAAGAAATCGAAGACCGCATCAAGGCCCAGAAATCGGGTCGCATGGGTGCGATGGCAGCGGAGTAAGATTGATGGATGTATTTGGATTGTATTCCCACGCGATCGCCTCACTGGTGATTTTCACGCTGATCGTTCTATTCATGTCGCCGTTCTCGGCGCTTGCCAAGGCTGGCAAGGGATTGGCGCCAGGGGCTACGCCAGAGCAGGATTACTCCGACAAAGCCTATCGGATGAACCGCGCCTATCTGAACGGCACGGAAACGCTTCCTGCATTTCTGACAGTGACGCTGGCTGCGATCTTGCTTGGGGCAAGCCCCTTCTGGGTAAATCTGTTGGCATCTGTTGCGTTGGTTGCACGGATTGTCATGCTGGTGGTCCACCTGCAAGGACTAGGAAAGCCAACCAGCGGGCTGCGCTCGACTTTTTACGTGATCGGATGGGTGTGCATGATTGCTCTTGGCGTCATGGCACTGGTGGCGGCGTTTTGATTCAGCCTGACGGATATCATCTTGCCGAACTGAACGTCGGGCGTTTACTGGCGCCGACCGACGATCCGCGTGTGGCCGAATTCATGGACAACCTCGACCGTATCAACGGGCTTGGGAAACGCATGCCGGGCTTTGTCTGGATGATGGAAGGATCGGGCGAGCCGGGAACCGGCAATACCGAAAACAACATCGACGGCGACCCGCAATTCGTTGCCAATATGACTGTTTGGGAAAACGTCGAAAGTCTTGAGCGCTTTGTTTGGGGCACAATCCATAAACAGTTCTACGATCGCCGACACGACTGGTTCGAGGTACTGGGTGACCAGCATTTTGTGATGTGGTGGGTGCCCGCTGGGCATAAACCGACCCTCGAAGAAGCGTTAGAGCGGTTGGTCCAGCTGCGGGCAAATGGTCCCGACGCCCAAGCCTTTGGCTGGGATGAATTGAAACAGGCAAGCAAGTGGCGCGACAATCGGTGCGCCCGGGTTGCGGCGGAGTGAAGACGATGCAGACACGATTTACAGTCTCAGTCGACTTCGACAAGCCGCTCAGGCCAGCCACTAAACGGGGGTGGTTACCTTGAATAAAGTCGTCCTTACGGGAGCAACACTTGTTTCTGCGTGTCTTATGGTGTCGGCCTGTGGATTGTTCAGGCCGTCCGATGATCGGATTCTGTTTGATGGTCAGTCCTTTCGGGCCAAGGCAAAGGTGGTGGACAAGAAAGTCTCTCCGGCCAATTTTACGGTGGTCATAAACGGTGTGTCCGCATCGCTGGACGGCGCCCGTGAGGCGGGGCGCTATGAGGGAACAAAGTTCTGTATTGAAAATTTCGGCTCGTCGCGGATCGAGTGGAAAGTTGGCCCGGATACCGAGCCACAGCAATTGCAGATAAGTGATGACAAGCTGACATTTGCTGGGACGTGCCAAAGACCATGAGTCGTGTTTTTGCATATCATGACACGATCCTCGGGCTGTTATTGCATAGCAAATCGGTCGCACGTCGTCTTGGGGAACCCAAGACGAAAGGAGAAACCATGTCTTTTGTAAAAACAATCGCTCTGGCGGCCCTCATGACAATCCCGGCGGCGGCAGAAGCAAAACCGCCCTTGAGAGATGTCAAAGAGATCGACAACGAACTCTACTATATCGCCATTGCAAACGAAATTTCGGACTATTGCCCGTCGATCAGCGGACGCCGGATGAAGGCGATCGGGGTGATGTGGGGATTGCGGTCCAAGGCGAACAAACTGGGATATTCGGACAAGGAAATCCGCGCCTACGTGGACTCTGATTCTGAAAAAAACCGGATGCGATCCAAGGGTGAGGCCTATCTGTCGCAGCACGGCGTGTCCTATGACAATCCGAATTCCTTCTGCACACTGGGCCGTACGGAAATCGAAAGAAACAGCGCCATCGGCGTTTATTTGAGGGCGAACTGAGGGATGATCACAAAGATACCAATGCACGGTTTGTTTGGTCTGGCCCTGTTCATGGCTTTTTCTGCGTGCGAAACGACGACAACTAATGGCACCGAATCCGCGGCGTCTCGGGCTGAGTTCCGGAGTGAGATTCCACCGGAAGTGTATGACTTTGCCTTTGCCGCGGCGGTAGCGGAACAAATCTCGGACGAGTGTTCCTCAATCAAATTCAACCGATCTGCTGCTGAAAGCCAGATGAAAGTGCTAGACGAAGACCTGAAAACCAAGGGCTATCTTGAGAGTGATCTTCGTTATCTGGCTAGGAACATTCCACGGAAGCGGGCGCAGGATGACCTAATAGCGTACATCCAGAAAAGCGGAGTTGTTATTGGTGAATCCAGTACTTTCTGTGCAGCCGGTCGTCGCGAGATTGCCAACAGCACCAGGATCGGTGCATTGCTGAAAGGCTAACGAAATCATGTCTGACCTCCGCAAAGTCAATATCGACGGGCAGGAAATCGAAGTCGATGGTGCAATGACCCTAATCCAGGCCTGCGAACAGGCCGGGGTCGAAGTGCCGCGCTTTTGTTACCACGAGCGCTTGTCGATTGCCGGGAACTGCCGGATGTGTCTGGTCGAAGTCGTGGGCGGCCCGCCGAAACCGGCGGCCTCCTGCGCGATGCAGGTGCGGGATTTGCGCGCCGGGCCGGAAGGGCAGGCGCCGGTGGTCAAAACGAACTCGCCCATGGTCAAAAAAGCCCGCGAAGGGGTGATGGAGTTTCTGCTGATCAATCACCCACTGGATTGCCCGATCTGCGATCAGGGCGGCGAGTGTGACCTGCAGGATCAGGCGATGGCCTACGGGATGGCAGGTTCGCGTTTCAAAGAGGCGAAACGTGCAGTCGACGATCTGAACCTCGGACCGCTTGTCGGCACCGCGATGACCCGCTGCATAAGCTGCACCCGCTGCGTTCGATTCACCACCGAGGTGGCCGGGATCACCCAGATGGGTCAAACCGGGCGCGGAGAAGATGCCGAAATTACTGCGTATCTGAACGAAACGCTCGATTCCAACCTGCAGGGCAACATCATTGACCTCTGCCCGGTTGGTGCGCTGACGTCCAAGCCTTACGCCTTTACAGCGCGGCCGTGGGAGCTGACCAAGACGGAATCTGTCGATGTGATGGATGCTTTGGGTTCCAACATCCGTGTCGACACCAAAGGCCGCGAAGTGATGCGATTCCTGCCGCGCAATCATGACGGCGTGAACGAGGAATGGATCAGCGACAAGACCCGCTTTGTCTGGGACGGTTTGCGTCGCCAAAGGCTGGACCGCCCTTACGTGCGCGAAAACGGCAAACTGCGTGCCGCGACATGGCCGGAGGCACTGGCGAAAGCGGCCGAAGCGTTCAAAGGAGCTCAAAAACCAGCCGGGATTGTAGGTGATCTGGCGCCCGTCGAGGCGATCTTTGCGCTGAAACAGATGATTGAAGGGCAGGGTGGTGTTGTTGAATGCCGCACTGACGGGGCCAAGTTGCCCGCGGGAAACCGTGGGGCCTATGCCGGGACGGCCGCAATCGAAGACATCGATACGGCCGAGCGTATTTTGCTGATCGGAACAAACCCGCGTGATGAATCTCCGGTTCTGAACGCGCGTATCCGCAAGGCTTGGGCACATGGGGCCGAGGTGGCGCTGGTCGGGCACGCAGCGGATCTGACCTACGGCTACCACCATATGGGTGATGACCGCGCTGCGCTACAAAAGGCCGTCGACATGGGCGGTGATGACCAGATCAAGGGCAAACGCTCTCTGGTCATTGTCGGACAAGGGGCGTTGCAAGAAGCGGATGGCGCTGCCGTACTGGCGGCCGCGCAGTCCATTGCAATCAATACCGAGAGCGGTCTGCTGATCCTTCATACCGCAGCCTCGCGCGTTGGTGCGATGGATGTGGGTGCCACCAACGAAAGCGGCATGGACGCCGTCAGTGCTGCGGATGTGATCTATAACCTGGGTGCGGACGAGGTCGAAATCGGCGATGGCGCCTTCGTCATCTATCAGGGCAGCCATGGCGATCGCGGGGCGCACCGCGCCGACGTGATCTTGCCGGGCGCTGCCTATACCGAAGAAAACGGGCTGTTCGTGAACACCGAAGGCCGCCCGCAACTGGCGATGCGCGCCGGTTTCGCACCAGGCGAGGCCAAGGAAAACTGGGCCATCCTGCGGGCTTTGTCTGCAGAACTGGATGCGACGTTACCCTTCGACTCATTGGCGCAACTGCGCACCGCGTTGATCGAAGCCGTGCCACATCTGGCCCAACTTGACGAAGTGATTGAGAATGAAGTGCTGGCTCTGGACGCGGCACCTTTGGGCAAGGCGACTTTCCGCAATGCGATCAAAGATTTCTATCTGACCAATCCGATTGCGCGCGCCTCAGAATTGATGGCCGAACTGTCGGCGCAAGCACAGGCGCGCAAAGCCGAACAGATGGCTGCGGAATGATGCAGACCGTTGTCATATCGCATTCACACGCGCTGACGCGTGACACCAGATGGCGGGTGGACGTGTGTGATTTGCATATGAAGCTGAACAAAAAGGGTGGCACAATAGCGGCAGATGCTGTTTACACCAACGCGCCGACCCAGCCGCAATATGCGCAGGCACATGGCCTTTGCATCGCACGCGGAAAACGGAATACCCACGGTGTGAGGACCAATGGCTGATTTCTTTACCACCCCAGGCGGAATAGCCATCATCATTCTGGCGCAAGTGCTTGCAGTTGTTGCCTTTGTAATGATCTCTCTGTTGTTCCTTGTTTATGGCGACCGCAAGATCTGGGCGGCTGTTCAGATGCGCCGGGGCCCCAACGTCGTTGGCGTGTACGGGCTGCTGCAAACCGTAGCGGATGCGCTGAAATATGTGGTGAAAGAGGTGGTTATCCCGGCCGGGGCCGACCGCACTGTCTTTATCCTCGCACCGCTGACATCCTTTGTTCTGGCGATGATCGCCTGGGCGGTGATCCCGTTCAACGATGGCTGGGTTCTGTCCGACATAAACGTCGCAATCCTGTATGTCTTCGCCGTGTCTTCGCTGGAGGTTTATGGCGTGATTATGGGCGGTTGGGCGTCGAACTCAAAGTATCCTTTCCTCGGTTCCTTGCGCTCCGCCGCGCAGATGATTTCTTACGAAGTCTCTATCGGTCTGATCATCATTGGTGTGATCCTCTCGACCGGGTCGATGAATTTCGGCGCGATTGTGCAGGCACAAGATGGCAATCTAGGTCTGTTCAACTGGTACTGGCTGCCGCATTTCCCGATGGTCTTCTTGTTCTTCATCTCGGCGCTGGCTGAAACCAACCGCCCCCCGTTTGATCTGCCCGAGGCGGAGTCGGAACTGGTCGCAGGTTATCAGGTCGAATACTCGGCCACACCCTTCCTGCTGTTCATGGCGGGCGAATATATCGCCATCTTCCTGATGTGCGCGCTGACTACATTGCTGTTCTTCGGCGGCTGGCTGTCGCCGATCCCGGGCCTGCCCGATGGGGTCCTGTGGATGGTCGCCAAAATGGCGTTCTTCTTCTTCCTCTTCGCGATGGTCAAAGCGATCACGCCGCGCTACCGCTATGACCAGCTGATGCGGCTGGGCTGGAAAGTCTTCCTTCCGTTCTCTTTGGCTTGGGTGGTCTTCGTGGCCTTTGCAGCGAAATTCGACTGGTTCTGGGGCGCGTATGCCCGTTGGAGCGTAGGAGGCTGATATGACACAAATCGACTATACCCGCGCCGCCAAGTACTTTTTGCTGCAGGACTTTTGGGTCGGCATGAAGCTGGGGTTGAAGTACTTCTTCGCCCCCAAGGCCACCATCAACTACCCACACGAAAAGGGCCCCTTGTCGCCGCGTTTCCGCGGTGAGCACGCCCTGCGTCGCTATCCAAACGGTGAAGAACGCTGCATCGCCTGCAAACTCTGCGAGGCGATCTGTCCGGCGCAGGCCATCACCATCGACGCTGAACCACGCGAAGACGGCAGCCGCCGCACCACGCGGTACGACATTGATATGACCAAGTGCATCTATTGCGGCTTCTGCCAAGAGGCCTGCCCGGTAGATGCTATTGTCGAAGGTCCGAACTTCGAGTTCGCCACCGAAACCCGCGAAGAGCTATTCTACGACAAGGAAAAACTGCTCGACAACGGTGAACGTTGGGAAGCCGAGATCGCCCGCAATCTGGAAATGGACGCGCCGTACAGATGAGTGACACGCCGACAAATCCATTTGAACAGATGCTCAAACAGGCGCAGGACATGGCCAAGGCGATGAATCCGGGGCTTGAGAGCTTCTCGCCCAAAGGGTTCGAGACGCTGTGGCCGACCATGCCGAAAGAAGTCATGGAGATGATGTTCGGCAACACAGTCAACAAGGACGGGCTGGACGCCAAAACTCGCCTGCTGTTGACGCTGGCCGGGCTGACCTGTCAGGGCGCGCAAGCGGATGCGGCGGTGCGTCAGACTGTGCGCCATGCGCTTGAGGCGGGTGCCAAGAAACAAGAGATCGTGGAAACGATCGGTCAGATGTCGGTCTTTGCCGGCATCCCGGCCATGAGCCGCGCGCTGGAACTGGCGCAAGAGGTCATGGGCGATAACGAGGATGAGGATCAATGACCGTCTTTGCCTTCTACCTGTTTGCCATCAGCGCCATCACCGGCGGGCTGTTCACGGTGATCAGCCGCCAGCCGGTGCATTCTGTTCTGTGGCTTATCCTGTCGTTTCTTTCTGCAGCGGGGCTGTTCGTGCTGCTGGGGGCTGAATTTGTGGCGATGCTGCTGATCATCGTCTATGTCGGCGCGGTCGCGGTTCTGTTCCTCTTCGTGGTGATGATGCTGGATGTGGACTTTGCGGAGTTGAAAGCCGAGATGGCGCGCTATATGCCGTTGGCTTTGCTGATCGGTCTGGTCATCCTGATGCAGTTTGTCATGGCCTTCGGCGCATGGGACAGCGCACAGGGCGCAGCGACCAATCTGGCACAGCCGGTGCCAGTGGACCGCCACAACACCGAAGCACTGGGTGTTATCCTGTACGATCAATACTTCCTTCTGTTCCAACTGGCGGGCCTGATCCTGCTGGTGGCCATGATCGGCGCCATTGTTCTGACCCTGCGCCACCGCAAGGACATCAAGCGGCAGGACATCATCGGCCAGATGATGCGCGACCCAGCCAAGGCGATGGAGCTGAAGGACGTGAAACCGGGGCAGGGGTTGTGAGTGAAATAGTCGACAACGGGTTCAACGGCACTTTCTTCGCTGGTACTAAGTACTGGGCGGAGTATGTGGATGCTGTTGCCTCCGGTGAGCAAGGCAGCGTACTGCCTCAGATCTTGGCAAGGTTCATCGTTGAAGCAAGGCAAGCCGGAGTTTTCCTTTCGGATGAAGGGATCAAAGCTGCATCTGCTTCGGCATTCACCAGCGAATTGGATGGCAGGAAAACACTGGATCGCTTTCAAGCAATCGACGCGGCAATTGATGCAGTAGAGGATGTGTACGGCGTCGCGATCTTGGATTTCATTGATAGGAAGACTGGCTAATGATCGGACTTGAACACTATCTTACGGTCGCGGCGACGCTGTTCGTCATCGGCATCTTCGGTCTCTTCCTGAACCGCAAGAACGTCATCATCCTGCTGATGAGCATCGAATTGATGCTGCTGGCGGTGAATATCAACCTTGTGGCGTTCTCAAGCTTCCTCGGCGATCTGGTCGGGCAGGTGTTTACGCTGTTTGTTCTGACCGTGGCAGCGGCCGAGGCGGCGATTGGTCTGGCCATTCTGGTCTGCTTCTTCCGCAACCGTGGCACCATCGCGGTTGAAGACGTCAATATGATGAAGGGGTAAGAGAATATGGAAACCACCATCCTCTTTGCCCCGCTGGTGGGCGCGTTGCTTTGCGGCTTTGGCTGGCGATTTATCGGTGAAAAAGCCGCGATGTGGACCGCCACGGGTCTGCTGTTTCTGGCCTGCCTGCTGTCTTGGATCGTTTTCCTAACCTTCGACGGTGTCACCCAGCAGATCGAGATCATGCGCTGGATCGAGAGCGGTTCGCTGTCGACAAGCTGGGCCGTGCGTCTGGACCGACTGACAGCGATCATGCTGATCGTGGTGACCACCGTCTCGGCGCTCGTGCACCTCTATTCCTTCGGCTACATGGCTCATGATCCGCAATGGCGCGAAGGCGAGAGCTATAAGCCGCGCTTCTTCGCCTATCTGTCTTTCTTCACCTTCGCCATGCTGATGCTGGTGACGGCAGATAATCTGGTGCAGATGTTCTTTGGCTGGGAAGGCGTGGGTGTCGCATCCTATTTGTTGATTGGCTTCTACTATCGCAAACCGACCGCCAATGCCGCAGCGATGAAGGCGTTCATCGTCAATCGTGTCGGGGACTTTGGTTTTGCGCTCGGTATCTTTGCGCTGTTCTTCCTGACAGACAGCATCAACTTTTCGGACATCTTTGCCTCGGCCCCGAAACTGGCAGAAACGCAATTGCATTTCCTTTGGGGTGAATGGAGCGCCATCGAGGTGATTTGTGTGCTGCTGTTCATCGGCGCGATGGGTAAATCGGCGCAGCTGATCCTGCACACATGGTTGCCGGACGCGATGGAAGGCCCGACACCGGTATCGGCCCTGATTCATGCTGCGACCATGGTAACCGCTGGCGTCTTCTTGATCTGCCGCATGTCACCGCTGATGGAATTCGCACCGGGTGCGACTGGGTTCATCACCTTCTTGGGTGCTTCGACAGCGTTCTTTGCCGCGACCGTGGGTTTGGTTCAGACTGACATCAAGCGCGTAATTGCGTATTCGACCTGTTCTCAGTTGGGCTACATGTTTGTGGCGGCTGGCGTAGGCATGTATTCGGCGGCGATGTTCCACCTGCTGACACACGCTTTCTTCAAGGCACTATTGTTCCTTGGGGCCGGCTCAGTCATCAACGCGATGCATCACGAGCAGGAGATGACGGAATACGGCGGCTTGCGGAAGAAAATTCCCTATACATTCGCTGCCATGATGATCGGAACGCTGGCCATCACAGGTGTGGGCATTCCGCTGACGCAGATTGGCTTTGCTGGGTTCCTGTCCAAGGACGCGATCATTGAAAGCGCCTTTGCGGGCGGCACAGGATACGCGTTCTGGATGCTGGTGATCGCCGCTGCATTTACCTCTTTCTACAGCTGGCGGCTGATCTTCTTGACATTCTATGGCGAAGAGCGGGGCGACAAGCATACGCATGAGCACGCGCATGAAAGCCCGATGTCCATGCTGATACCGCTGGGCGTTCTGTCTTTGGGCGCGGTCTTTGCCGGGATGATTTGGTACGGCAACTTCTTTGGTCATACGGATAAAGTCGGCAAGTTCTATGGCATTCCGGTGGCTGAGGCATCCGAGCATGCCGAGGGTGGTGATCACGGCCCTGCTGATACGACCGATGGTGAAGACGCGCATGCAGATGAAACGCACGCGGATGACGGCCATGGCGATGACGCTGCGCAGGGTGACAAAGCGGCCCATGGTGGTGACCACCACTATGTCTTCGCTGGTGAGCCGGGCGAGGGTGCCTTGTACATTGCGCCGGACAACCATGTTCTGGACGATGCGCATGCCGCTCCGAATTGGGTCAAGGTCTCACCGTTTGTCGCAATGGCACTGGGCTTCATCGTGGCCTATTGGTTCTACATTGTGAACACTTCGCTGCCCGCGCGTTTGGCTGCGAACCAGCGACCGCTGTACCTGTTCCTGCTGAACAAGTGGTACTTTGATGAAATCTACGATGCGGTCTTCGTTAAACCCACCTTGGCAATTGGCCGGTTCCTGTGGAAGCGCGGGGACGGCAATACAATCGACGGCTTCCTGAACGGAGTGGCAATGGGCGTAGTTCCCTTCTTCACGCGCCTCGCGGGCAAAGCGCAGACCGGGTATATCTTTACCTATGCGTTTTGGATGGTTCTGGGCATAGCCGCTCTGGTTACTTGGATGTCGATCGGCGGAGGGGCGCACTAATGGACAACATCCTCTCGATCGTCACCTTCATCCCGGCCATTGCAGCTGGCATTCTTGCATTATTCCTGCACGGGGACGACGCGGCAGCACAACGCAATGCTAAGTGGATCGCGTTGCTGGCCACCACGGTCACCTTCCTTGTGTCGATTGGCATCTACACCGGTTTTGATCCGTCCAACACCGGCTTCCAGATGGTGGAAGAAGGGCAGTGGCTGATGGGCCTGAAGTACAAGATGGGCGTTGACGGCATCAGCGTTCTGTTTGTACTGCTGACCACCTTCATTATGCCCCTGACCATTCTTGCCAGCTGGAACGTGACGACACGTGTCAAAGAATACATGGTCGCCTTCCTGCTGCTTGAAACCCTGATGCTGGGCGTCTTCATGGCGCTGGACCTGGTGCTGTTCTACCTGTTTTTCGAGGCAGGCCTGATTCCGATGTTCCTGATTATCGGTATTTGGGGCGGCGCGAACCGGATCTACGCCAGCTTCAAGTTCTTCCTCTATACGTTCCTCGGTTCGGTTCTGATGCTGGTGGCGATGGTCACAATGTATGCCGATGCCGGAACCACGGATATCGAGGCGCTGATGACCCATCAGTTCTCATCCGAAGGGTTCAGCGTTCTGGGCATATACGTTGTTGGTGGATTGCAGACGCTTATGTTTCTGGCGTTCTTTGCCTCATTCGCGGTGAAGATGCCGATGTGGCCGGTACACACCTGGTTGCCGGATGCGCACGTTCAGGCCCCGACGGCGGGCTCGGTCGTGCTGGCGGCGATCTTGTTGAAGATGGGCGGATACGGCTTCTTGCGGTTCAGCTTGCCGATGTTCCCAGTGGGCTCGGCAGTGATGACAGATGTGGTGCTTTGGATGTCTGCGATTGCGGTTGTTTATACGTCATTGGTGGCGCTGGTGCAGGAGGATATGAAAAAGCTGATCGCTTATTCCTCGGTCGCGCATATGGGCTTTGTGACCATGGGGATTTTTGCGGCGAACCAGCAGGGCATTGACGGTGCGATCTTCCAGATGCTCAGCCACGGGTTCATCTCGGCAGCGTTGTTCCTGTGTGTTGGCGTAATCTATGACAGGATGCACACGCGCGACATAGAAGCTTATGGCGGTCTGGTTATTCGCATGCCGGCTTATGCATTGGTCTTCATGCTGTTCACGATGGCCAATGTTGGCTTGCCGGGCACCAGTGGATTTATTGGTGAATTCCTGACGCTGATGGGCACCTTCCAGGTCAACACCTGGGTGACGGCCGTCGCCGCAACAGGGGTGATCTTTTCGGCCGGATATGCGCTGTGGCTGTATCGTCGGGTGGTCTTTGGCGATCTGATCAAGGAGAGCCTGAAGGCCATGACAGACATGACCTCGCGCGAGCGTCTGATCTTTGCGCCGTTGATCATCATGACGATCTTGCTGGGGGTCTATCCGTCGCTGGTGACCGATGTGATCGGCAATTCGACCGCCGCGCTGATTTCGAACTATGACACGGCTCTGGCCGCGGCTGAGGCCGTGACCCAGACGGCCGCATCGCATTAAGGGAGCTTTGGAAACATGATCCAGGCTGATCTGACAATTATCCTGCCGGAAGTCATTCTGGCGATCTATGCGATGGTGGCGCTGATTGGGGCTGTCTACACCACAAAGGATGCGCTTGCTCCGGTGTTGATCTGGACGACAGCAGGTTTGATGGCACTGTTGGCGTTCTGGATTGCCACCAATGGAGACGGCACGAATGTGGCTTTCAACGGCATGTTCATCGATGATGGCTTTTCCCGCTTTGCCAAGGTTGTGATCCTGTTATCGGCAGCCTCTGTTTTGGTGATGAGCCAGGATTACATGGCGCGTCGGGATCTGTTGCGCTTCGAATACCCGTTGCTGGTGGCGCTGGCAGCCGTTGGCATGATGATGATGGTCAGTGCTGGCGATCTGATGTCGCTTTATATGGGTTTGGAACTGCAGTCATTGGCGCTTTATGTCGTGGCCGCGTTGCGCCGGGACAGTGCAAAATCGACCGAAGCCGGTCTGAAGTACTTCGTTCTTGGCGCGCTCAGCTCGGGCCTGCTGCTATACGGTGCATCGTTGGTGTATGGCTTCACCGGAACAACACTGTTCTCGGGCGTTATCCAGACCGTACATCACGAAGACGTTTCGGTTGGCCTGCTGTTTGGCCTTATCTTCCTGATTTCGGGTCTGGCCTTCAAGGTTTCGGCGGTGCCGTTCCATATGTGGACTCCTGATGTTTACGAGGGCTCTCCGACGCCGATTACGGCCTTCTTTGCAACCGCACCCAAAGTGGCTGCGATGGCGCTGTTTGCCCGGGTGCTGCACGATGCGTTCGGCGGAGTGGTGAAAGACTGGCAGCAGGTCATCGTCCTATTGTCCGTCTTGTCGATGCTGTTGGGTGCTGTGGCTGCAATCGGGCAACGCAACATCAAACGCCTGATGGCGTTTTCGTCGATCGCTCATATGGGCTATGCCCTGATCGGCCTGGCTGCAGGTACCGAGTTGGGTATCAAGGCCATGCTGATGTATCTGGCGATCTATGTGACGATGAATATCGGCACGTTCGCGTTCATTCTGATGATGGAACGTGATGGCAAGCCCGTCACTGATATTGACGCGCTGCGCCAGTATTCGAAACGCGACCCGGGCAAGGCGCTGGCTGTTCTGATCCTGATGTTCAGCCTTGCGGGGGTACCGCCGATGCTGGGCTTTTTTGCCAAGTTCGGTGTTTGGCAGGCCGGTGTCAACGCAGGGCTGACCGGGTTGGTCATCGTTTCGGCGATTGCTTCGGTGATCGGGGCGTTTTATTATCTTCGGATCGTGTTCTACATGTATTTTGGGGACGAAAACGAAGAACCGATCGAAACACGTTCGACGCCTGTATTGTGGGTGGCCTTGATGGGATCGGCGGCTTTGATGCTGATCGGTGTCTTCTACCAGTTCGGCATCGAGGGCGCAGCGGCAGCAGCGGCAGCGACGCTTGTCAACTGATCATCGCATTCTTCCGACACAAGGGGCTCGTTCCGAAGACCGGGCCTTTTTGACATGAGCGACTGGCCGCAGGGATATGGACTGCATGTGCTGCACGAGGTCGACAGCACGTTGAACGAGGCTGCGCGTATCGCCCCAACTGCTCAAGGACCTGTGTGGCTCATGGCGCATCGTCAAACCGCCGCGCGCGGTCGACGCGGCCGCGCCTGGACCAACCCAAAAGGCAACCTGGCTGCCACGCTGTTGATGCGCCCGCAAGGGACGCCCGACCAGATTGCGCTGCGCAGTTTCGTGGCGGCTTTGGCGCTTTTTGATGCCTGTGTCGCCGTGACGGGGCGCGCCACTGGGTTGTCTTTGAAGTGGCCAAATGACGTTCTCTTAAACGGGGGCAAATTGGCGGGCATTTTGCTTGAAAGCATGGGGCAGGGGCGCGGCGTTTCACATCTTGCTGTAGGTATTGGTGTGAATCTGGCCGAGGCCCCCGGCGTCGAAATGGTAGAACCCCGCGCTGTGCGCCCTGTCTCACTGCTGTCGGAAACCGGAGCACTTGTCTCGCCCGAGGATTTCCTGACAGAACTGGCGGTTGCTTACGCGCGAAACGAAACCCAGTTTACCACCTATGGGTTCGAGCCGATCCGCGTTGCCTGGTTGTCCCGTGCTGCCCGGTTGGGCGAAGTCATCACCGCACGTACCGCAACATCCGAGACCGTAGGAACCTTTGAAACAGTGGACGCGGGGGGCAACCTTGTCTTAAACACCGCAAAAGGCCGTGTCA
The DNA here is from genome assembly GCF_900313035.1 of Ruegeria sp. EL01. Classification (GTDB taxonomy): domain Bacteria; phylum Pseudomonadota; class Alphaproteobacteria; order Rhodobacterales; family Rhodobacteraceae; genus Ruegeria. Next base: position 137,887 of record NZ_OMPS01000048.1, on the reverse strand, counting down.
GCATTCCGGCGGCGGATGTGTTTTTCTGAAAGGGGCTCAGATGCTTCTGGCCATTGATTGCGGCAACACCAATACCGTCTTCTCGATTTGGGATGGCGATAAGTTCCTTCGCACTTTGCGTACGTCGACCCACCATGCACGAACGGCGGATGCCTATTTCACGTGGTATTCGACGCTGGTGAAACATTACGGGATCGAGGCGGACATCGCAGATGTGATCATCGCATCAACCGTCCCGCGTGTTGTGTTCAACCTACGTGTTTTTGCGGATCGCTTTTTTGGCTGCCGCCCCTTGGTGGTCGGTAAGCCTGAATGCCTGCTGCCGGTGAACCCTCGAATTGACGAAGGGACTGTTCCGGGCCCGGACCGCTTGGCCAATGCAGCCGCCGCTTTTGACCGCCACGGTGGCAACATCGTCGTCGTGGATTTTGGCACAGCGACCAATTTTGATGTGGTGGCAGCGGATGGCGCATATGTCGGGGGGATCATTGCACCCGGTGTGAACCTCAGTCTTGAGGCCTTGCACCAGGGGGCCGCAGCGTTGCCGCATATCGACATTACCCGCCCGGATAAAATTATCGGCACGAATACGGTTGGCTGCATCCAGTCTGGCGTGTATTGGGGCTATTCCGGGCTGATCGAGGGGCTTATTGCCCGCATAAAGACGGAATACGGAATGCCGATGAAAGTCGTTGGAACCGGGGGTCTTGCACCTCTGTTCGATCAGGCCGACGTAGGGTTCGACGCAATCGAAGACGATTTGACGATGCACGGCCTGACCGTGATCCATCGCTATAACAAGGAAAACGGGTCGACATGAGCAGCGAAAGACTGATCTACCTGCCGCTGGGCGGCGCAGGCGAAATTGGCATGAACGCCTACGTTTATGGTTATGGCGAACCCGGGAAGGAGCGTCTGATCCTTGTGGATCTGGGTGTGACATTCCCGGATATGGACACAACGCCAGGCGTGGATCTGATCCATGCCGATATTTCGTGGCTGCGGGAACGTGCGGACCAGTTAGAAGCTGTCTTTGTCACGCATGCGCATGAAGACCACGTGGGTGCTGTTGCGCATTGCTATGACGCATTGAAGGCCCCGGTTTATGGGCGGGCGTTTACGGCCAACATTGCGCGTCGCAAGATGGAAGAACATGGCCATCCGGAAGACGCGGTTCATACCGCCTCGGCCTGGCCCGAACAAATCTCGGTTGGTCCCTTCAAAGTAGGCTTCTTGCCGGTGTCCCACTCGATTCCGGAAAGCGCTGCGCTGGTGATCGATACGCCGGCGGGCCGGACCGTGCATACCGGTGACTTCAAACTGGATGCGAACCCCGTTGTGGGCGAGCCCTTTGACCAAAAACTGTGGGCCGAAGTGGCCAAGCCCGGCGTCAAGGCGCTGGTATGTGACAGTACTAACGTGTTTTCAACCCATGCCGGTCGTTCTGAGTCAGAAGTGGGCCCCGAGATCACCAAACTGGTCGAAAACGCGGAAAGCATGGTGGTTGCGACCACGTTTGCATCCAACGTCGCGCGGGTCAAAACACTGGCCGAGGCAGGCGAAAGAGCCGGGCGCTCAGTTGTGCTGTTGGGCCGCGCCATGCGTCGAATGATCGAGGCTGCGACCGAAACCGGCATCTTGTCCGATTTCCCACGCGTGATCAGCGCCGAAGAAGCCCTGGATCTGCCGCGCCAGAACCTGATGCTGATCGTCACAGGCAGCCAGGGGGAACGCCGCGCGGCCAGCGCGCAACTGGCGCGGGGCAAGTACCGTGGGTTGGAGTTGAAAGAGGGCGACCTGTTCTTGTTCTCGTCCAAAACCATTCCCGGGAATGAGCGTGGTGTGATTTTCATCATGAACCAGCTTAGCGAAAAAGGTGTGGATGTGGTCGATGACGGCGCGGGTTTGTACCACGTCTCGGGCCACGCCAACCGCCCCGATCTGGAACAGGTTCATGGTCTGGTTGACCCACAGATGGTCATCCCGATGCATGGTGAACACCGACATCTGCGCGAGCATGCCAAACTGGCAGAAGCGGGCGGCCGGACCGGAGTGCTGGCGGTGAACGGAACAATGTTGGACCTGACTGGCAATGGGCCCAAGGTCGTGGATTTTGTCGAGACCGGTCGAACTTATCTGGATGGGTCCGTCAAGGTTGGCGCGCTGGACGGTGTTGTGCGAGATCGTATTCGCATGGCGCTGAACGGGCACATCACTGTCACGGTCATCCTGGACGAAGAGGATGAGCCGCTGGGTGAGCCATGGTGCGACACGATGGGCCTGCCAGAGATTGGGACATCGCGTGCATCACTGGTCGAAGTTCTGGAAGAAGACCTCAACCAGTTTCTGATGCGCGCCGGAGCCAAGACATTGCGCGATGATGACAGGTTGGAAGAAGAAATGCGCCGGATTGCGCGCCAAACCGCAAAATCTGAAATTGGCAAAAAACCCGAAGTGACTGTGGTTGTGAGCCGGATGAAATAGCCCCGGCAACCTCAGTCAATCTCGGGCATGGGATACCCTTTGAGCCGTAGAAACAGGCTCTGCTCTTCTTTGTTTAGATAAAATGGGACGGATTCGGGTGGTTCCGGGTCCGAGATACGATCCGCGATCTCGGCCAGAACAACCTCGGTTATGAACGGCAGGTCCAGATCGCGTGCTCTATCCAGTTTAACCCATTGCAAATGGGAAAGCTCGTCCGAGGCGTGGCTGAAATCGTCCAGATCGCCTTGTATCGCACCTGCATCGACCAGAAAGAAACGGGCGTCGAACCGGCGTGGACGACCCGGTGGCGTGACAGCGCGAAACACAAACTGCAATGCAGCCGCAGATGGCAGGAACCCTTTTTGGGCAAAGCTTTGCCAGTCGGTCGGCGCAGTCTGAGGCCATGATCCCGGCTGGCCCAGAATCAGGCCTGTTTCTTCCCATAACTCCCGAATAGCGGCGGCAGCCAATGCACCCTGCATGCCGTGTTCGGATTTCTCAGAAAGACGCTCATGACACAAATCAGGAAGCGGGGTGGCCAATGGCACGTCAGTATCAGCTGGATCAACGGCGCCACCCGGAAAGACAAACTTGTTAGGCATGAAGGCCGCTTTTGCACCACGCTGACCCATTAGGATCGAAGGGTCAGTCATGCGATCACGCAGCACAATGACTGTGGCTGCGTTCCGGATTGCGGTTTTGTCTATGGTCATGCCCTGCCTGATCTGCCCGTCGACGTTACGAGGATTTTTCAAACCCGTTCATTCGCCGCGCCCATTGATAAGCAACAACGGCCCCCTTTAGGCGCGGGAGAAGAAAGAGGGACAGTGCAACGCAAGCGATCGACAAGCTGATGGCCATTGTCCATGGATCAGGGCGCCAATGTACATATGACACGTGCAGGGCTGGTGCCAACAAATGCCCGACCAGCAAGATCGTCAAATAGGCAGGTCCATCATCGGCGCGATGATGGAACAACTCTTCTCCACAGTTCGCGCAGGTGTCATTGACTTTCAGGTAGCTGTGCAAAATCTTGCCCTCGCCACAACTTGGGCATTTGCACCGAAACCCTTTGACCAGAGCAGGCCATGTCGGACGCTCATTTTCGGTCGTCGTGTCGATCGTTTGATCCATCATAATACAACTCGCGCATTCATGTTTGACAGATAGTGCGCCTGATTTGGTGGATAATAAAGGGGGGTGCGTCGCTTTGCGCCGCCCGGTTGAGCGAAAACAATAAAGGTGCATTGCCGGGCGAGCCGAAAAGATTTTTCTTTTTTGCGACGGAAACCCGCAGGTGCCGCGTTTGAATAGATATGAGCAGCGGCAATAAGGTCGCGCCAGCAAGGGAAAACCGATATGAAAAACGCAAAGTTCATTCCGGCCATAGTTCTTTCGGCGGTCGCAATCACAGGCACATCCGTTTTGGCGGCAGGTCCAAAAGACCGCGAACCAGTGTCTTTCGAGGAACTTGACGCCAATGGTGATGGCCAAGTGACACAGGAAGAGATGCAGGCCCAACGCAGCCAGCGTTTCGCCAATGCCGACACCGATGGGGACGGTCAGTTAAGCGTCGAAGAAGTACAGGCGGCCCGACAGCAACGCACCAATGACCGCGTCGCGAAGATGTTCGAAAAACACGACGCCAACAACGATGGATATCTGAGCGAAGACGAGTTGCCGAAACAGCGCCGGGCTGACAAGATGTTTGACCGGATCGATGCGGACAACAGCGGTGGGATCTCGGAACAGGAATTTGCCGATGCAAAGGACAAGATGGGCCGTCACAAAAAGAAACATGATGCGGCGGATTCTGACAATAACTGATGCAGGATGGAGGATCTGACCTCCCACCCGCAAGATGTTCGCGGCGTTGATGTCGCCGCGAACGACCTCAGCGACGATATGTTGCTGAGGCGCTTTGCCGATGGTGATGCCGGGGTGGCGCGCGTTTTGACAGATCGCCTGGGACCACGCAGTTTTTCGGTTGCTTTGCGTATGCTAGGGAACCGTGCCGAGGCCGAAGATGTAACACAGGACGCGATGATGCGGCTTTGGCAGATGGCGCCGGAATGGGTGCCGGGAACCGCCAAAGTGTCAACATGGCTGTATCGCGTGACCTTGAATCTGTGTGTCGATATCCGGCGCAAGAAAAAGCCTGACAGCTTGTCAGATGTGCCCGAGCCCGAAGACGGCAAGGCCAGCGTGGTTGACCGATTGCAGGATGAGGCCCGCAAAGATGCACTACAGCTGGCTTTGGCGGAATTGCCGGAACGGCAACGACAGGCGGTGGTCTTGCGCCATATCGAAGAATTGCCCAACCCCGAGATCGCCGGGATCATGGGTATTTCAGTCGAAGCGGTCGAAAGCCTGACGGCACGTGGAAAACGATCTTTGGCTGCGATACTAGCCGATCGACGAGATGAATTGGGGTATGACGATGGCTGATGAAGACCTGAAACTGGATCATCTGTTTGCCGACGCAAGGCGAGATCGCCCAACGCTGTCCAATGATTTGGTTGTGCGTATCCAAACCGACGCCGAAGCGGTTCGGTTGGAAGCTTTGAATCCAAAGACGCCCCCAAGGCGCAATGTTTGGGCGCGGTTTTTTGAGACTATTGGTGGGTGGCAAGGCTTTGGCGGTCTAGTCGCGGCCAGCGCGGCTGGCGTCTGGATCGGCTTTGCAGCCCCGACATTCTTGCCCGATCCGGCCAATCTGCTGACGTCGCAGGATACAAGTTATCTGGTGGCTGACCTCGGATTTGATACGAGTTTTCTGGAGAATACGGAATGAGCGCTGAACCCAAAACAAAACGGCGATGGATGTCAGGGTTGCTGATCGTGTCGCTGGCCCTGAATCTGTTGATAGTTGGTGTTGCCGTCGGAACGGTCCTGCGTGTGAAGGGCAGTGATCACGCCAAGGTTCCGCCGGGCTTTGGACCGGCACTTTACCGCGCGTTTCCTAAAGAACATCGCAAAGCAATGCGGGGTGAATTGTCCGGTCTGCACGGGGAAGGTTCAAAGGCACGAACTCAGGGGTTTGAAGCGATCAGCCGGGCATTGCGCGCTGTACCGTTCGATCCCAATGCGGTTGAAGCACTGCTGCAGCAACAGGCTCAGGCAACAGCAGATCTGCAATCTGCTTTACAGGCGCAGTGGCTGACCCGGATCACTGCAATGAGCGACGACGAACGTCAGGATTATGCCGACCGCCTGCAAGAGGTGATCCAGAAGGGTCCGCATTCGCGCAAGAAAAGGGACTAATGGGGTCAGGCCGCGTTCTGCCTGACCCATACCTGATTGCGTCCGGCGCGCTTTGCGGCATACAGCGCTTTGTCGGCGCATTTTATTATTTTTTCAAAAGGTTGGGGATCTTCTGTCGGCCCTGCTGGGTTCGACAGTTTCAGTCCCACGCTGATCGTGACAGAGATCGGATCTTGTTGATCGGGCAGATGAAAAGGTTCATTGCAGATGCAGTCGCAAATCGCCTCTGCAAGCTTCAATACCGCATCTCGAGGCAAATCTGACGTACCGATCATAAACTCTTCTCCGCCAATCCGAGCGATGAAACCGTTTGATCCCAGGACGTTCTGCATACGCTCAGCCGCCTGAGACAGAACAAAGTCACCGCTTGCGTGCCCAAAGCGATCATTGATTGTTTTGAAATGATCGAGATCCGCGAGCATGACGGCGAAGCCTTGTCCGGAGTGCATGGATTCACGCGTAATCTGATCCATTGCGCGCATCGCGTAGCGACGATTGTTCAGGCCGGTCAGTGGGTCAATCCAGGATTCCGCAATACCTTGACGCAATGACGCGCGCATCTGGTCGATCCGGGATTTGCGGGCAATCTGGTTTTCCAGCCGCAGCTCTATCTCTTCTGCACAAAACCCACCCAAACATACGGCGTCGGCGCCGCGGTCCAGTACCTCGGAGGCCATGGAGGCGTTGTTATCCTTCAATACACCAATCAAAACAGTGTGCCGCGTTGCGCTGCGCGATCTGAGATCGGTCAGGATGTTCAGCCCGTAGGGACTTGCATCCAGTTCGACCACTATTGCGTCCGGAATTGACCCAGACAACACGCCGTTGAAGTTTGACCGAGTGTGCCAGGAAATCTGATGTCGGCTTTCATCGGATAACGCCTTTTGCCAGGCTGCACCCGTTCGCGCGGTCTGTGCCAGAATGTCTACTCGGGCCACTTGGGGAGGCGTGATCAATGCGGTGTTGGGTTCCGCAAATCCGATTGATTGGGCCCCGTTGTCGACCTGCAATTCCTGCGTGTCTGCCTGCACGCGCAGCAAGCTTCGGATACGAGCCAACAGCAGCGCATCTTTGTAAGGATGCGTCAGCACATCATCCAGCCCATCCGCCAATGCACGCAGACGCGCCTCATTATCGTTCTGGGGTGCAATCGCGACAACGGGAACGTCGACGAGGTCTGGCTGTTTTGTGATCAGCTTCTTGACGTCTGCCGCAGTGCCATCGGGCAATGTCAGCGCTGTCAGCACCAAGTCTGGCCGGGTCCGCCGCACCAGCGATGTCAATCCCTTGAGCTTTTCACCCTGAACCACGTGATACCATGCCGCAGTCAGCTGAACCTTCAGCATAATGCGGTTGGTCGATACCCCATCAAGGACAAGGATGGTTCCCTGCACGGACATAGTTGCTCACCATTGACTGCATGCGTGAACAAAGTGTTTATGAGTCTGGTTAATAAACCCTTTCCAAAACCGATCCTGAGGCTCGTTTATGCCGATCTCCACCGATTCCGCCGAAACATTGGCGCTGACAGCCCTTGCATGGCTTGTCGGTAACGATGAATTGCTACCTGTCTTTCTGGGGTCGACAGGTGCTGCAGCAGAAGACCTGCGAGAACGGGCCGGGGATCCGGATTTTGCGGTGTCTGTTCTGGATTTTCTGATGCTTGACGATTCCTGGATCTTGGCGTTTTGTGACACCAATTCGATCCCCTACGACAGGCCCGCTCAGGCGCGCGCGGTTTTGTCTGGCAGTGCCGACACGCACTGGACCTGAACCGATAGATTTTGCAGGAGCACCCAATGCCAATTGACGCCATCGTCTTCGACAAGGACGGTACTTTGTTCGATTTTGCGAACACATGGGGAGCGTTTGGACGCTCCATGCTGCTGCGCCTGAGCAACCGAGATGAAACACGCGCGGCCGAACTCGGCAAAGTCATCGGTTTCGATTTCCAGCAGCAGCGTTATGCCGAAGACAGTATCGTGATCGCCGCCACCGTGGACGAAATCGCTGAAGTTCTGGTTCCGCATATCGAAGGCATGTTACTTGGTGAACTGATTGAGCTGATGAACGCCGAAGCAGCGACGATCCCACAAGCGCCGGCCACCCCTTTGGGTCCGTTGCTGGAGCGGCTGCAAAACTCGGGGATCAAGCTGGGGATTGCGACAAATGACAGTGAACACCCCGCGCTCCAGCATTTGGAATCCGCCGGGGTTCGACAGCATTTCGACTTTGTTGCTGGCTATGACAGTGGTCACGGATTCAAGCCTGGTCCGGGCCAATTGCTGGCCTTTGCGACCCATGTCGGCGTTGACCCGGCGCGTATCGCGATGGTGGGCGACAGCCTGCACGATCTGCAAGCCGGGCGTGCGGCAGGCATGACCACAATCGGTGTTTTGACCGGTCTGGCCCCGGCTGGTGCGCTAGCGCCGATGGCGGATGTGGTGCTGCCGGACATTGGGCACATTCCTGATTGGTTGGTGGAAAACCAACACGCCAAACTTTGAATTCGGCAATCGGATCGTAAAAACCGACACACTCTGTCGCAGACAGAGCGGCTTGATGCCCGTCTTCGGGGCTTGCTTGGACAAAAGCAAACGCAGGAGGCGACGATGGCCGACACCAAAACACGCAAACGTCGGGGCGGAGGACGTGCAGGGGCAGCCGCCCGCAGAGGCTCCGCGGCCATTGATCAAATGCCTTGGAACCCACCGATCAACATCGACGATCCCACCGAGCCTTTGGATCAGGCCGGGGTCGAGGCAATCCATGACGGGGCGATGCGCATCCTCGAAGAAATCGGCATCGAGTTCTACAATGAAGAGGCCATCGGTATCCTGCGAGAAGCGGGCTGTACGATAGAAGGCGACAACGTCCGCATGGGGCGTGACTTCGTGATGGAAATGGTGGCGAAGGCGCCAAGCCAGTTTTCGATTACGCCCAGAAATCCTGCGCGAAAGATCGAAATTGGTGGCAAGAACCTACTGTTTGGAAATGTTTCGTCGCCGCCGAATTACTGGGACATGGAAATCGGAACCAAAGTCCCTGGCAATCGTGAGATGTGTCGAAACCTTTTGAAGCTGACGCAGTACTTCAACTGCATCCATTTCGCGGGCGGCTACCCGGTCGAACCTGTCGATATCCATGCAAGCGTGCGCCATCTGGATGTGCTCTATGACAAGCTGACGCTGACGGACAAAACGATGCACGCTTACTCGTTGGGGAAAGAACGGGTTGAAGATGTCATAGAGATGGTGCGCATTGCCGGTGGTCACAGCCATGAGGAGTTCGAGGCGGCGCCGCGGATGTACACCAACATCAATTCGACCTCACCACTGAAACATGACCATCCAATGATCGACGGTTGCCTGCGTCTGGCGCGCCGTGGACAGGCCATCGTAGTGACCCCGTTTACGCTGGCCGGGGCCATGGCGCCGGTCACAATGGCCGGTGCGGTCGCTCAGTCTTTGGCCGAAGCGTTGTGCGCCATTGCGTTATTCCAATATGTGCGCCCGGGCATACCTTGTGTAATCGGTACGTTCACGTCGAATGTGGACATGAAGTCTGGCGCACCTGCTTTTGGCACACCGGAATACATGCGCTCGACCCAGATGACGGGGCAGATGGCGCGGTATTATGGGTTACCAATGCGGTCCTCTGGTGTCTGTGCAGCGAATGTGCCGGATGGGCAATCGGTGTGGGAAACTTCGAATTCGCTTTGGGCGGCTGTGCAATCAGGTACGAATATGGTTTATCACGCGGCGGGTTGGCTTGAAGGTGGGCTGATTGCAAGCCCCGAAAAGTTTATCATGGATTGCGAAATCCTTCAGCAAATTCAGCGCTATATGGATCCCGCACTGACGGCAACGGGGCCGGATGAAATTGCGTTGGATGCCATTCGTTCGGTTGGAAACGATGGCCATTTCTTTGGAATCCAGCACACGCAGGACCGCTACACCTCAGCCTTTTACCAACCCTTCCTGAGCGATTGGAAAAACTACGAAGGATGGGACGTTGCGGGAGGTATCTGGACCGCGGAACGGGCGCACCACATGTTCAAAGAGATTATCTCGAGCTTTGAACCGCCTGCTATTGATGATGGGATCCGAGACGAGCTTGCCGATTTCGTCGCACGCCGAAAAGCCGAAGGGGGAGCGCCTACGGATTTCTAGCGATCACTGGATTGGTGTCGCTCTGATACTCGGTTGCATTCGCGGTATCTTGGGGGCGATTTTGGCTGTTTGTTAAGGTTTGTCGGATCAAAATTGAGATGCAATTAATCTGAGGCATCTCATGCATGGTCTGATCAACCGGGCGATTCAGTCTTTTGTATGCGCAACTTATGGGCAGTCTTGCTGGTTGCGCGTTACCGAGGCGGCAGAGCTGGGGTTTGTCGAATTCGAGGCGATGCTCGGCTACGATGATGATGTATCCACTCGTGTCATGGACATGTTGAGCGCGGAACTTGGTCGTCCGAAGGCGGAAATCCAGGAGGATGTCGGAACCTATCTTGTGTCTCACCCAAACATGGAAGGATTGCGCCGTCTGCTGCGGTTTGGCGGTGGAAGCTATGTGGAGTTTCTGCATTCTCTCGACGACTTATCGGATCGTGTCAGATTGGCTGTTTCCGACCTCGCCCTGCCTGCACTTGAACTGCGAGAGCTGTCCACGACAGAGTTTCAACTGTTTTGCGACCCGGGGTTGTTCGGTTACTCAAGCGTCATGGTGGGCGTGCTGCGCGCAATGGCTGACGACTATGGTGCGCTGGTGATGCTGTCGCATGACGGGGAGGACGAAACCGTCGACATGATTTCGGTAACGCTGGTGGAAAGCGCATTTGCCGAAGGGCGCCATTTTGATTTGGGGGCGCGTGCAGAATGATGAACACCCAAGATTTGGGGGGCCTTCTGGACACTCTTTGCCCGATGTTCCTTCTGGTAGATGAGAAAGGGCACATTCGACAGGCAGGGTCGACCCTGCAAAAGCTGCGCCCCGACGTCCCCTTAGTTGGCACAGACTTTCTGGATGTCTTTGAGTTGATCCGCCCCCGAACGGTCACAACGATTCCTGCGCTTATGTCGATGGCTGGTGCGAAGCTGCACCTCAAGTTCCATGATGAACCGCGCACCGCCCTGAAAGGATTGGTCGCTCCGTTACCGGGGGGCGAAGGGGCAGTCATCAACCTGTCTTTCGGCATATCGATCTTGGACGCGGTTCGTGACTATGCCCTGACAAGCGCAGATTTCTCGGGCACCGATCTGGCCATCGAACTTCTGTACTTGGTCGAGGCGAAATCTGCGGCGATGGAGGCGTCACGGTCTCTGAATCTCAGGCTTCAGGGGGCCATGCTCGCCGCTGAGGAACAGGCCTATACCGACACGTTGACAGGTCTGAAAAATAGACGGGCTATGGACCATATGCTGGGGCATCTGATTTCGTCCAACTCCAGTTTTGCTCTGATGCACTTGGATCTCGATTTCTTCAAATCCGTGAATGACAGGCTGGGCCATGCGGCAGGTGATTTTGTCTTGCAGCAAGCGGCGCGTATCATGGTTGAGGAAACCCGTGGCGATGACACTGTGGCCAGGGTCGGAGGGGATGAGTTTGTTATTATCTTCAAAGGCCTGACACGTGAAGAAATACTGACGTCGGTTGCTGATCGTCTTATCCTCAGGTTGAATGAGCCGATGGTTTTCCAGCAGCAGACCTGCTACGTATCTGCGAGCATTGGGACCGCTGTATCGACGCAGTTCGGGGCGCCAAATGCGGAAGAACTTCTCCATGCGGCCGATCTGGCCCTTTACCAGGCAAAGCGAGACGGACGATCCTGCCATCGTCTTTATTCTAGGCTGTCAAAGGCTCAGCCTTAACAGCGATCGTTTCACCGATAGAAGGGCGCTCGCGCCGCAAGGGCTAAGCTGATTGATGCGCAAGACTTAGTTTCTTGGCGATTTGGAGCTGGATTGGCGGTAGCTCTCCCACCACTGGCAAAACGATCCCCTTGAACTCTGCCCGTTCCAGCTCTTCCGGAACATCCTCCAAAACATGCCCGCCGGTGCATGCAAAAAACGGAAGACACAGGGCCTGCACACCAAATCCGGTGGCGGCTGTCGCAATGGATGGGGCTTCTTCAACAAACCCAACCCGGATTGAGTTGAAGGAAACTGATTGTCCTAGTTTCGACGCAAACTCCGCTGCAACAGCGGAGGGGTTGCGGCTGCGGCCAGAGCCATGTGCCGCTATGACCAGGTCGGTTGAGGCGGCCTCCCATCTCCGGTCAGACAGCGCTGTTTTCAATGCGTGCGCGGCAAGTTCGGGTAATTCAGGATCAATGCCCAGCGGATCTAGAATGCGCAAATCGCGGTCTCCGACGCGTTTCGGCAAAGCACTGGTTACGAACCAGCCTTTCGCCATGAAAAGCGGATAGATCACAGTATCTTCAGGCAGGCTGTCCATCCGTAACTCAAACATGCCTGGCGCAGCTAAAGTAGCGGAATGAACGGATACATCTGTTGTCAAAGCGTCAACCTTGGAAGCAAATCCCGCAAGCGCTGCCTCGGCGGGCTCGGGGTCCGACGGCTGACCATGGGCGACGATGATGGCATGCAACATGCGAAGGCTCCTGTCTAATTGTGCGATAGATGTAACTCTGCCACAAATTGTCAATCCATGCGTCAAGGGGGCTTAGCCCAATAGGGTCAACCAAAGCCAGACGCTTAGAATTGACGCGGCCGTTCCAATCAGCACGGACGAGGCCGCAACACGTTTGGTACGACCATACATGTTGGCAAAAATGTAGGCATTGAAACCCGGTGCCATGGCTGCGTTCAAAACTCCTGATCTGAACAGATCCTGCGGCAAACCCGTGGTCTTTCCGAACATCCAGACCAGACTTGGGTGCAACATCAAGGAGATAGCGCAGACATAGGCAATGGTGCGAAGGTCACCTTCGGGTCTGTATTTGACCAGTACACCCCCTAGCGCAAACAATGCGCCGGGCAGGGCGGCGCGGGTTACCAACCCAAGAGCTTCATCGATAACAGCCGGAATGACCAAGCCTGACAGATTGACCAGAAATCCCAATGCGATCCCTAGGATCAATGCGTTTTTGAACATCGCGGACAACACGGAGCGTGCCATACGCATTCCGCCATGTCCCCGGTTCCGTACCACTTCCATGACGGTGATCCCGACGCCGTAGCAAAAGGGGGAATGGAACGCGATGATCGCGTAGTTGCCGGTCGGGTTCTCAGGGCCATAAGCGCGTTCGGTGATTGGCAAACCCAGCAGGACCGAGTTTGAAAACAGGCAGCAGAACCCGATTGCCACGCAATCTTCCCAGTCTCGTCCAAAGATGATGCGTGCCCCGAACAGGCCGACCGCAAAACATAAGGCGGCAGCCGAATAGAAACTGACCAGCAGTCTTGGATCGAAGCTGGCACTCAGGTCGAGATGCGCAATCGCCAGAAACAGCAGACACGGGATGGCGAAGCCTTGGGTGAACTTCATCAACCCATCGACGTGAACTTCGTTGAAGTACCCTGACCGGGTTGCCGCGTAGCCGGCACCGATAACCAAAAACACCGGCAGGATGACGTCGATCAGACTCTGAAGCATTCCGCCCCCATTGGCAGTGCCCCAGGCGGTGATATCAGGGATGTTCCGGGCAGGGCCTTACAGCGCCTGATGGATCACCATCCCGTCATAGGCGGGGGTGATGTGATCGGGAGTTTCCGCGTCGACCGTCGCGTAGTCGAGATCGATATGCATATTCGTCAGAACAGCGTGCTTGGGTTGCAGCTGCGCAATCCAACCAAGCGTTTTTTCCAGATGCGTATGGGTTGGATGTGGTGAGCGGCGGAGCGCGTCGATGACAAGGCAGTCCAAACCCTCAAGCTCTGGCCATGCTTCGTCATAGATGTCAGCGACATCTGGCAGATACACCAGTTTCCCCATCCGAAATCCCAACGAGTCGATCGAACCGTGGTTCACTTTGAATGGGCGAAACGGGATAGGCCCGCCGGGGCCATCAATTTCGAACGGGCCATCAATGGTTTTCAGGTCCAGAATAGGTGGGTACGGCGAGCCCTCGGGCTGAATAAACGCGTATCCAAAGCGTCCCAACAGCGCATTTTGCGTATCTCCATCAGCCCAGACAGGCACACGGGACTTCATGTTGAACACGATCATGCGCAAATCATCGATGCCATGGACGTGATCGGCATGCGAATGCGTATAGACAACGCCATCCAACCGACCGGTTCCCGAATCCAATAGCTGACCGCGCATATCCGGTGTGGTGTCGATCAGGACTGAGGTTGTCCCCTCTGGTCCGTCACGTTCAACCAGCATCGAGCATCGCCGACGGATATTCCTGGAGTTTTCTGGATCACAAGCACCCCAATGGCCGCCCAAACGGGGGACGCCGCCAGATGACCCGCAGCCCAAAATTGTGCACCGCAGCTTGGTCATGCAGCCGCCTTGAACGCAGCAACCTTGGTGAAAAGACGATCAAAATTGGCCTGTGTCTGGGCCGCGAAGGCAGGGTAATTCATTTCGAAAACCTCTGCCCCTTTTTGTGCCGTATGCGCAGTATAGGCCGGTTCGTTGCGCTTCCCGCGAAAGGGAGGCGGGGCCAGGTAAGGCGCGTCGGTCTCGACCAGAATGCGATCTACCGGCGCGCTGGCAAAAATATCGCGCAATTCCTGGCTTTTGGGGAAAGCCGCGATGCCCGACATGGACAGGTAAAAACCCAAATCCAGAGCGGCCTTGGCCAAACCTGCCGAAGAGGAAAAACAATGCATGACGCAGCTGTAGGGGGCATTGCGGAACTCGTCAGACAAGATGCGAGCCATGTCGTCATCAGCGGCGCGCGCGTGGATAATCAGCGGCAGACCCGTGCGCTGTGCCGCCTCGATGTGAACACGCAATGATTGCTTTTGCACCGCTGCGCTGTCTGCGGTGTAGTGATAGTCCAACCCGCTTTCTCCGATGCCGACGAACTTCGGATGCCGCGCCAGCGCGACCAACTCATCGACGGTTGTCAGTGGTTCCTCAGCGGTGCTCATCGGGTGGGTACCAGCGGCGTAAAACACCGGCGCGTGGGCTTCTGCAATGGCACGAACGGTTGGTTCGTTGCGAAGGCGCGTGCAGATTGTCACCATACGGGTAACGCCAGCCTGCGCGGCGCGGGTGACAATCTCATCCAGTTGCCCGTCGAAATCCGGGAAATCCAGATGGCAATGGCTGTCCGTAATCTGGGGGGTATCGCTCATCTGTTCTGACCGGCGGCTTCCTGTATCTTGAACACCGTATCTAGGACCAAAGCCGCAGGGTCAAGGTTCACCGCCTGACCGTGTCGACCGCGCGCCGTCACAACGGCGGCGACCTCGGCCCAACGGCGTGCTTGATGAGGTGAGGCGGACAAGCGCGTCAGAATTTCAGCCTCGTTCGGTGCAGCTTCGGGTGAGGGCGCCGCGCCGGTTGCCCCTGTCAAAGCCAGTCGTGCCAAAGCGACGTCGATCAACGTCAACAAAAGCTCAAACCGTTCTGCCGCCCCACGCTGGGCTGCCGCCGTGGCCAACGCCAGCGCGCGCTGGCGGTCCATGCGGGGCAAGGTGCCCAGAATTGCGATCAACTCGGCATAAATCTCGAGTCCGCCAAGATTGATCAGGCGCACCGCATCGCCTACCGATCCCGCCGCCAAGGCCGCCAGATGATCCGGTTGTGCGGGTATTTCTGTTTCTGTTTGCGCAAGGGCGGCTTGCACGTCTTCGGGCCCGAGCGGGGACAGGCGCAGCGTGCGGCATCGCGACCGAATGGTTGGTAGCAAGCGCGAGGGCTGATGTGATACCAGCAAAAGCGTCGTACGCGCTGGGGGTTCCTCGAGCATCTTCAAAAGCGCGTTGGCCGCACTGACGTTCAGTTCATCGGCCGCATCGACGATCACAACCCGGCGCCCGCCATCGGCGGATGACAACCCAAAAAACCGCCCGAGTTTGCGGATGTCATCGACGACGATTTCTCCCCTCAGGCGGCCCTGATCGTTCAGTGACCGGGTAATCGCCGCCAGTCCGGGTTCAGCACCCGCCAGTATACGATGGCAAACGGGATGATCGGGGTCGATATCCAGCGTTTCAGGCTGTGGTGGCGCGCCAAACAACCCGCCATCATCTGCCGGAGGTGTGGCGAGAAGAAACCTCGCGATGCGCCACGCCAGAGTAGCCTTGCCCACGCCGCGCGGACCGCTCAGTAGCCAACCGTGGTGCAGCCGATCCGAGTTGTAGGCGGACAAAAAGGCTTGCTCGGCCGCGTCCTGTCCGAAGATGCGGAGTGTTTCGCGCGGGTGTGGCGCGCCGGGCGCCTGATCTGAGGTTGGGGTGTCGTCGCTCATCTTTTATCGCAAGGCTGCTGTGACGATCTTTGTCACATCCCGGGCGACGCTGTCCATGTCCCGATTCCCATTGACGATGCGAAACCGATCTGAAAACTCGTCTGCCAGCGCCAAAAACCCAGCGCGCATCTTACGTTGCAAAGCGGGGCCAAAATCTTCGAACCGTTCTTCCGTACCTTGCCGTCCCTTGGCGCGGGATAGGCCGGTTTCAGGATCCATGTCGATCAAAACTGTCATGTCCGGCTCGCGCTTGATCATCAGGTTGTGCAGCTGATCCACCAACCCACGCAGATCACCGCGCGACAGGCCCTGATACATGCGAGTGCTGTCTGCGAAACGGTCACAGATCACAACTTTGCCCGCAGCCAAAGCAGGCTCGATCGTGCGTTCAAGGTGGTCACGGCGGGCAGCTGTGAACAGCAGTAATTCTGTTTCTGCTGACCATCTGTCAGGATCCCCCTCCAGCACGAGGCTGCGAATTTCTTCGGCCCCGGCAGATCCGCCGGGTTCGCGGGTTAAAACCACCTCTCGACCTATTTCGCGCAGATGCTCGGCAAGCATCCGTGCCTGTGTCGACTTGCCTGATCCATCAATGCCTTCAAAGGTCAGAAACAACCCGCGCTGCGTCACATCGACTCCAGCGGTTTGTTGATAACGTCCTTCAGAACGATGCCCCCAACGGTCAGCATACGCACAAGGAAGCCACCGATTGCCACATCTTCGACCGCAACCAGAGGATGGCGAATCTCTGGTAAATCTTCTGGTTTGATCACAAGTTCGGCCAATTGCTGACCTTTTAAGACCGGGGCGTTGATGGGACCTTCATAGACCACTTCGGCCTGCACGTTCTGGGTGCCCAGAACAGGAAACAGAACCGCTAAGTCGCCTTCAGGCACCAAACCCACTGTCTTCTTTTCGCCCATCCACAGCTTGGCTTCTGCTATTGGCGTTTCCGCGTCGGCAACTGTCCTCTCGACAAAATTTCGAAACGACCAGTTAACCACGGCCTCAGCCTCCTCTGCGCGCTGGGCGGTGCTGTCGAGCCCGGTCAGAACAAAGATTACGCGACGGTCGCCCTGTTTGGCCGAGCCTACGAGACCATAGCCTGCCTCTTGCGTGTGCCCTGTCTTAAGCCCGTCCGCGCCAATATCGAGGCGTAGCAAAGGGTTGCGGTTTCGTGCGTTGGATGGTGCCCGACCATCGAACTCGAAAACCTCTTCGGCAAATAACGGGTAGTATTCCGGGAAATCGGTGATCAGAGCATTGGCCAGGACAGCAAGATCGTGCACGGACATCATGTGCCCCGCTGCGGGCCAGCCGTTTGAATTGGCAAAATTCGAGTTGTTCATGCCCATTTGCTTGGCGCGCTGAGTCATGTAGCGTGCAAAACCAGCCTCGGTCCCGTCAGGGCTGAGCGCTTCTGCGATCACGACACAGGCATCATTGCCCGACAAGACGATGATCCCGCGCAACAGATCTTCGACGCTGACCCGATCCTGGGTGTTTAGAAACATGGTTGAGCCGCCATAGCTCATGGCGTGTTCAGAAACCGGCAGTGTCTCGCTCAATGTCAAACGCCCATCCCGCAACGCCTCGAATGCGACGTAGAGCGTCATGAGTTTGGACATTGATGCAGGTGGCAACGGTTGATCTGCCTCTTTCGACAGCAGAACCGTGCCTGTTGTCTGGTCAATCACATAGGCCGCACGGGCCGAGGTGTCGAACGCATGGGCGGGCAGGGCCAAAATAGCCAGCCCAAGCGCCAAAACGGATGTTCGCAATGAGGATAGCACGCTAAGCCTCCTATTTCAGTTGGACACGGTGAACGCGTCGTTAAAGCCAAGAGACTTAACGTTGCTCTGGATGGCTTTGCGCTCTGTACGGGTGGCGGCAGGTCCGACCAGAACCCGCCAGACCGTTTTGTCTTCAGTCTTAAGCTCGCGCACCTCAGCAGACAAACCGCCTTTGCGGACCTTATCAGCTGCGGTGTTTGCGTTGGCCTCTACGCCAAAAGTGCCGATCTGCACGTAAGGTTTTGTCAATGGTGACGTGGTTGCAGCAGCGGCCGTCGCTGCCGCCGGGGTCGGGTCAGCGGCATCAATCGCGGCCGCGGCACCCTCGATCGGATCGAGGGGCGTTTCAGTGATTTCGTTAGGTTGTTTCTTTTGCCACCACTTGCGTTTGGCGGGTTTTTCGGTTGGCGCTGCGACTGGTGCATCCGACAACCCTGGCGATGTGGCGGCTTCGGTTGCCGCTTCGGCTGCCTCATCCGTTGCCGCGACCGCTGCACCGGCACCCGTAGCTGCCGCCGCAGGTTCTTTCTTTTGCCACCACTTCCGCTTGGCTGGTTCTTCCGGTGTCGCTTCCTGACCGGCGTCCTCCACTGACGCGGTTGCTGTTGATGCAGCTTTTTCTTCGGCGGTGTCGTCGGCTTCCGGCGTTTTTTCCGCAGGGGGTGGTGTTTCTTCGACGACCTCACGGCGTAAGGCCACCACATTCACTTTGGTCGGAGAACCGGCCAGCATCCCCAGTTTTGCAGCCGCCGCAGATGAGACCTGCAGTGCAGGACCGGGCAAGTCGCGCTCGCGCCGGAACAAAGCGCCCGTCACAGTCTTGTTGTTGGACGTGTTCTTGATGACGACGCGTTCGGGCTGGGTGACATCGGGATGTGCAACCCAGATTCCCCCCAGGGACGGCCTACCATCCCACAGTCCGGCTTCGGTTACCTCAAAAACATCAGGGGCCTCGACATCACGCTTAGATCCGCTGGCTACCTGCGGCAACAGCTCGGTCTTACCGGCGCTTTCTTCGGGTTTCTCAGTTGATCCCAGTGTTTCTTCACACCCGGATAGCACTGCAAAAGTCAAAGCCAGATACGCCAGCCGTTTCGGCCCTGCGCGTGTCTTGGTCGCTCGCTTCATCTTTTCATCCCTTGCCTGATGGGACCTCGTTTTCCGAGCCCCGCCGCCGGTCGGCTGGTTCTGCGCGCCAGCCTGTTACGGTCTTTCGCACAGATCATAACGCGGGTCATGTGTCATGGAAAGACTGCTGCACATGCTTCGGCAAGATTTCCCGATTTCGACTTGCCTCTGATTTAAGTTCGCCTTAGACCCAGCCTCACGCGGGGAGGTGGCAGAGTGGTCGAATGCGGCGGTCTTGAAAACCGTTGAACGTGAGAGCGTTCCCAGGGTTCGAATCCCTGTCTCCCCGCCACTCGTATTTGTATAACTTCGGCTATGTCGTCTGACTGGGAATTGTGTTGCAATTTCCGTGGGTTGGAGCGCCTATCGCGAAACATAGGCCAACCAAGTTGCACAAATGAAGCCAAGATCGTTTCTAAATATCAACGGTGAGTTCGTTCTTGGAGGCTGATAGCTGGCAGTCCACAGGGATAGTTCGAGACGCCGTTCAGATATCGGTGGTTCTGCGCGCGAGCACCCAAAATCGTTTAACAGTTCCAACGTATTATGCCGGTCCAACCCACTGTTGGGAGATCATATGGAGAGGTATTCGGTCATGTTCGTGGCTGGTCACAAACTGACGAGAGCTTCGCCTTCTATCGAGAGAGAGGAAACTCAGCTACAATGAAGTCAATGTGTTTTTTTTCCTGTAGTTTTCTGGAGAACCATATTGTCAAAAAATCTTGTTGTCGAAAATCCCGAGTGGCCATCCGCACCCTATAACGAATACGCCAAAGGTCAGTACAAACGCTGGCTCACGTTCGAGAAACAGTTTCCGCAGACGGGCCGCCCATCGCGACGTGTTTCGCATATCGGTGTTCCATATTCAGCAGTTATCGAAGGAGTGGTTGAGGTTACGGCGGACCTGCTCGGGAAGGTAGCTGCGAACTATTTGCGCCATTTGCAAAAGTTCTTGGAAGAATACAACGGCGTCGACAAGGGGTTGGATCTGCCAGAGTCGTGGGAACGCGCACTGTTCCCGTCACGCCCTTCGTTATTTCTGGAAAACTACATTCAATGGCTACCTGTCTGGCCAGCAGTTGGAAAAAACTATGGGCAAAAGCCAGAGTTCATTGGGTCATGGAACTTATCTCGTGACACCAAAACCCACGACCTCCCCGCCACGATTATTCTAACCGCCGCCGAGGGCGAGCAGAGAGAAAACAAATTTGATGTTTTTTCCTACAGCGTAGGTCTTCGTGTGCCGATGGTGGTTGAGTGGTGCGATGAAGGTTTGAAAGTAACGATACGCACTCTGACAGCAGAGCTGCCATTGCCAGGATACACGAGTTTTTCGGAACAGTTCTTTTCGTTGAAAGAGGACAACCGCGAAACTTATGCGAGCGTAGTCCATGGTTTCACCAGCAGCGTAAAACTGGGACGGTTCGATGCGGAAATTGCATCCTCGTCGGGGACAAGTGAGGAGACTGTTGTTGTCGAAGAAATTTGGCCCCGCATCGTTTCAGAGGAATCCTTGATCCGGCAAGACTTTCTGTTTTCCTTGCGGTCAAAGGCCCGGGCAAGCAAGCCCCGCGCAGGTACTTCGTTGGGTTTTCTGGTGCAATCGGAAGTCTCTGGCTTGGACACGACGGGTCCCGGTGTCAATTTGATCATTAGCGGCACGACAAAACACGAGCTGGTAACGCATGCGGCGCACAATGCCGGTGTTTTTGTTCAAACGCCGTCGGGTTGGCATGATGCAAGTGATCCCCCAGCGCTGTACGATTGGACACTGAGACGTCCGCCGCGCGATGATACGACATTGGAAGAGTACTTGATAGATTGTCCGGTGCCCGAAAAACTAGAGGGTGATGGGTTTGAAATTCGCCTGTGTCCGAAACTAGTTCCCGAAGACAGGCCTGCGGCATCAAGCGGTAAAAAAGTAAAAACAATTCCGCCTGCCGAATTGGGCGATATCCCCCCGCGCAGCAACGAGTTTGCCGCGCTCAACGCTTATTGCAACGCGGCTGATTTCTTCGAAATGTTGTCTGCCTTTGGAGTTACGCCGGATGGTTTTGTCATTCATGCACAAAAAGATATCGGGATTTTTTATCGCGCAGGCATAACGCCTGGGCCTGGCGGCGGTGGCCGTACGATAAACGCCCAAGTCAAATATGATCCGCCACAACAACCTGAAATCGGGGCGGAGAAACCGACAATCGAGATGAACCTGGCGTTGGCGAACCTGAATCGCTGGGACAGACCGGTACAGCCTGATGGTCGTCGCAAATGGGCCGAACCGCTTGGGATAGCATCAAGCGGACGCTGGATGCTTCACGAGTTTTCGCATTACCTGCTGGCCGCTCGTATAGGGCAACTGGAATTTGATTTTTGCCACAGTCCCGGCGACGGCATGGCTGCGGTCGCTTTTGATCCCATCTCACGCCTCGCCGACACACGTGATGGCGTGGCGAGTTCGTTTCGCGGCGTGACTTACCCCTTTGTGTTCTCGACACGTCGCCACGATCGAACACCGCTGCTGGGGTGGGCCTGGTATGGAACCTTAAATCGTTCCGTGCTTGAGACAGAGCCTTCCGTAGGATTTCGGTTCAAATCATATTTGACCGAGCAAATCTTATCTTCGACGCTATTTCGCCTGTATCGCGCCTTGGGCGGCGACACGGACGTAATGGGGAACCCGGGGCAGGGGGCAGACCAGAAGGTGCGTGAACGCGCCTCGTTCGTGACGTTGTATCTGCTGGTTCGGGCGATTGACGGATTTGCTCAATCACCTTCGATGGCTGAATTTCTTCAAACAGGTATGCAGGAAGCTGATGTCGGAACGTTGTCCCCATTGCCAATCGTCGACTATCGCTTTGGCGGCGCTCAGCAGGTGGATTGGCGCGGCGGGTTGGCAAATAAAGTGGTTCGCTGGGCTTTTGAAGCACAAGGTATGTTCCCGCCCGATCCAGCCAAACCACATAATGGCATAGGTGTGCCGCCAGAAGTAGACATCTATGTCGCTGACAAGCGTCCGGAAACGGAAGACACCTCTGTTGGACCGGTTGAATACGGGCCAGGCAGTTATCGTCCGGTTTCGCTGGATTGGGGGGCGGACCCACTGTGGTTGATGGTGGATACTCTTATCGTTGGAAATCGGGGCAGTGTGGAGGCACAGAATGTCGAGCTGAGGGTATGGATCGGAGAACTGAGCGGCGATCCGTCAATGCCAGGCTGGGACGAAAACCCAAACAATTTGAGTTGGAAGAACAAGGTCTTTTCGTTGCCGCTAGGAGATATTGCGCCGGGGGCATCAATCCCAAAGAACACTGGCGACCTGGATCAAGACGTGCAGAACGCGATGGCCACAAGCAACGCGGTATTGTTGTTCGAAATTAGTTGCGCAGACGATCATGCCAATACCGACCCCGCGAAAGGGCTTCCGGTCGCACTTGAGGTAGAGGCAGGTAACGTCACACCTAACTTGCCTGCTACACCCCGCGCGCTGACCGATCTGGTGGCCACCGATAACAATCTGGGTCTGTGGCGCGGTTAGGGACCGGGCGCTGGAACGACCTGAACATCCACATCGGCCCAACCTGCTGGCCACTCGCTTTTGGCGTGCGATAGGATCGTGTGAACCGTCGGGCAGATGATGTCGTTCGCCATGATGTCTGACCAGATATTCGATGCAAGATGGCGCGACGCGGAAGAGTCGCTGGGGTAATGCACGCCTATGCGTTCGCGGTTGACCGCAATTCTGTTCGCAATTTGCAACAGCGGAGAGTGAATGTCGTTCACCGCTTGCATCATATAGCTAAGGTCGGGCTTACCAAGCAGATCTCCGTTGCCCGGATTGGGACCAACCTGCACGCCGTAGCGGAATGCGATTCCCGGGATCTCCAGCAAAAGCAGAGAGATGAAGTAAGCCAGGAAGGAGTGCCCGCTGGGGAAGGCCGGATGCGCTGGCGGCCCGAACGGCACTGTCAGCCCCGGCATCAATATCGACGGGCGCACGCGCTCATAGTGTGCTTTGTAGGACATATAGGCGACGTTCCCGACCGCCAATCCAAGGTCAATCAGTTTGAGCGTATAGGGGTGATCAAAAGAGTTCGCGCCAAGGAAGTGTATCAGATAGGCAGGCAGACCATCAGCCTGCACATCGCATTCTACGAGGTAGCTCGCGCGATCATCCTCCATGTAATACTTAAGCGTTTCGAGTTCGACTTGAATGGTTGCGAAGGCAGCTTCGGACTTGGCCTTCTTCTGCGCATCCGTGTTGCTGTTATCCAGAACATATCGCCAGGCCAGATCAGCGCCTGTTACCCATGTCTCGGTGCCAGGGCCTTGTCCACCGCCAGCCTGATCATTGAAGAAGTCTGGATGCCATTTTTTCCATTGCCCGGCAAACTCAAGGGCTGCGAGTGTGGCCGGTTCGGACCGATCCGCAGCGCGAAGCCACTCCGTCAGGTGGTCATCAAAGGGTAGTGTCCAGAACCGCAGCGCAGGATCCCAGTCTTCGGTGGTCCAGGCCAGAACTGGTGCCTTTCCCTCGTCCTGATAGGGGCTGATCATGAACTCCAGCGGGAATGGCGGGACGCCCGCGTTATCCGGTGTGAAGTTCAGCGACCAGGGCAGCAATGCCAACTCAATTGGCGTCGCATAGTAGCTTCTTACAAAACCTATGCCGCCATCCGCGCCGACGGGTATTGCGCCTTCGCCATTCCCCAGCCCCAAGCCAAGACCATTGCCCAATCCAAGACCATTGCCCAGCCCGAGTCCGTTGCCCAGACCAAGCCCGTTGCCCAACCCGAGACCAAGCCCATTGCCCAACCCGAGACTATTGCCAAGACCAAGCCCGTTACCAAGCCCAAGGCCAAGCCCGAGTCCCAGTCCTTGAGAAGAGCCCAATCCCAGACCCAGGCCCAGCCCTTGGCTGGCCCCAAGACCGTTTGCAGCACCTGAACGCGAACCACTAGATGTCATAATCAATAAACCCCTCTGTCGACTTTTCGGCATGTCAGCCGGTAAATTGTTAAATAAACCCCTTCTTAGAAATGATAGCTTGTATTGAACTGCACCAATTAACAGCCTTCTCGAACATGGACCGGTGGTAATCCGGCTGCTATCAAACCTTGCTCCAATTGCTCCAATGCGGCCGGTGCTTGTATGGGATACCATGCCACAAAATCCCGAACCGAGAAACCAGGATCCTGCTCCATGAGTTTCTGAGCGACCTCTCGCGCTTCGACCAGGTTCCCGTTATTTCCCAACGAGGCGGCGAGCAGGCGCAATCCAGCCACAAAATTTGGTTTTCTTCTATTGGCCCGCTTTAGCTGCGTAATTGCCTGTTCGTAGTCTCCTGCAACAAACTCAATTAGCCCTGCGGCTGTCTGATAGAAAAAGTTCAAAGGATCATAAGGTGTCAGCCGCCAGACGTTCAACAAACGATCCCGCGCTTCTTCGTAACTACCCAAATACGCAAGATTTGTAGCGCTGAGACCCCAGGCCACAGGAAGGTTCTCGTTCAACTGCAACGCTTCGTCCAGCAATTCCACCGCGTCTTTTGGGGATTGTTCATGGAGGCCAAGTATGTGCGCGCGAACTGCGAGGTTAAGTGCATCCTCCGGATCAAGGTTGAGCGCCTGGCGGGCGCATTGAATGGCAAGGTTGCGGTCGTCGGCAATGTTCTTGGAAGCGCCTTCTGCCATGACAAAGTTAAGGCACCAGGCAAGGTAAGCATGCGCCTGAGCATATCCGGGATCGAGCTGTACCGCTTTCGTTAGATAGTCTCGCGCCCGCAGGTAGCTTTCGCCGTTTGCCAGGTAGAGCTCCGACAATGCACGTAATACGCAGTCGTAGGCATCGAGGTTCTCTGTAGCGCGTGTTCCCAGATTAGACGTTTCTGCGTTGAGCACCTTGGGTTCCAGCGTCGCAACAATGCTGGATACGATTTGATCCTGGAACGAAAAAATATCCTCGGAAACACCGTCAAATCGTTCGCGCCAGATAGCGCGATCGCGATCAACGTCAACCAGTTCGGTATTGATGCGCAATACCGCACCCTGTCGGCGAATAGAGCCGTTGAGTAAATATTTCACTCCAAGCGCCGATGCGATTTCTTTGGAGTTTTTGTCACCTTCGGAAAACTGCAGGGTAGAATTGCGAGCGACAACAAACATGGCTCGGCTACGTGACACACCCGTGATGATATCCTCGGTAATCCCTTCCCCAAAATATCGTTGGTCTTCATCACCAGAAACTTCAAACGGGAGAACGGCCAGGGTCGGACGTGTTGACCAATTCGCATGCGGACGCACCAGCCCGCGTTCATCAGCTTGTTCTTCCACCGCGTAGACACGAATAGGAAAGTCGATGTTCTTCAATTGAGGTGCGCCGAGACCACGGAAAGTCAGGCCGGGTTGCGTGCGGATAATGTCGCGCACCGATTGTGTAACCACAACCGAACCCGGTGCCGCCAATTGGTGAATCCTTGACGTGACAACGACCCCGTCTGACTGGATCGTTTCACCATCATCCAATACGTCGTCGACATTGATGCTTATACGCAATCGCATACCAGCGTGAGATTTGCGTTTGCCCCGCATTGAGCGTTGAACATCAAGCGCCCAGTTGATTGCGGTGCGAACACTGGGGAATTCAATTAAAGCTGCGTCACCGGCTTCGTTAATAACACGGCCGGAAGCAGTTTCCACCGTAGGGTAAATGATCTGCTGGCGAAGCGTCGTCCACGCTTGCACGGTTCCTTCCAAATCTTCGCGAATGCGACGCGAGTAGTTGGCTACATCGGCAAAGGCAATAACGGCAATACGCAATGTGAGTTCGTTGTCTTTAGACCCTACCATTCAAAAAATAACCTTTTGAGACTTCTGGTTTACCATAATTGCGTGGTCAGACTAGCATAGTGACAAAGTCCCAACCACATTGGCATTTTTACCTGTGCCTGAGGCGTGAAAAACAAGGTGGTGCTGAAATTGATAAATACATCATGAAATTAAGGCTGTACCAAAGCAGCCTTGATTGACAGAATCAAGTCATACGCCTCTTTGCGGTAAGAAATCTGAACTGGATAGCTTCTCGAAACAGTTGCAGGGCAGGTCGAACTCAGCTTGGCTTTGGGTGGCTGGCTGCATGTTCGTCGGAAAGCAGGGGGCTTCCGACGGTTGGCTGCTGCCCTTCGAAGCGAGCCCGAAATTGTAGTTTGGGCCTCAATTCATTCACTTTCCTGAAAGGCGTGTGTGGCGTCAGCCATGGCGAGCAGCGTCAGTACTTCGCCGGAACAAGACCGGCCTGAAACCAGCTGACAAATGTCACAATGGAAAACACTGGCAACCCCGTCGCGTGTTGAATGTCCGCAGCGTAGGGGCACATATTTGTGCATTCCAAAACTATCGCCCCAAGGTCAGGATTGTCTGATTTCAGGGCAAGCGCAGCTTCGACATTGTCAGCGCGTGCTTTGTCCACATCCAATACCATTTCGTTTCCTAGGACGGCGCGGGTGAATTCCTGTCCACCTTCGGTGGTGCCAATTGGCGTGCCTTCGGGGACCCGAGCGCTTTGCAGGTGGTCGTTGCTCAACGCACGAGCTGAAATGGTCAGAATTCCGGCACGTTGTCCGGCGGGCAAGACACGGTTTACCATTTCAACCTGCATAAGCGAGGACGTGGCAACGGGCACCGGTACAGCCTCGGTCAGCTCGGTCTGGAACAGGGACAGGAAGCCGCAATTGGTGGTAATCCCGTCCACCCCATCCTTGACCAGATCCTGAGCCGCGTCGATGAAAGCGTCCAGCATGCCTTCGGCCCGGTGACGGACCACCAGATCGGGTGAAGCATCCCGAACGATATGATAGAGCACCGGAAACGGCCATGTCAGCGCATTGCCCATGTCGCCGGGAATGCGCGGAAACTGGGCGTCCAGCATAAGGATACCAACAGATGCGCCATAGATCGATTTGCCGCCTTTTGCGATCATACCCTACGCTTCCTCGATGATACGGGCCGAGATATCGTCGGACCCTTCCATGTAGATGCTGGAGATGCCGTAACGCACGGCCTCCTGCACCTGATCCATACGCTTGGTAATATGCGCGCCCAAGACACGCGCTGCCTCATCCGCATCGCGGTTCAGGAGGGCCTGCATCACGCGCTTATGTTCGTCCTTCGAGCGTTGAACCCTATCAAGGCTCATTGAGATCCAGCGCATATAGCGAATGCGTTCGTTGATCCGTGTCAGGGTCTGCAATAGCTCGGCGTTCCCGGACAAACGGGCGATCCGAAGGTGAAATGCCTCGTCCCGACTAACGGCCTCTTGAACCGTCAGACCGGTGATGTCGATACCGGTCGCATAAAGCTCAGCTCTTAGGTCCGCCAGTTGATCATCCGTAGCTTTCCCGCAGGCCGCACGAACGGCGGCCGTTTCGATGATTTCGCGCAGTTCGAATAAGTCGAAAACGCTTTGGGCAGTCAGCGGACGGCAGAAAAAGCCCTGTCCGGGGCGAAAGTCGAACAGTCGCTCGGCAACCAATCGGTTTAGCGCCTCGCGCAGGGGGGTTCGGCTAACGCCCAGTTCTTTTGATAGCGCAACTTCGTTCAGGCGGTCGCCCGGGCGCAGGCGAAATGAGACAGCCATCGCCTTTACCTGATCATAGATATCATCAACCCGTGGACCTGCCATGAAACCCGCCTGCTTCCGTTGCGCTACAGGTGCCACAGGTCAATCTTGAAATCAATATACAAAACTGTATACAGTATTGTGTGCAGTTATTGTAAAAGGAATCGCAGGCTATGACGGGGACCAATTATCTGACGGGAGCTGAGGCTTTGGTGCGCATGCTGGAAGCCCACGGCGTGAAGCATATGTTTGGTCTGTGCGGCGATACCACATTGCCGTTCTATGATGCGCTGGCGCAGATGGATCATGGAATTCAACACATTCTGACCCGGGATGAACGTCATGCGGCCTATATGGCCGATGGATATGCCCGCGTAACCGGCAAACCAGGCGTTTGCGAAGGGCCGTCAGGGGGTGGGGCGACTTACATCCTTCCGGGGGTTATTGAAGCGAACGAAAGCTCGGTGCCAATTCTGGCAATCACCTCTGATGTGGCAACAACCAGCCGCGGAAAATACCCTTTGACCGAACTTGACCAGACCGCGTTGTTTAAGCCGCTGGCCAAGTGGAACACGTCCCTGGACGATGCCGCGCGTTTGCCTGCGATGGTGCGCGCCGCATTCCGGGCGATGACAACCGGAACACCCGGCGCGACACATTTGGCTTTGCCGTTTGACACACAGAAAGCGCCGGTGGACGAGGCCGAAATCTGGGCGGATGCACGCCATCGCAGTTATCCGGCTGAACGAGCGGGGCCTGATCCGGATGCTGTTGAGGCAGCAGCCGAGATTCTGGCGCAGGCCAAGTCTGCGGTCGTGGTATGCGGTGGCGGTCCGGTTCTGTCCGGTGCGGAAGACGCGCTGCGTCGCGTTGCGCATCTCTTGGACATGCCCGTTGCCACGACAGTGTCGGGGCAGGGGTCAATTGCCGAAACCGATCCACTGGCCTTGGGTGTTGTTGGATCAAACGGCGGAGTAGCGGCAACCCGCGCGGTTGTTGATCAGGCCGATGTCGTGTTGTTCATCGGCTGTCGCGCCGGATCCGTCACCACCGAGCGGTGGAGAAGCCCGGGTCGGAATGCCACGATCATTCACATCGACAGCGACCCGATGGTGATCGGGGCGAATTACCAGACCGAGGTGGCGATCTGCGCCGATGCGCGACTGGCGATGGAAGCTTTCGCGCACGCTTTGGAAGCCCGCAAGGATCTGCCCGGTTTGGGCGGAGCAGCCAAAGCCACTGCAGCGTGGGAGGCCAAGATGGCGGCGTTTGCCCCACTCGCCGCAAGTCGGGATACACCCATCCGGCCTGAACGTGTGATGGCGGATTTGATGGAAGTTCTGGATGACGATGCGATTGTTGTCGCTGATCCGGGAACTCCGTGCCCCTATTTCAGCGCGCATTATCGCTGGCAGAAGCCGGGGAGGCACTTCATCACCAATCGCGCGCATGGCGCTTTGGGCTATTCGCTGGGGGCCGCGATGGGCGCGCATGTCGGACGGCCTTCGGTCAAAACGTTGGCGGTGATGGGCGATGGATCCTTTGGGTTCGCCTGCGGTGAGTTTGAAACGATGGTGCGGCACAACATGCCAATCACCTCGATCGTCTTCTCAAACTCGGTGTTTGGCTGGATCAAGGCTGGGCAGAATGCCGGGTTTGGTCAGCGCTACTACAACGTCGATTTCAATCGAACCGATCATGCGGCGGTTGCCTCGGCCTTTGGTGTCAAATCCTGGACGGTGAAAGACCCCGAAGACCTGCGCAAGGTCCTGAAGCAGGCGCTGGAACATGATGGGCCGACACTGGTCGATATCCATTCTCAGCCGCTTCACGAAGCGGCGGCGCCGGTTTCGGAATGGGTGGCGTAAGACTCGATTGACGGGATCAACTGGGCCAAAAACTCCTGCGCGATGGCGGACAAGGGGCGTCCCTTGGCGGTGATGATCGCCAGGTCCAGCATCACTGCAGGTCGGAACGGTCGGGTTTGATATCCGCTTTCACCGTCGAAGGTGACGGTAAAGGGATCGATCATGGCGACACCCATGCCTTGCTTGACGAAGCTCAGCAGGTTTTCAGAGAGATGCGTATGTATCTGTGTCCGCCACGTGCGCCCTGCCGTCGTAAAGATATCGCGTGTTTTGAGGTGGGTCTGATGTTCAGGACCCATGACGATAAAGGGCTCGTCCTCGAGTATTTCAGGGGTAAGGATATCATAGGCGGCCAAGGGACTGTCTTCCGGAAAGGTCGCAAGGGTTTCGAATTGAAAAACCTGATAGTTCAGGGTGTCGTGAAGAACAGGCATTTCAATAATGCCGATCTCGAACAGACCAGAGGTCACCCATTCCTGAATTTTCGAGGAGTATTGAGATTGGAAACTGACGGACAGGTTCGGTCGTGACTTGGCAAAGCGGGCAATCTCTTGGGGCATGAAACCGAAGGACAGCAGATGTGGCGAGGCAACTTGCAACTGTCCGGGGTGTTTGTTCTGCAAGTCCGACACGGCCTGCGCCACGTGATCTAGGCCCCGAACGACCGTATCCACCTCCCGGTACAACAACTCAGCCTCGGGGGTTGGCAACAGACGCCCCTTGTTCCGCTCGAACAGTGGTAGGCGGGTTTCACGTTCCAGCTGCGCAAGCAGGTTGCTGATACCCGGTTGCGAAATACCCAGCACCGACGCCGCACCGGTCACGGTTCCGGTCTCCATGATCGCGTGAAAGGCCTGCAGCTGTCGAAACCGAAGAGACACTGTTTATCCCATCATTTTTTCTGATGAAGTATCAACAATATAGTATTTGAAATGATATGGGCGTCAAGGCAGGCTTCTTTCCACTGCTAGGAGGAAGAATGGGCGATCTGACGCAAACAATTATCGGATACGACCTGTGGCATCTGGAATTGCCGGTGACGTCCCGCCGAGATCACGGTATCGGGTCCGTCGAAGGCGTTTGCGAAGTCGTGATCCTGCGGCTTAGGTCCGAAGATGGCAGCGAAGGCTTTGGCGAGGCCTCGCCCTGGTCGGTGTTCACAGGCACGCCCGAGGCCACTTACGCTGCGCTGAATCGCTATCTGCGGCCTCTTGTGCTCGGTGCGAAAGTCGGGGACTGGGCGGCGATCATGGCGCGTGCCGTCCACGCGGTTGCACATTGCACCGAAGCCAAAGCTGCATTGGAAACGGCTTTGCTGGATCTTGCAGGCAGGATCAACGCGGTGCCGGTCTGGTCGCTTCTGGGTGGCAAGTTCCGTGACACCATCCCGCTAAGCTGTTCGATTGCCAATCCCGATTTTACTCAGGACATCGAGCTGATGGCACGGTTGCGGGACGATGGTGTTCGGATCGTCAAGCTAAAGACCGGCTTCAAAGATCATGCCTTTGACATCATGCGTCTGGAAAGTCTGGCGCAAAACTTCCCCGAGTTTTCTGTCCGCGTGGATTACAATCAGGGGCTTGCCATTGAAGAGGCACCGGCAAATGTAAGGGACGTTGCGCAGTTCACCCCCGATTTCATCGAGCAGCCCGTGCGGGCGCATCACTATGGCATGATGGCAAAGCTAAGACAGATGATCGACGTGCCACTGTTGGCCGACGAAAGCGTCTTTGGCCCAGAGGACATGGAACGCGCGGCCCGAGACGGCATCTGTGACGGCGTCTCAGTGAAAATCATGAAATCCGGAGGTCTGACACGTGGCCAAACAGTTGCCCGTATCGCCGCAGCGCACGGTCTCAGCGCTTATGGTGGCGATATGTTCGAGGCTGGCTTGGCGCATTTGGCAGGCACTCACATGATCGCCGCAACACCGGAAATTGCGCTGGGCTGTGAATTCTATCAGGCCTCTTACTTTCTGAAAGAGGACATACTAGAGGAACCATTCAACGTAAGAAGTGGTCAAGTTGTGGTCCCGGATGGGCCGGGTCTGGGGGGCAAACCAGATGCCACCAAGCTTGACCATTATGCCGTGACCAAGGCGGTGGCGGCATGAATGAAGTGAAGACAATTGCTATCATTGGTGCCGGAATTGTCGGCGTGTCGGCAGCCGTTTGGCTACAGCGGGATGGCCATGATGTAATCCTGATCGATAAGGCGGGCCCGGGCGAGGGTACCTCGCATGGCAACGGCGGCGTCTTGGCATCGTGTTCGATCGTGCCAGTGACCGTTCCGGGGCTTTTGAAGAAAGCCCCTAAAATGTTGCTCAGCCCGTCACAGCCGTTGTTTCTGAAATGGGGGTATTTGCCCAAGCTGGTCCCATGGTTAATGCGCTACCTGAGCCATGCCAACGCCTCAGACGTTGACCGCATCGCGGGAGCATTGATGCCAATCATCGGGGACAGCTTGAACGACCACAAAGCGCTTGCCGAAGGTACGATTGCCGAAAAGTGGATCGTTCCGTCGGACTATCTGTTTTTGTACGAAAACCGGGCCCATTTCGAAGGCGATGCCTTTGGATGGGACATCCGGCGCAAGCATGGTTTCCGCTGGGAAGAGCTGGAGGGCAAGGCTTTCCGCGCCTACGATCCGGTCTTTAGCGAAGATATCGGTTTCGCTGCAAAGCTGGCGGATCACGGACACATCACCGATCCGGGGCGTTACGTAAAAGATCTGGCTGCGCATGTGGAAGCAAACGGTGGCAAGATCATACGGGCCAAAGTCGACGACGTGGTTCGTGACAACGGACAAGTCACGGGGGTACGGGCCGGTGGGGAAACGATCGCGTGCGACACGGCTGTCGTCACGGCGGGTGTCTGGTCGGGCCCTCTGGCCAAACGATTAGGAGTTTCTGTTCCTCTGGAAAGCGAACGTGGTTATCATCTTGAATTGGTAGAGCCTTCTGCCATGCCGCGTAGTCCGGTCATGGTGGCCGCCGGCAAGTTTGTGGCGACGCCAATGGACGGACGCATTCGGTTGGCGGGAATTGTTGAATTTGGCGGGCTGGATGCAGCTCCATCGCGCGCGCCGTTTGAGCTGATGCGCAAGAACGCCCGGGCCGCTTTTCCCGGCGTGACATGGAAGGAGGAAGTGGAATGGATGGGGCACAGACCCGCTCCGGCTGACTCGATCCCGATTATCGGCGACGTGCCGGGTATCACAGGGGCCTATATGGGTTTTGGGCACCATCACATTGGCCTGACGGGTGGGCCGAAAACAGGACGCCTGTTGGCGCAAATGATTGCAGGCAGAACCCCGAACACGGATGTGAGCGTCTATGCGCCTTCACGTTTCACTACATAAGACAGGCCGGTGAAAAACACCGACACTTCAATATTCAATAGGGAGAAAATGATGAAAACTCTAACCAATCTGCTGGCAGCGACTGCTTTGACTGCTGCCACCGTGGCCCCGGCTCTGGCCGAAAAATGGGATATGCCGATGGCTTATTCGGCGTCGAACTTCCATTCGGCAACGGGTGCAGAATTTGCCAAATGCGTCACGACCGGCACAGGCGGTGAGATCGAAATCGTCACGCACCCATCGGGATCGTTGTTCAAAGGCGGTGATATCAAGCGCGCAATCCAGACCGGGCAGGCGCCGATTGGGGAACGTCTTCTTTCCGGCCACCAAAACGAAAACGCGCTGTTCGGATTTGATTCCATTCCGTTCCTTGCGACGTCGTTTGACGACAGCGCGAAACTTTGGGATGCTGCCAAGCCGTCGATCGAAAAGCTGTTGGCCGAGCAGAATCTGACCCTGCTTTATGCTGTGCCATGGCCACCGCAGGGGCTGTACTTCAAGAACGAGGTCAACTCGGTCGCAGATATGGCAGGCATCAAATTCCGCTCATATAACAACGCCACGTCCCGACTGGCCGAGCTGACAGGAATGCTACCGGTGACCATCGAAGCCGCCGAAATCAGTCAGGCTTTTGCGACCGGTGTTGCTGAATCGATGGTGTCGTCCGGGTCTACCGGGTATGACCGTAAGGTCTGGGAAAGCCTGAGTTATTTCTACGAAGTAGACGCGTGGCTGCCGCGCAATTACGTCATGGTCAACTCGGAAGTTTGGGCAGGTGTGTCAGACGCCAATAAGAACGTGATTCAGGCCTGCGCCTCGCTGGCTGAATACGCCGGTAACTGGCGGGCCAAGGAATACACCGGGTTTACTCTGCAAGGTTTGCGCGATGGCGGCATGACCGTTGGTCCGGCCTCTGACCAGATGGTGGGTGAGCTGAAAGAGATCGGCGTGACCATGACCAATGAATGGCTGGAAGCAGCAGGGGACGAGGGCAAAGCCATCGTCGATGCGTTCAATTCGTCGCAGTAACCATCATAATGCGGGCGGGGGCCAACCCTCTGCCCGCTGTTAATCAAAACAAACCACAGCGGGGACGGTATGGCGGTATTGCGAGGGCTTCGGTCGGTACTGGATTTCACCTATCTGGCGGCGGGTGTGCTGGCAGCGCTTAGCCTGATCGCCATTCTTCTGCTTATCGTCGTTCAAATGCTGGCCCGCTGGACCGGAGAAGTCTTCCCAGGCGCCCCGGACTATGCCGGATATGCGATGGCTGCGGCGTCGTTCCTTGCTTTTGCCAATGCGTTGAACCGCGGCAGCCATATCCGGGTGTCGATCCTGCTGAACTCTGTCCCGGACCGGGTACGCCGCATCCTTGAAATCTGGTGCTTTTCCATCGGCGCCGCCGTGATGTGGTACTTCTGTTGGTACGCCTATCGATTTGTTTATTGGAGCTGGAAGTTCAACGATATCAGCCAGGGTCAGGACAAGACTGCGCTGTGGATACCGCAATCAACCATGCTGATCGGGGCGATTATCCTTGCTATCGCGCTGACAGATCACCTGATCCATGTGCTGTTCAAGGGCGATCATCGCATCGTCCGTGATCTGGCCGATCAAAGCCACGGAGAATAGGGGCATGGAAAACGTATCTGTCATCATCCTGTTTCTCTTTGTCCTCTTCACGCTGCTTGGCTCTGGCGTGTGGGTTGGCCTTGCCCTGATGGGTGTCGCATGGGTCGGAATGGAGCTGTTTACCACCCGGCCGGTCGGTGACGTGATGATCACTACCATCTGGTCCGCCTCGTCCTCGTGGACGCTGACAGCCCTGCCGATGTTCATCTGGATGGGCGAGATCCTGTATCGAACGCGACTATCCGAAGACATGTTCAAGGGTCTGTCCCCGTGGATGGCCCCTATGCCAGGCGGGTTGGTGCACACCAATATCGTGGGTTGCACGGTCTTTGCCGCTGTTTCGGGATCATCTGCGGCCACTTTGACCACAGTTGGAAAAATGTCGATCCCAGAGCTGAGAAAGCGAAACTACCCCGAGAAGATGATCATCGGGACGCTTACTGGGGCGGCGACTTTGGGGCTTATGATCCCGCCTTCGCTGACGCTGATCGTTTATGGCGTGACGATCAATGAATCGATCACCAAACTTTTCTTTGCGGGCATTTTGCCGGGGCTGGTGCTGGCCACGATGTTCATGGGCTATGTCGCGATCTATTCGAAAGTGGGCAAAGATTGGAACCCAAACGACGAAAGCAAGCTGAGTTTTTCAGAGAAGGTCAGAAACTCCCGTTTCCTGTTGCCTGTGATTTTGCTGATAACAGTGGTGATCGGATCGATGTATCTGGGCTATGCCACCGCCACCGAAGCGGCTGCTTTTGGTGTGATCGGTGGGTTGCTATTGGCGATGGGTCAAGGGTCGCTGAACTGGAAAACGTTCACCGAAAGCCTGATGGGGGCGACACGCACCAGTGCTATGATTGCGTTGATCCTGGCCGGAGCGGCGTTCTTGTCGCTGTCGATGGGATTTACCGGCTTGCCACGTGGGTTGGCGGATCTGATCGCCGGTTGGGACCTGACCCGGTTCGAACTGTTGATGGTGCTTCTGGTGTTCTACATCGTTCTGGGCTGTTTCCTTGACGGAATATCCTCGGTCGTCTTGACCATGGCAGTTGTCGAACCGATGATCCGTGACGCCGGAATCGACCTGATATGGTTTGGCATCTTTATCGTGGTTGTCGTCGAGATGGCGCAAATCACACCACCGATCGGGTTCAACCTGTTCGTGATGCAAGGCATGACAAACCACGAAATGAGCTATATCGCGCGTGCCGCGATCCCGATGTTCCTGATCATGGTTTTGATGGTATTCGTGTTGATCTGGTTCCCGGAACTGGCGACATGGTTGCCTGAAAACTTACGCCAGGCGCCCGGAGGCTAGCGCGACTGGGTTGATCGTCGTTTTGCCAACAGACCGGAATCAATTTGGGTCGGTGTCGACAAGTCTTTGTCGCTGCCGTTGTCATCAGCGAACTGTCTAACACACGATACTTGTGGCTTTCGTGAAGCTGCTTCGCGGCAGCAAAACCCCTCACACGGCAGGTGCGAAACTCCCGATTTACCAACCTTCACTAAAGCGCGAAACTGGGGCGGAGTGACAATCGGGTCAGCCTGAACCGCCTGAATATTGGCCCTTCGCGGCCCATATTGCGCCTCGCCGGATGATTTCCGTGATTTGCGGTTGTTTCAGGTCGTCCAGCTCATGCCCAATCGAACAATAAAATACCCGGCCTTGATCCCAGCGACGTTTCCAGACGACAGGGATCACCGTGCCCTCAATCCACCACAAGTGATCTCCGGAAAAGGTTGTCGTGGCCAAGACTTCGTTCGAGGGGTCGACCAGCATATAATATTGCTCGGATGTCAGCCTGAAGCTTTTGATCCCGTTGACGATTGGATCATCCGGTTTGCAGATCGTCACATCGTAGTTGATGTAATCCTCGGCCGGTTGCAGATTGTCAGGCCAGCCGGGCGGATGGGCGACGAACTGGCCTCCGATCAGGAAATGATAGGTGGGCCGATCGCGAAACGCGTCGCCCATATGCCCGTGCCAACCCGCCAGCCCACAGCCGTTGGCGATCAGCTGCAACAGTCCGTCTTCCTGCAGCTTGGTCATGTTGCCGAACTCTTCGCGATGCCCTGAACGCGCCGACGACCAAATCGGTGTGATCAGATCAAGATCCGTCAGGTTCTCGGGCTTTTCCAGAGGCTCCAGCGTGTCGTACACGTCGACGGCGAATCCGTTTTCCTCCAGCAGATCCTTGTACCAATCGGCGAATGCGGTTGGCGCGTGACCGATCCAGCCGCCGACAAATAGTGCTGCTTTCATGAGAGTTTGCTCCGCATGTAGTTCAGGATCGATGCCATGTCGCGTGTGCCGAAACCCTGCATTTCTGCATCGATTAGGTGCTGAAGGGTCACGCGACCCTGAGGCATGGCTGAACCAAGTTGTTCCGCAAGACCTGCGGTGATCTCCATGTCCTTACGGGCCAGCGATACGGTGAAAGTGACGTCATGCGCGGCCTCATCCAAATACAGAGGGCGACGGTATCTGAGCATCGGCGCACAGGCGGCAGAGGCCTCAATCACGTCAAACGCAATTCCAGTGTCGATGCCTGCGGCTTCGGCCAGAGTCATCGCTTCGGCGAGGGTTTGGTTGATGCCGTGGATCAGGGAGTTCACCGCCAGTTTCATAATCGCCCCGGCACCGATTCGGCCAAGGCAGATGGTCTGTTTGCCCATTGCGTCGAATATCGGCTTTAGGTGTGCCGCGTCCTCTTCCCTGCAGCCCGCCAGTATCAACAGTTGCGCGTCACTCGCGGCCTGTGTCGCGCCGGATACGGGCGCATCTATGACCATCGAACCCTCAGGGGCGGTGGTGGTCAGTTGGGTGATGTGGTCCGGGCTCATAGTACCCATTTCCAGGTACGTTTGCGCGCCTTGGGTGGCAAACAGACCATCCGGCCCCCGATGGACCAGTTCCGACGCAGTGTCGTCGGCCAGCATGGTAACCACAACTTTGCTGCCCGCCGTCAGGTCAGCGGGTGTCGCAGCAACTGCGCAACCGGTTTCCTCGGCCAATTCCCGCGCTTTGCTTTGCGAGCGATTCCAAACCGTCATGTCGTGACCTGCGCGGCTTAGATTACGCGCCATGTGCGTCCCCATTCGGCCCAGCCCGGCAAATCCAATGCGCATCACGCGGCCTCGGTGCTTTCGATGCCTGAAATGGCCTGGATCAGGTTGTCCTCGGTCACCTCTTCGGACGTAAAGGTGCGCATGATGCGCCCGTGGAACATCGCAACGATCCTGTCTGACACATGGAGAACCTCGGGCATTTCCGAGCTAATCACGATCACCGCGTAGCCCTGCGACGCCAGATCGCGGATCAGGTTGTGGATTTCAGATTTGCTGCCGACGTCAATGCCCCGCGTTGGTTCGTCCACGATCAGCACGTTGGGATGCATGCTCAGCCATTTGCCAATCACGATCTTCTGCTGATTGCCGCCCGACAGGTTGCCAACAAGCTGCTTCCATCCCGGCGTTCGAATGTCGAGCTTGTCACGGTACTGGTCAAAGATTGAAACCTCGGCCCCCTCGGCCATGAACGGTCCAGCCTTGAGGTCGTCAACTTGCGGCAATGTCATGTTGTCCCGGCAGTTCATACCAAGGACAAGCCCCTGCGCCTTGCGGTCCTCGGGCACAAGCGAGATGCCACGCGCAATTGCATCAGCAGGAGAGTGGATGCGCACTTCTTGCCCATCCAAAAGAATTTGTCCCGCTGAGGGGTCACGCAGGCCAAACAAGGTTTCGGCAATTTCTGTTCGACCGGCTCCAACCAAACCGTAAAAACCCACGACTTCGCCACGACGGACATCAAAGCTGACCTCACTGTAGAGATCCCCGCAGGAAAGTCCGCGGACCTCAAGTGCAACCTCGCCGAGTTCGGCGTGGGTTTTGTTGCGTGACAGATCAAGGCTGCGCCCGATCATCAATTGGGTAATCTCGTCCTCGTTCGTCTCGGTTGTTTCCAGTGTGCCTCTGTAGCTTCCGTCGCGCAGAACACTGACCCGGTCGGTCATGCGGAAAACCTCTTCCATTCGGTGCGAGATGTAGATGATACCTACACCTTGATCCTTCAGATCCCTGATCACATCGAACAGCACCACCTTTTCGGCATCGGTGAGCGAGGCCGTTGGTTCATCAAAAATCACCGCCTTGGCGTCGACGGTCAGCGCCCGCGCGATTTCGACCATTTGCTGGTTGGCAATCGACAGCTCGCCAACAATGGTTTTGGCGTCAAAACTGACCTTCAGTTTTTCCAGGATTTCGTTGGTCTGCGCAAAAAGCTTGCCCCAATCCACACGGCCAAAGGACTTGCGCGGCAGCTCACCCAGATAGATGTTTTCAGCCACCGAAAGCTCTTCGGCAAGGCTTAGTTCCTGATGAATGAAGACGATGCCTTTGGATTTTGCATGCAGTGGGGATGTCATCACGACGGGTTCTTCGCCCACGATGATCTGCCCTTCTTCGGGTTGATAAATCCCGCCCAGGACTTTCATCAGTGTCGATTTTCCGGCACCGTTTTCGCCCATAAGGGCATGCACTTCGCCGGGCATAACCTCAAAACTGACGTCGTCCAGGGCCCGTACGCCGGGGAACGTCTTTACGATGCCCTGCAAGTGCAAAGCTGGGATATGATCGGTCATGTCTTCAACTCCTCTCTGCCTTTGACGTTCAGTTGCCTGTCGAGGAACAGCACAGCGATAAGAATAAGCCCAATGACCAGATTGACCGTCGATGTGTCAGCGCCAATATGCGCCAGCCCTTTGCGCAATAGCTGGATCGCAAGCACGCCACCGAAGGTCGAAACAATCGAGCCCGCACCGCCGGTCAGTTTGGTGCCGCCAAGCACCACTGCGGTGATGATCCACAGCTCGTACAGCTCTCCATCATTGGGATTGACGGACCCGCTTTCAGAGTAGAAGACCACAGCAGAGAGAGAGGCGAGAAATCCAATGATCATGAAGTTGACCATCATATGTGGTCCAACCCTGATCCCGGCATTGACGGCAGCTTCGCGGTTATCGCCGATTGCATAGGCGTTGCGCCCGTGTACGGTGCGATTCATCAGGAACCAGATTGCTGCAGTTACAACCAACAGAAACCATGTGGGCGTGTGCAGCCCAAGGAACTGGGCTTCGGCAAAATCCACCAGGGTCCAGTTCAGATGGCTGGTCGGCTGTTCGCCGTTGTACATGAAGACAAGGCCGCGATAGCCTAGCATCGAACCGAGCGTGACAATGAAGGCGTCGACACCTGTCTTCCACACGATCAGCCCATTGAGTGCGCCTAGAACCAGTCCGGTCAGAAGCGCCAGACCCCAGCCCACAAAAATAACGCCGTCGCCAAGGCTTTCGAACATGGGCCAGCTCATGCTGTCCAACAGGATCACGGCGCTGAGGGCAAAAGTGGCGCCGACAGACAGGTCAATATTGCCATTGATCATGATGATGGTCATGCCCATGGCAATGATGCCCAGCGGAGCTGTTTGTTTGAACAGCAACAGCATGTTGCCCGCGTCCATGAATGCCTTGTCGGACAGTGACATGTATTCGCCTGCCACCGAGAAGAAAATCAGCTCCAGCACGATGAAACCCCAGATCGCACCGCGTTTGAGGAATGTAGCGAGGGTTCCGGCTTGCATTGTCTCGCTCTCCCTCAGGCTATCGGTGACCAGAGCTTGCCGCGCTTGGCTGCAATGTCGAGCCAGACTGCAAGAATGATTATGACCCACGTCACGACGTACTGGGCGTAGAATTGCAAACCCACCAGCAAAAGCCCGTTTTGAATAAAGCCTAGGATGAGGACTCCGATCACGGTTTTGAAGATCGTGCCTGAGCCGCCCATCAAAGACGCTCCGCCCAGAATGACCGCGGCCAACACCTCCAATTCAAGCCCTTGGCCTACGGTGTTTTGCGACCCTAGTGAGCGGCTGGCCTGAATAAGCCCAGCAGTAGCGACGCAGAAAGCCGACATCAGATAACAAGTAAAGACGACACGCGCCCTGCGGATGCCTGAAAAGGTGGCCGCAGTACCGTTGCCACCTACCGCATAAACCTTCCGGCCGAACGGTGTTTTGGCAAGAACAATCCCCAAAAATGCAGCAAGCAGCGCGAAAATGAGGATTGGCACCGGAATACCAAGGGCATCACCTTGGCCAAACACGCTGAACCATGTGCCTTCCTTGTCGACAATGTCCATGTTCTTGCCGCCGGAATAGGTCAGCGTCAGACCGTGAATGGCGGACAACATTCCCAGTGTCACGATCAAGGAATTCAGCTTCAGATACCCAACCAGAAACCCGATGAAAGCGCCAAGACACAGCGTCATTGCAAACATCGCTGGAATGGTCATCGTCGGGCCGATTTTGTCGTGCAGGTCCAGCACAACAATGGTGGAAAATGACATCATTGATCCCACCGACAAATCC
This sequence comes from Ruegeria sp. EL01, assembly GCF_900313035.1. Classification (GTDB taxonomy): domain Bacteria; phylum Pseudomonadota; class Alphaproteobacteria; order Rhodobacterales; family Rhodobacteraceae; genus Ruegeria. Next base: position 96,925 of record NZ_OMPS01000048.1, on the reverse strand, counting down.
AGATTGCCGCTGATCACAACAAAGGTCACTCCAAGCGCCATGACGCCCAGAATGGCGGATGACCGAACCACCCCCATGATGTTGTCAGGATCCAGAAACCGAGCATTTGCCAGAGAGAACCCGATCATGAACACGACGAAAGCGACCAGAATGCCCTGCCGAGCAAGAAAGTCCCCGATATCATTCTTAGCGATTTGCATCGTTCCCCCTTCCTGTGCCACCGACAAGGCTTACACCAATGTCATGCCGCCATCGATCATCACGATTTGCCCGGTCATGTAATCGCTATCGCGTGAGGCCAGATAAGTTGTTGTCCCAGTGATATCCTCGGGTGTCGCAACGCGCCCCTTCAGGATTTCGGCTGAAAACTCTTCCATCGCCTGACCGGGTCGTTCTGCGGCTCCGATCTCTAGCAGGTCCTGATCGACCTGTTCCCACATTTCCGTAGCCACCACACCGGGGGCGAACCCGGTGACCGTGATACCATGTTTTGCCAGATCGCGTGCGCCTGATTGGGTCAGGGACACGACCGCCCATTTGCTGGCGCAGTAGGGGGCCACATTATCAAAGCCCTGCCGGCTGGCGATGCTGGCGGTATTGATGATCTTGCCGCCTGATCCTTGTGCGATCATCTGGCGGGCCGCCTCTTGCATGCCAATCATGCAGCCCAACCCGTTCACTCCCATGATAAAGTTCCAATTGTCTTCGGTGACATCCATGAAGTTCATTGGCTTGTTGACGCCTGCATTATTGAATTTCACATCGAGCTTGCCAAAAACATCTACCGTGTGATCGATCATTGCGCGTACCTGCGCACGATCCGTTACGTCCACGGCGACATGAGTCACCTTGGCGCCGTTTTCCTTGGCTCGATCCCGGTTTTCGGCTGCGACCTCAGCGACCTTGTCGCCTGTCACGTCGGCGAAACACACATCGGCGCCTTCGCTCAGCAGAGCCTCACCAATGGCACGCCCGATGCCGCGCGCCGCACCCGTCACAATACAGGACCGTCCCGCGACCCGGCTCATGGCAACCTCTCGATCATGATGAAATGGCAGACTAAACAGGCGCGGCGTGAATACCGCGCCTGTTTCATGGGCCTTTAGAAGACAGGCTTTGTGAAGTCGCCCATGTTGTCCTGAGTGATCTTCGGTGTGTCGAAGTAATTCAGAAAGGGCAAGTCCTCACCATTCAATGTGTCGATGGCGGTCTTAAGCGCGGCTTTGGCGTCATCGACCGGTGATTGGTAGATCGACCCCCAGTATTCGCCGCGTTCCATCGCTTCGTACCCGACGGCAAAATTCGTCGCGCCAACAAAAATGATACCTTCGCGGCCAGCCGCATTGGCGGCGTTCAACGCGCCCACACCCATGTTGTCATCACCGGAATAAACACCATCGATGTCGTCATACTTGACAAGGAAGGCTTCCATTACCTTTTGTGATTTCTCGCGGTTCCAGTCACCTGGCTGCGTTTCAACCAACGCCACGTTGGGGCAAACCTCTGGCAGCCGATCCTCAAAACCCTTGGCGCGTTCGATGGCCGTGGTGTACCCGGGCTGTCCGCGGATCTGAACAATCTGCGCCTCGTTCTCGATACCCATTTCCGTAAACTTATCGCACATGATCTCGGCTGAACGGGATCCTTGCGTGATGTTGTCGGGCCCCGAGAAGCTTGACACGAATTCGAAACCTTCCTCGGCGATGTTCGAATTGGTGACAATTACAGGGATGCCTGCCTTGTTGGCTTTTCGAACGGCGGGGATCACAGCTTCGCCGTTTGTTGGCCAGATAATGATGGCGTCCACTTCCTGTTGAATAAGGTCTTCCATCTGAGCAATCTGGCGCGCCACGTCGCCACCTGCATCAAGGACGACGGTTTCCACATTTGCGTTGGCGTCCGCCTCGGCAATGAACGCCTTTTCGTAAGTGGTTTGATAGCTGTCCACACCCACGTTGTTTTGGGTGATGCCGATTTTCATCGTTTCGGCTGACGCTGCGCCTGACAGCGCGAGCATTGCGATCGCTGTCGTTGCAGCAAGCGTATTGCGAAATTTCATTCTGGTCTCCTCCCGGAAAACTCCGTGTTACCTCCGTGTTCCCGCGGTTTTCACGGCGGGGAATCATCGCGTGTGGCAGATGATTGGCAGAACAATGCCGAATTTCCACACGTCCAAACTCCGTGAAAACATCCAAAATGGATATTAGTTTATCCGATTTGGATGTTTTTGCGATACGATCCTAAGGACAATTTGAACAATTTCGCAGGAGGACGCCATGGCCCGTTCAGATTCGTCCGAAACGGATAATTTCAACACGCCCATCCCGGGCAAGCAAAGATCGGCACATTCGCAACTTATGTCAGTCATGGATGCACATAAAGACGCACAGATGGTTTCGCCTCAGGTGAAAAACCAGATGATGCGCATCGCATCCTTTCTTGAGGATTTCGGCGATGAGTTGGAAGACTCGACCGAACTTTTTGCGATGGGGCCGCACTTTAGAATAGCGCTGCACCTTGTCCGCGGTCACCTCGAAGGCAAGATCGTCACGCCTACATCCCTGATCAGTGTCAGTCGCGTGCCCTACGCCACGGCCAACCGGAGGGTGAAAGAGATGATCGACAGCGGCCTGATCGAACAACGGCCGCGCACAAAGACAGGCAAAAGCTTTTCGCTGCACCCCAGCGAATCGTTGCTGGAGTTGTGGACCCAACTCTCGGGCCGAATTCGCCGCATGGTCGAAGCCGAGTTCGGCGGTCGAGAGCGTGCACCGGACGCCAAAGACTACTACTTCGGCGGATCCTACATGGCGGCGCAGTCGATCCCCCCAATGCAGGTTTTGGCGGAACCACTGAAGGCCTCGGGCGGAATTCGGGTGCTTGTGCATGGGGATCCGACCTTCATGGTCATGGACAATCTCAAGCGTCAGTTCGAGCAGGTGATCGGCACGCAAATACATCAACGCGCCTTTTCGATTGATCGTCTGCGAGAGGAAGCGATCCGCAACGCCGAACGCAAAGCCAGCCGCTATGACATCATTGCGGTCGATTTGCCCTGGGTGGGCGAGTTTGCTGAGCGCGGTATTCTCATGCCCCTGGATGAGGCCATGGATGTCGCGCGTCTTGATCCGGCGGATTTTCATACCGCAGGCTGGAAGGCCGCGCATTGGCGCGATCAACCCTTCGGTGTACCGGCTCAGACAACGCCTGAATTGCTGTTTTATCGCCGGGATTTGTTTGCGAAAGCCGGGTTGGAGCCTCCGGCATCTACCGATGAACTGCTTTCTGCGGCCCGAACACTGCATGATCCGCAGCATGGCCAATATGGTATTGCCTGGAACGCCGCGCGCGGCACGGCCCTTGGACATACGGTCCTGATGACAATGGCAGATTTCGGCCAACCTGTGTTGAACTTGCCTGAAAATGCTGGGGGTTTTGATACCGGCTGTCTGTCGCAGGGCGATTACCGCCCCACCATCAACACCGAAGCTGGTTTGCGTGCGGCGGAGTTTCTGATGGAACTGCTGCAATACTCGCCACCCGATATCTTGTCGATGTCGTGGTACGAGCGTGTGCGCCCTTATGCGGCCGGGCGCATCGCCATGGCGTATGGCTACACGCTTCTGGCTCCGTATTTTGAACTGGACGTCAGCTCGCCCGCTGCTGGTCAGACCGGGTACTTGCCGCATCCGGTCGGCCCGGGTGCATCGCCGGTTGCACCAGTTGGTGGCTACGTCATGGGCATTCCGGCCAATTTGCCGCCCGAACGTTTGGATGCTGCTGTCGAAGCGCTGATTGTTTTCACAAGTGCGCAGGCGCAGAAGCTATACATCCAGAACGGCAGCCGCACCAACCCGCGCTATTCCGTCGGATCTGACCCCGAAGTGCGCCGTGTCTCGCCCATTTTCGAAGCTGTCGATGCCATGTCCTGGCGGGATGAGTTGCAGTTTTGGCCGCGCCCGCCTGTGCCGGAAATCGGCAACATAGTTCAGATTTGCGGTGAAGAATTCCACGACATGCTGCGCGGGATCGTGACCCCGCGCGAAGCCCTTGCGGCGGCTCAAAAGCGGGCCGACGCGCTGATGAATTCAACCTGATCAACGTGACTTGAGGAGGATCGACCCATGGACCCCAACCGCCTGAAAGGTAAGAATATCCTGATAACTGGGGCCGCCCGCGGTATGGGGCAGGCCAATGCCGAGAGCTTTGCCGTTCAGGGCGCTAATGTCTGCATCGGGGATCTTGATCATGCGGAGGCTCAAAAGGTTGCGGATGGGATCAATGCTTCTGGCAATGGTAACGCCATTGCGGTGGAAATGGATGTCACCAAGCGCGAAGACAACGCAGCAGCCATTGCCGCCACTGTCGAGGCCTTTGGCAGCATCAATGTGGGTCTTTTCAACGCGGGTCTGAACAAGCCTCGGTTCTTCATGGATATCGATGAAGACAACTGGGACATGATCATGAATGTCAACACCAAGGCGATGTGGTTGGGCATGCAAGAGACCGCACGCCAGATGATCAAGCAAGGCCCGATGGAAGGTCACCCCTACAAGATCATCAACGTGGGATCCATCGCCTCTCGCAAGCCGCTTGTGGATGTCACTGTCTATTGCACGTCAAAATATGGCTGCCTTGCCCTGACCCATTGCGGCGCCGTTGCGCTTTCTGAACATAACATCACCGTCAACGGCTATGCGCCAGGAGTTGTGGTCACGCCACTTTGGGAGCAGCTCGACAAAGATCTGGTCGATATCGGGTTCAAGGAACGTGAAGGCCAAGCCTATGGAGACATTGTGCGCGATGCGCTGCAGATCAAGCGCGTGTCTTACCCCGATGACATCACCGGAACGGCGTCTTTCCTGGCCAGTGACGACAGTGACTACATGACCGGTCAGATGATCCATATCGACGGCGGCTGGTGCATTCAGTGACCCCGATAATCAGCAGATGCTGACCGTCTCTCAGGGGCGCAGAACTTCGCGCCGCAACAAGGAATTCTCGCTATGAACCTCGCGCTTACCCCAAACGTCCTTACGCCTCAGGACCTGGAGCCCCATTGGAAGTGGGAAGGCCGATTGCCCGCTTGGGGACACACATCGGTTGATTTCGAACGCCGCGTCGATCACGACCGGCTTCGCCGCTATCGTTTGGCGCGGACACGCGAGGCGCTGAAGGCCAGCGACTGTGGCACGCTTTTATTATTTGATGTCAATAATATACGGTATGTATCTGCGACGAAAATCGGAGAGTGGGAACGGGACAAGATGTGCCGGTTTTGCCTGCTGACAGGTGATGATGCGCCATATGTGTGGGATTTCGGATCAGCCGCTGTACATCACAAGAAGTATGCCGACTGGCTGATCCCTGACCACTGCCGGGCGGGAGTTGTTGGCATGCGAGGCACCATCCCTCCCAGTTTTGGTCTGATGAAGAAATATGCCGAAGAGATCGCCGGCCTGATCGAAGACGCCGGAATGAAAGACATGCCCGTCGGCGTTGACTATGCGGAAACCGCGATGTTCCACGCCTTGCAAGAAGCGGGGCTGAACGTTGTGGATGGCCAGCAGATTATGCTCAGCGCCCGCGAGATCAAGAACTGGGATGAAATCCAGCTTCTTACGCAGGCGGCCAGCATGGTCGATGGCGTTTACCACATGATCTATGAAGAGCTGAAACCTGGTGTGCGAGAGAATGACATCGTCGCGCTCAGCAATAAACTTCTTTACGAGATGGGCAGTGATGACGTCGAAGCGATCAACGCGATCTCGGGCGAGCGCTGCAATCCGCATCCGCATAATTTCACGGACCGTTTGTTCCGCCCGGGTGATCAGGCATTCTTTGACATTCTGCAATCTTATCAGGGGTATCGCACCTGCTACTACCGAACGTTCAATATCGGCGGTGCGACGCCTGCCCAAAACGATGCCTATGTGAAGGCGCGCGAGTGGATTGACGCGTCAATCGCCGCGATCAAGCCCGGTGTGACGACTGATCAGGTCGCCAAATTGTGGCCTGCGGCCGAGGAATTTGGGTTCCCGGACGAGCTGTCGGCATTTGGCCTGCAGTTTGGTCACGGATTGGGGTTGGCTTTGCACGAACGGCCTATCATGTCGCGCTCGGTCAGCCTCGACAATCCGATGGAAATCAAAACCGGAATGGTCTTCGCGTTGGAAACCTATTGCCCTGCGACCGATGGCTATTCAGCGGCCCGGATCGAAGAAGAGGTCGTTGTCACCGATACCGGCTGCGAGGTGATCAGCCTGTTCCCGGCGCAGGACCTTCCCATTGCAAACCGATACTGAGCGGTGCTCGGTACCCGTCTCGCAGTTTCTCTCCCTGCGAGGCGGGACAATCCCGCCACCCTACGAGGACCATCATGACCAAGACAAATGCTGAAGACTATCTGCGTATGTACCGTCAGATGGTGCGTATCCGCACCTTCGAGGACAATGCCAACCAACTGTATCTTTCGGCCAAAATGCCAGGGCTGACTCATATGTATTCGGGTGAAGAAGCGGTTGCAGTTGGGATTTGCGAGGCGCTGAAGATCACCGACAAAATCACATCGACCCATCGCGGGCACGGCCATTGCGTGGCCAAAGGTGCGGAATTCAAGGAAATGTTCTGCGAGCTTTTGGGAAAGGAAGAGGGGTATTGCCGGGGCAAAGGTGGCTCGATGCATATTGCTGATCAGTCAAACGGCAATCTTGGCGCGAATGCTATTGTTGGCGGGTCGATGGGGATCGCAACGGGCGCCGCGTTCTCGGCTAAATTTTTGGGTTCTGACGACGTCACGGTCTGTTTCTTCGGGGACGGCGCCACGGCGCAGGGGCTTTTATACGAGGTCATGAATATGGCTGCGTTGTGGTCCTTGCCGGTCATTTATGCCTGTGAAAACAACGGGTACTCGGAATACACAAAAACCGAAGAGATCGCCGCAGGTTCCATCACGGCGCGTGCCGAAGCGTTTGGAATTGAAGCGTTTCAGGTCGATGGGCAGGATGTGCTGGCAGTCAATGAGCTTGCTCAACAGCTTGTTGAACGCTGCCGTAAGGGCGAGGGGCCGTTCTTCATCGAACTGATGACCTACCGTTATCACGGTCACCATGTGGGTGACATTAATCGCGAGTATTATCGCTCGAAAGAAGAAGAGCGGGACTGGAAAGATAACCGCGACCCGATCATCCGTTTTCGGACCTGGTTGATCGGCGAAGGCATCGCCAGCGAACAAGACATCGAGGCGATGAATGCAGAGATAAAGACCGATGCCGTCGATGCAGTCGAATATGCGCTGAAGGCCGATTACCCCGACGGATCCGAGGTGGATATGCATGTATTCACCGACATCAAACACGCGCTGGCCTGAGGAGACTTACAATGCGAGAGATTACCCTTTCTCAGGCCGTGAATGAGGCTTTGGCTGAGGAAATGCGTCGCGACGAGACGGTATTCATTATTGGTGAAGATGTCGCAGAAGCTGGAACGCCGTTCAAAGTGCTCAGCGGGTTGGTCGAAGAATTCGGTACATCCCGTGTGGTGGATACACCAATTTCTGAGCCCGGATTCATGGGGGTCGCAGTCGGGGCTGCGCTGACCGGAACGCGGCCGGTTGTCGATCTGATGTTCGGCGATTTCATGTATCTGATCATGGATCAGCTCTGCAATCAGGCGGCCAAAGCTTATTACATGTCGGGTGGTAAGCTGAACGTGCCACTGGTCCTGCGCACCAATCTGGGTGCAACCCGCCGATCTGCCGCGCAGCATTCGCAATCGCTGCACGCGCTGGTCGCCCATATCCCCGGGCTGAAAGTTGCATTGCCATCCTCTGCCTTTGAGGCGAAGGGCCTGATGAAAACAGCTGTTCGTGACAACAACCCGGTGGTGATCATCGAAGACAAGCTGATGTACAACGACAAAGCCCCGGTGCCCGAGGAAGAATTTCTGATTCCCTTCGGGCAAGCCAACATCAAGCGAGAGGGGCAGGACATCACGCTGATTGCGACGTCATCCATGGTGCAGGTCTGCGAGGTGGCCGCTGACATCTTGGCCCAGGACGGCATATCGGCCGAGGTGATTGATCCCCGCACCATTGTTCCGCTGGATGAAGACACGCTGCTGGCATCTGCGAGAAAAACCAGCCGTGTGATTGTCGTGGATGAGGGGCATCAAAGCTATGGCATCACAGGGGAAATCGCCAGCCGCATCAACGAAAAAGCGTTCTATCATCTTGATGCGCCTGTGCTGCGTATGGGGGCGATGGATGTCCCCGTACCGTTTAGCCCGGCGCTTGAGGACCTGACCGTACCCACGCCGGAAGGTGTCGCCCGAAACGCGCACCTGTTGGTGGCAGGAGAGATGATTCATGCCGCTTGAGGTGATCATGCCAGCGCTGGGCATGGCGCAGGATACCGGACGTCTGGTCGCCTGGCTTAAACAGCCGGGTGAGGCGGTCGCCGAGGGGGACGTGTTGTTCGAAGTGGAGACGGACAAGTCCACGATGGAAGTCGAGGCACCCGCAGCCGGTTTTCTGGCCAGCGTTACCGCCGAGGCCGGACAGGACGTTCCGGTGGGCCAAACCATCGCGATTATCTCAACTTCGAAACCTGATAATCCGGTTGCGCAGGCTGCCGTTCTGTTTGAGGTCGCAGCAACATCTGAGGAAGAGCAGCCCGAACATCTGGTACAACGGCCTGTTTTGTCCCAGCCAAGCGCAGATGGGCGTATCTTGGCCTCACCCAAAGCACGGCGATTGGCGCTTGAGCAGGGGCTGGACCTGGCGCTGTTGGTTGAGGCAGGTCATCCTCAGCCCTTTCATGTGAAAGATCTGGAGGCGCTCAAGTCCCTTGCACCGCAGATGCCAGCCAAAGAGGGACCGATCGGTCAAGCACAACACCAGATCGCCGCTTGTATATCATCCGCTGCGCAACATGAGTTCCTGCGCTGGATGAAAGAAGATGGCGGCATCGTCATCCCTGCCAGCGCCATCTGGGCCGCATTTGCAGCCGCTGCATGGCGCATGGCTCACGATAGTCGGGACGAAGTGATCGTCGAACTGACCTCTCTTGGCGGGACCTCCAAACTGTTTGCCAATCCCGACCGCGCACGCCTGTCGGTTCAGCCCGAAACCGACGGGGTTTTGCCTGATCTAAGACTGCAGGATCTGACGGGCAGCCCGATCACCAGCCTGAACATCGGCCCATCGGATTGCGCGGTTTTGAATGTGGCGGGCAGGGGGGAAGAACTGACCCTTAGGCTTGATTTCACGCCTCAGCAAATCACCGGCGATGCCGCGCTTACATTTCTGACTGGATTTGCCGAGCGGTTGGAAGACCCATTGACGCATCTGATCTGACCACAGGACCCAGCATGGACTACACTGATCTTTACATTAACGGCCAATGGCGCCCGGGTGCCGAACGCTTCGACGTATACAATCCTGCTGATGAACAGGTGTTGGCCTCGGTCGCCTCTGCCGATATCGCCGATGCCGACGCCGCGCTTGATGCAGCCGAGCGTGCGATGAAGGAATGGGCTGTACGCACGCCGCGCGCGCGTTCGGAAATCTTGCGCACCGCCTGGGAATTGATGACAGCCCGGCTGGAAGAATTTGCCCACCTGATCACACTTGAAAACGGCAAAGCCCGCGCCGACGCGATGGGCGAAGCTGGCTATGCCGCCGAATTTTTTCGCTGGTTTGCCGAAGAAGCTGTGCGCGCCGATGGGTTGATTACCCATGCACCCGCGTCCGGGGCCCGGATTATTGTGCAGCACAAGCCTGCTGGTCTTGCCGTGCTGGTCACTCCGTGGAACTACCCGGCAGCCATGGGTACCCGCAAAATCGCGCCAGCGCTTGCAGCTGGTTGCGGTGTCATCATCAAACCCGCCTCTGAAACGCCCCTGACCATGCTCGCCCTGATGCCGTTGCTGGAAGAGGCAGGGGTACCACCAGGGTTGGTCAACGTTCTGCCGTCCAAGCGCTCGGGCGCGTTGGTTGATCACATGCTGCATGACCCCCGTGTCCGCGTTGTCAGTTTCACGGGGTCCACGGCGGTGGGGCGTAAACTGTTGCACACTGCGGCTGATCAGGTGTTGAAGCCCGCAATGGAATTGGGCGGTAATGCCCCCTGCATCATATTTGAGGATGCCGACATGGACACAGCGATTGAAGGAACAATGCTGGCCAAGATGCGAAACCTTGGCGAAGCCTGCACGGCCGCCAACCGCATCTATGTGCACGAAAGCGTAGCAGCGGAATTCACCAGACGATTAACCGAGAAGATGTCCGCGCTAAAGCTGGGTGATGGCACCGATCCCACGGTCGACGTGGGGCCTTTGGTCAACGCTGACACCCGCGACAAGGTAGTGGCATTTGTGGCGGATGCGGTGGCCAAAGGAGCAACGATCGAATGCGGAGGAGAAACACCCAGCGGCAAGGGTTTCTTCTATCCGCCTACCGTTCTGTCGAACGTGACCGGCACGGCAGATTGCGTGAGGGACGAAATCTTCGGCCCGGTTGCCGCGCTTCAGGTTTTTCGTGATCAGGACGAGGTGATCGCCCGCGCAAATGATACGGAATACGGTCTGGTCGCCTATGTGTTCAGTTCAGATATGAAACGCGCAATGCAGGTTTGTGAGCGTCTGGACTATGGCATGGTCGGTCTGAACCGTGGGCTGGTTAGTGATCCGGCAGCACCTTTCGGCGGCACAAAACAGTCTGGCCTGGGCCGTGAGGGCGGGCATGAAGGCATGCTGGAATTCATGGAAACACAGTATATTTCAGCAAGCTGGTAGTTGGACCTTTTTGTCTCTGGTTATCGATAGGCGGTTGAGCATGACGCCCAAGCAGAAACGTTGTTGCCAAGGATAGTCACTGATTTCAAACCCGCTACCCAAGAGTTGTGATAAGGTAAAACTGAGAAAGAGTTTTGAGGGGCACCGTTGTGAACCCGATCCAGAACTATCTTTATAACCAGCAGCGCCGTTCGGGACCTCGACCGCTACTGTGTTACAGCCCGTCAACAAGCCTTTATTTCGGCACTGACGGCAATGTTTCAAGTTGCTGTTACAACCGCGAACCCTTAGGGCGCTACCCTAACAAATCAATTCGTGAGATTTGGCAGGGACGCGCGCGTCAAGCCCTGTGCAAACGCATCGCAGCGGACGATCTTGGCGGCGCTTGCAACGGATGCGGGTCGCAAATCGAAACTGGAAATTTTGGTGCCGTCGTCGCACAACATTTTGACCGTTGGTCGCCTAACCTGGATCATCCAACAGCGCTGTCTTTCGAGTTGCACAATGCCTGCAATCTGGAATGCATCATGTGCAACGGAGAGCTGTCTTCGCGGATTCGTCGGTTTCGCGAAAGGCGCGCTGCAATGCCGCAGGCGTATGGCCAGCCCTTTGTCGACGAACTGGAAGAGTTCATCCCCCACCTTGAGGGCACGACTTTTTATGGCGGCGAACCTTTCGTCATGCGGCTGTACTACCGGATCTGGGAACGGCTCATCGCCCTGAATCCGGATTGCGAAATCACGATCCAGACCAATGCTTCGATCCTTCCAGATCAAGCCTTGTCAGTATTGAAGCGGGGCAACGTGCATATCGGCATCTCGCTCGACAGTGTTCAACGCGACACCTATTGCTCGATCCGTCGCAATGCCGACTTTGACACTGTGATGGCGAACGCGCGCTGGCTTGCCGACTATTCGCATCAAAACAACCGGCCAATCGGGATATCGGCCTGCATCATGACCGTCAATTGGCAGGAGCTGACCGATCTTTTGGATTTTGCCGATGAACTTGGCGCGGTCCTGTATTTCAATACGGTCTGGGAGCCGGAGCACCTGTCGCTTGCCTATGCCGCGCCAACATTGATCCAGAGGGTGATTGAGCTTTATGGCAAGCTTGCAGTTGCACGTGGGCTTGGCGGTCCGACGGGTACCGCGGCAACGCTGACCTCCACCAATTTGGCGGGCTATGTCGCGCTTTTGGGCACATGGTATCAGGCCGCAATTCAGCGCGAGAGCGAGGGCAAATTGGCGCAAACTACTGCTTTGGTGTAAGTTGGGCGGGTCAATACGGCTACGATAGGGGCTGAAATGGCCAAAACCACCAGGAAACAACCAGCAAAAAAACCAACGAGGAAGGCAAAGCGGAGCGCGCCTAAACCTAAACCTGCGCCGGCTGAGGCACCTCAGCAAACATCTGGAGTTAGGAATGGCAATTCGGCCCCGGAGGCAGTCGGCCCTGGAACAGGTGGGCAGGTCGACCTACAGGCCGCCATGGAGGAAAGCTACCGTCAGCTGCAATCAATCTATGCGGCGTTCACGCAGCAATACACTGATGCAGGGACACAGTATCAGAAGCTATCGGAACAAGGGTATGCGCCTGAACTAGCAGACCTTTACAAAGAATTTACCGAAACACGCGGGGCCGAGATTGCGCAAGAGGGACTTCAGCTTGCCATTCGATATGCGGCATCGGCTCAGGTTCTGTCCAAGCGATACACTGATGAATTGTTCCACTTCCTGAATACGCGCGGAATGAACGGGTATCTGGCCGACCCGGCACCTGAATCTCAGGCGGCATCAATTTCGCTGTCTGGTGCGGCGGGCACGACCCTTTCTGCGAGCTTTGATGTCGAAAACAGCACGGCAACCAGCGTCAGCCCCCGCGTCTCGACCACGCCGGTTCTGGATGACTCTGGTACGGCCCTAGAAGGCGCGATGATCGATGTCGTGCCAGAGCTTATCAATCTCGCGCCCGGTCAAAAGCAAACGGTAAAGGTGATGATACCGCTTGATGCCGACCTCTACCGTGAGGGGGTGTGCTATTCGACGGCTCTTGTGATTGTTGGATTAGGGCAGGCGCGCAACAAATTGATTTCTTGCCAAATAGACGTCATTTGATTGGCCGCATCAACCGCCAGATACGGTAACTCCATTCGCCCGATTTCATCGTTTCATAGACAGCTGACCCTGGCGCGGCCAAAAAGTTGCTCATATCCTGATCGCCACCAAAAGCACCCAGGCGCGCAGCAGCGATTTCGTCGCATGACAGTAACACATTGGGTGTGATGTCTCGTTCATCTTCAATCACAAAGCCCAGATCTTTTAGAAGTTCGAGACACTGATGCAGTTTACCGATCGGCAAAAGGTCGGTGTACAGAAACGCACCGCCCGGTTTCAGAACCCGCATCACCGATGCATAGAAGCGCTGGATCGCAGGATAGGTGTGAGAGCTTTCTATGTTCGTGACAACGTCAAACTGCGCATCCTTGAACGGCAAGTCCTCGGCGTCGCCCTGAAGAAATGTCAACCGGGGGTCTGTGTGTGTTTTTCGGCAAAACTCGACAGCCGCGCCCGAGAGGTCCATGCCGGTGACTGCGGCGGGTTCGAAGAACTCTGCCAAGGTTCTGGCTGTTCCACCCCGTCCGCACCCCACGTCCAACAGGGTTTTGCCATCAACAGGGTAAGTTCCGATCACTTCCAGCGCCAGTTTGACCGAGTTCCGGTTCATCATCTTGTCGCTGAGCTCTGCTTTCGACGCCACGGGGGCGCCGTTCGGCGCATAGCCGTAATTCAGGAAATGCGCGAAGGCACCGAAAGCGGACCCATCAAGCTGTTTGGTTACTCCATCATACATGTCCTGAAAGCTCTTCTTGGCGCCCTCCAGTTTCAGGTCCGGATCGTGCGCCACAGGTATAGGGTCGACCTTGATCCGTTCAGACGTTTCCTGTTCTTTCCCTATGTTTTTCTCGATCAGCGGCGCCAGCCCTGCAATCGTTGGCGCATCAAAAATCTGACCGACCTCTGGCGTGTAGCCAAACCGCTCTTCGATCCGCATCGTCATCTCAATGGCAAGCAGGGAATGACCGCCCAATTCAAAGAATTTATCATGGATACCAACTGGGCTTAGCCCAAGAAGGTCTTCCCATATCCCGGCGAGGATGGTTTCCATGTCGGTCTTTGGCGCCTCAAAGGGATTGGTCAGGTTCGGACGGTTGTGGCCACCTGCCGAAGCTTCTGTCGTGCCTGGCACGGCGGTGAACTCGACCCACTCGGCGAGCCTCGCCTTTAGCGGCTTTGTCGAGATAACGATCTGGTTGGCATCAATCGCTGCCAGCCGCAAAAGCGCCTCGGCCCCATCCTCGGGTGAAATGGCATCTTCTCCATGAGCCTGATTCGCAAACGCCCATTGATCCCAGTTGACCGAGATCCACCTTGCGTCCGTGGGCCGGGACGCGGCAAAGCTGTCGAGCATTTGATTGGCGGCAGCGTAATACCCCAGATTTAATCCGCCAAGAACCGAAGAAAGCGACGAGCCGAGAATAACGAAATCCGGCGCATGGCTCTGCAGGGCTTTGGCCAGAGTCCGAGCGCCACCGATCTTGGGATCAAGTTGACGTGCCAGATCTGCAGGGGTCAGCTCTTGTAGTTTTCCAAACCCATCTTTCACGTTTCCCGCCATATGGAAAACGCCGTCGATTTCGCCAAAAATCTCCTTGGTTTTGGACAAGGCTTGGTCGAGTGAGTGTTGATCCGTCGTGTCTGCCTTCAACACCTCTACGTGACCCTTGCGATCCAACTCCAGCAACCTTCGTGCAAGGATCGCAGTCTTGTCAAATTCGTCCGGACCAGTGGCCATCTCCTTCCAATTGGCTTTTGGCAGTGCTCCGTTACGAGAAATCAGAACCAGCTTTGCCTGATATTTTTCGGCCAGCATCCGTGCGATCGTCAATCCGATATTGCCGAGACCGCCAGTAATCACATAGACGCCATTTGTTTTGAAAAGCGGCGAAGGATCGACGGGCTCCAACGGTTTTGCAGTGTAGCTCAGTCTGTGACGTTTGCCATCAATGTAAGCAACGCTGGGTGAGAATTCAGAGGCCTGTAGCTCGTCCATCAACCGGCCTGCAAGACGGTCCGCAGAGGTCGCGGTTTGATCGTCTTTGGCGACATCTACAGTCGTGACCCTAAGTGACGGAATTTCCTGGCCAAGGGTCTTCGCCATGGCCAGTGTGGCTGACGCTGCAACAGAACATGTTCCATCTGATCGGGCTGATTGTGCCTGAGCTGTCAGCGAAAACATCCGAAGCTTTGCCATCCCATTGGTTTTGGCAAGTTCGATGGCCGCGTTTTGCATTGTGCCGACGCAGGTTTCAGCATCCTCAAGCATGAGTGGCCAGAAGAAAACAACATGGGTGATCGGGTTGGTATCATCACGAAGCCGTTCGGTCAGCCGTGCCATATGTTCCGGCTCATCGGGGTCCACTATGAAAGACCCGTCCTTGCGCTGCATGAACCGTTTTCCCGCCGTGGCTTTGATGGCTGTCACGCCCTGCGCTGCCAGCGCGTTTTGTAAGCTGATCGCAGCACTGCTTTTGTCACTGAAGATCAGTATGCGTGCGTCCTTGGATAGGCGGTGCGCGCCCGTGGTTGGCGCTTCGACCCAGTCAGGCAAATAAGCCCACCCAACCATAGACTTGCGTGTGGCCGCCGCCTGCATGCTTGGGTCCTCGCCGCCGCCGACCCAGTAACTGTCGCGTTCGAACGGGTAGGACGGCAGCGCCACCTTTCGCCGTGTTTCGCCCCTGTAATAAGTATGCCAGTCGATGTCCGCGCCTTGCGCCCACAATTGACCCAGTGCGTCTGTTGCAAGGTCAGCCTCGTCTGAAGGTCCCGCTTTGCTGTCCATGGCCGACAGCGCCACAGAGTCGCTGCCCGCCAATTGCAGGCCAGCGAGATTGGTCAGCGCGCGACCCGGCCCGACCTCCAGGAAGATCGCATCTTGCAACTCCAGACCACATTGCACGCAGTCGGCAAACCGAACCGTGCTTCTGAGATGCATCGCCCAATAGGCGGGGTCGGTTGCTGCTGTTGCTGTCAGCACGCTGCCGGTGAGGTTCGAATAAATGTCGATAGTGGGGGCGCGCAAACGCACATCCTCGAACACATCAATGAACGCATCAAGGATCGGATCCATCATGGCGGAATGGAACGCATGTGACGTGCGCAGCAACGTCGCTGTGATCTTCTTGTTTTCAAGCCGTTTGGCCAAGCGCTTTATCGCAGGGGTCGGACCCGCCACCACCGTCATGCCGGGCGCGTTGACTGCGGCCACCGCAATATCATCCGGTAAAAGAGGGCGCACAGATCCTTCGTCCTTTGGGATCGCCAGCATTGCTCCGGGTTTGCAGGACGCCATCAAAGCACCACGCCGCGCTACAAGTTTCACCGCATCTTTCAGCGTCATGACACCGGCCAGCGTCGCCGCAACGTATTCACCAATGCTGTGACCAATCATGGCGCGCGGGCGAACGCCCCATGACATCCAGAGCTGGGCCATCGCATATTCGACGGCAAACAAAGCGGGTTGTGTGAACTGGGTCTGCTTCAACTTGTCAGCGGCGCACTTTCGGTCGTTTTTCGTTGGAAACACGATAGGCTTCAGGTCTAGTTCGGTCTCTGCCCGAAATGCGCGGCAACACCGGTCAAAAGCTCGGCGAAAAACGGGTTCAGCTTGGAACAGACCCCTGCCCATATCCGGATATTGTGACCCTTGGCCGGAAAACATGAAGACGACAGGTCGGTCTTCACCATTGGATTGAAACGTGCGTACCTTTTTGGCGTTATAAGACAGAAGCGCGAGTGCGCTGCCGGCCGGATTGTCAGCGTCAACACGCACATAACGCCGATGCGAAAAGCGGGCGCGGCCGGTTTTGGCGGTGTAGGCAATGTCTGCGAGTTCAGATGAAGTTGCCGTCATGATCTGGCGGGCTTGTGCCAAAGCCACTCGGTTCAGCGCGGCCTCACTTCGGGCCGACATGACCAATAATTGCCGCTTGCGTCCCGGTCCTGAGTTAACCTGTTTTGGTGGTTCTTCCAGAAGGACATGTGCATTTGTTCCGCCTACCCCAAACGAGCTGACGCCCGCGCGCCGGGGTCCATCGTTTGCCTGTATCTGGGTCGCGTCGCGATTTACGAAGAATGGGCTTGTCGGAAAATCGATCCCCGGGGCTGGAACATTGAAATGGGGATTGGGGGGCACTTCGCCAGTCTCGGTCACCAGTGCAGCCTTGATCAGACCGGTGACCCCGGCGGCGCAACTTAGATGGCCCAAATTGGCTTTGACCGAACCGATTGAGCAGAATTGCGTATCATCCGTCGACTTGCGAAAAACACGCGACAGGGCCGAAACCTCGATGGGATCTCCAAGCATTGTAGCAGTTCCGTGGGCCTCGATGTATCCGACCGAGCGCGGCGCAATGCCTGCCATCTCGAAAGCTGTCTCGATAGCGCGCGCCTGTCCTTCTGCACTTGGCGCAGCATAGCTGACTTTGTTTGCCCCATCGTTGTTGTGCCCGAAACCTCGGATCACGGCCCGAATGCGGTCCCCGTCGCGGATCGCCTTGTCCAGGCGTTTCAAGACAACAAGCCCGACACCACTGCCGACGATCGTGCCCTGAGCAGCTGCATCAAACGGGCGGCATTGCCCGTCCGGTGACAAGATTCCACCCGCCGCGAACAGATAACCGCGTCGCTGCGGAACTTTCACCGTTACCCCGCCAGCCAGGGCAATATCGCAGCTTTCTTCCAGCAGGCTTTGGCACGCCAGACATGTCGCGACCAGCGATGTCGAGCATGAGGTCTGCACGGTAATAGCCGGACCGGTCAGGTTGAGTTTATAAGCCACCTGAGTGGCCATGTAGTCTTTATCATTTGTGATCATCAGCTGCATGCCGTCCAAAAAACCCAGACGATCAAGATTGCGATTGATCAGATAAAGGTATCCCGACAATTCGCAGCCGCCGAACACGCCGATGTCGCCCTTGTAGCGGTTGGGCACATAGCCAGCGTCTTCCAGACTGTGCCAAGCGCATTCCAGAAACAGACGGTGTTGGGG
The DNA here is from genome assembly GCF_900313035.1 of Ruegeria sp. EL01. GTDB lineage: Bacteria > Pseudomonadota > Alphaproteobacteria > Rhodobacterales > Rhodobacteraceae > Ruegeria. The sequence goes on along the minus strand of NZ_OMPS01000048.1, from coordinate 79,018 downwards.
ATCGGTCAGTTCGGCGTCACGCGGGCTGAACCCAAAGAATTCGGCATCGAACTTGTCGACATCCTCCAGAAGGGTTGCTTTGTTGACGTAGTTTGGCAGTTCATGGATGTCTTTGGGAACACTCGCGCCCTCCATCTGCTCGGCTGTCAGGGTTGTAACAGCTTCGCGTCCAGCCATAAGATTTTTCCACAGCTCGTCGACAGTCGCAGCGCCGGGAAAGCGGCCCTGCATCCCGATGATCGCGATGGAGTGTTCATCCGGCGCGATGGAAGTCCTTTGAGTGTTCATTCAGAGAGCCATCAACATAGTCAAACAATGAGTCGGCGAAATCCGGGTTGGAAAACGGAAAGAAGTGATCGCCGGTAAAAAGGCGACACTCGAACCTAAGGCGGGTCCTATGGCGCCAACCGAGAACGGAACCAAACGGAACCTGCAGGTCGTTGTCAGAACCTACGGCAAGGATCGGGCAATCAAGCGGTCGATGGTTTTCAGCGCCATCCGCGTCATACCGTTCAAGCAAGGTGAAATCGGCGCGCAACGCAGGCAGCGCGCGGTCCATCAAATTGGCGTTGGAAAGAACTTCCACTGGCGTGCCATCAATCGCTTCCAGTTCTTTCAGGAACGCAGCGCGCGGCAAGCCGGATATCTTGGTGCCTTGGGCGGCCACTTGCGGGGCACGTCCCGCGACCACGAGCAAGTTGGGCGGGCGGCCTTTCGCCCCCAGGGCTCGGGCTGTTTCATAGGCCAATAGTGCCCCGAAACTGTGCCCAAACAGGGCGTAGGGCCTGTCCGTGAGCGGCAGCACCCTTGTAACCACGGCGGCGATGAGGGACGGCCACGATTCAACAGGGGCGTGGTCCGATAGGGCCCCTCGACCGGGCAATGTTATGGATCTGACATCCAAAACCGGCGCAAAACCGCTTATCCAATCTTGAAAGCGCTCTCCTGCACCGCCTGCATGGGTAAAACACAACAGGCGACCGGACAGGCCTGCACAGATAGCGTCATGTGGACTCAATGCGATTTCAACACTCACAGCGTCTGTCACCCCTGGTGATGATTACCGGCACGCGCCGCGCACCCAACCACTGATCTGCCTGTACTATAACACAAATTGGTACCTTTGGCGCGGCAGCACGTGTGCGGCTGATCAGCAAACGTGATCCGGGACGCCAAATGTGCTATCCTTAAGCCACCATTTGCACGTTTTTCGTGCCAAACGCTTATTCATATTGAGGTGCATGTCACAGGCACTGCACCGATATCATTCGGAGGTGACGATGCCAGGCGGCGGTAAAGGCGGAGGTGGCAGAAGCACCGTAAACGTCAACAACGGACCCATTTCAATCGATTCCGATACCGATGCGGATATCACGGTAAACGGTCTCGACGATATCGGCGTCACGCTGAATGGCGGTGCGAACCCGATCAAGACCGAAACAAAGCTTGAGGGCGGGGATCCGATCAAAACGGAAAGCCTTCAGGACATCAAAATTTCCGAGCCCATAGTCACCGAAAGCTCAAGCGATCTGACGCTCGAGATCAAGCCGCTTTCGATCGATGTGAAACCGGTAGCATTCGATTTCTGCACGACGGTTAACTATGGCAAGCTGCCTACCGGTATTATCTGCCAACCTTATCACCACCACATCGGCGTGACCTATATGGGTGTCGAATATTATGGCGTGACCTATAGCGGTGAAAGCAAGCAGATCTACGAGGAGTTGCCTTTCCGTCCTTCGGTCCAGTTACCGGCACAAAGTTCGGCCCCGTCCTCGGGGCAATCTACAGCCGCAAAAAAACCAAGTTCTGGCGGTGTGAAAATCCATATCAAGTAGGCGCGACATGGCAACGGCATCAAAGAAAACGACCCCAGACGTCAAACTTGTTGAGCCGCTTGTTTTGATTGGCGAGCCGGGTGCGCTGTGCGGTACCCTGAACCTTGAGAATGCGGGTGCTGAAAGAAAGGCGCTGCGCGATCTCAAACTGACGCAGGTAGCGCCCAAGGCTGGACGGGGTGCGAAAGCCACGGCATCTGAATCGGCATTGGCGGTGGATTTGCCACGCGTCAAAATTCGGGCAGGTGCCAGAAAAACGATCCCTTTGACGGTTGCGCTGAAGCCGTCGACGCCGCCTGGCATATACACGATGTCATTTCCCGTGGACGGTGCGGACCATCAGGCCCAGGTCATCGTAACCGAGGTTGTCGATCTTGAGGTTTCGCCGCCCGAAGTGTTTGTGGTGGGGAAGAAAGGCGCGAAGGTCGAAAAGCTGATGGCCTTTCAAAACCATGGCAACGTTCCTGTCACCATTCCCGCCATCGGCGCCGTGCAACTTGATCTCGATGAACTACATTGCCGGGCGCAACGGGGAACGCTTAAGAACCTTGAAGATAGCAACCGTACATTGGACGACGTGATGCGGGCCGTGTCGATCAGCTATGAGGCCGAACTTGCGAGTTTCGCGCCGCTTAAGGTCACAAACGATCCCATTACGCTGAAAGCCGGCCAGGCCGCATCTCAGGTCTGGACCTTTCAGATCCCGAGCAAGATTCCCGTTCGCGTCGAGACAACTGCATTCATTCGGATTTTGTCGGAAACTGTGACGGTACGTATTTTGGCTGTCTGAAGGTTCCGCTATCCGCGATTAGGAGGCAAGAACATGCAAAAAACGATGACACACCCCGGCGGCAGCTATGCCCGAAAACCCGAGGTGTTCTATGCGTATTGCTATCGCACGCAAAGCATGCGGATGATGGATATTGATGACTATCTCTGCAGTCTTCGTGAAGGGTACACACAGTTGCAGGCCTATTATTCGACTGCGCTCTATGGGGTGCCGGCTGTGCCGTATTCCCCCAAACCATGTGGATGCGATTACGGGTGTGATTGCTGTGACAACCGGTGTGCTTACGACAGTTGTTGCGAATGCTGTATTTGTGACGGAGACGTGCTGATTGAGGCACGGTGTTCTGAACGACGCGTCATCTCGGTCACGTTTTCCAACGACAGTCGCCGTACCCGTGACGTGACACTTTCTTTAAGCAGTTTCACTACGGCAAGCGGGCGTGATCTTGGATGGAATGCCTCGTTGTCTGAAACCAAGTTCCAATTGGGGCCTTGCGAGGAAAAAGTTGTGTTGCTCGCCGTTGATATCGATTGTTCTGTCTTCCACAACGACCAGGGCACAGGCAAAGCATCGAAAGGTCGCGAAGAGAAGGACGATCAACGTTGTCACGATGTGGACCGCTGTGAAGTTGCTTATGCGCGCATTAACGCGGATGGCTGCATCAACCGGCCGGTTCTTGTTGCAGTCGCCGTTCTGCCAAATCAGTGCGACAGCCACATTTCGACCTGTCATTGCGATTGTTGCTGACCCGCTGCCGCGCGAGCAGATTGCAGCCAGTGTTTTAGCGCCATTTTCGTTGACTGAGGTCTTGGAAGATACTTGCTACTGGGTAAAGCCGGGCCAATAGTCGCTCAGGGTCTTCCCCAAAAGATCTGAAAGCCCTGCATTTCGATCCGACAGGTGCTGACGCAAGTAGTCGCGCGTTCTAGATCGCATGTCAGAAGGCGGTTGATCCTGCGTCAGAACCCGCTTTTCGATGAAGTGATACCAGCGGCGGTATGCTTTGTGGCCAATCGCGGACAGGGTACCACTGAAACCGTCGAAATGGCGGGCATAGCGGTAGCGTACCAAAATCTGACCCACGCGATTCACGCGAAGAAGTGTTTTCGTTCGGGCGGGGTATTTTGTTCGATTGTGCCAGGTTTCAACTTTTGCGACTGGCATCGGCGAAAGGCCGAGAAATGTGGTAACTTCGTTGATTGCAGCTTGTTGATCGGCCTCGAACTCCTCGAACAAGACAACATGCACTCGGTCCTTTCCAAGGGCTGCATGGAATTGCCGTAAAGACGGGGCATAGGTTGAACCCAACACGATTGAGGGTTCGCTGCTGAGCGCCTTTTCAAAAGACACACAGGTACGTCCGCTGCGCAGAAGATGCCAGTATTGCGAAAAAGCGCGCCGGACTGGATCCCGCAGCATGAAAATGACTTTAGCGTTTGGATTCATGGATTTGATGCGAAACGCTGCTACATCGGACATCAGGTAAGTTGTTGAATCCTCGCCCGTAAGGCATCCATCGGGGGCGTCAGAAAAGCGGTTTTGATACCAATCTTTCAGGGTGGGGTCGTCGGGGATCGCCAAACCAGACCATCGCCATCCATCCCCAAGAAGTCGCCATGTGCAATGGGATCATCGGCATCAAAGAAATACAGCTCGTTTTTTGCCATCCAGACGTCAGGATGCTGATCTAACACTTGATGCAGGGAGGTTGTGCCGCATTTCGGAGCTCCTCCTATGATGAAGTCCGGTATTGCCAATTCAGTGCCTCCCAATCGATCATCTGGTGGAAGAGGGTTGAAAGCTAAGATGCAGTCATCTGGCTTGCTAACTCGGCTCGGGTCGCTGACGGCAGGGTTCGACAACGTTCCAGAAACTCGGCATTTTGTAGGTCCTCATTGTAGTCGCGCTCGACTTTCTTGCGGGCGGCTGAGGCCAATGCCGTTGCGTTTTCGGGGTCTTGCGCAAGGAACAGGATATTCTGACACAACTCTTCTGCGTTGTGTTCGTCTGACAGAAGCCCGGTCTCATGATGGGTGACCAGTTCCGGTATGCCAGAATGGCGCGTTGCACACACCGGGGTTCCAAGCGCCATTGCCTCCATCAAAGTAACGGGTATGCCTTCCTGGTCGCCATCTTTTGCCGTGCAGCTTGGGGCGAGCATGACATCCGCATCGGTGATCCGTTTCAGAGCTTCCGGGTGGGGCAGGGCACCGAGAAAACAAACGCGATCCTGCAATCCGGTGCGCGCCACCTGGCCCTGCAGTTCCGATGCTAACGGGCCGTCTCCGCCAATGTCGTAACGCCAGTCGATCCGGGGGTGCCGTTGGTGCAGCAATGCCAACGCTTCGATCGCGGTCTTCAATCCCTTTTTCTCCACCAACCGACACAGGCTGAATATGCGCAGCGGCGGGTCGAATTTTGGTGCAGAATAAGGGTAACGGGTTACGGGAATACCAAGGTGTCGGGTTTCGACGCGAGCCTTGGGGGCGCCGCACTCAACGAGACGTTCTGCAAATTGGGCGTTGACCGTGACATGCAGGTCGCCCTGCGAGAAGAGGTCGCGATATCTGGCCAATCTATCGCGCTGATACTCGACGCTCACATCCCGACCGTGAAAGACCGTCACCAGAGGTGGGCGATGTTTCCAGCCCTTTTGCGCGCGCGCCACCGCCGCACCGCGATACCCGAAATGCGCGATCACAACATCTGTATCAATCTGCCGTCGCCAAGCAGATCGATCCAGCCGTGCAGCCATTCGGTCAGCCAAGTGTCTTGGGAATAGTTGCAACAGGTTTGGTCTCGCAGGTGGCCAGACGACAATGCGGACATCGTTCAGCAGCGCCTTTTCCTCGGCCGAAAGTGGTGCTTCGGCGTCGAAAGTTTTGCAGGCCACTGTCACCTTGTGCCCTTGCCGCACGGCATATAGCACCTGCGAGGTGACAAACGTTTGCGACACCGTTGGAAAGCTTGAGACGCAAAAGCAGATGTTCAAGGGTCGGCTCCGATTTGGTTGATCTGCCAATTCAGGCTGAGCAGCGGACATTCTGTTTTGAAACAGCCCTATTCAGTACCGACACGAACGCCTCATGCTGGCGTTTGAAATCGAGTTCGGGACGTTTTGCATAAGCCAGTGCTGTTTTTGACAGGTCATCATACACCTCTTGGTCAGACCACAGCTTGCGCAGCGCATCGACCCAGTCTTCGATTGGCGCATCGTGGGGCAGTACTATGCCGCCGGGGCCAATTGCTTGGCTCAGACCCCCTCGGTTCGAACCAATCACGGGGATGCCGCTGCAATGGGCTTCGGATGCAACACGGCCCCAGGCTTCCTCCCACTGACTTGGTGCCAGCAGGACCTTCGTGCGCCCGTAGACCTTCGACATATCTGACGTTCGGCTCATGAAGGTGACATTCGGCAGCTCGGCAATTTCATCCATGATTTGTTTGAAAAGACCGTCCCAAAGGGTCCAGGCTTCGACAAACAGGAAAGGAATGTCAGGGCAGGTGCATGCCATCTCACGCGCGACTTCATATCCTTTTTTTGGGTGTATGTTGATAAGCGTCGTGAATTCCCGAGTGGTATCGCACCTGTACTCATCAAAGTTGATGGTTGGCGTAATCACCGCGCAATCAATGCCGTAAGCATCGATATAGGCGCCGGCGGTAAAGTTGGAATTGGCGATGAAACTTGCGCCGGGAATCTTACTCACATCCCCTTCGTTTTCATCAAATTCGACGTTGCGCAGATAGAGGACAACGGGCAGGCCCAGCTTTGCAAACTCCATGCCCAAACGCGCGGAATGTCGGGTTTGGATGACCACGGCATCGGGGCGGAAACGCTCAACTGCTGCGGAAATTCGGGCCGGGTCAACAGGCTCCCAAGTGCGCATGACCTCGTAGCCCTGACTGTGGTCGACGCTGAATGGGCGACCGGTGATCTTGCGCTGGGCCCGCATCCTAAACCCAAAGAACCCCCGGCCGGAAAAACCGCAATACACGGCGCATTCATGCCCTTGGGCAATACTCTCGCGGATTAAGTGATCGGTGCTATTTTGGGTGCCGCCGCTGGCTTCGGGCAACCAGCCATTTCCGCCTGCAAATAGAATTCGCATCTTCATACCCCTGCAAATGGGCGCAGGCACGCTGCGCGCGTTGAAATGTTGTGGCGGGCGAGGCGGGTAAGCTGGGTCATCGTTGATCTGCCCCGTCCGCTGGCTGGGTCACGAGAGGCTTGATTGCCGAGGTTGCGTCCCATGTCTTGCAAACATCCGCGTGTAGTTCGACATCGGAGGCATAGAGATGTCGGATCCTGTCGACACTCGATTGCGACAGATCGGATTTTTGCGTTCGTGAGCCAGTGGTCTTGTTCGCATGCGACAACAGGCTCGCAGGCACACCAGCAAGCTTGGTTAGCCCTTCGGCCATCTTGTGAAATGGAACCAACGCATCGACCATCACGGTTTCGCCGTCAGAGACGTAATCCGTCTGAGGTCGAAAATGAAAAAACCTCATGGTCGTTTTGCGGAATGCCTTTTGTGTCCAAAGCCGGTTCAGGAAGTCATCGACCGGTTTCGCCCCGATCATTCTGGATCCGAACTGTCGGTCTTGCGCGTTACGTCCGCCAGATTTCAGATAGTCATAGGCAGACAGAAACCGGTCCACGGGGTCGCGCAGGATCGCGATTTTGGGAAGTTGTCGCCATGCCCTTGGACATTCGGACTTCACCTCGTGCCAGGTCCGGTGCCGGACGCGGTATCCAAACAGGGCGTTTTCTACAGATGTACCGGCATTCTTGGGAATGTGAATGAGAATAAGCCCTCGTTGCAAATAGACTTCTTCCAGGTGCGGGTCGGGTTTGGGTTGCAATTGATCAATCATTCGGTCTGGCATCATTCGCCAACCGATCTTGGTGCTGATCCGTGTCAACGTGTGCATGGCAGAGCCTCCGGCGGCTGGGCTGCGCAACCGGAACAAAAGCGTCGTGCAATTGGTGTCACAGAATACGTCATGCGGGCCTCTTGTCTCTGCGTTTTCTCAGTTCCTGCAGGGCTTTGGCTGCCAAACCTTTCACTTCGCTCAGGATTTCGCGGCCATAGGGGCTGAAGGCCAGAAAGCCGGAAAACACCACATAGCTCAGCGCAGTTCCGGCAAGTAGCTTTCCAAACGCGTGATCGGGCAATGATGCTTGTATGGCCAAAACGATCACGTAACAGACGAGACCGGCGCAAAATACAGGCAGAATTCGCCGCCGGATGCTATCCCGACCAACCGGGCCCTTACGGGTGACAAGCAACCAAAGGGGGAACAGTTTCAACATCGTGACTGCGGCATAAGCCATCGCAAATTCACGAACGCCGAACTGCACCCCCCAAACAAACGCTGCACAGGTGACGGTGGCAGACGCAAAGCCCCACCATGCCATCTCGGTTGTGCGCCCCTGGCTGACAAACAGCCACCCGGTTGGATTTGCCAGCGGTTGCGCCAAGGCGGCAACGCCCAAAGCCGCGAAGATCGGGGCGCTCTCGGCCCATTGTGCGCCGAGCAAGAACGGAACAGCTGTGTCTGCCATCCCGGTCATCGCGGCGACACCGGGCAGGATAGCAAGCTGCATCAACCCGAAGACGCGAAAGAATGCGTGGGTGTAGCGGTGCGGTTCGTCCTGCATCCGGGATAGAACCGGTACCATAACCTGCGACAAGGGCTGCGCCACACGGTTCAACGGAAACAGGATCAGTTTGTACGCCCGATCGTAGAACCCAAGCGCCGAACCACCCCAGACGCGCCCAATCAAGATACTGTCGAGGTTGCGAGACAGAAAATTCGCCAGCTTGAAACCTGTCACGCCCGCGCCAAATCCCAACAGGTCTGCCGTTCCAGCGGCGATAGCGGGGCGCGACGGGTGCCAAGGGACCCAAGCCCATACCAAGAAGGCACCAAGAACACCGCCAGACAGCGTGCCTGCAACAAGCGCCCAAGGCGTTGGCGAGACCAGCGCCCAAAGGATCGAAACGACCAAAGAAAACACTGCGATAATGCTGGCGTTTATCGCAATTCGACCAAAGCCCATACCGCGATTGAGTAGGGCGAAATGCTGTGCGCCAAGCGCTGTAACGACCATATTCAGCGCCATGATCCTGATCAGCCAGGTCAATTCGGGCTCTTTGTAGAAATCAGCGACTAGCGGCGCCAGTAGGATCAGCAGGATCGTAAGCGTTAAACTGACGCCCAAATTGATCCAGAATAATGAGTTGAGTTGCCCATAGGTCAGTGTCCGTTTCTGGATGACCGCCTGCAGCAGGCCCATTTCCTTGAACAGGGTCAGAAATGCGATGACCGGCCCGATCATGGCGATCAGACCGAAATCAGCGGGCCTGAGTAATCGCGACAGGATCAGAACTGACCCGATTTGGCACCCGACCATCACCAACTGACTCAGCGCGGCATAGACGCTACCCCGAACGACGGTTCCGCCGTAGGTGTCATGGGCGACGGTTTCGACCACCTCATGAGGATCGCGTTGGGCCATACATTAGGACTTTCTGCCAATTTGACCTGGCAAGAATTGCATGGAGCGGGGGGCTGTGCCCGCCCTTTGCACGCGCAGCATCTTTTTCAGCAACTTCCCGCCAAACGGGTGCCCACGATGGCGGAAAACATTCTATGGGTAGCAGGCTTGAACCAACGATTAGGCACATAGGACTAAAACGTATTTGATTTGTAGCGTGCCGGCGGAATCACCTTATGGACGAAATTTCGCTCATTCCAATGCACGGGCAGGCTCGGTTTTGCCGGTTCGGCATCGCGTCTTTGACAAGCCTCGCAACCTCAACCCGGCTGCGGCACAAAAGCGTAAGCGTATTTGCGATGAGATGTTCGATCGATGCCTACGGACAATGCAAGCGGAACTGAAGTAACCTTAGAGCAAGGCAACGGCTCTGGGAAAAAAAGGCACGTTTTGTATCTGGCGCATGATCTGGATGATACTGCCATCTGGCGTCGGGTCGATATGCTTAGAACAGGTGGTGTCGACGTCACCGTTGCAGGGTTCCGGCGTCGATCTGGCCTGTTACCCGAAGAGGCTTTGGTGTTGGGCCTGACCCATAATGGCAAGATGTTGCAACGCGCCTTTTCGGTTCTGAAACTTCGCTTTCGGCTGCGCGCGATTGTCAAAAACGTGCCGCCCGTGGATGCAGTCCTGTGCAGAAACCTTGAAATGCTGGCGCTTGCGGTGCCGTTGCTTCGGGTTTTGCGGTCAGATCGACCGATTTCATTAGTTTACGAGGTCCTCGATATTCATCACCTGATGGTCGGCCAGTCACTCAAGGCGCAGATAATGCGCTGGATTGAACGTCGACTGTGCCGAAAGGTCGATCACATTGTCGTCTCCTCTCCGGCCTTTCAGCGAGAGTATTTCGTTCCCATTCAGCACAGCACAGCATCGATTCTCTTGGTGGAAAACAAGGTGGTTGAGCAGAGCAACGGCGCATCTGAACCTGAGGGTCGATCGGCGAATTCGGCTCAGGTTGCGCTTCGTATTGGCTGGTTTGGAATTCTAAGGTGCCGCTTTTCATTGCGATGTCTGGACGCCCTTACAAGGGCCAATCCAGGTCGCTACCAGGTTGTGTTGCGTGGCCGTCCGGCGCTTGATGAATTGCCAGATTTCCATGAAGTCGTCGAGGCCAACCCGAATTTGATGTTCGAAGGTCCGTATTCCTACCCGGATGATCTTGCCGCTATTTACCGGGATGTGGATCTCGCGTGGCTGATTGATCGTTACGATTCCGGTGGTAATTCGGATTGGCTGTTACCAAACCGCCTTTATGAAAGCGGACGAAACCGAGTGCCGCCCATCGCGCTCGCCGGAACAGAAACCGCGCACCGTATGGGTGAACTTGGTATTGGGCTGATACTGGAGACGGCAGATGACGCATCAGTCATCTCGGCAATGGAGCAAGTGTCACCCGAGATCATGGACCACTTGCGCCAGATGCAACACGCTGTACCGGCAGACGTTTGGCAGGCTACCTTGCAGGATGCGCGCGATCTTGTTGATGCAATCACGGATAAGCAGCCATTCAAAGCGCCTGACCCCATTGATACACCGCAAGATGCAGTTCTGATTGTCATTCCGACTTTGAACGAAGCTGAGCACATCGCGGATGTTGTCGATGGGCTGACTGTCTTTCTTCAATGCAGAATCGAACATGTGGCGGGCGCGCGACTGGTCATCGTCGACGGCGGTTCAACGGACGGAACGCAAGACATCGTCAGGGACAAAATCGCAGCCTTGCCGAACTACGACATCCGGCTGTTGAACAACCCCGCCCGATATCAGAGTGCTGGAGTGAACGCTGCCTGTGCCCGGTACGGTGAAGGTATGGACTGGCTGGCGCGTCTGGACGCGCATTCCAACTACCCGGTCGACTATATTGACACGTTGTTGGCTGAGGCACACCGGACCGAGGCAGCCAGCGTTGTCGTGCCAATGCACGCCATTGGCGCGACCCGAATGCAGCGCGCCATCGCAGTGACGCAAAACGCGCGCCTCGGAAACGGAGGGTCGGCGCATCGAACCAGAGGATCCGGGCGGTTCGTCGATCATGGGCATCACGCGCTGATGCGGCTTGACGCTTTCAGGTCGGTCGGCGGGTATGATCCGCGGTTTTCGCACAATGAAGATGCCGAGCTGGATATGCGCCTGACGCAGTCGGGACACCGGATTTGGCTGACGTCACACACCCAGCTCGAGTATTTTCCTCGCATCACCATCGCCGCAGTGTTCCGTCAATACTTCAATTTTGGCGGGGGCAGGGCGCGGACGATGCTAAAGCACCGCCAGATGCCGCGACTGCGGCAGCTTGCGATGATGGGTATCACGCCAGCGCTGGGGTTGGTTGTTCTGGCCCCTCTCACCCCTATATTTGCGTTGCCTGCAGCGATCTGGATTTCTGCATGCTTGATCGCGGGTGGGGCACTTGCTGCTGAAAGGCGCCAGGTTTCGGTTCTGAGTGCGGGTCCGATTGCGATCGTTATGCATTTGGGTTGGTCAGTTGGTTTCTGGAGGCAGCTGTTGCTGCGCCCATCAGATGATCAATTCGGAGATGTTCCAATATCCCACACTCAGAAACCTGCGATCCCTTTGGATCATATAGCTGTCGGCGTTTGCACGTATCAGCGCACCAGCCTTATGGATACGTTGCAAACGCTGGAGTATCAGAACCTTCCAAACGGTACGCGCCTTTCGATCATTGTTGTGGACAATGATGCGTCACCCAGCGCGCGCAGCATCGTCGATGAGTTTGCTGCAGCTTCACGTCACCATGTGATCTACCGATTTGCTCCTGCGGGAAACATCGCGATTGCGCGCAATGCTGCTCTGGAAGAAGCGGAACACTGCGGTCTGCGTACTTTTGCTTTCATAGATGACGATGAGTTGGCCCCACCGAACTGGCTCAGCGGCCTTGCTGTGCGGCTCGCAGACGCGGACGCAGATGTTGTGGTCGGGCCGGTCCGCGCAGGGTACGGACCAGAGGCGCCGCGATGGATGCGCGCGCTGCGCATTCACGACACAACGCCAGAGCTTGGGGCAGATGGCCGGCCGATTGCGGGTCACAGCTGCAACGTCATTATGGATCTTGGCAGTGACGCTCTGGCGGGTCGGCGGTTCGATTTGGATCGCGGCGTGTCTGGGGGCGAAGATACGGCATTCTATAAAGATGCCGTGGCGGATGGCGCCAGAATTGCGTTTGCCCCGCAAGCTCAGCTTGAAGAGCCGGTAACGCCGTCCCGCGCAACCATGTCATGGTTGTTAAGGCGGCGGTTCCGCATGGGGCAAACACATGGAAGCCTGCTGCGTCAACATGGTGGAGGAGGCGTACGTCTCAGGACCCTGCCGCTCGCGTTTGCCAAAGTGATATATTGTTTTCTTTTTGCACTGATCACGGCGCCAATCGCCGCGCGGCGCAATGCAAGCCTATTGCGTGGTGCATTGCATTGCGGAACAATCGCGTCATTGATCGGGATCCAGGACATCGCGGTCTATGGCGAGACTGGCGAAAAGGCTTAGGCAGCTTCACTGGGGCGCTTTTGACGCAACTGTTTCGCATATGACGTCATATTGTTCATTAGTTCGCAACAACTGGGCTTAGAATTGAGTGGTGGCCCGGAGTGTTTTTGCTGTACTCTGCATCAAATGGTGGAGGAACGGGGCGCTAAATTGAGCCTCCGCCAATAGGGGAAACGATGCAGTTACCGATTTTTGTTGCGGGACTTTTTCTGTCCGTCGTCGTATCAGCAGTGATTGGCTATGTGGCTGGATTCAGCTCGTCGCAACTGGTTCTGTTTGTGATCGCCGTCACGGTTTTGCTGCAACTGGTCTATGTCCTTGTTGTTGCGCTGTTGGCAGCTGACAGAAAGCGCAAAACCCAAGAGGCGGATGATCGCGCACCGTCCGTGCCGTCCGCGCAGGTATCACCAAAGTCGGATGCGTAAAGCCGGTTACGGTTTCCAATGGCAATCCCGAAGTAAAACGGATCAGTCCCATAGTATCGCAGGCGATTGCACGCTGACGTAGTATCACTGGCCTGGTTTCCCTTGGACGAAGACACTGTGTGCTTTACCCCTTTTGGGGATAGCCCATACAAGTCACGTAAGCTTAACCAAGTCTGATGTCTGCAAGCGTCACCGTCATCATAGCGGCATTTAATGCTCAGGATACTGTGCCCCGTGCGATCCGTTCGGCCTTGATCCAGCCGGAAACGGTTGAGGTGATTGTTGTTGATGATGCGTCTCGGGACGCCACATGCGACGTCGTTACGAACGAAGCTAAACACGACCCGCGCGTTCACTTGATCCGACAAGGCGCCAACCACGGACCCGCCGCAGCGCGCAACCGAGCCTTGGATGTTGCAACATCAGACTATGTTGCAGTGCTGGATTCTGACGATGTATTTCTGCCTCGGCGGCTTGCGCACCTATTGTCTGCCGAGAACTGCGATATGGTCGCGGACAATATCGCATTTGTGACACCCGAAAACTTGTCGGAGGCGGCAGGACGGGATTGGTCAGTTATCGACCCGGAATTCACACCGCTTGGCGCAGCAAAGTTTGTACGGGGCAATCTTCGGAATCACGGAATGTCACGCGGTGAGTTGGGTTTTTTGAAACCCGTTCTGTCCCTAGATTTTTTGAAACAGAACAAATTGCGGTATGACCCATCTTTGCGTCTTGGCGAGGACTACGATCTTTACGTGCGGATGCTACTGGCCGGGGCACAGATGCAATTGACACGTAGGCCAGGATACGCGGCGGTGGTGCGTTCCAATTCTCTCAGCGCACGACACGGTGCGACTGAATTGGCGAAACTGCATACCGCGCTCCAATCGCATCTCGACATCAGGCCGCAGAATTCAGGTCTGAAGCAAGCCATGCAGCAGCATCTGCGAGAGGTGCGGCGAAAGCGGGATCACCGGGTGTTTCTTGATCTGAAACGTGAGCACGGGACATGGGCCGCTATACGGTATCTGACCAGCGCGCGAGATCGCGGGTGGCCGGTGACGCTGCAGATTGCGCGCGATAAACTGAAGCTCAGCGAAACGGCAGGGGAGGCCGCACCTGAGAGCGGGTCAAGACTGTTGCTGTCTGTCAAATAGTCGATGTGCGGGCCGGTCTAAATAACGTCCAAAACCACATGGCGAGGGACTTTGGCCGTGCTGACATCTTTTTTGTTAAGCGCAAGCCGCGTGGAGCGCCAGCTTGGCAGATAGCCTAGGCCATCCAGTCCAGCTGGGCCGTCTGCGATAACATCGACGGGTCCGGTACTGGCCAGTTTAGCGAGATCGCAGGCCAATGTACGGCGTAACACCCAGTCCGATGGATTGACGGGGACACGTATAGCGCCCGGAGGCGCGTCGATCTGATCAATCCGATTTGGCGAGGCCAGCACTATAGTTTTGAGGCCTTCGGTCGTTTGCGTGTGGCCGATAAATCCTGACAGGCGCCAACGGTCGACAAGGCTGTTTGCAAGATCAAGCAACAGTGCCGGGCGACGCCCAAGTCGTCGCATAATGCCCCACACCTTCGCGGATTTGGTATCGCTCACAAGGCTTTGATACGTCATTGCTTTTTCCAGCCGCACTCGACGCTGGTCGAGCAGGGTAACAAGCTCATCGTCTTTAGGTGACATGGTGTCAGCCAATTTTGCGATTTTGGCGTGAGCACGCAGCAGACGCTGCAAGGAAGAAACAGATAGGCGATGGGACACGGACCCCGAATGGCGACGGTAAAGATACGTCGGATCTGGAAGCAGGACGAAATTTGTACCCGCGATCAACAGTCGGAAGTACAAATCAAAATCTTCGCCCAAACGAAGAGCTTCGTCATATCGAAGCGAACGCAATTTTTCCCGACGGATCAGTGGTTTCAGATAACCAAATGAAGTGAATCCAGCAATGGCCGAGTCGCTGCAGACAAGATCGGTTGCCGTAATCGGTTGCGGCTGTTCGATGTGGCTGGTCTCTAGCAAGGTTTGGCCTGCCGTACGTGCAGACCCGAAGCACAGCAAATCATCGGCTACCGCATCCGCCCCCATACTTTGGGCTGCAATCAGCATGCGCTCGATCCGCTGCGGGTGGATCAGATCATCGGCGTCGACAATCGCGATCCATTGCCCGCGGGCGGCGTCCAATCCGGCGTTTCGGGCTCCGGCAGGGCCGTGATTTGTGTCCAGGGCGATTGGCCTGAGCCTGGTGTCTGATGCGGCTATGTCCTCAATGATCTCCAAGCTGCGGTCTTCTGATGCGTCATCAACCACAATCAATTCCAACTCTGAATGAGACTGGTTCAGAACCGATGTTATCGCGGCTTCCAGATAGGCGGACCCATTGAAATTTGACATTACGACAGACACCAGAGAGCCGGTTTCAGTTCGCGCTGATTGCAGTTCCGCCGTTGCGATGTTTGCCATAATTCCTATCGCTCACCAACAAAGCCCGTCTGTGACTGAGAGGGGCACATTCACCGATCCGGGCAGGGCATTCGTTTGCTGCTACGATGTCTCATCAGAACGCATCGCGGCTGGTAGAGTCTGAGCGAGGATTGCGATGTCAGTAACGGTGCTGACCTTGGCCACATAGGCGCGATCATAAGCCACCCTGCGCTTGTAGGATGTGGTGTTCCGGCCGTTTACCTGCCACAGGCCAGTAATGCCCGGGCGTGCGCGCAGATAATAACGACGGGACGGCCCATAGCGGCGCAGCTCTTCGCTTAAAACTGGGCGGGGACCGACAAGGCTCATATCTCCACGCAGAACGTTGTAAAGCTGTGGCAATTCATCAAGGCTAAGTTTTCGCAGCACGTGCCCAACTGGCGTGACGCGCGGGTCATCGCGCAACTTCTGGCTTTTGTCCCACTCAGAGCGAGCAATTGGATCGCGTTGAAGGTGCCTTTGAAGAAGGTCATCACCATCCACAGCCATAGTTCTGAACTTGAGACAGGAAAAGGGCTGGCTTCGATACCCGACGCGACGGTGTCGATACAAAACCGGTCCCGGGGACGTTATGCAAACCAATAGCGCAAGTCCGACCATAAGCGGTGACAACATCACAAGCATGGTTACAGCGATTGCGACGTCGAGCGTTCTTTTTGTCCATCCGCCCGCGGGTTCTTCCTGTGGGGCATGATGAGTCCACACGATATGACGCGGTCGCGACACGGGCGACATAATGCCTTCGGCGGACGCCACTTCTGTCTCGATCGGTTTCATCCCACTTCATCCCTATGTCTTAGGAACCGGCGCTGGGTATCAGCACCGCTGCCACCTAAAGTTGCAAAGACGATCGCCGCGAAACACCAACCGGTGTCGGCGAAAGTGATCCGTGTACAATTTACGCCACTCGTTACTGTATTCTGACACACTGGGATTAGATGGATATGACAAATGCTGCGATTGCAAACGCCGGTAGCGATTCAAGCAAAGCACCGCCTATGGTTGCTTGGACTTTCGCCGGTTTTCCGCACAACCAACCATGTTCATCGCTTAACTTTTGACGAATGATGTCACAAATGCCCGAATCGAAGGCAGCAAAAGAACACCTTCCCAACAATCTTGGTTGCGCAATTCAAAGACTGACTCGCGGTCCTCAAGATTCACGCTAAACACGAAACGGTGCTGCCTGCCAATGGCGATACGATCACTCGGAGATCAACTCCCCCCGTTGGAACTTGAGAGCAGAGTCATAGGCACGGCTCTCGTTAGTTTCAGTGTGCGCGGGACGGTGATTGCCGGGAGGTTGGTACAGAAAAGCACTCTTTTTCGAAACCAAATCTCATCCGGGTCGTATACCAAATTTTCGGATCTAAGGTGATCTCAACATGCGAATACTGTTTGGAAGTGCTCATCCCTACTTGCCGCAAATGTATGGCGGCGCTCAGGCCAGTACGCATGAGTTGGTACAGCGCCTAAGCGCGCGTGGCCACACAGTGGGCGTATTGAGTGGCCTGACAGGAGAGGGGTGGTTAGGTCTGCGCAGCAGACTGTTGTTGAAACTGGCGCGGCGCGGTTACGTCAGCGATGACAGTCTTGGATACCCTGTGTTTCGGGCGTGGTTCGCACAGGATGTGGCGCACCGTGTTGTGGCCGATTTCAAAGCTGATGTTGCGATTTTCCAATCGCGACTTCCGGTGCCACTTGCGCAGTCAATTGACCGAAATGCAACGCGCACGTTTATCTATCTGCGCAACGTCGAAACCGAAGATCTGGGAGGGTCGCTGGCACAAGTGCCCAACACTGGCTTCATCGCGAACTCACATTTCACGGCTGAGCGCTTTGCTGAGACGCAAGGTATTTCCGCCGATGTCATCCATCCAATGATCGAAGCCGAGAAGTACCGCGTCAGCTCAACTGGTGAGAACGTGACCTTCATAAACCCCCATCCGAACAAAGGTGTCGATATCGCTTTGAAGGCGGCTGAGGCTTGTCCTGAAATCCCCTTTGTCTTTGTCCGTGGTTGGGGCCTGAGCGCCGAGCAGGAGGCTGATCTTCAGGACAACCTGTCGAGGCTTTCGAATGTCACATTGCTCCCTTCGACCAATGACATGCGTGCTGTTTATGAAAAAGCCCGTATCGTTCTTGCGCCCAGTCAGTGGGAAGAAGCGTTTGGTCGCATAGCGGCCGAAGCACAGGTCAGTGGCATACCGGTTGTGGCATCGAAAATTGGCGGGTTGCCTGAAGCTGTTGGTCCCGGCGGTATTTTGTTGGAACCGGACGCACCGGTCGGAGATTGGGCAGCGGCAGTGCGCAGCCTGTGGCATGACGAACAGATCTATTCCAAACTGTCCAAACTTGCCCTTGAACACTCCCGACGCCCCGAAATGAACTCCGAGCGCCAGATTGACAGGTTGGTTGAGATACTAGACCGCCCCGTTTCGTAGGACTGCCATCTTATGACGGCGCCAGGCCAAACTTTGGGTCGACTGATTTGGGCCCAGGGGGCTAGTTCGATTGGGGATCCTCAGATCCTTCAGTTGTCAGGCGACGTACCTGGATTGCATCATTGGCCGTCGGAGAGGAGAGGATAACCTCCAGAACATCTCCGCCCTGAACTTGATCGTTGCGCTCGACCAAAAACGTAACGGGCCCTTCGGGTTTGCTCCGGGTAACTTGCATCGTCAACGATGCCAGCATTGAAAGCTCGACCAGACCGTTGCCTGTACGCTCGGCTTCGGCAAAAAGCGCGGCTTCGGTTTCCATTTTTACACGCAGTTCGGCGGTGGCCGCGCGCTGCTCCTGAATACCTTGAACCCGTTCACGATCACGCTGGTTGGTCATATCCAACCGGTCGCGGTGCGTTTCGCTGAGCCGTTGCTCAGCACTCAGCTGGGCTGTTTCAACTTCGAGCAACCGCACTTGCTGATCTGTAACTGCGCGCTGCAGATTGCTTTCCCGCGTAACCGTAGAAAGACCGCGTTCCACAAGGCTTGAGGCGTTTTCAAGTTCCTCACTTAGTAGATTCAACTGTCTTTGCCGCACCTCAATCTGTTGTTGCAGCCGTGCGATCCGTTCCAGAAGCAAGGCTTCCAGTTCTTCGATCTGCGCAAGATTGGATGCGAAGGCCGATTGTTCGGACGCCATAATCTTGCGTTCTTGCTCGATCAGTTCGGTACCCAAAGGGGACGACACCAGTTCAGGCGGCGCTACAAACTCGGCTCCGGTTTCCTCGGCTTCCAATCGCGCGAGCCTCGCCAGGCGGCGCATAAGTTCCAACTCCATCACCCGGTAATTGCCAAGGGCGCTCAGCGCGTTGCGCTCGCCCCGAACCAATGCTGACGAGGCATCGTCTATACCGCCCGAAAGGCTAAGAGCCTGAAGCACCGACATACCCGGGACATGCGAATACGCGCCCGGGGATTTGACGTCGCCAAGTATGTAAATCGGTGCATATTCGGTAATTGTTACAATAACCTGTAAGTCGCTGCGCAGCCCCATACGGTTCTGAATGCGCCCGGCCAGGTCAGCGCCCAGTTCATCAGGTGTCATCCCCGCGGCTTGCACGCTGCCAACAAGTGGCACCGCGACCTCGCCTGATGCATTGATCAAGTAGGTTCCGGCCACTGCGTCCCAAGGCAAGAATACTTCGTCGACCGGGTCCCACTTGCCGATACGGATATCAAGCGTTTGTTGCGGTCCAAGAGTTTCAGCGCTTATCGCGCCGGTACCTGAAGATGATTGGGCGGCTGCGTTGCCTGACAACAGGACAACAACGGCGAGGGAAACAGAAACGCGGCGTCTGATGCCAGACAGGGCTTGAGATAGGATGTCTTTAAGCATTGATTTTGACCTCCTCATAACTGCCGGGGCTCATATATCGCCGTGCCTTTGACAGGTCAGCGTCTTCTAAAACCGTTGTCGCCAAAGCATCGCTGAATTTGGGATGATCAAGCAGCGCGTCCGAGACAAAGCTTGGCAGGACTTTGCCCCATGGGATGCGCAGGACGGTCATGTCATAGACCCAGGCGTGGGGATCAGATTGCTCTGTATGGCTTAACGGGTTCAACGCGACCAAAACATAGTTGAACCGCGTGCGCAGATCACTTGCCAGAATGTCCTGTGCGATGTCAGCAGAACCGCCCGTCGCGTGTTCGCGCATATGGTCCATGACGCTTTGCATGCTGGCGGTTTCCACCCCATTTGGAGTGACCGCAGGCAACAGGCCTTGTGATACGCCTTCGTAAACGACCAAAACTTTGCGGGTGCCTTCACGAGACAGTCGATTGGCCAGATCCAACGGCAAGTCCTGTGGTTTTTCCAGACCAAACGTCAGTGGAGCCACTCCGATCAACAAGCCCGTGTTGGACTGGCTGTGGGCCTCGCAAACCTGCGCCAACCTCTCAACGGTGCGGACATGTGCGTTAGCTGCCGCCGTGTCTCCCAACGTGTTGGGGTCCGGCAGCATTCCAACGCAATTCACCCCAACTCCTTGCCGCAGTTCGGATACGGTACGCGCCGGTTTTGGAGCCAACTCGCGGGCGGCGCCCGCCAATGCCCCCAACAGTCCGCCCAGCAAGGCGCCGGTGAACAACATCGCCTTTTTCCGGGGGCTGGATGGATCTTTGGGCAATTCCGCAGGCGAGATGATCTTGATCGATGCAATTGGGAAATTCTGCTGCTGCATCGTGACTTCCAGCCGGGCCAGATAGTCGCGATAGACCTGTGCATAGGTTTCCGAGATAGCTTCTAGTTGCTGCAACCTGCCGCGAAGGGCCACGTTCACATCGGAAGTGCCCGTCAACGCAGCAAGATCCGACCGCAGGGACTGCTCGCGACCCAACGCCATATTGTGCGCCACGCGCGCAGTTTGCGTCGCTTGATCCAGCTCGACCTTCAGGGTTTCGGCGAGAACTTGAATGCGGTTGCTCAGTTGCTGCGCTTGAGGGTGGTCTTCTCCGAATTGGTCAACGATTTGGCGATAGCTTTGGCTGGCATCCAGAAAATCCCGACGCACCGTGTCACTTGCACCGTCAACAAGGCCTTCGACAAATGGAACCGCGATGAAATCGGCCTCATCCGTTGCGCGTTCCGACAAGGATATCAGGCTTTCCAGATATGCTTCCGCTTCGGCTGCGGCGGCAGATGCGTTGACAAGTTCGCTGGCCAGTTCCGATTGTTGCTGTTCCGTCAGAAGATCACCGCGCACCTGCACCAGATCGTTTTCGGTGCGGAAGGCTTGCAGGGCCGAGGCAGCATCAATGGCCTTCCGTTCCAATACCTCAAGGCGTTCACGCAGCCAGGCTTCGGCCTTGGCAGCAACTTCGTTTGTCGTCACCAGCTGAAAGCCTTCGTAGGCTAAGCCGTAGCCACGCGCAATCGAGGCCGCACGGGCTGGATCAAAGTCCGAGAAGCCAATTTCGATCACAAGGCTCCGGCCGGTCCGTGAGACAGACAGCCGGTCGCGCAATATCCGAACGGCGCGGTCGCGGTCTGTCGCCTCGAAGTTAAATTCGGGAACAAGGGTATTGTCGGTGGTGGTGTTCGCTTCGCTGGCCCCTTCGGTCCCCGATTTTGCAGCAGGTTGCGGTGTCAACAAACGCGCCAACGGACGCGTCACAGACGAGACTACGCGGCTGACTTTCTCGCTCAGCCCAAGAGGCGGAGATAGGAAATCGGCGTCCTGATCAAGTTTCAGCAGATCGACAACCTGATAGGCCAGCGCGCGGGATTTGATGATCTCGATTTCGCTCTGCACAGCGGTGTCCGAACGGACGGCATTGGGTAGCGGAGAAACCTCGTTGAGCAATTCGCCGCGCTCTTCATCCAGCAAAATAGTTTCGACGGCTGTGTAACGCGGAACAGATCCAAGGATCATTAGGACAGCGATTGTGATGCCGACAAACGCACATGCCAACGCCAAGGGAATTTGGCGCCTTACGGCCCTCATCATGGCGCCCATATCGACGCGCGGCTCGTCCCGGTACCCGGCAAGTAGATGCGCATTGTCTTTGGTCCAGGTAATGCGCCGGTCTTTCACAGGTTCATTCATATCCGGAACTCCGCGATGGCGTTAGGCAACTGGCTGCTGATGGGACATTGACGCGCGACCGGATCATCATTCGAAAACCCCTGTCGCAGTGCTCAAGGATGGATGCCGTGTTGACCGCGTGGGTCTGGAAAGGGATGCTGCGTGCCGCACGTTTCGGTTGTGATCAAACAAACGCAACAAAATGAAGGCGACCAGAAAAGATCCGACGGTATGAGGTGTCACGAAATCGACCTCAGCGACCGAGCGCACCAGGAACAAGGCGGCTAGGCCAGAGAAAAACATCAACGATCCGACATTGCCCCGGCCGAATACAGCGCTGAGCGGCATGACGATCAACAGTACGCACAGTGCGATCACAAATCCAAGTCCGACCAATCCAGTCCCTACATAGGTTTCAATCAGCGCGTTGTGGAAATGAAAGCCAGAGCGCGCAGTTATGTAAAAAGTATCCCATAGTGCTTCTGCCTCTGGTCGCCCGTGAACCCAAAATGCGTTGTATCCGAGCCCCAGAACTGGTTGCCGCGCGCCGATTTCGAACGCTTGGTTCCAAAGGTATGTTCGGCCGGTCAGGGTCGTGTCCTTACCGAACGCCGCAAGAAGTGCATCGAATGCACCCAGATGTTGCGAGGCCAATACCATCGCTGCAATACCGGTCAGCGCCAAAACAACCGTAGCCCGTCGCAGCCAAGGGGCGAGAAGCATGACGAGGCCGGCAAAGAAAACGGCAGAAAATGCCACCAGAGCCGACAACAGCGAAGTCGCGGAATCCGACATCCAAAGCATGCCGCATCCAGATACTGCTGTGACCGCGATCATCGGCAACAGCACCCGCGGCGTTCTGAAGACCCCGATAAGCGACATCGAGAAGATGATCGCAAGGGTCGCAAAGTAGCCAAGCTGGTTCTTTGAGGAAAACGCACCGTTAAACGCAAAATCACCATCAATATAGTCGTAGGAATATCCCCAGTTCACAGCGGAATAGAACAGAATAAGCAGACACCCAATGGTCCCGCCAAGCGCAAGATTGCCCGGCGACGTTATTCTGGCGGCGACCAAACCGGCGAAGAAGGTGATCCCATACTGAATAGATGCGCGCAACGTGGCGGACGGCGCATCGCTCCATAAAGTGGATAGCAAAAAGAAAGACGGTAGCATCAGAAGCAGAACAACCGCGCCGGGGCGCGCCAACAAAACTCGCGGAGCGAGAGCAAAAGGAAAAAGCCAAACAGCATAAAAGGCAAGGATCGAAAGTGGTCCGAAATTCACCGAATAGGCAAAAACGATCATCGACAGCGCAACAGCAGGCACAACATAGGCCGTGTTTTGTTCAGGATCGATGATCGAAGCCAGTTTCACGTTCATTCGATTGAAGCCCTTCGGTTGTCCTTATCGACGGTGCCGACGGTCAGACAAACAAGCGCACCGCTCGTCGTGGTTGCAACACGACGGTCTTTCACGGGACGAAACCTGCGGCACCAAATGGTGCTGTCTTGCCTCCCAGAATGCCGCATGTGGCCCCTCGAAAACAAGTGATACCGACCCAGGCTAGGGTGCCCATGCGGGAATCGACCAAGATTTGGGCAAGAGCAATGAACTACTTTGCCTTGGTTTCCCGGCTCAGAATCTATGAGAGTCGTTTTGAAAATCGGTTTCAAAGACAAGCACACATCTTTCCAGCGCACTTCTGATCGCCTGTATTGTGCAGGGTTCGTGATCAAAGCGCATTGACCCTGCTGTCACAAAGTACAGACTGTTCGAACGCGCATCTTTCACCCAGTTTGGTGTAGGCCGCCCAGTCGACTTCAAGAACCTGCGGCGCAGAAGACGCCGA
Organism: Ruegeria sp. EL01; assembly: GCF_900313035.1. GTDB lineage: Bacteria > Pseudomonadota > Alphaproteobacteria > Rhodobacterales > Rhodobacteraceae > Ruegeria. Next base: position 55,525 of record NZ_OMPS01000048.1, on the reverse strand, counting down.
AAATGCGCCCATCCAACTGACCAGAGTGTCGGTTGACCAAATGCTGAGGTACATTTTTTGAGGCTCGTTCGGCAAAGCGTCTCCGCTTAGGTCTCGCTGTAGCTCACCGTCGATGTACCAACGTATCCGGCCGGGTTCCCAGATGAACGAATAGGTTCGAAATACATCGTCGTCCGGCATGGAGTGCAGTTCGGTGTTGTTGCTATCCCCCTTGAAATGGAAGTTCGTCTGCAGCGTTGGCGCGTCGCGCGCAATAAATTCAAAGTCGATCTCGTTATGGGGCCGATCCTGCGGAGACCCTATGAACGTGAACATGTTGGCGTTCATACCGCGCGCGTAGGGAACCTTCATGCGTGCCTCAAACGTGCCGTATCCCAACCGGTCTTGTGATTGTATTTCACCGCAACTGAAATCGCGGTCCTCTTTGGCATGATCCGTCAGGGACAACAAAAGTTTGCCGTCCTTTATTTTGACCCGGTTCCTGTGCCAAAGGCAGCTTTGGTGGTCGCCGTTTGCCCAACCGCTTGAGACAAACCACCGGTCCTGAGACAGGTTGTTGAATGGCTCGAAGAACGAGCCACCATTCTGTGAGAGGGCACCGGTGGGAGCAGCAACAGATGCAGTTAAGGCTAAAGCTGAAAACCACCGATTTGAGCAATTTGACGACATGACTGGTCCTTTTCCTATCTAAGGAAATGAGTCTTCGCCCCAAGGCTAGTTCCTTGCGGGAAAACAGACCAACAGCATTCAACCGATACGCGACGATCCGCCGAGAATACCCGGATTGAGCAGCCGACCAGCGCTGCCAGATCAAAGTTTAGAAGCTTCGGCTGTCGCGGTGTCCAAAGAGGGCAGGGCAGCGACCAACCAGTCTCTTACGCGTCAGCCTTTGGTGGGGTGAATTCGGAAGATTGCAGCGAGGAATACGCAAGCTGGCACAAAATTCAGGTCAATTCGCTCGATCAAGCGATTGTCGGTTCACGATTTCGGTTGGCAGTTCGATAGAATGCCCCACTGACCCCGTTTCGATCATTTCAATCAACGCCAGTGCCGCTTTTCGACCCATTTCGCGGTGCGGAACATGCACGGTGGTCAATGGCGGGCTGATGATCCTGGCAAGTTCGATATCGTCGAACCCGGTTACCGAGACGTCATCCGGAACCCGAATTCCCATGTCCTGAGCTTGCCGGACCGCGCCAACCGCCAAAACGTCGTTACCGCATAGGACGGCCGTCGGTCGTTCTGTTTGGGACATAAGCTTGGCAAATGCCTCGGCGCCATTTTCGATTTCATATGATGTCTCTATGATCGGCAGGCTCTCGGACGGCAGACCATTCATCTTCATGGCGTCCTTTAAGCCTTCGATTCTAAGCCGGGCCCGATCGTTTCCCTGTCTGATGCCCGAAATCGCCGCCAGGCGCGTATGTCCAAGTTCTATCACCTGGTTCGCTAAGGCTTTCATTGCCTGCCTGTTGTTGAATCCGATCGAAGGCGTGTCTTTGTCCGGGATAAACGACCACGCCACAACGGTGGGCATCTTGCGCTGTTCAAGGAAATCGAAAATGCGGGGCGCGCGATCGTGACCAATCAACAAAAGTCCATCGGCGCCGCGCGCCACCAGTGTGCGAATTTGTTCTTCTTCATCTTCGGATCGGTAGGCTGAACTGGATACAAGCAGAGTGTAACCTTGCCGGTGAATTTCTTCCTGAAAGGCCTGTAAGCCTCTGGCAAAAATCGCATTTTCCATAGTTGGAATGATAGCGCCAATCGTGAATGAGCGTTTTGCAGCCATCACGCGCGCGGCAAAATTCGGCGTGTAACCCAAAGCGGATACAGCAGACATCACACGTTCGCGCGTTGCTGCGACAACGCGCTCTGGATCGTTGAGGCACCTCGACACCGTTGCCGTCGAAACACCGGCTTTTCGGGCCACGTCATCCAATGTCGGAGCTGACCGAAGATTTGACATTACCGAACTCACAATTCGTTTTCACTTAAGTCTAGCTGTTTCATGGGTCATATGAAAGCAGCAATGTAAGCGCTTGCAATTCAAATGTAAGCGCTTACAAATGGGGTAGAGCCGATTCTACTGGGAGATCAGAGCGTGTTCCTTGCTGCATCCATAATCGTATTTGTCATCTATTTTGCGAATGTGGCTTTGGGTGCCTTTGCAAGCAGCGCGTTTCTTGGAGACGTAGGGGAAATGTTGGTTCTGTTCGCGGCCTCGATCTTGTTCGTTGTCGCAATTCTGAAAAAGGAGGCGGATCGCAAAGCCGCAAAAGGCGGTTCAGACGAGCGCTGAATTTTCCTATGGGAGGGCAATACATGAACAATGACAGAAAAGAACTTGCGTCCGCAGAGCGCCGCAATTTCCTAAAACTCAGTGCCGGCGGGGCATTTACCGCTGCGCTCGTCGCCGTGGCGGGGGGCGTTTTGTGGTCATCAGAAGCCGCAGCGCAAACCGCTAAGGAAGAGAGTGAGAGAGAGAAGGCCGCTGACCACGTGATGACCATTGCGACGGCCTATGTGCTGGGCGCATCGCGCAGTTATCCGATCATGCAGCTGGATCTGAAAGAAAACATCCAGAACGCAACGAATGGCAAGGTCTACGTTAAACTGGCCCCGGGCGGTCAGTTGGGTGCGGGCGGATCGCTGGTGCAAAAAGTGCAAGGTGGCACGATCCAGGCGGCGCAGCATTCACTGTCGAACTTTGCGCCATTTGCGTCGACGGTCGACCTGATCAACATGCCGTACCTGTGTGGATCAAACCAGCGGTTCACCAACCTGGTTCATTCGGACACCTGGAAGAACGAAGTTCACCCCAAGGTCGAAGCCGCCGGGTTCAAGGCGTTGTTCTATGTGGTGATCGACCCCCGTGTTGTCGCGGTCCGTCAAGGTGGCAACGCAATCATTACCCCTTCCGACATGAGCGGCGTGAAGTTCCGCGTGCCGGGTTCCAAGATGCTGCAGCAATACTACCGGATGGCCGGTGCAAACCCGACACCAGTCGCCTGGGGCGAAACGCCTTCAGCGATTAAACAAGGTGTCGCAGATGCGCTCGATCCGTCTGTTGGTGCGCTGTATGTGTTCGGCTTCAAGGACATCCTCAGCCACGTGACCTTCACGCAGGCGGTGCCGGATAGCCAAGTCTATTCCTGTAATCTTGAATGGTTCAACTCGATGCCTGCTGATGTTCAGGAAGGTATCATGTGGGGCGCCGAGATGACCAGCCATCAGAACCTGTCCAAGGTTCCGTCAGCACGTGCTTATGCGATGGCCGAGTTGAACAAGGCAGGGGTCGAATTCCATTCGCTTAGCAGCGATCAACTGGCCGAATGGCAGGATGCCGGCGGGTATCAGAATGCTGATTGGGATCCGTTCAAAATGGAACTGGCTGGATCGATGGACAACTTTGAGAAGCTGGTCGAAGCGGCTGGAACTCAGGGTAAGTATTACGTCCACGACGCCTAACGCCTTATTGGCGGACGCCTCATGAAGGCGTCCGAATTTACCACAGTTAGCCAGGCCGCAAAGGCCCGTAAACAGAAGGTTTCGGCCTGGCTGCTCTATCGCCGAGGGATAAGATGACCATTCTTCAAAAAGTAGATCGCAATGCTGAACGCTGGCTGCTGCTGGTGTTCTACGTGATGCTCGTCATCACGATGGCCGTCGAGGTTCTGAGACGAGAGATATTCGCGTTTTCGTCGATCTGGGGTGAGGAAATCGTCCGCTATTCCTTCATCTACCTAGCATGGATCGGGGCGGCAGCGGCCGTTAAGGAACGCGCCCATATCCGTATCGACGTCTTGATGCATTACCTCGGGCCACGCCCCAAGGCGCTGCTGTACATCTTCGGTGATCTGGTGATGTTCGGGGTGGCGATCATCGCGCTTTATTGGTCCTACGAGGCGGTGCATGTCTCGGCCAAGTTCGGATCTGTGACGGACGGGCTGCGTGTGTCCAAGGTCTGGTTCCTGATGGCTGTGCCCACCGGTTTTGCGCTGATGATCTGGCGGCTGATTCAATCCTTCCTACGTGACTTGAAATCCCTTCGCGACGGCACGCCCGTTTTCGAAGGCGACAAGCTGTTTGACTGAGGAGAAACAGAATGCTCTGGGGTTCCCTCAATCAATCCGTCGAATTGGGCTGGGATTTTTACCTGCCTGTCATTTTCTTTGTTGGTCTGATCGCACTGGCAGTTCCGGTTTGGGCGGCAATTGGCACCGCCGCGATCGTCATGCTGGTCATGTCTGGCGATCTGCCGCTGAGCCTGGTTGGCGAAAGCCTGTTTACCGGCATCGACGCCTTTGCCCTGACGGCCGTCCCACTGTTCATCCTGACCGGAGACGTGCTGGTTCGAACGGGCTTATCGCGAAAATTCCTTGACGTGGCCGAAGCGTTGACGTGCTTCACCAAGGGCGGCTTTGGTTCGGCCACTGTTCTGGTTTGCGGTATGTTCGCTGCGATTTCCGGCTCGGATGCTGCTGGTGCCGCAGCTGTGGGTCGCATGACCATCAACCGGCTCGTCGAAAGCGGCTATCCGCGCCCATATGCCTGCGCCTTGGTGGCGGCAGGGGCATGTACCGGTATTCTGATCCCGCCATCCATCGCGTATATCATCATCGGTTTGGTGCTGGGTATATCCGCCTCGACATTGTTCCTGGCAGCCCTCATTCCCGGCTTGGCCATTCTGATATCGATCCTGATCACCAACCTGATCGTGAACCGCATCTACCTGTACGAAGGCGGCGGTGTGATGACCTTTGGGGAGTGGCTGAGCAATCTTGGGAAGGCGCTCAAATCCGGCTGGTACGCGTTCATCGTTCCCGGCATAATCTTCTATGGCATCTTCTCGGGGCGTCTGACCCCGACCGAGGCTGGTGCCACGGCTGTGGTCGTGACGATTATCATGGGGTTCATCCTGCGCACGCTAACCCTGGCCGACTTCCCCTCGATGTTGGTCAGCTCGGCCAAGGTGAATGGTGTAATCCTGCCGATTATCGCCTTCTCGGCCCCATTGGCCGAGGCGCTTGCGATCATGGGTGTGCCCCAGGGGTTTGTCGCTTCGATCACGGCTCTGACGGATGATCCCTATGTCTTGATCCTACTGATGATCGGTATCCTGATTGCTGCTGGCTGTGTGATGGAGACGACACCAAACATCGTGATCCTTGCGCCGATCCTGAAGCCTTTGGCGGATAATATCGGTATGAACGAAATTCAGTTCTGCATCATGATGATCACTGCTCTGGGCGTTGGGTTTATCACGCCTCCACTGGGATTGAACCTCTTCGTGGTGTCCGGGATCACCGGCGAATCCATCTTGAAGATCGCCGCTCGGGCGGTACCCTTTGTTTTGACCATGTTTTTTGTTGTCCTGCTGATTGCGTATGTTCCTGCGGTTTCGACAACATTTCTCCCTGAAATCTATCAATAGGACTTGCTGAATATGCCGCGTGACTACCTTAAAAAGGCAACTCTTACCCCGCAAACCCACGCTTCAGAGGTGCATGAGACGGTCAAGACCATCCTTGCTGACATCGAAGCAGAGGGGGATGCCAAAGCCCTTGAATATGCGGTCAAGTTCGACAAATTCGACGGCAATGTTTTGATGACCGCGGAAGAAATCGAAGCCGCTTGTGCGTTGGTTCCGGAAAAGCTGAAGGCTGATATCCGCTTTGCCCACGACAATGTGCGCCGGTTTGCAGAGACGCAGAAAGCAACAGTGTCCGATGTTGAGATGGAAATCGTTCCGGGCTTTGTGGCTGGCCAAAAAGCCATCCCGGTCGACGCGGCAGGGTGTTACGTTCCGGGCGGTCGCTATAGCCACATCGCAAGTGCGATCATGACTGTGACAACGGCCAAGGTGGCCGGATGTCGCCACATCACGGCTTGTTCTCCGCCACGACCCGGTGAAGGCGTCGCGCCGGCGATTGTGTATGCAGCGCATATCTGTGGTGCGGACAGCATTCTGGCCATGGGCGGCGTACAGGGCGTGGCTGCGATGACCTACGGGCTGTTTGGCCTGCCGCGTGCCAATATCCTTGTAGGACCAGGCAACCAGTTCGTGGCCGAGGCCAAGCGCATTCTCTATGGCACGGTTGGGATCGACATGATTGCGGGTCCGACCGACAGTCTGATCCTCGCAGATTCCTCGTCTGATGCGCATGTGGTGGCTACGGATTTGGTCAGTCAGGCCGAACACGGCTACAACTCGCCAGTCTGGCTGGTGACGGATGATCGTGGCTTGGCTGAAAAAGTCATGTCCTTGGTTCCGACCCTGATCGACGACTTGCCTGAATTGAACCGCGAAAACGCATTTGCCGCGTGGCGCGACTATGCCGAGGTTATTGTTTGTTCGGATCGCGAAGAAATGGCGGCGTGTTCTGATGAATACGCGCCTGAACACCTGACCGTACAGGCCGAAGATCTGGATTGGTGGCTTGGTCGGCTTACCTGCTATGGATCGCTGTTTCTGGGTGAAGAAACCACCGTATCTTACGGCGACAAGGCCACAGGCACCAACCACGTGCTGCCGACATCAGGTGCGGCCAGCTATACTGGTGGTCTGAGTGTTCATAAATACATGAAAATTGTCACCTGGCAGCGCGCAACGCGCGAAGGATCAAAGTCCATTGCTGTGGCCACGGCGCGTATCTCGCGCCTTGAAGGGATGGAGGGGCACGCACGCGCGGCGGATGTCCGTCTTGCCAAGTATTTCCCAGACGAACAGTTTGACCTGACCGCCGATGGATGACCCACGTGCGTTATTTGATCTGACAGGCCGGGTTGCCTGCGTAACTGGGGCAAGCTCGGGCCTGGGGCGGCGCGTGGCGAAAGTTTTGGCCGCCGCCGGGGCGCAAGTCGTTGGTGTGGCGCGTCGGGCCGACGCGCTTGAACAGCTGTGCGACGAAATTGGCGGTAACGCCGCCTTTACGATGGGCGATGTGGCGGATCGGTCGAAAACGGATGCAATCGTCGCTGAGGTTTCAGCCAAATTCGGACCACCGGACATTATCGTCCACGCGGCGGGGGTGAATACCCGGGAAGCGGCAGACGATGTCTCGGATGCGGGATGGGATGCCACGATGGCGCTCAACCTCAGTGCTCCGTTCTTTCTAAGCCGGGCCATGGTGCCTTCGATGAAAACCCGAGGGTGGGGGCGGATTGTCAATTTTGCATCCTTGCAGACCACGCGCGCCTTTCCCAACGGAATAGCGTATGGCGCAACAAAGGCTGGCATTGGGCAATTGACCCGTGCGATGGCCGAAGCGTGGTCGCCGCATGGGATCACCGCGAATGCAATCGGACCGGGGTTCTTTCCGACCGAGTTGACGCAGGCCGTGTTTGACGACACCGAACGCGCCACCCGTAACGCCGACCAGACGTGTATGCAGCGAAACGGGCGCCTGGAGGATATCGACGGTCCGATCTTGTTTTTATGTTCAAAAGCATCGGATTATGTGACGGGGCAGGTCCTGATGGTCGACGGGGGGTTCACGGCGAAATGAAAGCGCTGGTTTACAACGGTGTCGAACAATTGTCGTTTGCGGACGTCCCTGATGCTGTCCCCGGTATCGGAGAATGCCTGATCCGTATTGAGGCATCCGGTATCTGTGGATCAGACATGCACGCCTATCTTGGGCATGATGCCCGGCGACCAGCGCCGCTGATCCTGGGTCACGAAGCAGCTGGTGTTGTCGCCGGTGGCCCTCGGGACGGCACGCGCGTGACAATCAACCCGTTGGTCACCTGCGGCACATGCTCTGCATGTGTGGCAGAACGCGAAAACCTCTGTTCCAATCGTCAGATTATCTCGATGCCACCCAGAGAAGGCGCTTTTGCACAGTTCGTTTCAATCCCGGACAGCAATCTGGTCGAGGTACCCGAGAGTGTCCCGCTGACCAAAGCCGCGCTGGCTGAACCGTTGGCTGTCAGTTGGCATGCCGTGCGGTTGGCAATCGAAGCCCAGCACCCTGCCACCAATCGACGCGCGCTGGTGATCGGCGGTGGTGCGATAGGGTTGGCCGCCGCACTGGCCCTTGGGGCAATGGATGTCGAGGATGTGACGCTTGTTGAACCGAATGCGCTGCGCCGCGACTATCTTCGCGCGCTGGGGTCGTTCAACGTGGTGGAAATCCCGACCGGAGAGTTTTCGCTGGTGATTGACGCGGTGGGATATGTGGCCACCCGTGTTGTGGCTTCTGCCCACGTCAAACCTGGTGGTGTCATCGCACATGTCGGTCTGGGCGAGGACACTGGTGGTTTGGACATTCGACGGATGACCCTGCAAGAGATTACGTTTATCGGTACCTATACCTATACGTCCCAAGACTTCCGCGACACCGCACAGGCCATCTTTGACGGTCGACTTGGGGCGCTGAATTGGACTGAAATGCGTGGTTTGTCAGAAGGAGCGCAAGCTTTTCGCGATCTGCGCTCAGGTGCCGTTGCCGCACCGAAAGTAATCCTGAACCCCTGGGAATAATCCCTGCAGAATTGGAGGCAGTCATGTACAAAAAAGTCCTTGTTCCGATGGCGCTGGACCATGGTATTTCGCAGCATACACTGGAAGTTGCCCGTGCCCTGTCTGAAGACCGGGCCCAGATCATGGCTTTGCATGTATACGAAATGCCACAGGGATCGGTCAGCGCCTATCTTGACAAATCAGCCGTCGCCGAAGGTTTTGAACGCGCGCGCCGGCAATTGCTGACTAAGGTTGAAGGTCTCGAAGGTGTGAACTCGGAAATTGTGAAAGGTCACACCGCGCGCACGATCATCGATTATGCAGATACCAATGGTGTTGATTGCATTGTCATCGGCTCGCATAAGCCGGGTCTCAGCGACTATTTTCTGGGCTCGACCGCGTCGCGGGTCGTCCGCCACGCAACCTGCGCCGTACATGTGCACCGCAGGGCCTGAATTCTTAATCGCGCTTCGGCGCCCCAAACAGGACTGACTGATCGGAAATGAACATAGACAAAAAGATCACCGACGATCTGGTTGCGAATGATATCTCGTTCGTCACCACCGTACCGTGTAAACAGCTGGCCGGTGTGATCGAAGAAATCGATGCGCATGATAAAATTTTTCACATTCCGTCCAACAAGGAAGACGAGGGGATGGGCCTATGTGCAGGCGCGTGGATGGGCGGTAAACGTCCGGCGATCATCATGCAGAACACCGCCATCGGCGTGACCATCAACACAATCGCAACCTTGATTCAATACTACCGTATGCCTTTGCCAATGCTGATCTCCTATCGCGGCGAACTACGTGAACCAGTGGCCTGCCAGGTCGAAATGGCGGTGCATACCAAGGCACTGCTGGCACAGATGAACATCCCAACCTACCACTTTCATCATCAGGCGGATGTCGAAGAACTGGACGCGATCCTGAAATACACGTTCATGTGCAACAAACCGGTCGCAATTCTGACCGATGCAAATTTCTGGGGAGGCTATGGCGACCAATGATCCGTTCTGAAATCCTGAAGGAAATCGCCCCGATCCTGCGTGATCAACTGGTTGTCTGTAACATCGGCATTCCCAGCCAGGAATTGCACGCCATCGATGATCAACCGACCAACTTCTACATGTTGGGCACCATGGGACTGGCGTCGAGCATCGGTCTGGGTCTTGCCCTGTCACAACCGAAACCGGTTATTGTTATCGACGGCGATGGCTCGATCCTGACCAACCTCGGCACACTGCCCACTATCGCTAACAACGTGGCCGACAATTACGTCCTGCTGATCATCGACAATGGCTCCTACGGCTCGACCGGCGACCAGCCGACCTATGCCGGACAGAAAACCTCGCTGACCAAAATGGCCGAGGCTGCAGGCTGCGAGCGCGTGATCGAATGCGCTGCCGAAGATACCGGCCGCGTGCTTCAAGAAGCGTTGGAGGCCAAGCAGATGACCATCATCGTAAGCAAATGTGAAAGCGGCAATGCCAAGATGCCCGTCATAACTATGGACCCGGTCGTGATCCGTGACCGGTTCATGAAGGCCGTTCAGGCTTAATGCCGCAGAGCGCTATCCACTGCGCGGAAGACGCCCGCTGTCTGGCCCGGCGGCGTCTGCCGTGGATGGTGTTCGACTATATCGATGGGTCTGCCGGTGCAGAAATGGGCGCGGCGCGTAATCGCGCCGCGCTGGACGCTATGACCCTGCGCCCGCGCATCCTGCGAGATGTCAGCAAAAGGTCGCTAGGTAGCACCGTATTTGGGAAAGCCACCAAGCTTCCTTTTGGCATAGCCCCCATGGGTATGTGCAACCTGTCAGCACCAGGGGCAGATCTGATGTTGGCGCGTTTGGCTGCGCGGTATTCAGTGCCGCTGGGTGTGTCCACCGTTGCTTCAACCCCGATGGACGAGATGATCGAGACTGCGCAGGGCAATGCGTGGTTCCAGTTGTACTTCAGCGGCGATGGAGCGGGCACATTCAAGCTTGTGGATCGTGCCAAGGCTGCTGGTTATGAGACGCTTGTGCTGACGGTGGATGTTCCCGAAGTTGGGCGCCGCCCGCGAGAGCTGCGCCATGGGTTTCGAATGCCTTTCCGATTGGGCCCAAAGCAATTTCTGGATTTCGCGCTGCATCCCCGTTGGTCCCTGAGTACTTTGCTACATGGTAAGCCTCAGATGGCCAATTTCCTGATGGACGGCTACGAGTTCGATCGAACCGAAAGTCGCGCCAAGGCCGATTGGGAAACGCTGGCACGGCTGAGAGATAAGTGGTCGGGGAAGCTGGTTGTCAAAGGTGTTCTGGATGCTGAGGACGCAGGTGCCCTGAAAACTGTGGGCGTGGATGCAATTCAGGTCTCCAGCCACGGCTCAAGACAATTGGACAGCGCACCGGCACCGTTTTCGGCCCTTTCGGATATCCGAAATTCCGTGGGCGATGACTTTCCAGTTTTTTACGACAGTGGTCTGCGATCCGGTGAAGACGTGCTCAAGTCGATTGCTCAGGGCGCAAATTTTGTTTTCTTTGGCCGTGTTCTGCAATTCGCGATAGCGGCAGAAGGAGAGGCAGGACTTCAACAGCTGTGGGACGTGCTCAGCGACGAGATGAGCATCGCAATGGCGCAGATCGGTGTGACATCTGTTGAGGCTGTTTGATCCGACGGCAACAACCACTTCAAAGCCAACAAAAATCAGTCGCGTTCGTACGAAGATTACTGACATATGGGGATATGCGGTTGCGCCCTGAACGATCTGATGTCCGCATGAGGGATTAGTCACAGGGTGCTTCGGATGCTGCGATGGTTGTTAATGTGCCGTTGCAGAGTGTTGGAAGGAGCGGCCTAAGCCATGGCAGACCAGTCAAAACATCAGGCCGTGTTTCTAAGTGGCAGCCTGATGCGCCACGTGACGCGCATGTCGCTGACCACCAGTATTGGCCTGATGGCTATTTTCGCCGTCGACTTCGTGGACATGGTCTTTATCTCGATGTTGGGGAATGACGCGCTGGCGGCAGCCGTGGGTTACGCCGGGACGCTGTTGTTCTTTACGAACGCTATCAACATTGGCCTGTCTATTTCCGCCGGGGCGCTTGTCGCGCGCGAACTTGGGGCTGGCAGGTCGGGGCAGGCGGGTCACTACGCGTCGAGCGTCGCCGTTTTGGGGCTGATTGTCGGGGTGATTACGTCGGCTCTGGTCTTGATGAACATCAGTTTCTTGCTGTCTCTTCTGGGTGCCGAAGGCGAGGTGCTTAGACTGGGCACGCGGTATGTGTCGATTATCCTGCCGACCATGTGGGTGATGTCGCTTGCGATGGTGTCCATGGCTGTGTTGCGCGCCCATGGAGATGCGCGCCGATCAATGATGGCGACCATCTATGGTGGTGTAGTGAACGCGGTGCTGGACCCCATCTTGATCTTTGCTGTTGGATTGGGATTGGATGGTGCCGCCATCGCGTCGGTTCTTGCTCGGATTTGCATGTTGGCGGCAGCATTATGGCCTGCATTACGGGTCCACCACGGATTCGCTCGTCCGTCTCTGAAACAGGTCGCAACTGACCTGCGACCAGTCCGGGCTATTGCGATACCGGCTGTTCTGACAAATGTGGCCACCCCCATTGGAAACGCCATCGTGGTGCGTGAGATTGCTCAGTATGGCACGGATGCTGTGGCTGGAATGGCTGTCATCGGGCGTCTACTGCCAGTGGCGTTTTCGGTCATTTTTGCCCTGTCGGGCGCAATCGGACCAATGATCGGTCAGAACTTCGGCGCCGAGAAATTTGACCGGGTCCGCGAGGCCTTTTTTGCCGGGATCAAATTTACGGCCATCTATGTGCTTGGCATGGCCGCAATCCTGTTCCTGTTGCGTGGCCCAATCGCGGATCTGTTCGCCGCGCAAGGTGAAACCCGGATATTGATCTATCTGTTCTGCGGTCCGCTGGCGCTTGCGGCCTTTTTCAACGGGGTCATATTTGTGGCGAATGCCAGCTTTAACAATCTGGGGCATCCCGTTTATTCGACATGGATAAACTGGGGTCGCCACACGATCGGAACCTGGGTGTTCGCGACCATTGGGTCGTACCTGGCAGGGGCGTCAGGTGTCCTACTGGGGCAAGCCTTCGGAGGTGTCATATTCGCTGCCATCAGTTGGGTATTTGTCGCGCGCGTGGTGTCACGCCTGACACGGCCGCAGGACATCGACCCGTTTGCGGACCAAAAGCGCATTCTGTCCCTGTTCGGCCGTCGAGGCTGGTGACCAGGTGTCAATTGCCTTGATTACGGGCTTCCAACCGTTCCAGGTTTACAACCGTGGACAACATCAAACGATCATGGCTCCAGTCTTGCGTCTGTTGCAGCGATGCGGCACCCAGCGCAAGAAGGGTGGCAAAACTCAGCGTCAGGCCCAAAAACACAGCCGGTAAAGGTGCCGAAACTGACGGGGCGTCCGTCAGCGCAATGACCCGCTGCCGTAGCACCCGCTTGGCTTTGCCTCCGGTGACCAAGGCCACGTTCAACACACGTGGGCGACCCATCGTGACAGTGCGGGCGCAATAGTCCAGCAGGCACGTCGTGTATTCGCGAGCATCAATCCGTTTGCGGGCAACCACTGACTGGTCACAGGCCAATTCGCGCAATCGACCGAATTGATACTTGAGCATCAGGTAGGCCGGGTTCCAGAACAGTAGGGGGCGCAGGATTTCAAAACCCAGCTCCCACTCCACGTCGCCAGCGCGGATATGCTGAAACTCATGCGCCAAGGCGAACCGCAGCTCGCGCGGGGTGTCCAGAAGATGACTGGGCAACACCACATGGCGACGGCGCAATCCGCGCACAGCGAAGGGGATGGTGATGCGATCTGACAGGCGAATGTCCACCTTGGTGGACCGACGCCAAAGAAAACTGTTGGCAACCGCATTTCGGATCGCCAGCGCGTCGCGGATGGCGCGAACAGTAAACAAGCTGGCGATTGCAGCCAGCAGTGCCAGGGTGATCGTCAGCGCTGTATTTTGTCCAGACAGGACAAGATCGACCCATCGTTCGCGGGTGTTCAACAGCGCCTCGAACTGAGTTGCAGGCATCGAAATCTCGCCCCGCAAATAAGCTGCCACCGCAATATCACCCAAACCAACAGCTTGGCCGGGCCATGCAGACGCAGCAAGCGCAGAGACACCAAGGGCCAATAGCGGACTGAGCAGCACACAGATACACAGGGCTTTGAGCGTGCGAAGTTGCGCCACAAACCCGTATCGCAGCGATGTGCGGGCCAGCGCGGCGCGCGCCGCCAGCCAGATTACGGCTGAAAACCCCAGCACGATATTCAATTCGAGATACGCATCGAGAACCGGTTTAACCGCTGTCATTTTGCAGTCTCCTCTCTACCAGTGCTCGAATTTCCTCAAGATCATCTTCACTCAGCCCCGCGTCGTCTACCAATCGCGCCACCAGTGTGGCGGGCGTGTCATCGAACAATGTACGGGACAGGTTTTGAAGCGATCGTGCCTGATACCTGTCTTTTTCCAGAAGGGGCCTGTAGATCAGTGTTTTGCCGTCCTTACGACTTTCGACAAAACCTTTTTCGTCGAGAATGCGCAGGATCGTCGCACCTGATGTATAGGCCAGATTGCGCTCTGGCGGCAGGCGGTCAAGAACGTCACGAACCGAGCCTTGTCCGAGGGCCCAGAGTTCGTTCATGAACTCAAGTTCAACCTCGGTCAGCAGATTTGTCGTCTTTTTCTTACGCATCGGTTTCGGTGTCGCCATTTTATTTAGTATGCCCGCTAAACAAGCATCCTTTCGCGGTTACGCAAAGCCTAAACTTTCGAGAAAACAAAAACGCCCCAACCAATAGACAGGAAAAGCGGTACCCAGACCGGCTGCCCCACAAAGCCAAGCCATGCCAGGAAGATGTAGACCGATCCAAGCAGCGTAATGAACAACCGGTCTCCTAAGGTTGTGGTCAGGCCAAGGACACCGCGTCGTTCAATCCCGTCCCGAAATCGGGTGACTTCCAGAATGCCAATCAAGGCGATAGCCGAAAAGATACCAACAAACACGGCGAGTGTTGCGGGTGTCCAAGCCATCCAGAAATCGGGCCACAGCGGGGCCGTCCAGGAGAACGCTTTTTCTTCTTGCTGGCCGACACTGCCCCATCCGGCTGCGGCCTGCGCCAAAGCAGAGGTAGGGAGGAGAAGCGGGAGGGTGAATAGAAGTTTGCGCATATCGAACCTCACACGCGTCCCATCGCGAAACCACGCGCGATGTAATTACGAACAAACCAGATGACGATGGCACCGGGGATGATGGTCAGGGTGCCGGCGGCGGCCAGCAAGCCCAACTCATACCCTGCGCTTGACGCGGTGCGGGTCATCACGGCGGCGATAGGCTTGGCCTCAACCGCAGTCAGGGTTTTCGCAAGCAACATTTCCACCCATGAGAACATGAAGCAGAAAAAGGCCGCGACGCCCACGCCCGCTTTGATGTTCGGTAAGAAGATCGTCACGAAGAACCGCGGGAAGGAATAGCCGTCTACGTAAGCCGTCTCATCCAGTTCCTTCGGGATGCCGCGCATGAAGCCTTCGAGAATCCACACAGCCAGCGGCACGTTGAACAGCGTATGTGCCAGTGCCACGGCCAGATAGGTGTCGAACAAACCGATGGACGAGTACAGCTGGAAGAACGGCAGGGCGAAAACCGCCGCAGGGGCCATTCGGTTGGTCAGCAGCCAAAAGAAAAGCTGCTTGTCCCCCAGAAACCTGTATCGCGAGAACGCATAGGCGGCAGGTAGCGCGACGCACACGGAAAGTATCGTGTTCAAAGTCACATAGGTGATCGAGTTGATGTAGCCCCAGTACCATGTCGGATCGGTGAAAATCGTGGTGTAATTCTCCAGCGTAAAGGTTTGGGGAAACAGGGAAAAGCCCGACAGGATCTCGTTCGTAGTCTTGAAGGACATCGCCACCAGCCAATAGATTGGCAGCATTAGGAACGCGATGTACAGGATCGGGATGAGGGAACGCTTTTTCATTCTGCGTCATCCTTTGTCATCAGAGTGTAGAAGAGCCACGACACAAGCAGCGTGATGGCGAAATAGATCAGGCTCATCGCCGCCGCAGGGCCTAGGTCGAACTGTCCCAGCGCGATCTTCACAAGGTCGATCGACAGCAAGGTGGTCGAGTTGCCGGGGCCACCTCCGGTCAGAACAAACGGCTCGGTATAGATATTGAAGCTGTCCATGAACCGCAGCAGGATTGCGATCGTCAGAACCGTCTTCATCTTGGGCAACTGGATGTAACGGAACACCGACCATGGGCTGGCGCCGTCGATCTTGGCCGCCTGATAATAGGCATCCGGGATCGACACGAGGCCCGCATAACACAGCAGTACCACCAGCGACGTCCAGTGCCAAACATCCATCACAATGACTGTAATCCAGGCCGACAGCGGCTGTTGGGTCATGTCATAGTTGATGCCCAGAACGTCATTCAGGAAGTATCCCAGCAGGCCGATCTTGGGCAGGGTGAAGATGTTCCACATCGAGCCCACAACATTCCAAGGGATCAGCATCGGCAGCGCCATCAGCACCAGACAAACCGGCACCCAAAAACCTTTGCGCGGCATGGACAGGGCGACGATGATACCCAAGGGCACCTCGATGATCAGGATCATGAAGGTAAACAGGAATTGCCGTCCCAAAGCGGCCTGAAACCGGTCAGAGCGCAGGATTTGTTCGAACCAGCCCAGTCCTTCCCAGAAGAACTGGTTGTTGCCAAAGGTTTCTTGCACCGAATAATTGACCACCGTCATCATCGGAACCAGCGCATTGAACGCCACCAGCGCCAGAACTGGCAGGACAAAGAACCAGGCTCTTTGATTTTCCGTTCTCATTGGGCCCGCTCCTTGGTCGCGATCCAGCCGTCACGGTAGACGCGCGATTGTTCAGGTTTGAATTGCAGGAAGACCTGTGATCCCGGTTCGGGCACGCTGCGTTCGGTCACGGCCTTCAGGGCCGTATTTCCGACCATGGCGCTGACCACATAGTGGCGGCCAATGTCCGAGACTTTGGTCACATGCGCTGGAATTCCGGTATCACCAAAGCCCACATATTCTGGCCGAATGCCCAGATCAGTCCGGCCTCCGTCGCCATGCGCCGGGCCTTCCAGCGCAACTTCGTGCCCTTCGAACACCGCGCGGTCGCCTTTGGCCTCGCAGGGCAGGACGTTCATACCAGGCGAGCCGATGAAATGACCGACGAATGTGTGCTGAGGGCGTTCGAACAGCTCGACCGGCGTGCCGATCTGAACCACTTCGCCGTCCTGCATCACCACAACCTCATCCGCGAAGGTCAGCGCCTCGGTCTGGTCGTGGGTCACGTAAATCATCGTGGCTTTGACGCGCTGGTGCAGCTCTTTCAGCTTGGATCGCAGCTTCCATTTCAGATGCGGGTCGATCACGGTCAGCGGCTCGTCAAACATCACCGCGTTCACGTCGTCGCGGACCAAACCGCGGCCCATCGAGATTTTTTGCTTGTTGTCAGGGCTGAGACCGGAGGCCTTGGTACGCAGCATATCCGTGACATCCAGCATCTCGGCGATCTCATCGACGCGACGCTTGATCGTGGCGACATCGACGCCCCGGTTTTTGAGAGGAAATGCCAGATTCTCACCCACGGTCATCGTGTCGTAGATCACTGGAAACTGGAACACCTGTGCAATGTTGCGCTGATCCGGGGGCAGGGCGGTTACGTCGCGATCATCGAACAGAATCTGCCCCTCGGACGGGGTCAGCAGGCCCGAGATGATGTTCAGCAAAGTGGACTTCCCACAGCCCGACGGCCCCAGCAGTGCATAAGCGCCACCATCACGCCAAGTGACATCGATTTCCTTCAAGGCATAGTCGTCTGGGCCTTTCGGCGACGGCATATAGCTGTGGCGGAGGTTTGAAAGCTTGATCTGTGCCATGTCAGGCCACCCTTTTGCCGTCTTGGCTGAAATATCGGCAATGGGCCGGGTTCATATAGAAACTGTGATCTTCGCCCACTTCATAAGGGTGCACGCCGACAGCAAGTGATACCCACGCGTCTTCGCCATGTTGGAAATGGGCGCTGGAATCCGAGCCCGAGAGTTCAGTGACTATCACGCGGCCTGTCAGCTCGATATCCGCATCCGATGTGCGGAACGGCGTTACCCGGTGAGGGCGCACGGCAACGGTGTATTCCCCGTCCGCCATGTCACCGACGGTCCAGTTGCCACCGCCCTCCAGTTGGGCATCGGTGCCTGAGACGGTGATGCGCGCCAGATTGATGGGCGGGTCGGAAAATACCCGCGCGGCAGCGATATTTTCGGGGTTGCGGTAGATGTCGGCGGTTGGGCCGAACTGGGTCACACGACCATCTTCCATCAGTGCGGTTTGACCACCGAGCAGAAGCGCTTCTTCGGGTTCTGACGTTGCGTAGACCACGACGGCGCCGCGTCCTGCGAATAGATCGGGCAGTTGCTCGCGCAGTTCTTCGCGCAGCTTGTAATCCAAGTTGGCCAGCGGTTCGTCCAGGAACACTGCGCGGCTTTCCTTGGCAATCGCACGTGCCAAAGCGGTGCGTTGTTGTTGTCCGCCGGATAACTCATGCGGGCGACGTTGCAGCATCGGGCGCAGTTGCAGCAGGTCGGCCGCCTCTTCGACGCGCCCCTCTACTTCGCTTTGCGCCATGCCAGCCACGCGCAATGGCGAGGCGATGTTGTCGAAAACACTCATATGTGGGTAGTTCACAAAGAACTGGTGCACGAGGCTGATTTTACGCTTTTGCGTGTTCAGCCGGGTCACATCCTGCCCGTCCATCAGGACCTTGCCCGAGGCAATCGGGTCAAGCCCGGCCATCATCTTGATCAGAGAGGTCTTGCCTGACCCGGTGGCCCCAAGCAGCACATTGAAGTGGCCTGTCTGCAGGGTCAGAGATGTAGGTTTGATATGGATGACGTTGCCGACCCGTTTGGTCGCGTCTTGAAGTTCGATCATGTCCGTGGGTTCCGATCCCGCAGCGCTATGCGCTGTTTTCGTCTTGGGTGGGGATGCCTGTCGCGGCATCCCCGGTTCTCAAAGGCTTACTGGGACTGCCAGCGCTGAACCAGCTCGTCATAGTTGACGGTCTGGCCTTGCGGCTTTTCGTTCTCCAGCTTGGCCTTGGGCGAGCCCGCCTTTTCCAGCCAGAAGGACGCATCCTGTGGCTCGTTCAGGCGGGGGCCACAGCCACCGTAGACACCGGCGCTTTCATCCGCGGCCTGCATGCGGGCCATGGTGATGTCCATCTCTTCAGCCAAACGGTCCATCGCCTCTTGCGGGGTGAAGGCGCCCGAGTTCACGTCTCCAATTTGCTGCCACCAGATCTGGGCCAGCTTGGGATAGTCCGGCACGTTGATGCCGGTCGGTGACCATGCCACGCGGTCAGGTGAGCGGTAAAACTCGACCAGTCCACCCAGCTTGGGTGCGCGTTCGGTGAACGACTCGTGATTGACCGAGCTGTCGCGGATGAAGGTCAGACCCACATGGGACTTCTTCACATCGACAGTCTTGGACGTCACGAACTGAGCGTAGAGCCACGCCGCCTGAGCGCGATCCGCAGGGGTCGATTTCAGGAAGGTCCAGGACCCCACGTCCTGATACCCAACCTTCTGACCGTCTTCCCAATAGGGGCCGTGCGGGCTGGGTGCCATCCGCCACAGCGGCGTGCCTTCGTCATCTACGGTGTTGTTGCCTTCAGACTTCGGCTTCACCATGTCGGCGGTAAAGGCAGTGTACCAGAAGATCTGCTGGGCCACGTTGCCTTGGCTGAGTGCCGGCAGCGACTGGTAGAAGTCATAAGACGCCGCGCCCGGAGGGGCGTAGTTTCGCAGCCATTCGTCCCACTTGCGGATCGCATAGACCGCAGCTGGACCATTGGCGGCACCACCGCGCGACACCGAAGCACCGACCGGGTTACAGGTGCCCGCTTCCATGCGGATGCCCCATTCGTCGACCGGGATACCATTGGGCTCGCCCACATCGCCGGCGCCAGCCATCGACAGCCAGGCGTCCGTCATACGCCAGCCCAGGTCAGGCGCGCGCTTGCCGTAATCCATGTGACCATAGATCGTGGTGCCGTCGACTTCTTTCACGTCGTTGGTGAAGAAATCGGCGATGTCTTCGTAAGCAGACCAGTTGACCGGAACACCCAGATCATAGCCGTACTTCTCTTTGAACGCGGCCTTGTTGGCTTCATCATCGAACCAGTCCTTGCGGAACCAGTAGAGGTTGGCGAACTGCTGATCAGGAAGCTGATACAGCTTACCGTCCGGGCCAGTGGTGAACTGAATGCCCATGAAGTCATCCAGATCCAGCGTCGGCGAAGTTGACGCCGCCCAATCACCACCCATCATGTCCGTCAGCGGATAGGCCAGCTGCAGGCGCGAGTGGGTACCGATAAGGTCGCTGTCATTGACATAGCCGTCATACAGGTTGCGACCTGTCTGAAGCTGAGTCTGCACAGCCTGAACCACTTCACCTTCACCGAGGATCTGGTGATTGACTTTGATACCCGTGATTTCCTCGAACGCCTTGGTCAGAACCTCGGATTCGTAAGAATGCGTTGGAATGCCTTCGGACAGAACGTTGATTTCCATGCCAGAGTAAGGCTGTGCAGCTTCTATGAACCACTGCATTTCACCCATCTGTTCGTCTTTCGACAGGGTCGATGGCTGGAACTCGTCGTCGATCCAGCGTTGCGCTGCGGCTTCGTCGGCCCAAACAGGACCATGCCCCGCAATGACGGCAGCCGCCGCCACTGCGGAAAGTAGATGTCTCCGCATCTGTTTCCTCCCAAAAATTGTGGTTACCCGGCGCAGACCGGATGCCGGACAGCATCAGCGATTTTCAGCCTGCCTGTCAAACTAAAAATTTAGTAAATGAAATTCCGCAGGCGTTTGGCGGCTAAATTTGACCTTATTTTCCATTCAACGATCGGTTCTAAGTTATTAAAAAAGAAGTAATTTTTTCGGAGTACTTGATGCGCGCAACAGGGGAGAATGGCGTTTCGATTGACCACTTTTCGCCGATCAAAGAGCTTCGTTGTCGGAAGTGGTCCAACAGCGATAACGTGCGTGGAGAGGTTCGACGTAACGGTGCTTCTGGAGCGGGAAAAAGTCCTCGTCCGGCTTTTTTGCGAGGTCACGCAATTCCATGCTGGGTAATCAGAAAGGGCAGATGTCCGGCCAGCATTTGCATCGCTGACGGGGTGACGGAGAGTATCCACAACGCCTCAGCCAACGCGATAGAACACAATTTGCCCTGACAGCAGAATCAACTTTTGTGCCGGGTGAATTTTAGACTGTTGGGTTAAAGGGCGTGCCGAACCAAAATACGCTGCAAAGCGCGAACATTCGTTGCGAATGCCCGGCTTGATGGCAGTCTGATTTGGTGTATTTTCGCGGAGGTTCTGAAAGCTGCGGAGCGCTTTGTGAAAAAACACGCACCTAATACCCATCGTGAACTGGAACTGCTCGATGTGTTGCGCCGTCTGGGCGGAACTGCGCGGAATTCGGATCTCGCAAAGACGCTGGATGTATCCGAGGAAACGGTGCGCCGCACGATCAAGGCCCTTTCAAAGGCGGGCACGGTTGAGCGTGTTCACGGCGGGGCCTATCTGGCCGGTGCGCAGGGTGACCCGAGTTTCTTTCACCGCATTTCTCAACATGCCGATGAAAAACGTCGGATTGCCGCTCATGTCGCCAAACTTGTGCAGGATCAAATGACTGTATTTATGGATGTTGGGTCCACTACAGCGTTTGTCGCGGAAGAACTGCGTCAGGTCTGAGATCTTACGATCGTGACCAACTCAGTCGCTGTTGCTCAGACGCTGGTGGGGACACGCGGCATCAGGGTGCATCTGCTTGGCGGAGAAATGCAAAGCGACGAGCGAGGAACATTTGGTCATGTGACCCATAGACAATTGCAGCGCTATGCGTTCGACCTTGCTGTCCTGAGCACCGATGCGATTTCAGCGCGAAAAGGATTTCTGTATCAAAGCCTGGCCGAGGTTGACCTCGCCTCCGTGGCTATTGGCAATGCCGATAATGTCGTTATGGCAGCATCACACTATAAGTTCGGCGAAACTGCCCCTTATGTCGGCCCAGATCCGCGCATGGTGCGGACAGTGGTGACGGACAAGTCACCTGAAGAACCCCTGGCAAGTTCATTTGCAGAGTGGGGTATAGACGTGCAGGTCGCAGCACCAGAATAGACGTTGTTCAAACCATGGTGTCCGGACGCATCAGACGCTTGGGAAGTGTCTGGCCTAAAAGCACTTTATAGTTTTTTTGAGGTTTGATGGTAGCCCGTAGGGGAATCGAACCCCTCTTTCCAGGTTGAAAACCTGGCGTCCTAACCGATAGACGAACGGGCCACGTTGGCTAACCAGCAAGACGGTTGGCTAGCTATCACTAACCCGCTGGAAAATATATAAAAACACAAGTTGGTAGCCCGTAGGGGAATCGAACCCCTCTTTCCAGGTTGAAAACCTGGCGTCCTAACCGATAGACGAACGGGCCACGCTGGCTTGTGGAGGGCCTTTTACGGTTTCACTCGGACCCCCGCAAGCCGAAAAGTGCAGGGATGTGAAAGTTTTTTGGCGTGCGGCGCAGGGCCAGAAACCGGGCTCAATTGGCCTCCGCCACGTCCTCGAGGCGCAGTTGCACATTTTGTCGACCGCCCCATGAATTGATCTCGAGCCGACCGGCAAAATGGAACCGTGCACCGCCGTGATTTGACAGCCGTTCTCCGATCGGTCCATCAAACGCACCAAAGGCTATCGCATCAAGCCCACTGCTCATGCCGTCCGACAGGGACAGTTTCAAATGGGACTCGCCCACGCGTTTGGCAAAGCGCACCTGAAGATCAGGCAAAACGTAACGTGGGGCAGGGGCGCTGGCGCCAAAAGGACCTGCCTTTTCAATCTGTTCGATCAGATCAACCGTCGCCGCGCTGGGCATCAGCGTACCGTCCAGCTTCAAATCCGCTGGTCCGCCTTGTCCGGCCCCTTGTTTGGCCAACAGCTCGCTCAATCGTTCCATGGCCGGTTCCAACTGATCGCGCTTTACCGTCAGACCAGCCGCCATTTTGTGGCCACCGCCTTTCACCAGCAAACCTTCCGCGGCCAACCTTTGGATCGACGCACCCAAATCGACGCCCGATACAGACCGTCCCGAGCCTTTGCCCTCATCCCCATCAAGTCCGATGACGATGGCGGGACGATTTGCCGTTTCTTTCAAACGCGAGGCGACAATCCCGACGACTCCGGGGTGCCAACCCTCACCGGCGGCCCAGACCAGTGGTGCGTCCAAGCCCCGATCCTCGGCTTGGTCCAGCGCGGCGGCTCGGACCGCGTTTTCGATCTCCCGCCGTTCGGAGTTCAACGCGTCCAGACGCTCGGACAGGGCTTCGGCCTCGGTCATCGACTCGGTGCTTAGCAATCGCGCGCCAAGATCAGCCTGACCAATCCGGCCACCTGCGTTGACTCTCGGCCCCAGAAGAAATCCCAGATGATAACTGTTTGGAGCAGAATCCATCCTTGCCACATCCGACAGGGCCACCAGACCCGGTCTTTTGCGCGCGGCCATAACCTTCAGGCCCTGTCGTACCAGCGCTCGATTGGCGCTGATCAAAGGCGCCACATCCGCAACCGTTGCTAGGGCAACGAGATCCAGCAAAGACATCAAATCAGGACCTTTGGTCCCCGTGCCCCGCATCTGACGGCCAGCTTCGACCAACATCAGAAAGACCACGCCTGCTGCGCACAGATACCCCAGATCGCCGCTTTCGTCTTGCCGGTTCGGGTTCACGACCGCCACACACTCGGGCAGGGTTTCGCCGCCAAGATGGTGGTCCAGAACGATGACATCGGCACCCTTGGCAGCCGCGATGGGCTCATGACTGAGTGTGCCGCAATCCACACAAATGATCAGGTCATGCGACTTCGCCAGCGTTTGCATGGCTGGTACATTCGGGCCATAACCTTCGTCGATCCGGTCAGGCACATAAAAGGTCGCCTGCACACCCATCTGGCGCAACCAGACCAACAGTAACGCTGCAGAACTGCCGCCATCCACGTCGTAATCAGCAAACACAGCGATACGCTGCTTTTGGTGAGCGGCCTGCAGAAACCGGGTAGCCGCGATTTCCATGTCTTTCAGGGTGCGCGGATCGGGCAAGAGTTCTTTGAGCTTGGGGTCCAGAAAGCTCTGCGCCTCCATAGGAGGCACTCCGCGCCGGGCAAGCACCTGGCAGACCGCCCGGTGCAGATCAGTCTGTTGCGCCAGCATTTCCGCCGCGCGTTCAACTTCGGGCGTGGGTCCAATCCAACGCCGGCCAGTTAGCGATTGTTCGACCCCCAAAAAGCTCAATCCGTTCCCCTTTGACAGCAAGGCCGGACCCTTACGGACCCGGCCTGTCAATTCAACACAGATACGCTTGCCTAAGGCAAAGGCACATAGTTCTACGCTTCGGCATGAGGCCAGGTAGGCGTGCGATACGACATGCGGCGCACTGATCCGGTTTTCGAACGCATGAGCAGCGTGGTGGTTTCGACCCAGCCCGGCTCTCGTTTGATGCGCGGCAGAAGCGACCCACCCGTGACGCCTGTGGCGGCAAAGATCACGTCAGCGGTTACCATCTCATCCCGCGTATAAATGCGGTCCAGATCTGTGATGCCAGCCTTGGCGGCACGGCCACGTTCGTCATCGTTGCGGAACAGCAGACGACCAAAGATCTGCCCGCCCATGCATTTCAGCGCGGCTGCGGCCAGGACACCTTCGGGTGCGCCACCCTGACCCATGTACATGTCGATCCCGGTTTCTTCGCTTTCGGCGCAATGCATCACTCCGGCGACGTCGCCGTCTGTGATCAGTCGGATTGCCGCGCCCGTTTCGCGCACTTCGGCGATCATCGCTTCGTGGCGCGGGCGTTCCAGAATGCAGACAGTGATGTCCGCAGGGGTGCAGTTTTTGACTTTGGCCAGCGCCTCGACCCGCTCACGCGGGCTCATGTCGAGATTGACGACGCCGTCCGGATAGCCCGGACCAACTGCCAGTTTGTCCATATAAACGTCCGGAGCGTGCAACATTGAACCGCGGGGACCCATGGCAATCACGGTCAACGCGTTGGGCATGTCCTTGGCTGTCAGCGTCGTGCCTTCAAGCGGGTCCAGCGCGATGTCCACGCCGGGGCCATTGCCCGTTCCAACTTCTTCACCAATAAACAGCATCGGCGCTTCGTCCCGTTCGCCTTCACCGATGACAACGACGCCCGCAATATCCAACAGGTTCAATTGTTCACGCATCGCGTTCACTGCGGCCTGATCGGCAGCTTTTTCGTCGCCGCGCCCGACCAGCGAGGCTGAGGCAAGCGCTGCCTGTTCTGCGACCCGGGCTAGGCCCAGAGACAGCAGGCGGTCGTTGAAATCAATTTTGGCAGCGGTCATACGATGTAATCCTTTGGTCAGCAAAGACGTCATGTCTGGAATAGCCTGCTCATGGCGCAGGCTGCAAGGGGTCAGACCTGTTCGATCCGAAGTGCAACAGGCTCGCCCGACACCACATCGGTGGCGCGCAGGCCTTCAAGCGCGTGGTCCAGCGTGGTTCGGGTGGTCTTGTGAGTCACAATCAACACCGGGGCGGTGTTTTCGGAATGTGCGTATTGGCGCATTCGATCAATCGACACTCCGGCATCGCCCAGAATCGCGGCAACCTTGGCCAACGCCCCGGGCTTGTCCAACAACGCGAGGCGCAGGTAGTAAGGGGCCGGTAGGCCTGTGCGGGCCGGGGTGGCCTCTTCCAATGACGTTGCAGGGCGTCCGAATATTGGAATTTGCAAACCACGCGCCAGATCACACACGTCGCCCATAACGGCGCTTGCAGTTGGGCCTTCGCCAGCGCCCGGGCCGCGCAGAACCACCTGTTCGACCGCGTCGCCTTCGATCACAACCATGTTCGTGCCACCCTCAAGCTGACCCAAAGGTGAGTCACTGGGCACCAGGCACGGTTGCATCCGTTGTTCCAGGCCACGCGCTGTGCGCTGCGCAACACCCAACAGCTTGATCCGATAACCCATATCAGACGCTTGGTGGATATCGTCCAGGCTGATCTGCTGAATGCCTTCGATCTCGATCCCGTCGAAATTGGGTTTTGTGCCAAAGGCGATGGACGACAAAAGCGCCAGCTTATGAGCAGCATCGATGCCGCCCACATCAAGGTTTGGATCCGCTTCCAGATACCCTAGCTGCGCGCATTCTTCAAACAGGGAGTTATACCCCAGCTCTTGCGATTGCATCCGTGTCAGGATGTAGTTGCACGTGCCGTTCATAACGCCCATGACGCGGGTGATGTCGTTTCCGGCCAACCCTTCGGTCAGCGCCTTGATCACGGGAATACCACCGGCCACTGCGGCTTCGAACCGGATAACGCGGCCTGAAGCTTCGGCCTTTTCCGCCAGATCCTGGCCGTGGATCGCTAGCAAAGCCTTGTTTGCGGTGACCACATCCTTGCCACTGGACAGCGCCGCTTCGACCGATGTTTTGGCGGGGCCGTTTTCACCCCCCATCAATTCAACAAATACGTCGATATCATCGCGTTTTGCCAAAGCAACTGGGTCGGTTTCCCACGCATATTCGGACAGGCTGACACCGCGATCTTTTTTCGGGTCGCGCGCGGAAATGGCCACGATCTCAATTGGGCGACCGGTGCGCGCCTGCAGCAGCTCCGCTTGGCGTCGAACGATCCTGACGACACCCACGCCGACAGTTCCCAAGCCCGCAATTCCCAGCCGCAGTGCCTGTGCCATTCCGTGGGTTCCTTTCCGCTCGACATTGTCTGAATTCGGACGCGTTGTCCGTTCAGCGTTGCCTTAGCTGGTTCGGGACGAGGGTTCAATCCGTCACCGGTCGGTTGGGCGTCGAAACCCTTATCGTTAGTTGATTTGCGCGTTCTGCAGCGCTTGCGCCTTTTTCGCCAAGGCTTCGCTGCGGGCTGTCAGGTCCTGTTCGACTTCGGCGGCTTCGCTGACTGGATCAGCGGGGGCACCAAGAATGTCATGCAAAGGGATTAGGTGAGGATAATCAGCAGATTTCACAGATTTTGGTTCGCTGCCATCAAGCTCGGGTATGTCAGCGCATCCGGCGCAGATCAGCAACAGGGTCAGCAGGGGCAGGGGCTTCATGGTGAAACCTTTCAAAGTCCATCGTTCGCCTGTGATGCACGTTTTGCCAGGCTGGTTCAAGCAGGGTTCTATTTGAACATTTGTTCAGATACGGTCACGGAATGGCGCGTACACAAGGTTCACATTCCGACATAACAGGCCCGCGAATTCGCGAAGCCGCTATCAGGCTTTTTGCGCGCCATGGCTATGCTGCGGTCTCAATGCGCCAGATTGCGAAGGACGTCGGTGTGCAGGCCGGTGCACTTTACAATTATACTCCCGACAAACAAAGCCTGTTGTACCGGCTGATGCGCGACCACATGCAGGAACTGTTGGAGGCCTATGAAGCCATGGATCAGGGCGGTGATGCACAGGATACGCTGCGTCGCTTTGTCGGGTTTCACATACGTTTTCATCTGGAACGCCCGGACGAGGTTTTCATCGCCTATATGGAGCTTCGCAATCTGACGCCGGACAATTTTGTCGAGATCGAGGATTTACGCCGAAAATACGAAAACGCGCTTGAGGGCATTCTCCACCAAGGGCAGCAATCCGGATTGTTTGCGATTTCAGATACCAAGATCGCGACCTTGGCGGTGATTGCCATGCTGAACGGTGTAATGACCTGGTACCGGTCCGGTGGACGATTGTCGCTGGACGAGGTGGAGCAGGTTTATTGGGATATGGTGCGCCGGTCGGTAACGGCTTGACCCATCCCGGATCAGGCCGCCGTTTCGTCAATGCGCAGGCCGAATGAAAGATCCATTCCGAAGTTCCCGAAACGCCCGTTCCAGTTCTGCCTGCGTGTTCATGACGATTGGGCCATGCCAGGCAACCGGCTCATCAATCGGAGCGCCGGAGATCAAGAGAAATCGCGCACCCTCTGGTCCAGCCTGAACGGCGATCTCATCCCCGGTGCCAAAGCGAACCAGCGTTCTGTCCCCTGACATGTCGCGGATGTTGACCTCTTGCCCGGCAACCTCTTTTTCCAACAGTATCCCAGAGGGTTGCGAGGCGTCTGCGAATGCCGCCTGACCCTGGAATATGTAAGCAAAGGCGCGGCGGTAGGTGTCGATGCGAAACGTCTTTTTGACGCCCGCCGGGATGTGAATGTCCAGATACTGAGGGTCAGCAGCGATACCATCAACCGGCCCGATTTTTCCCCAAAACTCGCCCACAATCACCCGCACGGTTGTTCCATCGTCATCGGTGATCTCCGGGATGTCGCTACCTTGCACATCCTGATACCGTGGCGCCGTCATTTTCTGATCCGAGGGCAGGTTGCCCCACAACTGAAACCCATGCATCTGGCCGGATGTATTTCCATGTGGCATTTCCTGATGCAGGATGCCTGATCCGGCTGTCATCCATTGCACATCTCCTGCACCCAGCGTGCCGCTGTTGCCCAGCGAATCTGAATGTTCGACTGTGCCGGACAACACATAGGTGATCGTCTCGATCCCCCGGTGTGGATGCCAGGGAAAACCGGCTTGGTAGTCTTGTGGCCGCTCATTGCGGAAGTCATCAAACAGAAGAAATGGATCAAGTTCCGACGGATCCTGAAACCCGAATGCGCGATGTAGTTTTACCCCAGCCCCTTCCATCGTGGGTACGGCCTGCCGGGTTTCCAATGTGGGTCTTAGGGACATGTCGACCTCCTATGTGTTTGACCAGCATTTATTCTTTACGCCATCGCAGTCAATTTGCGGAGACACACCTTGCCTGTGCAAAATTGTCAGAGGGTATCGGGCCTGTTGTTCATGACAAAAAGCAGTTAGGTGAAGCCCAGATAAACAGGAGATATCAATGCAGGACGAAGTGCTGGCGACGATCCAGGCGTCATCCCCCAGACGATGGGCCGGTGTCGGGATGTTGACCACTGTTGGTGCCTTGGTGATTTATGTCGCACTTGCTTCACCGCCCGAACTGGTTTGGCAAGTTTTCCTGTTGGGCGTTGGTGTTGCAACGCTGTGGTTGGCGCATCGTATGTGGCAATCGACGCTTGATCGTATTGAGCTTACACGTTCGGAACTACGCACCACGACTGGACGCATAATCGCCGAGGTTGCGGATATTGAATCCGTGGATCGCGGTGTTTTCGCTTTCAAACCGTCAAATGGGTTTCTGGTTCGCACCCGCACAAAAGGCCCAAATGGCTGGGCTCCGGGCTTGTGGTGGCGAATGGGCCACCGCGTTGGCGTCGGCGGCGTGACAGCCGCCTCGGAAGCCAAGTTTATGTCAGAGATGTTGACAGCAATGCTGGTCGAGCGGTCGGGGAACTAGCAATCACCCGATACGTTGATGTTGTGATAGCCGCGAGGTTGGGTGAAGATGAACTTGTCGATTGCAAAATCATTGTCACCAAAGCCAATTTTGAAAGGTCGCTTGTAGTGATCCTTTGTTTCTACCACGATCATTGACGCATTGTCCGCCATCACTGGAATGCGATCCCAGATTTGGTCAATCGTTCCGTTATTCCACTTTTCGAAGCTATCGCCACGGACACATGACCACAAAACATAATGGCGGTCATCCGGCTTGTCGTACCGAATGAAAGAAATTCGCATAGAAACAGCCGATCGATCCGCAATCATGAATTTTTGCAGGTCGTACATGGTCGTAACATATTGGGCAGTTACTGTGCTTTTTTCGCGGGACAGAATATCTGCGATGGCATACGCCGCCTTCAGGTTTCGTGCACTCTGACGATAGCCGTCAAAATATGTATATGAGGTCCACATGGACCAGAAGAGCAACGGAAACACCATAATGGCTTCGATGCTCACTACCCCGTCTTGTTTTCGGAAAAATCGACCGAAAAAACCTGAAACAGATTTGAAAGGTATGCGCTTAAGCCGGTTCATGGACAAACACCGTTGTTGCATGCAATTCGTACTGGCCATCGGGATCCCTGGCGGCCAGTTTCCCGAGCGTAGTGCCGTTGAAAAGCGGATAAATTTCAATGCAGGCTCGGATGATCATCAATTCGTTAGAGCTCCCGGGCGTGAACACCTGATCGTCCTTCCCCCGCACTTCTTCGGGGGTGTCGACGCAAAATGGGTTGGCGTCCAGAACAGGATTGGTAGACCGGGGGTCAATCGACTTCATTTCCAAAGCAAGATTGCCAGTGCAGTCTGGAAGTGCACCAGCTTTGTCGCAGATGATCTGCTTGAGCAGCGTGTGTGTCCATGCTGCGCCGGGGCTCGCGTCATATTTCGCTATGTGGTTCATCCGAACGTCCTGGATCGTCTCATCGAGCGCGCGTTCCAGGTTTGCGTGGTTGTAGGCAACGATCCCCAGCTCAACGCCCGAGTATGTGGCCATCATGAAAATCGGGAACCACATTATGAACTCAATGGTTGCCATGCCTTCTTCGTCGCGACGAAACAGACGCAATTTTTTGGTCAAACGCTTCATCATTGAGTCAGCCTCAGGTTACGGATGCTTGAACCGATTGAGGCAAAGACATCCGGAAGGTTGCCTACCGTCGCCTCGTAATAAGCACCATCATCACTTTGGCAGCTTTTTAGGATTGCTTTGCCTGCGCTCGGAGCTTCCAGGGCAATCGTAAAAATTACGATCTTTTTCTCATTTTTTGCATAACTGCACATGGCGGTAACGCGAGGGTCTTTGGTCGAGCGACTACTCGAGGACACGGCATCGTAGTACCAGTCATATGCGAAGGTCGAACCGTAGTAGTCGCGGAAATCGTTGTAGATTGCGTATCGTGTCGTACTTTCCCACAGGGTCGGCCATGTAAGATGCTCGGAAGGCGTAACCGGTGGTGTCATGTCCGCATATTTTACCAGCCGGGACGTGCTGTAGTCGAATGTGCTGCAAAGCCCACCGGAAAAAGAAAGACAACGGTACTGAATGTATGCCCTGTCATAACCGTCCGTCGATCCTTCAGTATCTGCGTCTTCGATAACAGTCATAGTGTTTGCATCAACAAAAGTGCTGCCATATCCGGCCGGTTGAAGTTGTTCACGCGCCCAATAGAAGTTGCGATCGCTATCCCACTCCCAGATATCGACATTGGGCCAGTAATACCTGGCGTTATCTCCAGTGTAGATTTTGCCTTCGACAAGCTTGGCGTATGAGACATACGCTTCAACGTCTTCATTCCACCAGATACCGGACTTACCGGCACGGTGAGGATCATTTACCCAATACTGCGAGGTGTTGGCGCCGTCCGTCATAAGAACCATGACTTTCATGGTGTCACCACTCGCAACGTTGGCCGGCCGTGCCGCGAATTCGGCGGGAACATCGCCTTTTGCGGCGAGCGAGGCAACGACAGGTCTAAAGCTTTCGTCCAGCAGGGTGAGACCCCACTTTACGCCCAAATCGATCGAGGTGTTTCCGCCCGCTTTGAAATCTGCAATCTTTTGCTTCAGAGTGTCGGCGTCTTTTTGGTGAACCATGATCTCACGGTTCGTGTCACTCTCGCAAATCTCACTATAGACTAATGTGTTGTTCGAACGTCGATCATAGTTGCCCCAATGGGTGAAATGCAGCGTCCGTTTGCGGATGAGGTTTCGATCAAAACTGCTTGTCGAGAACTCGGTGTTCTCGAAGTTGATGCAGTTTGCGTGCGTGTTGGTGCCTGTGGTTTGCAATTCGGCCATCAGTGAATCTGGCAAAGACACCTGGGTGGCGTAGGGGACGATCGAGATCGATAGCTTGCCGTCTTCGGTTTTGTCGACCATCTCTTGTACGAAATTCTGCGCTGCCAATTTGAGTGTGGTCAGGCGGTTATTGCTATTCATCGAACCGGACACGTCGAGAACCATTGAAATCTCAACGTTACCAATAGCTTCTTCCGCAACGCTGACCACCGAAGTTGCGATCGAGTCGACTTCCCACCACTGCATGAAGTGCATCTTCACGTCCATTTTGGCGCTTGCTTCAACGCGACGGTAACCCTGGACAGTAACAGCCTGCGAGCCGCAAAGGTCCGGGGTAACGATTGGATCCCCAACCAGATACTGCGACAGGCCTTCTTTCTCCAAGTAGTCCTTTATCACAACTTTGGGGCAAAGGTCCTGTTCTAGGTCAGCAGCTGCCAGAACGGCGCGGTCGAGAGAATACTGAAGTCTGGCTCGCTCATGGTCAAAACGCATAATATCAACGGCAAAACCACCTACAGTGAAGATGATCAGGATTAGGAAAAGGCCGAAAATGGTCATAAGGCCATCTTCAGATTTCACGAAGGAATCTGATGTTGGCCGACGGCTGTCCGCTTGCTTTTCTTTTGTCAATTTTAACTTACAAACGAAATTTTTCATAACTTGTCCTTCTACCGGTCAGGCACACTGATCCCAGTTCTTGGCAAGTTTAACTATTTAGACTTTGATCGTGGCAAGATTTGGGCAGGGTCGCCACTATGGTGCTATTATTGAATGAAAATTGGCCGCAGTCATCCATGGGCTGTTGGGTTTGTTTCGCCGCTGGGGACAATACCTGTTGATCGGGTAAAAAGCGACTCAGGGGCGGTCTCGGGAAGTCCTCGTTCTCAAAATGATTAAAAAATGTACATTTGAAGATTGCAGCATTCGCTCAGCGGTGCGACAAAACGTCATGACATTTGTCAGTTACCGGTACGGAGGATTTTATGACCGGCACCAAAGAACCTAGCTTTCGTGAAAGTGTTGATCTGATGTTCAACAGGGCGGCGTCCTTGATGGATTTGCCGCCTGGCCTGGAACAAAAAATCCGAGTCTGTAACGCCACTTACACCGTTCGTTTTGGGGTCCGCCTGCGCGGTGAGATCCACACGTTCACCGGTTATCGATCTGTGCATTCCGAACATATGGAGCCGGTTAAGGGCGGTATTCGCTATGCAATGGCTGTAAACCAGGACGAAGTCGAAGCGCTTGCGGCGTTGATGACTTATAAATGCGCTTTGGTTGAAACTCCGTTCGGGGGATCGAAAGGCGGGCTTTGCATTGACCCTCGTCAATATGAAGAACATGAACTGGAACAGATCACACGTCGCTTTGCCTATGAACTCGCCAAGCGTGACCTGATCAACCCGTCGCAAAACGTCCCGGCCCCTGACATGGGAACGGGCGAGCGTGAGATGGCCTGGATGGCCGACCAATACGCAAGGATGAACACGACCGATATCAACGCCCGTGCTTGCGTAACGGGCAAGCCATTGAATGCGGGTGGCATCGCAGGGCGGGTCGAGGCAACCGGGCGTGGGGTCCAATATGCGCTGCGCGAGTTCTTCCGTCACCCGGAAGATATCGCCAAGGCTGGCCTGTCCGGTAAGCTGGATGGCAAGCGCGTTATTGTTCAGGGGCTTGGCAACGTGGGGTATCACGCAGCCAAATTCCTGAGCGAAGAAGACGGCTCGATCATCGTAGGCATCATCGAATGGGATGGTGCGCTGTACAATCCCGAAGGCATTGATGTCGAAGCGGTGCGGCAGTGGATCGTCAAACATGGCGGCGTCAGCGACTACCCGGACGCGACGCATTCCGCCGAAGGTGCTGCGGTGTTGGAAGAAGAATGCGACATCTTGATCCCAGCTGCTTTGGAGGGCGTCATCAACCTGGATAACGCGGATCGCATCAAGGCACCGTTGATTATTGAGGCAGCGAACGGCCCGGTTACAGCGGGTGCCGATGAAGTTCTTCGGAAGAAAGGCACAGTGATCATTCCGGATATGTATGCCAATGCCGGCGGTGTGACCGTGTCCTACTTTGAATGGGTCAAAAACCTGAGCCATATCCGGTTTGGCCGCATGCAGCGCCGCCAGGAAGAAGCCCGGCACGAACTGATCGTCAGTGAATTGGAGCGGTTGGACCGTTACCTAGGCGATGCCTGGACAATGTCACCAAACTTCAAGTCAAAGTACCTCAGAGGTGCTGATGAGCTTGAATTGGTGCGCTCGGGTCTCGATGACACGATGCGCATTGCCTATCAGTCCATGCGCGAAGTCTGGCACAGCCGCGATGATGTCGAGGATCTGCGGACAGCGGCCTATATCGTGGCCATTGATCGGGTCTCAAGCAGCTACCGCGCCAAAGGTCTCTGATCTTAAGGGCTGGGCAGTCTGGCTGTGCCGGATTGCCCAGCCTTTCCCAGCCCCCCTGCTTGCGCAGTCGGTCAAAAGGGAGATGGAAGGCGACGCGGTGCCCGGGTAAGCTGTACCAAGAAACGATTCCGGGAGATCCCAATGTTGCGTATTGCCATTGCCGCCGCTGTGCTGGCTACCCCTCTGTCCGCTGCCGAAACCAAGCAACAAAGCTGTCAGTATCAGGCTGAAGTGGTTGCCGCGATCCAGCAAGCCCGGCTGGACAGAGTCAAAGAGCGGGATGTGCCAAAGGCGGTTTCTGACACTACGCCAACATGGCCTGAAAACTACAACGCTGCCGTTCCGCTGATCACCCCGTGGGTCTACGAACAGAAGATGCGCGATGTGCGCAAAAAAGATCTGGGTGCGGCCTGGTTGGAGCTGTGTCTGCTGCAATAATCCACAGCGACGTCATTTCTTTGTGGACAACCGCGTGTCATCCCCTTGGCGCGCGTTTCCGTTTCTGTCAGGTTTGACCCATGTCACTGCCCCCTGGATTTCTGGATGAATTGCGCACCCGGCTCAGCCTGTCTCAGGTCGTTGGGCGCAAAGTCATGTGGGATGCGCGGAAATCGAACCAGGGCAAAGGTGACATGTGGGCGCCTTGCCCGTTCCACCATGAAAAGACCGCGTCGTTCCACGTGGATGACCAAAAGGGTTTTTACTACTGCTTTGGATGCCACGCCAAAGGGGATGCGATCAGCTTTGTGAAAGAGACCGAGAACGTCTCGTTCATCGAAGCGGTTGAGATTCTGGCGCGCGAGGCCGGCATGCCCATGCCTGCACGTGATCCCAAGGCACAAGAAAAACAAGACCATCGAACGCAGCTTGCCGAGGTAATGGAGCAAGCGGTGCAGTTTTTCCGCCTTCAACTCAAAACCGGAGCGGGGGCGGAAGCGCGGGATTATCTGACGCGGCGGGGCCTGGATGAGAAGGCTCTGGATCGTTGGGAAATCGGCTTCGCACCAGATGGCTGGCAAAGTCTGTGGGATCATTTGCGCGGCAAAAACGTCGAAGAGGACTTGATCCTTGGGGCAGGGCTGGCCAAGCCTTCGAACAAGGGCAAGAAACCCTATGACACGTTCCGAAATCGGATCATCTACCCGATCCGCGATCCACGTGGCCGGTGCATCGCCTTTGGCGGCCGGGCGATGGACCCCAATGATAATGCAAAGTATCTGAACTCGCCAGAAACCGAATTGTTCGACAAAGGACGTAGTCTTTATAATCAGGGACCGGCCCGGCAGGCGGCAGGCAAGGGGCAACCGCTGATCGTGGCCGAAGGGTATATGGACGTGATCGCGTTGGCCGAGGCCGGGTTTGGTGCGTCTGTCGCCCCCTTGGGAACCGCAATCACCGAGCATCAGTTGCAATTGTTGTGGCGTATTTCAGACGAGCCGATCATTGCGCTGGATGGTGATACGGCGGGTCTGCGCGCGGCGATGCGCGCCGTTGATCTTGCTTTACCTTTGATTGAAGCCGGTAAATCGCTGCGCTTTGCGCTGATGCCGGAGGGCAAAGATCCTGATGATCTGCTGCGCGCCGAAGGCGCGAAGGCCGTCCAAACGGTGTTGGACAATGCTGTTCCCATGGTCAAACTTTTGTGGCAGCGAGAGACTGAAGACAGGGTGTTTGACAGCCCTGAACGCAAGGCGGCTTTGGATAAGGCTTTGCGTGACAAGATCAAACTGATCCGCGACCCGTCAATCCGATCCCATTATGGGCAGGAAATCAAAGACCTGCGCTGGCAACTGTTCCGCCCCCAACGGCAGTCGCAGAACAAACCGTGGCAGCCGCGCGGGAAGTGGCAACCGCCGAAACAGCCGGCGACGCCCGGCGCACGCGCGTCTTTCCTGGCATCTTCTGAGAATGCGGATATTCAGATGCGGGAGGCAGCAATTCTGGCGATCTCGATCCTGAATCCTCAGGTCGTTGTGCAATTTGAACATCAGCTTGAGGATATGGACTGCCATGATCCAGATCATGCGGCTCTGCGGCAAGCGATCCTGAGGCATGCGATTGATGATCCCGAAAACCTCAAAGACCACATTGTCGAAACTTTGGGGGCCGAAGCCCTTGAAAACCTGCTGAGCCTTCGCCATGTGGCAATCATCCCCTGTGTGTTCAAACCAGGCGACGTCGAAAAGGCCGAGATGACGCTGGCCGAAGAACTCGCGAAAATCAAAGCGCTCCGGGGGTTGGATGCCGAGATTGCCGAAGCCGAAGAGGAACTGTCCGATCTGGCAGACGAAGCGTTGACCTATCGGTTGGCCCAGGCCGCCGAAGAGCGCAACCGAACGAGCCGCAGCCAGAATGAGGACAAGGCCGTTTTCGACATCGCGGATAACGGTGCGCGAATCAACCGCGACGAGAAAGACGCGTTCAAGGCGATCACGTCAGGTATCAATTTCGAGCGGAAACGTCGCTAAAGTGGTGTTTTCGTAAGGCACTGGAAAAGAAAAACAGGTAAACGGGTGGCCGAATCAGTTTCACGCGCTAATGATTCGGATCAAACGAATCACCCATCCCTGCAGGAGCATTGAATGGCCGCCAAGGATACGAACGAAGACCGCAAATCCGACGAGCAGGAACAGGAAATCTCGCTGGACATGAGCCAGGCCAACGTCAAGAAGATGATCGCCGAGGCCCGCGAGAAAGGTTACATAACCTACGACCAGCTCAATCAGGTTCTGCCGCCTGATCAGGTCAGCTCGGAACAGATCGAAGACGTAATGTCGATGCTGTCCGAGATGGGCATCAACATCATCGAAGATGAAGAGGCCGAAGAGGAAGAGAACAAAGGTTCGACCGATCTGGTTACGACCGATACGAACCGCGAAGTAACATTGGCCGGTTCGCAGACCGAAAAGCTGGATCGCACAGATGACCCCGTCCGCATGTATCTGCGTGAGATGGGCAGCGTCGAACTGCTGAGCCGCGAAGGCGAGATTGCCATCGCCAAGCGGATCGAAGCAGGTCGGAACACCATGATTCTGGGGCTGTGCGAAAGCCCGCTGACCTTCCAGGCCATTACGATCTGGCACGACGAATTGTTGTCCGAAGACATTTTGCTGCGTGATGTTATCGATTTGGAAACCACGTTCGGCAACCAGATGGACGAAGACGGCGACGTCGAAGCGCCGGTTGTCGACACATCGGCTGTCTCGGCTGCGAAGCCTGAAAAGGACACCGGACCCGAGCTGGATGCGGATGGAAATCCGATCGCCCAGGACGACGATGATGACGAAGACGATCAGGCCAACATGTCCCTCGCCGCGATGGAAGCCGCGCTGAAGGATCAGGTGCTGACGACGCTGGAACGCATCTCAACCGATTTTGCGATGCTGTCCGAGATGCAGGACAGCCGGATTTCGGCCACCCTGAACGAAGACGACACCTTCAGCGCAAAAGACGAAGAAACCTACCAAAAACTGCGCGCTGAAATCGTTGAACTGGTGAACGGGTTGCACCTGCACAACAACCGGATCGAAGCGCTGATTGACCAGCTTTATGGTATCAACCGCCGCATCATGTCCTTGGACAGTTCGATGGTGAAGCTGGCGGATCAGGCCCGCATCAACCGCCGTGAGTTCATTGACGCCTATCGCGGGCGCGAGCTTGACCCCAACTGGCTTTCTGAGATGGCTGAAAAGCCGGGCCGGGGCTGGCAGATGTTCATTGAACGCTCGACCGATAAGGTGGAAGAGCTGCGCAATGATATGGCGCAGGTCGGTCAGTATATCGGTCTGGACATCCCTGAATTCCGCCGCATCGTGCAGCAGGTTCAAAAGGGTGAGAAAGAGGCGCGTCAGGCCAAGAAGGAAATGGTCGAGGCGAACCTGCGTCTGGTGATCTCGATTGCCAAAAAGTACACGAATCGTGGCCTGCAATTCCTTGATCTTATTCAGGAAGGCAACATCGGCCTGATGAAGGCGGTGGACAAATTCGAATACCGCCGCGGGTACAAGTTCTCGACCTACGCAACTTGGTGGATCCGTCAGGCGATCACACGCTCTATCGCAGATCAGGCGCGCACCATCCGTATTCCGGTGCATATGATCGAAACGATCAACAAGCTGGTTCGGACCGGTCGCCAGATGCTGCACGAGATTGGTCGTGAGCCGACGCCAGAAGAGCTGGCTGAAAAGTTGCAAATGCCGCTGGAAAAGGTTCGCAAGGTGATGAAAATCGCCAAGGAGCCGATCAGCCTCGAAACGCCCATCGGTGACGAAGAGGACAGCCAACTGGGCGATTTCATCGAGGACAAGAATGCCGTGCTGCCGCTGGACAGCGCCATTCAGGAAAACCTCAAGGAAACAACCACGCGGGTTCTGGCCTCGCTTACCCCGCGAGAGGAGCGGGTTCTGCGGATGCGCTTTGGCATCGGTATGAACACCGACCACACGCTGGAAGAGGTGGGTCAACAGTTCAGCGTCACCCGTGAACGGATCCGTCAGATCGAAGCGAAAGCGCTGCGAAAACTGAAACATCCCAGCAGATCGCGCAAACTGCGGTCGTTCCTGGATCAATAAAAGAGGCGCCTCGGATTGAGGCGCTTTTTTTATTGTAGGAAACGGCAATTTGGCGGCATCGCCAAAAACCTTGGCAAGAAATCAAAAGAACCTGAATTGCACAGTTTCTATATTCGGCTTGTCCACTCATGGGACGGGCCGGGGCGAGGCAGGAATTGCTGATGACCCCCGGTTTCAGCTCTGGATTGGAGGTTCCACGCTGGTTCAGAACGCACTTGCCACTTCACGTGCGTAGGGCGCAAACAACCGTTTTGACCAGCCAATGTGAAAACCGTCGGCGTAGCATTGGGCCTCGGGTTCCGGATCAATCACACAATCAGTTTGGCAAGAATTCGAACGGAATTGGCTGAATTTAACAATACTCATGCAGCAGCATCTCATATGTTTACCGTGTTGTCGGGTTTAGGTCTTTCTTGGGGATGGGATCAGAACCTCGGTGTGGATGTTAGTCCGGACCTGAGGCTCCCCGACACGCTTTGTCTCAATCAGAACATTCATTCATGTCGCATTGCGACATACTGGCCAGCGTGACACTCTTACAAAAAAGCGTTCACGGCAAAGGTGTTGAGGTCATGCAGAGCGTTATGAACACAGAGATGTTCGACGGCAAAAACCTGATTGTTTTCGATGGCGAATGCGTTCTGTGTTCGAGTTTTTTTCAGTTCATGCTCAAGCGGGACCAATCTCGGCGGTTTCAGTTTGCGACGGCGCAGTCGCCACTGGGCCAAGGCCTTTTTCGACAGCTTGGATTGCCGACGCAAGATTTTGAAACCAACTTGGTCGTGGTGGATGGCAGGGTTTACGAACGGCTGGACGCTTTCGCCGCCGCTATGGGACAATTGCCGGGGGTTTGGCCCATGCTGTCACTTTGCCGGTTTCTGCCTGCCATGTTGAAGGATCCGTTCTACGGCTTCATCGCCCGAAACAGATATGCAATTTGGGGACGATCACAGGTCTGTTTCGTACCTGATGAAGATCTACGATCGCGTTTTGCGCCGTTGGGGTTTCAGAGTGAGTGATCCATTTCTCAGGGCTCTGCCAGCCGAGGCTGAACTGCCGGAGGCCGTGCGGACATTGCACAGTTCTGAAGGGCGCTTCGCGGGACGTTGTTGGATCGAACGCGGTCAAGGAAGGCTGGTTGCCATGGCGTTGCGCTTGGGACGATTTCCGCCAGCGGGCAGCAACATCCCCGTTCAGGTAACGATCAGTAGAGACGGGCAGAGATGGTCTTGGGAGCGCGATTTCAATGACCACAAGACGCAATCCAGCCTGACATACGATCACGACACAGGCTGCGTCCGTGAAGATTTCGGCGCAATGTCCATTTGGTTGCAGCCCAGTTTTGACGGACGCAGACTTGGGATTTCCATTCACCGACTAACCATACTAGGAGTTCCGATACCGCCGTTTTTGTTGCCCCGCTCCACCACAACCGAGTGGCAGGATGAACAAGGGTGTTTTAAGTTCGATGTGGCGGCCGAGGCGCCCGGTTTGGGTTTGTTGATCCGGTATCAAGGCTGGCTCACACCGGTTCACAGCGTATCGGGTTAGGGCTGAATTGATTGTGATCCCCACTATGCAGGGTTAAGCCGTGACCTAACGTATTAGGCACACGCAATTAGGAAAGATGTTAGCTATGAAACAGATTATTGTATGCGCCACTTTGGCCGCCTTTGCCTTGAGCGTTCCTGGGACATCCGATGCGGCACCAAACGGGTATCAGACCGAACCGATAAACGGCACTTCTTTCGAAGTCATCCCCAGGGCGCGTCAGGATACAGATGGGTATTGGTGCGCCGCGGCGGATTTTGCGCGACGCAAGTTGGGGGCAGGGTGGCATCAGCGTATCTATGTGTTGCGGGGGTACGGCCCTAGCGAAACGACTGGCCGCAGAACTGCAGTGCAGTTTTCACTTAATCCTCCCGCTGGGGGCGTTCCTCAGCAAAGCAGCTTCATAACAGTCGGTTTTCCTCCGGGCTACAGCATGTCGGTTCAAGGGGCCAATGGCCGCTGCAACATTCGTCCGTTTCTCCGCTAAGGTGCGTATGGGGGGCTCGAATTGCTGGCAGAATTCACCATTCAAACACAGGGGCCGGGTCTCTATGAATTCACCGATGAGATAGTTCGGTGGTCAGATCTGGCGGCGAAGGATGGGGTGTTGACCCTGTTCGTTCGCCACACCTCCTGTTCTTTGTTGATCCAAGAGAATGCCGACCCGGAAGTGCAAACAGATCTGCGCGCGTTTTTCGACCGGCTCGTTCCTCCGTCAGACCACCCGTCTATGGCGTATCTGCGGCACACCTATGAAGGACCAGACGATATGCCCGCGCACATCAAAGCCGCTTTGATGCCGGTGTCGTTGTCGATTCCTGTGTCTCAGGGGCGCCCGCTTCTTGGCACATGGCAGGGTGTTTACCTGGTCGAACATCGCACATCGCCCCATACACGGTTGGTCGCAGCCCATCTTGGCTGACACTTTATTTAGCGGTGCAAAATTCCGACTACCCAAATCCTAGCGGCTGCCCTATAGTTGTGGATAAGTAAGCCGTAGCGCTTACAAAAAGAGGCCGAACAAGGGACGAGGAGACGGCGGATGCGCTGCCCGTTTTGCGGAAACATCGATACTCAGGTCAAGGATTCACGCCCGGCAGAGGATCACGTCGCGATCCGCAGGCGTAGATTCTGCCCGGCCTGTGGGGGTCGGTTCACGACATATGAGCGCGTTCAACTGCGCGATCTGGTCGTCATTAAAACCAACGGTAAACGGGAAGATTTTGATCGGGACAAGCTGGAACGCTCGATCCGCATCTCGATGCAAAAACGCCCGGTTGATCCTGAACGGATTGATCAGATGATCTCGGGCATTGTGCGCCGTTTGGAAAGCATGGGCGATACGGATATCCCGTCCAGCAAGATCGGGGAAATCGTCATGGAAGCTCTGGCGCGGATCGATACCGTCGCCTATGTTCGCTTTGCGAGCGTATATAAGAATTTCCAGGCGGCCGATGATTTCGAGGAGTTTGTCCACGAACTGCGTCCGCCGCAGCCTTCGACGGACGAGTGAGCGACACAGATAGGCGATTTATGGCGCTGGCCTTGTCTTTGGGCCAACGCGGCCAAGGCAGATGTTGGCCTAACCCGGCTGTCGGGTGCGTTATCGTGCAGGACGGGCGGATTGTTGGCCGGGGGTGGACACAGCCCGGTGGGCGACCCCATGCCGAGACCGAAGCATTGACGCAGGCCGGTTCGGCAGCGCGTGGCGCGACGGCCTATGTTTCACTGGAACCCTGTGCTCATCATGGCAAAACACCTCCTTGCGCCGAAGCTTTGATTGCTGCCGGCATAAGTCGGGTCGTTGCTGCGATTGAAGACAGTGATCCGCGCGTTGCGGGGCAGGGCTTTGCAATGCTACGCGATGCGGGGATCGAAGTTGAAACCGGTGTTTTGGCCGATCAGGCGGCGCAGGATCTGGCTGGCTTCTTTCTGAAAACGGAACAGGTCCGCCCTTTTGTAACGCTGAAACTGGCCAGCAGCTTTGATGGACGGATCGCGACCGCGAC
Organism: Ruegeria sp. EL01; assembly: GCF_900313035.1. Lineage (GTDB taxonomy): Bacteria > Pseudomonadota > Alphaproteobacteria > Rhodobacterales > Rhodobacteraceae > Ruegeria. The sequence goes on along the minus strand of NZ_OMPS01000048.1, from coordinate 13,677 downwards.
AGGCCACAGCCAATGGATCACCAGCCCAACGTCGCGGCGCGCGGTTCACGCAATGCGTGCGCGTCATGATGCGGTGATGGTCGGCGCAGGTACGGCCCGCGCAGATGATCCGTCTTTGACGGTGCGAGATCTTGGCGTACTCCATCAGCCGGTGCGTGTTGTCGTGTCGCGGCATATGGATTTACCGTTGATGGGTCAGCTGGCGCGCACGGCGTCCGAAATTCCGGTCTGGTTGTGCCATGGACCACACCCGGATGCAGATCGGGCGCGGGCGTGGGAGGGGTTGAACGCACGTTTGATCCCCTGCGCCTTGCAGGATCATCATATTGATGCGGCCGATGTGCTGCTGCAATTGGGACAAGCAGGTTTGACAAGCGTCTTCTGCGAAGGCGGCGCGGCGCTGGCTGCCTCACTACTCGCCGAAGATCTGGTTGACGAGTTGGTCGGCTTCACTGCCGGGTTGGCAATTGGGGCAGAAGGCCTTGCTGCTGTTGGAACGCTGGGTCTCGAGAAACTGGATGCCGCTCCTCGGTTCGAACTCGCCGAAACGCGCGCTTTGGGAGGCGATGTTCTGCACCGATGGCGGCGATCTACGCTGTAGGTAGGGCTTAGCGCCACAGATGGGCATAGGTTGCGAAGACGCCCTGCAATTTAGATATGATACGGTTCAGCGGACCGGTTTGCATCGTGTGACTGTTGGACAAGCGTTCAACGGCGATTTCGACGGGGCAGGGCTGTCCCGTGACGGGGTCGATATATCGTGGGTAGTCGATCAACGTCGCATGAACCAAACCCATCAGAGAAGGTCGCGCGCCCCGGCGAGCCGGAACCGTGCCCAGGTCGGTGGTCAGCCCCCAGCCCGCATAAAAAGGTGCCCCCTGCGTTGTGACCTTTATTCCGCGCAAAAGCGCCTCGAATCCAGTTAGTGAGGTCATGGTCCAGACCTCATTGACATGCGCCAACAAAGCAGCTGGGTCCGTGTCTTCGGCAACCACATCTGCCAGGTCGTGGGCTTCAATCTTTCCTTTCCGCAGACCAGCTTCAACGTCAGGATGGGGTTTGTAGATCAATACTGCGTTTGGATGCGCATCCCGCGCGGCACGCAGCAGATCCATATTCGTACGTACCTCACTGGTTCCAAACAAGATGGACGCATCATCTTCAACTTGCCCCGGGACCAAGACCCGATGGCCTTCGGGCAGTGAGAGCTTGGTGCTGCCCGTATTGTACTTGCTCAAACCTTTGGAGAGCAGTTGTCCCACCAAACGCTCGGCCCGCCGTTCCTGATCGGGGCGCAGGGTTTCACGTTTTGCGATCAGGTCTTCCAACCTGCTGGGTCGTGTTGGATCGTAGTAAATCCCCAGATCATCCGTCACCAGCGAGATCGGGGGCACAAGTTCGGCCCCTAATCCACGCGAGCGCAGGAAACCGTCCTCGACCCGTATGACGTCTTCGATGCCCCGGGCTTGATTTGCCCAAACCATATGCGGACGTTTCGATACGGTAGGCGTTGTCGAAGAAAACCAGACCTTTTGGTGTCGCCCAAACATTTGCTGCAGGTGCTTACGCTTCCACAGACGCATCCCCGAGGCGGTCCAGCCCATATGATCCTGACGCCACGCCCGCGTGTGCGCCTCTAGCGTGTCCAATACGGTTTCCAGTTCACAAAGCTGATCCCGATAAGGGTTGTACCAAGTCGGGTAGAGCAGCATGGCTGCAGCAAACAACTGGGCCCGGGTCAGGTTGCGTTGGCGGCGTGGGATTGGGTTCTCGTCCTGCGTTAGGCCCCACCCAGCATAAAATGGCTGACCGAAAACGCGCGGTTTGTGGCCCGCCAAGATCGCCTCGAACCCCATTTGCGAAGACAGTGTGTAAACGCCGACAGCGCCATCCAGCAATGACCACGGGCTGATTGGCTTGCGCAGAACAGACACCCGATCTGACTGGTCCAGATCCGAGAAATACCCGTCGCGGTGACCGGCAAGCGTTTCCGGATGCGTTTTGATGAGAACACGCATACCGGGGTTTTCTTCCTGAGCGATCACCAGCATTTCCCGGAATCGGGCGTGGTCGCCACCACTGGCCGTCACAGCCGCATCGCCTTGAGTTTGATCGACAACAAGAACATAACCGGGTTCTGGTGGTGGAACATCCAAGTCAAAAGCCGAGTATTTGCTGAGATGTAGTTCCTTCAGCCGCTCAATTGCGCCACGTGCCCGATCCAGCAAGGCGGTGTCATCAAGCGGATGCGTAGACAAAAGGGTTTCAAGGCCCGACGGGATTTCCGGGTCAAAATGCACGCCGGTTTGATCCAACAACAGACCCACCGGTGCTTCGCCCCCCCGACCAGGGTGAAGCGATCTGAGGAAGGCATCTTCAACGCGCAGGATCGGAGCATCATGTTTGCTGGCGATCCGCATCCCGCGATGGGCGGTTGGGCTGTTTCCCCAGACACCAACAACATCGCCTTGCTGGGGCAGGCCTAGACGTATGTCATACCCGGACAGGGAAAGAATGCGCCTGATGCGTCGGTTTGTGAGAAAACCACCGTTGTAGACAAACAGCCGGGTGCGCTCAGCCCCGGCTGCGGTGTCCCGGTCCAGGACCATTCATCAGTTACCTGTCAGGGTGGCTATGTTTGCAACCGGGGTCAGACCGCCCGCAATCAGCGAGATCGATTTGCTCCACTGGGCGTAGGGGGCTTCGGTCACATAGATTGTGTCATCGTCCCGGATAACAAAATCCCGCGCAACGAACAGGCCGTTTGGTGCTGTTAGGTTCAGCAGGTAAATCAAGCGTTGATTGCCTTGCAGATCCGCGCGCCCCATCACTTTACGAGCGACATCCTGCCGTTCGTTGCGAAGAATAAAGATGCCAGTAGGATCCGATGACAGGGTCAGCAATCCGCCAACCTGCGCCAAGGCCTCAAGCGCGGAAAGATCCTGACTTTCAAACGCGACCCTAGATTGCCCGCCCGTGGCACCCAATGCGATGTAGGATCGGCTGTCTTCTTCCACCAGAATGCGATCCCCGCCGCGCAAGGCCACATCAAGTCTGGGATTGCGGAACAAGTCCTCGTACCAGATTGTCCCTTTCTGATCGCCGCGGATCAGGGTCACGAGCGCAATATCCGAGGCGACAGACACGCCGCCGGCCTGAGACAACATACCCAGCAAAGAACGGGTAGGCCGTTCAATCGGATAGATACCAGGTGCCGCAACGGTTCCCGTCAGGGAGACGGTTGAACCATCCCCAGCAACACGGCGTACTTCGACCTGAGGGTCAGGTGTTTGTTCCTGAAGCTTGTTTGTAATCAAAACACGCAGTTGCTCTGGCGTATTGCCTGCAGCGCGCATGCGACCTGCATAGGGGACGAAAATAAATCCTTCGCTGTCCACTTGAACTTCGTCCAGTGCGGTGGCCGCACCGGTTTCCCCGGACAAAAGGCCATCGTCGACGTTTTCCCAGATGGTCAAGCCAAGGACATCACCCGGTCGCACTGTATCTGCCGTCAGAGTCTGCGCGGTGCTGAACGAGGAAGAAAACCCATATCGCGGGACAGAGGACGTGGCCTTGGCCACGCGGTCATCCACCTCAACAACAAACGCATTGCCGCCGTTCTCGACAGAGCCGGCCAGGATCTCGTTTTTGTTTGGCCCGGACTTGGGAAGCTGGCAGGCGGCCAGAAGGCCAAACGCCGCGACAAGGGAAATCCCTCGCATCCATCGGATTGGAAAGCTCTGCACTGCCGAATATCCTCAAGTTTCTTAGTTTTCGGCAGGGTACCGCTTTAGAATCGCAACTTCTAGTCGCAGATCGCTGGAACTACTCAACGATTCTCAACTGTGGCGTTATCGCCTCGTTGCTTTTCAGGACCGATTGGTAAGGATCATGAACCTTAAGCATCATGTCCACCATGCGCCGCAACAGCTGTCGGCGACCGCGACGGGAGTAGAATCCACCCGGTATCTGGCTGGTTTCCAAAAGAAATTGGCGGTAACTGCGGTACGCATCGCCGTCAGCGGCGCTGGGATCGGCAAAAAAAGCGGCTATGGATTGTTGTGAGACGAATTCAGGTTTGTCGTAAACTGACTTCCCAAAGATGCGCAGCGGGATATCGCGCCACAAAACCTGCTGACCAGCCGTCGAGTTGATCGTCACAGCAGAGTTTGCCTCATCCAACAGCTTGGCGAGCTTACCGCCAGGCACATAGTGAACTCGGCCCTGAATCCCATACTCCTTCGACAATTGCCGGACACGGCGACGCAACGGCTCGCGGTGATTTTCCAACGGGTGCTCTTTAATAACCAGCCGGTGATGCTTGGGCGCGCCTTCGGCGAAACCTTCGATCACTTTCTCCAGAAATTCGCTCATGCTGGAAAAGTCGGAGTGAGCCTGGACCGAGCTGTCATGACCCAGTTGCAGCAACGCAAGGTGATACGGAAATCCGCCTGATCGTACCCGCGCAGTTGCCCATCTACGCTGCACCCTGTGAAATGGCATAAGGACCAGCCGTTTGAAATACAGCATGAATTCGCGCGAGACCGGCAATTCCCGGTGGCGCTTGAAGTTTCGGTAACCCCCGTTCAGGAACAGAACAAACCAGTGATACAGCGCCCCGTAGAATATGTGCTGCCGCATGTCCCCCCAATGGGACGGCGGTGGCGGAGTCTTTGACGCGGATGCCTCCAACGCTTGTTGCATCTGATCGACGTCCAATGACATCAGGCGTGAATTGCCGTTCGAGCCGCCGCGTTCGTAGGTCACCCACCATGGCCGAAGGTACCCTTCCTCGAACACATGAACCATTACGCCGCGGGATTTGGCGATTTCTGCCGCACGCGCGTGGTTTGGGCGGGTATCGCCATAAAGTACGATGTCCGTCACACCTTTGCCAACAATCAGGTTAACCAATGCATCCGGCCATTGTTCCAGCGTGTCTCGGAAGGGAATGTAGCTTGCTTTTTCAGACCAGAAGGCACGATCCCCGGCATTGAAACCTACCCGCCAGGTTTGTGCCCCCGAGGCACGCAGCATGCGCCCCAGCGCATTAAAGAATGGCCCATGTGGCCCCTGCAAAAACAGGAAGACGCGACCTTTGGAACCTGAAAACGAGTGGTGCATGTATTCTGCTTTAGCCTTAGTTATTGTCAAAACTAAGCCCGTTTCGCCCAATTCCAAGACGCCAGGGCTTGCCCGCCCGGGTTACTGCGCGTAACTCGACGGTGATAGTCAGGCACAGGTTATGAGCTGAGGGTTAACAGAATGTTTACAGGGATAGTCACAGATGTTGGCACTGTCGCCGAGTTAGAGCAGCAAGGCGACCTGCGTGCGCGGATCAAGACTGGTTATGACACCGCAGGTATCGATATCGGTGCGTCCATCGCCAGCGATGGCGTTTGCCTGACTGTGATTGCGTTGGGTGACGATTGGTATGACGTCCAAATCAGTGCCGAGACCGTGTCCAAGACCAATCTGGAAAGCTGGGTCGTCGGAAAGCGGATCAATCTGGAGCGTGCTCTGAAGGTTGGTGACGAACTGGGCGGGCACATTGTCTCGGGGCATGTCGATGGTGTGGCAGACGTGGTCGAAGTGGCTGACGAAGGCGACAGCACCCGTGTCACCTTGCGGGCACCAAAGGATCTGGCCCGCTTCATCGCGCCCAAAGGATCGGTTGCCTTGAACGGCACTTCGCTGACCGTAAACGATGTTGATGGCTGCGATTTCGGGATTAATTTCATTCCGCACACCAAGGAAGTGACGACCTGGGGCGACGTATCAAAAGGGGACCGTGTCAACCTAGAGATTGACACCCTGGCGCGCTACGTTGCCCGTTTGGCCGAAATGACCTGATCTGATGGGCGCGTGCAACGTCGCGTCCTGACCGACCAGCGCCGTTTGCGGTCTGGCCTTTGGGCGCGCGGTGGTCTATCCCGCCCTGCAGATATGCTCTTGTGAAAGGCTGCCCCATGAGCTTTGAAACACCCGGACCAGTCGAGGCCCAGCTGCGTGACGCGATCAGCCCGATCGAAGAGATCATCGACGAGGCGCGCAAAGGCCGGATGTACATTCTGGTAGATCATGAAGATCGCGAAAACGAAGGCGATCTGGTGATCGCTGCAGAGTTTGCGGATGCCGAGGCGGTCAACTTCATGGCCACCCATGGGCGCGGCCTGATCTGTCTGCCGATGACGGCGGAGCGGATCGACTTGCTTGGTCTACCAATGATGGCAGTGAACAACTCCTCGCGCCACGAAACGGCATTTACCGTTTCGATCGAGGCGCGCGAGGGCGTGTCGACCGGGATTTCAGCCGGGGATCGTGCGCTGACCGTGGCGACCGCAATCAACGAACAAAACACAATGGCGCATATCGCGACACCCGGTCATGTTTTTCCACTGCGGGCCAAGCGGGGTGGTGTGCTGGTGCGTGCAGGACATACCGAAGCCGCAGTCGATATCTCGCGGCTGGCAGGATTGAACCCGTCCGGCGTGATCTGTGAGATCATGAAGGCCGATGGCACAATGGCGAGACTGCCGGATCTGGTGGCTTTTGCCAAAGAACACGACATGAAAATCGGCACCATCAGTGACCTGATCACGTATCGATCGCGCAACGACAATCTGGTGGTCGAAACCTCGCGTGAAACGGTCACCTCGGAATATGGCGGCGATTGGGAGATGCGGATTTTCACCGATCAGACCCATGGCATCGAACATGTCGTCATGATCAAAGGTGACATCACCACGCCCGAACCGGTTTTGACCCGAACCCATGCACTACATGAAGCGCCCGACATTCTGGGCCTGGGTCCCAAACCACCACAGGAACTGCCCCGCGCGATGGAAATCATCGCCGCTGAAGGACGCGGCGTGGTCTGCCTGTTCCGTCAGCCGCGCAATTCGCTTTACGCGGTCGAAGACGAGGGGCCGCGGACTATCAAGCAAACCGGTCTAGGGGCGCAGATCCTGTCCAAGATGGGCGTACAGGAATTGATCCTGCTGACCGACTCGCCTGAAACCAAGTATCTGGGTCTGGACGCCTTTGGCCTGTCCATCGTTGGAAGCCGCTCCATTCTCAAGGAGGAATGATCATGGCTGAACAAGACAAACACGGCGTGCTGGCGACACCAACATTCGACCGCCCGGTCAAACTGCTGATTGTGGTAGCACCGTTCTACCGCGCCATCGCGGACAATCTGGTCGCCGGTGCCAGGGCCGAGATCGAAGGGGTTGGTGGCGCATGTGACGTCGTCGAAGTGCCCGGAGCACTGGAAATCCCAACCGCCATCGCCATGGCCGACCGGCAGTGTAATTTCGATGGCTATGTGGCGCTGGGTTGCGTGATCCGCGGCGAGACCACGCATTATGAAACGGTGTGCAACGATTCCAGCCGCGCGATCCAGTTGATGGGCCTGCAAGGTCTGTGCATCGGCAACGGAATCCTGACGGTCGAGAATGATGATCAGGCCGAAGTGCGTGCAAACCCGGAAAAGATGAATAAAGGCGGTGGTGCAGCCGCTGCGGCCTTGCATCTGATCGCACTCAGCCGTAAGTGGGGCGCTTCGAAAAAGGGCGTTGGCTTCAAACCGCCGTCCGAGTCCATCCTTGTGGCGGGCGACAGCAACGGATCCACGACAGCATGACCCAGAAAGACGCGCCAAAACCGGCCAACCGGAAACGCCTGATGAAATCCGCCGCCCGGCTTTACGCCGTGCAGGCGCTGTTCCAGATGGAGCAGTCAGGCCAGACGACCGAGCAGGTCGTCGTTGAGTTTCTGGATCACCGGTTTGGTGCCGTCTATGAGGGTGAGGAAATGTTAGATGGCGACATCTCGGTCTTTCGCGGGCTGGTGGAAGATGCCGTGAACTATCAGGCGCCCATCGACCAGATGACGGACCGTGCTCTGGTCGCGAAATGGCCGATTTCCCGGATTGATCCAACATTGCGTGCGCTGTTTCGCGCAGCGGGGGCCGAACTGACACAAAGCGATACGCCGCCCAAGGTGGTGATCACTGAATTTGTCGACGTGGCCCGCGCCTTTTTCCCCGAAGGAAAAGAGCCCAAATTCGTCAACGCCGTTCTGGATCACATGGCCCACGAGGCCAAGCCCGAGGCGTTCTGACACGTTTACCCGAACCCGACATGCTCTAGACTGAATGTCATAGCGCAAGGAGGTTCGTCATGCCCAAACTGATCCGCCTATACATCACTCAGGTTGCTTGGGGATTTGCTATTTCGGCGGTGTTTGTCGGGGTCCTTTTGGCCCTGAACGTCGCCAACCTGCGCCACTTGATCACAAGCTCTGAGATTGGCCTGATTGCCCTTGTCATGATCTGGTTCATGAACGGGATTGTCTTTGCTGGCGTGCAGTTTGCCTATGCGATCATGAGCATGGCTGAGAAACCGCAAGGCCCACGCCGCGGTACCCCTGTGGCGCACATCTTTGAACCCGCAGTTGCAAGGCAAGAAGCCCAAGCAGGGCGCTGATATCAGGGCAAGAAGTGTGGCGGGACCACCAGTCAACCGTGTGGTTTGATTCCCGAGGACCTGTATGTACAGGTGGGCGCCAGGTAATCAGGCCAGGACCTGAACAGAGCCAGCCCCCTCGGAATTGCTTAAGGCCACCAGAATGCTACCTGTCACAAGAAGGGCAGAACCCGCCACGCGCCTAAGTAGGGTGTGAGGCGGGCTTGCACAAGGGGTCAGGCGTCAACAGTTTCGTGCAACGCAGTACGCATCTTGCCGAAATGTTCGTCCCATCCGTTGTCCAGGGCTAGGATCAGACCAAAGGCTTCGGCGCCTTGCGGCAAGCCTTCGTGCTGAAGGCCAAGACGAGTGCCACCTGCGACAGGGTCCAGAGTCCATTTGACCACGCTCACAGCGTCCCCCATGGGTTTGACAGTGAACGTGTATTCCAGATACTTCGGCGGCTGTGCAACCCGCACCTCTCCCCAGATCAGCAGATCGCCACTGGTGGTTCCAAACATCTCCAGCTTTTTCCCTTGGGCCAGTGGACGTTCGGGTTTGTGGAACCATTCTGCCAACCTGTCCGGTTCAGTCAGATAGGCCCAGACAGTTTCAGGCTCAGCGCGTAGAAAGATTGTCTTTTGCAGAACAGCATCAGTCATTTCCTTTTCCTTTCAATAGCTTCTTTGAGAGAGTTGAGGCGATCATCCCAGAACTGATCGAAATAGCTGAGCCAGTCGAGCACTGGGGCCATGCCCTGAGGTTCAAGGCGGTTGATACGTTCTCTTCCGCGCGCTTCGACCGAAATCAATCCACCGTCCGAGAGCACGGTTAGGTGCTTTTTGACGGCGGCGCGGGTCATATCGAACCGGTCAGTGAGTTGCCCGATCGTCATCTCTTGGGTGGCAAGGATTTGCACGATGTCCCGACGGGTAGGATCGGCGAGGGCGCGAAACGCGTTTTGGGCTTGGGTGTTCATCAGTAACCTCAATTGAGATACCATTTGGTTTCACATAAATAAGATACCAAATGGTATTATGTCAAGGCCGTGGCCCGCTTTACTTTTGTTCGCTAATTGTTCACATTCCTGACATGACTTTGGATCTGCAACCCGGACAGAAACTGGCACGCGGCGTATCGCGCCACCTGAGCGCGCATGGCTTTGTGTCTGTTGAGGAATTCGTGCCGCAACGTGGGTTGCGGGTGGATGTCATGGGGTTGGGACCCAAGGGCGAGCTCTGGGTGATTGAGTGCAAGTCCAGCCGCGCGGATTTTCAGTCAGATTCCAAATGGCATGGGTATCTGGACTGGTGCGATCGGTTTTTCTGGGCTGTGGATACTGAATTTCCAACCGATCTACTGCCCGACGAAACGGGGCTGATCATAGCAGACGCCTATGATGCCGAGATCATACGGATGGCCCCCGAAGACAAGGTTGCTCCGGCCCGACGCAAGAAGATGATCCAGAAGTTTGCTACGGATGCAGCGCGCCGCTTGCAGATGCTGCGTGACCCTAGGCTTTGACCGCCCGGGCGGCCTGCGCGGCAGCGCGGAGTTCGTCTGCGATTTCTTCGGCTTCCTCGGGTTCGAAGTCCATTGGAACTTCGACCCCATCCGCCTCGATGAACAGTCGCACCATGCCGTGATCTGTCGGCCCGATCTGAAGGTTCGCCTGAATGTCGCGTTCGGTGTTAATGCCCATGTGTGCCTCCGGGACTGAGCGTTCGTGCTAGCGCGCGAAGGGTTGAGAATCAAGTCACCTTTGCTATCAGGTGGGGTATGGAAGACGTTGTTCTCAGACCGTTTCACCCCGATGACGCACCCTGGTTGGTCGAACAGCACGGGACGCTGTATTCGCAGGCCGAAGGGTTTGACGATAGCTTTGGCCAGCTCGTGGCGCAGATTTTGGACGATTTCAGTGCCGAGCATGACCCATCGCGGGAACGGGGCTGGATTGCTGAACAAGGCGGGCAGAGGTTAGGTAGCATATTCTGTGTCTCACTGACCCAAGAGACTGCAAAGCTGAGGTTGTTTCTTTTGGTTCCTCAGGCGCGCGGATTGGGGCTGGGGAGACGTCTGTTGGCCACCTGCACAGGGTTCGCACGCGACGTTGGATATCACGAAATGGCTCTTTGGACCCACGAAAGTCATAAGGCGGCTTGTGCATTGTACCGGGCAAACGGCTGGAAGTTGTTAGATAGCAAACCTGTGCGGTCTTTTGGCGTCGACCTTGTTGAACAAAGCTGGAGAATTCAGCTTTAATCCTCTTGCATTCCCGAGGCGCGTTCGGTAAATCGCCCCTCACGAGTGCCGCCTTAGCTCAGTTGGTTAGAGCGCTGGATTGTGGATCCAGAGGTCGCCGGTTCGAATCCAGCAGGCGGTACCATCTCTCTAAAAAATCAGGATAATATCGCGCTATACGCTTGAATTCTGTGGTGACGGTGTCGGGCGCGCCATTTGATCAGCGCGCCAGGTTCAGGCGGAGCTTCATTTTAGTGCGTCTGGCGGTTGGCAAGTGCCGGTTCAGGTGTTTGTTCACCAACCCAAAGCCCCAGATAAGCACCAGCGTCAGCAGGATGAAATAGAACGCCAGGATCGGGTAAGGGACGAACGGGTTGAACGTTTTGTCGGCGAAATAGCTGGCATAATACAACGCATCACCCCGTTGCTGCCACGCGGGGAAGGCCGAGAAGAAGACCAGCGTGGTGGCGTGGAACAGAAAGATCGCCTCGTTAGTGTAGGCGGGCCAAGCCAGCCGTAGCATGGTGGGCCAGACAATCCGACGGAACCGGGACCAGCCGGACATGCCATAGGCATCCGCCGCCTCGATATCGCCTTTGGGGATTGAGCGTAGGGCGCCATAGAAGATCTCGCCGGTGTAGGCAGCGGTGTTCAGGAACAGCACGATCAGCGCACCCAGCCAGGCCGAGGTGAGGCCGTCGAACATCGGGTAGGTCTTCTTCAGCGACAGGAAGAAGAAATAGGCAAAGAAGAACTGGATAAACAGCGGCGAGCCCCGGAACAGGAAGATGAACCACTCAGCCGGTTTGCGCAGCCATTTGTTCGGTGAGGCTTTGCTTACTGCCAATGCGGTGGCCAGGAAGAACCCCGTTGCCAGCGCCATGGCACCAAAATAGACATTCCAGATCATGCCCGAGCCGATCAGGGTGAATTGCTCGCACAGGGTAAAGTCACTCTTGGGCAGCAGTCGCTCGCCCAAACCGATCGAGCGGAGGCCATAATCCTGAATGGTCTGAATGCAGCTCATGTGCGGGCTCCGTGCAAAGGAGGCCGCACGCGTGGCGGTGATTGCACGCCAATCACGCGGAGGACGGGGTTGAGGTTCTGATGAAGCAAGGTCGTCATGCGGTAGTCTCCTTGCGCAGAAGCTCTCCGGCGGATGTGGCCTGACCATGGGCGAGGCGGCGCATCACGCGTTCCAGCCCGAGCTCTGAGACGCGAGTCATGCCGAGATAGAAGATCAGTAGGAAAAGGAAGTACCACATGCGCCAGTCGCCATGCGGGTATTGTGTGAATTTCGAGGTCTTGGTGCCGCCCAGTTCGCGGGCCCAGTAGACGATGTCCTCAATCCCCAGCAGGAACAGCAAGGGCGTGGCCTTGATCAGCACCATCCACAGATTCGACAGGCCGGGCAGGGCATAGACCCACATCTGCGGCACCAGGACGCGCCAGAAGGTCTGGCGGCGGGTCATGCCATAAGCCTCGGCGGTTTCTAGCTGCGCATGCGGAACAGCGCGCATACCGCCGAACAGGACGTTGGCGGCGAAGGCTCCGAAGACAATAGAGAAGGTGATTACCGCAAGGAAGAAACCATAAGTTTCATGCACCCATTCTGGTGACGTTCCCAAAGGCAGCTTGGCGGCCTGGCAGACGAGGAAGTCGTTGCCCTGGCGGATTGGGTCGGTCCACTCGGGACACAGGACCTTGTGACGGATCCACTCAAACCCCTGATCCAGAGCGATGACGAAGAACAGGAAAAATGCGATGTCCGGTACGCCGCGCACGATGGCGATATAGGCCTTGCCAAGCCAGCTCAGCGGCGGGACGTGCGACCGGGCCGCCATTGCGCCTGCGAACCCAAAACCAAGTGCAACAGGGGCGGTGACGGCCAGCAGGGCCAAAACCTTGATGAACGACAGATAGAACGACCAATGCACGCCGTTGGTCAGGTAGCACGAGAACCAGCGGAATGTGCCCAGCGTATCGGGATCAGCGCAGTAGGAGAACATATGGCGTCTTTCGAACGTCGTGCCCGACACGCGGTCGGGGTCGGGTCGGCGCTAGCGGCGCGCCGAACCGTAAGACATAAGGCTTAGTTGGTTACAACTGTGCCGTCTGTGCCGTAGGTGGCGGTTTCTTCGCCAAACCACTTCTTGAGCATCTCGTTCAGTGAACCATCCGCCTTCATCGAGGTGATGGCTGCATCAAACTTGCCGCGCAACTCGCCGTCGCTTTCACGCAGGCCCATGCCGATACCACCGCCCAACGGAACCGGATCGCCGATAAAGAGCAGTTCGCCACCCGATTCCTCGACCAACGGAGCCAGATAGTCGCGGTCGGCCAGAACGGCATCCGCTTCGCCGTTACGCACGGCTGCGATTGTTTCCTCCGGAGTTGCGAATTCGACCAGAGTTGCGCCGGATTCTGCCACATGACCCGCCTGAATAGTCGAGGTTTGGGCTGCAACAACACCGCCAGTCACATCGGCCGCGTCAGACGTGGCGACATATGCAGATGCGGTCGGTGGAAAATAATCCTGAGTGAAGTCGATGACCTCGTCGCGTTCGTCGGTGATCGACATCCCGGCTGCGATGGTGTCGTAGTTGCCCGAGACCAGGTTCGGAATGATCGAATCCCAGTCATTCTTGACCCATTCGCAGTCCAGTTCGGCGCGTTTGCACAGCTCATCACCCAGTTCACGCTCGAACCCGTCGATCTCACCGGCGTCATTGATGAAGTTGTACGGAGGATAGGCACCCTCGGTCCCCATGCGGACGGTGTCCGCCATGGCCATGCCAGCGGTCAGCGCCAGGGCTGCAGTGGTCAGAATCAGGTTTTTCATTGGTTACTCCCCAGTTTGTTTCTTCCTGAAAATTATGCCGCCTGAGTGGCGGAGAGAAAGCCCCGAAGCCGTTCGGATTCGGGGGACGTAAAGATATCTTCGGCAGTGCCTTCTTCTTCGATCAGG
>NZ_OMPS01000024.1 GCF_900313035.1 Ruegeria sp. EL01 | reverse complement strand
GTGTCCGGCGAGTGCCCGAGAAACCGCGTGAAGTCGCGCATCGCCCGCAGGTACATCGTCTGCGTCTTGGGCTGCAGCCCCTTGATCCGCATGTCTTCGAGAAAACGCTGGCGCAGCGCAGGCACATACTGGTCCGTCATCGGAACCTCCTGTCATCAGATTGAGAAGGTCCCAATCGTCAGACAGGCGCGCCCATCTACAAAATCGTAGCGTCCATTTAGTGTGCATCACTCGCCACAAGCGCCAATACCGCGAGAGCGGTTTCGTCCAAGTCCGCATAGCGGACAACTGCGATGGACGGCAAAAAAAGGGCGCCAAATGCGGCGCCCTTTTAAAGTTCTGATTGTGATTGATCAGTGAACTGTCTCAACCTTGTGGAAGTCCAGATCACGGCCTTCGGGCATTGAATCGATGCTCAACACCTCTTTGCGCTTGGTAATCAGGACAAAGACCACGCAGGCGAGATACAGACCCACGACTACCGCTCCGATCCATTGGATTTGCAGCCACTGGCTTTGAAACAGCAGGGTCAGAACAAACAGCAATGCGACGTTACCGACGACATAAGCTGCCTTGCCAAACCGCTCGACCGTCATGTTCAGGTTGTCGGTATAGAGCCTGATCAGCGAATCCAGCGAGTTGATCACAAAGGTCACGCCCACGATCACCATCGCTACGTTGGTGATGCCTGCGGTGCTGATGTCGTTCAGGTGATAGTAGTAGAGAACGGTGAACCAGATCCCCAGCGGGATCGACGGGAAGATCAGCAGCGCTGCCAACAGTTGCCAGGTTTTCAACCCGCCCACGAAGCGCGAGGTGAACTGGCCGATCATGATCGACCATGCAAACCACCAGAACAGGTAGAAAGCGTGATAGTCGGTCAGCGGCAGAACGAACTTGTGCAGGTTGGTGAAATAGGCACCGATATTGCTGCCGGTTTCAACGAAACCAGTCATGCCCATGCCTGCTGCGACCCACATGCCGAGGATCAGCGTCAGGAACAGGATGGTCGAACCAACCGACAGAATGCGCACGTATTTCAGGTCGGTCGACGAATAGGCCGCCGCCAGAATGACCACGAACACGATGACGTAGAAGGTTGTGACTACGGATTCACCATCACCCACCTCGGGCAAGTAACCGGGCAGGTAGATCAGGAACAGGCTGGCGGTAAACGCGCAGGTGCCAATGATGACCACGTTGTTGATCAGTTTGACCACCGGGATCTCAAAGAACTTCACACGCGGCTCGATCACACAGAAGTAGAACGCCGTCAGGAAGTAGAAGGCCCAGATCAGAAAGCCCCAAAACCCGAACTCGATTGCCAACGGGTTGGCAAAGGCATAAGCGGGTTCTTCTGCGTAACCGCCGAACTCGGTCAGCGGAAACATGATCAGCCCGACGTCCAACCCGGACGTGAACAGGATCGCGATGAATGTGAACAAGTGAACTGGTGTCACGCCAACACAGCGCAGATTCCACCACTTCACGACGAAGAATGCGACCAGGCCCAATGCGAGCAGGACGCCAAAAGACAGTATGTACTCCAGAAGCACCGACAAACCTCCCTTGAATTGTCAGATCCTTTCAGACTTATCTTTAATTGGCTGACCAATCAATAAAAACGCATGAGCCATTAAACTTGCAGGGCGAATGTGTCTTTAATAACGCGCAACGCTTGCAGCTTTTTCCAAAATCGGGAACAGTCCGCGCGATGTGACAGGGGGGCCTCCATGGATCTGCGCGCCATAGCCATGGGGTTGGTATTTGCCCTGATCTGGTCATCCGCCTTCACCTCGGCGCGGATCATCGTGGCAGATGCGTCGCCTTTGTTTTCGCTAGCTTTGCGGTTTTTGATATCGGGCATTCTGGGTGTCATTATTGCCCGTGCGATGGGGCAAAGTTGGCGTCTGACACGGCCCCAATGGCGCGCGACCATTCTGTTCGGAATCTGTCAAAATGCCCTTTATCTGGGTCTGAACTTCTATGCGATGCAAACCATCGAAGCCTCTGTCGCTGCGATCATTGCCTCGACCATGCCCCTGCTCGTCGCGTTGGCCGGATGGCTGCTTTTGGGCGAAAAACTGCGCCCGCTCGGCGTGATCGGTTTGCTGGCCGGGTTCGCCGGTGTGGCACTGATCATGAGCAGCCGGATCAGCGCTGGCGTCGATATGTTTGGCATCGCGCTGTGCGGTATCGGCGCGTTGGCGTTGACCTTTGCTACCCTCGCCGTACGGGGGGCGACGTCCGGGGGAAACTTCATGATGGTGGTTGGGCTGCAAATGCTTGTGGGCTCGGCGACCTTGTTCGTCGCGGCCCCGATCTTTGAAACGATCTACATCCAGCCGACGGTGCCGCTGGCGCTGGCATTTGCCTACACCACTTTGTTCCCCGGTTTGCTGGCAACCCTCATTTGGTTTCTGCTACTGGACCGGATCGGCGCGGTGCGGGCCGCCACCTTCCACTTTCTAAACCCAGTCTTTGGCGTCACCATTGCAGCGATACTGCTGGGCGAAAAGCTGGGGTCCCTGGATGCTGTTGGCGTCTGTATTACCACACTGGGTATTCTGGCCGTGCAACTGTCCAGGCAACCCGTCCGAGGCAGCAAGACTGCAACCTGAGTCAGCGCAGTTGGCACCAGATCGAACGCACGACTGTGAGAGCTTTTTGAAATATGACTTTGCTTTCTGCACGCCCACCCCCAAATATTGACCTAACACCGAACCTGACGGAGGAGCCATGACCGACTATACCAAAGACCCCGAGGCCATCGCAGCCCTCTCGCCTGAAGAATTCCACGTCACGCAGCGCGGCGGCACGGAACGTCCCGGCACCGGCAAGCATTTGGATAACAAGGAACCCGGTATTTACGTGGATATCGTCTCGGGTGAGCCCTTGTTCGCCTCGACCCACAAATACGAATCCGGTTGCGGCTGGCCCAGCTTTACCAAGCCAATTGTCCACGAACATGTTGAGGAGCTTCGGGATGCGACCCTGGGCATGATCCGGACCGAGGTGCGTTCGAAACACGCCGACAGCCATCTGGGTCACGTGTTCCCGGATGGCCCACGCGAACATGGTGGGCTGCGCTATTGCATCAACTCAGCCGCACTGCGGTTCATCCATCGTGACGAGATGGAGACCGAAGGCTATGGCGATTATCTGATCCATGTGGAGGAAATCCAATGACCGAACAACGCGCTGTTCTGGCCGGAGGTTGCTTTTGGGGTATGCAGGACCTGATCCGCAAGCTGCCCGGCGTCAACAACACCCGCGTCGGCTATACCGGCGGCGACGTGCCCAACGCGACCTATCGCAACCACGGCACCCACGCCGAGGGGATCGAGATCATGTACGATCCAAGCCAGATTTCATACCGGGATCTGCTGGAGTTTTTCTTCCAGATCCACGACCCCACAACCGTGAACCGGCAAGGTAATGACAGAGGGATGAGCTATCGCTCGGCCATCTACTATGTGGACGACGCGCAAAAAGACGTCGCATTGGACACGATTGCCGATGTCGATGCCAGCGGAGTATGGCCGGGCAAAGTCGTGACCGAGATCGAACCGGTCGGGTCCTTCTGGGAAGCAGAGCCAGAGCATCAGGACTATCTGCTCCGCATCCCACACGGCTACACATGCCACTTCCCGCGCCAGGATTGGGTTTTGCCAAAACGCGCGGACGCAGCCGAATAACGCACCACCTACCCAGCCCCTTTCATATATTGAGAGGGGCTAGCCCGATGCAACCCTCGGTCGGCCGCTGGCTTCGACGGTAATCAATGCTTCGACGAACACGTCTTGCGCCTCGACACGCACGGTTCTGATGTCCCGGTCGACGACCACGCGGATGTCTTCGGCCCCGGCCTGTTGCACCGCGCCTTTCGCTTCCTCCCGCAAAACAGTCTCTAACAAGGCCAAGGCCTCATCCGAGGCACCAAAGTCTTGCGGCCCGTCCTCCAGATGCACCCGGTATCGTCCTTCTGATGGAGAGGTGACGGTCCCTGATCGTCGCAAGGTCAACCGTCCGACAACGGCCCCGATGGCATTCGCGACCCCGGCGTGTTCTGGCAGAATCATCTGGCAACGCAGTTTCTCGCCCACCGCTGGATAATAACTTGGCGCGGATGCGCCCAAACCCACGACATCCACATTCAACGTCGCATCCAACGCCAACAATCCGCGATGCTGCGCCAGACCGCGTTGCATCAGGACATGCCGGGCCAGATCCCGTGGCGGCACTCCAAAACTGTCAGCTTCTTCTGCAAAAGCAGTCTCTAACAGGGTCAAACTGGTTTGTTTTGTCAGTTGGTCTACGATCATTTGCGACAGGTGTTCGGGCGAGTCGGCCAGCATATCGCCCGAACCCACCCGCTTTCTGGCAAAAAGCTTCAGCGCCTTGCGCGCCGCATCCACGTCCCAGGCGTCTAACCGGCCCAGAACGTGGCTTGCATCAGATGGCGTGACGCCAGAAACCTGAACGATCCCGCGATTCACCAGCCGCGCCAGCGCCCCGTTTTCCATACGTGTCCGCAATAGGCTGCTCAGCGGCATGACCTGATCACCAAGTCGGTTGAGCAAACCTTCTTCACGGGGCCCGACACCATCCGCGTGGATACCTGGAACCCGGCGTGCAAACCGGGTGTCATGCTCCCCGACGGTTGTGGCGCGCAATTGTTGGTCCAGAATTGCATGCACGGTTTCGGGGGCTTCTGATGCAATCAAGGAAACTGGTAAAACCCGACGCGGGCCCAGAAATACGCCGCCGCCCAAGCCTTCGGTCACCACATGAACCTGACTGTCGCCGCCCAAACCGTGCGTCCGCATCGCCACGGCCTCAACCATTGTCCGAAATCCACCGACCTGCGCGCCAGCCGGGTCAATCGCCGGCTTGCCATCTCGGATCAGCGCCACATCCGTCGTCGTTCCGCCGATATCCGAGACCAGAGCATTTTCCGCCTTGGTCAACCAACGCGCGCCCACGATGGACGCCGCCGGGCCACTGAGGATCGTCTCAATCGGACGCTCGCGCGCCTGCTCCGCGCTCATCAATGCCCCGTCTCCGCGCACCACCATCATTGGTGCGGCAATGCCCAGCTCCCTCAGCTGGTCCTGCGCGCGACCGATCAAACGGTCGATCATCCCGATCAATCGCGCGTTCAGCACGGCCGTCACGGCGCGTTTGGGGCCGTTCAACCTGGCAGACAAGTGGTGCGAACAGGTGACTGGCGCGCCAGTCTTGTCTGCTATGATCCGCGCGGCCTCTAACTCATGCGCCGGATTACGCGTGGCAAACTGCGCCGCAACCGCAAAGCCGGATATGCCTTTGTGAGAGTCTAAAAAACCCTCAAGCGCGCCGACATCCATTGGCATCGCCTCAGCGCCCGCATGGCTGTGGCCGCCCGCGATAATCAATGCCGGATCACCCTTCAGCGCATCCATTAGCCCGTGCTTTTGCAGATCACTGTCTTTGAACCCGATATAGATCAGGGCCACACGACCGCCCTGCCCCTCGACCAGAGCATTCGTGGCCAAAGTCGTAGAAAGGGATGC
Organism: Ruegeria sp. EL01; assembly: GCF_900313035.1. Lineage (GTDB taxonomy): Bacteria > Pseudomonadota > Alphaproteobacteria > Rhodobacterales > Rhodobacteraceae > Ruegeria. The sequence continues at coordinate 13,292 of NZ_OMPS01000024.1, read as the reverse complement.
CATGGAAATCTGCTCCGCCGACACCTGCGCGTCGCGCAACACGGCCGAGATCGCCTTGCCCACGCCAATCGCCAGATCCGCACGCGTGGTCAGGGACTTGGCCGAGGCGATCACCTCTGTCTCATCCCGGATCAGCACCGCATCCGTATAAGTCCCGCCGGTATCTACCCCCAATGCCAAGGCCATCGGGTCCTCCTTCTAGTCTCTGGAGACGGGTTTAGCGGTTTGGACCGACACGTCCAGCCTGTTTGCGGCACCTAAGACAGTTGTTTCACCGCCCAGCGCGCCGCGTCCGCTACGGTCGGATCCGGATCTTCGGTCAGCGCCTGTGCCGCTGGTCGTAAATCCTCCGCGCCAGAATTGCCGATCGCATACAATACATTGCGCACAAACCGATCCCGTCCGATCCGCTTGATCGGTGAGCCCGAGAATTTTGTGCGAAACGCTGCATCATCCAGCTCGACCAGCTCAGCCAGCGTTGGCGCCTTCAGATCATCGCGCGCTGCATACCGGATATCGCTGGCGGCCACCGCAAACTTGTTCCAGGGACACGCCGCCAGACAATCGTCACACCCATAAATTCGGTTGCCCATCTTGCCGCGCAGTTCTTCCTCAACCGGTCCTTTATGCTCGATGGTCAGATACGAGATACAACGCCGCGCGTCCAACTGATACGGCGCGGGAAATGCATCCGTTGGACAGCTGTCCAAACAGGCGCGGCAAGAGCCGCAATGATCCACCTCTGCCTCATCCGCTGGCAGGTCCAAAGTGGTAAAAACAGAGCCTATAAAGGCCCAATTTCCCCAATCACGGCTGACAAGGTTGGTATGCTTGCCTTGCCACCCCAGCCCGGCTGCGTGACCCAACGCTTTTTCCGGCACCGGTGCCGTGTCGACAAACACCTTCACGTCTCCGCCTGCCTCGGCGATCAGCCACCGCGCCAGTCGTTTCAGTCGCTTCTTGACCAGATCGTGGTAATCCTTGTGCTGCGCGTAAACGGAAATCGCCGCTTTCTCCGGGTGGTTCAGTACCTCTGTCGGATCGTGTTCAGGCATGTAGCTCTCGGCCAGCATGATCACCGCTTGTGCCTCAGGCCAAAGCGCTGCCGGATCACCACGCCAATGCGGACGCTCTGCCATCCACCCCATCTGCCCGTGATACCCGGCCTGAAGAAACGCATCCAACCGCTCCGGCACCTGCGGCACATCCCACGGCCTGCAAATCCGGCAGGATACAAACCCTTCGGATATGGCTCGTTTCACAAGCCTGTCCTTCAAATCCGATCCGTACTTCATCTGGCCAAAAATATCCTCGGGGGTGAATTGGCCCAAAAGGCCAAGAGGGGGCAGACAGCCCCCTGCTTGCCCACCCTATCAGAAATCCAAATCTGCGTAATGGGCCGGAGGACGGAATGCTGGCACCTGATCCGCCAAAATCGAGCGGAACGCTGGGCGAGACTTGATCTTGGCGTACCAATCCTTGACCGCCTGGCTGCGGTTCCAATCCACATCCGAGATATAGTCCAGCGATGACAGATGCGCGGCCGCCGCAAAATCGGCAAGCGTCATTTGATCCCCTGCCAGCCAGCGCCTGTGATCCAGCAACCACGCCATATAGTCCAGGTGGTACTTGATGGCTTTTGCACCGGCTTTGACGTTTTTGCTGTCAGGATAGCCCTGACCGGTCACCTTCTTGTTGACCCGTTCGTACAAGAGTTTCGACGTCACTTCGTGATGAAACTTGTCGTCGAACCAACCGACCAGCCGACGTACCTCGAACCGGGCCTCAGGTTCTTTTGGCATCAGCGGGGGCTCTGGTCGGGTTTCCTCAATATACTCGCAGATGGCCGCGCTTTCAGACATGATCTGCCCATCCAGACGCAAAACAGGCACTTTGCCAGCGGGGTTGCGGCGCAGGAAATCTGGGTCTTGCTCCCAATATTTTTCCTCAACCAACTCAACTTCGATCTTCTTCTCTGCCAGAGACAGACGAACCTTGCGGCAATACGGGGATAGGGGAACGTGAAACAGACGCGCCATGGAATTCCATTCGAACCAATATGTACCCTTCAGCTTTAGCCTTGCCGGGGTACAGGTTTCAATCCTCGAAACAATCCGCGCGACCATCTGCGCGGATGGTGGCCGCTCCATCCAGGATGGCTGCGGCCCTCCTGCGGGTGCGAACAGATGGGTCCTTGACCGACCTGTTGCGCGGTGACGGCAAGATCGCCGCAATGCGCGCCGCCTGAACCGGAGACAACTTGGCCGCGGTGACATGGAAGTTATTCTGCGCCGCAGCCTCGACGCCGAATATGCCCTCACCGGTCTCTGCAACGTTCAGATAGACCTCGAGAATGCGCTGTTTGCTCCAGAAAATCTCGACAACCGGTGTAATGGATGTTTCCAGCGCCTTGCGGACATAGCTGCGGCCCTGCCAAAGAAACACGTTTTTGACCACTTGTTGGGTGATCGTCGACGCTCCGCGCGACCCGCCATCCTCCAACGCGTCCCGGATCGCATCGACATCGAACCCCCAATGCAAACAAAAATTTGCGTCCTCGGCCGCAACGACGGATCGGGCCATCGTCGGCGAGATCTCCTCAATCGGCACCCAATCTCGATCAACACGCCCGAGACGTCGCCATTCCGACCAAATCGTATGTGTGACCGGCGGGTTTACCACCGTATAAAGCAGTACCACACCTACAACAAAAGCCACTGCCGCCAGAGCAGCACGCGTCACCCAGCGGCGAAGTCGCGCCGCTAGTGGTCTCTTGCTTGTGGATGCCTTACTTTTTTTACCGCCTGACTTGCGGGCTGCTTTCTTTGCCATATCCCTGCTATACGACGCATGCAGCGCGTTTGGAACGGCCTAAATTTCGATTGCGCGGGCCTCGCGCGGCGGCACCACAGGGCGCGCCGTCTCGGGCAATACGGGTTTGCGCGCCCGCAGTTCAGGGAACAACTGCAGGATTTCCATCTGAGTGTCACGCTCAGGCTGAAGCACGGCATGGCCAGGGTAATAGCTTTCGCTTTTTGCACCATTGGCAAAGATGATTTCATGTTGGGCGAAGAGCAGGTGAATATACTCAACCTCTCCACCCTCGACCCGCGTGACCGTGTCGCCGTTGATCAGGCAATGAGCTGCAACAAGCACTTCGGAATAGCCAAACAGATATTGCGCCCGCCAATCGGCGATCAGCATCCTGTGCTGCGGCGACACCAGCAACGGTTCTTCCAACCCGAGTAATCCCGCGTCGATCCTGACAGGTGCAAGCTTGCCCTCGGCCGCAACGGTTGTTTTGCCAATCCACAACAATGGTTGCGCGCCATTATCGGCAGTGTTTACCAAATCGCCAGCGGTCAGCTCTTCAATCGGTCGCAAGCCATCGGGTGTCGCAATCAGTGTGCCTGGCGTAAAGCAGGGCGGCCCCAGATCCGTGGTTACATCGAGCGGTCCCTGAGTGGTGACGAATGTGGAAGACACAAACGTGCCAGGCTGCAGTACTTGGCCGTCCGTCGGGGTGAAAACCCGGGTGCCGTCCGCCAGATAGAACGTCGTGCCAGTATATGTGACGTTCCCAACACCAGCCACGTTCATCGTTACCGTGTCGCCGGGATAAGAGGAAGTTACATCCTGACCGTTGACAGTGTCACCACTTGGCGCCTCGATTTCATTGTCGTTATCTACGTCGTCCAGAATGAATTTGTCGACGATTACCGACGTACCTCCGGGCGGCGGGTTCGCGGGGTCAAACGAATAAAACTGATCGAGATATGTCGCCACTCAACTGCTCCCACTGGATACCCAAACCGATTCCGAGGTTAACCGGCAAACATCTACAAGGTGTCAACGCTTTTTGACCGAATTAAGGAGGTCGATAAAACGAGCTGGGTGAGTTACGCAAAACTGTGCCTCGCTTGCAACAATAGCAAGCGAGGCCCCTTATTGTATTTACGATTACTCAGCTGGAACGGCTGCAGCCTCAGTGCTCAACGGATAGCTGAGATTGTTCAGCATTTCTTTGGGGCAAACCTGCAGGAAATGGCCGCTTTCCACGTCCCAATGCTGCAAGATATCCGCTGCCTTGCGACTGCCGGTCTCGTCCGCGTGACGCTTGATCAGAGATTTCAGCTGATCGTGCCAATGGTCCACGGTTACCGGGCATGTCACCAGCGTCTCCATGTTCATCAACAATTGCGCTTTGCCGTCCGGGTCATAGAGATATGCCATACCTCCGGTCATCCCGGCCCCAAAGTTTGCGCCGATGTCGCCCAGGATTACGGCAATACCGCCGGTCATGTATTCACACCCGTTCGAGCCGCACCCTTCGACCACCACCTTGGCGCCAGAGTTGCGGACTGCGAACCGCTCACCCGCGCGACCCGCTGCAAACAAATGGCCGTCGGTCGCGCCATAGAGAACGGTGTTACCGACGATCGTATTGTCATCCGCTTTCAACGGGCTGACCTGCGGCGGGCGTACGACAATCGTGCCGCCTGACAGGCCTTTGCCGACATAGTCGTTCGCATCGCCTGACACTTCAAGCTTCAGGCCCGGCGCTGCAAAGGCGCCCAGAGACTGTCCTGCGGAACCCTGCAGCTTTACATGCAGGTGGTCCGGCTGGAACGTGTTCCGCATGCCGAAATTCTGCACAATATGGCTGGAAACTCGCGTACCAACAGTCCGATGCGTGTTCTGCACGGCATAAGACAGTTGCATCTTTTCGCCGTCCTTCAGGAAGCGCGCCGCATCGCGGACGATTTCGGCATCCAGCGTGTCAGGGACAGGGTTCCGATCCTTGTCGCGGTTATAGACGATGTTATGCGCGCCATCGACGGTGATCAGCAGCGGGTTGAGATCCAGATCATCCAGATGCGCGGACCCACGGCTGACCTGCGCCAGCAAATCTGCCCGCCCGATGATCTCGTCCACAGAACGCGCACCCAGGCTGGCCAGCAACTCGCGCACTTCCTGCGCGTAGAAGGTGATTAGGTTGACCACCTTGTCCGCGTTACCGGTGAACTTGGCACGCAGGCTCTCGTCTTGTGTACAAACACCAACCGGGCAAGTGTTTGACTGGCACTGACGTACCATTATGCAACCCATTGCGATCAGGGCTGCTGTGCCGATGCCATATTCCTCGGCCCCCATCATGGCGGCCATGACGACATCGCGGCCCGTGCGTAGGCCACCATCGGTCCGCAGGGTGATGCGATCGCGCAGGTTGTTCATCGCCAGAACCTGATGCGCTTCGGTCAGGCCCATCTCCCACGGCAGACCTGCATATTTGATGCTGGTTGCCGGAGAAGCGCCTGTGCCGCCGTTATGGCCCGAGATCAGGATCACATCTGCCTTGGCCTTGGCCACGCCAGCCGCAATCGTGCCAACACCCGAAGACGCCACCAGCTTCACCGTCACCTTGCAGCGCGGGTTGATCTGTTTCAGGTCATAGATCAGCTGCGCCAGATCCTCGATCGAGTAGATGTCGTGGTGCGGCGGTGGCGAGATCAGGGTCACGCCTTTGGTTGAATGCCGCAGACGCGCAATCAAGTCGGTGACCTTCATGCCTGGCAACTGACCACCCTCACCGGGTTTGGCACCCTGAGCGACCTTGATCTCCAGCTCTTCACACTGGTTCAGGTATTCGGCTGTCACACCAAATCGGCCCGAAGCGACCTGCTTGATCTTGGCCGACGGGTTATCGCCATTGGGCTCCGGTACGAAATGTGCCGGATCTTCGCCGCCTTCGCCACTGTCGGACTTGGCCCCAATCCGGTTCATCGCCACGTTCAGTGTCTTATGCGCCTCAGGCGACAGCGCGCCCAGCGACATGCCCGGCGTGACGAACCGCTTACGGATCGAGGTGATCGATTCCACCTCTTCAATCGGCACCGGATTGCCCAGCGGTTTGAAGTCCATCAGGTCGCGCAGGTGGATCGGCGGGTTCGACTGCATCTTGGCCGAATACTGCTTCCACAGCTCATACGAGGCTCTGTTACAGGCCATTTGCATCATATGCATCGAGGTTGCTTCCCACGCGTGGGTCTCACCCGACTTGCGCGCTTTGTAAAACCCACCGATGGGCAGAACGTCCAGGCCGCCGTCCCAACCCTTGGCATGAATCTCTTCGAGCTTGGACTGAATGCCGGTCACACCAATGCCAGAGATCCGGCTGGTCATACCTGGGAAGTACTCTGCCACCATGGCACGGCTGAGGCCGACAGCTTCGAAATTAAGACCACCGCGATAGGACGAGATCACCGAAATGCCCATCTTGGCCATGATCTTCAGCAGGCCCTGGTCAATCGCATCGCGATAACGCGCGACATTTTCTGACAGGCTGCCATCCAAAAGGCCGCGACCGATCCGATCTGCCAGAGAATCCTCGGCCAGATAGGCGTTCACGACCGTCGCCCCACAACCAATCAGAACAGCGAAGTAATGTGGGTCCACGCATTCCGCCGAGCGTACGTTGAGCGAGCAGAAGGTCCGCAGACCTTGACGCGTCAGATGCGAATGCACTGCACTGGTCGCCAGGATCATCGGCATGCCGACGCGGCCCTCACCAGAATTCATGTCCGACAGCACCAAATGGCCTGCGCCGGAACGCACGGCTTCTTCCGCTTCGGCTCTAACACGGGCTAATGCGGCACCTAACGCGCCTTGGCCGGGTTCAAAGCTGCAGTCGATCTCGGCCAGAGGCGCATTGAAGTTTTCGACCAGCTTGTCCCACTGTGCGTTGCCCACGAACGGGCTTTCCAGCACGATGATTTCGGTCTGGCTGCTATCTTCATCCAGCACGTTCTTAAGGTTCCCGAACCGGGTTTTCAGCGACATCACGCGGTATTCACGCAGGCTGTCGATCGGTGGGTTGGTTACCTGGCTGAAATTCTGGCGGAAGAAGTGGCTGAGTGGTCGGTACTGTTTTGAAAGAACCGCCGACGGGGTGTCATCGCCCATCGAAGCCAAAGCCTCTTTGCCATCTTCAGCCATAGGTGCAAGGATCTGTTCCAGTTCTTCGACTGAATATCCGGCCGCAATCTGACGTTTGCGCAATTCCGCGCCCGAAAAGATCGGGGCCTCGGCGATGCCACCCAAAATGTCATCCAGATCGTTGATCTTGCCGACCCATTCGCCAAAGGGCAGAGCGCGAGCCAGCTTATCCTTGATCTGCTTGTCGCGGAACAGCTTGCCTTTCTTCATGTCCACCGCCAGCATCTGCCCAGGGCCAAGCGCACCTTTTTCGGCCACAGAAGCCTCATCAATCGGCACCATTCCGGCCTCGGATCCGGCGATAACAAGGCCGTCACCGGTCACCACATAGCGCATCGGGCGCAGGCCATTCCTGTCCAGACCCGCACAAACCCAACGACCATCGGTCATCGCCAGCGCGGCCGGGCCATCCCAGGGCTCCATCACCGAATTGCAGTAGGAATACATATCGCGCCACGCCTGCGGCAGCTCAACCGCCTGCTTGGACCAGCTTTCTGGCACCATCATGGTTTTGGCCATCGGGGCTGAACGTCCGGCGCGCACGAGAACCTCAAAAACAGAGTCTAATGCGGCTGAATCCGACGATCCACCAGCGATGATCGGTTTGATATCTTCTGCGTAATCCCCAAATGTCCCGCTTGCCATGCGGATTTCGTGGCTTTTCATCCAGTTGATGTTGCCCTTCAGGGTGTTGATCTCACCGTTATGGGCCAACATGCGGAAGGGCTGAGCCAGCCACCATTGCGGGAAAGTGTTGGTCGAATAGCGCTGGTGATATATCGCAAAGGCGCTTTCAAAGCGTTCGTCCATTAGGTCGGGGTAGAAGACTGCCACCTGCTCGGCCAGCATCATACCCTTGTAGATGATCGAGCGGCAGGACAGCGACGCCAGATACAGGCCGGAAATTCCGGCAGCCATGGCCGCCTTTTCGATGCGACGACGGATGACATACAGCTCACGCTCAAACGTGTCTTCGTCCACGCCCTTGGTGTTCGAGATCAGGATCTGCTCGATTTCCGGACGGGTCGCGTTTGCTTTTTCGCCCAGGCACGTCACGTCAACGGGCACGTGCCGCCAGCCATAGATGTAATAGCCCATGCGCAGAACCTCGGTTTCCACGATGGTTCGGCATTGCTCCTGCGCGCCAAAATCGGTTCGGGGCAGAAACACCTGACCGACGGCAATCAGCTCGTCCAGATTAGGCTCATGCCCTGTACGGCGGATTTGATCATAGAAGAACTGAACCGGAATCTGCACGTGAATGCCTGCGCCATCCCCGGTTTTTCCATCCGCATCCACGGCACCCCGGTGCCAGATCGCCTTAAGCGCGTCGATACCGGCGTCAACGACCTTACGGCTTTTCTTTCCATCGACCGAGACAACAAGGCCAACACCGCAGGACGAATGTTCTTCGTCCTCGGAATACAGGCCGTTTTCAGCCACCCACTTGCGCTTGGTTTCCTCAGCCCGCACCCAATCGGCATCAAATTTGGTCATTGGCTGTCTCCTTCTGCCGGCAGGGCGTACATGGCTTCGACCTCGGTGGTGGTCATTTGACGACGCTCACCTTCGAATGCATACCCTTGGGGCTTTTTGTCGATGTAAAGTTCAAGCTTCAATTCACTGTCGAGTCCGTTATCGAACAGCCCGGCTGCCATTTGGGTCTGGCCATGCATCTCGCCCGGCAACGTGATCCGGTACCAAAGCGCAGAACCACAGTCTGAACAGAACGCGCGTTCGGCCCAGTTCGACGATGTGAACGTTTTGACTGGCCCCAGGGCGGCGTATCCCGGCTCGGCCGGGAAAGTTACCAGCATCGAGCTGGTCCAGCGGCGGCACATATCGCAATGACAGGCGCCCAGCGCTTCTTTGGCGGGGGTGGCGGTGACTGTAACCGCGCCACACATACATTGACCTTGCAATTCGGGCATTTCGGAACCCTCCTGTCGCTGAGCTGTTGCTTATTCCGCTGCGACGGCAGCTTTGGTGTTGAACCGGTCGATTATGGCTTCGGCGCAGTCGCGACCGTCGCGGATGGCCCAGACCACCAAAGACGCACCGCGCACAATGTCACCAATGGCGTAGACGCCGTCCATTTCGGTCTCCCCTGTTTGGAACGCTGCCTTGACAGTGCCCCAGCGTGTAACCGGCAGATCGGGCTGACCAAAGAGTGTCGGCAAGTCTTCGGGTTCAAAACCCAGCGCCTTAATAACCAGATCGGCGTCTTCCACGTAATCGGCGCCTTCAATCACCTCGGGTGCCTGACGACCGGTGGCATCGGGCTGACCCAGGCGCATCTTCTGAACCATGACGCCTGAGACTTTTGCGTCACCTGTGAAACCTTTGGGCGCGCTCAGCCATTCAAAGATTACGCCTTCTTCCTCGGCGTTCTGAGTTTCGCGCATTGATCCGGGCATGTTGGCCCGGTCACGACGATACAAGCACTTGACCGAGGTCGCGCCCTGTCGGATCGACGTGCGCACGCAATCCATTGCGGTATCACCGCCCCCGATAACCACCACCTTTTTCCCTTCGGCATTCAGGCGGCCATTGTCGAAATCCTCGACAACATCCCCAAAGCTTTTGCGGTTTGAAGCGGTTAGAAAATCGATCGCTTTTTCGATCCCTCCCAAGCCACTGCCGGGCATTGTCAGATCGCGGGATTTGTAAACGCCAGTCGCAATAATCACCGCAGCATGTTTGGCGCGGATTTCGTCGAACTTGGCCGCATCAACATCGCAGTTCAGCACAAACTCAACCCCGCCGTCTGCCAGCAGATCATTGCGCCTTTGCACAATATCCTTTTCCAGCTTGAAGCCGGGAATGCCATACATCAACAACCCGCCCGCGCGGTCGTGGCGGTCATAGACGGTAACCTGAATACCCGCGCGGCGCAGCAAATCGGCCGCGGCCAACCCACCCGGTCCGCCGCCAATAATGCCAACGCTTTCAGGCCGTTCGGCAGACGGTTGCGCAGGCTTTACCCAGCCTTTGTCCCAAGCCGTGTCGGTGATGTATTTCTCAATGGTTCCGATGGTCACAGTGCCATGACCGGATTGCTCGATCACACAATTGCCTTCGCACAACCGGTCCTGGGGGCAGATACGCCCGCAGATCTCAGGGAACGTATTGGTGGCCTGACTGGTTTGATACGCCTCTTCCAATCGTCCGGTCGCAGTAAGGTTCAGCCAATCGGGAATGTTGTTGTGAAGCGGACAATGCGTCTGGCAATAAGGAACACCACACTGGCTGCAGCGGCTCGCCTGCTCTGCTGCTTTTTCGGCGGCGAATTCAGCGTAGATCTCATCAAAGTCTTCCCTACGGTCATTGGCGGCACGCTTTTCGGGCATGACGCGGTCGATCTGCACAAATTTCAGCATCGGTTGCTTGGCCACGGCTCTGACTCCATGAATTGGCTTGGTCGGATCTCTTTAAGGGATGGGTTTCGGGATTAAAAGTCAATAGTATTGACCTAAATACCAAAAAGTTTGATGATTGCACGGGCTGGGCGAAAAAATATCATATTATTAGTTCCGAATCGGACCTTTATGGGTGCTTTCCTTTTCGGCAGGACGCTTATACCCAAGAAACACGAAAAACACGTGATGGCAGCACGGCAGGGCAGATGAGTCTCTTTCAATTGATTCTCGTGGCAATTATTCAGGGAATTACTGAGTTTTTGCCCATATCTTCGTCGGGCCATCTTATCCTGTTGCCCAGCCTGACTGGCCTCAAGGATCAGGGTCAGGCCATCGACGTGGCCGTGCATGTCGGTACCCTGGGCGCAGTTGTGCTGTACTTCTGGTCAGACGTTAAACAAGCGATAATCGGCTTACCTCACGCGCTGACCGGGCGGTTGGATACGCCACAAGCGCGCTTGGCTCTGGGTTTGATCGTTGCCACGATTCCCACTGTGATTGCTGGCCTGATTCTCCATGTGACGGGATTTAGTGCAGCCTTGCGTTCGGTTGCCGTCATCGGTTGGACGATGCTGGGCTTTGGCCTTGTCCTGTATTGGATGGACCAGAAGGGGCCACAGACCAAGGAAGCGAGCGATTGGGGCGTACGCGATGCTGCCATCATGGGGCTTTGGCAAGTTTTGGCACTGATCCCCGGGACGTCGCGGTCTGGCATCACCATCACCGGCGCCCGCCAGCTGGGGTACACCCGCGAAGACGGGGCCCGGATTGCCATGCTCATGTCTATCCCGACAATCATAGCTTCGGGTGTACTGTTGTCTGTGGACGTGGTGCGTCAGGCAGATACCCAACTGGCCAAGGACGGCGCAATCGCTGCCGTATTCGCCTTTGTGTCCGCCTTGTTGGCGCTAAGCCTGATGATGCGCTTGTTGCGCAGCGTCAGCTTCACGCCTTACGTCATCTACCGCGTCATTCTGGGCATCGTTCTGCTGGTGATCGCGTATAGCTGATCAGGTCCGCAGGTTCCCCGCCGAATTCTGGATGTCATCATATTGCCCGGACGGGCGGAACTTCCACAGATACTCTGGTAACACCGACTCAAGCGTTGTGGGCTCGATCCCAAGATCCGCAAAGGTTTTTGCATCCTCAGACACGACATTGTCGTGACGCAGATTCTTTAGCTGATCGCGCGTCAGGATATGGTTGGGAAACAGCTGGAAACTGACGAATTTCAGGATATCCAGCATCCCAGCCATGATCCGAGCGATCCAAAACGGCATGCCAATGATGACCCGGTGGCGGTGAATCACCGCAAACATCTGCTGCATCAACGCCCGGAAGGTTTTCACCTCGGGCCCACCCAGCTCATAAACTCCGGCCTCGGCCTGACCAAGAATGCCTTTAACAGCGACTTTTGCAATGTCATCCACATAGACCGGCTGGAACTTTGTCCCAGCACCGACCAACGGCAAAACAGGTGCCATGCGCGTCATCCCGGCAAATCGATTGAAGAACTGATCTTCGGTGCCGAAAATGACGGATGGGCGCAGGATCACCGCATCGGGCATATGCGCCAACACTCCAGCCTCGCCGTGCGCCTTTGTTCGCGCGTATTCACTGGCCGCCTCAGCGTCGGCTCCAATGGCCGAGATATGAACCATGCGCGCAATGCGCTGCTCTGCCGCCAGTCGGGCGATCCGTTCGGCCCCGTCCGCCTGTACGGCGTCAAATTCGTTTTTGCCCAGCTCATTCAGCACGCCCACGCAATTCACAACCGCATCTGCACCTCGCATCGCCAGCGCGACCGAAGCGTCATCCCGAATGTTGCACAAGACCGGCTCGACCTGACCCACAACGCCGTAAGGCTTCACAAAAATCGCCTCGTTCGGGCGCCGCACTGCAACCCGCACGCGCCATCCCTCATTTGCCATGCGCCGCGCAATGTAGCGACCGACAAAACCCGATCCGCCATAGATCGTGACCAGTTTGGACATGAGAGGGCTCCTGCTCAGTAGTTGCGCCTTAGAACTAACGCTCAGACGGTCTTGGAACAAGGCGCTAATTCGCCGCGCGAACCCCGACAAAGACGACCCAGGTCACCGCACGTGCCCGGCCATCTGAGCGATTCAAAAAACTTTCAGGAAACCACTCGAATCCGGTTGACGCCTTCCGCCAGTAGGCTTAAACGCCCCTCCACGACACCTGCCCAGGTGGCGGAATTGGTAGACGCGCTAGCTTCAGGTGCTAGTATTCGCAAGGATGTGGAGGTTCGAGTCCTCTCCTGGGCACCATTTCTTCCGAACATAGATGCTCATAAACGCTCAATTTCATTGAGTTTTTGGCCGTTGTTCGGGTATCATTCTGAACATAGTAGAACACTCGATACCCCCAAAAAACACAGCACGTGGGGGTATTGTTGGGGGTATCACCCCCACAGTCCGAGGTTGATACCCCCAATGGCACTTTCCGACCTGAAGATTCGAAAAGCCCAGCCAAAACCAAAGCCATACAAGTTGGCCGATGCTGGCGGCTTGTTTGTTTTGGTAAAGCCGAACGGTTCAAAGCTGTGGCAACAGAAGTATCGTCGTTTGGGGGCTTTGTTGCACAAATGGGGCGAGGGATTCCCTGTTTGAATCCAGTGGGGTAGCAACGGTGCATGAGCAGTTGGTCCCCTACGAAGTACAAGACCAGGAACTGGCCTTCGTACAACACAGCGTTGAAGCAGCGCGGTTCGCTATCGATCTGGCTTGATCCTGAGATGGAATGGTACGCTTCGTCGACCGGCAAGCGCGGTCGTCAGCGCGAGTTTAGCGACGCGGCAATCCAGGTTTGCCTCACGATGAAGGTGCTATTCGGCATGCCCCTTCGCCAGACGAC
>NZ_OMPS01000002.1 GCF_900313035.1 Ruegeria sp. EL01 | reverse complement strand
CACCTTGTGCCGCCGCCAGAAGACACTGAACGTGAACCTGCCCTATCGCGGTAACACCGGCCCGCTAAACCTCTTGATTGACAGCACGGGTATCAAGGCAGAGGGCGAAGGCGAGTGGAACGCCCGCAAACACGGTGGCACTAATCGCCGGATATGGCGAAAGATACACATAGGGATCGACGAGGAAACGCTGGAAGTGCGGGCGGTCGAGGTCACCACCAGCAATGTTGGCGACGCGCCCATGTTGCCAGAATTGCTTGACCAAATCCCGCCTGATCAGGTTGTCGGATCAGTGACTGCTGATGGGGCCTACGACACCCGGAACTGCCATGACGCGATTGCCGCCCGCGGCGCTCATGCCGTCATCCCTCCACGGAAGAATGCAAAACCGTGGAAACCCACGAGCGCCGGGGCCATCGCCCGGAACGAGGTCGTCAATGCCTCGCGATACCTCGGTCGGGCTATCTGGCGGCGATGGAGCGGCTATCACCGCCGGAGCCGGGTCGAGACAAAGATGCATTGCGTGAAGTTGCTGGGGCAAAGCCTCATGGCGCGGGACTTCGACCGCCAGGTCGCAGAGATCCAAGTCCGCGTTGCCGTGCTCAATCGCTACACCACGCTTGGCATACCCATCACAGAGGCCGTAGGATAAGTCTGTCCGGGGAAAGGGGAAGTCCGACCACACCCCGATTTGTGCAACAAAGCCCGCTGGCGGTCAGCCTTTGCACATCATCCCAGTGATCCAGTATCACCGCCTCATTTACCGGCCTGCCCATCAAAGGTCGCAAATGTTTCCAATCGCCAGGCCTGCCAAAGCACCCGAGGCGTCGATATGGTTTCCTCGCCACGCAAACCCGCGAAAACAATGCGGATCTTCTCCTCGGATTAATGGGTTTGCCGGGTCTTGCGGCGGATGGATTTGACCAGCTTGGTAGCCGCAGCTTTGCTGGTTCCGGATTTCTCGTTCATCTTCACTCCTTAACAGTTACGATGACCCAGAAATCCTCCGTTGTTCAAATCCTCAATTCTGTCCCACAGGTGCTGACGTCAGACAGGCTGAGTGCGAGTTTGCAACATGTGTAGACGCCCAGAACGCAAGAGGTAATTTTGGTCGGCATTTAGCCCCGGCTCGGGTACTGACATGTGTTCGGCCTGTAACGCGGCTCTTTGACATGCCGCTGGCCCGTATGGTGTTAGCAGATCAGGTCCAATTCAGAACCACGTGCTCGAAGCACTCTGTCGCAAGCTGGTTTTCCTGATCCGATCTTTCGATCCGGATGCCATACCGCCTCTGTCCTCTTCCGTTTCCGCCGCCTCACTGCCGCACGCGCTATGCGCTGGCGGCTGGAGCCCGGTAGACTTCTCCTGTGGTCATTATGGCCCAAACAATTCGCGCCATCTTGTTTGCCAGTGCGACGCGAACCAGTAGAGGTGGTTTGCGCTCGATCATACGGGCAAGCCAGGGATCTGCTCCCGTTGTCTTGCGTGCTCTCCATAGAACCACGCTGTTGGCGCCGATGATCAGCAACCGCCTAAGCGAGCGTTCTCCCATCTTTGTCGTCGCCCCGAGACGTTGCTTGCCACCGATCGAATGCTGCCGGGGGACAAGGCCGAGCCAAGCGGCGAAGTCGCGCCCTCGACGGAACGTTTCAGGCGGAGGCGCAAGGGCAACCAGCGCAGTGGCAATGAGAGGCCCGATGCCCGGCACCGTCATCAGCCGGCGTGCCACTTCATTGTCCCGCGCACGGCGGGCAATCTCCGCATCCAGTCCTCGTATCTGGCTGTTCAACCGGGTCAGCATTTCAATCAACCCACTCAGGCAAGCCTGCGCCGCTTCCGGTATCGCGGTCTCACAATCTTCCACCATATCGACCAGCTTGCGGATGTTGCGGGCCCCCTGCGGAGCCACGTGACCCAGCTCTCCAAGGTGGCCTCGCAGGGCATTGATCAGCTGTGTGCGTTGCCGAACCAGAAGTTCCCGAGCCCGAAACACCATTGCTGCGCTCTGGGTCTCCTCGCTTTTCACGGGGACAAAATGCATGGTGGGACGGCTCGCAGCCTCACAGATGGCCTCCGCATCAGCGGCATCGTTTTTCTGCCGCTTCACAAACGGTTTCACATACGCTGGTGGAATAAGTCTGATTTCGTGACCCAGGCGACCAATCTCGCGGCCCCAGTAATGCGCGCTGGAGCAAGCCTCCATCGCAACCACACAACGAGGCAACTGGTCAAAGAACTCGAGAACCTGATTTCGACGTAGCCTCCTACGCAAAATCACGTGGCCCATCTCATCCGAACTATGAATCTGAAACACATTCTTCGCCAGATCCAAGCCAATCATGCTAATCTCTTCCATAGACGCCTCCATTCAGGTTGTTTGCAAACCCACAATGGCACACCGAGGCCAGCGGGGGCGTCTACATCATCAGAGCCCTTAAAGGGCTTCGATCGATCTTTTCGATTTTCCATCTCTAAAACCCAACCAGTACACACAAAACGCGGACATCAGGAACAACAATATCGCGACTGGGTGGTTAGTCAAATTCATCAGGTCGCCCCGCAGGATTGTTGCTGTTTGACCGAGTGACAACTCGAACCGTGGGCCCAGGAAAAAGGCAATGATAAAAATGACAACCGGGTAGTTGAGCGCATTTAGGAACATGCCGAAGACGGCAAATGCCAACATGACATAGACCCCGAATGTGCCACCTGTCGAAAGGTAGACCCCCACAACACAAAGTATCAGAGCAGCGGAAAATACAACTGATTCAGGCGCCGATATCAGCTTGGCCCACAGTCGCAGGCCAAAGAATCCGCAAGTGAAGTTGCACAGATTCGCCATCATCATCGCGCCAAACAGCCCGTAGATAAGCTGGCCCTGTTGCTCAAAGAGCAACGGGCCTGGTTGGATACCTTGGATCAGGAAAGCACTGATCAGGAGTGCGGCCGAAGCGCTGCCCGGCAAACCCAAAGTAAGCAGAGGTATGAAATCCGCACCAGCAACAGAGCTGTTGGCAGATTCAGTGGCCGCAATACCGCGCAGATCGCCTTTGCCAAAGCTCTCCGGATCTTTTGCCGATTGTTTTGTGGACGCATAGCTCATGAACGCCGCCGCTGTTGAGCCCATGCCCGGAACGGCACCGATGCCAGTCCCGATCAACGCGCCCCGCAAGAGCACGTACTTGCAAGCCCAGTATTCAGTAAAGGTGACGTTTTTCTGGTCAGATGTTTGATCTCGGGGGATGTTCACAGCGGGCCGGACTTCTCCGCGCATCTTGGCGAGCCTCAGGAAAATTTCGGAAACAGCCAATGATCCAATGGCGACTGAAGCAATCGGGAACCCGTCATAAAGGTCAAAGAAACCAAAGATCAGGCGCGGCGTAGAATGTTCTGGGTCAAGTCCGACGGTCGCCAACAAAAGACCGAGAACTGTCGCAATAATCCCGCGTGTCACTGAGCTGCCAATCAGGCCAGAAATCAGGGAGAAGGCAAAAACCATCAATGCGAAAATTTCAACGGGGCCCATCTTTAGCGCGATTATTGCGAGGGGTGCGGCAATGGTAATGAGGACCAGATCACTAAACGTGTCGCCGGTGACGGACGAATAAAGCGCCATCTTCATAGCTTTGAGTGGTTTGCCTTTTTGCGTCAACGGATACCCATCAATCGCAGTTGCTGCCGCATCTGGTGTACCGGGGGTGTTGATTAGGATCGCGGGTATCGCGCCGCCAATTAACCCTCCCTTGTTGACGCCAACAAGAAAACCAATGGCAGGCAATGGGTTTAGGACAAATGTGAAGGGGATTGCGATTGCCATTGTCATGACAGGGCCGACGCCTGGCATCGCACCAACAAACTGTCCGACAATGACGCCTGCCAGAACAAACAGAAGATTTGTCAGGGTAAAAGCGTCGCCAAGACCGGCAAGAATAGTGGAAAAATCTACCATCCGTTTGCTCCTTAAGCCAACGTGCGATCAAGCACATGCTCGACGAGCAACCAAACGCTCAGCGGCAGGATGACCCCACCAAAAAAGAGCCAATACCAACGCCGTTCGCCGATGGCCAACATGATCGAGAGCGCAAGAAATGGCGCCACATATTCGAATCCGAAGCGGTCCATTAAATAAACTGCGCCAACCAATAGCGCGACAAATGCAGCGGCTCGGATGAAGACCAACAGGTCAATGCTGGTTGTGCTTTTGTCAGTAAAAAACTGGATAGCGGCAACCACAACAAGTGCCCACATTGCGATCATCGGCACTGTGGATGGGACGATGCGTCCGAACTCCACCTCTTCGATCTGAGAAGGTATAATCCAAAATATGAAAACAAAGCCAAATAGAACGATCAGTCCCGTCGCAATACGATCAATTGACATGTATTTGCCCCTCCCTCGAAGTCACTATCGCCGGACCAAATGTGGCCCGGCGATTGTAGTTTTAGTCTTCTGATGCCGCCAACAAAGCACTGATGTCGCTGAGGCCATTGACCAACTTGGCTTCTGTCCCGTCCGGGCCCAGGTTGTTTGGCGTCGTCTGCATGATATTGCCAATCAGCTCGGTCATGGACGCAGAGTTGATCGCGTCGTCCAGTGCCTTGGCAAGCGCTGCTTTCGCCTCATCGTCAAGACCATCTGGTGCTGCGATGTAAAAGTACGGCTCAACTGAATACGGAAAGCCTTGCTCGATGAACGACGGCGTATCAGGGGAATAGCCCTGCCGTGATTGTGTTGCGACAGCAAGCATCTTCAGATCGCCGGAATCGAGGTATTGGATGTGTGCACCTGCGCCAAAACCTGCCTGAAGCTGACCACCCAAAAGACCCTGGATGATTTCGGCACCACTTTTGTGGCTGACCATTTCAAACCCGGCATCTGCCGATTTGTTCACAGCACGCATAATCATACGCTGTGGTCCTGCATCGAAACCAATAAGGGAGCCGCCATTCGCTTTGGAATGTTCAACGAATTCGGCAACTGTGTTGTAGGGGGCATCTGCAGGTGCGACGAGGGCCAGTGGCGCCAGAACAATCGTCGCCAGATAGTCAAAGCTATCCGCTTTGAACGGAAGTTTCTCACCACGTGTGGCAAGGTTCATCAGCGTTGGGATGGTAACGCCTATACCCAAGGTGGTGCCATCTGCATCTTCCCGCACAAGGGATGAAAACATGGCAACACCGCCGCCGCCAGGCTTGTTCTCAACAATAACGTCCCAACCGGTGCTTTCTTCCATGGACGCAGCAATTGCACGTCCCAATGTGTCCGTGCTGCCGCCCGAGCCGAAGCCGATTTGCAACGTAATTGGTCCATCGGGTTCCCACTCTGCAAACGCAGCTCCGGGAAGCGTGAGCAACGCTGCCGCAAGGGTCGCTTTGAAGGTCTTTGAGATGTTCATGTGTGTTCTCCTGTTGTGGGTATTAGTGGGAAAGAAATAATGGGACGGACGTTGTTTGAATGACCGAGGAAGTGACGCCACCAAACAAATCCTCTGACAGCTTTGAGTGTTGGTAAGCGCCCATGACAAGAAGCCCGGCCCCGACTTCTGCGCAATGGGCCAAGAGTGTGTCAGCAATTGTGCCAAACGCCGGGAGGAATGTGTGCTCAGCTTCTAGACCGTGACGCGCAAAGATGGTCGGCAAGTCAATCTCGCTCGACATCGGGATGCTGCCCGGCTCACCCACCGACACAATAGACACACGGCTTTTGGTTTCCAAAACCTGCATGGCGTCAAAGAATGCGCGTGACGCAGTGCGCCGCCCATCCCATGCCACCACAGCATTTTCGTTGATTTCAGCAGACCCATATTTTTTGGGAGCGATCAGTATTGGCCGACCGCTTTCATATGCGATCCTATCCGGATGCAGTAATAATTCATCAGCAGCGATCAGATTTTCATATTGCCCCAGTATGGTCAGATCAAAGAGGCGAGAATAAAAGGCCACTGCTTTGTCGGGATCAGCTTTCACGTCGATCCAATGCAGCTTCTCCTCCTCAATCTTTCCTTCGGAAAAGGCGTGAAACTTCTCCGCAAGTTCAACTGTACGCCTTTCCGTGATCTCACCAATTGATGAGCGCATAGACGCGCTGAGCCAATTTGGGATGTTCTTAGTCACACTCGAAGCACCGTGCGCAACAATTCCGGTCAAATGGGCATCGTATTTATGCGCCATCTGGAGAGCCAAGTGCAGCGCGGAATCCGAAGCACTGCCGCCGTTGTAAGCAACGAGCAAGTTTTTGATGGCCATCTGAACCCCGTCTCCCAGTTTTCTTAAGTATAGATTGTTTGTTATACAAAACAATTGCTAATATACAAAACATCAACCGAGTGCCAAACCACCACCAATAACACTTAAGCATTTGACAAACCTGAGTGTTTCAGGGTTTTGTGATTATAATGTGATTGCAACAACCGATCTTTTGACGGCCTACTTCACGGCGATTTCAGCAATTTCTCAGTTTGAGTGCAGAGATTCTCTGGCACAGAAGCGACCTATGCAAGCCCATGATCAGGGGATTTGGGCCCACCCGTTTCGCTGCAATGCAATACCCGTTGACAGTTTCAGTGCGCGAGGATCGGATGCGATTGCAAGTCATCATTTGTCTGTTCAATCCACATCCTCAGATGTCCCTATATCTTTTTGACACCCCATATTCTCAGCGTGTTTCTGCATTAGAGCGTATTCATTCTGATCGGATTCGGGATTCCCAATCGGTGAGAGGTGTGATTCCCTGCCGTTGAGGCAGATATTGGGGATCAGGAATGGGCAAACCGCATCCTGTTGAGCTACGCGAACGCGCTGTTGCGCTTGTTGAACAAGGCAACACGCACACCGAAACGGCCAAGCGTCTTTGCGTATCCATCAAGTTCGTCAACGACATGGTTCGGCTGAAGCGGGAAACGGGGGCGCTGGCACCCAAGCCGCAGGGGCGTCGCGGTCATGGCAAGCTTGCGGGTGTCCACGATTGGGTTCGCACGCGGCTTGAAGAACACCCCGGGACAACGCTTGATGAGTTGTTGGCAGCCCTGCGGCGGGAACGCGGGATTGACGTGCAACGCTCAGCCGTTTGGGGCCTGCTGCAACGGCTTGGCCTTTCTCACAAAAAAAGATTTGCACGCCAGTGAACAGAAGCGGCCCGATATCGCACGGGATCGTGCAATCTGGATCAATCGCCGCCAACCCTTCATGCGCGACCATCTCGACCGCCTTGTATTTATTGATGAAACCTCGCTCAAAACCAACATGACAAAGGCGACAGGCTGGGCACCCGTTGGGGACCGCTTGGTTGAACACGCCCCGGCTGGGCGCTGGAACACACAGACCTTCATCGCAGGGTTGCGCCTCGACAGGATCGACGCGACCGGGATCATCAATGGGGCAATGGACAAGGACATGTTCGATCTCTACGTCGAAGGCATCCTCGCCCCGACTTTGCGCCCCGGTGATGTTGTCATCCTCGATAACCTGCCCGGGCATCGCAGCACAGCGGCCGCCGACATTCTCCGCGAGATCGGAGCGTGGTTCCTGTTCCTGCCAAAATACAGCCCAGATCTAAACCCCATCGAAATGGTATTCTCGAAGCTGAAAGCTCTGATCCGCAAGGTCGCCGCCCGAACCTACGAAGATCTCTGGCGCGCAGTCGGGAATGTCTGCGGCCTCTTCACTCCTGAGGAATGCTACAACTTCTTCAAAGCCGCAGGGTATGAAACCAATTGAAGTGAACACGCTCTAGAAGCGCCCGCAATCCACCTTCATTTTGTCCCCGGTAATTGCGGATGAGAGGTCTGAGGCATAATAGAGCGCGGCTCGACCGACCTCTTCAGGCGCGACCCAACGTTTCAGCGCGGCCACATCTGTATAGTTTTCACGTTCGATCTCGTGGACGGGGCGACCCTCAGCCTCTGACCGGCGTTTCATGATCCGGTCCATATTCTCGCCAGATACCGCACCGGGCATCAACGCGTTCACGCGCACGTTCAAGGGCCCCAATTCGCGGGCCATCGTTTCAGTGATCCCGATCAACGCAAATTTAGATGCGGTATAGGCCGAGCGCATCGGATAACCTTGAATACCCATCAGCGATGACATGTTGATGATGGAACCGGATTTCTGCGCGCCCATGATCTTGGCTGCCTCTTGGAGACAATACATTGCACCTACGAGGTTGACGTTCATGCACCCGACCCAGGCATCCATGTCGACTTCGGCTACAGGCGCGATTGGTCCGGGGCCGCCTGCATTATTGAGCAGAACATCTACTTTTCCCGTTATCTTATGCGCCTGCGCGAACATCGCTCTAACGTCATCGTGGTCTGAAACATCACAGGCGATTGCATGGCCGCCAACTTCATTTGCAACCTTCTCCAACGGTTCCAGCCGACGCCCCGTGACAACAACTGTGGCCCCCGCATCTGCAAAGACCTGCGCCGTTGCTTCGCCAATCCCGCTGCCGCCCCCTGTAATGATGGCAAGCTTACCGTCCAACCGGCAAGTGTCTGTTGAAATCAGGCTCATATCGTATCCTCATTAAAATCGCGCCCAGGGTCGAACAGGGGCAGTTCAGGCTCTCGCTCAAGAATGTAGTCGCCCATCAGTTTCCCGATGTAGGGACCAATAGTGTACCCGCCGCGCACGCAGCCCAGAACATATGCGTTCTCAACACCCGGTAAGGCACCAGCAAGCGGGTAAAAATCCGGCACGTTGGCCTCAAAACCCGTCCAGCTGCGCAGCACGCGGGCCTGCGACAGCTGCGGCAGGGCAAATTGGGCAAGCGCTAGATTGGGAACTACGGAATTGGCCATCACCTCACCGCGTCCGTCTTGCGGTGTGCCGCGCCCTTGCCAGCCCCCTCCAACCAACACGGTGCCGTTGGCTTTTTGCTTCATCGTCAACAGCCCCGTCGCGTGCCCGATGACATGTGATGTCAGCGGCGGCATCCGTTCTGTCACCGAGACGGTATTGATGCGCGCCTGTACCGGCAGGTCCACTCCCAACATCGCCGCGACAGGTTTCAACCAAGCCCCGGCAGCCAAAAGAACCCGTTTCGCACGGACACTGCCCTGCGGGGTCACAAGGGCAAAACCTGATTGGTCCTGAGAGATGTCGACGACAGGGGAGTGTTCAAGATAGGGGATCGCGTTGTCCCGCAGACGCGCCCGATAATACTGACCCGTCAGCGATGAATTGGCGTAGCCATCTTCGGGGCAAAAGCTGGCCGCCAGAACCTTGTGGCTCAGGTTCGGTTCTGCCGCACGCAAGGCGTTGTCGGACACAAAGGTGATCGGCGCGCCCGCTTCGGCCTTCTGCGCCTGCCGCTCGTGCAGCAATTCCACCTCGCGTTCGGTGAAAGCAACGGTATAGCCACCTGTTTTGCGGAACCCAACGGTATCTCCCATGGCCTCCCACTCATGATGACCCCGCAGCGCGTAGGGCATCAACTTCACACGTTTGATCTGCAGCGATAGAGTGCCTGCGTTCACCCCGGACGCACCTTGTCCGAGATCTCCCTGATCCAGCAGAATTGGCCGCATCCCCGACCGGGCCACCTGCAAGGCGGTGCTGCCCCCCATTATTCCTCCGCCAATGACGGCAATATCATAGACATCGCTCATAATGGTGCAGGCTTTGGAATGGGCAGGTCCGCATAGTCGAAATCACCCGCAAGCGCCGCTGTTGGTACAGGGCGCAATGGTGGTCGTGGTGTAGGTGGTGGGACATCCGTTTCTGGGCGACCTTCCGTTTTGGCGATTAGTCGCGCTATGGCGGATTGGCAGAACTTGCCGCCACATGGCCCCATGCCCGCGCGCAAGCCGGACTTGACTGCATTTGAGCTTTGCGCGCCTGCTGCGATCTCTGTGGTGATATCATCACGGGTCAGGCTTTCGCAGCGACACATTATTGTTTGTGGAGTCGTCAGACCGTCACTTCCCGGCTTTGGAATGCTGAGCGCCGTCATCGCCATTCCAAATCGCGCCGCGCGCGCGTACCGCCGTTGCATTCCGACGGGCGCAACAGATGGGCCCTTGCCCACGAATGCACACGCACTCAGCCCGGCCAGCTTTCCATGAATTTCAGCCGCCGCCGCCCCACGTATGCCAGCGCTATCACCACACACAAAAAGACCTGCAATTGACGTTTTGCCGTCGCTATCTGCACGTGGCACCCATCCCCCAAGGTCTGGCCTGTGCTCAAGCGGGACACCGGCAAGCTGCGCGGCCTCAATTGCCGGGATCAGCCCATTTCCCAGACAAACGCTGTCTGCATGGATCGTGCTGACCCGACCTATGGGTGCGCCGTAAGGTCCCAACTTGCACACTTCAACCGAAGTGACTGTATCGCCCCCAGATACTTCGCTTACCGCATAGCCCCAAAAGATCGGCACACGCGCGAGCATTAGATCGGCAATCCAAATCGAACCCCGCCACAACAGGTCCGGTCTTGCGGCCATGAACGGCATAGCGCGCAGCCACTCTGTTCGGTGGTTGGGCGTGACAATTGCCGCGACAGTGCCGCCGTGGCGGCGAACCTCGCTGGCCACAAAAAACACCAGCGGGCCGGTTCCAGACACAACAGTCCTTTGACCGGGAAGGGTCATGTCTTGTTTGATCAGCGCGGTCGCACCAGCCAGCCCGACAACACCCGGGGTGGTCCAGCCAGGAACAGGCTGCACAAATTCGCGCGCACCGCTCGCCAAAACCAATGCCCTCGACATGATTTTC
Organism: Ruegeria sp. EL01; assembly: GCF_900313035.1. Taxonomy (GTDB): domain Bacteria; phylum Pseudomonadota; class Alphaproteobacteria; order Rhodobacterales; family Rhodobacteraceae; genus Ruegeria. The sequence goes on along the minus strand of NZ_OMPS01000002.1, from coordinate 32,995 downwards.
CGGGAGCGCCCGGCGGCCAAGACGTAAATTGCCCAGTCATCGGCTTCGCGTTCGATCTGCCAGACCTGTGTATCACTCATATGCACGGCATGACTGATGGACAAAGCGTCGCGCAAAGCATTGCCTGCCACTGTCTCGGGCGTGTCCGGCGCTTTGGCGATGGCAGCGCTTTTTACGCGCCAAACCTGCCCCCCAGCCTTTGATTGTTCATCAATCACAACCACACGGCAACCTTGCTCAGACGCAGTGAGGGCCGCATTGGCGCCTGCTGGTCCAGCACCAATAATTGCGATGTCGTAAATCTCAGCCATCGGCCGGACGCCCAAGCGATTGCACAGTCAAACCGCCTGATACTATTTGCCGACAGCTTTCAATGCGCGCCCCATCGATCTGTACCAGACATTCCTGACACAGCCCGATGCAGCAAAAAGCACCGCGCGGTGCCCCATCTGTCGGCGCATCCCGCAAATGCCTGATCCCCGCCCGCATCAGCGCCGCCAGAACAGTCTCACCTGCATGACCTGTTACCACCCGCCCATCGAATTCAAACTCAACACAAGCAGTACGATTGATGAGGGTTGCGTGATCAGGCACCAATCGGATCATACGTAGCTGATCCCCAAATCGTCAAAGCAGCGTTTGATCTTATCAATATCCGCCTGTGTCGCTGGCAGAACCGGATCACGCGGCACACCCGCGGGCTGCCCAATCAAATTCAGCGCCGCCTTAAAAGACGCAGGCCACGTAGCTGTGCCCATGAGCAGTTCATACAGAAGAGTCAGTTGTTTATGAGCTTTGCGATAAGCCGCGTCAGGCGCTCCAGCGCCGGCCACGGCCATGTCGGACGGCAACATGTCGGTGAACTCTGGCCCTGTCGCAATGAAGCCCTTCGCACCTAAAGCGAAGGCGGGCATGATATAGTGGCATGGGCCGGTCATGACTGACATCTTGTCGCCGAGGCGGTCAAGCAGATGCGTATGATAGAAAAAGTCGCGCTGGCTTTCTTTGATGCCAATAACATTGTGGTTGTTGAGCAATGTTTCGGTCTGGTCGATCGTCAGCGAAAACCCCATGCGGCGGGGCGAATTGTAAAGAACCAGGGGCGTGCTTGTTGCGGCGGACACTTTGTCAAAGCGCTGCATCAGTTCTGCCTCAGACGCTTTCAGCACATAGGTCTGCGGCATCGACAATAAAACATCTGCACCGTTTTCTTCAGCGGCCTGAACATAAGCGAGCGAGGCATCAATTGTAGGCGCGGAAATGCCCATCATGATCGGCACGCGACCCCTTGATGTGTCCTTTGCAAGACGCACAAGACGCCCGCGTTCTGCTGCGGACAAGGCCCAGCTTTCGCCGTTGTCACCTGCGATACAAACACAAGTGGCCCCCTTGCTCAGCAGGAACTCAAACAGCGCGACAAACGCGTCCTCCATGATCTCGCCGTTCTCGTTGAAAGGCGTGGCAATTGCAGGCACGTAGCCGTGCAAGTCATCTTTGTTCATGATGGTCCTCATGGGGTGGGAATATTGCAAATGAACACCGCACCCATTTGGGCATCGGTGATGTAAAGTTGGGCGGGATTATCCGGATGAAACGCAACGGAGGTTGTCCAAAGCCCTTCGGGCAGACGAACCTCGGCCAAAGGATCGCCAAGCCCGTCATACACATATGCCCGACCGGCCTGTGCTTGCGCCACGGCAATCCAGCCGAGGCTGTTGGTTGCCAATCCGTCCGGCCCCAATCCGCCGCTCAGTTGTATGAACGTGCCAACCATAGGCGGCCCGCTTTCCGGCAGCTTTGATGAGAAACGCCAAACCTGATTAGACCGCGTCGCTGCGACATAGACCCATGCACCGTCCGGTGACAGACAGATTCCGTTGGAATAGGGTACGCAATCCAGCACCAGTCGCAATTCACCCATCTTAGACAGGCAATAAACACGGCCTGTCTGATCACTAAGCGAGCTGCGTCCGCTATCTGTGAACCAAAGCGTTCCGTGCGGCCCATAGGCCATGTCCGACAGCCCCAAAAACGGCTGATCGGCAAGGCCGGTGCTGAGCGTGGTAAAAGTATCAAAGCCTGTCAGCTCCAACAACCCGCGCCCATAATCCACCGCGATGTGCCGCCCATCCGGTGCAATCCGCATCGAGTGGGGTTCGCCATTGAATTTATGCACGACCTTCCAATCGCCTGCAGGCGATATACAGAAGACACGCCCATACGGCACGTCAGATAACCAAAGGTTGCGGGCATCATCAAAAAAAGCCCCTTCCAGAAAGGAATGCATATCCTGGCCTGGTCTTGTCATCTTGGCCCAGGCTGACGGCTCGTCCGTATGGCATAATGCATTCGGCAACCGGGTAAAGGGCTGCGCGGCGAGCAGTGGTGGCGATGTCCTCATTTTATGACACCCTTTTGCAGCAGGGTTTCGATTTGACCTTCGTTCAACCCGACTTCGCGCAGGATATCCACACTATGTTGCCCATGTTTGGGTGGTGACGACGACAGTATCGGCCCCCCTTCGCTCATCCGAAAAGCCGTCAGAGGCAGCGTTGCTTTTGCATCACTCGGATTTGGCTGAAAATACGCGCGGGCTTTCAGTTGAGCCGATTGAACAGCTTCGGCCAAGGTCTTAACCGGTTCTGCGGGTAAATCTGCTGCGCGCAAATGCTGAACCCAAAAGGCGCTGGTTTGCATTTGAAACACTTGTTGCAACTGCATCTTGGTCTCTTGTGTGATCGCCCAGACATCCGGCCAGTCGTAAATATTTTCCAAGGCAAGCACAGCATGACCCAGCTCGGTCAAAACAACAGAGAGCTTGCGGTATTGTTGCGGGCGAAAAGTACCCAAGGTCAAAACACCATCTGAGGTCTGGTAGGACGCGATGCCCACTTCTTGAGATCGCTGCGTGGCATTTGGGTATTGCACAGTGGCAACCTCAGGTGCCATCATTTGCATCGCCACCTCCAGCATGGACACACTGATATGGCACCCTCGGCCCGTTTGCACGCGCTGTAACAGCGCGGATATGACTGCAAACGCTGCGGAATAACCGGCGCTGTAGTCAATAAAGGAGACACCCGGCTTTTTACCCCCACACTGGGCTATGGTGCCGCTGACTGCCTGAATGACGTTGTCATATGCGCCTGTTTCGGCATCGGGCCCGGTGTCTCCGTATCCAGACAAGGAACACTGCACGAGCGCCGGATTGATCTCGGACAAAGTGTCATAGTCGAGCCCCAACCTTCCCAAGGCTCCTGTCGAATAATTCTCAACCAACACATCAGCATTGCGCACCAGTTTCAGAATAACATCCCGCCCTTCCGGGGCAGACAGATCAACCGCCAATGCGCGTTTATTGCCGCCTTGGACTTGGTAGTTCAGCCCAAGGCCCGCCGCGTTGGCTGCATCGTCGGGGCCACGTCCGCGCGCACTATCTGGTTCGGTTGGCGACTCAATCTTGAGGACATCTGCACCAAGCAGAGCGAGCTGATAGGTGCAGAACGGGCCTGCCAAAACATGAGTCACATCAAGGACTTTGATATTTTTAAGCGCGCTCAATGATTTCCCCTTTGAGGCGATGTTGCACGAATTGTCATTGCAACCAAGGTATCTGTCTAATATATAAAACACCGTTCTATATGCAATACGGAAATTACATGACCTACGTTCTTCATCGCGTCCTCAATTCCGATCTTCCCTCGGTCATCGGTGGAGACGGTAACTATCTGATAGATGCAGAAGGCCACAGATATCTCGACGCATGCGGTGGGGCGGCGGTGTCCTGCTTGGGCCATAGTAATGTCGCTGTCCGCGAAGCCGTGAAAGAGCAGGTAGATAAAGTTGCCTTTGCTCATACCGGCTTTTTCACCAACAAACCTGCTGAAGAACTGGCTGAATTTCTGGTCAAACGCGCGCCCAAAGGTACTGGGGATGGCCGCGTTATGTTCCTTGGCAGCGGTTCCGAGGCAATGGAAGCCGCGCTGAAACTCGCCCGTCAATTTCATCTTGAACGCGGGGAAACTGCGCGCACCAAAATTATCGCGCGTGCGCCGAGTTACCATGGAAATACCCTTGGGGCATTGGCGACAGGAGGTCACGCAGGCCGCCGCGCACCGTTTCAGCCGATCCTGATAGACGTCGATCATATCGATGCGGCATATGACTATAGGATGCGCGGAGATGGTGAGAGTGAAGAGGATTTCGCCCTCAGAATGGCAAATCAGCTTGAACAGCGCATTCAGGCGCTTGGCCCCGAAACGGTTATGGCATTTGTTGCAGAACCCGTCGTGGGCGCCTCCCTTGGTACACAGCCGGCACCCAAAGGATATTTCAAGCGCATCCGCGAAATATGTGATGCGCACGGCGTTCTTTACATCGCAGACGAAGTGATGTGCGGGATGGGCCGGACCGGTTCGCTTTTTGCACTAGAGCAAGAAGGCATTCACGCTGACATCACAACGATGGCCAAAGGGCTTGGGGCTGGATACCAACCAATTGCAGCAGTGTTGGCAAGCGAAGCTGTCGTATCAGCTATTGAATCTGGCAGTGGTCAATTGTGGAACGGGCACACTTATATGTCTCACGCCATCGCCGCGGCAGGGGCTTTAGCTGTGCAAAAAGTCATCGAAAGTGAAAACCTGATTGCGAATGTCCGTGACCGAGGCGTTCAATTGGAAGACACTCTCAAGGTGCGCCTTGGCCAGCATCCGAATGTGGGAAACATCCGTGGGCGCGGCCTGTTCTGGTCTGTTGAACTGGTCCGCGACAAAGCGACAAAAGCCCCTTTTTCCGCCTCCGGCAAACGTGCGCCCAAGGTCCAAAAGGCGGCCCTTGGTCTTGGCCTGATGTGTTATCCGTCACAGGGATGCGCCAACGGCACGGATGGAGATCATGTGCTGTTAGCTCCCTCATACACATCGACAGCCGACGAGATTGACCAAATTGTTGATATCGTTGCACGCGCAATCGATTCCGGCCTGGAGTGGTTTGCCACATGACAAAGAAGACAATCCTGACCTGCGCTGTGACTGGCAATCTCATGACGCCTGAGATCAGCCCACACTTGCCTGTCACGCCAGCCCAAATTGCCGAACACGCGCTTGATGCAGCCAAGGCCGGTGCATCTATCGTGCATTTGCATGTGCGCGACCCTGAAACCGCCAAAGGATCAATGGACATTGATCTGTACCGCGAGCTGGTCGACCGAATCCGTGAACAGAACCAAGACGTTATCTTGAATCTGACCACGGGCGAAGGCGGACGGTTTGTACCGTCAGCAAATGACCCCAAAATTGCAGCATCTGGATCAACGCTGTGCGTACCAGAAAAGCGTGTGGCGCATGTTGAAGAATTGCGGCCCGAAATCTGCACGCTGGATTTCAATACAATGTGGTCAGGTCAGGCAAGCGTCATCAACGCACCGTGGAACCTTGAGGTCATGGCAGAGCGGATTTACACCGCAGGCGTCAAGCCAGAAATCGAGATATTCGACAGTGGTGATTTGCACATGGTCAAGGATTTCATTGCGCGTGGTATCATCAAAACACCCCTGATGGTACAGATGGTTCTGGGTGTCAGGTTTGGTGCCGTCGCAAACCCTGCGACGATAGCCTATCTGGTGAGCCAGCTGCCTCAAGGCACCGAATGGGCAGCATTTGGCATTGGCCGGATGGCGTTTCCGATGCTGGCGCAGGCCTTCCTTCTTGGTGGTCATGTCCGGATCGGGATGGAAGATACCGCCTATATTCGCAAGGGGGAACATTGTAGATCAAACGCGCAGCTGGTCGAAAAAGCTGTGTCGATTATCGACAGCCTTGGGGGCACAATTGCGACCCCAGATGAAGCGCGCAGCATCCTTGGAATTTCAGCGAGCAGTTGATGTCAGGCTGGCCCCGCATATCCCAATTCGCGAGAGATCTGCAAAGCGACCGCTTTGGTTTCGGGCACATAGAAACTATCGATCCGGTCAAAATCAAATCCACTGTCAGGACCAGAGATGTTCACACAAGCGACAACCTGTCCTGTGCTATCAAGAACTGGAACGGCAACACTCGACCCGCCGGGATCACGAAAACCCCGCGAGAACACATAACCCTGATCGCGGGTCTCTTGCACCCGCTGGTGCAGTTCAGCGTAGTTGGTTGGCGTTTTGTCAGTAAATGGCGTCATTTCCACATTGTCACAAAGAACTTTCAATTCGGTGTCGGACATGGAACCCAAAAGGCACCAGCCAATTGCAGATGCATAAGCCTGAGTCCGTGTGCCGGTGACCATGCTGGAAACAAACCCCGTACGTCCTTGATGGCTGCCAAGGTAAAGAACGTCGAAGCCCTCAAGAACACTCAGATGCGCGCTGACGCCCGTTTTGTCCCGAAGTGCGGACAGGTACGAACGCGAAATACTCGTGATCGGTTGTTGATTGAGATAAGCAAAACCAAGGTTCAGCACCCGCGCGCCAAGAGTGTAAGTATTTTTCTGATCTCCGTCCTTCAGAAAACCCATTTGGTTGAGCGTATAGATCAGACGAAACGTCGAGGAGCGGCTGAGATCCATGGCGCGCCCAATATCGCTAATCGACATCGGTTGATCCGCGGCCCCAAGGATTTCGAGCACACGAAGACCACGATGAAGCCCCGGAACGAAGTACACTTTGTGATTGGAAGATTCCGTCATCTGCCGCTTGATGTCCTATCATATCTGCAACCTCGCGTGTTTTATCTGCAAAACATGCGCTTTACAATGGAGGTTTTCCGATGACAAAAGACACCGGACGCAATGTGCTATTGCCCACCAACGAAGACACCTGTGGCCCCTATTTCCCGATCTATTTTCAGGATGAAAGCCTTGAGGATTTGACGCGGGTAGGTCCCGGTATTGTGGCCGACGTGGCTGGAAAACCCATCATCTTGCGCGGCAATGTCATCGATCGACATGGTAATTTGGCAAACGGGGCTATTTTGGAGTTCTGGCAAGCCAATGCCAAAGGTATCTATCGAACGCCATCTACAGCTTGTGATCCAGATATAGATCCCTGGTTCCATGGCTACGGCCGCCTGCGTTCTGACACCGGTGAATATTCACTCCGCACCATATTGCCCGGCGGGTCGGATGGTCGGGCACCCAATATTACAATCACGATCTTTTCTGATGGGATTAGCCGCATCGTGACGCAAATGTTCTTCCCCGACGAAGCGACGAATAAAACCGATCCGCTATTGTCCGTATTAGATGCCGACGATCAGAAACGATTGATTGCAAAACATGATGGCCGCACCGCCGATGGTGCCGAAGTTTTCCGTTTCGACATCGTCATGGCTGGTGAGGGTGAAACGCCATTTTTCGACGATTTTGAAAGCTGAGGTGCGAGACATGACTGAATTTGGCAGACAACTTGACATTGGACCAACGGACAACACCTCGGATCAGCGAACACCGCGCAAACGGCTGCATTTGATACCGGAACAAGCACGCAGCAGCTTTGTGCCTGTTGCACCTGCGCGCTTCACTACCAGAGCAAATGAATGGGATATGACACGGATCTCAGCGGATCGTCCGCGCGCAACGGGTGTCCCTATCGAAGTCACCGGTGTCGTTCAAAATGAAAACGGAACACCTGTTCGCAAAGGGTTGATCGAAGTCTGGAGCGCAAATCACTTTGGCCGCTATCGTCATGCGGAAGATCAGTCAGGGCTAGAGCTTGACGAGAACTTTTTTGGCATGGGCCGTGTGCTGACCGACAACGAAGGCAGATATCGGTTCTGGACAATCAGCCCCGGTGCCTATCTCGCGCGACCAGACATTGGACGCTGGCGGCCAAAACACATTCACCTGTCCGTGACAGGAGGGTCATCGCGGCTTATCACACAGATGTATTTCCCGGATGAGCCTAACAATGTGTCCGACCCGATGGCCATTCTGATGGGCGATGCGTTTGAACGCAACATTGGCAAACCCTATGACGTGTCCACCCGGGACATTGATCAGGGGTTCAACTTTGACATCACCGTTGGTGGAAAAAATGCAACTTTTTTTGAATGATTGAGCGCTCTACGCCTTTGGCAAGCGCTGCCATACTCAAATAACCGAGAAAGCGATACATCTTGCCTAAGAAAGTCCTGTTCATAATGTGTGACCAGCTTCGGTTTGATTATCTTGGCTGCACGGGGCATCCATCTATTCGCACGCCGAACATTGATGCCCTTGCGTCACGGGGTGTGCGCTTTGACAGAACCTATGTACAGTCTCCGATTTGCGGACCGTCTCGGATGAGTTTCTATACCGGACGGTATGCGCGCAGCCATGGCGCTCTTTGGAACGAGCACCCCCTTCGTGTGGGCGAGATGACAATCGGCGATCACTTACGCCCTCTCGGTACGCGGACTGTTCTATGTGGCAAGACGCATATGACCGCTGACAAAGAAGGTATGGAACGGCTTGGAATCGATGCGTCCTCCGGCATCGGAGCGCTTGTCGCAGAATGTGGTTTTGAAATCTGGGATCGGCTTGATGGTGTCGTTCCGGACGGGGCAAAAAAGCAACCTAGCCACTATAACAAGCATCTGAACGCATTGGGATTTAATGGGCCAAACCCCTGGCACCAATGGGCGAACTCTGCACGGGGGGACGATGGCGAAATTTTATCCGGCTGGCTCCTTAGTCATGCATCAAAACCTGCGGCTATTGACGAAAAGGAGTCAGAGACTCCCTACACCACAACCCGCGCAATAGAATTCATGGAACAGGCCAAAGACGAAAGCTGGTGTTTACACCTGAGCTATATCAAGCCGCATTGGCCTTACATTGTGCCGGCTCCTTACCACGACATGTATGGCCCAGACGACATCTTGCCCGTAAAGCGAAGCGAGGCGGAAAGGGTTAACCCGCATCCATTGATGGCTGGGTATTACAACCATCGCTATAGCAAGGCGTTCAGTCGCGACGATGTGCGGGAAACTGTGATCCCTGCGTACATGGGCCTGATCTCGCAAATTGACGATCAAATCGGCAGAATTGTTCAGTATCTCGAGGACAGCGGACAAACTGACGAAACACTGATTGTCTTTACGTCGGACCACGGCGACTATCTTGGCGATCATTGGCTGGGGGAGAAAGAACTATTTCACGATCAATCATCCCGCATCCCACTGATTATCGTCGATCCGTCAAACGCCGCAAACAGCACTCGCGGCAGTGTCAGTTACGATTTAACCGAAGCAATCGATCTGGCGCCCACTTTTATCGATTTCTTGGGCGGCAAGGTTCCAGATCACATTTTGGAAGGGCATTCACTGATGCCTGCCATTCACGGTGGCACTATTACTCCACGCGAATACGTGATTTCCGAATATGACTATTCAGCACGACCCCATTTACGTCATCTGAGTCCGGACACTAAAAGCTGCGGATTAACGATGGTGTTTGATGGTCGTTGGAAAATGATCTGGGTCGAGGGGCATCGTCCGATGCTCTATGATCTTGAAACCGATCCCGATGAATACCAAGATCTAGGTGCATCAACCGAACATCACGATCAGATCAAAAGACTTAGTAAGGTGTTATTTGCGTGGGCCCGCAAACAGCATTCGCGCGTCACAATATCAGACAAAAAGATCGACACAGCGCTTTGCAAAGACGACGCCGCCTACGGCGTCTATCTCGGATTTTGGAACGAAGACGAGTTAAGAGCTTGGAAACACGAACAGAAAGACTGACAGAAATCCTGAACTCTCTTCGATGATGTTGTCACTGTACCCTAATTAATCAGAATTTGCGGATTCACGGCGTTCTGGGGCATTTTTGTACCCTTAATTGCAATATATCCACAGGTTCCGTGGCTTATGACTTGACCCGGCATTGCCAACTTGTTTGCGCGTACTGAACTGGTTAAGCCTCACGCATGTAGATGCCGTCCAAGATGCCTCGCCTGAAGGGCTTTCGTTTTCCGCGGGAGATCATCGCCTATGCCGTCTGGGTCTACCATCGCTTTGCGCTCAGCACCGCTTATGTTGAAGATCTTCTCGCGGAACGCGGCGTGGCGGTCAGCCGGGAGACGATCCGGCAATGGGTCAATCGCTTTGGTCGCCATTTCGCCAATTGCATCAGACGAGACCGGCCAACCGCGGCCGACAAATGGCATTTGGACGAAGTGGTCATCCCGATCAATGGTCGGAAATGCTGGCTCTGGCGGGCCGTGGATGCGAACGGAGATACTCTTGATATCCTCGTCCAACCACGGCGAAGTGCTAAGGCAGCCCGGCGCTTTCTGAAGCGGTTGATTTCACAATTCGGCGAACCCCGTGTTGTGATCACGGATAAGTTGCGAAGCTATTTCAAGCCGATCCGCGATCTTGCGCCGGGTGCGGATCACAGAGCACACAAAGGGCTGAACAATCGGATCGAAGGATCACACAGATCCACTCGAAAACGTGAGAAGCTGATGGGCCGTTTCAAATCGCCAAGACAGGCCCAAAGATTTCTTGCCGCTCCTATCTCTGCAAACTGAAGTGGCGTATAGAATGCGGCTGAGACCTCGGTATTCCAACAGTAGAGTTGCGCTGCGCGCTGCCGGTCACCGCCAGTGACACGCAAATAGGTAGCAAAACGGGGCGATGACAGGACATCTTCAAGGTCTGTGATCAGTTGGTTAGGAAAGGCTTGCGGCATCGTGCGATCATCCAGTTGAACGCTTTGACTACCTCACAAACCTTGACATCATGGGCTTCTCAGCGTATTTATCTCCTCGAACGGCTTTGAGGTTCGCGGGTGGCGACACCTTCCCTCATTGTCACCAGAAAGACGAGCCTGATGTGAAAACATCAGGCTTTTTCTTTATTTAATCGCTTCTTGGGTGTCGTTACACAGAATGCTGCCCTTCGAGATGTAGCCCGCCAATTTACAGAATGCGGACAACCTGACCTATGCAAATGCGGTGATTGCTGACGCAGCATTTCCTCGCTCTTGCAGCAAGTTCCTTGCCGCGATGCAGTGAACGTCACCGAAGCAGCCATTGAAATCCGAGATCAGATGCCAAATCCAAACTACACGTTCGCTGAGACATGGCTCAACATTGCAGAACCGGGCGCTGGAGCGTGTCGGCGAGGTTGAGCGCGTCGGTCACCGGTCGCTGGAAAAGCAGCGCGAGGTGGCGCAGGAACGCGGCGACACACTGTCCGCTGAGGAACTGGACCGCGACCCAGAGCTGATGGGGCGAATGATCACTGAGTGGTTGCCGGATTATGACTCCTCGTCGATTTCAGGATCGAGCTTGGCGCGCTCCTCAAACGCTACCCACGATTCAGCCTGCAGAACTCCTGGATGCGCAACACCAATTATGCCGACGGCCTGTAGTGCGCCGGTATCTTCAGGGGCCGCCACTTTCAAACGGCGTATGATGGCCAGAGCTACAACGACTGCACTAACGCCGATCAGCAGAATCTGTAACCCACGACCATCCGCCATCGAGATCGTGTTCGGACCAATCAACGTGCCTCCAAACAGGCCGATATTCAGCAGGAAGACCATAGTACCGCTGGCAGGAACGATCTGCCCGGCCGTCAGTTGGTCATTGGCGTGGGCCACAAGAATGGAATAGACAGGAAGAGTTGCAGCGGCGATGACGGAAAAGCCGATCATTGTTCGAGACGGTGAAACATCCGCCGCCATCCAAAGACCGGCAAAAACCGTCACCGATGCGAGGCCAATCACCACATACCTTCGGTCTGTGTGATCTGAAATCCAGCCAATCGGATATTGGACCAGTGCTCCTACAGTCAGCGCCACAACCAGCGCACCTGACGCTTGCGCCGGGGTAAACCCTTGCCGCAGGGCATAAAGCGGTAGTGATATGTACCACGCCGCCACTGCAATGCTCATCAGGACGATGCCTGAGACCGCCATCGGCGATATCTTGTAGAGTTTGGTTGCAGGCATCCGTTCTGGAGCCGAGTATTCAGGCGCCCTGTTGCCGGATAATAGAAGTGGCACAATCGAAAGCGAGATAAGGATCGATACGATCCCAAATAGAAGGTTCCCGCTTGGGTCTGGAAGCCCAACCAGTGCCGTGCCTGCAGCCGGACCGATCAGCTGGATTACGAAGTAGATCGACAGGACCTGCGCCCGGATATGGTTCTTGGACTTGGCGTTCAGCCAGCTTTCCGTAATGACATACAATCCCGGATAGCAGAAACCAGCCAGGAATCTCATCCCGCTCCAACTGATCGGATCACCGGTGAGAAGATGGATGATTGCGGAAATCGACACCAGAGATGCCAGCGCCGAAAACACCCGTATATGACCGACGCGTTCGACGAGGCGAGGTGCTATCAACGTCCCGGCCAGCGCTCCGAATGGATAGCAGGCTTGCATTATCGAGATTGTCAAATCGCTGAACCCCAACCCGTTGCCACGAATGGTCAGCAACGTTGCGAGGAGCCCATTGGCCACCATCAACATGAGCATGCCCAAAAACAGGGCCCAGTTTTCAACCAACGCCTTTTTCATGAGTGGATCGTGCATTGGCAACGTATTGCTGTCCTGCCAATTCGCGACGCGATGATCAGATCACGACTTCATTCGCATAATAGACATATCGCGGTTTGATGCCGCTTCAGTGATGCATCTTAAGACTGCCGAACATTCTGCTAGATTGCCTGTAATCTCGGTATCAACATGAACACTGCCCTCTAAATCATGAAGCGACACTGCGAAATCAGCCAAAAACGCTATTCTTCATTCTTTGGCATCAGATCTCAAATTACCCAAAGTTGTGTTCGGGCGCTGACCACCATTCGATGATGTCTTGCGAGCCGAAAGATGGGCCGCCAGTGTTGGCAGCCCAAAATCAATTGACGTGTTATTCTGCGGCCACTTCATTCACAGTGCTTTGTATGCCTGCTGCCTCACGCTTGCCGTCTTTGTAGATAGCCTTCAGGACTGAGAAGCCCATCAGCACCATGACAAGGCTGAATGGCAGGGCACCGATCACCATTGCAGTCTGGATGGCCGATAAGCCACCCGCGATGATCAGGCCTCCAACGACAAGTGCGATTGCACCCCCCCAGAACAGGATATGTGGGCGAGCCTTCGGACCTTCGTCCCCAGCAGCGTTAATGGTGTTGATGATCAGAACACCAGAGTCAGCTGTCGTTACGAGGTAAGTCAGCAGCAGAACCATGACGATAACAGACATGACCCAAGCTAGACCATCGTCGAGCATCACGTTTAACATCGCAAACAGTTGGTCTGCCTGGCCCGCGTCCAAAATTGCTCGGTTTGCATCGCCGTTCAGTTCCAGATCAATAGCTGTACCACCAACGATCGAGAACCAGACAAAACACATCAGGCCTGGTATAAACATCGCACCGATCACGTATTCGCGGACAGTTCGACCACGGGACACACGCGCCAGGAACAAGCCTACGAACGGCGCAAATGCGATCCACCAGGCCCAGTAGAAGATGTTCCAGCCACCCTGCCAAGTGGCAAGCTGATCCGGTACGGAACCTTCAACGCCATCGCTGGACCAGACGTTGAACAGGATCCATGGCAGGTTGGTGACATAGTCAAAAATGCCAACAAATAGCGCCTGCAGACCAAAGAAGGTGGAGCCGAAGATCAGGAAGAAAGCCAGCAGGAAGAAGCTGAGGCCCATATTCAGGTTTGACAGCCACTTAATCCCTTTTCCAACACCGGACAACGCGGACAAAGTCGACGCGCCCATGATCACAAACAGTGAGACTATGATTGCCGCCGTGGACACAGAACGAGTTCCTTCTGCGTCTACGGTATACAACCAGTCACCAAAGCCAATCCGGTGCAAACCAGAAACGAACTGATCGACGCCGAAGCCCAGCGTCTGGGCCAGACCAAGAATGGTTGCAACAACCGCGACAATGTCAATGACGTGGCCCAACGTGCCAGAGAGTGCTTTGCCGAACAATGGTGTCAGACCAGAGCGAACCGTGAGTGGCAGGCCACGACGATAAGAAAAATAAGCCAGAGACAAGCCTACAACCGCGTATGACGCCCAAGCTGCGACGCCCCAATGGGTGAAGGACCAGATGTATGCGTCCCGGACGTTGCCTAAAGTTTCGCCTTCAGTCAGGCCCATGATGGTCGATGGGTTGGATTTAAAGTGATAGATGGGTTCGGCGGTTGCGAATGTCAGCATACCAATCCCGATCCCGGCACCGAACATCATTGAGAACCACGAGAAGTTTGAAAATTCCGGTTCGTCGTCTTCAAGGCCAAGCTTGAGTCGGCCTGATGCTGGCCAAAGCGCCAGCGCAAAACACGTCAGCACATAAAATGCCATTGCGTAAACGTACCAGTAATTGAATGTGGCTAGGATAAACGAGTTTATCCCGCCCAAAAATGCAGCAGCACTTCCTGGAAATGCGACGGCCCATACGATGATAATACCCACGATAATCTTCGCGGTAATAGTAACGTTTTTTGTAAACCCCTTATAAAAGCCGCTTTCCGCGACGGATATAGGTAAGTCCATTAGGGGTGGTTTCATTTTTGTTCTCCCGTTGAAATATTATTGTTCTGGTTGCGCTGAAGTTTTAGTTGGCTTGCCGCTTTCTGGCTCTATTCGTTTGGCAGAGGTGAGCTTTACTTCACTGCACCTGGACGAAAACGCGCCCGTCTCTGACATCAACGGGATAGGTTTTTAGGTCTTCATAGACCGGTGCAGAAAGTGCCTTGCCACTGCAAATATCGAACCGCCCGCCATGCAGAGGGCATTCAATCACGCAATCAATAACCAGCCCGTCTTCAAGGCTCTGTTCCTCGTGCGTGCACATAAGGTCAGTGGCAAAGAAACCTTTCTCGGTATTGTAGATCGCGATCTTTCGGCCTTCGTGCTCCCACGCGATCAAGTCTTCCTCGTCGACTTCATCTGTGGCACAGGCGTCTATCCATTGGTTCATGTAATTGGCTCCGGGGTCAGTATTCTTTGCTCAGTAGGTCTTCTTCGAAGGGATACCGTGACAGGGTTATTGGCCCGTCGTCCGTAACCAGCACCTGGTCTTCCAGCTTGATACCTTCGACGCCACCAACTTCGCCCACATAGCTTTCGACGCAGATCACCATGCCGGTTTCCAGCTCTCCTTCATAGAATTCGGGGTTGTCAGGCGAATGCAGGATGACGGGCCATTCGTCGGCCATGCCGATCCCATGTGCCATGCAGGGATAGGGCTGGTTGCCAAAACCCGCTGGAACGATGTGGCGGTTGTTGGCGATCTCAGTGAAAGATGCGCCCGATTTCATCAGCGGTGTGTTTCCCATCACCTCAGTATGAGCCATGGTATAGAGCTTGCGCTGATAATCCGTAGGCTTACCTGGCCCGCAGCGATAGGCGCGGCTGATATCGGCCCCATAGCTAAACGGTCCGATCATACCACAGTCGAACACAACTAGATCGCCAGCGCGGATCATTCGACTGGAAGCCTCTTGCTGCCAGGGGTTTGTCCGTTCTCCACTCGCCAAAAGACGATAGTCCAACCATTCTCCGCCACCCTCAATCAGCGCGGACCACATCATGGCCCAGAGTTCCTGTTCCATAATGCCATTGCGCAGGGCATCGCGCATCCGGGTCATGCCATCCTCGGCCACGGCGATGGTCATGTTCATCGCCAGAATTTCTTCGGGGCTCTTGATCTTGCGGGCCATCGCCAGCACCGGGGCCACATCGGCCAGTTCATGCCCTTTTGCGATAAGTGCCTGTTCCGCGTGAAAGCCCGCTCGTTCGATGGCGATGCGTTTTTTGCCCTGACCGCAATGCTGTTGGATCAGATCATCCATCTGATCGGCCCAGTTTGTCGTCCATTTCAAATGGTCAGGACCGGCGAACATATAGGAAAGCGGCAGGATATCGTCGCGGATTTCATCAATGGTTTCCAGCGTGGCACCGGTATTCCGGCCCGGTTCACTGTCAAAATAGACCACCGGCCCAGCGGCAGGGATAAACAGATACCCGGCCTGAATGTGCATCTGAAACAGAGTGCAGTTACGAACGCCAGTTGCATAGCGAATGGACAGAGGCTCCACCAGAATGATCGCATCAAAGTCCTGAGCGCGAACCTGTTCGCGCAGCCGGTTTTGCCGATATCGCCGCATTCGGGGCACATCAATCATGCCTTCGGTGTCGATTGCCTGCATCGGAGGGGTTATCCAGGCCGCTTGTTCAAGCGACAGGGGCTGTGGCTTGGCCGCGAAGGTTTGGCTATAGTCGGTGGCGTCGTTCATTGGTGCGTGGGTGTCCATTTATCCAAGGCTTCCAGGAATTTTTCCTTTTCGCCGGTGTGCATTGCGATATTTGTCGATGCATAGGGGAAGCTGCTTGCCGTGACCTCGCGATGGAATTCACCTAGTGCTGCAACACGTTCGTCGTGAATCTGCCTGTGCAGACGTCCGATTTTGCCGAAAGCGTAGGCGTGTTTCGGCGGCTTCTCTTCTTCGCTGGCCTCACCGCAGATATCTGCAAGGAAAGAGAAAATTGCGTCTCCGCCTGGTCCCGATCCCAGCGAGAAAGTCACGACACTGGTCTTGTCGTTCACCGCCTCCAGAACCTCTTCGGCAAGGCACTCGACCTCGACCGCAAAGACCCCGACATCTTCCATGCGCTTGAGAGTGTTCCAGACCTCCAGCGCCTCGTCAGCCTTGCGGCCAAACGCACGCAACCCACCATAATGATGACTGAAAGTGGGGATCAGACCGATATGGCTTTGCACCGGAATCCCTTCCGAAGCCATGCGTTCCATCAGGTCGAATGATCGCAGCGTATAGTACATATCCGCACCACGTCGCATCGCCTCGAATGCATGGGCGACGATTTCATCATCCGATCCGAACTGAGCCCAGCTCGACCCCGCGCCGGTAAAATGGGCGGGCGCCAGTTCGCGCACGTCCTCCATCTGATCTGTGCCCACCACAAAGAGGTCAATCCCTGCCTCGACACAGGCCACGATCTGATCACGGTCTGCCGGGTTCGCCATGGAGAGCTTTTTGCCCGAACCTTTCAGCGCCTTCAGGTCCGAGACCGTATAGTTGCGCATCGCCGGGTTGCGACTAAAGTCGTATATCCGTTTCATCTCACATCGTCCTTTGCGCGACACGTTCGACCGGGCCGCCTTCGGTGATCATGTGGGTGGCCTGCCGAATGCTTGGTGCTCTGGTCGATTTGCCTAAGCTTCGCCGCAGCGTGATCACAAGAACCTCCCAGTTGGTCCGCACGAACCCGGGATCGGGCTCAGGCACCTGGCCTTTCACAGCATCCGCCAGATCAGGCAGGGCGTGGAACGGCACGTTGGGATAAAGGTGATGTTCCACATGGTTGTTCATGTTCATGTACAGAAAGTTCGCCAGCCAGCTGCCTTGGAAGGACCGGGTACTTTCGAGGATCGAGGGCGAGTTTTCCTGCAACTCGACATGCTGGATCAGAGTAAAGAGCAGCATCACAGGCGCACCCAAAACGCGGGGCACAACTATGAACCAGACTGGCCACCAGACCCCTGCAAACGGAGCAACGACAATCAGCGCATAGATGGCAAGCATGATCCGCGCGTTACGGGTCATCTTCGGGAATTCACCCTCAGGCGTAACCATCTTCATGGTGTCGGAGTATTGCCGGGTGGCCAGATGCCAGAATACGGCCATATGAAAACGCAGAAGACCAAAACCGGTGATCTCGGTCAACCATCCGCCAAAGCCCATAGGAGTATCAAAAGGCATCTGGCTGTCCTTACCCACATGCCAGGTATGAGTGTGGTGGTTGGTATGGGTGTAGCGGCGATGCAGCGGCTCTTCCATATAAAGTAGCGAGGTCACCCAAAGCACCGTCTCATTCAGCCAGCGTGTGCGGAATGCAGTGCCGTGGGCGCATTCATGACTGAAGCTATAAGACGGAACGGTCAGGAAAACGCCCAGAATGAACATCGCTGGCCACATCCACAATGTACCCAGAGTTGCCCAGATCAAAACGCTCCCGAGTGCAAGAGACGAGCCCCACTGCGCCATATAGATCAAGCCGGGGCGGTCAGAACGCGCAGCAATGGACTTCAAGGTCTTCTTGTCAAGTTTCACACCGGAAGAGGCAGCATTGGTTGGAATATATTCTGGCATGGAGTCAGCTCGCGTAGTCAGAGTTTTCGTGATCAAGGATGGCCTTGAGTTCGGTCAGATGGCGTTCTGCCTGACCGGGATAATCGTCCAGCTCCTGTGCGGTTTTTTCTGCAATTTCATCGCTGAGGACCCGGAGTGACTGCCCGGTTTGCAGCGCACGGATATAGGTTTCCGCGGCGCGCTCGAAGTAATAGAGACGGTTGAACGTGTCCGCGACTGTATCCCCGATCACCAAAATGCCGTGATTACCCATGATCATCACTTTGATCTTGGGGTCGGACAGAAGCGAGGCACAGCGTGCACCCTCTTCTTCAAAGGCCAGCCCACCAAAGTGGTCATCAATCACATAGCGGTTGTAGAAGGTCGCCGTGTTCTGGTCGATGGGCGGCGGGGTGCTATCCGCAAGCGAAGCCAGAACCGTGGCGTGAATCGAATGCACATGCATGACGCACCGCGCATGCGGGCAGGTCCGGTGTACAGAGCCGTGCAACCCCCAGGCCGTTGGGTCCGGCGCATCGGGGTGATCCATCGTCTTGACGTCATTGGCATCCAGCAGCAACATATCCGATGCCTTGATCCTGCTGAAATGCCTCTGGTTCGGATTCATCAGGAACTGAGTGCCGCTGTCATTAACGGCCAGGCTGAAATGGTTCGCGACGGCCTCATGCAAATTCAGCCGGACAGTCCAGCGAAATGCGGCCGCCATATCCACGCGCTCGGCCCAATGTGTCAGGTTCTGAGAAGTCAGTGGCTGCAGCATAAATGCCTCCCATTTAGCTACATGGGACATGCCAGAATTATGGATTTTGTGACAAACGATGAATCTGGGGTATATCTATTAAGAAAACTACTGGATTAATCGCACATGACCAATCTGCCATCTCAACTGCCTCCCCTCACATGGCTGAGAGCATTCGAAGAAAGCGCGCGCCATCTGAACTTCACACGTGCAGCGGCCGAATTGAACATGACCCAATCGGCGGTCAGTCAGCATGTGCGCAGTTTGGAGGCATTTCTTGGGCGTGATCTTTTTATACGAAAGACCCGCGTGCTAGAGTTGACAGAAGATGGCGCAAACTACCTACCTGGCATTCGCGAAGCCTTTGGCCTGATCGCCGCAAGCACCCAGGCGTTCACCGGCGGCGCAACAGGTCAGATATTGAATGTACAGTGCAACATGGCTTTCTCTGTATTCTGGCTCGCGCCGCGTTTGTATCGGCTCTACGCACGCCACCCGGGGCTGGTTTTGAATATCGTTACGCCAATCTGGGACCCGGAGCGCCACGCTACCCATGCTGCTTTGGAAATCCGGTTCGGCAGGGCGGAAGAAATCTCCGATACGGCAGAGCGCCTACCCGCTGACAATTTCTATCCTGTCTGCGCTCCCGGCTATCAGGACGGTGAATTCGATTTGGCAACCGCCACTCTTTTTGACTGCGCGGGCACAACCGGAACCTGGGATGCTTGGTTCGCCGCCAACGGGCGGGAATTTGGCAGAGCGGGCGAGGTCAATCTTGTGTCTACTTACGTTATCGCCATTACTGGGGCACTGAACGGTGCCGGGATCACGATGGCACATGACACATTGGTGCGCGATCTTTTGAAGCTCGGGCAACTTGTCCGGCCCTTTACGGGCATGGCACCGTTGAACGAAGGATACTTCCTTCTGCCACCTTCCCCTCACACAACGACGCCAGCGAGCGAAGCGTTTCTCAAATGGATCAGAGAGGAGGTGGCAGAGTCACATTAAGAAAAGCGAGTTATGCTAAATACCGGCGTGTTCTAAGCATCAAAAGGTCATCGCTTACCCTATACATCCCAACGAATTCGCTGGACAGGCTCTCGAAGATACGTGCTGACCGTTCCATTAAGGCCACAGGTAGACATAAACCCCCTGCCAGAACCCTTGTGTCAAAAACGGTCAGCTGCGCAACACGCACCCTGCCCTCTGAGACCGGACAGCCCATCGGCCCCACAGAACCCCAAGAAAAACAGGCACGCCAGCATCGGATGTGCAAGCCCCCTGCCCTACCCTCCGATTGTTGCGAAAATATGTTGCGAATTCACTTGATTGAGCAACAAGAAAGCGCAACACTCTACACATGAACTTTGGCTATGCGCGTGTATCGACAGACGACCAGGCCACCGCCGCGCAACTTGATGCGCTGCGCGATGCTAAATGCGAGCGCATGTTCGAGGAACGTGCGTCTGGCGGACGTTGGGATCGACCAGAGCTGCACCGGATGCTTGACCAGCTCCGCGATGGCGACGTTGTTGTTGTCTGGAAGCTCGACCGGCTGTCGCGATCACTGAAAGACCTGCTTTCCATCATGGAGAAGATCGATGCAGTCGGAGCCGGGTTCCGGTCGCTAACGGAAACCATCGACACGACGACGCCCGCAGGCCGCATGATGATGCAGATGGTGGGTGTCTTCGCCGAGTTCGAGCGCGAGATGATCCGCGAACGCACCCGCGCCGGGTTAGAACGCGCCCGCAAGAAGGGACGCCACCCAGGGCGCAAGCCGAAGCTGTCAGACGATCAGCGTCGAGAAATTCGCGACCTGGTGCGATCCGGCAAGCGCACCGAGGCGGAGGCCGCGCGCCTGTTCAATGTCCATCGCTCCACGATCAGCCGTGTCATGCGGGAGGCCTCATCCGATGCAACAGCTTGATCTGTTCCCAGAGGACATCCGTATTGAGCGTGTTGACTTTGACGCCAATATGTACCGGTTCTATCGGCTGCGGTTGTTGCCCGATCTCTTTGGTGGGGTTTCACTGCTACGCGAATGGGGCCGCATCGGCACCCAAGGACAGCATAGGATCGACTGTTTCGTGGACGCTGGTAGTGCAGCCGACGCTATGATTGCCCTCTTTCGGGCAAAACAAAAGCGGGGCTATCAGCTCACTGTGTGATCCTAAGGGCGAGGCCTCTGCCCGTTCATATCACGTTTTCCCGATAGCAACCGTTCGTTCAGATCGCGGCGAAAGAGGAAATAGAGCCCTGAGCGGAAGTGTCAAAATCTCGCTGCGCGCGCACGAAGCGCAAATTCTGCCGCGCTCGCATTGTCGGTGCCTCTGCAAGGCGGCGTGAAAACCCGCCGTTCAAAGGACATGCAGCAAGGATCGTGGGGGCAACTAACAGGTCGCGGACATAGCACCATTTCGCTGCATGCGCCCCAATGGCTGCTTATCTAGGACTAGCTCGAGATAACACATCGAGTTGGCCCAGATTCAATGAAGTGATCGCGGCAGGCTTGCGCGAAGTCTTGAACGATCCGCCTTGGGCGCGCGCTGTCGTAACCGAGGGCCAGCGTCAGCGGTGGCAAAGTATCTGAAATCGGGCGCGCGACGACGGCCGCACCGCCATAAGTCTCGGACGTTAAAGGCAGCATGTTCAGGATGGCGCATCCCCGCCCTGCGGCGACAAGACTGCGGACCATTTCGGTCGAATTCGCATAGGCCGCGACTGGCGCTTGCCGTGTGCTGGATTGAAACAGACCCTCGTAATACGAGGCCGCAACGGGGCGGTTCAGCACGATCAAAGGTTCCTTTGTAATCTGAGCCATCGTGACTGCATCCTGGTCTGCCAATGGATGGGACTGTGGCAGCAAGCAGTACGGCGGAGCCGTGATCAAAGTGTCAAATTCGATGGAGGGCCGCACACCTTCTGCGACAAACAAAATGGCATCGTATGTCCCGTTGAGCAGCCCGTCCTGTGCGTGATCGTTGTTACATTCTTCCAACTCAAGCGTGACATCTGTCTTGTTGGACAAGAAAACATCAAAAACTTGCGGAAGGAACGCGGGCGCGATGGGAGCATAGTAGCCAACCCTCAGGGTCCCGGTTTGCGATTGCTTCAGTTCTGTCCCTTCGATGAGAAGTGACCGATAGTCCTCAAGCAAACGTTCGCACTTGCGCGCCACATCTCGCCCCGCCGCGTTCGCCTGAATCCCCCGTGCACGTTGGCGGATCACCAAGGTCAGATCAAATTCCGCCTCGACCTGATCAATCGCGCTGGATACAGCAGAGGCTGCAATGTTCAGCTCTGCCGCCGCTTTGACAATGCTGCCATGACGCAGGGCAGTGGTGAAATACTCCATGGCTTTTAGAGTCAGCGGCATCTCTATCTCTGAGTTTATGATGATGTTGGTCTTTTAATACTATTTTTCCGTCGAAACAAAACATGCCAAAGTTATCGGGCTGTCTGTCTAGGAGGTGATTGATGTCTGACGCACCACTCAAAGGCTGGAACCACACGCCAAAGGTGCCGCTACAAGTGTCGCCATTCTTTAGCTGGCCGCCACGCCCAATAGCGATGGTCGCGTGGTTCTGGAACTCGTGGTTCTTCATCACCGTACGATTGATCATCGTCGCGATTGCCTGCATTTCGTTTTACTGGTTTCAACCGCCGCTAGAAGAAACGCAAACGCTCGCATTCGGCTGGATCGCTGAAATGTTCATCCGCAACGTCGCGTTGATGACGCTCGTGGCCGGAGGGCTGCACCTCTATTTCTATACCTTCACCAAACAGGGCCAGGAGTTGAAATACGACCCGCGCCCACTGATGAAAAACGGGCGGCAGTTCACGCTAGGCGGGCAAATCCGTGACAACATGTTCTGGACCATCGCCAGCGGCGTTACGGTTTGGACGTTCTATGAGGTGCTGATGTTCTGGGCGATGGCCAATGGCTATGCACCGATGCTGACATGGGCTGCGCACCCGATCTCGTTCATTGCGCTATTTCTGCTGATCCCTATCTGGGAAAGCTTTTATTTCTACTGGATTCACCGGTTCCTGCACATCCCGTTCTTCTACAAGCACGTCCACGCGCTTCATCACCGCAACATCAACGTTGGTCCTTGGTCGGGGATGGCGATGCACCCCGTCGAACACCTCATCTTTCTCGGATCGGTGCTGATCCACTTTGTCGTGGCGGCGCATCCGGTGCATATTCTGTTCCATCTGCAATATTACGCGCTGACGGCAGCGACCACGCATACGGGCTTTGAAGGCATGGTGGTCAAGGACAAAAACCGCCTCAAGCTGGGGACGTTTCACCACCAGATGCACCACCGCTATTTTGAATGTAACTATGGCTCGCTCGAATTGCCTTGGGACAAGTGGTTTGGTTCATTTCATGATGGCACTGTGGAATCTGACGCGAAAATCCGCGAACGCCGCAAGAAATTTACAAACGGGGCCAAGTGATATGGGTGGCATGACAGTCAAAGGTATTGCCAAGTTATTGACCTGAGCTTGTGACGCATTGGCAGAGGCTGGATCAAGCCGTCATTTCTTCAGTGTAATCGTCCCGGAGGTAGAATGCGTCGGAACGCGCGTGGCGGTATGAGTTTGCGGTGAGTTGATATCGGCGGGGACGGAAGATCAGGTTGATCTGGTCATGCGCAGACAGAAACCTCTGAGCCTGCCGGTGAGACTTGAACTTACCGAATAGCTTCTCTCTTTTGCGAGTCGGTCGATGGGAGACTTCGATCGCGTTGTTGAGACCCTTGTGAGCGCGATGATCCGCGTCCGGTGCCAGCGTGTTGATCGGCTTGATGTAGCTGCGCAATTTGTCGGTGATAACGACCCTGGGTTCGCCAAATTTGCCAACCAACCCTTTGAAAAAGCGCTTTGCGGCTTTGGCGCTTCGACGCGTTTGCACGAGAATGTCGAGCACATCGCCATTTGCGGCGATTGCGCGCCACAGCCAGTGTTTCCTGCCACGGATCATGATCACGACTTCGTCCATGTGCCACTTGTCGTTTGGCCGTGGACGATCACGGCGAATGCAATCTGCAAAGTGCTGACCGAAGCGATTGACCCAAAGCCGAACGGCTTCCCGGCTCACGATCACGCCCCTCGCAGCCAACAGATCCTCGACGTCAGTTGTACTCAACGCAAAGCGATGGTAAGCCCAAACCGCGTAGGCAATGATCTCGCGAGGAAAGCGAAAACCCTTCAGGCGTGGCATGATCGTTGGAATGTTCATTAGCGCGACATAGCTGGATCACTCAGCCTGAACAACTTGGCAATACCGTTGAAGTTGATCCAACATCACCAAACGCAATGCGTTTACCCTTGAGATCGTCAATGGTTCCGATGCCAGAGTCATTTGTGGTCACGATCTGAGTGAAGTAATCAAGGCGCTGCCAAGCCACGACAGGAACTGCTTTGGCGCGAGCCCGGAAAACGATGTACTCAGCAGGGCCGGTCAGAATAAAGTCAACGTTCCCGCCAGCCATCGCCTCGACTGCGGCGGTGCGGCTGTTAACAGGAAAGAACTCAACTTCTTTGCCGGTAACTTCTGTCAGCGCCGCTGCGAATTCACCATATTCAGTCTGAAGCGATTCCAGTCCGGTGATGTCGGTAACGCCGAACTTCAGGGAATCTGCTGCTAGTACACCTGCTGACAACAATGTACACGTAATCGCGGCTATCAGGTTTTTAATCACATCTATCTCCTGTGCTGATCGTAGTCGGAACTGACATATGACGCGGCGCCACACACCATAGCATCCATCTATTTTAAGCGTGTTACAGCTACATGATGCCAATGCCGATTTCGAATATAGATTTGCATGGTACGCATAAGCTTGCGCACTTTGGTCGAAAGATGACAGAAAAATACATTTATTAATAGCGACATAAGAAGAACTTATCGGGTGAACGCGTTCATCTTAGAAAATGACTTCTTGGCGAAAGTATTCCAATTTATTATGGTGAAGTAGGGTACTTCCCAAAGAGGTTTCCCCCGAATTTGATAACAAGAAGGCAATGATTCTTTGAAACTAGACTGGCTGGAAGACTTCATCGTGTTGAGCGAGGAAGGAAGTTTTTCGCGAACCGCACGCCGTCGGAATGTCGCGCAACCAGCCCTCAGCCGGCGTATTCGTGCGTTGGAAAGCTGGGCAGGGACAGAGCTGTTCGATCGACAAAGGCATCCTGTCTCGTTGACAGAACAAGGTCGGTTGTTTCAGCCTTTTGCTGAGGACGCAATGCGATCGATTAGGCAGGGTCGCAACAAATTACAGTCTAACAAGCAAGATGACAAGATTCTCAAATTTTCCAGCACACACACAATTTCAATTTTGTTTTTCCCAGACTGGTTCAGATCGATTCATGCTGAGCTAGGTGGCACAGGAATTAGTTTACAGGCTAATCATCTGGAACACTGTGTTAAAGAGTTGGAAAACGGGTCGTGCCATTTCATGTTATGTTATTCTGACGGAACTGAGTTGCTTGGTTTTGACGAGCGTTCATTTGAGTGCAAATGCGTTGGTCGCGATGAGCTTATCCCGGTTTCGATGGTCGACTCCTTGAGGCAACCGAAATATACGCTGCCGGGAAAGTCGACGGACCCGAATCCGCTGCTTGAGTATTCGCCAGCATCTGCGTTGGGTAGGATGGTAGAAGCCTTACTAACCAGAAAGCGAGAGCATCCACGCGTTCAAAAACAATCAGAGTCACCTGCTGCTGACAATTTACTGGCACTTGCAAGTCAGGGATTGGGCATCGCGTGGATTTCGGGATTGAGGTTAAAAGGGATTGACGGCGATGAGTATCCGGATCTGGCGAGGGCGGGCGACAGAAGTTGGAACGTTCCGCTTGAGATCAGGATATACAAGTCGAACGGGCCCTTGCCCAAAACGGCTGCAAATTTCTGGAACATGATTTGATCGCTTGGTCTAACTACCAAAACGATAGGATCGGTCGTAGCAAAAGGAAGACACCTGAAAGCCCCAACATGACAACAACAGACATGCGAAAGACATCCCGCGACATTCTTGCATGCAATTTCAGGCCAATTGAGGTTCCCATATACATCGGAACCAGTCCGACAATTGAATAAGTGAACGCATCACATGTTAGGTGTTTGATCCCATGGTTTGATGGTTCGATCTGTTCTTTGAAATGGAAGGAAGCATCATGGGACAAGTTCGTCACGAGAGCGCCCCACAGGTATAGTCCGAACGCTGCGCGGGGAACGGGATATCCATTCCATCAGATCCGCATTGCGTCCTTTGCGCAAAGGGTCCATCTAAAGTGCAAGCATAAGGACTGATTTATGAATTTACCTCGCATACTCATGGTAATCTGTGTCTGCCTGTTAGGCGCTCAACTCCCGGCATTTGCGCAGATGGCAGAACCATCCACCGCTTGTGCGCCCTATACCGACCGGGATGTTGAATTTGTTCGCTCAACGATGAACAGATACCACCCTCGCTTGGCAACCCCTTTCGCAGCAAACGCTGCGCCAGGGACCTTCAAAATGTCAACCGACTCGGTGCAGAGCTATTTCGACATGCTGCGCGTTATTGGGGGGTATCAGGATGCGCATATGTCCTTGCCCATGCCGAATTGCGTGTCAGCTACGCTTGGGGAATTGGCTGTTTTCCCGCTGGCGATCATGATCCGCGAAGGACGCATTTATGCCGATCAGCGGAATGCCGACATCCCTGCGGGGGCAGAAATCACCGCAATCAACGGCAAGTCCTCTGAGGCCGTTTTGTTGGATTTGCTGGGGTTTGCATCGGTTGATGATGCCCCGACCCTTGCCCGTTCGGAAACGATCGAAGCAGAGTTTTCGCTGTATCTGAGCGCCCAACTTGATTTCACGGATCAATACAAAGTGACGTTCCTGCCAGTGGGTGCCCAAACCCCGACATCACACACTCTGCAGGCGGAGCCGTTGGAGATGGCTTGGCCCGTGATGCAGCAAAACAAGGTGTCGGCCAACCTGATCCATCAGATCTGTCAGGGCGACAGCTGCAATGCCAGCCTCCGGGCCGGGGATCAGCCGGTGCTTTATTCCCGGATCGTGGATTTTGCCCCTGACACCCCGCAGCCGGATGGGTTTTTTGATGCTCTTGCCGAAGATCTGGTGGCCTCAGCCCGCCGTGATCGGGCGGAAAATGTAATCCTTGATCTGCGCGCCAATCCCGGTGGTTATCGCGAGTTGGTTGTGATCCTCGCCAACCATCTAACCGGCGCACCTTATGCGCAGCGCCGCAGCACGTTTCTGAGAAGCCGTGAGATTGCGCAGGAACCGGCTCTGCGCAACGCTGCAGACATCAAAGGTCTCCTTGAGCAACTTCCCAGCGGATCGCCGTGCCCTCAGGGGATCTGCTTTGCCGATGATCCTTTAGAAGAATATATGCAGCCCGCCCAGCCGACCTTTGCGGGCCATATTTGGATCCTTTTGGATGGCTCAACCGTATCTGCGGCCACTGAACTGGCCTATACGCTGCAAACCCACCAACCGAATGTCACCATAGTTGGATCGGAAAGCGGTGGAGGGGCGGCCTATCACAGCGGCGATGTTTCGGCGGTGTTTGCTCTGCCGGACAGTGATCACATATTCGAGTTTTCCATTGTTGGCATTGTTCATGATGTGGCAGATGATCAGCGAAATCAGCGTGGTGGGATCGTACCGCAAGTCAAAGCCACCCTGTCCGGGCCGGATTTGCACCACTTCCATGATGGGGTTCTGGCGCAGGTTCTGGAGTTGATCGCGAAGACCACTGATTGATGGGGAATATGAGATAGCTCCCTCAAATTTCTCCGGCAGCGATCTTATGTTGTCTGTATGGAAAACGATACACATTATCCCATGACGCCACCCCTGATTGAGGGCGAGTGTTATGAATGGGCGCAGGAAACGCCTGTCTATGTGCGGCTTGGTGTGCCTGCTCCTGACCCCGCATCGACGGGCGATTTCTATTGCCCGGTTGAAGTGCTTACACACAAAACCGGCGAAATGCTGCTTTACACCGAGGCGTTCGGGATCAACGCCTTGCAGGCCGTTGAAAACGCGTTTTTATGTGTTCGGCAGAGATGGCCGATTATTTTCGATCCCAATCTGAGGAGCGTATGCGACAGTTAGGTATTGCTCTGACATTGATTGCCCTTACGGCTTGTAATCCAACTGCACACCCTGTGATCGATACACCTGATGAAACCCCGTTGATCCTTATTGCCAATGTTCCCGAACAAAGCTGGAATGACCTGAAATCCGAGACGCAGCGGGTAAATAAGGATGGATTTCGCGCCCATGTCCGGTTTGCGGATGGTCGGAAATTTCTGGGCGCTGATGAGACCCGGCTGCGCGAGGCGTTTGATCCGGAAGCGGTCAGCGTGATTTTTGCGGCGGATTTGTTGACCTTCCAGCACCCGAACAGGCCTGTGATTGCCATTGATCCCGGAGGCGAAATCCCCAGTTTCCGGGTCCGGTTGCGCGATCTTTGGATCATCGAAAACAATGTTTCAATTGGCAACGTTCTGTTTGAGGAATTTGCCGAGGGTCAGGTGGTAGATGGCTGGTTTGTTGGTATGGACGAAATGTAAGACTATGAGATTAATAACACTTTTTGCAGCCTCATTTTCCTGTCTGGCTGTGTCCCTGAAGATCACCAGCCAGCTGCGACAGGTTTGTTTGACTATGAAAGTTCAGATGCTGGCCGCGAAATGGTTTTCTTTGATGTGTTCGAGCAGCATTGGCGCGACGACAGGGGCATTTGCAAAACCTGTACCCCTGATCGAAAATTCTATTCAGACGGCAGTATGTCATTGGATGAGAATACGGCCGTTATCTGGACTGGACTGAACCTCGTTTTGTTGAATGATGCGGGTGATCCACCTCCTGAAAAGGAAGTGGCCAACCTGCTTCAGGAACACTATGCAGAAGGATCGGGGCAATTCCCTGTCCGCGTCCGGGAAAACGGTGGTGCGTTTTACATACTGGTCCCGGTCGATCGAGGTTATCCCATCCCTGATTTTCTGGCCCGTGACGGGTATTTGCGTGCATATTATGAGATCCCCCACGTCTGGAACTCTGATGAATGGTGACGTCAGGTGAAGACATTTCGTAGCCAGTTGGAAAGTTTGAGGACATGACACCATGACAGGAAAGCGAATTCTTGCAATCGCAACTCTGCTATTACTGGCGGTGGCTGGCGGGGTGTATTTTGAGTTTCAGCGCAACGCGACACCAACCGTTCGAACAGATGTCAGCACTCCGGTCTATTCTTTAGGAGAGTTGCAAAGCTATGATTCGGCGCTTTCCGATGGACGCGTCGTGGTCAAGTTCGGGCCGATGTTTCTTGGCCTTTACCCGGGCGGCCAGGCCTTTACCACGGTAGAGGCCGCGGCATCATATATGTCGCAGAATGATTGGGATCCCGCAGCTTGGGGGATCTACGAACTATCCGGGGATTTTTTGTTGGACGTGAGCGGCGGCTATACGAATAAATCGTTGATCGTAAGGCCCAAAACGCAAGGCATTCTTGCAATCGGGCAAGCCCCGGAAAACCTGTTGATGTTCGGCCCCATAGGTATCTCAAAGGCGGATATTCTGACATATGGCTTCGAAACAGACACGCCATCTGTGCAGATAAGGTTGTCAGAGGAAAAAGCGCAGGAACTGGCAGCCTACACAAAAAGCTCTGTTGGAACGCAAATGAATATACGCCTCATCGGTCAACTGGTCCGCATCATTCACATCGCCGAAGCGATCACCGGGGGGGAGATACGATTAAGTTTGGACAAAGAACATTCCGCAACGCTGAAACAACGGTTGGCATCAGGCGATGATTAGCCGGGTTGGCGGCGATCCGGTGTACGAAATATTAAAAGGAGGTAGAGAATGCAAAGCACACGCATATTTCAAACAATCGCGATCCTGGCGGGGAGCCTAGCCGTTTTGTCGGGATGTCAACAAACCGCCGAAGAGGATACATCGTTTCGCGGTGCGTTTACCTATGGCCCGGAAGTCAGGACGTTTCAGGCCTGTAATAGCGATGCGGTTGTGTGGCTGGATGGGGATCAGGATGTGCTGACGCCCTTGGAGGCTGCCTCTATGAAGCATGCGGCGACGGTTGGAACCCCTTACCAACCCATCTTTGTTCAGATTGAAGGCAGATATGTTGCGCAGGCCACGGATGGTTTTGCTGAAGACTACGAAAGGCGGATTTTGGCCCGAACTGCGACCGTCCTTTCACCGGACCTGCCGGATGGTTGCATCTGACAGATCGTGTTATCGTCACTTTGCTGCGGTGACCAGACCTTGCGCAGTCGTGACCGCAGCTTTCAATTGTGCATCCATGTCCGGGCCATAGGCGGCTGGATTTGTAATAGCCGCCTCTGGCGCAATGCCTGTGCCTTCCAATACCGTGCCGCCCACGGTCAAGCCAGCAACAGCAACGTAAACGGCCCCACCGTTTGACAAAGGAAACAACCGACCGCCGGTGACGGCGCCCGCCGTATGTGTGCCAACCGTTGTGCCCAGATCGCGCCTGAGGAATTCATATACAAACAGCTCAGCCGCGCTTCGGGTATGATGATCGGTGATCAACACAGTTTTGCCGACAAAGCTCTTGCCGTTGCAGGAAGTACCCTCGAGCATCACGGTGCAGACGCGCCCAATCGGGGGATCAATCAGATCGATCAACCCAAGCCCTCCACCGCCGACCGCACCGCGCAAATCCAGAACGAGCGCATCGGCATTTTCATAGGGTTGTGCTGCCAGAAACCGGGCAGGAGCCCCGTGAGCCAGAGACCAGAACCGCATATAGGCAATTTTTGCACCCTCGGTTTCGATCATTCTGAAACTGGTTCGGGTCGCCTCGTTCAGGACATCAAGCGCCGGTGCCTGATTGATGGGCAGGGCAAATTGTAGTTCACGGCTGCCGCGTCGGATCAACAGAGAGATATTTTCGGCGGGGGTGGCAAGGCTGCGCGTCGGGTGAAAGGCTCGCCCGTTCGCCTGCACAATAACATCACCGACATAAACGCCCTTTTGTGCGGCAGCACCGTTGTTCAGAACCTGATCCACCACATGATTTGCGCCATCCCAGCGGGTCAGAACGCCGATGCTGCGCAGTTGGGGGCGAGTGTCACCGAAACGCCCGGAAATCAGTTCTGACAGGATTTCATTGTCCCGAAACACATCCAGAATGATCGGCAGATAGGGATCATCCGGGCCAAGATAACGCGTATGTGACGTGTTTAAGGCCGAGAGCATTTCGTCAATATGACGCGCAACCGCATCAGGGGTGCTCTTGGCTTCAAGGGTTTGCGCATAGCTGTCGCACACCGCCTGCCAATTCACTCCGTTCATCTGTGTATCATAGAAGTTTTGTTCTACTATGGTGCAAACTTCGCGCAGGACTGCCTGATTTTGACTGTCAGGATTTGAGTCCGCAGACCCCACGGCCGACAGCGCCATCATCGCGGTCACAGCAATGCCAGACAGAAACTTCCTGGCCTTCTTCATCCTCGGTTCCGATACCAGTTTACAATCAACACGACCGCACCTGTAGCGGCAATAAGATACCCGAGCGGCAAAAACAGGCTTTCTTCCAGAAAGCCATCTTCCGTCAGGCCGCCAAAGAAAATCTGTTCACACAGCCAGAAAACCAAAGCTAAAACGATTAGAAAAATACCTATTGATTTGAGTGAAATACGCATATTTATGGTTCCGTTTGCCACGCTAATCACTTCTCATTACCTAGGTTCGATCTGATGTAGCTACAAGATTGCAATGGACATCAAAACCGATAGTGGGCGAATTATGGCGGACGGATGCGAAAGAAATAACTTAGGATCAAAATACGCCCGTGCACGGCTTTGTTGCACAAATCACGCCGGGGATTCACTCTATGAATCCAGCGTGATAGCCGGGAGGCATGAGCAGTTGGACCCTTACGAAGTACAAGACCAGGAACTGGCCTTCGTACAACACAGCGCTGAAGCAACGCGGATCGCTGTCGATTTGGTTTGATCCGGAGATGGTCTGGACGCCGCCGCCAACGGGCAAGCGTGGGCGGCAGCAACAATTCAGCGAAGCCGCGATCCAGACCTGCCTGACCCTGAAGGTGCTGTTTGGCATGCCGCTCCGGCAGACTACAGGGTTCGTCGAGAGCTTGCTACGGCTGGTTGGGCTGGATTGGACCGTTCCGGATTTCAGCACCTTGTGCCGCCGCCAGAAGACACTGAACGTGAACCTGCCCTATCGCGGTAACACCGGCCCGCTAAACCTCTTGATTGACAGCACGGGTATCAAGGCAGAGGGCGAAGGCGAGTGGAACGCCCGCAAACACGGTGGCACTAATCGCCGGATATGGCGAAAGATACACATAGGGATCGACGAGGAAACGCTGGAAGTGCGGGCGGTCGAGGTCACCACCAGCAATGTTGGCGACGCGCCCATGTTGCCAGAATTGCTTGACCAAATCCCGCCTGATCAGGTTGTCGGATCAGTGACTGCTGATGGGGCCTACGACACCCGGAACTGCCATGACGCGATTGCCGCCCGCGGCGCTCATGCCGTCATCCCTCCACGGAAGAATGCAAAACCGTGGAAACCCACGAGCGCCGGGGCCATCGCCCGGAACGAGGTCGTCAATGCCTCGCGATACCTCGGTCGGGCTATCTGGCGGCGATGGAGCGGCTATCACCGCCGGAGCCGGGTCGAGACAAAGATGCATTGCGTGAAGTTGCTGGGGCAAAGCCTCATGGCGCGGGACTTCGACCGCCAGGTCGCAGAGATCCAAGTCCGCGTTGCCGTGCTCAATCGCTACACCACGCTTGGCATACCCATCACAGAGGCCGTAGGATAAGTCTGTCCGGGGAAAGGGGAAGTCCGACCACACCCCGATTTGTGCAACAAAGCCCGCTGGCGGTCAGCCTTTGCACATCATCCCAGTGATCCAGTATCACCGCCTCATTTACCGTCCTTCCCATCAAATGTCTCAACTGTTTCCTTTCTCCATTCCTTCCAAATCCCCCCTTTCCTCGTTTTCTTTTCCTCCCCTCTCAAACCCTCCCAAACCATCCTTTTCTTCTCCTCTTATTATTTGCCTTTCTCTT
>NZ_OMPS01000038.1 GCF_900313035.1 Ruegeria sp. EL01 | reverse complement strand
GCGCAGGACATCATCGACGGCAAGATCGACGCGGAGAACAACCCGCTGAAAAACGCCCCCCACACGGTGCGCGATCTGGTCGGCGACTGGGACCGCCCCTACACCCGCGAACAGGCCTGCTTCCCCCCGGGCTCCATGGGCGTCGACAAATACTGGTCCCCCGTCAACCGCGTCGACAACGCATATGGCGATCGAAACCTCATCTGCACATGCCCACCAATGTCAGACTACGAAGACGCCGCAGAATAATCTCACACACAAAAAACCCCCGCAATAAAGCGGGGGTTTTCTTAAGGTATGAACCCGTCGGGCATGCCAAAGGGCGGCGTGTCCACACTGGGATCAGTGAGGGCGTGCAGGAAAGCAATGAGGGCGTCGATTTCCCTATCTGACAAGTCCACGGGGGCGATATCGATCTTGCGGCGCTGACGTGCCATTTCGAAACGATCATCCCAGACCAAAAAATCTGCCTTTTGCAGCCATGGAACCTGAGGCAAGGCGGACATTTCGCGTGCCCATTTTGCAAGGCTGCTTTCAGGGTCCAGGTGGTGGCGGATCATGCTTTCCAGATCGGGGAAGGCACCATTGTGACCATAGGGCGCTGTCAGCGCCACATTGCGCAGCATTGGGGTGCGGAACCGATAGGCGTCTTCCAATCGGTTACTCTCACCCAGGCGCCCAACATCCCGGGCATACGGGTCCCATTGCCGGGTCCTGCCCGGCCCGAAGGGCGGCAGACCCAAGGCGTGAAATTTCTGATCAGATAGCAACGGACCGGAATGGCAGGATGCGCATCGCGCTTTGCCATAGAACAGGGTCATGCCGTTTTTCTGAGCCTCAGAAAGCGCAGCAGCGTCTCCAGCCAGGTATTGGTCAAACGGGCTGTCAGTGCTGCGCCATTCGATTGCCATGAACGCGGCAAGCGCATTTGCGATTTGGGTTATCGTAATGTCTTTTGGCGTTTCAACGTCGTCGAACGCATCGACCATGGCTGACCGATAGCGCGGATCGGTGCGCACCCGTTTGGCAAGGATCGGCCAGCCTTTGTCGATCCGGTCATGCACTGCGCCTGTAACTTGATTTTCGGCCACGTTCCCGGCCATTTCGAACTGCGCGGTCAACGGGAACAGCGCTTGAGCAGCCAATAACGAGTTTAATCCCTCGGGCAGCCATTCCTGCGCAGGAGAATTGAAGCCGTTGCCATAGATATCAGATTTGCTGAGGCGGCCATCGTGAAACAGCGTGTGTATGTCCTTGGCCCCAAGGTTCCACAAGCCAGGTGCGTTGCGTGGGATGCGCTTGCGAATTCTATCCGCCCCAGCCCCAGGGGTACGATCTGGTCCCAATCCAACGCCACCTTCCCCGATGCCCAGGGACAGACCGTCTGACGTACCAAAATTCGGATGATGGCAATGGGCGCAAGTGATGTTGCGATTGCCCGACAGGATCGGATCGTAAAAGAGTTGATGACCGATGGCGGCCTGTTCCATATCAAAGGGCAGGAAATCATCATCGTTAAGCGGGCGCGGCAAATCCTGTGCTGCAGCAGCCCCGGCCCACAGGAGTGCAACAGCCATATGCGCCAGTTTGTAATTGCCCTTTGTCTGATCGCCACACCGGCGCTGGCCGAATTGGAACAGGCGCGTGATTTGATGGAGGCTGGTGCATTCGAGGCCGCGCGTGAAGAACTGATGCCAGCGGCGCGGTCCGGAAATGCCGAGGCCGAGGAACTGATTGGCGTGATGTACGGGTTGGGCCTTGGGGTCGAGCAGGACTATGAGCGGGCGTTCGACTGGTATTTGAGGGCCTCGATGAAAGGGCATCCGGGGGCGCAGTCCGGGGTCGGCTGGTACTATGAATTGGGTTTGGGCATGCCCGCGCCCGATCTGGTACGCGCTTACATGTGGTATACGCTCAGCGCGATTGGTGGTGATCCCGACGCCGCGATCAGCCTGGAAGAAGTGGTCAAGAAAATGACGCCGGAGCAGGTCGAAAAGGCTCATGTTATGGTGAACGATTACAAAGGGTGGATGTATCCGTTTCGGTGATAGGGCCGGGCTGAAACAACCCGGCCCTTTCGGTTAGTTGAGGTCTGCGTCACGCGACGCATTGATATCCGCCTCGGCCGCAGCCACGGCATCTGTCAGCGCAGTAAAGACCTGATCGCCACGGGTCACGTTGGTCTGGAACCATTCGTAAACCGGTGTCGCGACTTCTTTGAATGCTGCCTTTTGCTCGGGCGTGGGCACATAGAGATCACCGCCACCAGCGACGAAATCCTCATACGCCTGGATCGATTTGCGCTTGGGCGAGGCAAACGTCGCCTGCTGCAGAGCGTAGAACCCATCCACGACGACGCGGCGCATGTCTTCAGGCATCTCCTGGAACTTGGCGTTATTCATCCACCACAGCGCGCCCATGTAGGCATGACCGTCCAACGTGACATATTGCAAACCCGCATCCGGGAACTTCATCCCCATGATGTCGGTGATGCCGTTTTTCGACCCTTCAACAACCCCGGTCTGAAAGCTGGTGAACAGTTCCGGCCAAGGGATCGGGGTGGGCGAGGCGCCCAGAGCCTTGACAAGTTCCTGCGGCAGGTCCGCAACCACGGTACGGATCTTCAGACCTTCCATGTCAGCGGGTTCGGCCACACGGCGCTGCGTATTTGCAAAGTTGCGCCAGCCACCGGTGTTGCCAATGGTCATCAGGCGGATCGCACCACCAGAATCCTCAAGTGCCATGTCGCGCATCGTGCGGGTGAAATCGCCGGAAAGAACATGCTCCGCCACGCGGTCATCTGCCATCAGGTAGGGCAGGTCCAGAACCTGCACATAGGGGAAGATACCAGAGGCACCACCCGAAGTGGAAATGTAGATGTCGATGGTGCCATCAGCCACACCCTGCAGGCACTCGGCCCCGTTCGAGCACAGTTGTGTGCCGATGAACAGCTCGACCTCAATCGCACCGTTTGAGGCGGCTTCGACATAATTCTTGAAGACGATCAGCCCGTCATAGTCTTCGTCGTTCTCGTTTGAATTCGCTGTGGCGCGCAGCGTGTAATCGGCCGCCGTCGCCGCAATGGCGGACGCGGCCACCAGCGATGTGGCCATCGCCGCGGTTTTGATGAATTGTCTGAGCATGCGTTTCCTCCCTGTGATACTCAGTTAGTTTGCAAATCCCGTTATTCTCGGGATCGTCATTGATAGTGCCGGGATATATGTGATCAGGAAGATCACGATGATTTCGACGGCCAGGAACGGCAGAATGGCCTTGGCGATGGTCTCAACCCGTTCGCGCGAGACCGCTGCGGCCACAAACAGGACCAGCCCCATGGGTGGCGTGGCCAGACCGACGGTCAGGTTAACGCTCATGATGATGGCGAAGTGGATCGGGTCGACGCCGAGGCTGGTGAAGATCGGACCCAGGATCGGGCCAAGGATGATGATCGCTGGACCTGCATCCAGAAACATGCCGACAACAAACAGCAGCAGGTTGATCAGGAACAGCAGGATCAACGGGTTTTCCGACAGGCTGAGGATCAGCGACGCCAGCTGTTCGGGCGCATGGCTGAGGCTGACCACGGTCTTGAACGCCATCGCGGCACCAACCAGCAGCAAGACAACCGCCGAGGTCATGCCTGCGTTGCTGAGAACCTCGGGCACTTCTTTCCAAGACAAGGTGCGCAATACGAAGAAGCCGATGAGGAAGGCATAGCCCACGGCGACAGCCGCCGCCTCGGTCGGTGTAAAGATACCGCCCAGAATACCGCCCAAAATGATGACCGGCGTCAGCAACGGGAAGAACGCCTTGAGGCTGGCTTGCCTGCGTTCGCCCCAGGTATATTTTCGACTGGCAACCGGAAAGTCATACCGGTCTGCCATCAGTTTGATCATCAGCATCAGGCCAACGCCAACCATGACGCCCGGAACGATCCCGGCCAGGAACAGCGCAGCGACGCTTTCACCCATGACATAGGCGTAGATGATCATGATGCCCGAGGGCGGGATAATCGGACCAATGACCGAACTGGCTGCGGTGATCGCTGCGGCGAACTTGCGGGTGTAGCCCTGTTTCTCCATCGCAGGGATCAGCATCGAGCCAAGCGCCGAGGTGTCGGCCACTGCAGAACCCGAGAGGCCCGCGAACAGGATCGAGCTGAGCACGTTTACATGCGCCAGACCGCCGCGCAGATGACCCATCAAAGCCTGACTGAATTCGACAAGACGGATGGTTATGCCGCCGCGGTTCATCAACTCTCCGGCCAGCATAAAGAACGGGATCGCCATCAAGGGGAAGCTGTCCATGCCGTTATAGACATTGCGGTAGAGCAGGGTGATGTCGTTGGTCTGACCGTTCAGCCACAGCAGGATGCCGGGCGCGGCTAGCAGTGCGAAGAACACAGGCAGGCCAATCAGCAGGAAGATCAGGAAAGTGGGCAGGAACCAAATCAGCATTATTCAGCCCCCACTGCAGCATCAGGAATTTCTGGTAACAGGTGACCACCGCCCAGCATGGTAATGAATGACCGTAGGATCAGTTCGATGTTGACTGAAATCAGCAGAACGATCCCGACCAGCAGCGAGGCCATCATCCAGCTGCGGGGAATGCGGTACCATTCGTCAAACCCGAGGGATGTTGGAAGGTAAAGCGCAGCGGTTGCGAACTTGCCGCCAAAGCCCGTTACTTCGGACCAGCCGATTGTAACCGCGACCAGCAGCACCGCCAGCGAGACCAGAAGAAGGGAGATGTTCAGTGTCTGCCCGACAACGCGCGGCAGGAATCGTTGCAGCATGTCGATGGCGACGAAACCACCGCGTCGGAACGCGGTAGGTGCCATCAGGCCCGTCATCCATAACATGCAGAACCGCGCGGCCTCATCCGGCCAGGGCAGGGCGTTGCCCAGAATATATCTGAAGAACACCTGAATCAGGATCGCGATCACCATCAATGCAATCGCGACCACACCCACCGCGCGGCCGAGCCGCAGCGCGGTTTCGTTCACGAATGCAATCGGTGCCAGCACCGATGCCAGTCCGCCCATGCGGATCCTCCCATTGCGGCCACGGGTTTTCCCCGCAGCGGTTTTCCCACGCTTATTGGTGCGCGAATTGGCCGAGTTTCCCGGCATAAAAGGTCAGCGCGTCTCCATCCGCCATGCTGACCTTCAAAACTTTGCCCACGACAATAACGTGATCACCTGCGTGGTGATACGCATGTTGTTCGCATTCGAACCGCGCCAGACAATCCGGCAGCAGTGGTGTTCCGTTTTCACAGCGCTCGTGCTCGATGTCCCGTAGGGCATGGGCGTTCTTGGAACACCCAAAGCAAAGCTCGGCCTGTTCGGCTGACAGAACGTGAACGCTGAAATGACGCGCCTTTTGAAAATAGGGGAACCGGCGCGAATTTCGATCGCCAGCCCACATCACCAAAGGCGGGTCCAGAGACAGGGACGAAAAGCTGTTGGCTGTGATGCAGATCGGCCCGTCCTCGCTGTGGCAGGTCACGATCGTCACCCCGGTGGCAAAACGGCCAAAAGCGTCCCTGAGGGTGCGCGTGTCGTCCTTATGCGGGACGAATGTATGGCCCATGTCCTTTGAGATTGCGTTCATCACGGTACCTCTTGTCCCAGTGCCGCCTCATAAAGGCGGTACCAGGTTTCGCGATCCAGATTAACTTTCAGAGCGTCGGAAATCCGTTTGATACGGTTCAGATTGTTGGTGCCCAGAACCGGAAGAATACCAGCAGGGTGGGCCAGCAGGAATGCAACGGCGACGGCGGCGCGGTCGACGCCGAACTCATCGGCGACTTCATCAGCAACCAACCCGACCGGTGGATTGCCGGCCATCAGCATCCCGCCGCCCAAGGGGGACCACGCCATCAGGGTGTGGCCGTGCTGCTGGTGGAACGCCAAATCGCCATTGGTGAATGGGCCGATCTCACCCAGAGATATTTCGATCTGGTTGGTGACCAGTTGGGTTTTCATGGCCGATTGCAACAATTGCCAGTCGCACGGACGGAAGTTGGACACACCAACGGCCCCTACTTTGCCGCAGGCGACCACCTCATCCAGCGCAGCGCCGGTTTCATGGTGATCCATGAAGGGATCGGGGCGGTGAATCAGAAGCAGGTCGATATGATCAATCGCCATTTCCTGAAGTGAAGTTTCGACGGATTTCAGGATGTGCGCACGCGATGTGTCATAGTATTTGACTTTGGCACCCGCATAGCGACCGCAGGGCGCGACGATGTCACATTTGGTGACAATCTCCATCTTTTGACGCAGGCCGGGATTGGCGCGCAGAGCGTTGCCCAGAACGGCTTCGGCGCCGTAGTCGCCATAGATATCCGCTTGATCGAAGGTGGTGATGCCTTGATCCAGGCAAGCTTGAATCTTGGCCTCGACATGGCCCGCCGAGGTGTCGCTGTCATCGCCCAGCCGCCACATGCCGTAGACAAGGCGGCTCATCTTCAGCGTTTCTGATATTTTAACACGTTGCATCAACGACGCACTCCGTTGCCCAGCGGCGTCGCTGGGATGTTGGTGGGGACCCGTCCGTAAGCTTCTGGAAGGGAGCAGGTTTTTAGGCCGGGCATCACGCGGGTGCCGAAATGGCGGGCCTCATCCAAATGCGGATAGCCCGAGAAGATGAAGGCGCGGATGCCCATCTTTTGATACTCTTCAATCTTGGACATGACCTGATCGGTCGAGCCGACCAATGCCGCACCGCAACCCGACCGGGCGCGACCAACGCCTGTCCAGAGGCCCGGCTCGACATAACCATATTCATCGGCAAGGTCGCGGTTCTTGGATTGATGCGCGACGCCCAGAGATGTGGAGTCCAAGGCGCGCTCTCGGATCGTTCGACCATACTCATCGTCCAGCTTGGACACGATGTAGTCGGCATATTCCTGGGCCTCGGCCTCGGTATCGCGGACAATCATGTGAACCCGCAGACCATAATCCAGTGTGCGTCCGCATTCGTCGGCGACTGCATGAACGGCCTTCATCCGTTCGGCCAATTGATCTTTGGTTTCTGGCCACATCAGGTAGACGTCACAATGCTCACCGCACAACTGTAAGGCGGACGGGGAATAGCCGCCGAAATACAGCAGCGGGCCGTCGGTTTGATACGGTTTTGCGGGATCGGTGGTCAGGCCAGCAAAATTGTAAACCTCACCAGCATAGTTGATCTTATCCTGCGTCCAGGATTGTTTCAGGATCTCGACCACTTCGCGCGAGCGCTGGTAGCGATAGGTGCTGTCGGCTTTTTCGCCGGGAAAGTCGGATGAGATGATGTTGATCGTCAAACGCCCTTTCAACATGTGATCCAGCGTGGCGATGGTTCGGGCCAGCATGATGGGCTGCATCTCGCCACAGCGCACGGCAGCCAGCATGTTGATCTTTTCGGTGATCGGCGCGCAGCCAGCGACAAAGCTAAGCGTGTCCTGACCGACCTGATAAGAGGACGGGCACAGGATGTTGCGGAACCCCTGCGTCTCGGCTTCTTTCACGATGCCGGAGCAATGGTCCCAGCTGGATCGCAGATCACCATCCGGCACACCGAGAAACTGATAATCATCCGAGCAAAGCGCTGCAAACCACGAAACCTCAGCCGCATCCAGATCGGGTGAGGTGATGGGGACAATTGTCATCTGAGCCGCGCTCCGCGTTGAATTTTCTTTTTCTCTTGCGTAGCAATCACATTGATGTAGATCAATAGTGTATCAATTTTTCCTGCGACCGAATGAAGCGCCTGCCGTGACACCAACGAGCCGAAATCCGAACGCCCTGCCGATATATGTCCAGATCTCGGAACTGCTGATCCGGGATATTGCGGCTGGTCGCCTGATCGACGGAGAGCGCCTGCCCCCGGAAAGGGACATGGCAGCCGAGTTGCAGGTTTCGGTCGGGACTTTGCGAAAATCGCTCGCAGAGCTTGAGAAAAAGGGGATGTTGGAACGCATTCAGGGTTCGGGCAATTACGTGCGCGAGACCGGAACGCAGAACAGCGTCTATGCGATGTTCCGGCTAGAGCTGCCGGAAGGGGGCGGTTTGCCGCGCGCAGATATCTTGTCGGTTGATCAATTGGAAAAGCCGGACGATCTGCCGCAATTTGGAAAATCCAACATCGGATCACGCGTGCGCAGAATGCGGTATCTGAATGACACAATTATCGCGGTTGAGGAAATCTGGCTCGACGAATCAGTAGGATTGATCGACCGGAGCCTGCTGTCAGACTCGCTTTACCGTTACTACCAGCAGCAATTGGGGTTCTGGATATCGCGTGCGGAAGATCGGGTTTCGGTCGGATCATTGCCCGACTGGACACCCTCAGGATTTACCAAGCCGATCGGAGAAACAGTTGGATATATCGAGCGGTTCAGTTGGACCGAAAAGCCCGATCCGGTCGAGTTTTCAAAAACATGGTTCGATCCAGATCGGGCCACCTATGTACAACGCCTGAAATAAGAAGAATGAGGGACTGCGCATGACCCGGACCATAAACTACGGGCTGATTGGATGCGGCATGATGGGGCAAGAGCATCTGCACAATATTGCGCTGCTGGAGGGCACCCGTGTGTCGGCGATTTTCGAACCCGACGCGGGCATGGCAAAGATCGCGCAGGACATCGCGCCGGATGCGTCGATGGTGTCTTCGGTCCAGGCGTTGCTGGCGGTTGATGATCTGGATTGTCTGGTGATCGCCAGCCCAAATCACCTGCATGCAGATCAGCTGAATGAAATCGCCCGGACACGTCCGCTACCGTTGCTGGTCGAAAAGCCCTTGGTTACCGATCCCGACGATGCGGCCCGACTGGATGTGATCCAGCAAAGCTATCCCCATCCTATTTGGATAGCGATGGAATACCGTTACATGCCCCCGATCGCGGAATTGATCTCGCAGGTTCGGACGGTCAGCGGCGGCGTGAAGATGTTGTCAATCCGGGAACACCGCTTTCCGTTTCTTGAAAAGGTTGGGCACTGGAACCGCTTCAATCGCAACACCGGCGGAACCTTTGTCGAGAAATGTTGCCACTTCTTCGACCTGATGCGGTTGCTCCTGCAATCTGACCCGGTGCGGATCACTGCGAGCGGGGGACAGGCGGTCAATCACCTGGACGAAACCTATGAAGGGGAAACACCGGACATCCTGGATCACGGCTATGTGCTGGTTGATTTTGCATCCGGCGCGCGGGCGATGTTGGAATTGTGCATGTTTGCTGAAGGCTCTCGCTATCAAGAAGAAATCTCGGCCATTGGACCAGATGCCAAGATCGAGGCCTTGGTGCCAGGGCCAGTGCGATTCTGGCCCGAGCATCTGGGCGAGCCACCGGTGCCGCAGGTGATCGTCAGCCCGCGCGATCCGAAAGGTCCGGTCGTGAAAGACATTCCGGTTGATCCCCGTTTGCTTGCAGCGGGGGATCACAACGGATCCACATTCTATCAGCATCAGGCGTTTCTCGAGCTGGTGCGCGGAGAGCGCGCGCAACCGGATGTGTCGCTGAAGGATGGGCTTTGGGCAGTCCAAATGGGATTGGCGGCGCAGGAGGCTGCTATCACCGGCGAAGCTGTTCACCTGACGGGCTGAGTCGCTGGTGGCAAGGTTCGGACTGGCGAAGAAATTGCGCCTATCGGAAACGCGCGTTCCAAATGCCCACATTATTCGGTGTCGTTTTTGACCTTCA
Organism: Ruegeria sp. EL01; assembly: GCF_900313035.1. Taxonomy (GTDB): domain Bacteria; phylum Pseudomonadota; class Alphaproteobacteria; order Rhodobacterales; family Rhodobacteraceae; genus Ruegeria. The sequence goes on along the minus strand of NZ_OMPS01000038.1, from coordinate 120,424 downwards.
AAGGGTCTTTTCCGCTTGCGTGCCTGCTTTAGGGAAAATACGTCTGGCGGTGGGACACCCCTCCCCAACGAGGGGCGTGTATCTGGAAGGATAATACACATGAGCACCGAACAACCGGCGACGCGGCCGGCCAATCCGCGTTTTTCCTCTGGCCCTTGTGCCAAACCCCCCACATTTGATCTGACCAAACTCGCCGATGCTGCGCTGGGCCGTTCGCATCGTGCCGCTGTTGGCAAGGACAAGCTGAAAGCTGCGATTGAAGGCACGCGTGAGGTTTTGGGCATTCCTGCCGATTACCGCATTGGCATCGTTCCTGCCTCGGATACTGGCGCGGTTGAAATGGCACTGTGGTCGTTGCTGGGTGAACGCAAGGTCGAGATGCTGGCCTGGGAAAGCTTTGGTGCGGGCTGGATCACGGATGTGATTAAACAGCTGAAAGTCGATGCCGAGGTCAAAACTGCTGACTATGGCCAGCTTGTTGATCTGGCATCTGTCGATTTTGCCAACGACGTCGTCTTTACCTGGAACGGCACGACCTCGGGCGTGCGTGTGCCCAACGGGGACTGGATCGCCGATGACCGTCAGGGTCTGACGATCTGCGATGCAACCTCGGCGGCCTTTGCGATGGATCTGCCCTGGGACAAGCTGGATGTGACCACGTTCAGCTGGCAAAAGGTTCTGGGCGGTGAAGCTGCGCATGGCATGCTGATCCTTAGCCCCCGCACGGTGGAACGGCTGGAAAGCTACACCCCAGCATGGCCCCTGCCCAAGATTTTCCGCCTGACCAAAGGCGGCAAGCTGATCGAAGGTATTTTCACCGGTGCTACGATCAACACGCCGTCGATGTTGGCGGTTGAGGATTATCTGTTTGCGCTGGACTGGGCGCGCTCGGTTGGTGGTCTGCAGGGCTTGATCGCCCGCGCAGATGCCAATGCCGGTGCGGTGCACGCGTTCTGCGCGCAGAATGATTGGATCGCCAATCTGGCTGAAGATGAGGCAACAGAGTCGAATACATCCGTGTGCCTGAAATTCACTGACGCCCGTATTCAGGACGGCGCGCGTTTCGCCAAGGCCGTCGCTAAACGGCTTGAGGCAGAAAACATCGCGCTGGACATTGGTGCCTATCGCGACGCCCCTGCAGGCCTGCGCATCTGGTGCGGTGGCACGGTCGAAACGTCGGATATCGAAGCGATGCTACCCTGGCTGGCCTGGGCTTTCGAGGCTGAGATCGCGGCGCAAAGCGTAGCTGCCTGACGTTTCCAATTTTCACCGGGCCGCAACAGGCCCGGGCTTTCCACATATTGAAGGACCAGAAATATGGCCCCCAAAGTACTCGTCTCCGATAAACTCAGCGAAACCGCAGTTCAGATTTTCCGCGATCGCGGCATCGACGTGGATTTTATGCCCGATCTGGGGAAAGACAAAGACAGGCTGGCCGAAGTGATTGGTCAATATGATGGCCTTGCGATCCGGTCGGCCACCAAGGTCACGCCGACTATTCTGGACAAGGCAGACAAGCTGAAGGTCATCGGTCGCGCCGGGATTGGCACCGACAATGTCGACAAAGATGCCGCTTCAAAAAAGGGCGTGATTGTGATGAACACGCCGTTTGGCAACATGATCACCACTGCCGAACACGCGATTGCGATGATGTTCGCTGTGGCGCGGCAAATCCCCGAGGCCAGCACCTCGACCCATGCGGGCAAGTGGGAAAAGTCCAAGTTCATGGGGATCGAGCTGACCAACAAAACTCTCGGCGTGATCGGTGCGGGCAACATCGGTGGGATCGTCTGTGAGCGTGCCTTGGGTCTGAGGATGAAGGTTGTTGCCTATGATCCTTATCTGGGTGAAGAAAAAGCCGCCAAAATGGGCGTTGAGAAAGTCGAATTGGACGAGTTGCTTGCACGCGCCGATTTCATCACTTTGCACGTGCCTCTGACCGACCAGACCCGCAACATCCTGAGCCGTGAAAATCTGGCCAAGACCAAGCCGGGTGTGCGTATCGTCAACTGTGCCCGCGGCGGTCTGGTCGATGAAGAAGCGCTGGCTGAGATGCTGCAGTCGGGTCATGTGGCGGGGGCTGCGTTTGACGTATTCAAAGAGGAACCGGCAAAGGATAACCCTCTGTTCAACCTGCCCAACGTGGTCTGCACCCCACATCTGGGCGCGGCGACGACAGAAGCGCAAGAAAATGTGGCGCTGCAGGTGGCCGAACAGATTTCGAATTACCTGCTGACCGGCGCGGTAGAAAACGCGCTGAACATGCCCAGTGTTACGGCCGAAGAGGCCAAGGTCATGGGGCCATGGATCAAACTGGCCGGACATCTGGGCAGCTTTATTGGCCAGATGACGGACGAGCCGATCAAGGCGATCAACATCCTCTATGATGGTGTGGCGGCCGAGATGAACCTCGCGGCGTTGAACTGCTCTGTGGTCGCGGGGATCATGAAAAAGTTCAATCCCGAGGTGAACATGGTCTCGGCGCCGGTTGTCGCCAAAGAACGTGGGATTAAGATTTCCACGACCAATCAGGACAAGTCGGGTGTCTTCGAAGGGTATATCAAAGTGACCGTCGTCACCGACAAGCGCGAACGCTCAATCGGTGGTACCGTATTCAGCGACGGCAAACCGCGGTTTATTCAGATCAAAGGGATCAACATCGACGCCGAAGTTGGTGCCCACATGCTGTACACCACCAATGAAGACGTCCCGGGTATCATCGGTACGCTGGGTCAAACCATGGGTGAGCATGGGGTCAACATCGCCAACTTTACTCTGGGTCGGTCTGAGGCCGGGGGCGAGGCGATTGCGTTGCTCTATGTCGACGAGTTGGTTCCGGCAGAAGCGCGTGCCAAGCTGGCCGAGACTGGTTTGTTCACGCAGATCAAGCCGCTGGAATTTGACGTCGTCTGATCTGTGGTACTGAATATGTGACCGTTTCGATGCCCGCGCCGAAAAATGCGCGGGCATTGTCTTTTTTCAGCGGCCCAATTACGGCACAAGACCCGTAACCAATTTGAAGAGGCGCCGGTTTGACAACACCTATTTATGCCGTTGGCGATATCCACGGGCAGCTGGGCATGCTGCAAAACGCGCTGTCCCGTATTGAAGCGGATGGCGGGCTGGATGCGCGGGTCGTCTTTCTGGGGGATTACGTGGATCGTGGCCCCAACAGCCGCGAGGTACTGGACCTGTTGATTGCCGGGCAACAGGCCGGGCGTAACTGGATCATGGTCAAGGGTAATCACGACCGGATGATGGCTCGGTTCGTGCACGAGCGTGAGATTGCGGACAAGCAGTTGCCAATCACTCTGAACTGGCTGAACCCGCGTCTGGGCGGTCGGGATACGCTGGCGTCGTATGGCGTCGAAGTCACGGACAATGATCGCATCTATCAGGTCCATGAACGCGCCTGCGCTTCCGTGCCACCAGCGCATCTGGACTTTATCAATGCGTTGCCGAGCTATCATAACGAGGGTGAGCTACTGTTCGTCCACGCCGGCATCCGGCCCGGTATCCCACTGCCACAACAGTCCGAGGATGATCTGATCTGGATACGGCAGGAATTTCTGATGGACTCCGGCCCGCACCCCTGGCTGATCGTGCATGGCCACACACCTGTGGACGCGGCCGAACACTACGGGAACCGGATCAATCTGGATGCTGGTGCAGGCTATGGCCGCCCACTGGCCACCGCTGTGTTTGAAGACCGCCAGTGCTGGCTACTGACCGAGCATGGGCGGGTGTCTTTGACTCCTAACCCTTTGTGAACAGAGCTTTATAGCTGTCGCGCAGCACGTTCTTTTGAACCTTGCCCATCGTGTTGCGGGGCAATTCGTCCAGCATGATCAACTTGCGCGGATGTTTGAACCGGGCCAGTTCGGATTGAATATTAGCCAAGATGACCTCTGGGTCCGGAGAGTGGCCGGGTTCAGCCACCAGAATGCCTAGAACCGTCTCGCCAAAGTCCGGATGCGGTACGCCGATGACCGCGCTTTCCAAAACGCCGGGTTGGTCGTCCAGCACCAGCTCGACCTCTTTGGGATAGATGTTGTACCCGCCCGAGATGATCAGGTCTTTGCCGCGCCCGACGATGTGCACATAGTCGTCCGCATCCACACGGCCCAGATCACCGGTGATGAAGAACCCATCCTCGCGCAGTTCAGCGGCGGTTTTCTCGGGCATTTGCCAATAGCCGTCGAATACATTGGGGCCGCGCACCTCGATGATACCGATCTCGCCCTGTGGCAGGGTTTTGCCCGTGTCGGGGTCTGTGACCTTCAATTCCACATCCGGCAGAGGAAGCCCGACCGTTCCGGCGCGGCGTTCACCGTCATAGGGGTTCGACGTGTTCATGTTGGTTTCTGTCATACCATAGCGTTCGAGCATCCGATGACCCGTACGCCCCTCGAATCGCTCGTGGGTTTCGGCCAGCAAAGGGGCCGAGCCCGAGATGAACAGCCGCATATGCCGCGCCAGATCGCCGGTGAATCGGTCATCGTCCAGCAGGCGGGTGTAGAAGGTCGGAACCCCCATCATGGAGGTCGCCTTGGGCATCAGCCGTAGGATGTCATCCAGATCGAATTTCGGTAGAAAGATCATCGACCCGCCAGAAGCCAGGATGACGTTTGTCGCCACAAACAGCCCATGTGTGTGGAAGATAGGCAAAGCATGCAGCAGCACGTCATCTTGCGTGAACCGCCATTCGCGTACAAGTGTTTCCGCATTGGACAGCAGGTTGGCTTGCGTCAGCATCGCACCCTTGGATCGTCCTGTTGTGCCGGACGTGTACAAAAAAGCGGCCAGATCATCTTCGGACCTATTGACCGGTTCTAACTCAGGCAGCATTCCCAGCGCGCGACGCATCAGGCTGCCCGAACCATCGGCGTTCAGCGTTTTCAGACGGGCGTTTTGTGCTTGAGCGATAGGCGTTAACCTATCTTCGTCGGCTTGGTCGCAGACAACCAGAGACGCCTCGCTATTTTCGATGAAGTAGCTTAACTCCGACGTCGTGTAAGCCGTGTTCAATGGCAGAAAGATCAATCCCGTCTGCGCGCAAGCCGCATATAACGCGAGTGCTTCGGGGGATTTTTCGACCTGAACGGCCACGCGGTCACCGGGATCCAGCTCCAACCCTGTTAGCGCGTTGGCAATTCGAGAGGCCATGTCGAGAAATTCGGCGTGGGTCAGGGTGTGACCATCTGGAAGATGTAGAAATGGCGTGGTCTTGCCTGCGTGGCGCCCGAACAAGCGATCATACAGCGGGTTCCCCATCCCAATTCTCCTTTGGTCCTGATCCTGCCGAATCTGTCTTGGATTTGCTGGACGGTAAAGCCCCGAAATCGATGAAATTCAGGTGTTTTATATCTGTTTGATCCATCCACCTCTGGTGAAAATGCTGCACCTGCGATATGCGCATAACAGATTGTCGGAGACCGAAGATGTACGTTGCCACCCTACTGACCAATCCCGCCGCGCCGTCGCTTGAGGGCGCTCTGGTCGAGTCGCTACGAAATGCATGGGGTGGCGCGGATATCGTTTGGCTGAACCCTGATGAGGCGGCCGAATTTTCGGTGGCGGATATGCCGGCCAACCGCTGGGATGTCTGGGCGGATCTACAGGGCATGGGCGTCGATCTGATCCTTCAACCGGTCGAAGGGCGTCGAAAGAAAATGCTGCTGGCGGATATGGACAGCACCATGATCCAACAGGAATGCATCGACGAACTGGCCGATGAAGCTGGTGTTGGAGAACGTGTTAAGAACATCACTGCACGTGCCATGAATGGCGAGTTGGATTTCGAAGGCGCCCTGCTCGAACGGGTTGGGTTGCTGAAAGGTCTGGATGAGGCGGTGGTCGACCAGGTGCTGAACACGCGGATCACTCTGATGCCCGGTGGTCGGGAACTGGTTGCCACGATGCGCGCGGCTGGTGGCTATGCAGCACTTGTCTCAGGCGGGTTCACCGCGTTCACCGCCCGGGTGGCCGAGTTGTTGGGATTCGACGAAAACCGTGCCAACACCCTGCTGTCGGATAATGGGCAGTTGACCGGCGATGTGAAGCGTCCGATTCTTGGACGTCAGGCCAAAGTCGAGTCGCTGGAACGTATTACCGCGCATTTGGGCGTGTCAGAGGCCGACGTGATTGCGGTGGGCGATGGGGCTAATGATTTGGGTATGTTGGAACGCGCAGGAACAGGTGTTGCGCTGCACGCCAAGCCTGCGGTCGCGTCGCAATGTGACGTGCGGGTTAACCATGGTGATCTGACAGCGTTATTGTACGTACAGGGTTATGCCAGACAGGACTTTGTCAGCGCCTGACACAGCGCACTTTTCTTTATTTAACATTTATGTTAATAATTGGTTATGAACGCACTTCTGACCGCCTTTTCGGCCCTATCTGATGCCACCCGTTTTTCGATTGTCGAACAGTTGATGGAGAGCGGAGAGTTGCCCGTCGGCGAATTGATTGACGGCAAAGGCATGTCCGGAGCAGCCATTTCGCGGCACCTGAAAGTTCTGCGAGAGGCCGGGTTGGTCCAGCAGCGGGTGCACGGGACGCAGCGCATGTATTCAATCCAGCCCGAGGGTCTGCGTGCGATTGCCGAATGGACGATCTCGAAACGGCAGTTTTGGGAAGGCAGCCTCGACCGTTTGGGTGATATTCTGGAGGGGGAGAATTCATGGCCGACCTGAAACTGGAACGGGAATTTCCTGTCAGCGCTGAAACCTTGTTCGATTGGATCAGCGATGGCGCAAAGCTGTTGCAATGGTGGGGGCCCGAAGGGGTACACGTAACCGAACATGACCTGGATTTCTCACGCCTTGGGCCGTGGCATTCAGTAATGGAGAACGATGAAGGCCAAAGGTACAAAGTCTCAGGTCAGGTCACACATGTCGATCCGCCCAACTCGGTCGGATTTACCTGGGCTTGGCACGATAATCAGGACCAGCGCGGCGCAGAAAGCCACGTCACGTTCTCGGTTGCTGTAACAGAAAGCGGATCGCGTTTGGTCTTAGATCACCGCGAACTGGCAGATGCCGACATTGCAGGAAACCACGAACAAGGCTGGACATCATCGCTGCGCAAACTCGAAGCGAGTTGCAAATAGTTTTTATCAAGGAGAACTGAAATGCCCCAATATCTGTTTGTTTATCATGGTGGTACCACGCCAAGCGATCCCGCCGAAATCGAAGCAACCATGGCCGCCTGGGGCGCGTGGTTTCAGGGCATGGGGGATGCGCTGGACATCCCAGGAAATCCGGTTGGTCAATCCCACACCGTCAGCAGCAGCGGTGTTGTGGACAATGGCGGCGCCAACCCGGCCTCGGGCTTCACTGTGGTCAAAGCCGACAGCATCGACGCCGCGACCGAGATGGCCAAGGGTTGCCCTATGGTCGTGAACGGATCGGGTTCGGTCGAGGTCGCCGAGGTGCATGAAATCGAGATGTGACAACCCTAGCCGGGGAAACCCGGCGCTGGTCTGATCACGCCGCATTCCAGCCCGCGACGGCTGTATTGCGTCGCATTCATGAATTTGCGGGTGGCCGGGTGATCGGCCTCTAGCACCCCAAGGCTGACCAGAATGGCGGCGATTGCGCATTCGCTGGCGCGGGTTGTGCCGTCGGTGATCTTCAGCGCAACGCCCATCCGGTTTTCCGGAATGATGGCGACAAATACGGCTTCGGCCCCTGTCTTGATGGCGGCGCGGCCGTCCATTGCGCGCATCAATTCGGTACAGGCGCGGGTTTCCCCCGCGACCAGATCGGGGTGTTTGATCATGGCAGTCGTCAGCTGTTGCGCTGCATCGCTGGCGCGATCAGCCCTGTCGGCGGCCGACGCGAACCACGCCATCGACCGTGCCAACCCGGCCAGCGAGGTTGCAAAATTCGGGGCGGAACAACCGTCGATCCCGTAGCCCGGGCTGGTCTCACCTGTGGTTTCTTCCACCGCAGACAAGCAGGCTTGTTGCACGGGGTGGTCAATCTCGAGGTATTCCGGTCCGGCTCCCATATGCTGGGCCACGGTCAGAAATCCGCAATGCTTGCCGGAACAATTGTTGTGGATCTGGCAAGGCGTATCATCAGCCAGGATCAGCCCATCCCGTGCTGCCATATCGGCAGGCTCTTGCGGTCCGCAGCGCAGATCGGGCTCGGCCAGTTTCAGATGATCCAGCCAGGCAGACACGCGTTCAGTGTGAATCGCGGCGCCGTTATGGGATGCACAGGCCAGCGCCAGATGCTCGGTGTTCAGCCCGTATTTTGCGGCCGCGCCAGACGTAATCAGCGGCAAAGCCTGAATCATCTTGGCTGAAGATCGGGGATAGATGACCGACTGGGGATCACCCCAACTGCGCACGATTTGCCCGGTATCATCGCAGATCACCGCATGGCCCAGATGCAGGCTCTCTAGCAGCGATCCACGCCACAGTTCTGTCATCGGTACGGGCTGTGTCATCTGGACCTCCGGTTTTATGCGCAAAAAACTGCCAATCGCCCTTTCGCCTGTGGCGAAACCTGCGTTAGTGTGTGTATGTCGGCAATCATCGGGATGCGCAACGTTACAGACGAACCGACAGGGTTCGCAGCCATTTCCGATGGATAAGAGGTATAGGTCGAGCTAGGAGGCTGGACAATGGGATCAATGCTCGTCCGCGTGATCGCGGGCCTGTGTGTGGCGGGATTGGCCACAACTGCAATCGCTCAGCAGGCGACAAGCACCAACCGGGTTGCGGCAAAAACGGATTGGAGCGTTTTTGTCGAAGATGATCCCACCGAATGCTGGAGCGTATCTGCGCCCAAGGAAACCGTGAACACCAAGGGAGGTCGCGTTGTATCCGTACGGCGCAGCGACATCTTGCTGTTTGTGTTCTACCGCCCCAATGCCGAAGTCAAAGGCCAGGTCACGTTTACCGGCGGTTATCCCTTTGCATCCGGATCGACAGTGAACCTGACGGTCGACGGCAGCGAATTCGAGCTGTTTACCGAAGGCGAATGGGCTTGGCCGGCCACAGCTGCTGATGATGCCAAGATCGTCACCGCAATGAAGCGTGGCACCGAAGCTGTGCTGACGGCGCGGTCCGAACGCGGGACGCAGACCAAAGACACGTTCTCGCTGCTGGGTTTTACCGCCGCAATTGAAGATGCGGAAAAGCGCTGCACCAGCTAAACTAGGTTAACGCAGTGCCCGAGCCTCGTCTTTTTGGCGAGGCTTTTTTTGAATCAGATAGCCTCTGAAATAATGGAAAACCTTACGCGACGTCCGATTTTCGAATTGATCGGGATCAATGTGAAGCTCTGCCATTTCTGAACTAGTTGGTTCATACGCAAACAGGAGCTACCCGATGCTTAAGAAGTCTTTTGTCGTATTGCTGATGTTGTCCGCGCCCTTGCTGAGCGCGTGTGAGAATACCGGTGAAGCTTACCCCGTTAGTGGTGAACAGTGCGGCCCGGAAGATCCGGTGAAAACCCTTGACGCTGCCGATTGTAACGTACCGCCCGCAGGGGTTTGAGGCGTGGACCAAATCCGGATGTCAGTCGGATTTGGCGAAAGTACGTTCGGCCGGGGGTGCCGCTCCTCTGGCCGAGCTTCGTTTAGCCGCGCAGCCGTCGTTGTGCTAAGCTGCTATGAAAACGCGAATTCCAAAGGAGTATCGGACCATGCGCTGGGCCATTTTCGTCGTGTTTCTGCCGAGTGTCTTAGTAGCTGACCCGGCAATGGAATGTTCTGATGCAAGTTCGCAGGTCGAGGTCGGCGCTTGCGTTACTGAAATGGAAGGGCGCGTGAATGGCGCGTTGGAAGAAAGCTATTCTTTCGCCATTGCCGCAGCCAAAGAACTGGATGACGTGACCGGGCGGGTCGCGGCGCTACCTGCGCTGGAAGCTGCGCAAAACGCATGGGCCGCGTTCAGGGATGCGCAATGCGAGGCGGTTGGCGCCTCTTTCGGTGGCGGATCTGGTACTGGCATCGCAATTACGTCCTGCAGGATCGATTTGGGCCGCGCGCGCGTGGAAGAATTACTGCATTTTGCAAATTGATCGACACGAATTCTTTTGATCTTTGCGCGCAGTCCTATATAGAGGCGCATCCCAAGCCCGAAGCCCTGAGAATTTATCATGTCAGCCAAAGCGCCGATCACCCAAGACGTCATGACCATCCCCCGCAAACTGCCGGAGGGAAAGGTCAATCTTGTCGGCCTGACGCGCGACCGGCTACGCGACGTTCTGATCGAACATGGCACGCCTGAGAAGCAGGCCAAGATGCGGACAGGGCAGATCTGGCAATGGATCTATCAATGGGGCGTGCGCGACTTTGCCGAGATGACCAACCTCGCCAAAGCCTATCGCGCGCAACTGGCCGAAAGCTTCGTCATCGAAACGCCCGAGGTTGTGACGCGTCAGGTGTCCGAAGATGGCACGCGCAAATATCTGGTCCGCATCGCGGGCGGGCATGAAGTTGAAGTGGTCTACATCCCCGAGGATGATCGTGGAACGCTGTGCATCTCGTCTCAGGTCGGGTGCACGCTGACTTGTTCGTTCTGTCACACCGGCACCCAAAAGCTGGTGCGCAACCTGACGGCGGCTGAAATCGTCGGTCAGGTGATGATGGCGCGTGACGATCTGGACGAATGGCCAACTCCCGGTGCCCCCAAGGAAGAAACACGCCTGTTGTCGAACATCGTTCTGATGGGCATGGGCGAGCCGCTTTATAATTTCGAAAACGTCCGCGACGCGATGAAGATTGCGATGGACCCCGAAGGGATTTCCCTGTCCCGTCGCCGCATCACGCTGTCGACCTCGGGTGTTGTGCCCGAGATTGCACGCACGGCACAGGAGATCGGCTGCCTGTTGGCGATCTCTTTCCATGCCACCACGGATGAAACGCGCGATTTCCTGGTGCCGATCAATAAACGCTGGAACATCGAAGAACTGCTGCAAGCGCTGGCCAGCTATCCGAAAGTCTCAAACTCTGAACGGATCACGTTCGAATACGTGATGCTGGACGGGGTGAATGACAGTGACGAAGACGCCCATCGCCTGATTGATCATATCAAACGCCACAAAATACCTGCCAAGATCAATCTGATCCCGTTCAACGAATGGCCCGGTGCACCGTACAAGCGTAGCTCGAACAATCGTATTCGCGCTTTTGCGAACATTATCTATCAGGCAGGCTATGCCTCACCCATCCGCAAGACGCGAGGTGAGGATATCATGGCTGCCTGTGGTCAGCTGAAATCGGCGACCGAGCGCGCGCGCAAATCGCGCAAACAGATCGAAGCCGAGGCGGGATTGAAGGGGTAGCCCCGACTATGGGTCAATTCCGCCTGACAGATCAGATCTGATACATTTTGGTAGCTAATACAAGAATTGACGCCTCAAATCTGCGCACAAGGCAGTGAATGTGCCATGGCGAAATTGGCAAATTGCCTGATGATTGCTATTATCGCCTTTGTCGATCTACACGGCAAAACGGCGAACTGGTTTTCAGGTGGGCCACTATTATGACTATTGATTTTCAGCAGAATTTTCAAAGAACAGCGACCGCAATTGCCTTGCTTCTGGCTTGCGCAAACATGGCGATAGCCGATGAACAAGATGCCCATCTGGCGATTGAGAACCCAGCCGAGTTGAGCAAGGAAGAAGCTGAGGCGTTCTATCGGTCTTTGACCCGCCGCATGGCGCGGGGCTATGCGGCCGCCCGTCTGGATATGATCCGAAACTATCAAAATTGGCCGGTGTTCAACGATGCACCTTACATCTCGGCCACTCATGGGCAGCGCTACGTCAACAGCTATGCTAACCGGATGGCGCACAATTATGGCACCCTGCAGGAAGGCGAAGCCCTGCCAGCGGGCTCTGTACTTGCCAAAGACAGTATGACTGTCACAGACGAAGGCAATGTGCATCCCGGCGCTATGTTCGTGATGGAAAAGCTGCGTGAAGGCGCTAGCCCTGATACGGCTGACTGGCGGTACATCATGGTCTTACCGGACGGGTCGGTGTTCGGCGATACAACGGGCAATCGTTCCGCTGCAGTTGCCTATTGCCACGACTGCCACGAACAAGTCGCCGATCGCGACTATACTTTCTTTGTGCCGGAAGAATACCGGGTGGCAAACTAACTTCGACGAAAGCGCGCAGTGCCGATTACCTCAATCAAGGTATTGCGAACAGTGTCCGGCTGAGCGTCAACCGCGTTCAGCACCTCCCGAAGTTCGGCCCGTAAACAGTGCATCTGATCGATCAGAGAAATCATCATCGACAGCGCATCGGCTTCCATGTCGTATTGTTCATGCAACTCGCACGCCAGCTCAAGCCGCGCAACATCGATGCTCTGATACACCCAACCTTGTTCAGATTGTTCGGGGATCACGATTTCCGCGGCTAGATACTCTGATAAACGGTTCGACGTGAGGCGGGTTATGGTGGCGATCAGTTCCTCTTCAGTCAGGGTGCGGGTCATGACGGCATTCCTTTTCGCGGATCATAGCGATGCGTTTCGCGCCAGCTCTCCATGAAGGTTTTCAAGTCATCGTCAATTTTGTCGGGCACTGAGACAGTCAGCTCGATCAACTGATCCCCCCTGTCAGATGATCCGCGTTTTTTGACGCCTTTGCCGCGTAGCCGCAGGGTTTTGCCGCTGCTGGTTCCCGCTGGAACGTTGACATTAACGCCGCCGTCAATTGTTGGGGCGGGGACTTTGCCACCCAGAACGGCCTCGTCAATTGTGATGGGCAGCGTGATGTGTATGTCATCGCCCTGACGGTCAAACACTGGATGATCATCAACCGATACAGACACCAATGCGTCGCCCGGTGGGCCATCGCCATAGCCAGGCGCGCCTTTACCGCGCAGGCGGATGGTTTGGCCGTTGGTGATGCCAGCCGGGATCTTGACCTCGATCCGATCACCATCGGGTAGGGTCAGCTTTTGGCTGGCGCCAAAAACCGCATCCAGAAAGCTGATCTGAAGTGAATAGTTTAGATTGTGGCCCGGGGCGTGAAACTGATGGGTCTGCTGCTGCCCATGTTGCCCACGTCCGCGCATGAACTCGGCAAAGATGTCGGACATGTCATCCGGTTCGCCATAAGCAGCGCCCGAGCGATAGGGGTTTCCAGCGGCTTCAGCGTAGTCGCGATAGTATTGTTGCTGTGGCCGTTCCTGACCCGATGCGTCAATCTCGCCATTGTCATATCGGGTGCGGGTTTCCGGATCTTTCAACAGATCATAGGCTGCCGCGGCGGCCTTGAACTTTTCTTCTGCCGCGGCATCACCGGGTTTGAGATCCGGGTGACATTCCTTGGCGATTCGCCGATAGGCTTTCTTGATATCGGCAGCGCTGGCATCCTTTGGGACGCCGAGGACCGTATAAGGATCGTCGCTCATCTCACTCTCGCTGATGTGGTCAGGTCTGACCTTGATGAAAGTGTTTTATCACGTGATTTCAACAGGTCAAAATGAAGAAGGGGCCAAACAGCCTCGTAAATTTCCGCAGTTCTGTTAGAACTTACATGTTTCGAAGTGTTTATTGATGGAGGCTGACCCATGTCGCGCAGAATTAAGTCCGCTTTGGCCCTATTGGCCGGGAATGCCATCGGTTTACTTTTGGCGACACTGCTTTTGGCTGGGTTCTCGATCCGGCCGCTGTCCTTCATTATTGTGGTGATCGTCTTCACCTTGGTTCAGGTTGTGGCTGAGCCCTTGATCCTGAAGCTGGGTGAAAAGAGAGCGCCTGCGCTGAAAGGTGGGATCGCTTTGGTCGTCACATTTGTTGGGCTGTTGGCGACGGATTTGATCACATCAGGCCTGACGGTGGGTGGTATTTCAAACCTTTTGGCCGCCACCTTGTTGGTCTGGCTGGGCGCGCTGATCGCCAGCGTTGTTTTGCCGATCTATGTCTTCAAAGAACTGCGCGCTCCCAAGACTTGATTAAAGCGCGTTCAGGCTGGCTTCGAGCGCCTGCCAAAGCTCTTCAACAGGTTCGCAGCCGACAGAAAGGCGAACAAAGGCCGGATCGACATCATCCCCCCACCGGGCGCGGCGTTCGGCGGAACTGTGAACGCCGCCAAAGGAAGTGGCAGGACGCAATAGCGGACAAGTGTTGATGAACCGCTCGGCCTTTACCTCATCCTCCAGCGTGATCGACAGCAAAAACCCGAACCGGGTGGTTTGAGCCTGAGCAACTGCGTAAGAAGGATCGTCCAGCAAACCTGGGTAGCGGACTTGTTGCACCGCCTTATGTGCCTTGAAACGCTCGGCCAGAACCTGAGCGGAGGCGCACATCCGGTCAAAACGCACGTCCAGTGTCTCTAATCCGCGATGTAAAAGCCAAGCCTCATGCGGGCCCGGAATCGCACCGGACACCCGTCGCCATTCTTCGATCCGTTCCATGATCTGTGCGCTACGGCTGGCGACATGACCCATAAGAAGATCAGAATGCCCCCCCATCGCCTTGGTGTCGGAGGACACAACAATGTCGACCCCCAGATCAAATGGGCGCTGTCCCAGAGGTGTCAGTGTCGTGTTGTCGGCAATTGTAATACCGCCGGCTGCGCGGACTTCCCGCGCGACAGCGCCAAGATCAATCATATCCAAACCGGGGTTCGAGGGGCTTTCGACAAAAACCACATCGAAACCGTCAAACCCACCATCAGCGAAAGCCAAGGTGGGGCGTTCTTCGACCGAAACGCCGAGGTTTGACAGGAACCTGTCGGCCAGCAATCGCGTGACGTAGTAGCCATCCGACGGGATCAGAATTCGCGACCCGGCTTTGACGGTTGCAAACAAAGCGGCCGAAATCGCCCCCATACCAGATGGGAAGGTCAGACAGGGCGCGTTTTCCAGATGAGACAGCACATGCTCCAGATGTACCCATGTCAAGTTGTCGACACGACCATAGGTCGCGTGCCCATCCGGCGCGCCGGGCAGGTGGAACATGCTGCTTTGGGTCAACGGCAATGCCACTGGATCGCCCTTATCCAGCGCGTTGCCGCGCAAATGAAGCATCTCGCCTGACTTTGGGGGATTATTCATGAGATCAGCGTCCCGGAATCTCATCCCGAGGCGGGGCGGGTTCCCAGTTCTCGATGATGTCGAGTGCTTGCTGTGCCGTATCGACAAAGCGGAACAGATCCAGATCATCATCTGAAATCGTGCCAGCATCGGCCAGAGCTTCCCAATTGATCACCTTCTCCCAGAACTCTCGTCCGAACAGCAGGAAGGGAACACGTTCCATTCGCCCGGTCTGGATCAGGGTCAGGGATTCGAACAGCTCGTCCATCGTGCCGAACCCACCCGGGAAAATCGTGATCGCGCGGGCGCGCATCAGGAAATGCATCTTGCGGATGGCAAAGTAGTGAAAATTGAAGCTCAGCTCGGGCGTTACATACAGGTTCGGCGCCTGCTCGTGCGGCAGCACGATATTCAGACCAATGGAACAACCGCCTGCGTCCTGCGCGCCTCGGTTTCCTGCTTCCATCACACCGGGCCCACCGCCGGTGACAATCACGTTCTCATGGCCGCCGCTTTCATGCGACTTCTCGGTCATCAGCCGGGCAAATTCGCGCGCCTCGTCGTAGTATTGCGACAAACCGGCCAGTGTTTCGGTCCGCGCGGTGTGCTTTTGCGCAGGCTCAGGGATACGCGCGCCCCCAAACATCACGATGGTCGAGGTGATCTCGCGCTCGCTCATGATCATCTCGGGTTTCAGCAGTTCCAGTTGCAGGCGCACGGGGCGCAGTTCGTCCCGACACATGAAATCTTCGTCGGCGAAAGCAAGACGATAGGCTGAGGAACGTGTCTGTGGCGTGTCTGGAACCTCGCTCGCGGTCGAGCGGTCGGTTTGTGCATCGCGAAAGGGGCTGAGGCGGTCTTCTCTCATTGCTGGGGGTTCCCTGCTTGCGTGTTTTTCAAACAGCTATAGGGTTCGCAGGCAGAGTGCCAGTCACGGAAAGACAAGAATGAATTGGAAGTCGGAAATTAAGGCAGCGCGTGATCGCATCCAAGGATACGCACAGGTAACGCCGGTCATGGAAAGCGGCATTCCCGGATACCCGATTGAAATGAAGCTGGAACACTTGCAGCACACCGGCAGCTTCAAAGCGCGCGGAGCGTTCAACACGCTGCTGGGTTCTGATGTGCCAAAAGCAGGTGTGGTGGCTGCGTCGGGCGGCAATCATGGCGCAGCGGCAGCCTATGCCGCCCGCGCCCTGGGATACCCGGCGAAGATTTTCGTGCCAGAACTGGCAGGACCATCCAAAATCGCGCTGATCGAACAGATTGGCGCAGACCTGAGTGTGGTGCCCGGCGAATACGCCAACGCCCTGACGATGGCGCGCACGCACGAAGAAGATACTGGGGCGATGCAAATCCACGCCTATGACGCACCAGCAACAGTCGCCGGGCAAGGTACCTGTTTCGCAGAATGGGATGCGCAGGGTTTACAGGCTGATACTGTCCTGATCGCCGTTGGTGGCGGTGGCCTGATCGCCGGGGCGCTGGCCTGGTTTCAGGGCGCGCGCAAAGTGGTCGCGGTGGAACCCGAAACCTCATGTGCTTTGAATGCCGCGCTGAAAGCCAACGAACCGGTGGATGTCTCCGTGTCTGGCATTGCGGCCAATGCGCTGGGCGCGCGGCGGATCGGACAGATATGTTTTGGGCTGGCGCAGGACGTGACCTCTGTGCTTGTGCCAGACGCCGCCATTTCCCAGGCTCAAAAAGCGTTGTGGCAATCCCACCGGCTTCTCGTCGAACCGGCCGGGGCAACTGCCTTGGCTGCTTTGATGTCGGGAATGTATCAACCGGAACCGGATGAGCGGGTGGCGGTTTTGATCTGCGGTGGGAATGTCGCTCCGGATCCGTTCGCGACCTAGGCAAGCTGCTTTGTGAAACTCAGGTATCTGCCAAGTTTTGCAGTTTGAACGGGCGCTGACGCAATTCGGTTCGGCTACGTCGCATTGCGCCATGGGCCATGCTTGCGTATAGGCCAAACCAACGTGAACAGATTCTGCAGGGAGTACCCCCATGTCCAACGCACAATTGGAAGCCGCCATTGAAGCCGCCTGGGAGGCACGCGATACGATTACGCCAGCCACCACAGGCGAGCAGCGCGAGGCGATTGAGGACACTCTGAACGCGCTGGACGGTGGCGCATTGCGTGTGGCCGAAAAGCAGGGTGATGGCAGCTGGCATGTGAACCAGTGGGCCAAGAAGGCAGTTTTGCTGGGCTTCCGTATCAAGGACATGGAAATCCAAACTGGCGGCCCTCAGGACGGCGGCTGGTGGGACAAGGTGGACAGCAAGTTCGCCGGATGGGGTGAAAACCAATGGCGCGCCGCCGGTTTCCGGGCGGTGCCGAACTGCATTGTCCGCAAATCCGCGTATGTGGCGTCGGGCGTGGTCTTGATGCCGTCTTTCGTCAATCTTGGGGCTTATGTGGACGAAGGCACTATGGTCGACACCTGGGCCACCGTTGGGTCCTGCGCCCAGATCGGCAAGAACGTGCATCTGTCGGGCGGTGTTGGTATCGGCGGTGTGCTAGAGCCGATGCAGGCAGGTCCAACCATCATCGAAGACAACTGCTTTATCGGCGCACGTTCCGAAGTTGTCGAAGGCTGTATCGTCCGCGAGGGCTCGGTTCTGGGTATGGGCGTGTTCATCGGCCAATCGACCAAGATCGTCGACCGCGATACCGGCGAGGTGATGTATGGCGAAGTACCGCCCTACTCAGTAGTCGTTGCGGGATCGATGCCATCGAAGAACAACGTCAATCTGTATTGTGCGGTGATCGTGAAACGGGTCGATGAGAGAACGCGGTCTAAAACCGGGATCAATGAGCTGTTGCGCGACTGATCAAAGCACTGAGTCCCTGAATAGAAGCAGGCCGCCGCGGGAACGCAGCGGCCTTTTTTCTGTAACGCTGAACTTAAGAAACGAGGATAAAATAGGCGTTGTGTACCCGCAATGGAACGATGTTACCGTTCGCTCTAGCTGTTCAAATGGCCGCTTTCCTTATTCAGTGAATAAACCGCAATGTGTCAAACTCTTGCCGCCACGCCGAAACCTCAGCGCTGACTTTTTCGCCGTCCAACCCTCGGGTGATTAGGTCGGCCAATCGAGTCGCATCATCGACCGTCATGCCCCAACGAACCAGTTCCGGGGTGCCGATCCGCAGACCGTTCATGTCGCCTTTGACCGCAGTCGTGGGAAGACCAATGCCGCAAGCCAAGAAGCCGGTCTGTCGCAGTTTCCTGGACGCAGCCTGCCCCCCGCCGAAGGGTTCTGCCAAAACAGCGAACTGGTGCGAGTTGGTGAAACCCTCTGCGCCCCTGAAGACGATGGTGCCATTCGCGTCCAATGCCGCTGCCAGCGCTTGCGACATGGCGATCATTTCTTTCGCATAGACCTCGCCAAAGGTTTTCCAATCCAGCATCGTCACGGCCAACGCCGCCGTTTTTGCGGCGTCGAAATTGGCCGTCATACCAGGGAAAGCAATAGCGTCGAGCGCCTTGGCGATTTCGGCATCGTTGGACACGATCAAACCGCCCGCAGGGCCGCCCAGACTCTTATATGTGCTCATCGTCATGAAGTGTGCGCCCTCGGCAAGCGGGTTCGACCATGCGCGCCCGGCGATGATCCCACATTGATGGGCGGCATCGAACATGACCTTGGCACCGATCTCATCCGCGATTGCCCGGACTTCGGCCACAGGATGTTCAAAAAGGTTCAGACTGCCGCCGATAGTGATCAACTTGGGTCGCTCGGCCAGCGCCATCCCCCGCAAACGATCCAGATCGATCGTATAGCCGTCAGCGTTCACCGGAGCCTCAATCGTGCGCAGCCCATATAGTCCCGCGCAACCGGCAACATGGTGCGTAACATGACCCCCGATAGAGGCTGGCGGCGCGATGATCGTGTCACCTGCGTCGCAGGTCGCCATGAACCCATAGAGGTTGGCAATCGCGCCTGAGGGCACGCGGACCTCGGCGAATTGGGCATCAAAGACCTCGGCGCAGAGTTGGGCCGCGATCACCTCGATTTCTTCAATCGCTTCCAACCCCATTTCGTACTTGTCGCCTGGATAGCCCAAAGACGGACGCGAACCGATGCCCGAGGACAAAAGCGCCTCGGCCTTGGGGTTCATAACATTGGTGGCCGGGTTGAGGTTGAAGCACTCTCGTTCGTGGATCACACGGTTCTGTTCCGCCAATTGCCCGATCCGGGTCAGCACATCGGCCGAAAGTGCGGATGCTGTCTTGCCAGCAATATCCTGAACCAAGGTTTCGCTGGCGGCAGGCACCCAGCTTCGCCGTGCAAGTGTCATTGATCATCCTCCTGTTTGCTCCAATTTGTCCTTAATTCAATGACAGCGCAAAACAGATTTGCTAATTCTTGGCGTAGAAAAACTAAGGCTATAGCCATGAGTGTCATACCCAAACGCCCCAAGGGGCCTCCGCTAAACGCTATGCGCGCTTTTGAGGCCGCGGCGCGTCGCGAGAGTTTTGTCGCCGCAGGTGAGGAGCTGAACGTAACGCCAGGGGCGATCTCACAACATGTTAAGACTTTGGAAAGCTGGGCGGGCATGCCGCTGTTTCGCCGAAACGCACAAGGGGTAGAACTGACCGAAGCAGGTAAGTCGCTGGTGCCGGAATTTGCCTCTGCCTTTGATGGGCTGGCCGATGCCACTCGTGCCTTGCGGAACCTGAAACCCAACGCTGATTTCCATATCGCGACCCTTCCGTCGGTTGCGCAGCTTTGGTTACCCAAAAGGTTGAGTAAAGTCAGAATGCACTTGCCACAGATCAACTTCTCGGTAACCGCGCTTGAAGAGCCGCCAAGCCTTTCCCGGGAATTGTTCGACTTGTCGATCTTCTTTGGTGTGCCAGATGGAATATCAGATCAGGTTTGTGTTTGCCCCGATGAGATAGCTCCAGTTTGTGCGCCTGCGCTCAAAGTTCGTGGTACCGAGCTTTATTCTGCTCCGCTGTTGCACGATCTGACTTGGGTGAATGATTGGGCATTCTGGTCTGAGACGACCTCAGTGTCGCTGAAAGACCCCCAATGTGGCCCGCATTTTTCTCTCTACAGCCTTGCAGTCGAAGAGGCGAAAGCAGGCGCGGGCGTGCTGATGGGCCACTTATGTTTGATTGAAGAGGCTCTTATATCCGGTTCACTGGTGCCCGCACATGATAGATCTTGCCGCACAGGTCGCTCACTTCTCGTTGACGTGCCGCATCAATCCAGAAAAAGACCTGAAACGGATTATGTGGTCGGGTTGCTGTCTCAGGAACTATAGCCAAAGCGTTCTTTCGTGCAGAGCACTGTATTCTGCACATTGAGGGCCAAGCAGGCATCGGCAATGTATCAACGGTTGAACTTGACCGCGATCAGGCATGGGGCTAAGGCCCGCTCTATGGAAAAGCAAAAGAAACCCTCGCGTCAGCAAGTCTACACCCTGTTGGTTCAGATCGGCCGCAAGGACGGTGATGGTCTGCCCGAGGGTGCGACAGGGGCGGCTTTGATGTGCTTTGCCAGCGGTGTGGACGAGGCCGAGGCCGTGCGTGAAACCGTGGCCATCCTGAAACAAGCCGACACGGCGCCTCTGGATGTGACAGGTTATGGAACACTGGCCGAGCGTGAGTCGCAGGGGCATGAGATCGATCCGGACGAGCGCGGCTTAATGCAGCGCGCATTGGACGAAAATGCAGTTATCGTCGCACAGATGACGCCGTTTTTCGGAGACGAGGCTAAATCCTAGTTTCGGTTGCCGAACCACTTGCGGTAAATCTCGTCATAGGTGCCGTCCTCACGCAAGGCGAGAAGCGCCTGGTTTACATCTTCCACCAGTGGTGAGCCACTTGGGAAGGCGATGCCGTAATTCTCTCTTAGGAAAATCCCGCCAGTCATTGTGGCCATCTGGCGACCTTCATGGGCTGTGAAGTAGGACAGGATTGGTGCGTCAAAGACCACTGCATCGAGTTCCTCTGCTTTGAATGCAGTCAACATTTCATCAAGCCCGGGGTAGCCAGAGAATTCGATTTCGCGGCGGTTTAGAAAGCTTGCGGCAGTGGATTCCGAAATTGTACCGACGTTTTTGCCATACAGATCATTTACCGAGTTCACATTGCCAGTGATCGCATCGACCGTCATGACCGAGGTGATGCGCGCCGTAAATACCGATACGATAAACAGGGATGAGACAACCAGTACAACGCCGAGCAGCCTGCCAAAGGGGGTGCGCGGCATCCGTTCTTCAAAGCCACCATTCACAACCAGGTTGAGCGCCCACCAGAAGGACGGAAACCATGCTTCGTTCAGATTGCGATCGAAATAGGGTTGGGCACGGCGTTCGAACCCCCACATCATCATGCCTCCGCCCAGCAGGATCGCAAAGGCGAGGCCAATGGCGATAAACAACTCTTGGGACAGTAGTGCCTGGAGCAAGGATGGTCGCCGCGCGGCATCCGATGGCACCATGATCTGCAACCCGGCCTCAAAAATCGGCTGAGTGAAATCCATCTGTGTTTCACGCTTGGCCGTGATCGAGATATTGGCAATCGCCATATTCGCAGATCCGTCTTGAACCGCGTCGAGCATCTCGGCAAAAGACCCCACGCGATTGACGGAGTATTCCCAGTTCAAAGACACGGCCAATGCCTGAAGCAGGTCCATCGAAAAACCAGTCTCGGCCCCGTCTTCAACATAGGAAAACGGGGGCCGGGTCACAGTCGTGACCGTTAAGGACTGAGCCAGGCTTTGCTGTGCAAGAACGGCGAAAGTCAGGCAGATCAATCCGAAGAGAGAGCGCTTCATATTCATATTACCTGTTTCGCGGCCCTCTAGCGCGATTACGTGGCGACGGGCAAGGTCGCCGCTAGGTCAAGTTTCATGTTTTCTTGGCGTCTCAGAACGAGATACCAGCAAAATGGCCGAGTGAATTTCCGTGATTGGGGTTGGCAAATCAGCCAATTCGTTGAATCTGTGCATGTTCCCGAGCGCTGACAACTTTGAGAGGCCCCAAATGACCGACCCAGTTCAATTGACAGCGGACTTAATCCGTTGCCCATCGGTCACACCAGACGAGGGCGGCGCGCTGGTTCTGCTTGAGTCGGTTTTGACCAATGAGGGCTTTGAATGCACGCGTGTGGATCGAGGGGGCATCTGCAACCTGTTTGCACGTTGGGGGCAAAAAGCCCACGCGCGAAGCTTTGGGTTCAACGGTCACACAGATGTTGTTCCGGTCGGGGATGAGGCCGCTTGGACGGCTTCGCCGTTCGGAGCAGAAATCCGAAATGGCGTGATGTATGGCCGCGGGGCCACGGATATGAAATCCGGGGTCGCAGCCTTTGCTGCCGCCGCTGTGAACTTTGTACGCGAAACACCACCAGACGGTGCCATCATCCTGACCATCACCGGAGACGAAGAAGGGGATGCATTGGATGGAACAACGGCCTTGCTGGATTACATGGCCAATAACGGGGAACGCATGTCTGTCTGCCTTGTAGGCGAACCCACATGTCCGAATGAAATGGGTGAAATGATTAAGATCGGTAGACGCGGGTCGATGACCGCCTGGTTTACGATCACCGGGGTGCAGGGGCACTCGGCCTATCCACATCGCGCGAAGAACCCGCTACCTGCCATGACACGGCTCATGGATCGGTTGGCCAGCCATGAATTGGATCAAGGGACCGCGCATTTTGACGCTTCGACGCTTGCCGTGGTGACAATTGACACCGGAAACCCGGCGACCAACGTCATTCCGGCGCAATGTACTGGTACGGTGAACATCCGTTTCAATGATTTGCATTCCGGTGCCAGCCTCAGTGAGTGGCTACACCGCGAGGCCGGTCAGGTGGCGACCACTTACGGTGTTGAGGTCGAAACCAGAATCAAAATCTCTGGTGAAAGCTTTCTGACGCCGCCGGGACCATTGTCAGACCTGGTCGCGAAATCTGTCGAAGCCGAAACAGGTGTGCAGCCCGAGTTGTCGACAACAGGTGGAACCTCTGATGCCCGGTTTGTGAAGGACCATTGCCCGGTGGTGGAATTTGGTCTGGTTGGCCGCACGATGCATCAGGTCGATGAATGCGTAGAGGTTGCGCAGATCGAGCAACTAAAGGCTATCTACAAACGAATTTTGACAGATTATTTTGCCTGAACCATGCAACGTACTTTGATTATCATGATCAAAGAACCCCGTCCGGGCCGGGTCAAAACGCGGCTTGGGCGCGATATTGGCATGGTTGGTGCAGCGTGGTGGTTTCGGCATCAGACACGGTCGTTGATCCGACGATTGCGCGACCCGCGTTGGCAGATTGTGCTGGCCGTATCGCCGGACAAGGAAGGGTTGATTAGCCGGGTCTGGCCAGCTGATCTGACCCGAGCGGCGCAGGGCTGCGGCGATCTTGGGGCCAGAATGGGGCGATTGCTGCGGGCGGCGCCAAAAGGGCCGGTTTGCCTGATTGGCGCGGATATTCCAGGCATCACGCGCGGGCACATAGCGCGGGCATTTGGTGCGCTGGGCAGATCGCAGATGGTTTTTGGACCTGCGCCGGATGGTGGATATTGGCTGGTAGGCGCGCAGCGATATGGTGCGTTGCCGCCCGGGCTGTTCGACAGCGTGAGATGGTCGACGGAACATGCGCTTGCAGACACTCTGACCTCTGTTTCAGGACGCCGAATTGCACTGCTGGACCATCTGCACGACGTCGATACCGTGGCCGATCTGCCGAGCTGACCTAAATCGCCGTTTTTTGGTCATGACGCCGTCGTGCGCTCGTGTTAGGCCGAAGATATGACTCGCATCCCCACCAAGCAGGAGGTCCTGGACTGGATCTCAGCGAACCCCACCCTCACTGCGAAACGCGATATCGCCAAGGCTTTTGGCATCAAAGGCGCGGCTCGGATCGACCTAAAGCGTATCCTGCGCGAGCTGGAGGCCGAGGGGCATCTGGAAAAACGCAAGCGCAGCTACAGCGATCCGGACCGGCTGCCGCCTGTCAGTGTTTTGCAGGTGAACGCGCCCAATTCGGACGGTGATCTGTTTGCTCGTCCGCTGGAATGGCATGGCGAAGGGGTGGAGCCCGTTGTCTTAATGATCTTACGCGCCAGCGACCCGGCTTTGGGCGAGGGTGATCGCATTTTGGCCCGGCTATCGGTGGTGCATGAGGAAGACCATAATTACGAAGCCCGCCTGATCCGCCGTATCGGATCCAACCCGCGCCGGGTCGTGGGGATTTTCCGCAAGGGGGCGGAAGGTGGCCGGATTGTACCCATCGACAAGGCGGGCCAGACCGAGTGGCTGGTGCAAGACGGCGCTGATCACGGTGCAAAAGACGGTGAGTTGGTTGAGGCTGAACAGGCCGGACCGAAAAACCGCATGGGATTGCCACGCGCGCGTATTGTCGAGCGTTTGGGCGACCCGTCTGCGCCCAAGGCGGTTTCGCTGATAGCGATTCATCAACACGGAATCCCGGATGATTTCCCAGACAAGGTGATCGACGAGGCCGACAAAGCCAAACCCGTTGGGCTGAAAGGGCGCGAAGATCTGCGCGACATGCCGTTGCTGACGATCGACCCATCTGATGCGCGTGATCATGATGATGCGTGCTACGCACACGCAGATGATGACCCCAAAAACCCGGGCGGGCACGTGATCTGGGTCGCCATTGCCGATGTTGCCGCCTATGTGCAGCCCGGTACGGCGTTGGACCGCGAGGCGCGCAAGCGCGGAAACTCCAGCTATTTCCCGGATCGTGTCGTGCCAATGCTGCCGGATCGGCTGTCCGGGGACCTGTGTTCCCTGCACGAAGGTGTCCCACGCGCTTGTATCGCAGTGCGGATGCAAATCGGTGCGGATGGAAACAAGATCGGCCATCGCTTTGTGCGCGGATTGATGCGCTCGGCGGCGTCCTTGCATTATGCCGAAGTACAAGAGGCCATCGACGGGACTGTGAACGACAGGACGGGGCCACTCTTGGAGCCTGTTCTGAAGCCACTCTATGCCGCCTACACGGCGTTGAAAAAGGCGCGGTCGGAACGTCAGCCGCTGGATCTGGATCTGCCGGAACGCAAGATCATCCTCAGCGACAAAGGCGAGGTGCAAAGCGTTGCCTTTCGGGATCGCTTAGACGCGCATCGGCTGATCGAGGAATTCATGATCCTGGCCAATGTCGCGGCGGCGGAAACCCTGATCGCCAAACGTCGTCCACTGCTGTTCCGCGTGCACGAGGAACCCGCGCCCGAAAAACTGGAAAGCCTTCGCGAAACGGCGCAGGCCGCTGGTTTGAATCTGGCCAAGGGGCAGGTGCTGCAAACCCGCCATCTGAATGCGCTGCTGAACGCAGCGGCAGGCACCGAGGATGCCGAGTTGATCAACCTCAGCACGTTACGCTCAATGGCGCAGGCCTATTACAACCCGGAAAACTTCGGCCATTTTGGCTTGGCGCTGCGGAACTACGCGCATTTCACCTCGCCCATTCGTCGTTACGCGGACTTGATCGTTCACCGCGCGCTGATTACGGCCCACAACTGGGGTAAAGACGGGCTGACCGAAGAAGAGATCGACCGGCTGGAAGAAACCGCCACCCATATCTCGGACACCGAACGACGTTCGATGATGGCCGAACGAGACACGACAGATCGATACCTTGCCGCCTATCTTAGCGAGCGCGTTGGCAACGAATTCGCTGGACGGATCAGTGGCATTGCCCGGTTCGGGGCCTTTGTGAAGATGGATGAAACCGGGGCGGATGGGTTGGTTCCTGTGCGGTCGCTGGGCCGTGAGTTTTTCCATTTCGACCGCGAGGCGGGTACTTTGATGGGCTCAGACACCGGCCTGATCATTGCGATCGGGCAGCGTGTCACTGTGCGCCTGACCGAGGCAACACCCGTGACCGGCGGGTTGGAATTGGAATTGCTGTCTATTGACGATCAGGCTCTGCCCCGTGGACGCGGAACCGGCAAAAAGCCAACACGCCGGAAAGCCGTCAGCGCGAAGCGCAAGAAAGACAAGATCAAGCGCAAGGTCGAACGTAAGCGCCGTCAGAGGTGATAGGTCAAAGCTCGGGCGATCAGCCATCCGTGGCGCGTTTCATCGATCTGATCCGGTGAGTCGAACAGAACCGCCCGGTTGCCGTCGATCCGGTCTTCGCCGGGAAAGGCTGTGGTAAAGTCGCCCATCAATCGGCTTTGGCAGTGCACGAACAGTGCAAACTGGGCGGACTTGTGCCCACCTAGCCGAATTGTTGATCCTTTTGGTGCCAGATAGGCTGGTTGCCCCCACCGCAGTGCTTCCTGCAGCGGTTGCGCCGTGGGCAAGGAGGCGGCTGTTTCCAGTATCAGTTCGCGCAGGTTCAGGACACCTGCACGCGTGTCCTGTGGCAGCGCGTCAAACGCTGCCTCAACTGCAGGGTCGTCTATCTTTGTCATGTCAACGGCAACGCCTCTTCCACCCGGTCCACATAGCTGTTGAGCAGAGTATCTTGTTTGATACGCTGCGTCAGTGGGGTATCTGCGGGTGTTGCACGCATCGCAGCCAACATCGGGCCAACACTCATGTCAGCAGAGGTCGGCTGATTGCCCATAAGGAAGGGCGATTGCCATAAGTAGGCTGAGATCGCTTCAAGATCGCGCTCTACCCGGTCCAGTCGTTCCGACAGTGAAAACCGGCCGATCCCTTGCGAGTTGATTCCTTTTAACACGGCTTTTCGGATCGAACCGGATACCGGTTTGCGGATCAGCGCCGGAATTCCGGTAAAAAACGTCTCACGCAGGATTGGCCACACCCGGTCATTGCCCCAGCGGTCCAGCACGATATTAAAATACAGGTGTTCTTCGGCCGTGCGGACCAAGGTCCGGGATTGCGCCTTTTGAATGTCTGTGAGGCCTTTGTCAAAGTCCGCCCCCTGTTGTTCTAACCATATGCGGATCATGTCGCTGTCAGGGACCAGCCGTTCAGGGGTGCGCAGCACCGGCAGTTTTTGATGCGGCATCTTACGCGGATCAAGCATATCCGATCGCTGCCATGCTTGCCCTGACTGCTGCAGCATAAATGCGCTTTTGACGCAGAAAGGGCTGGCGCTGAACAGGCCGAAGGCAGAGGGGTATGTGAGAAGGGTCAGCATGTTTCGCTCCATCTAATTGGGATGGCTGATAGGTATCTTCCACTGATGACAATTTCTGTCATCAGCATTAGATTAGGATGGGTTATGTCCCGTACCGCCCGTCTGTTCCAATTGATGCAAGCCCTGCGCTCTGGTCCGTCGCCCAAAACGTCGGTCCAGTTGGCGCAAGATCTGGATGTCTCGGCCCGCACGATCCACCGGGATATTGATGCCTTGCGTGGCTTGGGGGCTGTCATTGACGGTGAGGCAGGGTTTGGATTTACCCTGATCGAAGACGCCACGCTGCCACCGCTGGGGTTTACCGATGATGAACTTGAGGCGTTGGTTCTGGGCCTGCGCGAAGTTCAGGTGATTGGTGACCCCGCCTTGGCCGATGCGGCCAGCGCAGCGCTGCGCAAATTGCAGGGTCGCCTGCCCCCGCGTCAGTCTCATAGGTTGAGTCATGCCGTACTGGCCGCGACGCGGTTTAACAGGCCGTCGGCCCCGACGATTGAAGTTGCGGCCCTGCGACAAGCGACATGGGATGAGCGCACGGTCGAGTTTTCGTATACGGATGCGAAGGGCGACCCCACACGTCGGCGTGTAAATCCACTGAGTATTGTCTATATGGATCGCTCAAACGTATTGTTAAGCTGGTGTCATCTCAGACAGGATTTCCGCGTCTTCCGTTTGGATCGGATGCACGAGATGTCGGTTACAGATCAAAGCTTTCGACCAAACCGGGTACCGATGTTACGCGACGCACTGGCGCGTATCCGCGCAGAACGCGCCGCAAAAGAGAGCGAGTTGCATAGCTGAGCATTTTGAGAATTTCCAAAACTGCGCTATCCTGGGGTTGAGCAGTAAACAGGAAAAATCCGGAATGCGTAAATGCGTAGGCGGCGTTATGACCGTGGCATTGTGGGCATCCATCGTACAGGCGGAAACCACAGACAATGGTCTGGGGCCCGAAACCGGGCCTTTGGACAAAACGATACAACTTGCATCCGCGGACGTTACCGTCTCGGTGCGACCGTTACCCCGACCGACAGCTGAGGTGTTGCGCGTGTCGACAGAAGGCAATGCGAGGTTTCAGGCCTGGTTGGGGTCTTTCCAACAGCGGGCACTTCAGCAGGGTGTTTCGCAGACGACTCTGGTAAGGGCGCTGGCTGGTGTAACCTATGACAACGACGTCATAAAGCGCGACCGCAATCAGGCCGAATTCTCAAAACCCATATGGAAGTATTTGGATTCAGCAGTCTCTGACGCCAGGATTTCCAATGGGCGTAGATCCCTGGAGCGGCATCATCTGGCACTGGAACAGATCGAAGCCCAATACGGGGTCGAGAAAGAGGTTGTTACAGCTATCTGGGGGCTGGAAACCGCGTTTGGATCCTACCGAGGAAACAACGAAACCATCCGCTCTCTGGCGACATTAGCGTTTGATGCGCGGCGGGCGCAGTTCTTTGAAACCCAGCTGATTGCGGCGTTGCAGATCATCCAGTCAGGTGATGTGAGTGCCGGAAACATGATCGGCAGCTGGGCAGGGGCGATGGGGCATACGCAGTTTATGCCGACCTCGTATCTGGATCACGCGGTGGATTTCGACGGGGATGGACGACGGGATATCTGGTCGGATGATCCGACGGATGCGCTGGCTTCGGCAGCGGCGTATCTTGCGCGGCACGGGTGGACCAAAGGCCAGCCCTGGGGTGTCGAAGTGCGCCTGCCGAACGGGTTCGATTTTTCCACCGCCAAGCGCGAATTCACTCTGAAGCCGTCCGAATGGGCCGCGCGGGGCGTGGTGGCGCCGGATGGCGCACCCGTGCCAGACTATGGGCAGGCCGCAATTTTGCTTCCGGCAGGCGGGCAGGGCGTTGCATTGATGATTTTCGACAATTTCAAGGTGATCGAGGCATACAATGGTGCGGATGCCTATGTTGTCGGTATTGGCCATTTGTCTGATCGATTGGCCGGGCGCGGCCCGTTTCGATCCAATTGGCCGCGCGATGACCGGGTGCTGAGTTTCACTGAGCGCAAAGAGCTGCAGACGCGTTTGACACAAGCCGGGTTTGATACGCAGTCTATTGACGGGCGCATTGGCCCAAACACAATCGATGCATTGCGCGCCTATCAGGTGGCGCAGGGTTTGCCACCAGATGGTTATGCCACTCTGCAGTTGTTGGAGCGGTTGCGGTAAAAGATAAGGGGCGGTCTTGTTGACCGCCCCTTGTGTTTCGATGCTTCGGCCAGAAAGCTCAGGACGCAGCTTTCATCAGACCCTGCTTGATGATCTCTGAATGCGCTTCGTCCAGAGATCTGTGAATGCGTTCGAACATCTCGTCGATATCTGCGGGCGTCAGGATCAGCGGCGGCGAGATGATCATTCGGTCACCCACATGGCGCATGATCAGGTTGTTGGCAAAGCAACAATCCCTGCAGATGTAACCAATGGTGCCAGGCTCTGACGCGAATTTGGCGCGGCTTGCTTTATCTGGCGTCAGGGCAATGGATGCCATCATGCCGACGATCTTGGCCTCACCCACCAGCGGATGATCTGACAGTGCCTCCCACTTTTCCTTCAGATATGGGGCAGCCACGTCGCGTACGTGATCGACGATCTTTTCTTCCTCAAGAATGCGCAGGTTCTCAAGCGCTACGGCTGCGGCGACCGGGTGACCGGAATAGGTGTAGCCGTGGTTGAATTCAGTGCCCCCGATGACTTCGGCTATCTCATCATTGACGATCGATCCGCCAATCGGCGCATAGCCCGAGCTGAGGCCTTTGGCGATGGTCATGATATGCGGTTTGATTCCAACGGTCTGCGATCCGAACCAGTTGCCAGTACGGCCAAAGCCACAGATCACTTCGTCGGCGATCAGCAGGATTTCGTATTTGTCGCAGATACGCTGAATCTCGGGCCAGTATGTATCGGGCGCCACGATAACCCCGCCGGCGCCTTGCACCGGTTCTGCGATAAACGCCGCAACGCGGTCTTCGCCCAATTCAAGAATGGCGTCTTCCAGCTCGCGCGCGCGAGCAAAGCCGAAATCTTCCGGCGACATCTCACCCCCTTCAGCCCACCAGTTGGGTTGGTTGATGTGGTGAATGTCCGGAATCGGGATGCCGCCCTGCGCATGCATACCCGCCATTCCACCCAGTGAGGCTGACCCAACTGTTGAGCCGTGGTAGGCGTTGTGGCGGCTGATGATGATGTTCTTATTCGGCTGGCCCTTCTCGGCCCAGTAGGTGCGCACAAGGCGAATATTGGTGTCGTTTGCCTCGGACCCACCTGCTGCGAAGAAAACGTGGTTCAGATCGCCCGGTGCCAGTTCGGCAATCTTGGCCGCCAGCGCGATGGCCGGAACATGGGTCGTTTTGAAGAAGGTGTTGTAGTAGGGAAGCTCTCGCATTTGACGTGCGGCAACGTCCGCCAGCTCATCCCGGCCATAGCCGATATTGACACACCAAAGACCGGCCATGGCGTCCAGAATTTCTTCGCCCTCACTATCGGTCAGGTAAACTCCGTCAGCGCGGGTGATCACGCGCGCGCCTTCCTGACCCAGCGCGCCATTGGCGGAAAACGGATGGAGGTGATGCGCCGCATCCAGTGCCTGTAGTTCGGCGGTCGGCATATGATTGGTGATGGTGGACATCGGAGAGTCTCCTGCAAAAGCGATTGGCGATCACAATATGATCAAATTTTGCGCTGTCAATCGAATCGCATGGAGCTAGACAGCTGCAAGCGCTTCGGCCATCAGCTCCATCCCTTGTTCGATGTCCTGAGCAGTTGCCTTGGCCGCCTGATCTGCATCCCCTTTGCGCAAAGCTGCGATAATATCCTTGTGCCGATCCGGCAGGCTTTGCGTGCCAAAGCGACCGCAAACAACCCTCAGCGACGGCCCAAACCTGAGCCACAGTCTTTCCGCCAGATCACTGAGGATCGGAGCGTTCGCGTGGGAATAAAGCGTCTCGTGAAAAGCTTGGTTCAAACGTAGATACCCACTGACGTCCCCATCGATGATTGTCCGATCCAGATGGCGATCAATACGTTCCAGATGGTCGATGTCGACCGTCTGTAGGTTCGCTGTGGCGCGCCTTGAAAGCTCTGATTCTATTGATATTCTGGCAAATATCATCTCTTTGATGTCAGCCGTGGACAACAGGGGGACGCTCACCCGGCGATTGCCCTGAAACACCAATGCTCCGTCCGAAATAAGCCTGCGAATCGCTTCACGTACCGGGGTCATGCCAACACCCAGCGAATCAGTTAGACCCTGTATGGTGACAGGCTGACCCGGGACCAGTTCTCCGAATAAGATTTGTGATCTGAGAGTTTGGTAGACCTGTTCATGGGCCGGGCGTTTCTCGCGCTCGGATGGTGTGACAGATGCTTTATTTTTGATCAAATCCAATTGGTTCATCCCATTTCGACTACCCCTGACTTGTCAGGTGGCGGACCTCGTGAAACCATACGCTGGATCGGGGGAAAACGCAAAACTTGATCAAATCCGAAAAAACGGGAAAATACCCGTACATTCGCAGGGAGAAGAATATGACAATCAAAAGGCTGACGCTGACAGCGGTGGTCGCATTGGGGACATCGGTGGCTTTTGCCGATGAGGTGCGTGTTTACAACTGGTCCGACTACATCGACGAGGATCTGCTAAGCAAATTCGAGGAAGAGTCGGGGCTGACCCTGATCTATGATGTTTTTGACAGCAACGAGGTCCTTGAGACCAAGATGCTCGCCGGTGGTTCGGGCTATGACGTGGTGGTGCCTTCCGGTACGTTCCTACAACGCCAAATCCAAGCGGGTGCTTTCCAAGAGCTGGATTCGTCGAAATTGTCGAACACTGGCAACCTGTGGAACGTCATTCAGGAGCGCACTGCGGGCTACGACCCGAACAACGCGTATTCCATCAACTACATGTGGGGAACGACGGGGATTGGCGTCAATGTCGGCAAAGTCAAAGAAGCGCTGGGCGATGACGTTGTCTTGAACAGCATGGATCTGGTCCTGAAGCCTGAGAATATGGAAAAGCTGGCCTCGTGCGGGGTGCATTTCCTGGACGCGCCTGCGGAAATCATCCCGATGGTTCTGCAATACATTGGCGAGGATCCGGACAGCCACGACAAAGAGGTGATTGGTAAGGCCGAAGCGGTCCTGACCAGTGTCCGGCCGCATATTCAGAAATTCCATAGCTCAGAGTACATTAACGCGTTGGCAAACGGCGATATCTGCGTGGCCGTCGGCTGGTCTGGCGACATCCTTCAGGCACGAGATCGTGCAGCCGAAGCGGAAAATGGCGTTGAGATCGAATATCATGCCTTCGCCGAAGGATCGCTGATGTGGTTCGACCAGATGGCCATTCCGGCAGATGCACCGAATCCGGAAGGCGCGCATAAGTTCCTTGATTTCATTCTGGACGCCAACAACATGGCTGCCGCGTCGAACTATGTATACTACGCGAACGGCAACCAAGCGTCCCAGGAGTTTCTTGAGGAAGACGTGATCGGAGATCCGGCAATTTATCCAGATGATGCTACGATGCAGAATCTCTACATCACGACACCTTATCCCGCGAAAGTGCAGCGGGTCGTGACTCGTCTTTGGACCAAGGTCAAGTCTGGTACTTGATCTGACCATTCGACGCTGGGCGGATTCGATGCCGCCCAGTGCAATTCCTGTCCGGACCGATATGCGGGGGCCGCTTTGAACTCTGACGTTTTTGCGCCGTGGGAAGACCCACAGGCGAAGCCATTGATCCAGTTCCAAAATGTGACCAAGCGGTTCGGAAGCTTTACGGCGATCGACAATCTGTCACTGGATATTTTCGAATGTGAGTTCTTTGCTCTGCTGGGGCCGTCCGGCTGCGGGAAAACCACAATGATGCGGATGCTGGCGGGTTTCGAGACCCCGACAGAAGGGCACATTCTGCTGGGCGGCCAGGACATTGATCCGATCCCGCCCAACAAGCGCGCCGTGAACATGATGTTCCAGTCCTATGCCCTGTTCCCGCATCTGAGCATCTGGGACAACATTGCGTTTGGTTTGCGCAGGGACAACATGCCCAAGCATGATCTTCAGGACCGCGTAGAAGAGATGTTGCGCCTAACGCGGTTAGAGCAGTTCGCTCGCCGCAAACCGCACCAGATTTCGGGTGGGCAACGTCAGCGTGTTGCATTGGCACGATCGCTGGCCAAAGCGCCCAAACTGCTGTTGCTGGACGAACCGTTGGGCGCACTGGACAAGAAGCTGCGGCAAGACACGCAATTCGAACTGATGGACATCCAGGAAAAGACTGGCACCACCTTTGTGATTGTGACCCATGATCAGGAAGAGGCAATGACCGTTGCCAGCCGCGTGGCGGTAATGGATCAGGGGCAATTGAAACAAGTCGCCACGCCGGATCGTATCTACGAAAGCCCAAACTCGATATATGTGGCCGACTTCATCGGTGACGTGAACATCATTGAAGGCCGTGCAACGCCCGGCGAAGATGGAACCTATCAGATCGACTGGGCCGAAGGGCAGTCACCGTTAACCGCGACCTCAGCCACGGATTTGTCTACAGGGCAATCGTGCCATCTGGCGATCCGGCCCGAGAAGGTGACAATCTCATCCGAGAGGCCTGCAGACGCCATAAACGCCATTCAGGGCAAGGTGATTGACATCGCTTATCTGGGCAACTTGTCAACCTACTATGTCGAACTGACAAATGGCACAATCATCAAGGCGCAATCGGCCAATACGCGCCGGATCTCGCGCCGATCCTTCACTTGGGAAGACCCGGTCTGGCTGTCCTGGACAGCAACGGCTGCGGTTCTGTTGGCGAACTGATGCGCCGCGCCTTTCTGATTGCTGTTCCGTATGTCTGGCTGTTGGCCCTGTTCATGGTGCCATTCTTCATCGTTCTGAAGATATCGCTGTCGGACACGGCCCTTGCGATCCCGCCTTACACACCAACGCTTGATCTGTCCCAGGGGTGGGCTGGTATCAGAGAGTTTTTCAGCCAATTGGATTTGGAGAACTTTGTTTGGCTGACAGAAGATGACCTGTATTGGAAAGCCTATCTGTCCAGCGTCAAGATTGCGCTGATCTCGACTGTTCTGACGCTGATTGTTGGTTACCCTATCGCTTACGGCATGGCCCGCGCGCCGGAGGAATGGCGCCCAACCCTGATGATGCTGGTCATCTTGCCATTCTGGACCTCGTTCCTGATCCGCGTTTACGCGTGGATGGGTATTCTCAGCGAGGGCGGGTACCTGAACCAGTTGCTGCTTTGGACGGGCATAATTTCGACCCCGCTGACCATTCTGAACACCAATACCGCGGTCTATATCGGCATCGTCTACACCTATTTGCCTTTCATGATCCTACCGATCTATTCGGCACTTGAACGGATGGATGGATCTCTGATCGAGGCTGCCGAAGATCTGGGCTGTTCGCGTTTGCAGGCCTTCTGGCTGGTCACAATCCCGTTGTCCCGTCCGGGCATCATTGCCGGGTGTTTTCTTGTGATGATCCCCGTGATCGGTGAATTCGTCATCCCGTCGTTGCTGGGTGGATCCGGTACATTGATGATCGGCAAAGTGTTGTGGGAAGAATTCTTCTCGAACCGGGACTGGCCAGTGGCAAGCGCCGTTGCAGTGGTTCTTCTGCTGATCCTGATCATCCCGATCGTTCTGTTCCAACGTAACCAGCAAAAGCAGACGGAGGCCGAGCAATGAACAGGTTGAGCTGGTTCAACACGGTTTCCCTGACGCTGGGGTTTGCCTTCCTCTATATTCCAATGATCATCCTGATCATCTTCAGCTTTAACGAAAGCAAGCTGGTCACGGTCTGGGCCGGGTTCTCGACCAAATGGTACGGTGAACTGGTTCAGAACGAAGCATTTCTGGATGCTGCATGGGTTACTGTACGCGTCGCGGTGTTCTCTTCCACTCTGGCGACTGTTCTGGGCACAGCAGCGGCTTATGTGTTGGTGCGCGGCGGGCGGTTCTTTGGCCGCACGCTTTTCTCGGGCATGATCTACGCTCCGCTGGTGATGCCCGAAGTGATTACGGGTCTGTCCTTGTTATTGTTGTTCATCGGGATTGGTCTGGATCGGGGTATTCTGACAATTGTGTTGGCGCATACGACGTTCTCGATGTGCTTTGTTTCGGTGGTTGTATCGTCGCGCCTCGTGACCTTTGATCAGTCGCTGGAAGAGGCTGCTTTGGATTTGGGCTGTTCATCTGCTCAGGCTTTTCGCCTTGTGACCCTGCCAATCATTGCGCCTGCTGTGATCTCAGGGTGGTTGTTGGCCTTTACCTTGTCGCTGGATGATCTGGTGATCGCGTCCTTTACCTCGGGCCCGTCAGCCACGACTTTGCCGATCAAAATCTTCTCGGCGGTGCGTCTGGGTGTCAGTCCTGAAATCAATGCGCTTTCAACCATCATGATCGCGGTTGTCACCGTCGGCGTGATTACCGCATCGCTGGTTACCAAGCGTGCCATGATGCGCCAACGGCAAGAGGAAATGGCGGCAGAACGCGCGGAATGAGGCGGATTTTCCCAGACTACACCTACGGTCCCGGACCGCGCGAGGGATGTTGGTGGGATGAGACCATCGACAGTCCGGACTGGTCGGAGCATTGGGGTGATACCAGTGTCGATGTTGCTATCATTGGGGGCGGCTTCACAGGTGTGTCGGCTGCGTTACATCTCGCCGAAAGCGCAGCTTCCGTTGCCGTGTTCGAAGCCGAAACGCCAGGCTGGGGCGCCTCGGGTCGCAACGGCGGGTTTTGTTGTCTGGGCGGGTCAAAGCTTGATCACGAAACGATAACACGCCGGTTCGGGCAGTCGGCAGCACAGGCTTATGGCCGCGCCGAACAGGGCGCCGTTCAGTTGGTATCTGATCTGTTGACGAGGCACAAAATCGACGCAGATATCCATTCAAAAGGCGAAACTCAGCTGGCTCACTCCCCGCGGGCGATGGAAAAATTGCGCCGGACCGCGGATGCATCGGGACTTTTGCATGAGCAAAACGAGTTAGCCGGAATAGGCATCGGAGGATCGTTCCACGGGGGGCTCACTCTGCCGGTAGGATTTGGTTTGAATCCAAGGAAATACCTCTTCGGAATAGCAAAAGCCGCCGCGGCCCTAGGCGTTGAATTCTTCCAAAAAAGCGCGGTTGTAAACATACAGAAGGTCGGACCAAGGTTCGTGCTGCAGACACCAAACGGCCGTGTCAAAGCCGAAAAGGTCCTTGTCTGTACCAACGGGTATTCCAGCGAGGATGTCCCAGCCTGGATGTCCGGCCGTTATATGCCTGCGCAATCCACCGTTCTGGTGACTCGACCCCTAGGCCGGGCAGAACAGTTAGCGCAGGGATGGACTTCGAATCAGATGTCCTATGATACCCGAAACCTGCTGCATTACTTTCGCCTGATGCCGGACGGGCGTTTTCTGTTCGGTATGCGGGGCGGGCTGCGATCCTCGCCCCGCACCGAGGTCGCAATTCGGCGAAAAGTGCAACAGGATTTCCGACGCATGTTCCCCGAATGGTCACGTGTCGAAGCCACTCATATCTGGTCGGGTATGGTGTGCATGTCACGTGGGTTGCTACCGTTTGTTGGCCCGGTGCCGGGGCGGGCCGGACTGCTTGCTGGCTTTGCCTACCATGGAAATGGTGTTGCCATGGGGTCGTATTGTGGGAGGGCGCTGGCGCGCATGGCGTTGGGGCAAGACAGCAACTTGCCCGTGCCGATGACACAGACTCCGGGGCGGTTTCCCTTTGGGCGTTGGCGCCGTGCGATCATGCCGCCCGCTTACGCTGCTTTGGCGCTTGCCGATCTTTGAGACCTTGCCAAGTCACAGCGTCTCCATTTCCAACCGTAACCCTTCCGAATAATCGGTGGCGCCGTTCTCGACCCGCCACAGGCAATAGGCCGCCATACGCCATGCAAACCATGGGCGTAGGGATTCGAAACGCGCGATAATGCTGGGGTGCTCGTAGGAAGACAGAAACCGGTCGATCTCCTTGGCGCTCAAAGGTGCACCTCGGTATAGGCGCTGCATGGCGGGTGAAAGAAACAAGGCGATGTCTTCGCAAGGGTCACCTACAGCCGGACATTGCCAGTCAATCAAGGTTAGCCCGCTTTCGGCCACAAGAATGTTCCCGGCCACGGGGTCGCCGTGGATCAGGCATGTTCGGTTGGTCGGAGGTACCGTATGCGCAGGGCGCAATTCGATCAGCTTGAGGCGGGTTTCTGATGCGCACCCATCCAGTATCTTTTGGCCATGCGACGCGAGATCAACGCTGCCGTTGCACCCCTCCGGGGCGACCTTCAAGGCCGGATGCGAATGTAACTTTCGCAGCAATTCGGCGACAGGTTCAGGACGTTCCCGCCAGGGTGATCCAGGCGCGTGGTCATAAAAGACCCAATGATCGTTCTGGTGCTGGCCGGTCGCCCGCAAACGTGGCACGAAGCCAGAATACTCGAGTGCCTTTAGGCACCGCGCCTCCAGTTCCGCATCGTTTCGGAACAGCGGGTTTCTAAGAGTTGTTTGGTACAGCTTCAGAACTTTGTCACCATCACCCCCAAGAACCTTCCAAACTTGATTGGTACGCCCGCCATACAGTGTTTCAAACCGCGCGCCCGTAACGACCAGCCCCTGAGTTCGAAGCTGTTGCACAAGGCCGGGAGGTGGTGAGGACAGGTCGGACAGAGGCGGTACCAATTCTTCTGGCGAGTCGGAAGTTGCCAAGGTTTGGCCCGTCCGGCCCCACAGATCAAGCGCCTGTTCGGATCGCCGTGACCTTTGTTGCCAATATCTCCAGACCGCCTTCCAGAGTCAAAACAACAGCATCATCGCCGGCCTGTGCTTCGATGACACGCTGATAAGACGACGCCAGTTTCTCAGACAGTAGTTTCCCGTTTTCATAGCTTTCCAGCGTTGCCGAATAGGTCCCTGACGCCAGAGGGTTGCCAGCCGAATCCGTACCGGCCCAGACAAATTCCGTGTCGGCTACGGGCACGGTGATGCGGTCAATGACAGTGCCCTCTTCATCGCGGATCACCAGAGTTGTCTTGTCCGCTTTGGGATTGGGTTCGGTGAACAGGGTGACCGGTTCGTCATCGAAGTGAAAAGCCGATGCGGACCGAACGTCCATGCCAACCCAACTGGCCAATTCATCCAGGTTGACGTTACCCATGGCGGTTGCCAACGCAGACAACAGGTCATTCGTCTTCACCTGTTGTTCAACCATCGAAAACTGCGCAAGCTGTGATGCATAGTCTGACGAATCCATCGGTTCCAAAGGATCCTGATTTTGAGCTTGCGTGGTCATCATCAGCAAAAACGTCTCAAAATCCGATGTCACAGCAGATGTCTGCGATTTCCCAGCAGACTGATTCTGCGCCGCGTGTTGCGCGGCCTGAGTTGGATTGATCATGCTTCAAAGCCTCATATCAATGCCCCTGCCCAGGGCAGTGCGCCGCAGAACGGGATCGGTTCGACTGTCATTTTCTTCCGCTGTCGGTTCGAAAAGAGATCCAGCCCGTGAACCCGTGCTTTGATGGTGCGGATCTGACGAGGTGCCCAGATCAAAAGACATCTCACCATATCCCAGTTTCTGAAACTCTGCCGTCAGCGTTGCAATATGTCGCCGCATTAGATCCAGCGTCTCAGGGCGCTCTGCGGCAATTGTCATGTGCAAACCGTCTTCTCGACCATTCAACACGATGGAGACCCGGCCCAGTTCTTCTGGGTTCAGCGTGATTTCAATCGCCCCTGACCCGGGTCGAGACTGGATGGCAGCGGCCAGTTGGCCAGCGATAGCCCGGGCGATTTCGCCACGCACAGTTGCTGATGGTGAACTCAGTTGAGGCACCGAATCGCGAGGGGTCTGAAGCAATGCTTCATCCCTGGCGGCAAATAGACCTTCTGCTGTTTCCGTCCGCAGAAACTCTCCTGGTTCTTGGGTCTTGGCCGCCGCAATCAACTGCATCTGCGTGACAGCCGGAGTACGCTTCGGAGTCTGAGGCCGGGCGTTTACGCCTGCAGGAACAGGGGGGTGATGTGGAACTTCGGTAGTTGGTGAGATCTTCGCGGATGGCTCGACAACGGGTTTGGGTTCTGGCCTCACGGATTGCGCCTTTTGAGCAATTGCAACTGCGTCCGAACGAATGATTTCAGGTTCATGTACCACGCGCGATGGGCTACTTGCATTTTTTCCATCAGACAGAACGGGCGTTGTCCTTGGCGGTATGCTTTGATGTGAATGACTATCCCCGCCCAAAATCGGATGTTGCCCTTTGTTTTCGTTATTTGCCTGACGATTGGCGACCTCGCGTGTTTCAGCGGGCGTTGGAGAGACATTGGAGGTGCCATCGGTGACCAGCGGTGCTGTGGCGGTGCCTTCTGCGACCTGTATTGGCCGTGATGAGTGACTTTCAACCAGTTGCTCAGACGGCAAAGGTTGGGTCGCTTCAACGTCAGGGCCGGCGGTTTCTTCCGCAGCCTCTGCTTCCGGAGTTTCAGCAGTCTCAGCCCCTTGTTCCGTTGGAACGTCCTCTTGATTCAGAACGTCCTGGAAGCTTGTCGCCCCTTCGGAATCGCGGTTTTCTCTTTGGCCAGCATCGGGTTTGTTCGGCGCTATCGGTATGGAAGTCGCCAGTGTAAGCGGGTTGGGCATTTTGCTCCGGCTCCGTTTGTCTGACCGGTAAACTGCCATCAGGAAGTTACGTTTATTTTAACTGCTTTCCCCTTTGATCGAGAAAGTCCGAAGAAATTTTCGGAGAAAGCAATGAAGGTTTCGACACTTCCCCAAATGGCGCCGCCAGCCGCGAACAGGCTTCAGGCAGTGTCTGAAGATCTTGAAGCGACGTTTTTGGCTGAAATGCTCAAATCCGCGGGCTTGGGTAAAACGCGTCAAGCCTTTGGGGGTGGCGCGGGCGAGGATCAGTTTTCTTCGTTTTTGGTGCAACATCAAGCACAACAACTGGCCCGGTCGGGTGGGATCAGACTGTCCGAAATCCTTCTGCAGTCAATGATGGAGAAACCAAATGAGACCTGATCCTAATACGTCCCTCATTAAATCGTTGGAAGAAATTCTGGACCTAGAGCGCGCTGCGCTGGTGGAAGGGGATCTGGACCGTCTGACGCATATGGTGCCCGAAAAGGAAAAACTGATCGGCGCAATCAACGATCTTCAGGTTCGGGATAGTGACGAGTTGGTTCGAATTCAAAGCAAGGTCGAGCGCAACCAAGCTTTGCTGAACAGCGCTGCTGAGGGAATTCGCGCAGTTGCGGGTCGCATGGCCGAGCTACGGCGAGTCCGGCAGGAGTTCAGTACGTATGGCGCAGACGGTCAGCGCAGCGGCTTTACAGTCCGCGGCCATGCAAAACTGGAAAAGCGGGCATAGACGAGGGTTTGATTCAAATCCGAAGTTTCTGGCTCGCGCGTTTTAGCACTCCGTTAGGGGATCGGCGGCAAAACTGATCCTGCACCTGAAACAGCAGGTGGCGCGAACAGCCGCACGGTGCGTCGCACAAGTCAGAAAGACACCATTTCCCGCAGATGCTGTGGGGTGAACAAGGGCTTAAAGGCCCGAACGGAAAAGGATGAAAGCTATGTCCAGTATTCTGACAAACAATGGCGCAATGGTTGCGCTGCAGACCCTGAAATCGGTCAACAAAAGCCTGGAAATGACCCAGAACGCGATTTCAACTGGTAAAGACGTTGCCACTGCAAAAGACAACTCTGCTGTTTGGGCAATTTCCAAGGTGATGGAATCGGATGTCAAAGGGTTCAAAGCGATCAAAGACAGTCTGGCTTTGGGTGAATCGACTGTTGCGGTTGCGCGAAACGCATCTGAAACAGTCACCGATCTGTTGACCAAGATGAAGGAAAAGATCGTTTCCGCCCAGGAGGACAACGTTGATCGGGCTAAAATCAATGACGATGTTGGCGCGCTGCGCGATCAGATTGCGTCGGTCGTCGGGGCTGCGCAGTTCAACGGTTTGAATCTGGTGGATGGTTCGGCAGGGACTGCTTCGATCCTGTCGTCACTTGACCGCGACAGCGGCGGCAACGTGAGGTCATCTTCGATTTCAGTTGCGAGCCAGGATTTGTCGACCGGCGGTTACACCAGCAAGGGTGTTCTTGCAGGATCGGACAACGCAACAACCGATAACGATGCGGCCGGTTTCACCATGGACAAGTCCGGTGGTAGCGGTGACATCGTGATCGACAGCGGAACCGATAACTTTGCTGCAGGTGACAAGATTGCGATTACCATCGGCGACAAAGTTGCATCTTACACCGTTCAGGCCGGTGATCTGGATCCGTCAGGCACTTACGACGCCGCATATACTGATGCCATCGTTGCCGTCGGGCTGAAAAACCAGATTGATGCGCTTGGAATCACGGGCGTTGCTATTGACTATGATTCCAGTGCGGCAGGTACGCTGTCTTTCGTAACAGGTACCGCAACGGCTGGTGCTGATGCATCTCGCGACGTTACCGTGTCGGCTCAGTTCACCAATGCGGGGTCTGGTGGTCTTGGCGCGCTAAGTTCGGTTGATGTGTCCTCAGATGCGGGCGCGGCTGCGGCACTAGGCACAATTGAGACGTTGATCAACACATCGATCGACGCTGCCGCGGCCTTTGGCTCGGCCCAGGGCCGGATCGAGACGCAGCAGAATTTCGTCTCGAACCTGACCGACTCGTTCAAATCGGGCATCGGCTCTCTGGTCGATGCAGATATGGAAGAGACCTCGGCACGTCTGCAGGCGCTGCAGGTTCAGCAACAGCTGGCTACGCAGTCGTTGTCGATCGCCAATCAGGCGCCGCAATCGATCCTGTCACTGTTCCGTTAAATTCGGAACCCGGGTTGAGGCGCGGTCTTCGCGCCCCAACTTTGACTGTATGAAGACGGCCCATTGGAAGGATTTCAAGTGACACCGCAAACGCTTGCTCAAAACGCATATGCGCAGACTGCCGCTCCGACACGAACGCCGCGCGATACGGAATACGAGGCGATTTCGAAGATCACGCGTCGGCTTAAAGCGGCCGCAGCCCGAAAGACGACAGATTTCTCTGCGTTTGTGCAAGCACTGCACGAGAACAGGCGATTATGGACGGTTTTGGCGACCGGCGTTTCAGATTCGGACAACGCCTTGCCAAACGATCTCAGAGCCCGAATCTTTTACCTGGCCGAATTCACCGAACATCACAGT
Source organism: Ruegeria sp. EL01 (assembly GCF_900313035.1). Lineage (GTDB taxonomy): Bacteria > Pseudomonadota > Alphaproteobacteria > Rhodobacterales > Rhodobacteraceae > Ruegeria. Next base: position 78,086 of record NZ_OMPS01000038.1, on the reverse strand, counting down.
AGTCAGATTCTTGGCAACAACGCTGCTGTAGAGCCACTTCTTGAAATCAATACAGCCGTTTTGCGCGGACTGCGCCAGATGAGGGCGACATGATGGGAGGGCTGGTTTTGAAGCTTGCCCCGAAAGAGAGGGTTCTGATCAACGGTGTCGTGATTGAAAACGGGGATCGCCGGAGCAGGTTTTCGATCATGACGCCTCAGGCAAACGTTTTGCGATTGCGGGATGCGATTCACCCGGACGAGGCAAATACACCCGTGCGTCGCGTGTGTTACGCTGCCCAGCTGGTTCTGTCAGGAGACATGGAGCCCGGTCATGCCCGCCAGCAGTTGTTGCGCCGGGTCGAAGAGCTGAGCCAGGTCTTTACCGACGCCGATAGTCACCGCATTTTGGCCGAGGCCACGGACGCGCTGGTTTCTGAGCACTACTACAAATGCCTCAAATCCCTACGGTCGCTACTGCCTCGCGAAGAGCGGTTGATGGCGTATCAACAATGACCTTTCAGCCTGTCATACCTACCAGCGGGCTGGTCGGCTGGCGGTTTATTCAGCGTACATATGACGCCCAGCTAGAGAGTTTCACGTCTTCGAACGTAAATGAAAGAGACGCCAAGTATTTCCTCGACAACATCGGGAACGCTCAAACCGCAGAAGATCTGGTCTCTGATCGGCGGTTGCTGCAGGTTGCGCTCGGTGCATTTGGTTTGGAAGGTGATCTAGACAACCGTTTCTTTGTTCAAAAAGTTTTGGAAGACGGGACCAAAGCTCAGGATGCGCTGTCCAACCGGCTGTCAGACAAAAGATATCGTGAGTTTTCTGATGCTTTTGGGTTCGGTCCGGGGGAGGTAAGAAAGACCAGGCTTGTTACCAATATGGAGAAAGTCGCACGGAACAACTTGGTCAACAGATTTGAGATTTCTGTTGGGGAAACTGATGAAACGATGCGTGTTTCGCTTTATGCGCAACATCAGTTGGTTGACCTGGCCGAGAGCGATTCCAGTGGCGACACGAAATGGTTCGATCTGATGGGATTGCCACCACTTCGCAGCATGATGGAGACAGCGCTTGGCTTGCCGTCAGTATTTGCGCGATTGGATATCGACACTCAATTGTCCCAGTTTAAGGACCGATTGCGACAGCTAACCGGATCGGATGATCTGGCTCAGTTTGCTGACAAAGAGGCGGTTGAGAAGCTTACCGACACCTATCAGGCGCGCAGTCAGGTTGCTCAACTGCAAAACTCGGTTTCTCCGGCTCAGACTGCGCTGATCTTGTTGGGGGCCGTTGGGTAGTGTCGAAGGCGGTAAGAAGGCTGGACGCCGTCGCTTCTTGTGATCCGCTTCGGATCACAAATGGCGCCCTGAAAAGTGAACTCAAACCAAATAAATTAATCTCTGGGTGTGCTTCTTTTGTTCAAAATCTCATCTGCTGAGGTACGCAACGCATAAGACAAAACCGGTTTTGACACGTTGTGCAGATTGACTTCGCCCAGTGGCAGTGCGTTGGCGCAAGCGGGCGCGATATCCTCGGACACAACAATACGATGACCGGACGCTTTGCCGAACTCTCCAAGGCGAGCGGCGATGTTTGCGGCCTGCCCGATCACAGTAAAGTCGAGACGTTCACGCGATCCCACATTACCATATGTCACACGTCCATACGCCACGCCGATTGAGCAATCGCAATGGATGTCGGTTTCGGATTTCCGCAATTCCCCCAATCTTTCGACGATTTCAATCGATGTGCGTTGCGCATTGGTGCGCGCGGCGGTGGGATTGTCATCGGTTGCGGGGAAAACGGCCAGCACAGCGTCGCCTATGAACTTAAGTACCTCGCCGCCATTGTCGTGGACGATGCCTGAAACGGTGTCAAAAAACTCATTCAGCAGATTGATGTATTCGGTTCTGCCCAACCGTTCTTCGAGACTGGTGGAATCGCGCAGGTCGCAGAACATGATTGCGGCATCAATCTCATCCCCGTCACCGCGCCTGATTTCACCCCCAAGAACACGGGCGCCAGAGCGTTTGCCCACGTATGTCTCGAGCAGAACCTGAGCATTCTCGCGCTGCATGAACACTTCATAAAAGCGGGCAATCACTGAAGCGCATTCAAATACGAGCCCCAGATTTTCTGTCGTGAAACCGTCCGGATGATCGCAGGTCAGGGTCAGTACATTCGTACGCCCATCCGAAAACGGTAGCGGCATTGCCACATAGTCTGTAGCCCCTTTCTCACGCAGCTCCTCCATAATCGGGAAGCTGTTATGGGGGTTGTCATCGTTTATTCTTTGACGAACGCCGCCCAGCCCATTGGAGACGTGGCGCAACGGGCTGTTGATGAATGCGGGGTGGTCGTAGATTTCATATGTCGGGGCGCGAGTTAGAATCTCGGGCTGACCTTTTTCCCAAATGTAGTGTTTCCCGACAATCAGCGGGTGCAGGGACCACGCCAGGATGCTAAGGCGTTGGATAGCAATGCCGTGTTGCAACATTTTTTCGGCCAGAGCCTTGGTGAAAGCCTCTGGCGTGTCGGCGAGTGACGCACCGCGCATCAACCAGTCGATCAACGGGCCGCTGATATTGCCATCTTCGGGTTCGCGTAGGTGGTTCTCGCCCAGATCAATGGAGGTATAAGCGCTGGGCATGAAGCCGATGTGGCCTTGAATGGCAGCGCTTTCGGGTAAAGCTTCTTCATAGGCCCAGACAGAATTGGCCAGATTTTCACCTGCCAGGTTCACATCATGATAGGTAGCCGTGCCCTTAAATGGGCAAAACGTCTGCAGATCGGTTTCGTCACCGAGGTCCACGCTCACATCCTGACGCGGAAAGTAGATAGTGGGGGACAGGCGCGTTTCGTACATCACCTTGGCATTCTGACTTTCGGCCAAAAGGACATCGTTCCGGTAAATGGCGACCCGACCGTTCAACGGTTCAACGGAAATACCATAACCTTTGATCTGTGGTGCGGCGTGGACGTTCATGATCGACCTCACTTGCCATAGGCTTTGTTAGAATGGGGCTTTGTGGCTGTTTTTCCAAGGGGGCTGCTGGGTTTTCACCAGCGCAGATGCTGTAGCGGGGCGCTCAGACCATTTGAATCACATCTTTTTCGATGGATAGCATATAGCCCTTCTTTGCGATGTTCTTCACAAGCAACTCGCTGACCATTTGGTTCCCCAAGGTATCGCGCAACCGCTTGATCCGCGTGGCACCTGCGGCTTCGTCGCAATCTGCAGCTCTCCGGCCGGATATCATCGCCTCAATCTGTGCGCCGGACAGGACTTCGTCATCCAGCCGGGACTCGGCCAGAACCGACAGGGTTTCCATGGCTGCGGGCGTCAGCTTAAAATCCATGTTGTTGAGGTAAACGGTGTTTTCCTCGCGACTGATCAGCAGAGATGTGACCTGAATTCCGGTGCGTTCAATTTGCGCCATGCGCCGGTTCAACAGCACAAGCATCACCAGAAAAACAAGTGCTGACACCAGCATCGCGCAGGCAAACACCAACAAGACATAGATCACCATGCGATAGCTGGCCAAAGTATCTGCGAAGGCGGTGCCCGATTGGGCGAGGATCTCAAGCAGACGGATCTCAGCTTGCGAGGTCAGATCGCTTTCGACAAACAGCCTTTCGACACGTGCGTTGAAGGCATTGGCGTCTGGCAAGGTCCAGAACAAAAAAACCGCTGCGGTAATCAGAATCGCCAGAATCGCGGCGATCCCCAAACCAACCAGACGAACGCCAGACCGCCGCGCATCAGAAACGGAGATAGAATTTTCCGGCATTGGTTTTCCTTTGATCCAAGCCTTCCGGCCCAAACACGGACAGGACGTTTAGTAAGGTCCAACCCGACGCATTCAGACGCTGGGTGACCTCTTGCTGGGCCTGGCCCTTGTCACAGGCCGAGACCTGCATGATGCCATAATGCAGGCGCAGCGGGTTGTCCTGCTTCGCCTTGTAATCTGCGTAACACTCAGCCGCTGACGCAGCAGAGCCAAGCGATATCAGGGCCGCGCAGGCCAGAGAAGAGAGGATCGGTTTCATAGGCTGCATCCTGCGCACGGGTGCATCTGATATTCAATAACTTAAGGGGCTTGCGATCGCTGATATCCGATAACAAAGCGCTGTTATTGCTTGTCTGGCAGTGACCGCCCCAGTGTCCAGCCATCGAATTTGCGGTCCTTTGCAGGATCGCCAAAACATCCGAAAGGACATCGTTATGCACCGGAAATTCATTGCTCTGATCATTGTGACTGCCGTGGCAGTCACTGGGGTTTCGGCGTCTCAGGCCCGCGCGGCCGATACCAAGGATATTCTGGGCGGGCTGGCCGCAATCGCGATCATCGGCGCAGCAGTTCATCATTACAACAAAGACAAACGCAAAAACCGCGCGACACGTCGTTACGACCCTGTGCGACCCGCACCTGTGATCACGCCGCAGCCCGTGCGACCGTTACCACAGCATGTCGCACGCTACGATTTGCCGCAACGCTGTCTGAGGACTTTCAAAGCCTACGGTGATCGTCCGCTGCTTGGGCCTAACTGCCTCAAGAAGCACTACAAACATGCCAATAGCCTGCCGCAACAGTGCAAGGTCGGTTTCTGGAATGGCAAAAAGGTCAAGCGCGCCTTCGAGCCCGCTTGCCTGCGTCAGCAAGGATACCGGGTCGTTTACCAGTAGTTTTTTCGAGCAGGAGCGGTGTCGCAGAAACGCCGTGCAGGAGGGGGTGGTGAGAACTGCCCTCTCTTTTTGCTTGCGGTGCGAGATGAAAACCGGTTTTTCGAAGGTATGACGACACCAAATTTCGACTTTGAGAAAGCCCTGCATGCACAAGGCTATGTCCGCATCGCTGGTGTTGATGAGGTCGGGCGCGGCCCCTTGGCTGGCCCGGTAGTGGCATCTGCAGTCATCCTGAACCCGCAAAACATCCCAGTTGGGCTGAACGATTCCAAAAAGCTGACCGCCAAGCGCCGCGTAGTTCTGGACACCGCGCTACGGCAGAGCGCCGAATTCGCAATAGCCGAGGCGTCAGTCGCAGAGATCGACGAGATCAATATTCTGCGCGCATCGCATCTGGCGATGGAGCGGGCCGTGGCCGCATTGAACCCGGCCCCGGATTACTTGTTGATTGACGGAAACCTGATCCCGCGCGGCTTGAAGATCGCATCACAGGCGGTGGTCAAAGGGGATGCACGATCTGTGTCGATTGCGGCGGCTTCAATCCTTGCCAAAAACTGGCGCGATCAGGTGATGGTGGATTTAGCGCAACAGCATCCCGGCTATGGGTGGGACACAAATGCAGGCTATCCGTCAAAACAACACCGCGATGCGCTGCGAAATCTTGGTGTGACCCCACACCATAGACGTTCATTCAAGCCGGTCCACAATATCTTGTATCAAGAGTAAATCGTAAGTCGCTGATTCAAAAAAGAAATTGACGGCGAATCCAGGATGACTCATCCTTGTCTCAACCAAATGAGCGCAAAAGCGCCGTGGAACCGAGGCAGTGAAATGACCACAATCAAGACAAAGAGCGCAACCGCGCTCCCTCTAAACACGATTCTATCCGGGGACTGCATCGATGTGATGAACAGTCTGCCCGAGGCATCCGTGGACCTGATTTTTGCGGACCCGCCCTACAATCTGCAACTGAAAGGTCAGTTGCATCGCCCCGATAACTCTCAGGTGGATGCGGTCGACGATCACTGGGACCAGTTTTCCAGTTTTGGGGTCTACGACAAGTTCACTCGAGAGTGGCTGAAGGCAGCCCATCGCCTGTTGAAGCCCAATGGCGCAATCTGGGTGATTGGATCGTACCACAATATCTTCCGTGTAGGCACGGCCTTGCAGGATGCAGGCTATTGGATTTTGAACGACGTGGTGTGGCGGAAATCGAACCCGATGCCGAATTTCCGAGGCAAGCGGCTTACCAACGCGCATGAGACGATGATTTGGGCCTCGAAGCAGGAAGGCGCAAAATACACGTTCAACTACGAAGCCTTGAAGGCGCTGAATGAAGGCGTGCAAATGCGCAGCGATTGGGTGCTGCCGATCTGCACCGGACACGAGCGTCTGAAGGATGAAAACGGCGACAAGGCCCATCCGACGCAGAAGCCCGAGTCTCTGCTGCACCGTGTGCTGATTGGTTCAACCAATCCGGGTGATGTCATTTTGGATCCGTTCTTTGGCACAGGCACAACGGGTGCCGTGGCGAAGATGCTGGGCCGCGAATTTATAGGCATCGAGCGTGAAGAAAGCTATCGCAAGGTAGCTGAAAAGCGTATCGCCAAGGTCCGCAAATTTGACCGTGAGGCGCTGGAAGTCAGCGCCAGCAAACGCGCCGAGCCGCGTGTGCCTTTCGGCCAGTTGGTGGAGCGTGGCATGCTGCGTCCGGGTGAAGAGCTCTATTCCATGAACCAGCGCCATAAAGCTAAAGTGCGTGCCGATGGTACGCTGGTAGGCGACAACGTCAAAGGCTCGATCCATCAGGTCGGGGCGCATCTTGAAAATGCCCCGTCGTGCAATGGCTGGACCTATTGGTGCTTCAAGCGCGATGGCAAAACGGTGCCAATCGACGTGCTGCGCCAGCAGATCCGTTCGGAACTGCACAGCTGACAACCAAATACCGCCGGTGCCTGTGGCCTGACACGAGGCACTACGCCTTGCCCCGCCGTTTACGGCGGGGTCTTTTGTTTTCCCGCCAGAGGTGGTTGCATGCAGCAGCCCTTACAGACCCTGCAAAAGGCCGAGGCCATGACAGATTCAACAGCAAGCCAATCTCGTTTCGGAAGATTTTTTCTAACGCCGCCCGACAGCGTCGAGTTGGACAATAAATACACCGAGGCTGCATTGGCACGGCACAAGCACGAGGGGTTGGAGCTTGCCGTTCGGGCCCGGTGGATCGCTATGGCGCTGACTGGAATGCTGCTGATCTTTCTGAATCCGCATTGGGATGTCATGTGGTATCATTTCATCCTGTTGCTGATCTGCGCAAATGGCTGGTTGATCCGACGCGCTGGCCGGGTGGGGCAGTCCCGGACGGAGTTACTGCTCATCTTTTTGGACCTGCTTATCATGACATTGGGCATGATAGTTCCGAACCCGTTTAGTGACGATCTAAGGCCACTGGCCATGCAGTATCGCTTTGACAACTTTCAATATTTTTTCATCATTCTTGCTGCGGGGACGCTTGCGTATTCCTGGCGGACAGTTGTCGCAATCGGGACATGGACGGCAATGATGTGGACGGCCGGATGGATTATCGCGTGGTGGCTGGCAACCCCGATACCGGGCATCAGTGAGCGGGTGGCTGATGCGTTGCAGGGCTATCCGGATGTTGCTGAATTGCTAGACCCAAACAGCTTTATGGTTCCGCAACGGGTGCAGCAGGTTATCGTTTTCGTGATGGTCGCCGTGACTCTGGGCGTTTCGATGCGTCGGTTGAATCAGTTGTTGATGACCAATGCGGGGCTCGAACGTGAGCGAGCAAACCTGTCCCGGTATTTCTCACCCAACGTGGTCGAAGAACTCAGCCAGAATGACGAGCCTCTAAAGCAGGTTCGCAAAGAGAATATCGCTGTTTTGTTCATTGATATCGTGGGGTTCACAAAATTCGCGGCAGGGCGCGACCCTTATGATGTCATCGAAGTATTGCGCGGGTTTCATGCCCGAATGGAAACCGAAGTTTTCCGGCACCACGGCACCCTGGACAAGTATTTGGGGGACGGGCTGATGGCCACGTTCGGCACACCTGTTCCGACGCTCTTTGATGCGACCAATGCGCTGGCTTGTGCCCGTTCGATGGTGGATGTCATGGAACGCTGGAACCTTGAGCGCCGTCGCGCTGGCGAGCCTGAGATCCAGGTTGGTATTGGGGTTCATTTCGGCTCGGTTGTGCTGGGGGACATTGGCGCTAATCGCCTGGAATTTGCTGTCATCGGGGATGCGGTAAATGTCGCCGCCAAGCTGGAGGCCAAGACGCGAGATCTTGAGGCACGCGTTGTCATCAGTGAGGCTGTGCGGGAACAAGCATTAAAGGAACCCCCCACGAGCCAAAATCTGACCGAGGGTTTTGTCCTGCGGCCAAATCAGACCGTGCGCGGGGTCGAGGCCGCCATGAATATCTGGATGATGTGAGAGGCAGCGCTGCCGCCGCTTGAAATTGCATCAAAAGATGCAATGCCAACCGTTGGGCCGGACAGCGCGCGAAATGCGCACTGCGGTCAGGCATTTGGGGGCGGGTTTGCTGCTTTGTTGTAGAGCTGCCAGTCCGAAATCTCAGGGTAGTAGTGACGCCGCCACTCTCGGACACGGGGATTCATCACCCGTCGCCACAAATGAGGAAACATCGCGGCTATGGTCATCACCGGATAGCCATAGGGCAGTTGTGGCGCGGCGTCCTGCGTATGATGTTGCAGTAGCGGAAAGCGTCGGTTTGGTTTGTAGTGGTGGTCCGAATGCCGTTGCAGGTTGATCAATAACCAGTTCGACGCCTTTTGCGATGCGTTCCACGAGTGGCGCGGCAAGACATGTTCGTATTTCCCGTCGCCCAGATGTTTTCGGGTTAGGCCGTAATGCTCGACATAGTTCACCAGTTCCAATTGCCAGATCGCGACACCAGCCTGAAGCAGGAACAGCGCCAGACCTAGCCAGCCGCCTATCACAAAGGCCAATAACATCATGCCGCCTTGCAAGGCCCAATAGCGCCAGAACGGGTTTTTGCGATTCGTCCACGGCTGGCCCTTGCGGGCCAGCTTGTCGCGTTCGGCCTTGAACGCCGAAACCAGACATTGCCACAGAACGCGCGGGTAGAACCGGTGAAAGCCTTCGTTGTAACGGGCCGTGACCGGATCCCGCGGCGTGCCGACATAGCGGTGATGCACCAGCAAGTGCTCGGACCGGAAATGAGAGTACAAGACCATCGCCAAAAGCACATCTCCAAACCAACGCTCAAGGCGGCTGCTTTGGTGCATCAGCTCGTGGCTGTAATTGATTCCAATAGTCCCCGAAACAACGCCCATCCCGAAGAACAACCCAAACTTTTCCAGCCCCGACAGATGATCGGAGTGGCTGGCATACCAGATCAATCCGTAGAGCGTCAGAAACTGAGCGGGCGCCCAAAGCTTGGTCAGCAAAACATACCACTGGAGCACATCGTCCGGCGCGTTTGGATCGGCATTGTCTTCATTCAAGCCGGTGAGGCGGTCAAGCACCGCAAAGGCCCACCATGTCAACAAGGGCACCAACAAAAGCCACCAGCCGCCAACAGCGGCAGTTGCCCAGATCAACGGGATCAAAAGAAACGAGACCCAAAAGGGGATAGCGGATTTCCAATCCGATAACGTGCCTGATGCGATCATCCTGATGCTCCGAAATGATATGCGCAGCCTAGCCGCGCCAAACGCGCTTGCACAGCGGACTTATTGCCCCTGCCAAAGGTCATGTGCCTTGCGCATCACGGTCGGAAGATCGCTGGGCTTGAACTCGTGCTTGCCGAGAATGGTGAGGCTGTCCGGTGTCGTATCCGCAGGCAATTCAGCGGTCCAAACCCGCAAAACCAGATGGAAATGAGTGAACGTATGGCGCACCTCTTCTGACAAGACGCTCCAGTCGGCTGAAAAAGGTGGAGCCTCGGACGGGGTGCCGGACCAGTCAGAGCCGGGCCAACCCAGCATGCCGCCCAGCAATCCTTTGTCCGGCCGACGTTCCAGCAGCAGGGCGCCGTCCTGACGGCGTGCGATGTAGACGTGCCCGAACCGCGTTGGTTTGGCTTTTTTGGCAGTTTTCTTGGGTAGATCCGCTTGTGTGCCCGCGATCCGCGCAAGGCAAGGTGTGCGCAAAGGGCAGATGCCACAGGCCGGAGATTTGGGCGTGCAGATCGTGGCCCCCAGATCCATAACGGCCTGCGCGTAATCGCCGGGCCGTTGCGTTGGCGTCAGAGCTGCTGCCTTTTCCATCAAGATTGGTTTTGATCCGGGTAAGGGGTCATGGATTTCGTAAAGGCGCGATATGACACGCTCGACATTGCCATCCAGAACCGTTTCAGGGCGGTCAAATGCAATTGCTGCCACTGCGGCCGCAGTATAGGGGCCGATACCCGGTAGTTTAAGCAGCGCGTCACCGGTATCCGGAAATTGCCCGTCGTATTCATCGGTCACGACACGCGCGCATTTCAGCAGGTTGCGCGCACGGGCATAGTAGCCCAGGCCGGCCCATTCCCCCATGACTTGATCATCCGGGGCTGCCGCCAGTGAAGCAACATCACGCCAGCGCGCAGTGAAACGCATGAAGTAATCGCGCACCGCAGCAACGGTTGTTTGCTGCAACATGACTTCGGAAAGCCACACGCGATAAGGATCTGGTGTCACTCCGGCGGCGCGGTCAGCGGGGCCAACACGCCACGGCATCTGGCGGGCATTGTGATCGTACCAGTCCAAAAGTGCGACGCTTACGCTGAATTCACAGATGTCACGCAAGTTTTATCTATCTCCCCGTCGGGTTTCTCTGGCGCCTGTGCCCATGCCCTCTACAATAGCGGCGCAGGAGTTGGAAACCAGATGCAACGCAGACGTTCGTCGACACGCGGGTTCAAACGCACCGCATCCTTGCTGAATGACCAGATTCGGCGCGCCGGTGAAAGCCGGGGCTTTGCTGTGTCGCGCCTGTTGACCCATTGGGCCGAGATTGTTGGGCAGGATACCGCCGCCATCGCGCGACCTGTGAAAGTTGGCTATGGCAAGGGCGGGATTGGTGCGACACTGACTGTTCTGACCACTGGACCGCAGGCTCCGATGTTGGACATGCAAAAAGAACAACTGCGCGACAAGGTGAACGCGGTCTATGGATATAATGCCATCAGCCGCATACGCATCACCCAGACCGCGCCGACCGGATTTGTCGAGGGGCAGGCCAGTTTCGACCACAAGCCGAAACAACCGAAACCCACGATTGCACCCGAAATTGTAGCCGAGGCAGACAAAGTGTCGCGTGATGTTCACGATGGTGATTTGCGCGCAGCCCTTGAACGTCTTGGTCGTAACGTTCTATCCAAACAAAAACGCTGAGAAAGGGCTGAGAATGAGCCGTATTGCAACCGTAATTTGTGCGGTCGTCGCCGTCGCCGCTGGCGGCTATTGGCTGACGCTGTCAAATTCTACTGTAACCAATCCTCTGGTCAGCAGTGCCGAGGCACAAGTAGCTGACCTGGACACATCGACCGTCGTCGAAATGGTGCAAGGGGACAAGGATGCGCCTGTCGAGATCATCGAATATGCGTCCTATACCTGCCCACATTGTGCGAACTTCCACAAAGGGACGTACAAACAGCTAAAGAAAGACTTCATCGATACCGGTAAGGTCAAATTCATCTACCGCGAGGTTTACTTTGACCGCTATGGTCTTTGGGCATCGATGGTGGCCCGCTGCGCGGGCCCCGAAAAGTTCTTTGGCATTACCGATCTGATCTATGACGGACAGTCCGAATGGACTCGTGCTGGCGGTCCGACCGAGATCGTTGACGAATTGCGGAAAATCGGTCGCTTGGCCGGAATCGACAATGATCAGCTTGACGCCTGCCTGCAGGACGGCACGCGCGCGCAGACTTTGGTTGCCTGGTATCAGGAAAATGCTGAGCGTGACGGTATCGAGGCAACGCCCTCGTTCATTGTGAATGGCAAGAGCGTCTCAAATCAGTCCTACGATGAATTCAAAGCGCTGATTGAAGACGAACTGGGCAGCTAAAGCCCGTTCCGGTCGGCGCATTCTGTGCCGACCGAGTCGCTTAAGGGGATGGTGCCGCGCGTAGCAGCATATCCCTGATCTTCTCTGGTTCAGATATCTGAAGGCGAACCGGCAAAGTGATCACTTTGCTTCGAAAGGCTTGGGGCAGGCGCACGGCGTCCTTCTCGGTGGTCACCATCTGCGCACCCAGCAACCGCGCCTCGTTTTCCAATCTGGACATAAGGGCTTGCGTAAGCGGCTGATGATCATCCAGCGCTTCTGCCCGCAAAAGCTCGACGCCTTGTTGGCGCAGGGTTTCAAAGAACTTTTCTGGATGCCCTATGCCCGCAAAGGCCAAAGCTCGGGTATCAGCCCAATCCATTCCGGTCTGCAACGGCTCGACCGATCCGCTGACATGCGGCACCGTGAGTTGGGCGCCCCAACGATCAGAAAACTGCGACTGAGCAACGCTGTCCCCTAGCGACAACACTATATCAGCCCGCTTCAGCCCTGTTTCCACCGGTTCCCGCAATGGGCCTGCTGGAAGGCACAAACCATTCCCAAACCCGCGTTGTGCGTCGACCACGATGACCGAAAAATCCTTGGCGACTGACGGATTCTGAAACCCATCATCCAGAACGATCACGCTTGCCCCTTCGGCAGCGGCGGCCAGGGCACCTGCGGCGCGATCTTTGGCGACCCAGACATCGGCAAACATAGCCAGCAGTAGCGGCTCGTCCCCGACCTGTGCAGCGGTATGTTTGGACGGGTCGACCTGTACAGGCCCTTCCAACGACCCACCATGTCCGCGTGTCACGATGTGCGGTTTGTGCCAGGCGTTGCTCAGTTGTTCGACAATCCAGATGACGGTCGGAGTTTTGCCGGTGCCTCCCGCGTTCAGATTGCCAACGCAAATCACTGGCACACCGGGATCAACACCGGACCCCGAAGCGACCCGGCGCGCAGTCGCAGACGCATAAATCCGGCCCAGAGGAGCCAGCAACCGTGCCCGAAAATCCAGCCGGTCCGGGGTTGTATTCCAAAACTCAGGTGCGCGCATCGTCAGTGCTCCGATGGTCCAGAGTTTCTTGCACCATCTCGATCAACTGATCGGCCTGGGGTGCACCTTCGGTAATCATTTGCCATCCCGCCAAGGCCATAGCAGCGGCCTTGTCCGGGGCAAGCAGCTGAACGACGGATTCTGCCAGCTCATTTGCCGATTTTACAGTTCGCGCCGCCGCGGCCTTTTCAAGACGATGGTACAGATCCTGATACCGGTTCACAAACGGACCGTGAATGATGGCCGAACCGAGCGCGACGAAGTCCAGCGGATCCTGCCCGCCCTCGTCAAATTCAAGCGAGCTGCCAATGAATGCAACAGCCGAGACGCGTTGCCACAGCCCAAGATCCTCGGGTTCTGATGATAGGATAACTTGGGTTGTGTCCTCGATTAGGCCGCCCTCATCCCAATTGCTGCATCGCAGGTCCATGGACTCGAGACGACGATGCAGCGGCGTGGCTTCGCTGATGTCAGCGACGTGAAGCACCAGCGCCAACCGTGGTAGCAGCCTCAGGGCCTGGCGATGCGCGCTGAGGACAGAGATGAATTCTTTGTCCTGAACCCAGGCGGCCAACCACACGGGCCGCCCCGCGAGTGTTTGGTTGATTTCGATCAGCTCGTCCTCGGGCCAGGGACTGGGGTTCGGGCTGATCTGCAGCGGAGGGGCCTCTGACACCTTCGAGGACGGAATGCCCAGACGCCGAATTTGGCGGGCGGTTTCAGGTGTTGTTGTCAGGATCTGGCGAAAACAATCGAAGGTATACCGGGTGATGTCAGGCAACCAACGTGCGCTGCGGGCAATCGTAATGTCCAGTTTCGCTTCGATCAGGATCAGGGGAATACCACGTTCGTGGGCGCGGGTGATGATGTTCGGCATCACGCCACCGCCAACCCAGATCCCCATATCCGGACGCCAGTGGTCTAGAAACCCGCGGGCGGCCCCGGCTTGTTCCATTGGAAGCTTGACCAGAGGAAATGTGCAGCCGGTCCAACGTGCAAGATCGGCGTTGGGTGGGGCGGTCAGCAAAATCGAAAGCCCGGGGCGTGCCTGCTGCATTTGACGGCAGAAATCATTGACGACACGCAGCCGATCCTGCGAGGCAATGTGTATCCACAACAGCTCGCCCTCTGGTCGGGGCAGATCCGGTTGACCAGCCCCGTTTGGCACGCCCCAGGACAAAACCCGATAGGCCGCCAAACTCAGAGAGCGTGGCTTGCTCATTCGCCAATGCCTGACCCATCCGGGTCCAGCTGCGCCGACAGTTGCCTGTGAATTTCGACACCGGCCGCAATAACCCCGTTTAGACGGGGATGAGTGTTGTTGAACCGCAGTGGCAGACCGGTTCGGTCTGAACAAAGCCCGCCCGCCTCACGAATGATCAGATCACCAGCGGCGATGTCCCATTCCCAACTGGGGCGAAGGGTCAGCATGCCGTCGAACCGTCCTTGCGCAACCAAAGCCATGCGATAGGCCAGAGAGGGGCGATAGGCTCGTTCAAAGTCAGGGACCTCTCCCCGACGCCAATGATGGGCGGCAAGGTTGGGTTTGGCCGCCAGTATTTCGGCCTGCTCCAATCCGGCAACCCGGGACGCCTGAATTGCTTGCCCGTTCAATGTTGCGCCCTGACCCTTTGCTGCGGCGTAAAGCAGGTCGCGCCTTGGCAGATACACAACGGCCGCTGTCACTTCACCCTGATCTGCAACGGCCAGAGAGTGCGCCCATGTGCGTGCGCCTTCGGCGAAGCTGCGGGTGCCGTCGATCGGATCAATGATGAACGCGATGTCCCGCGACAGACGGTCAGGGGTGTCTTCTGTCTCTTCGCTCAGCCAGCCATAGCCTGGCCTTGCGCCGGGCAGCCGTTTTTCAAGCATCGCATTGACCGCCAGATCCGCTTCGGTCACCGGGCCAGCGCCATCGGGTTTGTCCCAACGTTGTGCCTGCGTGCCAGAATAACGCGTGGCGATCTTGCCAGCCTCAAGCGCGGCCTCAATCAGAAGGGGTAAGTCAGTTGCCGGCAAGCGTCATTCCTTCGATGAGCAACGAGGGGACCACCCGCGACAGATAAGGGCGCGCGTCATTGGCCGGCAGGATCCGTTTCAACATATCACGCAGGTTTCCGGCGATGGTGCATTCATTGACCGGATATGTGATCTCACCGTTTTCGACCCAAAAACCCGAAGCGCCCCGGGAATAGTCGCCCGTGTTGGGGTTGATCGTAGAGCCGATCATCGAGGTCACCAGCAACCCTGTTCCCATGCCTGTCAGCAGGTCAGCACGGCTCTGGTCGCCCTGTGTCAGGCTCAGATTCCAGTTGCTGGGCGATGGCGGCCCCGAGACGCCGCGCGTGGCATTTCCGGTCGAGGCCATATCCAGTTTGCGTGCGCTGGACAGATCCAATGTCCATCCGGTCAAAATACCGTTCTCAACAATGGCGCGACGTCGCGTGGGCAACCCTTCGGCGTCAAAAGGACGTGAGCCGGCGATGCGTGGGCGGTGCGGGTCTTCGATCAGGGACAGATGTTCGGGCAGAACCTGCTGTCCCAAACCATCTGCCAGCCATGATGCCCCGCGCGCGATCGCGGCGCCGTTGCTGGCGGCCAGCAGGTGACCGATCAGTGATGATGAAATACGTTCGTCGAATAGGACTGGGAAACTACCAGTTGCGGGTTTGCGGGCGCCAACCTGTTCTACCGCGCGCTCACCTGCTGTGCGCCCGATCTCGTCGGGGCTGCGCAGATCAGCCTGAAAAGTGCGGCTGTCACCATCATAGTCACGCTCCATCCCGGTGCCTTCGCCCGAAATGGCAACACACGAGGTCGAGCGGCTGCTGCGCTTGTACCCACCGGAAAACCCGTTGGTCATCGCCAGATGCACCCGGTGTGTGCCGTAGCTTGCTGCCGCGTCCGACACTTGTGATACCCCGGAAACGGCCAGCGCCGCCGCTTCGGCGCGCAGCGCATCCTGCATCAAGGCTTCTGCCGATGGCTCCGAGGTGGGATCAAACATCTCGAGCGCTTGAATGTTCCAGTCTTCGGCAATCTGATTGCTATCGGCCAAACCGGCAAACGGGTCTTCGGGGGCTTCGCTGGCCATGGCAACGGCGCGTTCGGCCATTGTCCTGAGCGTTTCCGGCCGCTTGTCCGAGCTGGAAACGATGGCCTGCCGTTTCCCCAGAAATACCCTTAGACCCAAATCCGTGCCTTCAGATCGCTCGGCATGCTCAAGCGCACCGCCGCGAACTTCGACAGAAACCGAGGACCCGTCGATAACGATGGCATCGGCGGCCTCGGCCCCTGCATTGCGGGCCGCATCCAGCAGTTGCTGGCTGATTTCTTCTGGTGTGCGGGTCATGTGGCCTCCGGTTTGATTGCATTGGACCTAGCCTTGGACCGACCGTCTCGCAATACCTGTGACCAAATTGTGCAGCGAGTCGATGGCATTGCCGCGTCTAAGTTTCCGGCATACTGCACCGGCAAGACTGGTCTGCATTGCACGCAAACTTATTTCGCAACGACGCATGATCCAGTGATTTGTCTATGGGAACCGCGTTCGATCAACCACGCAAGAACGGTGATCGAGGGCCAGATCGCTGGTAGTTCGAATGAGGAGGCCACGACCAGGCAGCCTCCTCTTGTTATCACTATTTGATGCGCTGACCATTGGCCAGGATTTGGCCGTCCTCAGTGAACTCGATCTTGGAATTCAGCGTATCGGGCTCTTCTCCGGGCACGGCCATCATACCCATCATCATCCGTGCGCCCATGGCGTCATTGTCTGACATCAGTCCCATGCCGATCAGTTTGTCGATCAACGTGTTGGCCCCTACAAGCTGCAGGTTCGCCACACCGGACGGAGCCGGCAGCCCATCATACTCTTCAACGTTCGCGTTATCGAAGGCGAAATCTCCATCGCCGCTCAGCTTGGCTCCCACCATCGACACCAGCAGCTCGTTGATTTTTAGCGAATGCAACTCTCCGGGGGCTGCATCGTCCGCTTCCATGGCAGCTGCGGCTTCTGGGTCGAAGATATTCATCAGAACTTTGGCTGTGCCGACCGTATCCAGTGCAATTGTTGCAGGATCGCGCGGCAATGTGCCCGCCGGATCAAACATGCCCCACAGCACGTCAGACATGGTGAAATCAGTTAGGTTCATACCAAAGCCAAATGGCTGAATCTCTTCTGATTGCTGAAGCGGGAATTCGAATTGCAACCCGGCCTTCGCCATCGCCAACTCGATCGGGAATGGCAGATCTGCTGTTGTTACGGCCAGCTTCGTGCTGTTCTGTTCAATGTCATAAGCTACGCGTTCAGCATCTATGCTGGCTGCGAAACGTCCGCCTTCGGATGTGCTGCCCATCGAAAACGCCTCGCCCTCGCTGACGCCGCTGACATCTGTCGCGCCAGACGTGTAGGTGAAGTTGCCCGAAAAGGCGAAGCCGGCCTCGTAGAACGCCTGCGGGTTTGACAGGTCAAAGTCACTTGGGATGATGTTCTCGCCTTCAAAGGCCAGCCCATTCAGTTTTCCGTCGATCAGACCGGTTTCGTCGTTTTCCGGATCCTTGAACCGGACATTGTACGACATGTCGGCCGCATTGAACGTTTGGGCGATGTCGCGATTTTCGCCGACACGCATCCGCGAACTTCCGTCCACATCGTTCGCTTCCATGCTGACGCCCAGAATATCGTTTGGCAAGGTTTCGCCGTCCATCTCAAGCGAGTCCAAAACGATACCCAGTTTGGCCGCCGTATAGTCATAGGTCATCTCTTCGGGCGTCCCGGAAACGACCATCTTCAACTGGCTGTGAGAATAGATGACATCGGCAGAAAATTCTTCTCCCTCGGCCTGTCCGACAACGGTCATCGGGAAGCTTTCTGGCAAGTCGATACTGACCGTGCCATCGCCATTTTCCGTCAGCGTCATTTCCGGCATGGTCATCTGGAATTGCCCGTCGTCGTCGGGAAACTCCATAGACAGGGTCATGTTGGAAATTGTCGTAGTATCGCCGGATGCGCTTTCGTCACCCGCAATATCGTAACCCATTGATGTAAAATAACTCTGCCAATCAGCCCAGACATCGTTTGCGGTCAGGTCGGCCAGTGCGCCTTGGGTTGCAACGGCATAAGCCAAGGCTGCGCCAAAACTGCGGCGTAGGAAAACAGACATAAGGTAACCCTTCTTGATCAATTTGGTGCGCATGGTCGGGCTTGTTGAGGGCATCGTCAAGGGGGCAAGGGGTAGACCAATTCCCCGTTTACGCGGTACGGCTGTAGTTGATTTCCGAACCGACGGATAAGGAGAAGCAAATGCAAGGAAAAACGGTACTCATCACAGGGGCCAGCCGCGGGATCGGGGCCGAGGCAGGGTGCGTTTTTGCCGCAGCTGGCGCCAATGTCGTGCTGGTCGCTCGGAGCCGTGACCAGATCGAAACCCTGGCCGCCGCGCTGGGCGACAACGCAATTGCACTGGCCTGCGATGTCAGCGATTTTGCGCAGGTTGAACAAGTGGTTGCAGATTGTGTCGACCGTTTTGGTGGTTTGGATGTGCTGATTGGCAATGCTGGTGTGATCGAGCCAATTTTCCATCTGTCCAACGCCGATACCGAAGCTTGGAGCCAGGCAATTGATATCAATCTCAAAGGCGTCTTCTACGGCATGCGTGCGGCCTTGCCGATTATGCGCGTCGCCGGGGGTGGTACGGTTTTGACCGTGTCTTCTGGCGCGGCATCGAACCCGGTTGAGGCCTGGAGTCACTACTGCGCGTCGAAAGCCGGGGCGAAGATGCTGACAGAGTGTCTTCATCTGGAGGAAGGTCATCATGGAATTCGCGCCATGGGCCTGTCACCGGGCACGGTTGCGACCGATATGCAGCGGGTCATCAAGGCCAGCGGCATCAATCCGGTCAGCCAGTTGGATTGGGACGATCATATTCCGGCTGACTGGCCCGCGCGCGCGCTTCTTTGGATGTGTTCCAAGGACGCGGACGGGTATCTGGGCACTGAAATTTCACTCAGACAAGACGAAATCCGCAAAAAGATTGGGTTAACGTGATCGATCTGACGCAAGAGGGTGGGCTTTGGACCGTCACGATCAACAACCCGGGAAAGGCGAACGCCCTGACTGGGGCGATGTTGACCGAGCTGACCGAGATCGCCGAAGCCGCGACTGGGGCGCGTGCCCTGATTCTGACAGGGGCGGGCAAGGTGTTCAGTGCTGGTGCTGATCTGGACGAGGCGCGCGCCGGGCTTGCGACCTCGGATGTCTGGGAGCGGTTGTCCGGTGCGATTGCGGCACTGCCGTGTCTGACGGTTGCAGCATTGAATGGAACATTGGCGGGCGGGGCCAACGGGATGGTTTTGGCCTGCGATCTTCGTATTGCTGTGCCGTCAGCCAAGTTTTTCTACCCGGTCATGAAACTTGGGTTTTTACCCCAACCCTCTGATCCCGAACGCATGTCTGCTTTGATCGGGCCAGCCCGAGCCAAGCTGATCCTGATGGCCGGGCAGAAGATCACCGCACAAGAGGCATATGCCTTTGGTCTTGTTGATCGCGTCGTGGAGCCTGAAGATCTGATACCAACAGCGCGACAGCTGGTGGCAGATAGTGTTGGTGCAGACCCTGAGATTGCAACCGGAATAGCGGGGTTATGTGCATGAGGATTTCGGCCTTGCGGTTGCGGGTTTCTGATCCGGGCCGCCTTGCGCAGTTCTATTCCGAAGTGCTTGGAATGTCCGCGCGCAAAGAAGGACAGAATTACCGGATTGGATATCACGGCGAAGACGCGGATTTGCTTTTGAGTCAGGGCGGTGGGGGCTATGCACCTGATCGCGGACAACGTTACTGGAAAATCGGTGTCACCGTGCCGGATGTGGATTTGGCCGCGGCATTTCTGCAGAAGCAGGGTGTGGAGGTCAGCGCTCCGCAGCAGTTTCTGGATATCGGGTATATGTGCCATCTAAGCGATCCCGAGGGCTTTGTCATAGAGCTGCTGCAGCACGACTTCGAAGGCAACCGCCCCGAACAGGCGGGTGATCCTGCAGCCCCTTTTGCGCAGGCGCGGATCGGCCAGATCACATTGCGTACAGGGGACATAGCCTCCGACGACACATGGTGCCGTGATCAGGGGATGACGCTTTTGTCGATGCAGGATGTGTCTCCCTATGGGTTTGACCTGCACTTTTACGCCTTTACCGAGGACACCCTGCCAAATCCAGATCTGTGGGCCGTTGAGAACCGCGAATGGCTGTGGAAACGCCCTTATACTACGCTGGAATTTCAGCATGTCGCGGGTGCGGAGTTTGCGCCGGTGCCTGACTATCTGGGGATCGAGGTCGAAGGCCTACCCACACCGCTTCAGGACGCATTTGGTGACCCGGTTTTGCCGGGCTGATCACCGTCCACGCCGTTTGCCCGGCACTTTCGACCGAAACCCGGGCGGACGCTTGCGGACCCAGGCCAAAAATTTCTCAAGCCTCGGATGGGTTCGCAACGCGTTGACTGTGTTGAAGCTGCGGGCCAGTTCCGTTTCGCTCAGTGTCGCGTGAACTTCTTTGTGGCAGATCTGGTGCAATAAAACGGTCGGTTCGCCCTTGCCTCCTTTGAGTTTTGGGATCAGATGATGCAGGCTGCCAGACCCATCCGGGATCGGGCGGTCGCAAAGCGGACAGATCGGATTGCTGTTTGTCATAGTGACCGCAAAATCACGCCAATAGGCGGCTAAGGCAAGAGGGCGACAATGGCGCAGGCAGTGGTGATCGGGGCAGGGCCAGCAGGTTTGATGGCTGCGGAACAGCTGGCCAATGCTGGCCATTCGGTTGCTGTGGCCGAAGCCAAGCCGTCAGTTGCACGTAAATTTTTGATGGCCGGGAAATCGGGTCTGAACCTGACCAAAGATGAGCCGCTTGAAACCCTTATCGCGTCTTATGATGAAGCTGCAGACTGGTTGCAGCCGATGATCGCTGCATTTGATGCGCAGGCGGTTCAAAACTGGGCGCGCGATCTGGGGCAAGAGCTGTTCACCGGTTCAACCGGCAGGGTCTTTCCCAAAGTCATGAAGGCATCCCCTTTGCTGCGCGCATGGCTTTCGCGATTGGGACAGGCGGGCGTTGAAATCAGAACACGCTGGCGCTGGACTGGGTGGGATGGCCAAGCATTGACGTTCGACACACCAGAAGGGTCACAGTCCGTCGTCGCTGATGTCACGATCCTTGCGATGGGAGGGGCCAGTTGGTCGCGGCTGGGTTCGGATGGCAGTTGGGCCGAAATTTTGGCTGCGAAGGGAGTTTCTTTGACCCCCTTTGCCCCCGCAAATGCGGGCCTGCTGGTCGAATGGTCCGAACACATGTCATCCCATTTCGGAGCGCCAATCAAAGGCGTCGCTTTGCAAGCCGGGTCCATGCGGACGCGGGGAGAGGCGGTGATTTCCGAACGCGGGTTGGAAGGCGGCGGTATCTATACCATCTGCAGGGCGGTGAGAAAGGGTGCACCGCTGACCATCGACCTTGTGCCGGACCTGACTCAAGGCGAAATCGCGACCCGTTTAAATAAGCCCCGTGGTAAGTCCAGCCTGTCTAATCACCTACGCAAGGCGCTGAAACTTGGCGCTACCCGCACAGCTTTGCTGATGGAGTTCGGCCGTCCGCTTCCAGACGCTCCCGACGCTTTGGCGCAAGTGATCAAATCCCTGCCCGTCCTGCATACCGGCCTAAGACCTCTGGATGAGGCAATTTCGACCGTTGGCGGTGTTCCCAACGCCGAATTGGACGATGGTCTGATGCTCAGGGCCATGCCGGGCACGTTCTGCGCGGGAGAGATGTTGGATTGGGAGGCCCCAACCGGTGGCTACCTGCTGACCGCCTGTTTGGCCACGGGCCGGTGGAGCGGCCAGTCCGCAGTCGACTGGTTAAAGGCCCAAAACACCCGCTAGGGTGCTTTCGCGAGTTCGGCCAGCTTCAGGTACCCGGGCCGGTCCCGCATCTCTTTGCTATAGGCATTCAACACGTCGGAATTAAGCGGAAACCGAGCACCTCTGGCCCAGCTCATGCAGTGAACCAGCAGGATGTCGGCAATTGTCATCTTCTCGCCCAACAGAAACGGGCCTTTGAACTGTTTTTCAAGGCGTTGGAGGTTGCGATCAAACTCCCACATCGCCGTTTCACCAACCTGAGGGGTGCGCTTGTCCTCGGGCAAGATAAAAGTGTGACGCGCCGCGATCCACAAGACCGCATCCAACTCGTCCAGCATGGTATAGAAAACCGAATCCTGTGCCGCACGTTCGAGACTTCCGGCAGGATAAGTAAGTGCCCCATGCTTATCCGCCAGATAGGTCATGATCGCCGAGCTGTCGCTGATTACCGCATCACCATCGACCAGTACGGGGATCTTACCCGACAGGTTCAGCGCAGTGATTTGCGGATCACGCGGGCCGGCCTTGACGTGTTCATAGGGCTGACCAATTTCTTCCAACATCCAGAGAACGCGCGAGGCGCGGCTGGGGATGCTACCATAGACCATGTACATGCGGGGCTCCTGCCGGTTGAGACTGCGCAGAGTGTGGGGCAGTTGGCAAAGGCGTCAAGCGAAACGCTTGGTCACCGAGAACGGGCCAGCATTGCCAACCGGATCATCGCGCGTTCAACTAGTGCCATGGCAGGCGCTGTTTGGCCAGCGGACCGTAACGACAGATCCGTATCGGTCAGAACCGTCAATGCGGTTTGCAGCTTTGGGGCACCCCAGCCTTGTGCCTGCCGCAGGATCCGGTCACGTCGCTTGCCGTACACAGGCGGACGCAGCTTGCCGATTCCTTGTGCCGCACCACCAGGGTCAGAAGCACATGCATAGAGCGTCCGAAAGTGTCGAGTGGCACCGATGCACAGGGTAACTCCGTTGGTTCCTTGGGCTTGAAGCCGCCGGATCATCGGCCCAATCTCTCCGGCTCGACCTTCGGCGACCACGTTCAACACATCATCCACCACCGCTTCGGTCGAACGGGGTGCACAGGCGTCAATATCTTCGAGTGTCAGCTCAGAGGTGTCGCCGCGCTTATAAAGCGACAGCTTCTCAACAGTTTGGGCAAAATCCCCGGGGCTGAGGCCGACAGCCAATTCGCTGATCGCTGACATCGCATCGTTTGGAATGTTCTGCATGCCGGCTTGTGCCAGCACCCGCTCCACCTCGGCCCGTGATGGTGGATCGTCATAGATTCCCACTGCATAGGCTACTGGATGGGCTTCAAACGCCTTTCGGATCTTTGAGCTTGGCTTGAGTTGCCCTGCGGTGACGATAACTTGGGCGTCGCCCGGCGACCAATCTTCCAGCGCCGCAACGATCGCTGGCGCAGCCGTATCTGTGGCATCTTCGACGAAGACCGCGCGCGGCCCTGGAAAGAAGCCAACGGCTTTGACCGCATCCAGCAACAAGGCAGGATCACCACGCAAATCGCCGCCGGGCATCCGCGTCAGGCGCATTTCCTCTTCGGCGCCCGGACCAAGCAGAGCTGCCAGAACCTGCTGGCGCTTAAGCGCGACCCGCATTGCGTCCGCACCGTAGATCAGTAACCCGGTTTTGTTGGCGTCCGGCTTGGCGAAATATCCTTCAGCCTCGCGCGGGCTCAGTTTCATGCGGACAGACCTGGCGTCGCGTACAGTCGGTTCATGATCTGGTTCGACAGAATCACCATCAGCCGTTCTTTTGCGTCGCGCTCATCCGCCAACGTGGACACGGTTGAACCAGCAGCCGAATAGCCCACAAAATCGGTCACCGTGCCAGATGCCACGATTTGTCCCGTCTCATTGGATCGCAGCGAATACTCGGCGCGCCCGTCAGTGGTATATCGGTTGGTTTCATTGGTTGTTGAGATGGCGGCGCCTTGGGTCACGGTCGAAACTTGCACATCCAGTTTGTAGGCAGCGCCAGAGTTCGCGCTTCGGCCAAGCTGTTGTTCCAGATTTTGAACCAGAAAATAGCTTTCAACGGTGTTCGGCGCGGAAACAGCGACTTTTCCATATAGTTCCGAACCCGATCCGCCAGGAGCATACACCGGTTCAAAGCCGCAGGCTGCCAGCGCCAGCGGCATCAAAATCAAGGTTCTTCGGTCAAACAACGACATTCACAATCCGGCCCGGGACAACGATTACTTTCTTCGGCGTGATACCATCCAGCGCCTTTTGCACAGCTTCGGTGCTGAGCGCGATTTTTTCAACCTCATCCTTACCCAAATCCTTGGGCACGCTGATTTCCGCACGGCGCTTACCATTGATCTGGATCGGCAGGGTGATGGTGTCATCGATCAACATAGCTTCATCGGCGACCGGCCACGAGGCTGTGGCAACCAGCCCTTCGCCACCCTGATGTGCCCAAATGTCCTCGGCCAAATGCGGCGTCATCGGTGACATCAGCTGGGCCAGGGTCATTATCGCCTGTTTCTGGGCCGCGACTCCCGCTTTGGATTTTGCTAACGTGTTGGTGAAGGCATAGAGTTTTGCGATGGCCGCGTTGAAGCCAAAACTCTCAACGCCAAGCGACACGTCGCGGATGGCTTTGTGCATCTCACGAAGCAATTCCTGATCGCCTTCGCCCTTCGCACTGGGATCCATCTCGCCGATTTTGTCGCACAGGTTCCAGACCCGGTTCAAATGTTTGAACGCGGCCTCGGCCCCGGAGGCAGTCCATTCCACGTCACGTTCAGGCGGCGAATCAGACAGCACAAACCAGCGTGCAGTGTCAGCACCAAACGCAGAGATGATGCTGACAGGATCGACCACGTTCTTTTTGGACTTGGACATCTTGGCCGAGGGGATGATCTCGACCTCGGTGCCATCGGCCAGCTTGCCGTCTGTGACGTCTTCGGGCAGGTGATAGACCGGGCGACCTTTGGCGTCACGGGTTTGGTAGATCTCATGCGTTACCATGCCTTGCGTGAACAGCGCATCAAACGGTTCGATGGCTTTTTTCGGCATATGGCCCGTGATGTTCATCGCTCGTGCGAAGAACCGCGAATACAGCAGATGCAGAATCGCGTGTTCGATGCCGCCGATATACTGGTCGACATTCATCCAATATTCGGCCTCGGCCAAATCAGTAGGTGTTTCGGCGTTGGGCGCGGTGAAACGGGCGAAGTACCAAGACGAATCGACGAAGGTGTCCATTGTGTCGGTTTCGCGCTTGGCCGCAGCACCACAGGACGGACACTTACAATCGCGCCATGTTGGGTGACGATCCAGCGGGTTGCCCGGCTTGTCGAAGGTGACATCATCGGGCAATCGGATCGGAAGATTCTCGGGCTTTTCGGGCACGACGCCGCAGGCTTCGCAATGCACAACGGGAATTGGGCAGCCCCAGTAGCGTTGGCGCGACAGGCCCCAGTCACGCAGGCGATACTTGGTAACACCTTCGCCCCAGCCCGCCTTTTCAGCGAAATCGACGGTGGCGTTGATGGCTTCGTCGCCCGTGGCCTCGGTCAAACCAGCGAAATGGTTCGCCCAGCGGACTTTTTCTGTCTTGGGTGGCACAAACGCGATCTTGTCGACAGGCGTATCGTTGTCCAAGGCGAAGAACGTATCGATGACCGGCAAGTCGTACTTGCGGCAGAAATCCAGATCGCGCTGGTCATGCGCCGGGCAGGCAAAGATCGCGCCGGTGCCATAGTCCATGAGGATAAAGTTCGCGATCCAAACCGGCAGTTCCCAATTTGGGTCCAGCGGGTGCTTGACCCTGATGCCGGTGTCATAGCCCAGCTTTTCAGCTGTCTCGACAGCTTCCTCGGTGGTGCCGATCTTGCGGCATTCACCAACAAATTCGGCAATTTCAGCGTTCTCGGCTTCAAGCTGCTTGGCAATTGGGTGATCCGGCGAGATACCAACAAACGACGCACCCAGCAAAGTGTCCGGGCGAGTCGTATAAACTGAGATCGGCTCACCTTCGTCGGTGCGATCAAACGAGAATTGCAGGCCGCGAGACTTGCCGATCCAGTTTTCCTGCATCAAGCGCACTTTGGCGGGCCAGTTTTCGAGCGTATCCAGTGCGTCGAGCAATTCTTCGGAATAATCCGAGATCTTGAAGAACCACTGCGTCAATTCACGACGCTCGACCAACGCACCTGAACGCCAGCCGCGACCGGCTTCGACCTGCTCGTTGGCCAGAACCGTCATGTCGACTGGATCCCAGTTCACCACAGCGTTCTTGCGATACACCAGCCCGGCCTGAAGCATATCCAGGAACAAAGCCTGCTGCTGACCATAATATTCAGGATCACAAGTAGCGAATTCGCGGGACCAATCGATCGACAGACCCAGCGGCTTCATCTGCGCGCGCATGTCCGCGATATTGCCATAGGTCCAGTCTTTCGGGTGACCACCAATGGCCATGGCCGCATTTTCCGCTGGCATTCCAAAGGCATCCCAGCCCATAGGGTGCAGCACGTTGTGGCCGGTTGCCAGCTTGTGCCGTGCGATCACGTCGCCCATCGTGTAGTTGCGTACGTGCCCCATATGGATTCGGCCCGACGGGTAGGGGAACATCTCAAGTACATAATACTTTGGCTTGTCCGCCTTGTGGCTGGCCGTAAAGATTCCAGCCTTGTCCCAGGCCTCTTGCCATTTTGCTTCGATTTCGGTGGCCGAGTAACGCGACATCATGCGGTCCTTCGTGAATAAAAACGCCGGGCAGGAACCCGGCGTGGTCTTATTGTGAATTTCGTCGGGTTGCTAGAACTTGTTGTCCGCAATGCGTAACTGGCGTGCCCGCGAAAGGATGGCGTCTTCGATGGCGCGGGTTGTCGCAGCGCTGACCGGTGCGCCCCCGTTGGACTGAAGCGCAACCGACAAAGACCGCGCAGCCAACGCCGGATCGCTGACATGGACCGTGGCCCGATACGACCGCCCGCCGCCTGGCGGTTTGCCGTAACCTGTTACGATCACGCCGGTAAACGGATCAACTTCTTGCACTGGCAGAAAGCTGAGAACATCCAGCGAGGCCGTCCACAGATACCGGTTTACATTGGTTGTCTGCTCGGCGTCGCCGCGATTGAAAATGTCCCAGATCGTTGAACGTTCAGAATCATTCAATTCACGTTCGTCGGAATTTCCCCCGACGAGGTTAGGGTTGTACGTTGTTGTGCTTCGATTCTGTCCGCATGCCGAAATGGTGGCGGTCAGCATGATCATACCCAAAACTGTCGGCAGGCGCATTGTAAGCAGGTCCTGTTTCACTGATTGTGCGTTATTGGTGGATACTCCTAGCCAAGGACCCCTTCTGCAACAAGCCTATTCTTTTGATACATCGGCCTACTGTGCGGAAAGGCAGGCAAAACTGACTGTGGCATCCTTGCACCAATTTGACCCGAATGACGCCACAGCAATTAGGCCAAGCTTGCGCCCGGGGGGCAAAAAGAGCGAAACGGTGTCCGTGCTGAGACATATGCCGAGGTATGTGTCGAGTAGAAAAACTATTTAATTGAAACCGAGGGAAACAAGATGAAAAAAGTTCTCTTCGCAACGACGGCGCTTATCGCGACCGCAGGCGTTGCAGCAGCTGAAGTCAAACTGGGCGGTTATGGCCGTTTTGGTATTGGCTACCAAGAAGATCGTTCGACAGACCCTAACATTAGCGACACCATTCTGGTTTCTCGCTTCCGTCTGAACATCGACGGCATCGCAGAAACCGACGGCGGCGTTCGCTTCGAAGGTCGTGTTCGTCTGCAAGCTGACGAAAATGCCACCAATGGCGAAGCCAACGCAGCTGGCCTGAACGGCGCGCGCTTCTCGGTCATCTACGGTGGTCTGCGTGTTGACGCGGGTAACGTAGCGGGTTCGTTCGACAACCTGGCAAACTACTACGGTAACGAGCCTGGCCTGGAAAGCTTCATTGGTCAGTACTCTGGCGTTGACTACAGCTTCCTGTCGTACTCTTCGACCGGTGCTGGCGCAAACGCTGTGTTCTTCCAGTACGCCATCAACGACTTCGCTTTCGGCGCGTCGTATGACCAAGACTCCGGCGGCGAAGACAAGTGGGACATCAGCGCGACCTACACCTTCAACAACATCACCGCAGCTCTGGCCTATGGTCAAACTGACGGCGTTGGTGGTGCAGAGAAGCAGACCCTGACCGTTCTGACCCTGGGTGCAGAATTCGGTGACTTCTCGGGTACTCTGTTTGTCGCAGACGACGATGTTTCAAATGCAGCGCGCAACGGCACTGCATACGGTCTGTCGGCAGCCTACAATGTTGGCGCTGCAACCACCCTGACCTTCGCTTACGGTGACGGTTCGGCGGACGACGACAACCAGCAGTACGGCATTGGTGCCATCTACGACCTGGGCGGCGGTGCTTCGCTGCGCGGTGGTGTTGGTCGCTCGAAGCGTGGCGGCGGCGAAAGCCAGACACGTGCCGACTTCGGTGCCCAGTTCAACTTCTAAGTTGATCTGAACCGCAAGGTTTGAGGGCGGGTCTTCGGACCCGCCCTTTTCTTTTGCGCCGACATAGTGTTTCTCTGCCCCAAAGGCAGATTGAGGAACGCCATGTCATTGCAAGAGATCACCGCCCGCATTGCCAAGGCCGTATCAAATGTTGGACGGCCTGCTGGGTCGGTAACGTTGATCGCTGTGTCCAAGGTGCAGCCGAATGAGCGCGTTCAAGCCGTGCTTGAACAAGGGCACCGCTGTTTTGGTGAAAACCGGGTTCAGGAAGCTGTTGGCAAATGGCCCGCTTTCAAAGAGCAGTACTCCGATGTTGATCTGCATCTGATTGGTCCCTTGCAAACCAACAAGGCGCGTCAGGCGATGGAACTGTGCAATGCCATTCATTCCGTCGACCGTCCCAAACTGGCAAAGACTTTGGCCCGATTGGCACAAGAGATCGGATCCTGCCCGGATCTGTTCATTCAGGTAAACACCGGAGAAGAAGATCAAAAGGCGGGAATTTTACCTGTAGATGCGGATCGGTTTGTTGCTGAATGCAAAGAGCTGGACCTGCCGGTCCGCGGGCTAATGTGCATCCCTCCGGTCGACCAAGAACCCTCACTGCATTTTGCGTTACTGGCCAAAATCGCGGCACGCAACGGATTGACAGGTCTGTCCATGGGGATGAGCAGCGATTTCGAACAGGCCATCGCATTGGGGGCAACCCATGTGCGTGTCGGATCCGCCATCTTTGGCGAGCGGGTCAAACCGCAGGGATAATCAGTCGTGTGCCCGGTACAATCTTACGGGCAATCCAGTGCAGATGCTCACGTCGAAAGGCCACGCATCCTTCGGTCGGATAGCCAGGTCGCCGCCATTGATGCAAAAATATTGCAGAACCTCGACCTGCTACCGCGTTTGGCCAGTTCCAATCGGTTATGAATACCAGATCATAAAGCGGGTCTGCGCGGCGCAGTTTTTCGTGGCTGAACGGATATGGCGCTGAGACTAAGCGGTTGTAATTATTATCCGATGTATCGTCCGACCATAGATCCCAAGGCCCGATCGCGCGTGCCCAGAAGGTTGGTGTGGCGATGCGGTCCGGCCGATACAACATGCCCGTGATGCGGTGCGCGCCTGTTGGGGTCGCTCCGTCGCCTTCACGTTTGGAATTACTCAACCCGCCCTTGCCGATCGAACAGGGGAAAAGCTGACCACGAAACCGAACGCCACGCGGGGTCAGCACCAAATCATTGGGTGTCACAGCAGATGCCCGGACTTCGCCGCCTTGGTCGCCAGATACGCGCGGTTATGGGCGGTTTCGCCGACTTTCAACGGAACACGTTCGGTCACAGCGATGCCGGTACGCTCCATCATTGCGATCTTGGCCGGGTTGTTGGTCAGCAAGCGGACCGAGTTGAAGCCCAACGATTTCAGAATGTCCGAGCCGAGGCGAAAGTCCCGTTCGTCATCTTCGAAGCCCAGGCGGTGGTTGGCTTCGACCGTGTCAAACCCTTGATCTTGCAAGAAATAAGCTCGCATCTTGTTTGCCAGACCAATGCCTCGACCCTCTTGATTCAGATAGAGCAGGACACCTGCGCCTTCTGATCCCATTTGGGCCAACGCGCCACGCAGCTGCGGGCCGCAGTCACATTTCAGGCTGCCCATGAGATCACCGGTAAAACAGGCCGAGTGCAATCGTGCCAGAACCGGTTTGTCCCGGTCCGGGCGCCCGATTTCAACAGCATAATGTTCTTCCCCGCCATCCTCGGGGCGGAAAACATGCAGCCGTCCAGCTTCTGATACTTCCATCGGCAGGCGCGCTGCGACAACCTCGTGCAGCGCGCTGCGGCCTGCCAGATGAGGGGCAGCGCGGGTGTGATCGATGCATGTCAGGCCGTGGCTTGCGGCAAATGTTCTTCCGTCTTCGACCTGAACCACGATCGCTGCAGGCAGAAGGCGTGCAGATTTTGCCAGTGCGATGGCAATGCGGTGCAAATGGGCATTGCCCTGACGCTTTGTCATCAGTGGCCCCTTCATAGGGGAACTCAGATCATCGGAAGGATCGGCAACGGCCTGAACCCAACCGATATCTGCATCCTCCGGAATCAAAATCCGCGCCAGATCACCATCATAGGCCCGTGCCTTGAGCGTTTCCGCCCGTCGCCCGGTTATTGTGACCACCGGATCGCCGCAAAGCCCACGAAGATCGGCCAGACGTTGGGGGCTGATTGTTTCTGCCGAGGCAGCAAGCACGCCAAACCCGGTATCGTCCATCAGTACGACGGGTACGCCCATGCGCAGATCTGCCCGGGCTCGCGCAAGCAGTTCGGTGATATCTGGGATAAGACTCATCTATGTTACCCTGTAACGTTCAGCCTCTCTCCTAGCGCTTTCGGCACGAAATGTGAAACATTTCCGCCACCTTGGACACGAGGGCGTGAGCCCGTTGCAGCAAAGCTTGTTGATTGCGTATTCCACGCGCAAGTGATGGAAAAGGCTTAGGAGGACCGGGAAATGGCTCAACTCAAGAAAATCCTGCTGGTGGATGACGATGAAGACCTGCGCGAGGCACTCAGCGAGCAACTGGTGATGACCGAGGATTTCGATGTGTTTGAAGCGCATGATGGTCAGTCCGCAATGGAGCGTGCGCGCGAAGCGATCTATGACCTGGTGATCCTGGATGTTGGTCTGCCGGACACGGATGGCCGAGAGCTTTGCCGTCTGATGCGCAAACAGGGTGTTAAAAGCCCGATTCTAATGCTGACGGGCCATGACAGTGATGCCGACACGATCCTGGGACTGGATGCAGGTGCAAACGATTATGTCTCAAAGCCATTCAAGTTTCCGGTCTTGTTGGCCCGTATTCGCGCGCAGCTACGCCAGCATGAACAATCCGAAGACGCTGTCTTTGTTCTTGGCCCCTATACGTTCAAACCTGCAATGAAGATGTTGATCACTGAAGATGATCGCAAAATTCGCCTGACGGAGAAAGAAACCAATATTCTCAAGTTCCTCTACCGCTCGACCGATGGTGTGGTGGCGCGGGACGTGCTGCTGCACGAGGTGTGGGGCTACAACGCTGGCGTAACGACGCATACGCTGGAAACTCACATCTACCGGCTGCGCCAGAAAATCGAGCCTGATCCGTCAAATGCGCGTCTTTTGGTCACAGAATCGGGTGGATATCGCTTGGTATCATGATCGCCTGTAGATTGATTTGGATCAAAGTGATACTCTGTAGTCATAATTAGATTACTCCCAACCCGTGCATGTCCGGGTAATGACATGCACCTCCCTGTTGGACTGCCGGGCCTTTGGCCCGGCCTTTTTTTATTCTGTTATCGCTTGTTATCAGCAAGATTGCGGGTCATTCCAACATTGCCCCACCGTAAGTGTTCCTGTAATGTTCCACTCATTCTTTTCCAGATGGAGACATTTGTAGTGATTCAGGGAAGTTGTTGCTGCGGAACCGTCAGGTTTCAACTAAAGCGCGAACCGTCTGTAATGGGTACGTGTCACTGTTCCCGATGCCGCAAGTCAGGGGCCAGCACGATTGTGTTTGCGAAAAAGGATGATCTGATATGGGTGCAGGGTAAGGACAAGGTGGTGTTGTATCGGCCGAACGCTCCGTACAAATACGGCAGATGTTTCTGCAAAAACTGCGGAACGTCCCTTGGTGAAATCCTGTCGGATGAAGACAGTTTCCCAATCGCAGCGAATACGCTGGATACGGCATTACATCTGAAGGTTCAGTTTCATGAGTTTGTCTCGGAGAAACCTGATTGGTACAAAATCTGCGATGAAGCACCCCAATCTGATGGTCACCCGTCCTAAATATTTTTTCCGATAGCACCTGTTCTTACACCGCGATAGGTTACGCCAACCGCGACAGAGGAAACCCGCCCCATGCCCTTTACGATAGCCACATGGAACATCAACTCGGTCCGTCTGCGTGAGCCGATTGTGCTGAAACTGCTACAGGAAGAAGCGCCGGATATTCTGTGTCTGCAGGAATGTAAGTCGCCAGTGGAAAAGATCCCAACCGAAGCGTTTTCGGCGCTTGGTTACAGCCATATGATTGCGCGGGGGCAAAAAGGCTATAATGGCGTCGCCATTCTGTCTCGCTTGCCTATTGAGGATGTTGGCGACAAGGATTTTGCAAGTCTGGGTCATGCCCGACATATCGCTGGTCGACTGGAAAATGGGGTCACGATCCACAATTTCTATGTTCCTGCAGGCGGGGATGTACCCGATCGCGAAGTGAACGAGAAATTCGGTCAGAAACTCGACTATCTGACTGAAATGCGGGACTGGTTTCACGCGGACAAGCCGCAGAAGTCAATTCTGGTAGGGGACCTGAACATCGCCCCGCGTGAGGATGATGTCTGGTCCCACAAAAAGCTGCTCAAGGTCGTGTCGCACACACCTGTCGAGGTCGAGCAATTGTCAGAAACCCAGGATGCGGGAGGCTGGGTTGATATCACCCGTCAGGATATCCCCGAAGGGCAGCTTTATAGCTGGTGGTCCTATCGTGCGCGCGATTGGGATGTCGCGGACAAAGGGCGGCGATTGGATCATGTCTGGGCGACACCCGACATCTCGAATGCCGGCCATTCCAGCAGGGTTCTGCGTGACGCGCGCGGCTGGGAAAAGCCCAGTGATCACGCGCCGGTTTTTGCGACCTTTGACGTTTGATCGGATCCGGTCTTAAAACTCACCCCTTGGTTTCCGCGCTCAGCGGTTGCATATAGGGCGCAAATTGGAACGAAAGAGTGATTGCCATGGATCTTCTGAACACCGCAGCTGGCTCAGACACCAGTGATCTGATCAAGGACGGAACCGAGGCCACTTTCATGGCCGACGTTGTTGAAACCTCGCAGGATATTCCGGTTATCGTTGATTTCTGGGCGCCTTGGTGTGGCCCATGCAAGACGCTTGGTCCACTTTTGGAAGAAGCCGTAACCGCCGCCAAAGGCGCGGTGAAAATGGTCAAGATCAACGTCGACGAGGCTCAGGCAATTGCCTCGCAATTGCGTATCCAGTCGATTCCGACCGTTTATGCCTTTTCTAAAGGTCAGCCCGTCGACGGGTTTCAGGGGGCTGTGCCGGGATCTGAAATCAAGGCGTTCGTGGATCGCGTGATCGAAGCCGCTGGCGGCGAAAGCCCCGGTGGGCAATTGGACGATGCTGTGACAGCTGCGGAAGACATGCTGGCCGAAGGTGCCGCTGTTGATGCAGCGCAGACCTTTGCCGCCATCCTGGGCGAAGATCCGAACCACGCCGGGGCCTATGGGGGGCTAGTGCGGTCCCATATAGCATCGGGTGATCTTGAGCAGGCCGAAGCGATCCTGAATGGCGCCCCGGCCGAGATTTCTACGTCGCCCGAAATCGAAGCGGCCCACGCGCAGCTTGAGCTGGCCAAACAGGCTGCGGATGCGGGTCCGGTGGCTGATTTGACGGTGATGGTAGAAGCCGATCCTGACAATCATCAGGCACGGTTCGATCTGGCGCAGGCACTGCATGCCAATGGCGATGTGGAAGAAGCCGTGGGGCAACTGCTGGAACTGTTCGGTCGTGATCGCGAATGGAATGACGGCGCGGCCAAGTCGCAGCTGTTCACGATCTTTGACGCGCTCAGACCCAATGATCCGATTGTTCTGAACGGACGCCGCAAACTCAGCTCGATGATATTTGCCTAATTCCGGTTCAGAGCTACACTCGGGTACATGATGCATCCTGCCGACCTGCCGGATACGATATCCGTTTTTCCACTGCCCGGGGCGTTGCTGTTGCCCCGGTCACGCTTGCCCCTGCACATATTCGAGCCGCGCTACCTGCAGATGCTGGATGATGCTTTGAAGACTAAGGAACGTCTGATTGGCATGGTGCAACCGAACCCGTCTGTGAACGACGATACCAAACTGCATCAGATCGGATGTGCCGGACGTGTGACACAGTTTTCCGAGACTGAGGATGGCAGATATCTGATCACGCTCACCGGGGTTTCCCGGTTTCGAATGATCTCGGAACTGGACGCATTCACACCTTATCGGCGGTGTGCTGTCGCATGGGGTGGGTTTGATCGAGACCTGGGCAAAACCGAAAAGGATG
Source organism: Ruegeria sp. EL01 (assembly GCF_900313035.1). Lineage (GTDB taxonomy): Bacteria > Pseudomonadota > Alphaproteobacteria > Rhodobacterales > Rhodobacteraceae > Ruegeria. The sequence goes on along the minus strand of NZ_OMPS01000038.1, from coordinate 43,804 downwards.
ACGAGTTCAATCGCACGCGGTTTTTGACCTTGCTAGAGCGATTCTTCTCATCACGGGATTTGTCAACGGATTGGGATTCCATGAAAGATGCCGATGACGAGTTATTGGTGAATTCGCTTTCGATGCTTCTGGATTTCGACCCCGAAGAAAAACAAGCCTTACTTGAGGCGCCCTGTCTGCGCACACGTCGCGAAACTTTGGTGACATTGATCGAATTCGCCCTTCGTGGCGGTTCAAATGAGGAAACACTGCAATGAGCGCATCTGAACACGCGTTTGACCGCCACATGCTTGAGGCGCTGATTTGCCCTAAGACCCAAACGACCCTGCACTACGACGCAGACCGGCAAGAGCTGGTTTCCAAAGCCGCTGGTCTGGCGTTTCCGGTCCGCAATGGAATACCGGTGATGTTGGTGGACGAAGCGCGCGAACTGGATTAAATCGCGCGGCCTTGCAGCAGTTTCGGCAGGTCACCGGTCAGTCCGGCGGCCTCGCGCACAAAGCTACGGCGCAGCCCGGGCAGCGAGCCGACCAGGCCCATGCCGATATCGCGACCCATCCGTAGGATCGGATTGTCGTTTGAAAACATCTTGTTGAACACATCTGTCGCCATGGCCAACGCGGCCGTGTCGAACCGGCGCCACTCTTGATAGCGCTCTAAAACCAGTGTTGATGCGATGTCTTCCCCACGCCGCCCTGCCAAAGTCAGAACCTCGGCCAATGCCCCTACATCGCGCAGGCCCGCGTTCAGGCCTTGCCCGGCAATCGGGTGCATGCCGTGGGCGGCGTCCCCGACCAAAGCCAAATGATCCGAGATAAAGGAATTAGCAATGGTCAGGTTCAGCGGGTAGGTGAATCGGTCACCTTGTAGTCGGATATCACCCAGGAAATCCCCGAACCGGGGGCGCAGAACCTGAAGATAGTCCGCCTCGGACATGGCGTTGATGTGCTGCGCGGTATCCGTACGTTCGCTCCAGACAATCGAGCTGCGGTTGCCGGTCAGCGGCAGGATCGCCAGCGGGCCGGGGGGCATGAAAAACTGATGGGCGACGCCATGATGTGGCAGATCGTGTTCGATGGCGCAAACAAGGGCGGTTTGGCCATACTCCCACCCGCTGCGTTTGATCCCGGCGCGGGCCGCTGTGCCGCTGCGGCGACCGTCACATCCGACGACCAGTTGGCCCGAAACGGTCGACCCGTCGTCAAGTGTCAGTGTTACGCCTGTCGTGCCAGTCTCTTGTGAAACAACTGTTTTACCGCTGAGCTGGGTGATCCGCTGCTCTTGCGTCATCGCGTCCAGAAAGGCGCGGCGCAGGTGGCGGTCTTCGACCATGTAACCCATCGGGCCTTCTTCGATCTCGGCATGGTCGAAATGCATAAAAAATGGCGACGGGCCAGCGCCTGCATGGCCGTCTGTCACCTTGATTTCCAGCATCGGTTGCGCCTGCTCTGCGACCCGTTCCCAGATTCCGATCACTTCCAGAAGGCGTTGCGAAGCCAGCGCCAGCGCATAGGCGCGTCCATCAAAAGTGGCGTTCATACGCAGCGTCTCGGCCAGCGAATCTATCACTGTCACCGAATGTCCGGTTTGCGCCAATGCCAGTGCCAGCGCCGGGCCATTTAAGCCGCCGCCAACGATCAGGATATCCGAAGCCTTTGTCATGCCCTGCAATATGCGCGCCCTTTCGGGATTGTCCATGTGCGGTCCTGTCGCTACCGTCCCTAAAAGCAAGAAATCGGAGGGATAAAATGCAGGATTGGTTGACCATGACGGCGTGTGATTTGGGTCGTGGAATCGGCATGGGCCAAATTGATCCGGTTGAGCTGACCGAAACCTACCTGACTGCCATTGATGCACATCCGCACCGCGACCGGATCTATGCGCGTGTAACCCATGACAGGGCGCGGGCCGAGGCTGCCGCCGCGAAAGACAGGGCAGGTCTCGGCTTGCGACGTTCGCTGTTGGATGGGGTTCCGATCAGTTGGAAGGACTTGTTCGACACCGCAGGTACGGCAACCGAGGCAGGATCAGCCTTGTTGAAAGGCCGCGTGCCCGACGCAGACGCAGTGGTTTTGCGCAACGCGACAGCCATGGGGACTGTCTGCCTGGGCAAGACGCATATGAGCGAGTTGGCCTTCTCGGGCCTTGGCCTGAACCCGGTCACCGGCACGCCGCCCTGTGTTGACGACGAAGATGCGGTCTCAGGGGGGTCGTCCTCTGGCGCGGCGGCGTCTGTCGCTTGGGGCTTAGCGGCATGTAGCATTGGGTCCGATACGGGTGGATCCGTGCGTATCCCGGCTGCGTGGAACAATTTGGTGGGTTTAAAAACCACCGCTGGGCGGGTCAGTCTGGAAGGCACGGTACCGCTCTGCCTGCGCTTTGACACCGTCGGGCCCTTGGCGCGATCCGTTGAGGACGCCGCACATATGTTGGCGCTTCTGGAAGGCGGAACACCGGCAGATCTGCGCGGGGCGACACTGAAAGGGCGGCGGTTTGCTGACTTGCAGAATGTGGCCAAGGACGATCTGCGTGATGCGCCGCGCAAATCCTATGATGATGCGCTGCAAAGACTGCGGGAGGCTGGCGCTGAAATCGTTCCCTTGGACGTGCCGGAATTGGACGAGGCGATGGGCCTGTCTGGAGTCCTGTACACCACCGAAGCCTATGGCCTTTGGCGTGACGTGATCGAAGCCAACCCCGAGGCGATGTACCCCGAAATTCTGGAACGGTTTCGCATGGGCAAGATGTATTCCGGTCCAGATTACGTGTCCGCGTGGTCGAAGCTAAAGGCTTGCCGCACCGCCTGGGATGCGGCTACGGCCAGTTTTGACGCCGTTTTGGCCCCGACTGCGCCAATACTGCCGCCCAATCTGGACCGTTTGATGAGCGATCATGAGTATTACGTGACCGAGAATCTACTGGCCCTGCGGAACACCCGGATTGGCAATCTGATGGGCCTGGCGGCGCTGACTTTGCCCACTGGAACACCGGGATGCGGCCTTATGATGTTGGGCTATCCGGGGTCTGAAGAGGCCCTGTTGCGGGTCGGATCAGCGGTCGAATCTGCACTGACCTGAATGCCACAATCCCCTGATTCGGCACCTCTTTGTCTGGACGAAGGGGTGTGTGATCTGTAATCTGACAAAAAACGGGGCGAAAATGATCCCGGTATTGAGGCAGTACTTATGAATTTCCCCGAGCGGTTTTCGAACCTACCGGCATATGCATTTCCGCGTCTGCGCGCCCTGTTGGATCATCATCAACCGGGGGGCGACGTGATTCACATGACCATTGGTGAGCCCAAGCACGATTTTCCGGCTTGGATAACCGATGTGATTATGGAAAACGCCGCTGGATTCCAGGGATATCCGCCAAACGAGGGATCACCCGAACTGCGCGCCGCCATCACTGACTGGATCAATCGCCGCTATGGCGTGACAATGGACCCGGACGCCAATGTGATGGCCCTGAACGGAACGCGCGAAGGGTTGTACAATGCCGCGATGGCCCTGTGCCCGGAACAAAAGAACGGTCAAAAACCGGTTATCCTGTGCCCGAACCCATTTTATCAGGTCTATATGGTCGCCTCGATCTCGGTCCGAGCGGAGCCCCATTTTGTGCCTGCCACCGCTGCTACGGGTCATTTGCCGGATTATGCAGGCTTGCCCGAGGACGTGCTGAACCGCACCGCCGTGGCCTATATCTGCTCGCCCGCGAACCCGCAGGGCGCAGTCGCGTCGCGCGACTATTGGGCCGAATTGATCCGGTTGGCTGAAACATACGACTTCCGCATCTTCGCCGATGAGTGTTACTCCGAGATCTACCGCGATGATGCGCCAGTTGGTGTTTTGACTGTCGCGCAAGAGCTGGGAGCGGATCCCGAGCGGATCACGTTGTTCAATTCATTGTCAAAAAGGTCGAATTTGGCCGGTTTGCGGTCAGGTCTGATTGCAGGCGGACCAGAGACGATTAAACGCGTCAAACAGTTGCGCGCCTATTCAGGTGCCCCTTTGCCCGCCCCGCTTCAAGCTGCCGCCGCCAGAGTTTGGGCCGACGAGGCGCATGTAGCGGAAAACCGTGCGCTCTATCAGGAAAAATACGCCATCGCGGATACGGTTTTTGCAGGTGTCCAAGGTTACATGCCCGCCGAAGCCGGGTTTTTCCTGTGGTTGCCCGTCGAGAACGGCGAGAAAACGGCGCTTAAAGTTTGGCAGGAAACCGGGGTTCGGGTTCTGCCGGGTGCATATCTTTCTCAAGGTGATCCGGGACAGAACCCGGGCGAGCAGTTTATCAGGGTCGCCATGGTGGCCCCAAAAGCAGAGATGCAGCGCGGGCTGATTCAGCTCCGCGACTGCATCTATTTGTGAGGTACGAGGGCAAAATGGCATCTTACAACGCGCGCAATCGCGATCCATTGTTGGACAGCACGACGCAAGCCGCCATCGAACGGCGCAGCAAGGAACTGATTGGGATCGCCCTGATCCTGTTGGGGTTGGCCGCTGCTGCAATGATCTGGTCCTATACGCCGGAGGATCCGAACTGGATGGTGTCGACAGACGCACCGGTACAGAACTGGATGGGACGGATTGGTGCCTCGATCGCAGCGCCGCTGTTCATGATCGTTGGTTGGGGTAGCTGGGGCATTGCGTTGGTGCTGATTGGCTGGGGTGTGCGGTTTGCCGGGCATTTCGGTGAAGAGCGTGCCGTAGCCCGATTGATCTTTGCCCCGATCTGGATTGCTGTAGTCTCTGTCTACGCCGCAACACTGGTACCCGGCGCCGAATGGCGCGCGACCCATAGCTATGGGTTAGGGGGCCTGTTTGGCGATACTGCGATGGGTGCCTTACTAACGCTGCTGCCTATCGCCTCTCATTTTCTGGTCAAACTGATGTCTCTGGTTATGGCGGTTGGGATGATCGCATTGGGTATCTTTGTGCTGGGCTTCATCAGAACCGATGTGCAGCGGGGATTCCGCGCGTTTCTGTTAGGTCTTGTTATGTCCTACGACATGCTGATGACCCTGTTGGGTCGTGGCGCTTCGGCGACGGCACGGGCTGCTCGTGAACGTCGGGCGCAGTGGGATGATCGCAAAGCCGCCCGCGGGGAAGCGGCCGACGCAGTTTACGAAGACGAGTTGGCCTATGCCGATCCGATCTTTGATGAGCCCGAATTGTTCGATCCGGAACCCGTTGTAAAGACGGGTCTTCTGGCCAGAATGCCCTCACTGATCCGCCGCCCGGATCCAATGCCAGAGCCCGAGTTGATCGACCCGGATCCTGTCATGGGTTACGATGATATGCCCGGAGAGGACCGCATTCAGTCCAAAATCTCGGCAGCTGTACGCAATCGCAAAGTCGCCAGCGGGGAAGTGACGCCCGAGCCCGATCCGAATCTGCCGCTGACCAAAGGCAGGGGGCGCGGGCCTGATCCTTTGATCTTGAATGCCCCGCAGAACGGGGGATTGCCGCCCGAGCCGCCACTGACGTCAGCAGGTTTGCCACCTGAACCGCCGATGACAGGTGCCGCGGTCGTCGATTGGCAAGACCCTGTTGCTGACGAATATGCATCGCAGCCGGACGATATGCATGACTATGTGAGCGAGTATCAGGCAGAGCCAGAAATTGAGGACGAAGCCGTGTTTGAAGATACGGCCGATCAGGCGATGCAATCGCGCCCTGCTATGAAGATCCCGGTCGCAGAACCGCGTAAACCCGTTGTGGCGCAGCCGGTTCGCCGTACACCTCCGCCGTCGCGCCGTGCACAGGCCGAGGCGCAACCGACATTGTCATTCGAAGAAAAGCACTCGGATTTCGAACTGCCGCCGCTTGGCTTGTTGTCAAACCCGTCCGCCATTGAGCGCCACCATCTGAGCGATGAGGCCTTGGAAGAAAATGCGCGCATGCTTGAAAACGTGCTGGATGACTATGGTGTCAAAGGTGAGATTGTCAGCGTCCGCCCCGGCCCGGTCGTCACCATGTACGAGCTGGAGCCCGCGCCAGGCCTGAAAGCCAGTCGCGTGATCGGTCTGGCTGACGATATCGCGCGCTCGATGTCTGCGCTGTCAGCACGGGTTTCGACCCTGCCCGGGCGCTCGGTTATTGGCATCGAACTGCCAAACGAAAACCGCGAAATGGTGGTGTTGCGGGAAATTCTGTCCAGCCGAGACTTTGGTGACGGCAACCAAGCCCTGCCACTGGCTTTGGGTAAGGATATCGGCGGCGAGTCTGTAGTGGCCAATCTGGCCAAGATGCCTCACCTTCTGATCGCCGGGACCACCGGGTCCGGTAAGTCGGTGGCGATCAACACGATGATCCTGTCGCTGCTGTACAAGCTGACACCGGATGAATGTCGCCTGATCATGATCGACCCCAAGATGCTGGAACTGTCGGTCTATGACGGCATCCCGCACCTGCTGTCACCCGTTGTGACTGATCCGAAAAAGGCAGTTGTGGCCCTGAAATGGGTCGTGGGCGAAATGGAAGATCGCTATCGCAAGATGTCCAAAATGGGTGTTCGTAACATCGCTGGCTACAATGGCCGGGTAAAGGACGCGCAAGCCAAGGGCGAGATGTTCAGCCGCACGGTCCAGACCGGGTTTGACGATGAAACTGGCGAACCGACGTTTGAGACCGAAGAGTTCGCACCCGAATCGATGCCCTATATCGTCGTGATCGTCGACGAGATGGCCGACCTGATGATGGTTGCAGGCAAGGAAATCGAAGCCTGCATCCAGCGTCTGGCGCAGATGGCGCGGGCCTCGGGTATTCACCTGATCATGGCCACGCAACGCCCCTCGGTCGATGTGATCACCGGTACGATCAAGGCGAACTTCCCAACCCGGATTTCATTCCAGGTGACCTCGAAAGTCGACAGCCGAACCATTCTGGGTGAAATGGGCGCGGAACAACTGCTGGGGCAGGGGGACATGCTCTATATGGCGGGCGGGGCTAAGATCACCCGCTGTCACGGCCCGTTTGTGTCCGATGAAGAGGTCGAGGAAATCGTCAACCACCTGAAACAGTTCGGCCCGCCGGATTATGTGAATACCGTTTTGGATGGTCCGTCTGAGGATAAAGCCGATAATATCGACGCGGTTCTGGGCCTAAACACCGGCGGCAACACCAATGGTGAAGATGCCCTGTACGATCAGGCGGTGGGGATTGTGATCAAGGATCGCAAATGTTCGACGTCGTACATTCAGCGGAAACTTGCCATTGGCTACAACAAAGCTGCGCGGCTTGTTGAGCAAATGGAGGATGAAGGCGTTGTTTCATCAGCAAATCACGTTGGTAAACGCGAAATCCTCGTCCCCGAGCAATAGGATATTTAATAACAAGGGCAGAGCGCATATCTGAGTGTCATGAAACAGATTGCATTTGCCCTTGCTTTAACACTGGCTGCTCCGGCGGCCTGGGCGGCGGACAAGCTTCCGCTGTCGCAGATATCCAACTATCTGAATGGTTTGAAAACGGTTCAGACAACATTCACTCAGGTCAATGATGACGGGTCGCTGAGTACCGGTAAGCTGTGGCTACAGCGACCGGGAAAAATGCGGTTTGAATACGACCCGCCCAGCAGTGCGGTTGTTGTCGCTCGGTCTGGCAGCGTCAAGATATTCGATCCTAAATCGAACCAGCCGCCCGAACAGTACCCTCTGAAGCGCACTCCGCTATCTTTGGTTTTGGCGCGGAACGTGGACCTTGGCCAGGCGAATATGGTTGTGGGACATAGTTTCGACGGAACGGCCACAGTTGTGACGGCTCAAGATCCTAAAAACCCGGAATCGGGTCGTATCGAACTTATGTTCACGGGCGATCCGGTCGAGCTTCGCAAATGGGTGATCCATGACAACGCAGGCAGCCAGACCACAGTATTGTTGGGACCGCTGGCGGAAGGTGGTCGCCTGGATCAGGACTTGTTTTCCAGCAAGGAAAGGCGCGGGTCAGACAATCGCTGACCCGTCAGACCTGTCTTAGTATCTGCAGTTGGTCAGTTGTGCCTGATACAGTTGCGCGCGGGAATCCACATCATTGGCCACGTTTAGCAACCAGGACTTGTTGTTATAGCTGCCCCTTGCATAACCGGTGTGACCTTCGTGATAGGCCAAATACTGATTGCGGGTGTCAGCAAGGTGAATTCCATTCCGCTCGGATGACTTGTTCATGTACCAACCGATAAAGTCAGATGCATCACGGATGCGATCCCGTTTGGCGCGGCGCTTTCCGGTTTCCTGTTGATATTCATCCCAGGTTCCGTCCAGCGCCTGGCTGAAGCCATAGGCGCTGCTTTGCCGGCCCATAGGGATCACGCCTAAAACGTAACGATGCGGTGTGCGCGCATCGTGGCGGTATCGGCTTTCCTGATAGATTGTTGCCATCTGGACGTGTACGGGTACGCCCCACTTTCGTTCCGTGCTTTTGAACGCCTTGATGAAATCCGGACGTTCGCGCGCAATGCTGCATGCATCATTCAGTTTGCTGGGCGGTCGTTGTGATCCACCCCCACAGGATGCCAAAAGCAGCACCCCGAAGAGTACGATAAGAATTCTGCTCATGTGCCTCGTGCCTTTTTTCTTTATTCTAGCGCAGATTGTGGTCTGAGGGAATCACATTCGTCATAAAACGATGGCCAAAGCAGCCGATCCGTCAGGCGCGGACACGAAAGCAGACGCCATTTCCTTCGTTACAAATCGGGGCCGGACCGCTGATGGGTAACGTGACCTAACGTCACCCTGACAAAACCAATCCTTGTCATCAAAAAACCAGTCCCATGTCCTTGCACACTGTCAGTCAGAGGTTCACAGACTGTTTCCCTGAATTGCAGATCAATGATTGGATTTTGTACCCGGAACGGGGTAGTAACTGCTTTGGGGGCAGAATTAATGCTGAAGACACAAGCCAAGTACCGCCTGGGTCAGGTGGTTCGCCACAAAAAACATCCCTTCCGAGGGGTGATTTTTGACGTGGACCCCGAGTTTTCAAACACAGAGGAATGGTACGAGGCGATCCCGGAAGACAGTCGGCCGATCAAGGACCAGCCGTTCTACCATCTGCTGGCCGAGAACGATCAATCCTTCTATGTAGCTTATGTTTCAGAACAAAATCTGATCGCCGACCAATCTGGCGAGCCTGTTGAGCATCCCGATATTCCCAACATGTTCGGGCCCTTTGAAGATGGTGGATATCCACTGCACTTTCACCTCAACTAAAACCCGTGTGCATCGCGTTTCAAGGCGGTTTCCGTTAGTAACCGATGGCGCAGCCGTCTTTGCGCGGGTCACTCGCACCTTCCAGAACTCCATCCTCGCGGATTCGGATTGACTGTGCGCCACCTAGCGGTGTTTCCAATTCTTGTATATTGTGCCCCATTTTTGACAATTGTTTCGATGCCTTGCCCGAATAGCCGCGCTCTAGTTTTAGGACGGGTCCGTCTGCAAAAGCGCGGGGGGCGTCAATGCTCTCCTGCAGATCAAGGCCGAAATCGGTAAGGTTGGACAGAAAACGCGCATGTCCGGTTGGCTGATAGGCTCCGCCCATAACTCCAAATGGCATCATCACCCGGTCGTTTTGGCGAAGCATACCTGGGATAATCGTATGCATTGGACGTTTCCCACCACCAAATTCATTGGGATGACCCGGCTGCAAGGTAAATCCAGCCCCCCGGTTCTGCAGAAGGATTCCGTATTTTTCGGACGCAATGCCCGAGCCAAAGCTGTGGAATATAGAATAGATCAAGGACACGGCCATCCGATCACGGTCTACAACAGTAATGTAAACAGTGTCCTTATGGATCGCTTCGGTCAGCGGTGCCGGTGCGGGCATCGCGCGTTTTGGATCGATCAGGGCGGCAAGCTTATCTGCCGTCTTTTTGTCCAGGAACCGCTCCGACATATCGGTGTGATCCGGATCAGCGATGAAACGATTTCGTGCGTCATAGGCCAATTTCGTGGCCTCAGCCTCGATATGCACCCGCTCCGGGCCAAACGGATCCATGTTTTGCAGATCGAAATGCTTGAGAATGTTAAGCAACAGAATAGCCGTTGCGCCTTGTCCGTTGGGCGGATGCTCTACAAGTTCGATGCCTTTGTAGTCTCCGCTTATGGGGTCTGCGACCGAGCATCTGGTGTTCCAAAAATCCTCGGTCGTATGAACGCCGCCCATTGAAGCCAAGACTGCGATCATGTCTTGCGCGATCTCGCCCGAATAGAAGGCATCGCGCCCGTGGCGGGCGATCTGGCGTAACACTTCTGCCTGTCCTGATGCGCGAAAAATCTGTCCTGTTTCTGGTGCTTTTCCATTGATCAAATAGTGTTCTCTGGCTGTGCCCTGCAGCGTCGGGGCACCAATCTGCCAGTCAAACGCCACTCTGGGGGCAACTGGCACGCCCTGTTCCGCATAGTGAATTGCTGGATGCAAAAGGGCTTCCAGCCCCAGGCGCCCCTCAGTCTCTGCAAGGTGACAAAAGGCGTCCACTGCACCGGGAATATTGACGGCGTCCGCGCTGCTCAAAGGAACGGAGGCAAGATCTTTGTCCCGCAAGTGCTGTGCCACAGCATGTTTGGGCGCGCGACCCGACCCATTCAGGCCGCGTATGTCGCTTTCGCCCGCCCGATTGAAGAGAACGAAGCAATCTCCGCCCAAACCGGTCATTTGTGGTTCACAAATTCCAAGCAGGACAGCACCGGCAATCGCAGCATCCATCGCATTACCACCCTGGCCGAGAACATCGATTGCCACTTTTGCGGCCAGCGGGTGCGATGTGGCGCACATCCCTTCGGTTGCCAAAACCTCTGACCGACCTGGTTTGTGCAAATCACGCATGGTGCATTCCCTTCGCATTGACGTGGCGAAGGTATATCGCGGCCATGTTTTGTCCAGCTATTTCAAGGGAGAAGTTCCTCGGCGCCGTTCACTGGGTGGGGGCTGTGATTCGTGGCGCCGAGGGAAGCTATTTGAGCTACAAGAGGAGTCATGAAGGTTGTTTGAGGCGCTACAATGGTTCGAAAATGGCCTTATTGTGACTGCCTGCACCAAGCTAACTGAGTTCTGCGAAGTCAAACCGCAAGGACAATCGGTTGCATCCTTTGCGACGCTCGTATCGGATATCACTGGTCAATTCATGAATGAGGTACCATCCAAACCCGCCTTCCGGCAGATCCTGCAGGGTCGTATCAACGGAGGCTGGCGCTCCATCGGGGGGATGCAATCCCGGCAGTGGATTGCCTGTGTCCGAGATCAGAATATCCAGTCGATCCCGGTCCAACCGGCATGTGACCTGTACTTTGGCCGGTGCGATGCCAGCATAAGCATGTTCGACGACATTGTTGATTGCTTCGGCCAGTGCGATCTTCACCTCATCCGATTTCTTCACAGGTAAGCCCTGATCGGACAATCCGGTACTAAGCTGTTCAATCCCGGCACTGGCCTCGGTTTCCGTTGCGGGAAAGCTCAGCTCCAGGCAGGTCTTGTTAGAAATTGGATTCACGCCCGTCCACTCCTGCTAGGGGTCAGTCAGCGGTGGCTGACAATGCGTCGTCCAATGTTGCGAACAACCGGAACACTGTGTCCATGCGCGTCAGTCTGAATACTTTTTCGACGACCGGCTGAGGTCCTGCCAAATCCAGTTTTCTATTATCCCCCAGCTGCTTCATTGACGCGACAATCGCGCCAAGGCCACTGGAATCGATAAACTCCACGCCTGCGAGATCGAGAACAACGCGGTCTGTCCCCGAATCGGTTTCGCGGCGCATGTCTTCTTTGAACTGTATGGCCATTGCGGCGTCGATCCGGTCGGAATGAACCGTGATAATCTGTGTCACGCCAGTGGTTGTGCTGGTCAGCCCCATGTTCGACTGCCCTCCAAACTGAAATTGCGTCGTAGAAATACGCTAGACGGCAAATCTTACCATTCGGTATTCAAGAGGCGACAACAGAAGGAATACCGGGATGAAAGAAGTCGTGATAGCAGGGGCCGCCCGTACACCAATGGGCGGGTTTCAGGGTGTCTTTGATGGCGTCACTGCGGCTGAGCTTGGCGGCAGCGCCGCCAATGCGGCCTTGCAGCAGTCCGGTGCCCGGACAGTTGATGAAATGTTGATGGGGTGCGTTCTTCCGGCAGGTCAGGGTCAAGCGCCTGCGCGTCAGGCCGGTTTTGCGGCAGGTCTGGGCGACGAGGTTCCAGCCACCACGCTCAATAAGATGTGCGGTTCGGGCATGAAGGCGGCGATGATTGCCTTTGATCAGATCGCGTTGGGCCATACCAACACGATGATCGCGGGCGGGATGGAGAGCATGACAAACGCGCCATACCTGCTGCCGAAGATGCGTGGCGGAGCACGTATTGGCCATGGTCAGGTGGTTGATCACATGTTTCTCGACGGGCTGGAGGACGCCTATGACAAGGGTCGCCTGATGGGCACGTTTGCCGAGGACTGCGCAGAAGCCTATCAGTTCACGCGCGAAGCACAGGACGAATACGCCCTGCAATCGCTGTCAAACGCATTGGCCGCGCAAGACAGTGGTGCGTTCGAAGGTGAAATTACACCCTTTGTCGTGCGAACTCGAAAAGGTGACCTAACGCAAGAGATTGATGAACAGCCCAAATCCGCGCGGCCCGAGAAAATACCGACCCTTAAACCGGCCTTCCGGAAAGATGGAACGGTTACAGCCGCCAATTCTTCCTCCATCTCAGACGGGGCCGCTGCGCTTGTTTTGGCCTCCGCGGAGGTAGCCGAAGCTCAAGGTTTGAACGTCCGCGCCCGCATTCTGGGACACGCCAGCCATGCGCAGGCCCCGGGCCTGTTCACCACTGCTCCGGTTCCTGCAGTGCAAAAGCTGCTGGACCGCATTGGATGGACGAAAGAGGATGTTGATCTGTGGGAAGTCAACGAGGCTTTTGCGGTCGTTCCAATGGCCTTCATGCATGAAATGGGCCTGCCAAGGGATAAGGTCAACGTGAACGGCGGTGCCTGCGCATTGGGGCATCCAATCGGCGCATCCGGTGCCCGGATCATGGTGACGCTTTTGAATGCGCTGGAAAAACGCAACCTCAAGCGGGGCGTCGCCGCGATTTGTATTGGTGGTGGGGAAGGTACAGCCATCGCCATTGAACGCGTTTGACCCTTTCCCTGTTTCGCAATAGTTCGGGGAGACTTGACCGTGCGGCTCAGGAAAAGGGCAGTGCCCGGCCCCTCAGCGAAACAGGTGCACACATGACGATCGACTATGACACGCTTGCCAATACCATCGCTGCCCTGACCGAGGGCGAAACGGACGATGTCGCGCTGATGGCGACGATTGCCTGTGAGGTGCACCATTCCGACGCGCGGTTCGATTGGACCGGATTTTATCGCGTCACCGAACCCGGTCTATTGAAAATAGGCCCCTATCAAGGCGGTCACGGCTGCCTTGTGATCCCGTTTGATCGCGGCGTGTGCGGGGCGGCCGCCCGCACGGGTGAAGTGCAGCTTGTTGCCGACGTCGATGCCTTTCCGGGCCACATTGCCTGTGCATCCTCGACCCGGTCCGAGCTGGTTCTACCGGTCCGGAACGCGACTGGCGAGGTTGTCGCGGTGTTTGATATCGATAGCGATCAGCCAGATGCTTTTGACGAGATAGATGCAAGCGCGCTGGACAGTATTCTGTCTTCAGTTTTCGCCCGACAGGTCTAAAACCTATAGTGCTTTGCGCCTGATCATACCTATTTCGCTGGAAAACTCACGACGAACACGTAGATCATGGCTGCTTGAAGGGCAAAAATCCCCAGCACCCACATCGTGAATCCGCGCTTGCGGGTTTTGTGCTGGAACATCCAGCGACCCAGAAGGGCTGCGGGGCTGCCTCCAAGCGCGGCCAGCCAGAGCAGTCTGCGCTCAGGAACCCTGCGCCTGCGTCGTCTTGAGCGCGCCTTGTCCCATCCAAAAGCCAGCAAGGTCAGGACATTAATCGTCCAAAGATAAATTACCGAAATCCACATGCCAGACGATTAAACGTCTGGATGACACGCTGCAAATGAAAAAGTGCTTTGAAATTTCACGGTTTTGCCTCATCGTGAAAAACAGATAGAAAATTTCATGAGATTCGGAGCGGTCAGTGAACAGCCAGGCCTCAACCAGCGCCACACTCGGAGCGGATCTGCGCGCCTTGCGCAAGGCACGTGGGTTGACCCTGACCGAGATCGCAGCGCGGTTGGACCGGTCGGTTGGTTGGCTCAGCCAGGTCGAGCGTGACATGTCCGAACCTTCGATCTCGGACCTGCGGCTGATCGCTGAGTGTCTGGGCGTGCCGATGTCGATGTTGTTTGCGCATTCTGCCGCGCCTGCGGATGAGCAAGGATACATCGTCCGGGCAGGGTCACGCCGGCCAATGGGGTCAAATGAGGAAGGCTTGATCGAAGAATTGCTCTCACCCGATCTGACCGATGACTTTGAGATGGTGTATTCCACCTTTGAACCGAACTCTCGCATGCAGACCCCAGCAAATCGGCCGACGCAGGAAGTGGGATACATGATCTCGGGCAATCTGGATCTTAATATTGGAGAGCGTAAATTCACCGTTGGGCCCGGTGACAGCTTTCGGATCCGACACGAACCCTACCAATGGTCGAACCCATTCTTCTCTCCAGCTGTGGCCATCTGGGTCATTGCCCCGCCGGTGTACTGATGAGCTTCGAGGCCTGGACCATATTCGCGCTATTCTGGGTGGTGTTCGTCACCACACCGGGGCCGAATGCGGTCAACTGTATCTCGAACGGGATGAGCTTGCCGCTTTCCAAGGCGATGCTGGGTGTGCTGGCGATCCTGACACAGGCCAGTGCATTCCTGATCCTTTCCGCGCTGGGTGTGACAGCCCTGATCGCGGCGTCACCAACCGGATTCTTCGTTGCAAAACTTGTTGGGGCCGGGTTTCTCATCTGGTTGGGTCTTCGTGGCTGGATGAACGCTGGAAAACCGGCACCCGCCTCGGAGCGCCCCTCGCGGCAGGTTTATCTGCACGCCTTGGCGGTTGCGACGATCAACCCCAAAAGCGTTGCCGGATACCTGGCGGCATTTTCCCAGTTTGTGCAACCAGACGTGCCGATCTGGGAACAGATGGTTGTGATCATGCCGACCGCGCTGGTGATCACGACGCTCAGCTACACAGGGTTCACGGTATTGGGCGCTATGATGGGCAAAGCAGCGCTAGGGGCGGTGTTCAATACCTGGGTGCGTCGGGCGATGGCGGCCTGTTTCATCATCTACGGTGTGTTGCTGGGGACCAGCAACGCACCCATTTCAAAGGGGTAATCACATGCATTCAGGCTCATGCCTCTGCGGTTCGGTTGCGTTTGTAATTGACGGCGATCTTTCCGCACCATCGGCGTGCCATTGCGGCCAATGCCGCAAACAATCGGGCCACGTCTGGGCCTCGACCGGTACCCATCAGGACAATCTCAGCTTTTCTTCGGACGAAACGCTGAGTTGGTTCCGCGCCTCAGATATCGCGCGCCGTGGGTTCTGCGAGGCCTGCGGATCGTTCCTGTTCTGGCAGCGCAATGATGAAGATACGATTTCAATTTCCATGGGCGCGCTGGACGAACCTACCGGCCTGAAACTCGCCCGGCACATCTTTGTAGCCGACAAGGGCGATTACTACGACATCAAAGACGACCTGCCTCAAGAGGCACAGTAACAGGGAACTAAACGCATGAGTGATTTTCCGACGAAAGCCCGCGTGGTCATCATCGGTGGTGGTGTGGTGGGGACCTCCTCGCTCTACCATTTGGCAAAGAAAGGCTGGACCGATTGTGTTCTGCTTGAAAAGAACGAATTGACCGCAGGCTCGACTTGGCACGCGGCGGGCAACGTGCCGACCTTCTCGACCTCTTGGGCGATCATGAACATGCAGCGCTATTCGACCGAGCTGTATGCGCGTTTGGGCGAAGAAGTCGACTACCCTATGAATTACCATCAGACCGGCTCGATCCGTCTGGCGCATTCGAAAGAGCGGGTGCAAGAGTTTGAGCGCGCTTTGTCTATGGGCCGCTATCAGGGTATCCCTATGGAGATGTGGACCCCGGAGGAAGCGAAAGAACGTTATCCGTTCCTCGAGACGCATGACCTTGAAGGTGTCCTATATGATCCAACCGATGGTGATATCGATCCTGCGCAGCTGACGCAGGCACTGGCCAAAGGCGCGCGTGATCTCGGGCAGAAGATCCTGCGCTTTACACCTGCAACCGGCGTGACGCAGCGCGACGATGGATCTTGGACCGTGCATACGGACAAGGGTGACATCGATTGCGATTATGTCGTGAACGCTGCCGGTTACTACGCGCAGCGTGTGGGTGAGTGGTTCAAGGCTTTTGGCGGCCGCACCGTTCCGGCCATGGTCATGAGCCACCAGTACCTGTTGACCGACGAAGTTCCAGAGATCGAAACATGGTCCAAAGAGAACGGCGGCAAGAAACTACCACTGCTGCGTGACGTAGACATCTCGTATTACTTGCGGCAGGAAAAGAACGGCTTCAACCTTGGCCCCTATGAACCCAACTGCAAGGGCCATTGGATGACCGAAGATGATCCGATGCCCGAAGATTTCTCGTTCCAACTGTGGAATGACGATCTGGATCGGATCGAGGACATCATGACCGACGCGATGGAGCGGGTGCCGTTGATGGCAACCTCGGGCGTAGGCCGCGTGATCAACGGACCGATCCCCTATGCACCGGATGGGTTGCCGCTGATCGGACCGATGCCGGGTGTCCAAAATGCGCTCGAGGCACACACCTTTACCTTCGGGATCGCGCAGGGCGGTGGCGCTGGCAAAGTTTTGGCCGAATGGATCATCGATGGCAGCACTGAATGGGATATGTGGGCCGTCGATCCGCGCCGGTATACCGACTACACCGATCAGGACTATTGCAACCAGAAAGGCATGGAAGTTTACGGCAACGAATACGCCATGCATTTTCCCCACCACGAATGGCCTGCAGCGCGGGACAAAAAGCTGTCTCCGATACATGCCAAGATCAAAGAACGGGGCGGTGTCATGGGCGCCTATAATGGCTGGGAACGCGCCAATTGGTTCGCGCAACCCGGCGATAACACCTCGCTTGAGGCGACCCACACCTGGGGCCGTACTGGTCCGTGGGAGCAGCGGATTAAAGAGGAATGCGAGGCTGTGCGCGACCATTGCGGCGTTCTGGATTTGCCGGGCTTCTCGCGATTCATGGTCAAGGGAGAGGGCGCCGCTGAGGCTTTGCGAGGTCTCGCAACCGGAGGTCTGCCAAAGGTTGGCCGGATGAACCTCATCTATGTCTCTGACAATCGTGGGCGCATCCTGACAGAGATGTCCTGTATCCGTCTGGCTGAAGACGAGTTCATGATGATCACCGCAGCAACGGCGCAATGGCACGACCGTGACATCCTGATGAACGCAATGCCTGCCAGCGTATCTATTGAGGACGTGACAACGACGCGCGATACGCTGATCGTCACCGGTCCGAATTCGCGTAACGTCTTGTCTAGCCTGACCGATGCAGATTTGACTTCGGGGTGGTTGACCCACCAGTCCGCCACTGTTGCGGGTCAACCTGCATACCTGATCCGCGTTTCCTTTGCCGGTGAGCTGGGCTGGGAGGTGCATGCCCTGAACGATCATATGCCTGCGATCTATGACGCGATTATTGATGCTGGTGCCAGGCCGTTTGGCATGTACGCTCTGAACTCGCTGCGCATAGAAAAAGGCTATCGAGCGTGGAAGGGTGACCTGTCGACCGACTACTCGCTACTGGAAGGCGGTCTGGAACGCTTCGTCAAACTCGACAAACCGCAAGACTTCCCCGGCAAGGCAGCGATCCTGAACGAAAAGCAGCAGGGCGTAAAAAAGGCCTTTGTCACCATGACCGTTGATGCAGGCGATTGCGATGCGCCATATATGTCATGCATTTGGCAGAATGGCGAGATTGTAGGCGAGACAACGTCAGGTGCCTGGGGATACCGGGTTGGCAAATCGATCGCGCTGGGCATGATCAAGGCCGATCTGGCAAATCCAGGCACTGAACTGGAGATCGAAATCTACGGTCAGAAGTGCCGCGCCGTGGTAGAGCAGGATCAACCGCTTTGGGATCCCGAGAACGAGCGGTTGCGCGCTTAGACTCTCAGGGAGGCCACCATGAGCAAACGATACTCCATTTTGGGACCCGGTGAGGGTCCCAACTATGATTGGGAAAACGATCATACGTTTGTCAAAGTGTCCGGGCAGGACACGGATGGCGCTTACACGCTCATGGAAGACAATCTGAAGGCCAGCTTTGCGCTTGGCCTTCATCGCCACGACACCCATGCCGAGACGTTTTATTTCCTTGAAGGTGAAGTTGATTTCTACGTCGACGGAGACTGGCACCGATGCAGCAAAGGGACCACTATGCATGTCCCACCAGGGATAGCGCATGCCTGTCGTGTAGCCGGTCATGCACCCGCGAAGATGCTGATGATCTTTCAGCCATCGGGGTTTGACGGTTTTCTGGCGGAACTGGCAAAGATGAGTAAGGCCGATTTTGCGGATGAGGCAAAGATGGCTGACCTGAACGTCCGCTACGATATCGTGCCAATGGGCCCAGTTCCGTCTCATCCCGATGATGAGGGCTGAGTGATGGCACCCTCTGCAACCATGTCTGGTGTTTACCTCACACGCCACGGCGGGCCGGAGGCGTTGGAATGGCGCGATGACATTCCCGTTCCCCAGCCCGGGCCGGGTCAGGTGCTGGTCCGGGTGGCTGCTGCCGGGGTAAACAACACTGATATCAATACGCGGGTGGGCTGGTATTCGTCGGATGTGACCGGCGCAACAGATGCGGTTGATCAGGATGTTGAAGCGGGCGGCTGGGGCGGGGCCCTACAGTTCCCGCGTATTCAAGGCGGTGATCTGTGCGGTATCGTTAAGGCTGTTGGAACAGATACTTCCTTCGAGCATGGGCAGCGCGTGACCTGCCCAATCAACCTGCCGCGCCCACGGCCCGGCAACTCGCGTGGGTTTATCGCTCTGGGTTCAGAAATTGATGGGGCGTTCGCGCAGTATTGTCTGGTTGAGGCGGATGACCTTTATGATGTGTCCGCTTCGCCCCTGTCTGACGTTGAAATCGCGGCAATTCCCTGCGCGTTCGGGACCGCCGAGAACCTATTGACACGGGCTGGCGTCGCCGCCGGGCACAAGGTCTTGATCACTGGCGCTTCCGGAGGCGTTGGACTGGCGGCGGTACAACTGGCTGCTTTGCGCGGTGCGTCCGTCTGCGGTGTGACCGGTGCGGCCAAAGCAGAAGTGGTCAAATCACAAGGTGCTGTTTCGACTTTCGAACGCGACGCTTCCATCCCAAAGGACATGTTCGATGTCGTGATAGATGTGGTTGGCGGCGCTGCATGGTCTGGCCTGATCCTCGCGCTGAAGTCAGGCGGTCACTATGCCGTTTCTGGTGCCATTGCCGGGCCGATCGTCGAGGCAGATCTGCGCGATATCTACCTGCGCGACATAACCATTCACGGCTGCACTCATCAGTCGCCCGAGGTTTTTGGCCGCCTGGTAGAGTTGATGAATGAAGGGCGGATCAAACCATTGATTTCGCGCACCTACCCCCTGCAGGACATCGCCAAGGCACAAGAGGTTTTTCAATCCAAAACGTTGCCCGGAAAGCTGGTCCTGATCCCTTAAGGAGTCGTAAGATGGCAGATATTACTCTTTTGGATGGCTCAGTTGGGCAAGAACTGGTCAAGCTCAGCGGTGACAGACCCACGCCTCTTTGGTCGACCAAAGTTATGATGGACCATCCCGAACTGGTTCAAGCCGTTCATGCCGAATACTTCCGTCGTGGCGCGACAGTTGCCACAACCAACACCTATGCGGTCCACCGGTCGCGTTTGGTGCGTGAAGGATTAGAGGATCAGCTAGAGACGTTGATCGACACGGCCGTGTCCCAAGCTCGGGCAGCACGTCCGGACACGCATGCCCGCATTGCCGGGGCACTTGGGCCTTTGCTGGCGTCTTATCGACCGGACCTGAAACCCGATCCCAAGGATGCCGCCGAAAAGTTCGCCGAATTGGTCAGGTTGATGGAGGATGGAGTCGATCTGTTTTTGATCGAAACCGTGTCTTCAGTGCTTGAAGCCGAAGGTGCCTTGCGAGGCACGGCAAATTGCGCAAAGCCAGTTTGGCTGGCCCTGTCGGTCATGGATGAAGACGGCACATGTTTGCGTTCGGGCGAGGCGCTGGGCGACATCGCGCCACTCGTTGCGCGATACCGGCCTGACGCTTTGCTGATAAATTGTTCGCGGCCCGAGGCGATTCCGGCTGCCTTGCAGATCCTCGCAGGGATGGGATTGCCGTATGGTGCCTACGCCAACGGGTTCACACATATCTCGTCGGGATTTCTGGAAGATGCACCCACCGTCGACAGTTTGGATCAGCGTCAGGATCTTGGCCCGGAGCCATACGCAGAACATGTCATGAACTGGATCGCGCAAGGGGCGACCATTGTCGGCGGGTGTTGTGAGATTGGTCCCGATCACATCGAGGTTTTGTCCAAAAAGCTTCGATTGGCCGGGCATCGGATCGTCTGAGGACGGCGCATGGCAGCCCAAGCACCTCCCGCTGGTTCAGAGCAACCTCAGGAAACCTGGAGCTTCGACGTTCTAGTGGCACCAGGTTTTGTTTTGCTGGAAGTGGCCTCGCTGGTGGATGTCTTGCGTCTTGCCAACCGTGTTTGCGCTGCGCCTCCGTTTAGGTACACGTACCGATCCCTGCGCGGTGGTCCGGTCGCCAGCAGCAGCGATGCCACGGTTTCAACCGAATGCGTGCCATCGCAGCCAAAGGCCGATTACCTGTTTGTCATCGGCAATTCGGACCCTGATCAATCTGATCTGTCGCTGGGGCGGATCGTTTCAGATTATACCTATCGCGGTGCCCAGGTTTTTCTGCTGGCAGAAGCCGCCAGCCGATATATCGACGAACAAGGTACTGCCGACCTGGCAACGCATTGGGAAAATGCCTTTTTCCTTCGTGAGCGTGGGGCGGGCTTCGAGGCAAAGCTATCAATTGCCACCGAACAGGGTGGCGTTGTGACCTGCGCGGGCATGGGCGCGACGGCTGACATCGCCTTGGCGGTGATCGGTCGGCATATTTCAGGGCCTGCAAAGATGACGGTTGCCGATATCATGCTGCACGAGAACATCCGAGATTTCTCATCCATGCAGCCGTTTTCTGGCGCGAAAACAACCGCTACCGGAGATGCGAAGCTGGATCAGTGTATCAAGCTGATGCAGGCGAATATCGAAGATCCCGTGCCAATCCACCAGATCGTCAAGGATCTGCACCTGTCGAACCGATCACTAGAGCGTAAATTCAAATCCTTCTTCGGCACGACCCCGAATGGATTCTATCGGGAAATGCGGTTGGCCAAAGCTAACAACCTGCTGTTGAACACGACGATGAGTGTGCGGGAAATTGGGTTGGCCTGTGGTTTCCCCAACGGATTCTCTTCGGTCTACAAAAGCGTTTTTGGCATCACACCGTTTGTGATGAGGCGGGAAAAACGACAAGCGTCTCAAAGGTGATTTTCGCCGACACGCTGACGTTTTTGATAGGTTTTCTGTCGATCTTTCGTGTCATTCAGGACGAAACCTGACAAAGCGGAGTCGTCAGAATGGTTGATCTTCCCAACAAGGCCCGTGTGGTCATCATTGGTGGCGGCGTCATCGGATGCTCAGTCGCCTACCATCTGACTAAAAAAGGTTGGACGGATGTTGTGTTGCTGGAACGCAAGCAACTGACCAGCGGTACAACCTGGCACGCTGCGGGTCTGATCGCCCAGCTGAGGGCGACGGCGAACATGACCAAACTGGCGAAATACAGTCAGGAACTCTATGGCGCGCTCGAGGAAGAGACGGGCGTGGCCACGGGCTTTAAACGGTGCGGGTCGATCACCGTTGCCCTGACCGAAGAGCGTAAGGAAGAAATCTATCGTCAGGCCGCGATGGCCCGCGCTTTTGGTGTCGAGGTTGAAGAGATTTCCAACGCGCGTGTGGGCGAGCTGTATCCGCATTTGAATCTGGAAGATGTGAAAGGCGCTGTCTACTTGCCGTTGGACGGGCAGGGCGATCCGGCCAATATCGCGCTGGCCCTGGCGAAGGGCGCGCGGCAGCGGGGCGGGATCGTCAAGGAACGTGTGAAGGTCGCTGACATTGTCAAAGATGGCCGCAACGTCACTGGCGTGGATTGGGTCGCGGATGATGGCAGTGCTTCGGGCCACATCGAGTGTGATATGGTGGTCAACTGCGCCGGAATGTGGGGCCACGAGGTGGGTCGCATGGCCGGGGTCAACGTTCCGCTTCACGCGTGCGAGCACTTCTACATTGTGACCGAAGGGATCGATGGGCTGACTCAGCTGCCCGTGCTGCGCGTGCCGGACGAATGCGCCTACTACAAGGAAGACGCGGGAAAAATCCTGCTGGGCGCGTTTGAACCCAACGCCAAGCCCTGGGCGATGAACGGCATTCCCGACAGTTTCGAGTTTGATCAATTGCCCGAAGATTTCGATCATTTCGAGCCGATCCTTGAAGCCGCCTGTACCCGGATGCCGATATTGGCCGAGGCGGGTATTCATACCTTCTTCAATGGCCCGGAATCATTCACGCCGGACGATGCCTATCATTTGGGGCTGGCGCCCGAGATGGATAATGTCTGGGTCGCTGCGGGCTTTAATTCGATCGGTATTCAATCCGCCGGTGGCGCAGGTATGGCACTGGCCGAGTGGATGGATTTCGGCGAGAAACCTTTCGATCTGGGCGATGTGGACGTCAGCCGAATGCAGCCGTTCCAGGGCAACAAGCAGTATTTGTTCGAACGCTCGAAGGAGACGCTGGGCCTATTGTATGCCGATCACTACCCGTATCGCCAGAAAGCCACCGCGCGCGGCGTACGTCGGACCCCATTCCATCACCAGTTGAAGGAACAAGGCGCGGTGATGGGCGAGTTGGCCGGTTGGGAACGCGCAAACTGGTTCGCCGATGAGGGCCAGGAGCGTGAGTACAAATACAGCTGGAAGCGTCAGAACTGGTTCGAGAATTCGGCGGCCGAGCACCGCGCGGTGCGTGAAAACGTGGGCATGTATGACATGTCTTCGTTCGGCAAGATCCGCGTTGAAGGACCTGATGCCGAGGCGTTCATGAACTACATCGGTGGCGGCGATTATTCGGTGGCCAAGGACAAGATCGTCTACACCCAGTTCCTCAATAGAACAGGAGGGATTGAGGCGGATGTGACGGTGACCCGTCTGGCCGAAACGTCTTATTTGGTTGTCACCCCAGCGGCGACCCGATTGGCGGACCAGACCTGGATGATGCGCCACGCCCGAAACTTTAACGTGGTCATCACTGATGTCACCGCAGGTGAAGGTGTTCTGGCTGTTATGGGTCCCAATGCGCGGGCGCTGCTGGAAAAAGTCTCGCCCGCTGATTTTTCGAACACAACCAACCCGTTTGGCACTGCGCAAGAGATCGAGATCGGCATGGGCCTGGCCCGCGCGCATCGCGTCACCTATGTGGGTGAGCTTGGTTGGGAAATCTACATGTCCTCCGACATGGCAGGACACGTGTTTGAAACGCTGCACGAGGCAGGCCAGGACATGGGGCTGAAGCTGTGTGGTATGCATATGATGGACAGTTGCAGGATTGAAAAAGGTTTCCGCCATTTTGGCCATGACATTACGTGCGAGGATCATGTGGTCGATGCCGGGCTTGGCTTTGCAGTCAAAGTCGATAAGGGCAGTGATTTCATCGGGCGTGAGGCCGTGATTGCGCGCAAGGAAAGTGGGCCCAAGAACCGTTTGGTACAGTTCAAGTTGACCGATGCCGAGCCGCTGTTGTTTCACAACGAACCAATCGTGCGGGACGGCGAATATGTGGGTTACCTCAGCTCGGGCAATTACGGCCATACTCTGGGCGGTGCGATTGGCCTTGGCTATGTGCATTGTGAGGGCGAAAAAGCTGCTGATGTGTTGGCGTCAACCTACGAGATCGATGTCTGCGGCGTGAAGGTCAAAGCCGAAGCGTCGCTGAAGCCGATGTATGATCCGAAATCAGAACGCGTGAAGGTCTAACCCAACGCGATGACGAACTGGTCGAGGCGCATATGCGCCTCGTTTCCACTGTCATGTGCTGGTCTGCCAAGGACCCATCACATTTCTTGATGCCCGACTTCACGGATTTCACAGTTCCCAACAGGAGATGATCTGCCGTAAAGGTCTTTGGTATCAACCGGAGACGCGCAATGGCCAATACGCCCAAACAGCCTCAGAACGAGGATACGCCAAAGGGCTTACTCCTGGCTGTAACCGCTTA
This sequence comes from Ruegeria sp. EL01, assembly GCF_900313035.1. Classification (GTDB taxonomy): domain Bacteria; phylum Pseudomonadota; class Alphaproteobacteria; order Rhodobacterales; family Rhodobacteraceae; genus Ruegeria. Next base: position 19,437 of record NZ_OMPS01000038.1, on the reverse strand, counting down.
CGTGCTTTGGGGTTTTCTGCCGATCTACATGAAGGCGATGGAACATATCGGACCGGTTGAGGTCGTGGCCCATCGCATCCTCTGGTCGGTTCCTATCGCGGGATTGCTGTTGGTCGCCCTTGGCCGCACAGGGGATGTCAAAGCTGCGATCAGGAACCCGGGGATGCTGGGCATGGCCGCGTTGACGGCCATGTTGATTTCCGTGAATTGGGCGATTTATGTCTGGGCGATCACGTCAGGGCACGCGCTGGACGCAGCACTAGGGTACTATATCAATCCGCTGTTCAGTATCGCGCTAGGTGCGATCCTGCTGCGCGAGCCATTGAATCGCACACAATTGGTGGCTGTTGGCTTGGCGGCACTTGGCGTTCTGGTGCTGGTGCTTGAGGCCGGGCGATTGCCGTGGGTCGCGCTTGGCCTGATGTTTAGCTGGGGGTTCTATGCGTTTTTCAAACGCTCGCTTCCCATAGGTCCCAACCAAGGTTTTTTGTTAGAAGTTCTGATCCTTCTGATCCCGGCATTGGCCTATGTGACATGGTTAGGTGCGCAAGGCACTGGTCATTTTGGGGTGGTCAGGATGGACACCATGCTTCTAGCGGGCGCGGGTATCGTAACCGCGGTTCCGTTGCTGGTGTACGCAAATGGGGCAAAGCTGGTGCGCCTGTCCACAATGGGCATCCTGCAATATATAGCACCAACAATGATTTTCATTACCGCAGTCGCCGTGTTTGGCGAGCAAATTGACCGGGGTCGCATGATTGCATTCCCACTGATTTGGTCGGCGCTTGTGGTCTACTCAATCCCGATGATCCGGCAAGCCCGGGCTCAGACCTGAAGCAGCAGGCGCGCCGCCTCTTCAGCCCAGAGCGCATAGGTTTTTGGGCTGGGGTGATACCCGTCAGGGGCAACCAGTGCCGGGTCATCCGGCAGATCGAGCGTCAGATGCCGAACTTGCGGGTAGGTGTCAGCGATCTGCTGCAGTCCTTGATCCAACCGCGCGGCCTGACGCCCCAGAACCCAGGCCAACGGCTGCGGTAAGGCGGGAAACCGACCCATCTGCGGCACAGCTGTAACGACAACCCTGCGCGCGCCCAAAATGCCAGTCAGGACATTTACGAGCCGCGTTTGCCGTTCGATGAACTGCTTACGCGTTACTGCGCGGGTCACATCGTTCACGCCAAGCGCGGTCACCACGACATCGAACGGGTCGTGAAGCGACTGCAGGCGTTCAATCGTGTCTTGGGTGGTATGGCCGGTCGTGGCCTCAAGGCGCCATTCGACCGAATGGTGTTTGGCCAGTTGTCCCACCAAATGCCCCGACAGGGCCTGCGCCTGTGTCCCCGCGCCAACCCCGGCTGCCGAACTGTCGCCCGCGATCAACAAACGCAGACGAGGTCCACGCCCTGCGCGCCCCTGCCTTGGGCCTGTTGGTTCCGGCAGCAACTGTGCTTTGCGCCGCACGGACAGGCCTTGCGCGGCAAGCACGGGCAACAGTGGCAATCGTAGAATCTGATCAGCGGCAATTCGACCGGGCATGATCAGCTTAGGGCGTTTTTGAATTCCAGGAACCGGACATCGGTCATCACCCGCGCCATCATCGCCTCACGCAGGGCACCGATGGTTTTGTAGGGACGCATGACAACCTCAAAGGTCTGCACCAGGCCGTCGTCGTTCAACGTGATCAGATCTGCACCAACCGCGTCTAGATCACCGACCTTGCACTGAAACTCCAGCGCCCAGTCCTTGCCGTTACCCATAATCCGACGATAGCTGAAATCCGAGAAAACCTGTCCAACATGGCCCAACACGGCCGCCACTGGCGCGCGGCCCGTCCAGGTGCTGTAATAGGTCGGCGGCATGAACCGGACATCTTCTGCCAGAAGCTCTGAAATCTGGGATTCGTCGCCTTTGGCAACGACCTCTTGCAGTCGTTCGATGGTCGGGTGCATGGCCTCTCCTTTTTTGCTGGTGCGAGAGTTGCCTAAGGTCGGCCTGCAGGCAAGGACGACGTTGCGAGAGGTTGCGGGCTGCGATAGGCAGGCGCGCATGAGCGAAACCTATGATCCCCCACAAACACCGCTGGACGTGTTGCATGAAGATGCCCAGTTGATTGTGATGAACAAACCACCGGGCCTGTTGTCAGTGCCGGGGCGCGGAGAGCATCTGGCGGATTGCCTGCTGGCACGGGTTCAGGCATCGTTTCCGCAGGCATTGCTGGTGCACAGGTTGGATCGGGATACATCCGGCGTGATGGTCTTTGCCCAGACGCCACATGCGCAACGTCACCTCGGCCTGCAATTCGAAAAGCGCCAGACCCGGAAGACCTATGTCGCGCGCGTCTGGGGGATGGTCGAGCCCAAAACCGGCACGGTGAATCTGCCTTTGATTGTGGATTGGCCCAATCGTCCGCGTCAGATGGTCTGTCACGAGACTGGAAAACCGGCAGTCACGGACTGGCGTGTCACAAAGCATGAAGCCAACACCACCCGCATCCGTCTGTTTCCCAAGACAGGTAGGTCGCATCAGTTGCGGGTTCATATGTTGGCATTGGGGCACCCGATTCTGGGCGATCCATTCTATGCCGAAGGTGCGGCCCGTGACTTCCCGCGTCTGATGCTGCATTCCGAAGAATTGCGCCTGAAGCACCCGGAAGGTGGGGTGTCCATGAAATTCAGGGCCGCGCCTGCATTCTGACGTCAGGCCGTGCTGCCCCAAAGGGACTTCAGGTTGCCCAACGAAAACCGCTTAGTGCGCGTTTTGGGTTTAACCGCTGTTTTCTGACGGGCTGACATAATCTCGCGTTCAATCTCGAACGCGCGCAGGGTGTGTTCCTGTGACCAACGGCCAAGTTTCAAGGTCATCATGACGTGGTTGTCGCGGTAAGGCATGTTGCGATCCTTTCTTCAGCTCTCAGAAAGTTTCGCGCATCACTCCTGACACCACCCTGTCAGGGGGGTGTGCTAGTGTGTCAGCAGACCGCAAGGAGTAAGACATGCGCCGCTCGACCCGATTGTTTGAAATCATCCAGATCCTGCGTGCGGAAGGCAAACCGGTGACGGCTGAAGCGCTGGCTGAGAAATTGGAAGTCTCGGTGCGCACGGTTTACCGGGACATTGCGGAATTGCAGGCCCAGCGGACGCCTATCGAAGGCGAGGCGGGTGTCGGGTATCTGATGCGGCGCGGCTATGACCTGCCGCCGCTGAATTTCGACTCCGAAGAGGTCGAGGCGCTGTGGGTTGGCCTGTCCATGCTGGCCCGCACAGGCGACAGCCACCTTCAACAGGCGGCCAGCCGCATATGTCGTAAGATCGATGCGTTGCATGCCCCTAGGAACTGGTTGCAGGTCGCCCCTTGGGGAACACCGGCTGACGATCCGGCCAAGGGATGCGTGCCGGTGGCGAATTTCCGAGAAGCCATTCGGGCCGAACAAAAACTGCGGATTACATATGTGAGCTCAGAAGGCGAGCGCACAATACGCGTTGTTCGGCCGGTCGCGCTGATCTATCACATAGAATGCACTATGTTGGCCGGTTGGTGCGAGTTGCGGAATGGATTTCGCCACTTTCGCACGGACCGTATCTGGGCGAGTGAAAGCGTTGAAGAGAGCTTTTGCGGACAAGGTGAATCTCTTCGGGATCTGTGGCAGGAGCAAAACCGCTGGGATCGCCCTGTTGATGCTGTCTAACCTACTGCACTTGGCGAGTATTCGCCGATATCACTGTTTTGTTGCTTGAGGCTGCGCGTATGCACTGTGTTATACTGCGCCGAACGAGGCAGGCCCGGATAACGGGTGCCGGAGCAGAAGGTGAAACTATGACGATTTCCAAGTTTGTTGTGTCCATTGGGCTGTGTTCAGCCCTTGCACTGGGCGCGTGTACCGATCCGGGCACGCTGAACGTCCAAAACGACCCTAATCAGAACACCAAACAAGGCGCGCTGATTGGTGGCCTGATCGGGGCAGGTGTCGGCGCGATTGCAAACGACTCGGATCCGCTTTTGGGAGCGTTGGCAGGTGGTGCCATTGGTGCCGCAGGTGGTGGCGTGATCGGCAATCAATTGGACCGTCAGGCGGCGGAACTGCGCCAGCAATTGGCCAATGACGGAATCACGATCGTAAACGCGGGCGATCGCCTGATTGTTACCGTGCCAAACGATATCACCTTTGACACCGACAGCTCGACCGTGCGCCCGGCGCTGCGGTCCGATCTGGTGAAAGTGGGCCAGAACTTGGTCAACTACCCGAATTCCAACGTGCAGATCATTGGTCATACCGATAGCGACGGCGATGCGGGCTACAACCAGGGCCTGTCGGTACGTCGGGCGAACGCCGTGGCCGATATCTTGCAAGCCAACGGTGTCGGCTACAATCGCATTCGCACCATCGGGCAGGGTGAAAACAATCCGGTGGCGTCGAACCTGACGCCCCAAGGTAAATCGCAAAACCGTCGGGTCGAGATTGTCGTCATTCCCAGCGGCAACGCCTGATCACCGACACAAAGTTTGAACAGGGTCGCCTGAGGGCGGCCCTGTTGTTGCGCAGCGATTGTGCAAAAACGGGGTTTGGAACCGGGTGAACTCGGTCTAACTATTGGAAAACCAAGAAACGGAGTTTTCCCTGATGTCCGATCCGATCCTTCTGGGCCTTTCCGGGTCCCTGCGCCAAAGCGCAACCAACCGCAAACTTCTGCGCGAAGCAGCCCGCTTGTTTGATCCCGCCAGTTTTGTCGAAGCAGATTTAAACCTGCCCCTTTACGACGGTGACGTGGAAGAAGGCGAAGGCATACCTGCCGCGGTTCAGACACTTTCGGATCAGATTGCGCAGGCCGACGCGATTATCGTTTCGACCCCTGAGTACAACAAGGGGCCTTCCGGTGTTTTGAAAAATGCGCTGGATTGGGTCAGTCGAACACAGGGCAACCCTTGGGCAGGCAAACCGGTTGCGGTGATGTCGGCTGCGGCGGGTCGTGCCGGTGGGGAACGGGCGCAAATGGTTCTCAGGGCTTACATGGTACCGTTCCAGCCGCGCATCCTGCAGGGGCCGGAAATTCATCTGGCCAACAGTTCCAACGAATTTGATGAACAGGGCAAGCTGACATCGGACCGGTATGAGAAAATGCTGCACACGCTGATGCAGAAGCTGCGTGCCGAGATCGGTAGATAAGCCCAGATTTTCAGCATGGTGGACGACATCCAGTCTGACGAAATGGATCCGGCTCGCGCTACTGCCTTTCAGGTGGCGCTGGGCCAAGCTCCTACAATTGCCGACGGGTCATCCCTGCCGCCGTTCTTCCACCAACTGTACTTCTGGGCATCACGCGCACCTGCCGAACTGGGGCGCGATGGGCACCCTAAGGTTGGCCTTGGTTTGATCCCCGATATGGGGCTGCCACGTCGAATGTGGGCTGGTGGTCGCCTTGAGTTTCATGCACCTCTGCGCGCAGGCGTTGAGGCAGAACGCAGGTCAGCGCTGGAAACCAAAAACTCCAAGACCGGACGGTCCGGGCCACTTGGTTTCGTGACTTTGCGGCATGAGATCTGGCAAGAGGGCGCGCATTGCCTGACCGAATGGCAGGACCTTGTCTATCGCGAAGATCCCGTGGCATCGACGGTTGAACCGCTGTCACCCACCGCCAGAACGGATGAAACAGACCAACGCGATGTTGGGTTCGATTCAACTCTGCTGTTTCGGTATTCGGCTTTGACGCTCAATGGTCACCGCATCCACTATGATCTGGACTATGCGCGAGATGTTGAAGGCTATGCCGGGCTGGTCGTACACGGCCCTTTGCTGGCGCAACTTTTGATGCTGTTTGCCGAAGAGTTGGTGGGAAAGCTGACCCGGTTCTCATTCCGCGCCTCTTCGCCGTTGATGCATTTCGAAACCGCTACGCTGTGCCGCAGAGAGCAGGATTTGTGGGTGCGTGGTCCAGACGGGCGGCAGTGCATGCAGGCCGTTGCTTCAGTCTAGTCGCCTTTGCATCGTGATGAAGGTCGCCCGGTCATAACCGGGATGGGCGCTTTCAGCGGTTTTTCTAAAACCCATGCGGGCAAATGCGGCGTGATTTTCAACAAGTTCGATGCGCGTTTGTAGTTCCAAAACGGGCAATCCCAACGCTTTGGCCCGTATCTTGGCCATATCCACAAGGCACCGGGCCAGCCCTACACCGCGCCTGTCTGTATCGACGGCGAGCTTGCTCAGGTAGAGGCACTTTGGCTTGGGTGTCAGAAACATCACCGCATCAGGCCGCTCACCGATCGTCCAGACCTCAGCCTCTTGGGCCTGCCGGCGCACTTCAATCTCAGACAGCCGGTGCATAGATGAGGGCGGGTCGATCCGCCCTTCCATATAGGCGAAGCTATCGCGGATCAGCCTCATGACTGCTGGTATGTTTGGGCTCTCCGGCCCGAGTTGCATTGCTGTATGGGCTGCTTCTCTCACAGGGATGCCTCGGGTCGGAAATCGTCGGGAATTGAATCGCGATCTTCAAGGATCAAATCCGCCATGACATCAGCCACTTTGGGGGCCATGCCAAAACCGATCTTGAAACCCCCGTTGGCGATGAATTGACCCTGATGCAAGGGATGGGCCCCCAGCATCGGTGCCCGGCTTTTGCTACGCGGCCGCACCCCGGCCCAACGCTCGATCACCTCGGCGCCGTGCAGGACAGGAACTGCGCGCATGGCCCGGTCAATCACGTCGTCCAAAGCGCTGTCGGTGCTGGTGGGATCATCATAGTCGCGCTCGGACGTGGACCCGACGGCCAGTGTTCCGTCCGCGTGCGGCACGATGTGGACCGCATCGGCGAAGAGTTGCGGTACAGCGCCTGCATCAAAGCGCAGCAGCGCCGCTTGCCCCTTGACGCCATTACCGATGGTCTTACCGAAGGCTTCGTTCAGTTCCTGCAACCCGGCAAGCCCGGTTGCATGCACAACACGACCTTGGTCAGGGACCTCGGTCAGGACCTCTACACCCATCACGGACAGGGCGGCAACCAGCGCCGCACAGGCGCGGCGGGGGTGCATGCGCGCCGTCAAAGTATCGTGAATGACATAGCCTGTTGGGCTGGGTGGGCACCAAGAACCGGCTTCGGCTGTTTCTACGACACGCCATTCTGCCCGACCTTGCCACAGCTCCGCTGCCGTAATCTGGCGCTGGCGGGCCAAGTTCAGTGTACGTTGATCGGGGATGGGTTGGATGCGCCCGAGACGGCCATAGCCGGCTGATACTCCGCCGGTTGCCTCGATCTGAGTCCAGAATCGCTCTGCCATGATAATGCTTTCGAATTGAAAAGCCTTCTTGGCGTTCCAGTTCTCGGGCACGTGTGGGGCCAAAGCGCCGACCAGACCTCCGCTTGATCCCGCGCCGGGACCAACGGGGTCCACAACCTGAACCTTTGCACCGCGTCGGGCGCAGGTCCATGCGATGGACAAGCCAAAAATCCCCGCACCGCGCACGGTCACATCGACCATTGCCAATTCCCTTATCCTTGTTCAGTGTCGCGCCGCTTAGCTACAGGATTCCCGAATGGCAGACCAGCGCGCCCAGTTGACGTGGACGGACGATCAGATTCCGGTCTCGGACCGCTTTGATGATCCGTACTACTCGCTGCATAACGGCCTGGAAGAAACCCGCCATGTCTTTCTGGCGGGCAATGATCTTCCGGCGCGTTTTATCCCAGGGTTTCACATTGCTGAGCTTGGCTTTGGCACCGGTCTGAACATGTTGACTGTTTGGTCCGAGTGGGAGAGATCAGGCCAAACAGGGCCGCTGCATTTTACCAGTTTCGAAGCCTTTCCCATGGTGCCCGCGGATATGCGGCGCGCTTTGGCGGGGTTCCCTGAGTTGCAGTCGTGGAGTGATCGGTTCCTGACGCATTGGGATGGCCATAAATGCCAGCTTGAGACACTGCAGCTTGAAGTCATCAAGGGAGATGCGCGCACGACACTGCCCGCTTGGGTCGGTTCAGCAGATGCCTGGTTTCTTGACGGGTTTTCCCCTGCCAAAAATCCTGAACTATGGGGCGCGGAGTTGATGCAAGGCGTCGCCCAGCACACTGCGGTCGAGGGCACGGCGGCCACCTACACAGCCGCAGGTTTTGTACGTCGAGGTCTGCAAGACGCAGGTTTTCAGGTCACGCGAACGAACGGCTATGGCCACAAGCGGCATATGACGCAGGCGGTTATACTATGACGCAGCAAAACAACGCCCGTGCGGGCATTGCGCTGATGATTGCCGCGACGATTGTGTTTGCGTTGCAGGATGGCATCTCTCGCCATCTGGCCGGGACCTATAACACGTACATGGTCGTGATGATCCGCTATTGGTTCTTTGCTGCTTTTGTCATTGCGCTGGCGGCTCGGGCACCCGGTGGGTTGAAGGCAGCAACCCGAACCAATCAACTGGGTCTTCAGGTGTTTCGCGGCGTTCTGTTGGCGGCCGAGATCTGCGTTGCGGTGTTCAGTTTCACGGTCTTGGGTCTGATCGACTCTATGGCGGTTTTTATCTGCTATCCCCTTCTGATTGCGGCGTTAAGTGGGCCGGTTCTGGGGGAAAAGGTTGGATGGCGGCGGTGGGCTGCCATCGGGGTTGGGTGCGTTGGCGTTCTGATCATTTTGCAGCCAGGCGTGGGTGTGTTTAACCCCTGGGCCATTGTCCCGTTGATTTCAGCGCTGATGTTTGCGCTCTACGGGCTTTTGACCCGATATGCGGCGCGTCAGGACAGCACCGCCACCAGTTTCTTCTGGACCGGCGTTGCAGGTGCGGTGGCGATGACAATTGTTGGGATGTGGTTCTGGGAACCCATGGCCAGAGGCGATTGGATTTGGATGGCGGTGCTTTGCGTCAGTGGCGTGCTGGGGCATTGGTTGTTGATCAAATGCTATGAGATGGCCGAAGCCAGCGCTGTGCAGCCATTCGCCTATTTCCACCTGGTCTGGGGCGCAATTCTTGGAATCACCATCTTTGGCGAAGCGCTGCGCCCCGAGGTTGTCACAGGTGCATCGATTGTCGTTGCCGCTGGGCTGTTCACCTTATGGCGCGAACGCCGCCAGAGTTGAGCCAACCAATTCCTGCGAGAAGGGAACCGGTAGCGCCGGTTGGCCCAGCCGAGCGCGGTACACCGGCAGGCTTTCCGCGACGCGCATCACGTAGTTTCGGGTTTCGCTGAACGGGATGGTTTCAATCCAATCGACCACGTCTATGTCCCCTGCACGAGGGTCTCCGTAACGCGCCATCCAGGATAGTGGTCGCCTGGGTCCGGCATTATAACCAGCGGACATCATCACGATATTGCCATTGAAATCAGCGGCCAGCCCGGACAGGTAGTTGGCCCCTAGCTTTGCGTTATATTGCCAGTCCGACGTCAACCGGCCGGTCTGATGTCCGCTGAGGATCCCGAGTTCCCGCGCGACCAGTTTCGCAGTGGCAGGCATCACCTGCATCAAGCCGCGCGCGCCGGCGCCGCTGACGACGACCGGATCAAACTCACTTTCACGCCGGGCGATGGCCAAGGTCATTTCCTTGGCCATTGGCAGGCCCATGTCTGCAACCGGGTGAACCGGGTAGTAGGCAGCAGGCAGAACTGTTCCGGTTTTTGCAGCGCGCTTGGCGATCATTACGGCAAGATGCGGTTCTTTTAGTTCGATGACCAAATCGCCCAACTGGGCAGCTTCAACGGTATCAAGGCCTTCGACCAAATGAGTGAGAAAGCGTTCGGCCAAATTGTCCTCGCCAGCTTTCAGCAGCAGCAACCCGGCTTCCAAAACGCTTGAATCGGCGAAATTGGCTTGTTTCCAATGCGGTGCACGTCGGGGTGTGGCCAATTCGGTATCGAAGGGTCGCCCTATTTGTTCAGCCGCCAGCAAGCCATAAAAAGAGGTCTGATAGTCAGCGCCCTTTGCATATGCGTCATAAGCTTTTTCGGCGTCCCCTGACGCAGCGTATGCGCGGCCCAGCCAGTACCCGCCTCGTCCTTTTGAGATGGGTGATTTCACCGCGCCAGAGAAATTCTGAAAATGCCGGGCAGCCGTTGCCGGATCGTTCAGTTTGCGCAACGCCAGAAACCCGGACAGCCATTCAAGATCGGCATAGCCATATCCCATCTCGGGCGTCATGTGGTGGTTTGCTGCAATTTTGTACGCGCGCGACGGGTCGCCATTGCGCATTTCAAGGCGGGCCAACCTGCGCCGCCCTTCGGCCCATTTGTCCGGCTCGCCCAGTGCGTTTGGACCGGTGGAACGGGTCAGCATCAGGTCGATCGCACTGTCATCAAGTTCCTTACGGTCGCGCCATACGAAGCGGTCAAACGCAAGGCCCGCGGACCCGGTCAGCGATTTCGGTACCGCCGCGACTTTTTCATCCACACCCGGTTGGCGCTTTTGCAGGGCAATGCGTGCTTCGGCCAGCTTGCGATCATCGTCGTTGACCAAGGGTAGCATCCGTCCGGCGCTGATAAGATGGCCGTCCCACAGCAGACGATCCAGCCGTGCCCCGTGATGGGGCTTGAGCAACTTACCGAAGTTCTCCAGATAATCTTTTTGCAGCCCGGACCCCATAGGCATCGTGCGCCATGCGGTAACGACATCTGCCTCGGCCTCGCCTTGCCGACCTTTTGCCATCAAGGCGACGGCATAGTTCAACGCGCCCTCCGCGGTTTGTGGTGACATCTCAGCGTAGAACTTCAATGCCCGGTCAGGGTCAGCTCCGGTAAATGACGGCTCACTTTCGCGGCGCAGCCAGGCCAATCCGGGCCAATCCGGGCGTCGTTCGAGAAACACGAGAACGTCGCCCGAGCCGCCGAAACCTTCGCGCAACCAGTGCCATACGATGATGTCGCGCGACACAGATCCACGTGCCCCCGAAACCCGCAGCGCTTCGTTCCAGTCGCCTTTGCGCATTTCATACAGCCCGGCCCGCAAGTCCCCTGCCGTATTCGCCAGCGCCGAGACCGGCTGCATCGCCAAAAATATAATCCCTGCTATCAACCGGGCTATTACGCGTGTCATCCCTTGCATTTCCCAACCAACCGAGGATAGAGCCTGTGAGGATAAACCTTGCGCCGCCGGGATCAACTCACAAAGCTAAAATCGTGATGGACCGGGGTGCGAAAATTACAAACTGCACCCGAAGGAGCGTTTCATGTTCAAAGGCTCGATGCCAGCTCTCGTCACCCCGTTCCGCAACGGCGAGTTGGACTTGGATACGCTCAAACACCTGGTTGAGTGGCAAATCCAGGAAGGCTCCACCGGGCTGGTGCCTGTTGGCACCACCGGGGAAAGCCCAACGCTTAGCCATGAAGAGCATGAGACCGTGGTCGAAGAGGTTGTCAAAGCTGCAGCGGGCCGGGTTCCGGTCATCGCCGGGGCAGGATCAAACAACACGGTCGAAGCCACCCGGTTTGTCCAGTTTGCCAAAACAGTCGGGGCTGCTGCGGCTTTGGTCGTGACGCCATATTACAACAAACCGACTCAGCGCGGGTTGTTGGCGCATTTCACGACCCTGCACGACTGCGCGGACATTCCGATCATCATCTACAATATTCCAGGTCGGTCCGTCATCGATATGTCGTCTGAGACGATGGGAGAACTGGCCAAGCTGCCACGCATCATTGGAGTCAAAGACGCGACCGGTGATCTGGCCCGTGTCAGCCAGCAGCGCGCGACCTGCGGTCCCGATTTTTGTCAGCTGTCCGGTGAAGATGCGACCGCGCTTGGCTTCAACGCACATGGTGGGGTTGGGTGCATCTCGGTCACTGCAAACGTGGCGCCAAAGCTTTGTGCAGAGTTTCAGCAGGCAACACTGGCCGGCGATTATGCGAGCGCATTGGAGTATCAGGACCGTCTGATGCCGTTGCACGAGGCGATTTTTATCGAACCCGGGCTTGTCGGTGCAAAATACGCACTCAGCAAACTGGGGCGTTGCAGTGACGAGGTACGCTCGCCCCTGACAACGCTGGAAGACAGCACCAAGGCCGCAATCGATGCGGCCATGACCCACGCAGGGTTGCTGTAAAGTCAAACCTCTGGGCCTGTGCGTCGTGCGGGCCCTATTGCGTCAGTAACGCTTCAAGGTGCCGGGTCTTGTCCGGGTTGCGAGCCATGTAGATGGCTGTGATCTGGCCTGCTTCGACGTTGAGGGAAATCGCCTGCACGAATCCTTTCGGGTCGCGACTAACGATCGAAGGTTGACCATTTAGCGCGCACATGGCCCATTCGACTTTTTGTTGTGCAGATGGCTTCCGTGCCAACCCGGCAAAGAATCGAATGACCTTATCTCGTCCATAGATCGGGTTTAAGGTCGCGATGACCTTGCCTCCGCCATCGGAATGTAACTGGACATCCTGCGCCAGCATTTCGGCCAGACTGTTGGTATCCCCACTTTTCGCGGCTTTGAAAAAAGCGGCGGCAAGGCTTTCGCCGTGTCCGCGTGCGATCTTGGTTCGCGGTTTGGCCTGATCGACATGCTTTCTTGCGCGGCTGACCAATTGCCGGCAAGAGCTTTGACTGCGGTTTAGCGTTTTGGCCAGTTCGTCGTATGATTGATCGAAAACGTCATGCAGCAGAAAGGCTGCGCGTTCCAAGGGGGACAACCTTTCCAACGCCATCAACAGCGCGATCGACACGTCCCGATCCAACCGTTCTGTTGGATCATCAGTCACCAGTGGTTCTGGCAGCCACACGCCGGGATAGGTTTCGCGAACAGTCTTTGACGCACGCAAATGGTCGAGACAGAGGCGCGTGACAACGCGGATAAGGTATCCAGTTGCATCACGCACAATTTCGGGATCGACACGCCGCCAACGCAGATAGGCATCCTGCACGATATCTTCAGCATCGCTGACAGTTCCGAGCATGCGATATGCAACCGCGAACAAGCGCGGCTGCAGATTGACGAAAACCCCATCGTCCGGTTCTACCCCGCTTCGGGTCATGCGGCAGACGCCTTGCCGGAAACGGGGTGTGGCATCGCGAAGCCAATTGCGATGCGGTTCCAGGCGTTGATGGTTGTGATCACCAATGTCAGCGCCACTTGATCTTCCTCAGAAAACTGTGCCGCCATTGTCTGATACGTCGCTTCGGCGGCTCGGCTGGATTCAATCCGGGTCAGGCTCTCAGCCCAAGACAACGCCCCGCGTTCACGTTCGGAATATAGAGACGATTCGTGCCACGCATTCAGCAGATGCAGCCGGTCCTCGCTCTCGCCATCTGCGCGGGCGTCATGGGTGTGCATGTGGATGCAATAAGCGCAGCCGTTGATCTGTGACACGCGAAGCTTCACAAGTTCGATCAGACTGTGTTCCAGCCCCGATGTTCTGAGACGCTCTTCCATGTCGAGCATGGGTTGCATCAAGGTTGGCGCAACGGAAAAATGATTGATGCGTGCGGACATTGAAATCTCCTGTTTTTGAGTTGAACAGAAACAGGACGGGCCAGCGACGGGTTTTGTGACATGGTTGAAAAAAAGAGCCTCGAAATCGAGGCTCTTTTCAAAATTATCACCGTTTTCCGTAATACAGCCCGACAACATGTTCGGCTTGCGCAAAGAAAAGCCACCTGGAGACGACGACGCCAGCGATGTGAGAGAGGACGGCAAACAGCGCGAAAAGGTGTTTGATCAGGATACCGTCTACCGGAGCGATGATCAGCAGGATGGGCAGAACAAAGGCGAGAGCGAACGAGATGATGCGCAGTTTTTGGGCGTGTCTGCGCCCGACGATATGAACGAATTCGCGCAGAAGGTAGTTTGTGCCGGTGTGGGGCGGTTCAAATGCGCGGACAGAGCCGCGATCACCAAGACCCGTTGCCGAACCCAGGTCGGTGCCCGCGTTCTGAAACGCTTTGTCCCCCATCGCCCAATAGATCAATTGCACGACCCCGGCCACCGCCATCAGCTTGGGCGCAAGGCTTTCCGCACCCGCCAGCAAGGACCCGCCCGCGATACTGAAGGTGATGAATATGGCGGGTGTCGCCCACATGTTCCAGCGCGGGATGGTCTTGAGCTGGGCATAGATCATCGAGGTCGTAAAGACCGTTGCGAGGCTGAGGACTGAGCCGAGAAGTCCGAGAAAGGCCCAGCGCTGTCCCAAGAATATCACGCCAATGGCATAAAGCCCCATGACCAGCAGGGCGGCCACGGCGCAGATGCCCTCGCGACTCAGCCAGCTTGATTTCCATTGGCTGAACGCTTTCCAGGCCCGTTCCGGATGGCCGAGGTGGAAGGTCGACGCCAGCAGGCCGCCGACAGCCAGACCAAAGGCGATCGCGAAGAACACAAATGCCGTGACGCCCGAGACATCCGGGACACCGAACCCTAGGAAATACAGTAACCCGAAGCCCAGACCAGAGAAGGTGGTGAAGATGATGACAGAAGGAGCTGGATGCATCAGTTTGCTCCCCCGGGGAGTTTGTCGAGTGCCTTGTCGAGCCATCCCATGAAGCCCGCTGGTTCTTCGGCAACAGGGGCCAGCAGCGGTGCCAGAATATCGATCTGGTCTTCGACTGTGTCCTTGGGCCGGGGCGGCAGGTACTTATTAACCGGCTTTGTACCCATCTCGGGCATCAGATCCATGCCTTCACGTTCCGCGACCAGTTTGCTGACATCGCTGTCCGGATCGCCCAGATCGCCAAAATGGCGCGCGCCTGCCGGACAGGTGCGGACACAGGATGGAACCCGATCTACCTCGGGCAGGTTTTCGTTATAGATGCGATCGACGCACAGCGTGCACTTCTTCATCACACCCTCGGCCATATCCAGTTCGCGCGCGCCGTATGGGCAGGACCAGGCACATAAGCCACAACCGATGCAGTCGCTTTCATTGACCAAAACGATGCCATCCTCGACACGTTTGTAGCTGGCCCCGGTGGGGCATACGGTGACGCAAGGTGCATCTTCGCAATGCAGGCAGGATTTGGGGAAGTGAATCAGTTGGGCGTGGCCTTCGGCTGGCTGCACCTCATAGGAATGCACCCGGTTCAGGAACGTACCCGAGGGGTCAGCGCCATAGGCGTCCTGATCAGACAAAGGCGCGCCATAATTTTCGGTGTTCCAGCCTTTGCATGAGATAACGCAGGCATGGCAGCCCACGCAGGTATCAAGGTCGATGACCAGACCCATCTTGCGGTCAGTGGATTGGGGGAGTTGGGTCATTTGCCTACCTTCCACGCAAGATCTTTGGGACCGGTTCCCACCGGTGACTTAATTGGATCAAACTCTGGCTGGCTTTCAGCATCGCCCGGGGGCTCAGATTTTTCGATCTTGACCTTCAGGTCGAACCACGCGGCCTGACCCGTAATCGGATCCGAGTTGGCCCAGCGCATCCCGTCGCCTTTGGGCGGCATCAGTTCGTGGATCAGATGATTCAGTAGGAACCCTTTGGTTGCCTCGGGCGCATCGTCCTGCAGCGCCCATGCGCCCTTGCGTTTACCGATGGCGTTCCAGGTCCAGACTGTGCTGTCATTCAGCGCCGCCATTTCCATGACCGGCACCGTGATTGCACCGTGCGGAGAGCTGACCTTGGCCCAATCGCCATCCTCCAGCCCATGCTCGCGCATCAGTTTTGTTGGCACATAAAGCGGGTTGCGTCCGTGCAGCTGTCGCAGCCAGGCGTTCTGCGTGCCCCAGCTGTGATACATCGCCATGGGGCGTTGGGTCAGCGCATTGATGGTGTAACCTTCGTTGCCCTGCTGATCTGTTTCGTACCAGATGGGCAGTGGATCCATCGTGTCTTGGATGCGCTGACGCAGATGATCCGGCGGTTGGCGGTCGCCATGGCCTTCGGCGGCCAGTTGGAACTTGCGCATGGGTTCGGAGTACAGCTGGAACAAGTAGGGCTGAGGGCTGTCGTAGATACCCATGCCGACAGCCCAGTCCTGATAGGCAGAGTTCCAGGGCTTGTAATAGTCAGCCCCTTCCGGAATATGCGCAACATAGAACCCGCCATTCTCGATATAGCGGTTCAGCTGCTCGGGATTGGCCTCGCCACGCCCTTCTTTGTCACCGTCGGGGCCACGGAACCCGGCCAGTGGTCCGATGCCCGGTCGACGTTCGTGATTAACGATATAGTCTGCGTAGTCTTTCCATTTTGGACTACCGTCCTCATTGGTAAAACCGGGCAGGTTCATGCGGTTGGCCAATTCAACCAGAACCGATTGGAATCCCCGCACATCACGATCGGGTTCGATCACCGGCCAGCGGATGGCGTCGGCGGCTGCGTCGGCCTCACAGATCGGGCGATCCAGAAGCGAAATACAATCGTGCCGTTCCAGATACGTTGTGTCAGGCAGGATCAGGTCGGCATAGGCAACCATTTCCGACGAATACGCATCTGAATAGATGATATTTGGTATGACGTATTTGCCATCTTCGTTGCGGGCGGTTAGCATTTCCATCACGCCCTTGGTGTTCATGGAGGAATTCCAGGACATGTTGGCCATGTACATGAACAGCGTATCGATCTTGTAAGGATCGCCCGCTGCGGCATTGGAAATCACCATGTGCATCAACCCATGGGCCGACATCGGGTTTTCCCAGGTAAAGGCCTTATCGATGCGCAGCGGCTGTCCGTCATCATCAAGTAACAGATCGTCGGGACCGCGTGGGAAGCCCAGGTGCGGGCCATTCAGCGGACGACCGGGGCGGCGATCACCATGCGGTGTCGGGTGTGCCTCAACCGGTTTGGGATAGGGCGGTTTGAAGCGGAAGCCGCCTGGAACCTCGACGGTTCCCAACAAGATCTGCAGCACATGCAGTGCGCGACAGGTCTGAAACCCGTTGGCATGGGCGGAAATTCCGCGCATCGCATGAAAGCTGACAGGGCGGCCGATCATTTTAGCGTGGGTTTCACCACGGAAATCAGTCCATTCCTGATCCAGCTCAATCGCCTCGTCAAAGGCCACACGGGCGATTTCAGCGGCAATCGCGCGAATGCGTTTGGCCGGGATACCACACCGTTCGGCCACGGCCTCGGGCGTGTGTTCATCCGAGAGGTACTTGTCCGCCATCAGGTGAAAGACGGGACGATGGGTTGTGCCGTCTTGTACGTAAGTCGCTGACAAATCGGGGCGGACACCAGGTTTGTCAAACGCTGTGGGCTTGCCGGTCACGCGATCAATAACTAGTGGCTTGCCGTCGCTATCGCGCAGAAACAGACCCTTTTCCGGGCCGTCAGCCGCATTCACCAAAACCGGCGCGTTGGTGTACCGGCTGAGATAGTCCAGATCGATCTTGCCTGCCTTCATCAGCACATGGATCAGGGATAGGATAAACAACCCATCGGTGCCCGGCGTGATACCAACCCAGTCATCGGCCACAGCGTTATAGCCAGACCGTATCGGGTTCACTCCGATCACACGTGCGCCGCGCGCCTTGATCTTGCCGATGCCCATTTTGATCGGATTGCTGTCGTGGTCCTCGGCCACGCCAAACAGCATGAACAGTTTGGTATGGTCCCAATCCGGCTGGCCGAACTCCCAAAACGCGCCGCCCATCGTGTAGATGCCACCGGCAGCCATGTTGACCGAGCAGAACCCGCCGTGTGCGGCATAGTTCGGCGTTCCGAAGTTCTGTGCCCAGAATGAAGTGAAGCTTTGGCTTTGATCGCGCCCGGTGAAAAACGCCAGCTTTTGTGGCGCGGTCTCGTGCAGTTCGTTCAACCAGCCTACCGCAGTGCTGATCGCTTCGTCCCATTCGATCTCGCGAAACTCACCCGATCCGCGTGGCCCGACCCGGCGCAGAGGTTTGCGCAGGCGCGACGGGGCGTTGACCTGCATGATCCCGGCGCTGCCCTTGGCACATAAAACGCCCTTGTTGACCGGGTGGTCACGGTTGCCTTCGATATAGGCAACCTTGCCGTCTTTCATATGTACATTGATGCCGCATCGACAGGCGCACATGTAACAGGTGGTTTTTCGGACCTCGTCCGAGACCTTCGGCGATGTGTCGATAACTGGCTGGTTCATGTACGTCCCTTTGGCTGTTGCCTTGATCCTTCCAGTATTCTGGTCAGAACAAAACCTTTATTGCTACTTGGCTTTAACCGGATGCATCCTGCGCTTTCGAGTGATGCGCCTGCACGGCAGTCACGGCAATCATATGCAAGACATCCTCGGCCGAGCATCCACGCGACAGATCGTTGGCTGGTTTGGCCAAACCCTGCAGGATTGGTCCGATTGCCTCGGCACCACCGATTCGTTGGGCGATCTTGTAGCCAAGATTGCCTGCGTCCAGGTTTGGAAAGACAAAGACATTTGCCTCGCCCCGCAGTGGCGAGTCCTTCGCTTTCTTCGCAGCCACTTCCGGAACGAAGGCGGCGTCGAACTGTAGTTCACCGTCAATCAAAAGGTCAGGATTTGCGGATCTCGCAATCTGCGTTGCCTCGATGACTTTTGATGCTTTGGGGTGACTTGCACTGCCGCTGGTCGAAAACGACAGCATCGCGACCCTTGGTGTCTCGTGGGTCAAGGTCTGATAAGACTTGGCCGACGCTTGCGCGATTTCTGCCAGTTCTTGTTCATTAGGGTCCACAACAAGACCACAATCGGCAAAGATATGCGCGCCCCGAACAGTATGATGGTCCCGGCAATAGAGCATCAGGAAGAAGCTGGACACCATCGCGGCACCAGGCGCTTTGCCGATGATCTGCAGCGCGGCCCGGACAGTGTTCGATGTTGTTTCGACCGCCCCGCCAACTGTTCCGTCTGCGAAACCTTCATGCACCAGCATTGCGGCATAGTTCAGACGGCTGCAGATTTGTTGCTGCGCCTGTTCGGGCGTCATGCCCTTGTGTTTGCGCAACTCATAAAGAGATGCGGCAAATGCCCCTGAATGCGGGGAATCGTTTGGGTCATGAATGTCTATTCCGTCGACATCCATCCCGCCTTGATCTTCAAGCAAGGCGATGACCTTTGCCCGATCTCCAACAAGGATGATCCGGGCCACGCCCTCGGCACGCGCCTTTAAGGCACCTTCGACAACGCGTGGATCATCGCCCTCAGCAAGGGCGATGATCTTGTCGGAACTGGTCGCAGTTCCGAGAATTGTGCGCAGAGGTTTCACCCTTTTACGCTTCTGCTTGGGGTGTCATGTCGTTTGCAGAGACACCTGCGACTGCGACGGGTTTTTTCATGGCGTCGCGGCGGAAGGGTTCGCCCAGTTCCTGGTTGATCAGGGCCTCGATCAGCGTGGTGATGCCGTTTTTCTGGTCGGTGATCGCCTGGTTCAGGGCCGCGGTCAGCTCGTCCTGGGTGCGCGCGATGACGCCCTTCAGACCGCAGGCATTGGCGATGCCGGCATACGAGACCTTGGTGTCCAGTTCAGTGCCCACGAAGTTGTCGTTAAACCACAGGGTCGAGTTGCGCTTTTCCGCGCCCCCCTGGTATTTTCGGCACCCGATCTGGGTCACGGCAGGCCATTCTTCGCGGCCAATCGCAGTCAGTTCGTTT
>NZ_OMPS01000023.1 GCF_900313035.1 Ruegeria sp. EL01 | reverse complement strand
CACCTGGTTCCACCATCAGCAGGCACCGGACCAGTCGTTGCGGCCACTCCACCGAAACCCACGTTGCAGCAGGCCAATGGCAACAGCAAAATGACGATCCCGCGGCATGGGCCCAGAAAGATCAGCTGGCCGGCACGGATCGGTGTCGTCAGCCTCAAGCGTCATGGCATCCGCCAACCAAGCCTCGAGCCACTATCCCCATAGCAGCGAAAGCCGCCCGCGCTTTCCTCCTTGTCAGATTTATCGCCGCTGCAGCTCACGCTGACAGCAGCCACAAACCTTAGACTTTGCTGCCGTTCGTTTAGTTTGACGATGCCAACCATAGTGTTGAGTGATAATCATCAGAGATGGACAAACTAACCTCAGCCAAGCGGAACGCCACAACCTATGCCCTTGCAGTTGCCGGTGTGCTTTTTGCATCCATCTGTTTTGGCTTTGTACCGTACTTTAGCCGTGGGCTCACCGATCAAGGTCTCGCTCCATACGCGGTTGCTTTTTATCGGTACATATTGGCTGCGATTATCCTGTTGCCAGCACTCCTAATGCATCACTCAAAATGGCGGGAAATCGTCTGGGGTATGGTTGCAGGAGCAGTAATGGGGCTTGGCTGGGTAGGCTATGTCACCGCGCTGGAGACAGTTCCTGCATCGACGGTTGGCGTTCTCTATATGACTTACCCAGTGTTCACGATTATCATCGCGTGGGCGCTTTTTGGCGATCAACCGACGCGGCGCAGCCTTGTTGCGGCTGGATTGATTGTTATTGCTGCGATAATTGCAGGGTCTCCGACATCTGTGCCTCCAGACCAAATTCCAACGCTGCTCGTCTCATTGGCGGCACCTTTTGGATTTGGCTTTGGCATATGTGTTCTCGTGCACCGCCTGTCGCGCATTGCCCCTTTGGCCAGAATAGCGTCAGTCTCGCTTGGATCGGTCATTGGTCTTGCGCCCCTCATTCTCTCATCCGAGGTCGGCGAAGTCCTACCAAAAGGTGGGAACGACTGGTTTCTAATTGTCGGAATCGGCCTTGTGACGGCGCTTATTCCACAGCTGATTTACACTGTTTGTTCACCAGTCATCGGCGCGACGCGCACTGCTGTCATTGGCAGCATTGAACTGCCAACAATGTTTGCCGTTGGCGTTCTTGCCTTCGGTGAAGTTATCACGGGTGCACAAGCGATCGCCTGCGCACTGGTTTTGGGTGCGATAGCTCTTACTCAAAGTCGCGTAACACGAGCCGTTTCGACCGTGATCAGCAAGGAGCCAGAGAGGTGACTAAGGGCTCAAAGCGGACCAACACGATAGATAGGCTACGCAATTCGCCCGCACTTTTTCTAACATCCAAACGAAAAAGGGTCACCCGAAGGCGACCCTCAATCGTTTCTCATGAAAGCTGAAATCAGCCGTTCACGCTGTCCTTCAGAGCTTTCGCAATGGTCATCTTGACCACTTTGTCCGCTTCCTTCTTGAACTGTTCGCCTGTGGCGGGGTTGCGTACCATGCGCTCGGGGCGTTCGCGGCAGTAGATTTTGCCGACGCCGGGCAGAGTCACTGCACCACCGGCCGAAACTTCGCGGGTGATCAGGCCGGTCATGGCCTCCAACGCTGCGTTCGCAGCTTTCTTGTCGGTTCCCATTTCCTCAGCGAGAGCAGCCACCAGCTGAGTCTTAGTCATAGGCTTTGCCATTTCTTGGTCTCCTTAACGTGCCCGATAAATAGGGCCTCACCGCGTAACTGTAACGGTATATTGTGGGCGAACACAACGAATAGTAGCGACAAAAGCCCTAAAAATATGGGGGATTCGTTGCTTTTTTGCGTCAGAGGAAGGCGGTTTCGTCGAAAGACCGCAATTTCCGGCTGTGCAAACGCTCTAACGGCATGCCGCGCAGGTGTTCCATCGCCCGTATTCCAATGGCCAGATGGCGGCTGACCTGGGTTGTATAGAAGGACGACGCCATGCCTGGCAACTTCAATTCGCCATGCAGCGGCTTGTCTGACACGCAGAGCAAAGTGCCATAAGGAACCCGGAACCGATAACCATTGGCGGCGATCGTTGCGCTTTCCATATCCAGCGCAATCGCCCGCGATTGGCTGAGGCGTTGCACCGGGCCGGATTGATCACGCAATTCCCAGTTGCGATTGTCAACGGAAGCCACAGTGCCTGTGCGCATGATCCGCTTGAGCTCATACCCTTCCAGTTCGGTGACCTCGGCCACCGCGTGCTCCAATGCCACCTGAACCTCGGCCAGCGGCGGGATCGGAACCCAGACCGGCAGGTCATCATCCAGAACCTTGTCTTCGCGCAGATACGCATGCGCGAGAACGAAATCGCCCAAGGCCTGGGTGTTGCGCAGCCCGGCGCAATGCCCGACCATCAACCAGGCGTGCGGTCGCAATACCGCGATATGGTCCGTGGCGGTTTTTGCATTGGACGGGCCAACACCGATATTGACCAGCGTGATCCCCGACCCATCCGCGCGTTTCAGATGATAGGTTGGCATCTGCGGCAGTTTCAGCGGTTGTTCCAGGGTTGCATCCGGTTCAGTAATCTCGACATTTCCGGTCGAGACAAAGCTGGTATAGCCGCTATCTGGGTCGGCCAGCTGTTCCCGCGCATAGTTTTCGAATTCCGAGACGTAGAACTGGTAGTTTGTAAACAGAACGTGGTTCTGGAAATGGCTTGGATCTGTCGCGGTGTAGTGAGACAATCGCGCAAGGGAATAGTCGACCCGTTGCGCTGTGAACAGCGCCAGCGGACCGGCACCATCGTCATTCTCGTGGACCCCGTTGACGATGTCGTCATTGGTGGTGTTCAGGTCCGGAACATCAAAGACATCGCGCAATGTGAACCCTGCCGGACCTTGGTTCAGCGCCGCCAGATCGGTGTTGTTCGCAACCGCAAAATGCAGCGGAATGGGTGTTTTCGACAAGCCAACGGTGACGGGTTGATCATGGTTCTTGATCAGCAGAGCAATTTGCTGTGTCAGATAGGCCCGAAACAGATCAGGCCGGGTTATCGTAATCGCATGCGTGCCGGGTTCGGAAACGTGACCGAAGCTAAGCCGGCTGTCGACCTGCGCGTAAGAGGATGTCTTGATCCGTAGTTCGGGGTAGTAGGCGCGATACCGCTCGGACGGTGCGCCTTCGGTCATCGCTTTTGAGAAGCTCTCGCACAGGAACTCGGTCGCCTTGGAATACAGCTCTTCCAGTCGCGCGACGGCGGCCACAGGATCTGTGAAACTGTCGGGGCTAAGGGCTTCATGTGTTATTATTGTTGTCATGCCAGTGGTTCCAGAAGTTCAATTTTTTCAAACGTACGCACATCCACTAGCCCGAGGTCTGAGATCCGCAATTCGGGGATCACAACCAAAGCCAGCAGGGAATGCTGCATATATGCGTTGTTGAGGCTGCAGCCACAGGCTTGCATCGCCTCGACCATTTTTTCTGCCTTTGCGGCAACCTCATCGGCGGGGCTATCCGACATCAAGCCAGCTATCGGCAGCTCGACCAGCGCTTGTTCCTGACCATCGCGGAAAATGGTGATGCCGCCACCCACCTCGGCCAGCCGGTTCGCCGCCAGCGCCATCTGTTCGCGGTCGGTTCCCACGACAATCATATGGTGGCTGTCATGCGCCACGGTCGAGGCCATGGCCATCTTACCCTCATACCCGAACCCCGAGACAAAGGCATTGGTGACCCCCCCGGTCGCCTGATGGCGTTCCACCAGTGCAATCTGGCAGACCCCGTCTTCGCCTTCGACCAACCCGCCGATAATGGGCAGCTCGGCCTTCAAAGCTTTGGTGGGGGCCTGATTTTCGACGACGCCAATCACATTGGCCTGCACCCGGTTCGCGCCAGCGGGCGCGGCGATCTCAAAGTCGGTTTCGGTCAGCGCGTGACCCAAATGCACAGTGTTGCGGGCCGTGTCCGGCCAGTTCAGATGAGGGCAATCTACCGTGATCGCGCCATCCTCGGCCACAACCTGACCGCGCGCGATGACCATTTCGACGGGCAGCTCGGTTAGATCGGAACTCAGGATCACATCCGCACGACGGCCGGGCGTGACTGAGCCGATCTCGCGCTCCAGCCCGAAGTGAGTGGCCGTATTGATCGTCGCCATCTGCAGGGCAATCAGCGGATCGCACCCGCAGGCAATCGCATGGCGCACCACGCGGTTCATATGCCCGTCATTGACCAGAGTGCCTGAGTGGCAATCATCTGTGCACAAGATGAAGTTTCGCGGATCCAAACCCTTTTCTGTCACCGCTGTGATCTGACTTTCCACATCATACCAGGCCGAGCCCAGCCGCATCATCGACCGCATCCCTTGACGCACCCGCGCGATTGCATCTGCCTCACAAGTACCTTCGTGATCATCGGCGGGGCCGCCTGCAACATAAGCGGCAAAACCAGACCCTAAATCAGGGGATGCATAGTGTCCGCCGACTGTCTTTCCTGCCCGCTGGGTGGCGGCAATCTCTGCCAGCATCTTCGGGTCGCCATGGATCACCCCGGGGAAATTCATCATCTCGCCCAGCCCGATGATCCCAGGCCAGGACATCGCTTCAGTCACATCCTCGGGCGTGATTTCATATCCTGTGGTTTCCAGCCCGGGCGCAGACGGTGCGCAGGATGGCATCTGCGTGAAGATATTGACCGGCTGCATCATCGCTTCGTCATGCATCATGCGGACACCGTCCAGACCCAACACATTGGCGATCTCATGCGGGTCGGTAAACATCGACGTTGTGCCATGTGGTATGACCGCCGCAGCAAACTCCGCAGGTGTCAGCAAACCGGATTCGATATGCATATGCGCATCGCACAGGCCAGGCAGGATATAAAGCCCTTGCGCGTCGATGATCTGTGTATCCGGTCCGGTGCAATGGTCGGCATCGGGGCCCACAAAGGCGATGCGCCCCTCTGCAATCGCGACAGAGTGGTCGGGCAACAGCTCCCGACTGTGAACATTCACCCAAATGCCGCCGCGAATTACCATATCCGCAGCCTCGCGTCCGGCTGCAACTGCGATCAAACGAGGGGCGACATCGGGCCAACTTGGGAAAGGCGTGTATTCCATGGCCCAACTTTCCTGAATGTGCGGTCAGGTGCAACCCCGGTATTTTCATATCATCAAATCATCACAAACCTTTGGCACAGCCCTGCGAGGCTGGCACATCCGCAGCGCGCGAGCGCTGCTTGGCCCAACCAGAAGAGATGTCCCAAGGGGCATTGATGAGGGGCGGGAGACCGTCATGGGTGCTTTTGAACAATCCTGTCCAATTCTATTTCGCGTCGTACCCAATTTGCAAAGGCAACCGCACCAGGTGTTTCTTCGGCCTGGGGGGACAAGAGCAGGTAATACGCCTCGGGCATGGGCGCGCGATGTTCAAATGGGGCGACCAGCAAGCCCTGATCGACCAGGTGACGCGCGATGGTATCATGGGCAAGGCATAGGCCACCTCCGGCCATGGCGACAGATAGGCAAACCAGATAGGTTGTCGCGTAGGTTATCGGCGGATTCTCCCACACTAGACCCTGTTCTTCGGCCCAACTGGACCAATTTGACAATAGGTTAGAACAGTCGAACATGGGTTGCTGGTGCAAATTGTCCAATGAGACCTCAAAGCCAGGCGCGCAGACTGGGTAATAGTGCTCGGTGCGTAGCAACTCAACTCGCACGGTGTCGGCTGGCCGTAGAGAGAACCGGATTTCGACGGCTGCACCGTCGGCCATTTCGCGCGGCTCCCATAGCTCGGTAAAGATGTTGAGCCGCACGTCCGGATATTCGATCCGAAAGGCAGGCAGGCGTGGGGCCAACCAGTTTACCGCGAAGCTGATGTTGCACTGCACTTGAACGGCATCCTGTTGCGCGCCAGTTATGGCCTGTGTTCCCCGCACCAGTGTCCGGAACGCCTCGCGCACCACAGGCAGATAGGTGATGCCCGCCTCTGTCAGCTCAAGTGCCTTTGGTCGCCGCAAGAACAAGGGTTGCCCAAGATGGCCTTCCAGGGACTTGATCTGCTGGCTGACGGCGCTCTGTGTCATGTTCAGATCACGGGCCGCGCCGGTAAAGGACAGGTTCCGTGCGGCGGCCTCGAACGTGCGCAGCCAACCCAAGGGCGGAAGTGGTTTCTGCATCGGTATAACCTCAACATAAGCTCAGCTAATGGCATAGCCGCGATTTTTTCGTTGGTCAAACCCGTCGACTGGAGGCACGGTTTTGGGAACACCAGTCACCAAAGGAGTCCCGCCATGAGTGTCGCCAGCCTGCGTCCCAATATCAATCATTGGTCCGAGCGCGTGGATTTGGCGGCCGCCTTTCGCTGGACTGAACGGCTGAACATGCATGAGGGCGTGGCCAATCATTTCAGCCTTGCGGTGAATGACGATGGTACCCAGTTCCTGATGAACCCCAACCAGATGCATTTCGCACGTATCCGGGCCTCTGACTTGTTGTTTCTTGATGCGAAAGACCCCGACGTCATGACCCAACCAGGCGCGCCGGATCCGACCGCCTGGGGGTTACATGGTTCTATCCATCGCCATTGCAGCCATGCGCGCTGCGTTATGCATGTGCATTCGATTTTCGCGACCGTGCTGGCTTCGCTGGCCGATAGCACCCTGCCACCAATCGATCAGAACACCGCGACCTTTTACAACCGCTATGTTGTTGACAATGAATTCGGCGGGTTGGCTTTTGAAAGCGAAGGCGAACGCTGCGCCTCAATGCTCTCCGATCCGATGAAAAAGGTCATGATCATGGGCAATCACGGGGTTCTGATTATTGGCAGTGACCCTGCAGATGCCTTTAACAGACTCTATTATTTCGAACGAGCCGCCGAAACATACATCCGTGCGCTGCAAACGGGCCAGCCGTTGCGCGTGCTGCCGAATGCGATCGCCGAGAAGACAGCACAAGAACTGGATGATTACCCCGATCAGGCCGAGGCGCATCTGCGAGAGATCAAGGCGATGCTCGATGTCGAAGGATCGGATTACGCAACCTGACCACGCTACAGAGTGACTGCCATGACCGACGCCGCTCCGGATCCCGAAGCCGCCCGCTGGAACTACCGTCCTGAAGGACCGGTGAGTTTGAACCCGCTGTTCAAGTGGCCACCACGCCCTGCGTCTGTGCTGAAGTGGTACAGCGGCGCATGGCTGCAGATCACGGCCTTGACGCTGTGCATGGTGTTGGCCGTGACAGCCTATCTGCTATTTTTCCCCGGATTAGAGTCGATGCAGAGCTTTGCACCTGGTTGGATGTTTCGCATCTGGTTGCTGAACATGGTGCCACAGATCTTAGTCGCAGGTGGCCTGCATTGGTGGCTGTACATGCGCAAAGGTCAGGGCAAGTACAAAAAATTCGATCGCCGAGATCTGACCCGCGACAATGGCACCTTCACCTTCCGCAATCAGGTTCTGGACAATATCTGGTGGACGCTGGGCAGCGCGATGACTGTGGCAACCGTCTATCAGTGGGTGATCTATTGGGCGATGGCCAACGGTTATGTCCCAACCATCACTTGGGCCAGCGCACCTGTTTGGTTTGTGATCTGGATGATATTCATCCCTATGTGGTCGGGGCTGCATTTCTATTGGGTCCACCGGTTAGAGCATCACCCCAAGCTCTACAAACATGTCCACGCGGTGCATCACCGCAACGTTAATACCGGTCCGTGGTCAGGGATTTCGAACCACTGGTTCGAGAATTTCCTCTACTTCACGACATATTTCATCCACCTGATCGTGCCGTCACATCCGTTGCACCTGCTGTTTCACGCGTCTTTCCAGCAGGTCAGCCCGGTTCTGTCCCATTCAGGGTTCGAAAAGCTGCGCGCCGGAGACACGGATGCAGCACGTGCAGGGGATTTCTTTCACCAGCTGCATCATCGGTATTTCGAGTGCAATTACGGCACATCCGAGATCCCGTTCGACAAGTGGTTCGGAACCTATCATGACGGCTCGGCCGAGGCGACAACTCGAACACGGGCCTACAAAAGGCAGATGTATACTTAGCGCGCCCGCAAGGTGCGTGGCGTAACCCCGAATTCTGCTTTGAAGGCACGGGTCAACGCGCTGGGGTCATCATACCCGGCGCGCAGGGCAACCTCTCCGACTGTCAGGTCCGTTTCGTTCACCAGTTTGCGGGCCAGATTCAGCCTGAGACGGCGGTAGACCTGGGCCGGGCCAGCACCCAACTCTGCCTGCATTCGTATGGACAGGGCTTTTTGCGAGCGGCCAACCCTTTTAGCGATTTCGGAGACTGGCAAGGGCGCTTCCAGATGCTCCTGCATCAGGGCCAGCGCTTTGTTGACGTACCCGGTGGTCGCACCCGCCCCGCCCGAATGCGAGCGTGCGGAGTCCCGCGTCATGAACAGTTGTGCTACCTCCAGGGCCAACGCCTGCCCCTGATCCCGCCCAATCAAATGCAGCACCAGATCAAACGCCGCCATCGCGCCGGAACAGGTGATGCGGTCGTGGTCGACAACGTATCGCTCACGGACAGCATCCACTTCGGGGAAGCGTTCGGTGAACCCTGTAAGTTCCTCCCAGTGAATGGTTGCGCGGTAGCCGTCCAGCAGGCCTGCGAGCGCAAGCAGCCAACTGCCTGTGTCCAGCCCAACGAGCGTATCGAAACGTTCAGCCGCCGCTCTCAACCCAGCAAGAGTTTGCCAACCGCTGTGCGTGCGAAAGCCATAAGACGGCATCACCATCAGCATGTTACCGTCGGAGGTTTGAAGCGTTCCATGCGGAGCGACTTGCAGACCCGAGGATGACGTCACAGGCCCAGCAGCCAAAGACAGAAACTTCCAATCATACAAACGGCGCCCTGACAGCATGTTAGCTGCGCGCAACGGCTCGACCGTGTTGGCAAGACAATGGTTCGAAAACCCGTCGAACAACAGCACACCGATTTGCCGCGGCGCAGAGTGAGATTTTTTCCATTTCTGCATGATGAATGTCTATTCCAGCATGCTACTCGGTTCAATGCCAGTCACGATATGGGCACGCCCAGATGTGGAGAATTCAGATGCAATATGGCTTGTCCGAAGAACAGGAGATGATCGCTTCGACCGTTCGCAGTTTTGTCGAAAACGAGATCTACCCGCATGAGGAACTGGTCGAACGCACTGGCGAAGTGCCGCAAGACATCGCGGATGAGATCAAGCGCAAGACCATCGAGCTGGGCTTTTACGCCTGCAATTTTCCCGAAAGCGTTGGTTGTGCCGGCCTGAACCATCTGGAATTCGCTCTGGTCGAGCGGGAATTGGGACGCGGCTCGATGGCGTTGAACCATTTCTTTGGGCGCCCTCAAAACATTCTGATGGCCTGCGAGGGCGATCAGGTCGAGCGGTATCTGATGCCTGCGGTGCGCGGGGAAAAGATGGACGCGCTGGCCATGACCGAGCCCGGCGCGGGATCCGATGTGCGCGGCATGAAATGCGCGGCGGTGCGAGATGGCGGTGATTGGGTGGTCAACGGGACCAAGCATTTCATCTCGGGTGCTGAACACGCGGATTTCATCATTGTCTTCATTGCGACAGGCGAAGATCAGACACCCAAAGGCCCGAAAAAGCGGATCACAGCGTTTCTGGTGGACCGTGGCACGCCTGGTTTCACAATCCGTGACGGGTACAAGTCGGTAAGCCACCGTGGCTATAAGAACATGGTGCTGGATTTCGACGATTGTCGCTTGTCGGATTCGCAGGTTCTGGGCGAAGTCGATGGCGGCTTCGATGTGATGAACACATGGTTGTATGCCACGCGTATTACCGTCGCGGCCATGTCGGTTGGTCGGGCCCGCCGCGCATTTGACTACGCGCTGGACTATGCCGCAACGCGCGAGCAGTTCGGCCAGAAGATCGGCAAGTTTCAGGGCGTATCTTTCCAGATCGCCGACATGATCACCGAAATCGATGCCGCAGACTTGCTGACGCTGGCAGCGGCTGATCGCTTGGACAAAGGGTTGCCGGCAAATCGTGAGATTGCTTCAGCCAAGCTTTATGCCTCAGAGGTGCTCGCGCGCGTGACAGATGCGGCCATTCAGGTCCACGGTGGCATGGGACTTATGGATGATTATCCGCTGGAGCGCTTCTGGCGCGATGCGCGGGTCGAGCGGATCTGGGACGGGACCAGCGAGATTCAACGCCACATCATCAGCCGCGACTTGCTGCGGGCGCTGGGTGCCTGATGGCGTTGAGGCGCATTCTGAATCCATCCTCGTTGGCCGTCATCGGCGGCGGCGCCTGGTGTGCCGAAGTGATTTCTCAGGCCCAAAAGTTCGGGTTTGACGGAGAAATCTGGCCGGTTCACCCCAGGGCCGAACAGGTCGGGGGTATTCGGGCGTTTGCAAGCATCGAAGATCTGCCTCGGGCCGCGGACGTGGCGTTTGTTGGAATAAACCGGTACGCAAGCGTTTCCGCAGTGTCTGCATTGTCCGCTGCGGGTGCAGGTGGGGCTGTTTGTTTTGCCTCAGGGTTTACTGAGGCACGCGCCGAGGATGATCAGGCTGCTGATCTTCAGGCGCAATTGATCGCGGCCGCTGGGGATATGCCCCTCCTTGGTCCCAATTGTTACGGGTTCATCAATGGCCTGACCCGGACTGCCGTTTGGCCCGATCAACATGGTATGAAACCAGTCGAACGTGGCGTTGCAATCCTGACGCAAAGCTCGAACATAGCCATCAACATGACCATGCAGCGCCGGGCGTTGCCACTGGCGTTTATGCTGACCTGCGGAAATCAGGCGCAGACACACCAGGCCGAGATTGCCTCGGCTCTGTTGGACGATGACCGGATCACCGCAATAGGCGTTCACATCGAAGGCTTTGGTGATCTACGGAAGTGGGAAGCCCTGGCCCAAAAGGCGCGCATCCGGGGGGTTCCCATCATCGCTTTGAAAATGGGACGCTCGGATCACGCGCAGGCGGCGACGATTTCGCATACGGCGTCACTGGCGGGTGGCGATGCCGGAGCGCAGGCTTTTCTGGACCGGTTGGGAATTGCGCGTCTGGACGACATCCCAAGCTTTCTGGAATGCCTGAAGTTGCTGCATGTCACCGGGCGACTGGAAGGAAATGGTTTGGGCATGATCAGCTGTTCGGGTGGCGAGGCGAGCCTGTCTGCGGATATGGCCGAAGGACGTGACCTGCATTTCCCACCTTTGACAGACAGCCAACATACCGCCTTGCGCGCGGCCCTTGGCCCAATGGTGGCATTGGCAAATCCATTGGACTACCACACCTATATCTGGCGTGACCCGGACGCGATGACCCGGGCGTGGTCAAGCCTGACGGGGCCGGACAAAGCCCTGACCATGACAATTGTCGACTACCCCCACACCGACCCAACAGATTGGGAATGTGCAACGCAAGCCGTGCTGAACTGTGTCGAACAAACGGGACGGCCTTTCGCCATGACCGCAACTTTGCCCGAGTTGATGCCGGAACCCGTTGCGCAGCGTTTGTTGGACGGCGGCGTTGTGCCCTTTGCCGGGCTTCACGAAGCGCTGTCCGCAATCGAGGCTGCAGCGCGACCGTTGCCAAACCCATCGGAACCGGTGCTGCTGCCAGCGGAGGCCTCAGTCGATCAGGTGCTGACAGAAGCAGAAGCCAAAGCGTCCTTGGCCGCATTTGGTCTGCCAGTGCCCCGCAGCGCTGTTGTGAGTGCTGAAGACGCGGGTCAGGCCGGATTGGATCTGAGCGGCCCCTTTGCGGTCAAAGGCGTGGGGCTCGCGCATAAATCAGAACATAATGCAGTGCGACTTGGCGTGCAGGCATCCGATCTGTTGGAAACAGCCCACGCAATTGGGACAGACGAGGTGCTGATCGAAGAAATGGCCGATGGTGCAGTTGCTGAACTTTTGGTGGGTGTCACCCGTGATCCGGCGCATGGGTTTGTTCTGACCCTTGGGGCTGGCGGTGTTCTCACCGAAATACTACGCGACACGGTGTCTGTGCTGATCCCGTCATCGCGGATGGCTGTTCAGGAGGCGATGAACCGCTTAACCTGTGCCCCCTTGCTTGTCGGGTATCGGGGCAAACCGGCGGCCGATATGGGCGCGATACTGGACGCTGTCGACGCTGTGCAGAAGTATGTGATTGCCAATGCGGCAACAGTCGAAGAAGTTGAAATCAACCCGCTGATCTGTACTGCCGATGGGGCGGTTGCAGTGGATGCTCTGATCCGAAAGGCAAGCTCATGACCCCGATCAAAACCCGCCGTGACGGTGCCATTCTGGAAGTGACACTGGACCGGCCAAAAGCCAACGCGATTGATCTGGTCACAAGCCGCGCCATGGGTGAAGTGTTCCGCGATTTCCGCGATGATCCGGATTTGCGCGTGGCCATCCTGACCGGTGCCGGAGAAAAGTTCTTTTGCCCCGGTTGGGATCTAAAAGCCGCGGCAGACGGGGATGCGGTCGATGGTGACTATGGCGTGGGCGGCTTTGGCGGATTGCAGGAATTGCGCCATATGAACAAACCGGTGATTGCGGCTGTGAACGGAATTGCCTGCGGTGGCGGGTTAGAACTGGCGTTGAGTGCGGATATGATTATCGCTGCCGATCATGCGACCTTCGCCCTACCCGAGATTCGATCCGGAACGGTGGCCGACGCCGCCAGTGTCAAGCTGCCCAAGCGCATCCCGTATCACATCGCGATGGAATTGCTGCTGACCGGCCGTTGGTTTGACGCGGACGAAGCGCATCGCTGGGGTCTTGTGAATGAGATCGTGCCAGCGGATCAGCTGATGGACCGAGCGTGGGAGCAAGCGCGCCTGTTGGCAAGCGGCCCACCTCTTGTTTATGCGGCCATCAAGGAAATCGTGCGCGAGGCGGAGGATGCGAAGTTCCAGGACATCATGAACCGCATCACGCGACGCCAGTTGGCCACCGTTGATGTGTTGTACGGGTCCGAGGATAATCTGGAAGGCGCTAAGGCCTTTGCCGAAAAACGCGACCCGGTCTGGAAGGGCCGCTAGATTCGCTCAAAAAGGGCAATAAAGGCGGTGTCATCTTTGTTGGCACCAGCGGCGAGGTCGCCATAGATGCGGGTTTTAGGAAGGGTCAGGTTTTGAATCCGATCTCGCTCAAGCGTGCGCAGGGCGTCTGCAAAACCGAATGTTTCGAAATGCCGGGCATTGATCGACAAGGCAAACTGCGCGCCGGGTCGTGCAACGCGCAACAGGGCTGGCAATACGTCCGGTCCCAGATGGCCATGGGTGAACGTGCCGGATGAGACGATGCCAGAATAACTCTCGCGCGGAACGGGGATACCAAGGTTCAGATCCGCCTCGATGGCATCACGGTAGATGTCTTTGCGCATCGCCATGTCCAGCATTTCCGAACTGATGTCCGTTGCATCAATGGGTCCGACACCCAACCCGGCCAGAACGACGCCGCACAGACCGGTACCTGCACCGACATCCAGAACCGGGCCCTGCCCCCCGGCACCGACAAAAGCGCGGGCGGTGTGAATATGCAGCTGATAGTCTTCGCGCGCTGCGAAGTCGGCGTCATAATCCCCAGCCCATTCACCATAGAGGCGCTTGTTGTCCTCAGGCGATTTTAGGGCATAGGCCGCATGCAGGTTGGGTGTTTTGTCGCTCATGGGTCAATCAAGGCGCATAGGAGGATTCGAATCAAGTGCGTCCATGCGGCGCTTGCATCCCTTTCGATGGCAGACCATCAAAGGACGTATGACAAACACGCTTTTTTCATTTGGACACGGGTATTCCGCTCAGGCCCTGTCCCGCACGCTGGCGCCGCAAGGGTGGCGCATATTGGGGACAACTCGGGATACCGAAGGCGCGGCAGCCATCCGCGCCTCAGGGGCCGAACCGTTGGTGTGGCCCGGAGAACAACCGGATCTGGACGGGGTGACACATCTGTTGATCTCGACAGCGCCAAACGAAGATGGAGACCCGGTTCTGGCCGCGCTGGGCGACGAGATCGCCAAGCGGGCCGGGCAATTCAAATGGGTTGGGTATCTGTCGACCACCGCCGTCTATGGGGATCACCAAGGCGATTGGGTGGATGAGACTACGCCGCCCACGCCAACGGCCAAGCGGGGCCAGTGGCGTATGCTGGCCGAAGAGCAATGGTCAGGCATCCCTGGCTTGCCCGTGCATATCTTTCGGCTTGCCGGCATCTATGGTCCGGGTCGCGGTCCGTTTTCCAAACTGAAACGTGGTGGGCTACGGCGCATCATCAAACCTGGGCAGGTGTTTTCGCGCATCCACGTGGCGGACATCGCGCAGGTCCTGGCGGCGTCGATGGTCGCGCCACATCCAGGCGCGATATACAACGTCTGCGATGATGAGCCCGTGCCGCCACAAGACGTGATCGGTTACGCCGCCGAGTTGCAAGGCCTGCCGCTGCCTCCAGCTGTTCCCTTTGATAAGGCAGACCTGACTCCCATGGCGCGCAGCTTTTACAATGAAAACAAACGTGTCCGGAACAATC
This sequence comes from Ruegeria sp. EL01, assembly GCF_900313035.1. Taxonomy (GTDB): domain Bacteria; phylum Pseudomonadota; class Alphaproteobacteria; order Rhodobacterales; family Rhodobacteraceae; genus Ruegeria. The sequence goes on along the minus strand of NZ_OMPS01000023.1, from coordinate 4,902 downwards.
GGATCAAAGACGAATTGGGCGTTCAGCTTCTGTTTCCCAACTACCGGGTTGGGCTAGAGGCCCTGATGGCGGAGTCGTAGGTTTGTAAGCCTCACTGAGCCGCCGCTTTGATCAGATCAGCAGCTTTTTCGGCGATCATAATCGTGGGCGCGTTGGTGTTGCCCGAGATCAGCGTTGGCATGACCGAGGCATCGACCACCCGCAGGCCTTTTATCCCGTGTACCCGCAGCTGCGGATCAACCACCGCCAAATCATCCACGCCCATTTTGCATGTGCCCACCGGGTGATAGATCGTGTCGGCGCGAGCGCGTATGTGGCTCTCCCAATCGGCATCTGTTTCGATCTTGTCGGTCCCGAACATCTCTTTGTGCCGGTATTTGGCCAGCGCTGGGGCTTCCAGAATATCGCGCATCATCTTGGCGCCTTTGATCAGCGTGTCCAGATCACGGTCATCAGACAAGTAACCGGGATCAATGGCGGGCGGAGCAAACCGGTCGGCGCTTTGCAAGCCAACGGTACCTCGGCTGTCGGGACGCAGTTTGCAGACATGACAGCTATACCCATAGCCGTAATGCAGCTTGCGAGCGTGATCATCAACGACGGCAATCGTGAAATGCAGCTGAATATCTGGCCGGTCCAGACTGGGTGAAGTTTTCAGAAACGCAGCCCCTTCGGCATAGGGTGTTGCCGCCAGTGACACACCTGTCTTTCTCCATCGCCACAGATGTCGCAGAAACCGCGTCGCGCCGACCGGGCCAATGCCGAACGTGTCCGTGTCTTTGGTTTTGTAGGCGAGGATGAAATCCAGATGGTCCTGCAGGTTCTTTCCAACGCCGGGCAGGGCATGACGAATGGCGATCCCATGCTGCTCAAGGTCCTCGGGCGCGCCGATTCCGGACAGTTGCAGCAATTGCGGCGACTTTAGCGCACCGGCACAGATCAGGACCTCGCGACTGGCCTCAACCGTGATGTCGCGGCCCTTGCCTTTCCTTTTGTAAACAACACCGGTGGCACGTTTATCCTCAAAGGTCAGTTCTTTGGCATGGGCATGGGTGATCACCGTCAGGTTGGGCCGATCCTTGATCGGAAGGAGGTAGGCTGCCGCCGCCGAACACCGTTCGCCATTCTTTGCCGGATCATGGAATTGGGTGACCTGATAAAGGCCCGCCCCTTCGTTGTCGCCACGATTAAAGTCTTCTCTGCGTCGGTGCTGTAACTGCTCGGCGGCTTCGATGAACGCGTGGGTGATCGGGCGCGGCTCTTTCTGGTTAGACACCTGCAACGGGCCATCGTCGCCATGCATGCCGTCTGCGCCAAGTTCATTGTTTTCGGACCGCTTGAAGTAGGGAAGCACACTGTCCCAATCCCAGCCTTCACACCCCAGATCGGCCCATCCGTCATAGTCCTGTTGCTGCCCGCGTATATAAAGCATCGCATTGATCGCGCTCGACCCGCCCAAGGCCTTGCCACGAGGCTGATACCCCTTACGGCCGTTCAGCCCGGGCTGCGGCACCGTCTCAAAAGCCCAGTTGTTGATTTTGGGCCGCCCAGGCAAGGCTGCAACAACGGCCGAGGGCATTCTGACCAAGATACTATTGCCACTGCCTCCGGCCTCAAGAAGACAGATGGTTTTGTCCGGGTCTTCGCTGAGACGATTGGCGAGAACGCAGCCTGCAGATCCGCCTCCAACGATCACGTAATCGAATTTCATCCTGATTTTCCTGCCAGATGGGGCCCGAGTTCGAGCTTTTTGATCGCGTTGGTGAAGCGTCAGGGAGATGGCACAACTGTTCCACGTCACGTTTCGACTGAACTGAACGTGACGGAATGGCGCGAAATTTCAATCACCGAGCCTGACTTGTGACCCAAGGTTATCTGAACCGATACCAAACAACGGTCGATTAGGAGTGCCCGCAATCAATAACTAAAAACTATGGAATTAATCTGAAAACAAAACTTATTTGCATGGCTTGGGTTTGCTATAGCTAACAGGAAGCAAGACTGCAGAGTCGCTGATGTCCGAAACGCCAAATTCAGGGCTTATTGCCCCGGATCTGGATTTCGCCAGCAGCAACATCTTCCTAAGATCTTGTGTAATACAGATTTGACCGCGCGAAGCAGCCGAACTTAGCCAGGAGTGGAGATCGATATGGACGGAAGTGACAACCCCAACACGGGCGGATGCCCGGTAATGCATGGTGCCGGGACCCGGTCAAACCGGGATTGGTGGCCAAATCAACTGAAGCTTTCGATATTGCATCAGCACGCGCCCGCATCGAACCCGATGGGTGAACAGTTCGACTATGCTGAAGAGTTCAAAAAGCTGGACCTTAAAGCGCTGAAAGAAGATCTGTATGCGCTGATGACTGATTCTCAGGATTGGTGGCCGGCGGACTATGGTCACTATGGCGGTCTGTTTATCCGTATGGCCTGGCACAGTGCTGGCACGTATCGCACCGCAGATGGTCGCGGTGGCGGCTCGACCGGGAACCAGCGGTTCGCACCTCTGAACAGCTGGCCGGACAATGGCAACCTGGACAAGGCGCGCCGGTTGCTGTGGCCAATCAAACAGAAATACGGCAACCAGATTTCCTGGGCCGATCTGATGATTCTGGCTGGCAACTGCGCCATTGAATCGATGGGTGGAAGAACATTTGGTTTCGCGGGCGGTCGTGCCGATATCTGGCAACCCGAAGAAGACATCTATTGGGGTACTGAAACCGAATGGTTGGCCCCGACTGATAACCCAAACAGCCGTTACTCCGGTGAACGCGACTTGGAAAACCCACTGGCCGCAGTTCAGATGGGCTTGATCTATGTGAACCCCGAAGGCCCGGATGGAGAGCCGAACATCTTGGCCTCGGGTCGTGATATCCGCGATACATTTGCCCGGATGGCAATGAATGACGAGGAAACTGTCGCTTTGGTCGCTGGTGGCCACACCTTTGGCAAAGCGCATGGTGCTGGCGATCCTGATCTGGTCGGTGCCGAGCCCGAAGCCGCCGCCATCGAAGAGATGGGCCTCGGTTGGATCAACAAGTTCGGCAGCGGCAAAGGTGATGACACCACCACCAGTGGGATCGAAGGCGCTTGGACCGCAAACCCGATCAGGTGGGACAATGGCTATTTCGACCTTCTTTTCGGCTATGACTGGAACCTGACTAAAAGCCCCTCGGGCGCGTGGATCTGGGAACCGGTTGGGGTCAAGGAAGAAGATATGGCCCCGGCGGCGCATGATCAGTCGAAAAAGGTCAAGACTATGATGACCACCGCTGACATGGCGATGCGCATGGATCCGATCTATGGCCCGATCTCAAAGCGGTTCCACGAGAATCCCGACCAACTGGCCGAAGCCTTTGCTCGCGCGTGGTTCAAGCTGACGCACCGGGATATGGGCCCACGTTCGCGGTACCTGGGATCGGAAGCCCCCAGCGAAGAACTGTTGTGGCAGGACAACGTCCCCGCTGTGGACCACGACCTGATCGATGATGCGGATATTGCCGCGCTGAAAGGGCAGATCGTGGCAACCGGCCTGTCGGTCTCGGATTTGGTGTCCACAGCTTGGGCCTCAGCTTCGACCTTCCGCGGCTCCGACATGCGTGGGGGTGCCAACGGTGCCCGGATTCGTCTTGCCCCGCAAAAAGACTGGGCTGTGAATGAGCCGTTGAAACTGTCCAAGGTCTTGGACGCGCTGGAAGGTGTGCAGAAGGCCTATGACGATGCGCAATCGGGCAACAAGAAGGTCTCGCTGGCCGATCTGATTGTACTGGCGGGCGCAGCGGCAATCGAACAGGCAGCCAAAGCCGGTGGCCAGGACGTGGAAGTTCCGTTCACCCCGGGGAGAACCGATGCATCGCAAGACCAAACGGATGTGGACTCAGTCGCCATGCTGGAGCCAGCCGCTGACGGATTCCGCAACTATCAGAAGACAGAATACACTGTGTCACCAGAAGAACTGCTGGTCGACAGGGCACAACTGCTATCCCTGTCTGCGCCTGAGATGACCGTTCTTGTTGGCGGTCTGCGTGTTCTGGGGGCGAACTGCGATGGCTCTCGCCATGGTGTATTCACAGATCGTGAAGGGACACTCAGCACGGACTTCTTCAAGAACCTGCTGGATATGGGCACGGAGTGGAAACCTTCCGATCAGGCAGGCGTCTATGAAGGGCATGATCGTGCCAGCGGTCAGGTGAAATGGACCGGCACACGGGTAGACCTGGTGTTTGGCTCCAACTCTCAACTGCGCGCTTTGGCCGAGGTCTATGGTCAGGGTGATGCAGAAGGCAAATTCGTCTGCGATTTCGTTTCTGCCTGGAACAAAGTTATGAACGCCGACCGGTTTGATCTGACCTGACACCTTACGGACCTATGACTCGAAGCCGCCCGGATCACTCCGGGCGGTATTCTTTTGCAGTATGCGGCGTCAATGAATCAGTGATTCAGGGCTGGTCACCAGATTTCAAACCCGAGAGGCCGTGTTCGTTAAGGCTCTCGAAGCTCGATTTAGCCAAATAATTAACCTAACTTATTGATATTATTAACTTCCGCTAATTTCCGTGCGGAAATGTAAAGTTTTTTCAAAATGGGGGTTGCAGGTCTCAGACCTAATCCGTAAATACCCCTTCACCGGCGCTACTGAGGTGGTGCTGACGGGTCGGAGAGACGGCCGGACGGGTTGGAGAGACAGCTGGACGCACTGGAGAGACGGTGGGCATCTGAGGTTATGATTTGGGCGGTTGCGCTGAGGGATTGGCGTTACGGTCTGATTTTGGGTCTTGGGTGTTTGTTCTTTGACATTGATGGATAACTGAAGAGATATGTGGGCGGTTTGGTTCGTTTTCGACGGATTGAATGTCTGTATATCGCGCTAGTAGGGTTTCGGCCCGATGATCTAGTGTCAGC
>NZ_OMPS01000010.1 GCF_900313035.1 Ruegeria sp. EL01 | reverse complement strand
AAGCCATGCTCATCACGCAGTCGCTCGCAGATCCGCTTGGCCGTATGCCGCTGTTTGCGCGGTCGTTGCCGATCTTCCGACAACCATTGATCAATGATCCCGGTGAACCCATCCAGCTTGGGCCGCCGGATCGGTGCTGACCGCCGGTAGCCGGGCGGGACCGAAAACGCCAAAATCTTGCGAACGCTGTCACGAGATATCCCGAAATGCCGGGCCGCTTCTCGCTGGCTCATGCCCTCGGCACAGGCCAGACGAACTTTACGATACAAATCCACGGAAAAGATCCTCCCGCCCCCCTCCGTTACGAAAAGAAGGGCAAAGATGGACGACTTTTACGCCGCCCGCAGCAGGGTCATCCCGCCGCTTCCGTGGTCGACTTTCTCACCGCCGTTCTCACGACCACAGGGCGGTGCAAAACCCGGCCATTTCAAGAGTGACTGGCGCTTTGGCAGCGCGCTCTCCAAATAGCTGGCGTGTGCCGAGGCACCTTGGTCTGTCAGGACCAATCAGAGTTCCATTTCAAGAGTTGTCTTTATGCTGTTTTGCCTTGCATTGCGCCAGGCGGTAGCTGTCACTGTTCATCTCAAGGATACTGACATGATGGGTCAGCCAGTCCAAGGATTGTCGAAGACATGGTCGTATTGTCTCCGCTCGTCCTCACTCAGGCTAGCAGGGAGGATATAGGAGCAGATGATTTTCTGCAGGCTTCATTCAATGATTCAAACCCCCTCAAAGCTCGGCGACCGGGAAACTGTCCTCGACTATCATTGGTGTTTTGTGCTTCAATCTCAGAAGTCGCCAAGGCCACTGATCGCTGCGAGATCTTAGGTCAGTGTAGCTCCCTGCGCGACATATATATGTCTCCCCATTTCCGATCTGTTGCGGACAGATATTCGATACAACTTGATGCATCTATCGGCTCCAAACCTTTGCCTCTGTTTCTGATCAGGTAGATGTGGTCAAAGGAGTCGAGAACTGAGCGGAAGGCATTTGTATCAAAGGTGGGTTTTGGGATCCGCCATCCTTCGAATATGGCTAAGTCTACGCGTTGCCAGAACCGTAACGGCAGTTCACTCATCAATACCTCATCCAGACCTTGGGTATCGGATTTCCAGATCAATCGTCGATTGGTGGCGAGTTGCCCCATGCACTCATCCAGCAATTTCTCTGTAATTCTCCTGACCGGGGCTTTGATCACATGATGTTTTCGCCCAGTGACGGCATTCTCATTAAAGGAGAAATTTCCACCGTTTATTTCATCAATGTAAAAGGTCAACTCGCCATCTGAGGTGCCCAAGGCGAAGTCGAATACTGATGCAGCTGGTATTGCTTTCAGATTTCGCTTTAGGTGCTCAACATTGTCCGGGCTTGGCTCGAAACACGATGCCGATTTGATGTTTGGATAGTTGATCAGTGCCTGTCTCGAATACAGTCCTACATTCGCACCGACATCAATCAGGTGATACTCTCCTTCAACGCAGGCTTGTTGAATAAACCGTGTCTCGCCAAAATTCCATTCTTGGTGTTTTGCCACATGGGGAAAGATAGAGCCATCTGTGCGAAGGGATATCTCGCTGCCAGCTTCAAACGGACCGTTTAACGGACTGCTTTCTGAAAGCAGCAACTGAACCGAAGCGCATTTGGTGCGCAACATCTGAATCTGATCATTGTTCATTATCTAGCCTGACTTTTTTCTCATTCGAGCACACTAAGTTGGACCCGGAATATGATGCCAAGTCTCTACTGGCTCAAGCCTATAAATGATATCGGGCCGCACTCATCCGAAGAAACTCAGATCAGCGGCAGGATCAAGCTAGAGTAGGTCTATTCTTGATCCTGCACGCGCGTTGTCCAACCTGTCAAAGAAACTAGGTTGGGCAGATCGTGTTGTTAAGCAAAAACGAAGTCACTTTCTGTGAGATCCGATGAAACAACCCCGGTAAGTGTTATGCTGCCCTGGCCCGCCAAGTCAACGATAGCACCATTTGCTCCGTCAGTAATAGATAGGTCAGCAAATGAAAGCCCGGTTCCACCAAGCTGAATAATGTCTGCCCCATCTTCGAAATCGGTGATTTGGTCGTCACCTTCACCCAGATTGAAAACAAACTGATCTGCACCATTATGCCCGGTCAGCGTGTCGTTCCCAAGCCCACCCGCAATCGTGTCTGAAAATTTTGAGCCCTGAATTGTATCATCACCGTCCGTGGCAGAGTCGCTAACAGATCGACCCCTGATACCCGCCTCGTCCAAAGTGCCATCGGAGAACAATATCGTTGTGATGTTGGCGCGGTCGTGTCCGAGTTGCTCGAACAGGAGTTGATCGCCCAACGTGATTTGACCATCGGGGGTCGTGATAATCACATGCTGATTGGCATTKTTTGAAATGCTGAAMGTAACCTGATCGGCAGCGTATTTGCTCAGGTCCAGTGTGTCTGCTCCGTAATTAGACCAGTTGCCCAGAATGACGTCATCACCAGAGTCGTAGATGATGGTGTCATCGCCATTTCCAGCAGAAATTGTGTCATTGCCAGAGCCACCGATAAGTGTATCACTTCCACCTTGACCTGAAAGCGTATCGTTGCCTCCCATACCAAAGATCAGATCGTCCGTTTCCGTTCCAGACAATACGTCCGCATGCTCGGTGCCGCGAATCCCATTTTGCACAACGCTCTGCCATTCGCTCAACGAAACATTAAGAAGACGAACATACTCATCGCCGATTTCGATGATGACATCATCGCCCAATTGAGAAACTTTAATACCTGCAGCCGGTGAATTGGGGTCGACAACTGAGCCGTCAATTGAAACAGATGTAGTAACGACCGAGAATCCAGATACGGCTTTACTTCCGCCTCCGGGCAAGAAGTTTAGGCTTGATTGACCATCTACTTGGATGGGTGGTTCGCCTGTCGGCATGACAGCGGTCACTGAACCCGAAGAAGTCAGATTGTTACCTGTGAATCTTCCACCAACAACAAACCAGCTACCTGTCTTGTCATTTTCGGCATAGTCCGCAAAAGCCTCCCCAAGGGTTTCGTAACCACTGGCGTAGTCTCGCCAAAAATAGGCCTCTCCCTCAACTACGGCGTTGTTTTCGCCAACATCATAGCGCGTTTCAAAAGGGGAACTTGCCACTGCTGAATCGAGGTTGAATCCCTCTGTGCCCAAAAGCTCGCCCTCATCGTCATAGTCAAAAATTTCCCACGCATAACCGAAAGTTGCGTTGGTTTGAACAGCATGAGTCCCGGCACCAAAGAAATTTGCATTGAACGTACCAACCGCGCGAATTGCATCGCTCAAATCCTGACGACCCGGACTTATTGTGTAACTGCCCGAAACAGATCCCGCCCCCCCGACATCCAGCAAAAGATTATCAGAATAAACAGATTTGTATGGCCCTTCCCCTCCCGGGTTTTCCAACGTTGGTTCGTCTGGAAGAAATGTGAACTCTGGATATTCAAGAGAAACATCAGCCGACCTGACATGTACTTGTCTCGTTGTGCCCGATACCCTCAAAAAATAGTCATCGTCGGCCTCTGGGTTAAGAACTACTGTACCAATTTTTGACCAGTCAAAATTACCGAGCATATCCAGATTGAATTCAGCAAAGTTATCTTCGGTTAGGCCTAGTACTTTCGCTACCAGAATCCCACCGTCTGTGTAAATTGTGTCTGCACCTGCCCCACCCCAAACAACTTGAGGTAAACTGCTGTCTGAATATCCCGGATAAACAGCCGGTCTCGCATCGATTATGTCGTTGCCAGCTCCACCAGCAGCCATTTTCCCAGCATCAAGGACAAAAGTATCATCTCCGCCACCCCCGATGGCGACCTCTACTCGCGAAAAAGCCTGATGAAGAGAGACGCCAGCCGCGCCATCGACAATGGCAACGTCACGTCCCGAGCCACCGCTTACTTCGGTGTCGTCGGCATCAAAGTAAATGGTGTCATCATCCTCACCACCGCGAAGGATATCAGCGCCCCCGCCGCCTACAAGCACATCGTTTCCAGCACCGCCAATAAGAGTATCATTTCCGGAAACTACGCTAGGCTCCTCCGCGCCATGATAGTTTTCTTCACTTTTGTCGCCGTAGAGTGAATCGTCGTCTTTTCCGCCGTCGATTACATCATCACCGGAGCCACCAACAATTATATCGTCACCCCCAAATCCGAAAAGAGTATCCTCACCCTGATGCCCATATAGCCTATCATTTTGGAGATCGCCACGAACGACGTCATCGCCCTCACCTCCCAAAACAAGAACCGGCACATTGTCTATAGGGTTGTTTCCCAGAACATCGAACGCGTGAATTTCGTTTGATTCATGATTTCCATAATAGATAGCATATTCGTTTATATGATATTTCGCTGCGGAACCTACCTCGGACAATACAGTCGATAAACCCTCTGGATTAGGTACAAGAGAAGAGGTGTCATCTACGAAAATTTTATCAGATGCGTAGTCTTGTTCAAAATAAGTGCGCGATTGGATAGAGTTGTTATCATAGTCAAACTCTATCCTTACTCCAATTCCGTAAGGATCGATGCCTGGTTCGGCCATGGCGTTAAAAATGTATGAGGGTATGCTGCCACCGACGAAGTCAAAATTGTCATCAAATGGTCTGAGTTCTGCGTTTCGTATCTCCTTACTTCCATCCGAATTTACAACAAACAATAGCGGATTCCCGCCCCCATCTTGCGGGGCAAGTCGATAATTGCTGGTTTGAAACACGTATGCTCTCTCCGCGGTCAAATCGGAAGAGTCAGATCTGTTGCTGTGCAGCAGCGAGAGTACATCGGAATAGCTTCTGTTAATTGTTTGAGTTTTGTGCAGTTCGGCAACGACCTGTGAAAAAGAATACTGCCCTGCTGGCAAGCCGGCTGTTTCAAAAAAGTCTGACACCACATCCAATTCGGAAAGCCTGGCGAAGCGACCTGCCCCCTGTGTCATCATCGCCTGGCCGTCAATACTTAGCTGAACCACTTTTTGAGTTGCGCCGCCACTGCCCGTAACAGTCGGCAAGGACTGTACGTAAGAACTTGATTTTATTCTATCAAATAATTCAACTGGTAAGGTTTTCTCACCCCACAAGAAAATGTTCGTAATGGTTTCCGCATCGAATACGGAGATATTTTCATTTGAACTAGTTAGCTTCATATTTGTGTCCCCTTATGCCGTTTCCGTTGAGCGGCTATATTATTCGCAGTGGATTTTTCTGTTGGCCACCCAAGCCTCCGGTCCGATATCTACTCTTTGAATTGAATGAAGTTCTCCGTCGCTCGAAATCGTAAAGCTAATTAAACTTGCATCATTTTTCGTCCTGTCGAAAATTGCTATACTGTATGGTGGGTTTCGCAAAAGGCTTCCGGTACTCATGACGTCGACAACTCTGTAAGACTCATCTAAGAAATCCTGAAATGTCGCAGAATAATGAGTTCCTAATTTAAACCATTGTTGAGCTACGTCACACTCAGTAATCCCCGCAGGTAAAGTGCTCCTACCGATGCTATAATTTTTTTCAGCATAAATCATGCCTGCAAGCAGGAAACAAACTAGCAGTAAACAACCAGAGATTTTTCTTTTTATATTCACCGACTTTTCCTTAGTTATGCCGTTATAGGTCAAAGTTGGCTTTGTTGCACAAATCGGGGTCTGAACGCACTTCCCCTTTCCGCGGACAGACTCATCCTACGGGCTCTGTGATGGGTATGCCAAGAGCGGTGTAGCGGTTGAGCACCGCGATCCGGATCTGTAGCTCAGCGACCTGCCGGTCGAAGTCTCGGGCCATGAGGCCTTGGCCCAGGAGTTTGAGGCAGTGCATCTTCGTCTCTGCGCGACTTCGGCGGTGATAGCCGGTCAACTTTCGCCAGAGTGCCCGTCCAAGATATTTGGACGCCCTGACAGCTTCGTTTCGGGCGATAGCTCCTGCCGTGGTTGGCTTCCAMAGTTGGGCAGTCTGGCGTGGCGGGATGATGGCGGCGGCTCCGCGAGCGGCAATCACATTGTGGCAGCTGCGCGTGTCGTAGGCCCCATCAGCGGTGACCGTGGCAATCTCTTGGTCGGGCGGGATTTGGTCCAGCAGGTCGGGCAACATAGGAGCATCGCCGACATTGCTTGTCGTGACGCCAACTGCGCGGATCTCCAGTGTTTCCTCGTCCATAC
>NZ_OMPS01000007.1 GCF_900313035.1 Ruegeria sp. EL01 | reverse complement strand
GTACTGGCCTACCTCAGCCGCTACATCCACCGCGTCGCGATCTCGAACCACCGCCTCGTCAGCGCAGATGCCGACACCGTGGCCTTCCGGTGGAAGGACTACCGGATCAAGAAAGGCGATCGCATGAAGGTCATGCGCCTGCCAACGGCGGAGTTCATCCGCCGCTTCCTGATCCACGTCCTGCCGTCGGGCTTCCACCGCATCCGCCATGCGGGCTTCCTCGCCAACGGCATCCGTCGTGACAGGATCGCAATGATCAGGCGCTTGCTCGACAGCGAACCAAAGCCGGATCAAATGGCCCACGAACCTCCGCTCACCGGCGCTGACGAAGACGACCAGCTTCAGCCTTGCCCGAAATGCGGCGGCGCCATGGTGGTCATCGAGACCTTCACCCGCGGTCAGACCCCGCGATCCCGCGCGCCACCCTGGGAGGATGCCGCATGATCCAGCCCTCACACCTGGTTCCACCATCAGCAGGCACCGGACCAGTCGTTGCGGCCACTCCACCGAAACCCACGTTGCAGCAGGCCAATGGCAACAGCAAAATGACGATCCCGCGGCATGGGCCCAGAAAGATCAGCTGGCCGGCACGGATCGGTGTCGTCAGCCTCAAGCGTCATGGCATCCGCCAACCAAGCCTCGAGCCACTATCCCCATAGCAGCGAAAGCCGCCCGCGCTTTCCTCCTTGTCAGATTTATCGCCGCTGCAGCTCACGCTGACAGCAGCCACAAACCTTAGACTTTGCCGCCTTTTGTTCACGCCGCTTTTGCTGACGCAGAAACTCCTCGCATCTGCGGCACGCTATTGGTTGCATCGCCGAGGATTTCCCGATTGCAGTCGTTCATTGGTGTGAAACTCGGCTAAATCCAAACCGCTCTTTCGCCGCGGGCGGGGTCGACCATCGAGGAGCGGACAAAACCGACCTTGACCGCACTTAGTTTGTTGGTCGCTTTCAATTGGCGGCAACACTGCAACGGCGCAAAGCGGCCGTTTGCTGCGGTTGCCGTGAGAACCTCTTATTCAGTTGGGCGCGGACATCGATGTCTGAGTTGCCATGTTTGGTCTGAGAACATTGGTAGCTGCAGGATCAAGCGTTGATCGCTACGTTCTGAGGGCAGTTAGGCTACCGGCGATGGCTAAATTCAGATCCGCCGAATCCTTGTAAAGCCTTGCGTCATAGGTTTGATAGCTGGGGTTTGGAGAAAGGGCGCAAACTGACGGTCGCCGGAATGGTCTGCCCCTCTACCATGACAGCAAATGCTCCGTGCGTGACCGTAGTCCGGTCTTCTGAGTTGATAAAGCAGGTCCCGATGGCCGCACCTTGCGCATAGGCATAGGCACCACTCGCTATGTAGCCTGCGACTTTTCCGTCTTTCAGCACAGGTTCGTTGTGGTGCAGCAGGGGGACGGCATCTTGCAATTTGATGTGATACAGGAATGGGCCTTTGCCGTCAGTCTTGCGAATAACAAAGGCGTCACGCCCGATAAACGGGATAGCCTTTTCGGGCTTGCAGACAAACCCCAGACCAACTTGATGAGGTGCTTCAGTGTAAGACATATCATGGCCCCAGTGTAAAAAGCCTTTCTCGATCCGTAGAGCATTCAAGGCTTCGCCGCCCACCAGTCGCAGGCCCAGCGGCACGCCCGCCGCGCAGAGGACTTCAAACACATGCTCGGCAAAATCGGGTGTAATGAAAATCTCCCATCCCAACTCACCAGTGTAGGACAGACGCTGCGCAAAGACGGGTGCGTGGCCGATGTAAAAATGCTGTAGGCTGTTGAACGGGAAAGCCTCATTCGACAAATCAACATCACTGACCGCGGCCAACAGGTCGCGCACCTTGGGGCCAGCGACTGACAACACAGCATATGCCGAAGTTGCGTCTTGCAGGCGTACGTCTTCGCTGTCGGAAATGTAGCGTTGCAGGTGGTCGCGGTCACGGCGGGTATGCGAAATCGAGGACATGACCATGAAGGCGTCCTCCCCGTGGCGGGCCACGGTAACGTCGCTTTCAATGCCGCCGCGTTCGTTCAGCATCAGCGTATAAGCCACGCGGCCAACAGGCACGTCGATATCATTGGTGCAGATGCGTTGCAGGAAGGACAATGCGTCCGTGCCTTCGACCATCAGTTTGCCCAGCATGGAATAGTCGATCATCGCCACGCCTTCGCGGGCGGCCTTTTGTTCGGCTTGAGCGTGGTCGAACCAACTGGGGCGATGAAAGGAGTAGTCGTATTCCGGCGTGACGCCCTCGGGCGCAAACCAGCCTGGGCGTTCCCAGCCCTGAGCCTCGGCGTAGACGGCACCTTTGGCTTTCATCGCGTGGTAGAACGGCGTGCGGCGCAAGCCACGTGCGCTTTCGCGTTGGCGACCCGGCCAATGCATCGCGTAGGTCAGCACCAGCGTTTCCGGGCAGCGTTCTCGCAAGTAGGGGTCGCGGGCCTGCCAGTCTTCGATGCGGGCCGGGTCCATCTCGGCCAGATCCAGAGGAGGGTGGCCTGCCATGATCCAGTCGGCCAGCGCCTTACCCGCACCAGGGCCGGATTGTATACCGGTCGAATTTACGCCAGCCAGAACGTAGTACCCCTTAAGGTCAGGTGCCTCGCCCAAGGTGAAGCGACCGTCGTGGGAATAGCTTTCGGGACCGTTGAAGAACGTCCGAATGCCCGTTTCCTGCAAAATGGGCACGCGGTTCATGCTGAGTTCCAGCACTTCCATCACATCGTCCTCGACAAAGGGCAGGCTGTCGAATTCAAAACTCTCGGGGATGCCGTCCTTTGCCCAAACCTTGGCGTGGAAATGTGCAAAGCCGAACAGCAGCTTGCCTGCATCTTCCTTCCAGTAGGTTCCATCACAATAGGATCGCAGCACGGGCAGGTCGCTGGGCAGATCGGGGATCGGTTCGGTCACAAGGTAGTAGTGTTCGCAGGCATGAAGTGGGATGCCGACGCCGTTCTTGTACCCCAACTCGCGCGCCCACATGCCACCGCAGTTAACGACGACATCTGCCGAGATCGTGCCTGCGTCTGTGCGCACGCCAGTGACTTTGCCGCCCTCTGTTAGTACCTCCTCAACCTTGATGCGTTCACGGATCGTCGCACCATGCATCCGCGCGCCTTTGGCAAGCGCCTGGGTCAGGTCAATCGGGTTGGCCGAGCCGTCAGAGGGCATGTGGATACCACCCAAGACACCGTCGGCATTCATCAACGGCCAGCGTTCTAGGATCTCGGCGGTGTCCATGTAATGCGCTTCAATCCCGAACAGAGAGGCGAAATCGGCCTTGCGTTTCAGCTCTGCCAACCGTTCTTCGTTGACCGCGATAGAGATGGATCCGGATTGCCGAAAGCCGGGGCTCTGGCCTGCTTCGGCTTCGATTTCTTGCATCAGTTCCACGCCATAGCTGGCAAAGGCCGTGGTTGCATGGCTGCCCTGCAATTGTCCGACAAGACCCGCAGCGTGCCAAGTGGTGCCACTGGTCAGGGCCTTGCGTTCCAGCAGGATGACATCCTTCCAGCCTGCCTTTGTCAAGTGGTAGGCCACCGAACAGCCGTGAATGCCACCGCCGATTATCACCACTTGTGCGTGGGTGGGGAGAGGTTTGTCCATGGTAGTTCCTGCTTAGGTTAACTGTGTCGCGAACAGGCGACCGGTGTTCGTTGGACCTGCCTTAAGGCCTGAAAGGCGCATCATGTGCCAGGCGAGCGCCTGATTGCTTGAAACAACGGGTTTGCCGAGGGCCGCCTCTGCGCGTGGAATAACCTGCAAAGCGCGCAAGCTGGTGCATGAGACAAAGACACCTTCGCAATCGTCCCGCGCACCGATCTGTTTGACCGCCTGCAAGATACTGTCGGCGCTGATGCGGGCGACAGTGAAATCATCTGACTGACCGAAGGTGGCCACCGCCGTGGTCTCATACCCGGCAGCTTGCAGGTTGGCCTGCATTTCCAGTGTGACATCAACAGGATAGGGCGTAACTAGGGCGATGCGTTTCAGGTCAAGTGCTGCCAATGCCGCTTTGCTGGCGCTGATTGGATTGGTCGTCTTTGCTTGGGGATGAACCTCGCGGATAAGGCTGTCCACCCTGTCTTCTCCGATCATGGTTGCGCCCGACGTGCAGGCATAGCCCAACACGTCAAATCCGAATTGCGTCGGTAATAGTGCCGCGGTTCGCGGAAGATCGATCGCCATCTGGCGCAGCGTATCTGCGGACACTTCCATCGCGTTTGGAATGCGCGCGGCGTACAGGGCGACGTTCTTTTCCGACCCCAAGATCTGCGCGAATTCGTGCTCGATGGTTTGGTCCGTTTGGAGGACAATCAGCCCCATACGTGCCCGTGTACCGAGGCCGTCATCGGTGCTGAATTCGAGTGCCTCGATCGTGTCAGTCATCCAGCATCCGCCCCTTCCTGCTGGGCAAAGAAGGATGTGCCTTTGGGCACGGCAGGCAGGGCCATGTCGTATGGCGTACACCGCACACGTCCACTTGCCTCACCACGTATCAATTCGTGTGTGAACTTGCTGGGCAGATGGTTGGGACTCAGCTCAATCGCGTCCTCGGCATAATAGGTGATGATGTAGAGCGTGCGGGATGTGTCCGACAGGTTCGGCGCGGAACCGTGCAGCAGGTTGGCGTGCATCAAGCAAACCGAACCGGCCTTGCCCGTGCATTTCACAATTTTTTCGCGCTGTGCGTCGACAATGGCATCGTCTACAGCGCCGGTGAACACGCCGTCATGCCAATGCGAATGGATCGGACCTTTGTGGGTGCCGGGCAGTACTTCGAGTGGCCCGTTTCCAAGCGTCACTTCGTCGATAAACAGCAAGGCAGTGATCATGTCGTCATTCGTCATCGGCTCGAACGGGAAATCCTGATGCCATTTGACCTGTGTCGCGGTGCCCGGCAGTTTTGAGTTCACTTTGCCGTGGTGAAACCGGATACCGGGGCCGATTAGTTCGGCGCAGAAATCGACGGTGGCTGCATTACGCATAATGCCTGCGAAAACGCCCGACACTTCTTCGGGCGATTGCACGCGGCGCAGACCAGGCGTGTCGGCGTTATGTCCGGGCTGCAAATCGAAACGGGGACGGCCATCAAGGGTCTCTCCGTAGTCGTCGTCATATGCGCGGCTTTCATCGACCCAAGCTGCAAATTCGGAGCGCAGATCAGCCAATTCATCTGCGCTGACCGCATTTTCCAAGACGATCACACCGTCGCGCCAGAAGGTACTTTTCTGCTCTTGCGTCAATAATCCCACTGGATGTTCTCCTTAGTGATCTGGTATATACCAGGTGAACTTGGCGTAAGTTAACTAGAAAGGTTCCGGACCTGTCAACACAAAACAAAACACTTGATGAAACTGGTATATACCATACAACCATTCGGTGACCGGTGATTCGAGGGACCGCAGTTTTGTTGGGCAAGCAAGGAAGCAGAGACAGCCAAGACGATACGTCGTCCCGCCCTCGCTTTTTGCAAATTGCTGGCGAAATCAGGGGGCAAATTGCAACCGGTGTATTGAAAGAACACGACATCCTCCCGTCTGAACGCAACCTGTCAGAGCAATTCGACGTCAGCCGGATGACAGCCCGCCGGGCGCTCGAAGCGTTGGAAAACGAGGGGCTGGTTTACAGTGCGGATAGGCGCGGACGCTTCGTTTCGCCCCAGCGACTGAAATACAATGTCAGCAACATGGTTAGCTTTGTCAGCACTGCGCAGACCAATGATGTCGACCTTAGGATTGAAGTCGTCGAGACGGCCGCGACCGTTGCAGACAGCAGATTGGCTGAGCTATTCGAACTGCCCGAAGGCAGCCCGATCATCGCCTACACCCGCCTTTTCCATACAGGCGGTCATCCGGTCTTTATCGAGACCGAGTATCTGCCTGCAGACCGGTTTCCTGATTTCCTGCAACATGATCTGTGCCAGTCGACCACACAGATCCTTGAGAAAAGCTATGACATGTCTGCCAGCTCCGGCGACATCATGATCCGGATGCGCGGTGTGCAAACAGACGAGGCGCAGCTTTTGAGTATTTCCGCCAGCAACACGGTGATCGAACTGGAACAGGTAATCCGCGACGCGGCCGGCGTGCCGTTTTGCTTAGGACGTCAGGTATGGCGCGGCGAGATGGCTGAATTTTCGGCCCACGCGATTGTCAGCCCACAAAGCTCTGACAAGGAATGAAGGACACCACAACATGCCATTGACCGCCACAGCCCCTGACCGCGGATTTCACGACGCCGAATTCAGCGCCCGCACCGCCAAGGCGCAAGCCGCGATGGCGGTGTCGGGCCTAGCGGGCATGTTGCTGATGAGCGAGCAGGATGTCCGTTATTTCACGGGTTTCCATACACTGTTCTGGCAAAGTCCGACGCGCCCTTGGTTTGTGTTCGTCCCCGCCACCGGCAAACCTATTGCTGTGATCCCGGAAATCGGGGCCGAACTGATGCGCCGCGGTTGGATTGATGACATCCGAACGTGGAGCGCCCCAACCCCGCAAGATGACGGGATCAGCCTGTTGCTTGACCTTCTTGGGCCGCTGGCAAAAGAGGGTGCAAAGATCGGCGTAATGAAGGGCCATGAGACCAAATTGCAAATGCCGCTGGGAGATTGGGAACGGCTGATGGCCGGGTTACCGGGGCTTGAGATTGCCGATGTAACCGGGTTGGTACAGGGGCTGCGCATGATCAAATCCCCGGCCGAGATCGAAAAGCTGGGGCACATTTGTGCGATTGGCTCTGTCGCATTTGGCAAGGTACCAGAGGTCATTCACGAAGGGATGCCATTGGAAGAGGTGTTCCGCCAATTCCGCCTGGCCGCGATTGGATATGGTGCAGACGACGCACCTTATGTTGTCGGTGCCGCCGATCAAGGTGGCTATTCCGACGTGATCTCGCCCCCATCGCGTCGATCTTTGCAGCGTGGCGATGTGCTGATGCTGGATACTGGCTGCACCTGGGATGGATATTTCTGCGACTTTGATCGCAATTGGGCCATCGGCTACGCGAGCGACGACGCCAGGCGGGCATATGACGTGTTGTGGCGCGCCACGCAAGCTGGGATCGAAGCCGCAAAACCCGGTAATACTTGCCGTGATCTGTTCATTGCGATGTCGACTGTCATTGCTGAAATGGACAGTTCTGGCGGCGATATCGGGCGGCTAGGACATGGGCTGGGAATGCAACTAACCGAGCAGCCCTCGCACGCTGCTTTCGACGAGACTGAGCTGAAAGAGAATATGGTGCTGACCATCGAGCCATCGCTTAGCTATGGTGACGGGCTCATGATGGTGCACGAAGAGAACATTGTGGTGAGTGGGGGCGAGGCATGTCTGCTTACGTCGCGCGCAGCAGCGGACTTGCCGGTCGTTAGCTAGGCATGAACCGCGGCGCTAAATGATATCCAACGACACCTTTACGCGATCCATGACGATCGAAGACGTGAATTTGCTGACGTTCGACTCGTCGAAAAAGTACTCTTGGGTAAACTCCTCGTATTCGGCAATGTCCTTCACGATCACAACCAGGATGAAATCGGCTTCTCCTGTCGCATAATAGCACTGCTGGACTGCCGGGGCGGTTCGCATGCGGCGTTTGAAATCATCCAAATGCCTGCGGCTTTCGCGTTCGAGCATGACCTGGACAATCACCGTCATTCCCCGACCCAACTTGGGTGAAGAAAGAACCGCAATCTCCCGCTCGATCACGCCGGTTTCACGCAACTTCTTTAGGCGTTTTTGAACTGCTGGCGGTGACAACCCGATCTCAATACCAAGAGCTTCCGCTGTTAAGCGGGCATCGCTTTGAACAAGTTTCAGAATTTCGAGGTCTTTGTCATCCATGCGTCGATTTAGTTCGGCACTTACTCGTTACGCAACACATTTAATCGCAAGAACGAGTATTTTGACGAAATCCTTCCCTGATCGCTAATAAAGTAGAGCGTATTAGTCGGGGGGCAAATCCAAAAAAGTGCGTGATCACCGACAATGCAGTTGAAGGAATGTCCTTGCTGCAGGGCGCACGCACACTCCCAACGGCCGCTACCCTTTTGGCGCACGTCCCACGTAACAATGGCAAGGAGGAACATAGTCCATGAAAGTCAAGAAAACCCTGATCGCAGTGAGCATCGCAATCGCAGCCACAGCAACAACAGCTTTGGCGGGTCCATTGCAGGATCGCATCGACGCCGGCGAAACAATCCGCATTGGTTTTGCAAACATTCCGCTTTGGGGATACCCGGATGAGAATGGCAATGCGGATGGCTTCACAAATGACATCGCCATCCAGACACTTGCCAAAATGGGTCTCACAAACGTCGAAGCCGTTGTCACCGATTGGGGCGGGTTGATTCCAGGCCTGAAGGCAGAGCGTTTCGATCTTATTACAGGTGGCATGTACATCCTGAATTCGCGTTGTGAAAATGTTTCGTTCTCCGAGCCGGTAGCAAAATCCGGTGATGGTGTTCTGGTGCCTGCGGGCAATCCAAACAACATCAACAATTACACCGACATTCTCGACGGTGGCTTCACGATGGTGACGGGTGCAGGTTACAATACCGTAGAGGCCGCACAGCGGGTCGGAATCGATGGCGACAGCCTGATGCAGGTGCCCGGCCCGACAGAAATGGTTGCGGCACTTAAGGCTGGCCGCGCCGATGCGGCGATCCTGACTTATTTCGAAGCGTCGCACCTAGCCGAAGATCACGATGAAATCGAGCTGGGAGACGTCTCGCTTATGCCAATCTGGAGCCAGAACTTTGCTGGCATTGGCTTCCGTCATGAAGATCAGGACTTCCTAGCCAGCTTCAACGAAGCCCTCGCTGGCTACCTTGGCACGGACGAAATGATGGCGGTCGTCGCCGAGCATGAATACACCGTGGATCACCTTCCAGGTGACACGACGGCGGAATGGGCATGCGCAAACCGCTAATTTCTGTTCGCAGACGGACAGAGTGGCAGGCCTCAGCGGGCCTGCCACAATTTATGACACCACCAGATCTAGGCACTCCTAATGAGCTTATTTGAATTTCTGAGCCAATACTGGCCGCTCTTGATGTCAGGCACGGGCGTGACTGTCGCTCAGTTCCTGCTTGGCGCGATCCTTACTGTTGGTCTGGCGCTTGTGTTCGGCTTGATGAAAATGTCATCGAACAGGGCCATCAAAGGATCCGCTGTTGTCTACATCGAGATTTTTCGCGGCACCTCGCTATTGGTGCAGCTCTACTGGATTTTCTTTG
Source organism: Ruegeria sp. EL01 (assembly GCF_900313035.1). Lineage (GTDB taxonomy): Bacteria > Pseudomonadota > Alphaproteobacteria > Rhodobacterales > Rhodobacteraceae > Ruegeria. Next base: position 24,286 of record NZ_OMPS01000007.1, on the reverse strand, counting down.
TACTTCCCTTGTTCGGAGTGACGCTTGAGAAATTCACGGCCGGTTGGGTCGCTATTGGACTAAACGCAGGGGCCTATGGGGCAGAACTTGTGCGTGGCGGCATAATGGCCGTACCCAAAGGCCAATGGGAAGCGGCAACCGCCATCAACATGAGCGCAGCCCGCCGAATGTGGCGCATTATTCTTCCTCAAGCGTTGGTGAACATGCTTCCAGCATGGGGTAACCTGATGGTTGAAATCCTGAAAGGGACGGCCTTGGTTTCGCTGATCTCTGTCGCGGATCTGATGTTCCAAGCCAAACAAATCAACGCTAGCACATATTTATCGGCGCAGATATTTGGCACTGCATTGGTCATCTACTATATTCTGGCACGCTTTTTGCTGACCCCGTTCATGCGTTGGCTTGAGGGCTTCATGGCCCGCAAGTTGGGGAGGGCGTAAACCATGTTTGACTGGTTATTCACGGACGATTGGTTCCCAAAATTCGATTGGCGCTGGGATTACGCATGGGAAATCCTGCCGCGCCTGATTGAGGCAACCGGCAATACTTTGATCGCTGCCGCTGCGGGTTATCTTATCGCGCTTGTACTCGGCTTGGCTTTTGCCCTTGCGCAGCGGAGCCAGAACAGGATTCTAACCTTTTTCGTACGCGAGTTCGTCGAATTTGTTCGCTCAACCCCGCTGCTGCTGCAGATCTTCTTTATCTTCTACGTGGGTCCGCAGTTTGGCATCACGCTTAGCCCATGGGTATCGGGTATGATCGCCATCGGTCTGCACTATTCCTGCTATCTGTCCGAGGTCTACCGCGGAGGGATTGACAGTGTGCCAAAAGGTCAATGGGAAGCGGCGACCGCTTTGAACATGACCACCGCGCAGACCTACAAACGATTGATAATCCCGCAGGCGATCCCGCCGGCCATTCCGGGCTTAGGCAATTACCTTGTCGGTATTTTCAAAGACACGCCCATGTTGTCGGTGATCGGCGTTGCCGAACTGATCCATACGGCAAACGCAATCGGCTCAGAAACATGGCGCTACCTGGAAGCATACACCATCGTTGGTGTTATTTTTCTTGCGCTCTCACTGCCTGCCGCAGGCCTTATCCGCGCATTCGAAGGATTCGTGCGCCGTAAACTAGGAATGTAAGAAATGGAAGATTTGTCAGGTTTCCCACTCGAAACCGTGGGAGAGAATAGTCCGATGGTGAGCTTCAAGAAGGTGCGCAAAGCTTATGGGTCACTGGTAGTTCTGGATGACCTTGATCTGGACGTCGCAGCCGGTGAAATGGTGTCGGTTATTGGACCGTCTGGGTCGGGCAAGACAACCGTCTTACGCATGCTGATGACGCTGGAAAAGATCAATTGCGGGGTCATCTATGTGGATGGCAAGCCGCTAACCCATATGGCGCAGGGTGGCAAATTGGTGCCGGCAAGCGAGAAGCATTTTCGGGCCCGGCGCAGCGACATCGGTATGTGCTTCCAGCACTTCAACTTATTCCCGCACATGACGGCAATCCAGAACTGCATGGAAGGGCCGGTCCAGGTCCTTGGTTTGTCCAAGGGTGAAGCGCGCGACCGTGGTGAGGAACTGCTGGAGCTTGTAGGCATGGCCGATAAGAAAGACCAGCACCCGTCCCGGCTGTCTGGCGGCCAGCAGCAACGTGTCGCGATTGCACGCGCTTTGGCGATGCGCCCAAAGGTGATGCTGTTTGACGAGGTGACTTCGGCGCTCGACCCTGAAGTTATCGGCGAAGTGACGAATGTCATTCGCAAACTGGTGTCAGAGCACAACCTGACTATGTTGATGGTGACGCACCAGATGGGGTTTGCCCGCGACATCTCTGATCGTGTTTGTTTCTTTTACGGCGGCAAGATTGAAGAGCAGGGACCTCCGGCCGAGTTGTTCGGAAACCCGAAACGCGAGCGCACACAACAATTCCTAAGCGCGGTCAAAGAAGCCGTCTAATCTTCTATTGCCACTTTCGGAGGAAGTTCCAATGTTCAAATCCGGTGATGAGGTCACGTCAAAGATCTGGAAGCCAGTTCTGGACGACGGCCGCCACGATCGTGCGCAGATTGGATTTATCCTGATGTCAACGGATCTTGCCAGTGAGCAGGACTTTTTCGACATGACACCGCCGGGCGTTGGCATTCACATCACCCGGTTGAAGACCGAAGACTACACCACCCGTGAAACACTTGCGCGGCACATTGAACACATGGCCGATGCCGCGTCGCGGCTGCAGCCGGACATGAAGCCCGAAGTGATCAGCTATGGCTGCACAAGCGGGTCCATCGTCAATGGCGAACAGCCTGTGTTTGACCAAATTGTCAAAGGCGCTCCTTGGGCGCGGCCAATGTGCATTGTGACAGGCGTTGTTGATGCCTTGAGAGCTATCGGCGCGCAAAGATTGGTCGTGGGAACGCCCTATCTGGACGAAATCAACACTGCCGAAGCAGAGTTCCTTGTTCAAAAAGGATTTGATATCGTTGATATTCAGGGCCTCAATCTGGAAACGGGGATTGAGTTTGGACAGGTCTCCCCCGCCTATTGGAAAGAATTTGCAATTCAGATTGATCAGATTGATGCCGACGCGGTCTTTCTGTCCTGCGGTGGTATCCGCGCCCTGGAAGTGGCTGAAGAGATCGAGCAAATTATCGGCAAGCCCGTTATCACATCCAATCAAGCCCAATTCTGGAGCTGCCTGCGGCGGGCGGGGATTCCTGACAAGCTATCTGGTTTTGGTCAACTGTTCCAACATCCCGGCACAGAGCTTTTGCCCTAGTAGCCATCTGCCTTGTGCCCGAAGAATACTTTGGTGATGTCTTCACTAACGTCCCAAGTCACCCTTTTGTCGTCAAAAACAAACAAGGTGTCACCCGGGCCAAGGTCAATTGCTTTGCCAGTGTCGTGCTGGATGAGACGGCATCTTCCTGACAAAACGGTCATCAGTTCATCGCCTTGCTCAGTGCATTCAAACGCACCCTTGGTACAGCGCCAGATTCCGTATCGGGTTGTGTGGCCCGGACCGCCAGCATCAATGCGACCATAGGCCTTTGGTGCGCCATGGGTGATCACATAGTCGCTTTCCGGGGCGTCAAACGGCCAGTATTCAAGTGGCCCAACATCATCCCCCGGTTTGTATTTTGACATTTATGTGCCTCCGCAGGTCTGAATTTACTCCATCACGCGGCCTCATGGCCTTCCATAATCATGTTGAATATCGCCTGATCAGTCACGCCTTCCGACCCGATTAACAATACGCGGGACGTCGACTCCAGACCAAGTTTTTCAGCAAGGGATGTATCCGCCATCGCAGCGATCAAGGCAGCCAGTCCCGCAACGGCGCTTTCCCCTGCTTCGATTGCCGTATCGTTGCCTCGCGGTTTGGCCAACAACCGTACTGCCGGGGCAACCAGCGCCTCGGGGATCGTCAGATAATCGGTAGCTTCCTCTGAAAGGATTTCCCACGCCAGCCCTGATGGTTCGCCGCAGGACAACCCGGCCATCAATGATTCCTCAGCAATGGTGACTTTCGTTGCCGCACCGGTCTTTGCGCTTTCAAACAGGCAAGCGGCAAGCTCAGGCTCAACAATGATCGGCCGAGGGGAGGCTTCGCCCCAATACTGCCGCAGCGCCGCAATCACCCCGGCCGCCAGCCCACCAACACCGCCCTGCAAAAACACATGGGTCGGCGCCTGATCCAGTGCATCGCAAACTTCCTGAACCATGACGCCATAACCGCACATCACGTCGCGCGGGGGCAACGAATAGCCGGGCCAGGAAGTGTCAGAGACTACGAACCAACCGTTGTCTTCGGCTTCCGTCTTCGCAAGCAGGACCGACTCGTCATAATCCCCTTCAATCCGAACCACCTCAGCCCCCAGATCGCGCATCGCAGCGGCGCGACCTTCGCTGACTTCGGCATGAACATAAATGCGGCAGGGCACGCCAAAGCGTTTGCAGCCCCAGGCAAGCGATCGTCCATGGTTGCCGTCGGTCGCAGACACAAGCGTGATCGCCGCGCATTCGCCGGCGTATGTCCCGTGTCGGATATCGGCAAGGGACACATCCTTATCCAAGCGCTTGGAAATCTCGCGCTGCAGAACCCTAAGAGCTGCATAGGACCCACCCAGTGCCTTGAAGCTGCCAAGCCCAAAGCGTGGGCCTTCGTCTTTGTAAAGGATCTCACCGACGCCGATCTCGGCGGCGATCGCGGAAAGAGAGACCAGCGGGGTTGGTGCATAGCCATCCCATGCGGTAATTTCCCGGTTGGCAGTCGCGAAACTCTCAGCTGTCAGGACACGATGCGCGGCATCCCCTTTGGTCAGCTTTGCGGCGACATGCCGGATGGGCGCTTTGGGAAGTAGAGTGGTCATCATGTGGTCTTTCGTTTTGGCAGGCGGTCCTTCACAAGCTGCGCCCAAAGAGCAGCACCAATAGGAAGGAGCGCGTCGTTGAAATCATAATCCGCAGCATGCAGCGGCTGGCTAAAAGGTGGTTTGGTGCCATTTCCAAGAAGCAGGAAGCATCCCGGCACCGCCGCACAGAAATGGGCGAAGTCTTCAGAAAAGCTCATCGGGGGACGATCGCCGATCGCGTTGAGGCCAACGTTTCTTGCGGCCTGAACCACGTCTTCGGTCGGTCCCTGAGCATTGATGGTTTCGATAAATTCCGTGTTGAATGTCGTTTCGACGCACACGCCATGGGCGGCCGCAATACCATCGGCGATTTGACGCATGAAGCGTTCGACGTCCGTCCTGTCCTGTGGCAACCGGGTCCGCACGTCGCCCTTCAAAATCGCGGTGCCCGGCAAGACGTTGCGTTGTCCGTCTGTCAAGAATTCAGTCACAGACACGACGGCCCCGGCACTGGGCGCCAGTTTCCGTGACACGATGGTCTGCAACGCCTGTACCATTTCGGCGCCAACCGTGATCGCATCAACTCCGACCTGCGGCATGGAGGAATGGCCCCCCTGGCCTGCGATTTCGATCTCGAACAAGCTCTCACTCGCGCAGATTTGGCCTGCGCGGGTTGACACCTCGCCCAATGGCGCGCCGGGCAGGTTGTGAATGGCATAGACTTCATCCAGTGGAAACTGTTCCAGTATGCCGTCATCGATCATCGCCCGTGCCCCGAGCCCAAGTTCTTCGTTAGGCTGGAAGATAAAGACGACCTTACCGTCAAAATCGGGATTTCTGGTCAACAGTTCAACAGCTCCCAGGAGCATCGTGATATGTCCGTCATGGCCACAAGCATGCATCACACCGGCGTTTTGTGAGACATAATCATGAGTGCTGATCTCCTGGATCGGAAGAGCATCCAAGTCAGCGCGCAGGCCGATGGTGCGATTGCCGTGGCCAGATTGCAAAACGCCGATAACTCCGATGCCTTCGTGCACTTCAACGCCGAGTGCGCGCAGGCGGCGGACCACCTTGGCCTTGGTGCGCACTTCGTCAAAGCCGACCTCCGGATCACGATGAAAGGACCGTCGCAGGTCAGTCAAACTGTTCTGAAAGGCATTCATCTTCGTCTCTTGTTTTGTTTCCGCGTGATATTACGCCGTATGAGCGGAAGTTATCATCAAAAGATTGCTAACCGGCGATGAAATTCTTCGCATTTTTTCGATTTCGCAACGCTTTCCAGAAGTTGATATGCGGATCTCTGTGATTCTGCCTTCGGCGTTTATTTGTGGCGGTCGGAAAGTGGTGTCAGACGGTGCAAAACCACGGGACGCCGCCGGAATAAACCGCAAAATCATGCTATGCGCGCAAACCTCGAATTCTGCGCGATCGCAATCAATTTCGTAACGCTCAGGCGACAAATTGCGCTTTTTTTTTTCTCTTGAGGCACAGCTACCCTGACGAGGGCTATTCCAACAAGACAGGGGAAGACGAGATGATTCCAGGGCTGGAAACCACGATCACGCACCAAGAGAGCTATGATCGCAATGTTGAAAGCTTGCACAGCCTTGGGCTTGTGCTGCCGCGGATATCCGATTTGGCTGATCCTCCTGAAAGACTTGCTGGAAAAATGGCTGATATCACAGATGCGGATCCGGATTCACCAGATGCACGAAACCTCTTCCGTGTGCACTGGCATAATGGGGCAGACCGCCGCAGTCTGGTGTCGGTACCAGAGCATATCGTCCTCCCCGACGCTCTGACAGGTGTGAAAGCAAAGATCGTTGTCGCCTTGGGCAATCGGTTCCCTATGATCAACACGCATAAAGTTTTGGCGGCCTATGGCTGCCTCATCCCGCGCTTGATGTCGGGCGCATTTGACGCCACCCGTCACCGAGCTGTCTGGCCCTCGACCGGCAACTATTGCCGTGGAGGTGTTGCGATTGCCACCCTGCTGGGGTGTCGGTCGGTGGCCGTTTTACCTGAAGGGATGAGCCAGGAACGGTTTGACTGGCTAAACCGCTGGTTGGCCGACCCGAATGACATTTACCGTACGCCTGGAACAGAAAGTAACGTCAAGGAAATCTATGACGCATGCCACGAATTGGCAAAAGACACCGAGAACCTGATCCTCAACCAATTTGGCGAATACGGGAACTATGTCATCCACCGCGCCGTGACGGGACCGGCTCTGCAGCGAATTTTCGATTACGTGAATGCAGATAACACGAAGACCGCGCGTGCTTTTGTCGCCGCGACCGGCTCCGCCGGAACATTGGCGGCGGGTGACCATCTGAAGCAGGTGCTTGGCACCCAGACGGGTGTGATAGAGGCGCTGGAATGCCCCACGTTGCTGTATAACGGATACGGAGAGCACAACATCCAAGGCATCGGCGACAAACATGTCCCCCTGATCCACAACGTGATGGGGTCTGATTTTGTCATCGGGGTGTCTGATGCCACTTGTGATGATCTGAACCTTGTCTTTAATACGTCAGTAGGCCGCACCTATCTGTCTCAGCATCGGGGGTTGGCCCAGGAGCAGATTGCGCAGCTGGGTGATCTGGGCCTGTCGTCCATCGCGAATATCATCGGGGCGATCAAATACGCGAAGTTCAATGATCTTGGCGCAGACGATGTGGTGCTGACTGTCGCGACAGATGGCGCTGACATGTATCACACCGAGATGGCGATTGCCGAGGATCGGCACTTTGGCGGGCGCTTTGGCGAGGTGCAGGCGGCAGAGGCATTTGGTCAACATATTCTCGGCACCGGCATCGACCACATGCAAGAGCTTGGCCGTTTTGACCGCGAACGCATTTTCAACCTTGCCTACTATACCTGGGTCGAGCAGCAGGGCACCTCGCTGGAAGCCTTCGACCGCCGCCGCGACCAGTCATTCTGGGATGGGTTGATGGATCTGGTGCCGGTTTGGGACGGTATGATTGACCGGTTCAATGCCGCGTAAAACATCCGTCCAAGACATGCCGCTGACAGCCGCGCATTGGGGCGTCCACCGGGCAGAGGTAGGAGTAGTTGCGAATCCGACGACACCCAGGCCCTCGGCATCGGTAGTTCGCCCAGAAGCGTTCTGCGTGGCACCGAAGAGCCGCCCACCAGGAACCTCGATGGGAGAACCGCCGGATACATCGGGATCACCGAAGCAGAACTGCCCCGTATGTGGGGGAACTATGAGTGCCAAGACGCACTTAACTATCTGCTTTCAGCGGTCCGTACAATACTGGTCAATCCAGATCCGATCGCCTTTTGAAACTTTGATCACAGTCGAACCCAAAAACTCTGTCGAGCTGAACTCTTGAAGATCTGCAGCACCCTTAAACGCTTGTCAGATTTGGCTCGGAATTCGCTACCGCAAGTGTGGGAGTCAGAGCAACCAGTGAAAAGAAAGACGATTGGATTACAATCTAATATACTAACAGGCTTTGTTACTACAGCCATTTGATGTATTGTAGTTGCATTGAAGATTGAAATTCAGACAATTACTCAAGGAAATCTGCCACGTTTGAACAGAAGAAACTAAAGCGTGCGAAGGCAATGCGGACTATGAGAGCGGATGCCGAAGGCGCAGCTCCGCGTTCAGCGCGTGTAGCGAGAGAATTAGCCGCACCAGGCCGGACAGCTAGCACTGCCGGAGCTAAGGGCGCCGCGAAGGTGATGGCTAACGCAGCTGCCACCAACGCGACGAAAGAACCTCGCGCGAAGAAAACGATGAAGACTCAAGCCGTCAAACGCTGACTTCTTATTTTATTGCGACTCTGATTGAATGACCCCGCCGCATACGCGGCAGGGGCGTGGGGATGAGTTTTGATGGAAGATTTGCCGCCGATTGGCGGATACACGTTGAGTGCACTTAAGGCGGCGGAGCAAGAGTTATCAAGCGGTACAATCGGAACTCTTTCGCAGTCACCTACAAGATTGCTGCGTGAGCGCATCATCAATGCCCGTAGATATGTGCCGGTTTACGGTGATCTTTTCTCGAGTTTGGGGCCAGTTCCGGATGAAGAAGAGGAGTTATTTCTTTGGTTGCAGAATGGCTTTGTTGCACAAATGGGGCGAGGGATTCCCTGTTTGAATCCAGTGGGGTAGCAACGGTGCATGAGCAGTTGGTCCCCTACGAAGTACAAGACCAGGAACTGGCCTTCGTACAACACAGCGTTGAAGCAGCGCGGTTCGCTATCGATCTGGCTTGATCCTGAGATGGAATGGTACGCTTCGTCGACCGGCAAGCGCGGTCGTCAGCGCGAGTTTAGCGACGCGGCAATCCAGGTTTGCCTCACGATGAAGGTGCTATTCGGCATGCCCCTTCGCCAGACGACCGGGTTCGTCGAAAGTTTGTTGCGGCTGGCAGGCCTTGACTGGAAAGTGCCAGACTTCAGCACTCTTTGCCGCCGCCAGAAGACGATGAGCGTCGCTATCCCCTATCGCGGAGGGACGGGTCCTTTGCACCTGCTGATCGACGCGACCGGGATCAAAGCGGAGGGTGAAGGAGAGTGGAACGCCCGTAAGCATGGCGGACCAAAGAAGCGCCTTTGGCGCAAGCTGCATCTCGGTATGGACGAGGAAACACTGGAGATCCGCGCAGTTGGCGTCACGACAAGCAATGTCGGCGATGCTCCTATGTTGCCCGACCTGCTGGACCAAATCCCGCCCGACCAAGAGATTGCCACGGTCACCGCTGATGGGGCCTACGACACGCGCAGCTGCCACAATGTGATTGCCGCTCGCGGAGCCGCCGCCATCATCCCGCCACGCAAGAATGCCCAACTTTGGAAGCCAACCACGGCAGGAGCTATCGCCCGAAACGAAGCTGTCAGGGCGTCCAAATATCTTGGACGGGCACTCTGGCGAAAGTTGACCGGCTATCACCGCCGAAGTCGCGCAGAGACGAAGATGCACTGCCTCAAACTCCTGGGCCAAGGCCTCATGGCCCGAGACTTCGACCGGCAGGTCGCTGAGCTACAGATCCGGATCGCGGTGCTCAACCGCTACACCGCTCTTGGCATACCCATCACAGAGCCCGTAGGATGAGTCTGTCCGCGGAAAGGGGAAGTGCGTTCAGACCCCGATTTGTGCAACAAAGCCGCGACGACGCCCTTTGTATTTGCCGCTTTCACAATTGATTGGCGCAAGACCCACGAGAGCCGCGACCTTTTTTTCGTCAAGCGTTCCGAGCTCAGACATTTCCCAACCGCAGCGAAAATGCAGTTTGGAATTGACGTCATCAATCCACGTTGAATGGCCGCTCTGACGACGTTGACTGTAACGCCGCTAAGAACATGCTGCGCCCGCGAAGAGATGCTGCGTCAGCAAACACCCTTAAGGGCAAAGGCAGTTTTGTCCGCGTCCTGTGAGTTCACCAATCAAGCCGTGAAGGTCAGCAATGCAACCAAGGCCGAAGAATGCAATTGCAGCGGTCAAATAAAGCGGCAAAGTCGGCTAAGGGCTCAACGTGCCAGCCCTATCACGTCGCAGAGAATGTCGGCAGCGAGCCCAACCTGCAAATTTGATTTTCACGCTGCACACGCGCGCAGCACCGAAAGTTCTGCCCCGGCGTCAAAATCTTATTCGCAGCGCAGCGGAGATTACAGCCATTCGTGTGGGTCGCGGCAAATCTGAAACCGCGAATTCACAGGTCGCGGGACAAAACGGACCTTCTTTGCGCCGACGCCAATGGCTGCTTTTGTTGCCACTTCGAACAACATCCCCTGCACTTGCAGGTTTTACTGATTTATTGCAACGCTACAACTACATGTTTTCGGGGTAGGAGACCAGCTTATGCACCGCAAACTATCCGCTAGGTTTGAAACCAACCGTGAAGAGTGAATTGCGCGAGTTTCGGCACTAGAAATTCAATGACATCTCCCTATCGAAATGAAATCCGTTATGCGGAAAAGTGAGCACGCAAATTGGGTTCTAGCTCCTGTGGTATGGGTGAACTACAAATTTATAAGCCGCGCCCAAACTTGACAAAATACTGCAAACGACTAGCCTGAATCCAAATACTGACCTTTGTCAGGCGGCAACCGTGCCCTGTATCCACCCTGTTTTTGGGGTAAAGATGCAGGGCTTTTTTGTTTTGGGAGGAACAAAAAAAGCCCATGCGTAAAACGATAAGACTAGGCATTCTTTATTCTCGCAGTGGCAGCTACGGAAGCCTGTCGTGTGCAAGCAGGCGAGGTGCCTTGCTGGCGATCAACGCAATAAATGCGGACACATCTTTCAATTTCACCTTTGAAACGGTCGATCGTGATCCAGAAGGTAATATTGATCTCTACGCACCGCTTTGTGCAGAAATTCTTGAAGATAGGTCGGTCGCGCATGTAATTGGGTGCGTCACCAGCTGGAGTCGGAAAGACGTTATCCCAATACTTGAAAGACTAGGCGCGACGCTGTGGTACAGCCTGCCTTATGAAGGGTTTGAGGCCTCTGATCACGTTGTTTATACACACGCATGCCCCAATCAACATTTGCTACCCCTATTAAGCTGGGCGTTGCCACGGTTTGGCGGTCGCGGATATCTTACTGGATCCAACTACATCTGGGGCTGGGAGTTAAACCGCGTTGCGCGCGAGGTTATCCAAGAAGCTGGCGGAGATGTCCTTGGTGAACGCTATGTTGCGCTGAACGACATCAATATTGGTCACATGATCGAAGAGATCCGCGCGACCCGACCAAACTTTGTGTTGAATTCTTTGGTTGGCGCGTCGTCATATACTTTCCTGAAAGCGTTTGCAGAGCTTGCCAAGGCCGACAGCTTTTTCACCCCTGATAATTGCCCTGTCTTGTCCTGCAATCTGACGGAAAGCGAACTTGTGGAAATCGGCGATGCCGCAGAAGGACTTATCTCTGCCGGCCCATATTTTCATGGCGCTCGAGGATGGCCATGTCAGGGCCTTCGCAATTTTGAATCGTCACTAGAAGCTGCCTCATGGGCCGCCGTAATGGAGCTTTCGCAGCTCCTGCAAGCGAACCCAGGATTAGAAGGCGCACCAATTTCAGAGCTGTTAAGCGAGAATACGCACCGCTCAATGATCGATGTCGAGACCCATCACACAGCGTTGCCGGTATTGATTGCACAGGTCAAAGACGGAGCGTTTCAAGTTCTCGAACAATGGCAAGACATACCCGCCGATCCTTATCTGTCCCATTCAGAGCGCCGCATCGATATCCGCCTTCCAAAGCTGCGGATCGTTAAATGAAAATTCGGCTGCATATCCCCGATCTTAGCAAGCTGCGGGTTGCAATTTTGCATCGTCCGCATGCAACGGTTCAATCCCTGCGCCGTCAGTGTAAGCCAATCGGATTGGACGTTTTTGACTGTTGGCCTGAATTGCCGCCAAAAGCACTGGCGGCCGATTTTGTCTTTTTTGATGCTGATATGGGTTATGATGCCCAGTTTCCTTGGGATGCAGGGGCTGCCCCGATGCCGATGATCGCGCTTATCGGGTCCGAGGCACCGGGCCGGATCGAATGGTCGTTGTCGCAAGGTGCTGATGCGCAGATATTGAAACCAGTGGGGGATGGCGGTGTCTTTAGTGCGCTGTTGATCGCACGGCGGGCGTTCGAGGTGCGCCAGTCAATGCGTGACGAAATTGGTGTTTTGCGTGGGCGATTGTCGCAACGGCAGACCGTCGTGCAAGCAGTGACGTTGCTTGCCGCTGCGGGCAGTAGCGAGGATGAGGCCTATGCAAAACTGCGACATTTGGCGATGGCACGGCGTGAAACAATAGAAGATGCAGCACTCAGAGTTGTTCTTGATGCCCAAAATGAAGGAGGGCTTCATGACAAATTCGGAAAATATTGACCCAGCAATCGCCGCAACCGCTGAACGTGGCGTGATCGCCCAATTTGCACGACGAAAGCTGGCCCTATTTGGCCTTTTTCTGGTTTTGCTTACACTGGGTGCCGCGATTTTTGCGCCATGGCTCACGGCGTTTGATCCGAATGAGCAGATGTTTGACGGGCTGACGCTGCAGGGTGCCCCGATGCCGCCGGGCGGGCCGTTTACGCTTGGCACCGATCTGTTGGGTCGCGACTTGCTGACACGGATACTATATGGCGCGCGGACATCGCTAATCATCGGCGTGGCTGCGAATGGTCTGGCTTTGCTCATTGGCACAATAGTTGGCGTCACGGCTGGGTATTTCCGCGGCTGGATTGGTAGTGCGTTGATGCGGCTGACAGACTTGATGATGGCTTTTCCTGCTCTATTGCTGGCCATCTGTTTGGCTGCAATCTTTCAACCTTCACTTTGGATCGTCGCCTTGGTGATTGCCATTGTGTATTGGGTCCAAACGGCGCGGGTTCTTTACGCCGAAACCGCATCGCTGTCCGAGCGCGAGTTTATAGCAGCTGAACGAACCATCGGTGCTAGCCACATGCGTATTTTGCTAAAGCACATCCTTCCGCACCTTGTCCCAACCATCATCGTTTGGGGTACGCTTGGAATTTCCACCACCGTTCTGCTCGAAGCTACTCTCAGCTTTCTTGGGGTGGGCGTTCAGCCCCCGACGCCAAGCTGGGGCAACATCATCTTTGAAAACCAAACATATTTTCAGGCGGCCCCATGGTTAGTCTTTTTTCCCGGCCTTGCAATCGTGTGCCTTGCGCTCGCGTTCAACCTTGTCGGCGATGCCCTGCGCGAAATATTGGATCCAACCCAAAGAGGACGTGACTGATGGTCAGCTTTTTCCTGCGACGCCTGGTTCAATCCCTGCTGATCCTTCTTGGGGTGTCCATTATCACCTTTGTATTGCTGTATTGGCTGCCAGCCGATCCCGTTCGGCAGATCGCGGGTCGTTCTGCCACACCACAAACTGTTGAAAACATTAGGCAACAGCTTGGGCTTGATCAACCTCTATGGGTGCAATATTGGCGCTATCTGTCTGGATTGGTGCAAGGTGATTTAGGGCGTTCTTACCTGCAAAAGACCGAAGTCAGTACGTTAATCGCCTCACGGCTACCCGCATCGCTTTTGCTTATGGCTGGTGCCATATTCGCAGAATTGTTGATCGGATTGAGCATGGGTATTGTCGCCGCTCTGCGGCGTGGTACAGCCACAGACCAATCACTGATGATCGTTTCGTTCATCGGCGTCTCTGCGCCACAATTTGTTGTTGGCCTGCTGTTACTTTACGTTTTCGCTGTTCAACTTGGGTGGTTCCCCATTGGTGGATATGGGACATTTTCGCATCTTGTGTTGCCGTCCATGACGCTCGGGATACTTGGATCTGGTTGGTATAGCCGCATGATGCGGTCCTCGATGATCGAAGTGTTGCGGCAGGATTATGTGCGTACTGCTCGTGCTAAAGGTCTGACCCGCATGCGCATTATTTTCCGTCACGCCCTGCCCAACGCGATCCTGCCAATCGTAGCGATGATTGGTATTGATATCGGCATTTTCATGGGTGGGATCGTGGTTGTTGAAAGCGTCTTTGGCTGGCCGGGCATTGGACAGCTTGCGTGGCAGGCCATCCAGCGCGTCGACATTCCAATCATTATGGGTGTGACCTTGGTGTCGGCCACCGCAATCGTAATCGGCAATCTGTTGGCTGATCTTATCAGCCTGATGGTCGATCCCCGTATCCGAACACGATGACGACCTACAACAAACAATAAAATAACTTCAATGGGAGGAAACTATGAAGAATTTGATTTCAACCACCGCGATGGCTATTTGCCTTGCTTTACCAGTTGGTGCTGAGGGCTATCAGCCCGACCCAAACGCAAAATCAGGAGGCAACATCGTCATTACCTATAAAGATGACGTGGCCACGCTGGATCCAGCGATTGGGTATGACTGGCAAAACTGGTCCATGATTAAATCGCTTTTTGATGGATTGATGGATTATGTCCCTGGCACAACCGATCTGCGTCCAGGCCTTGCCGAAAGCTACACCATCTCTGACGATGGCATGATCTTCACATTTCAATTGCGCGCGGGTGTGAAATTCCACAATGGCCGTGAAATGAGCGCAGAAGATGTGGTTTATTCGTTGAACCGCGTGACCAATCCGAAAACACAAAGCCCGGGGGCTGGTTTCTTTTGGTCGATTAAAGGCTATGACGCGGTTGCCAGCGGCGATGCAGAAACGCTTGAAGGTGTGACGATCAGCAGCCCGTCTACTGTGCAGATCGAACTGAGCCGTCCTGACGCGACGTTCCTGCATGTCATGGCGCTCAACTTTGCGTCTGTGGTCCCGCAAGAAGCGGTTGAGGCCGCTGGCGACGACTTTGGGAAAAACCCCGTTGGCACTGGTGCGTTCTCACTTGCCGATTGGACCATTGGTCAACGGTTGGTCTTCGCCAAGAATGCTGATTACTGGCGCGAGGGTATCCCTTATCTTGACCAAGTCACGTTTGAAGTTGGACAAGAACCTATTGTTGCCCTGCTGCGCTTGCAAAACGGCGAAGTTGATGTTCCCGGTGATGGTATCCCACCAGCAAAATTTCAGGAAGTGATGGGCGATCCAGAACAGGCCGAACGTGTTGTCGAAGGTGGACAGTTGCACACCGGATACATCACCCTGAACACACAAATGCCTCCGTTTGATAATCCGGATGTGCGGCGCGCTGTCAACATGGCGATCAACAAAGACCGGATCATCCAAATCATCAACGGACGGGCCATTCCGGCGACACAGCCGCTTCCACCAACCATGCCCGGTTATACCGAGGGCTACGACGGATATGCGTTTGATCCAGTCGCCGCCAAGTCAATGCTTGCGGATGCGGGTTTTGCGGACGGGTTTGAGACCGAGCTCTATGTGATGAATACAGATCCCAACCCACGAATTGCGCAGGCGATCCAGCAAGATCTGGCTGGTATTGGCATCAACGCGGGTATCAAATCACTTGCCCAAGCCAACGTTATTGCGGCTGGTGGCGAGGCGGATCAAGCCCCAATGATCTGGTCTGGTGGCATGGCATGGATTGCAGATTTCCCTGATGCGGCCAACTTCTACGGCCCGATCCTTGGGTGTTCTGGTGCGGTACAAGGCGGTTGGAACTGGTCTTGGTATTGCAACGAAGCCCTCGACGCGAAATCGTCAGAAGCAGACGCGATTGTTGATCCGGACCGTGCCGGTGAGCGGTTGGAAATGTGGAGCGAAATCTACATGGAAATCATGGAAGACGCGCCTTGGGTGCCGGTGTTCAACGAACAACGCTACACGATGAAATCGGCGCGTATGGGCGGCGCAGATGCGCTTTACGTTGATCCGGTCTCTATTCCTGTCAACTATGACTATGTGTTTGTGACGGACTGATGTGTAACGCTTGCTCCTATACAATCCATAACCATCAGCACCATTTTGGCTGGGACAATTCGTTTGTCCCAGTCGAAACGGTTGCACCTGGTTCAACGATTGAATTTCACTGTGTTGATAGTTCTGCCGGTCAACTGACATCTGACAGCACAGTGAAAGACGTTGAAACGCTGGATTTTGGCAAGATTAACCCGGTGAACGGGCCGATCTTTGTCGAAGGCGCTGAACCCGGCGATGCGCTGAAGATCACCATCGACAGCTTCAAACCCTCGGGGTTCGGTTGGACTGCGAACATTCCAGGCTTTGGTCTGCTTGCTGATCAGTTCACCGATCCTGCGTTAACGCTGTGGAAGTACGATGCCAACACGATGGAGCCTGCCTTATTTGGTAAACACGGGCGCGTTCCACTTAAGCCTTTTGCCGGAACGATTGGCAATGCGCTTGCGGAACCGGGGCTGCATTCAATTGTGCCGCCCCGCAATGTTGGTGGCAATATGGACATCCGTGACCTTTCGTCAGGCGCAACACTTTACCTGCCTGTCGAAGTCGCAGGGGCCATGCTGTCCGTCGGGGACACACACGCGGCACAGGGCGATGGCGAAGTCTGTGGCACGGCGATTGAATCGCCGATGGACGCCGTGATGACCATTGATCTGGTGAAAGATGCAGAGCTAAAGATGCCACGTTTCACCACCCCCGGTCCGGTCACACGGCACCTGGATGCCAAAGGCTATGAAGTCACAACAGGCGTCGGACCTGACCTAATGTCCGGTGCTCGTGATGCGGTGTCTGGTATGGTTGATTTGTTGTGCAAGACCCAAGGCCTATCGGCAGTGGATGCCTATATGTTGGTATCGACGTGCGGTGATCTTCGGATTTCAGAAATTGTCGATATGCCGAACTGGATCGTATCGTTTTACTTTCCAAGGTGTGTCTTCGAATGAATGGTGAAAAAACTAACCTCTTCGGGGCCTTGGTCCCGAAGTCCGCCACTTTTACGGGGCCTGTATTGCGGGTTGATGGGCTGTCTATTTCCGTGAATACAGAGTCGGGGTTAAAACCCCTCGTGCACGAGTTGAGCTTTGACTTACATCGCGGTGAAACACTCGCCATTGCGGGGGAAAGTGGATCCGGAAAATCCCTGACATCGCTGGCGATTATGGGGCTGCTCCCGCCGCCAGCAGTGCGCGTGACCGGTGGGTCGATCCATTTTGGCGAACTAGAGTTGACCGCCCTTGGTGAGTATGCCCTGCGGCAGATCCGGGGCAACCGGATTGCCATGATTTTTCAAGAACCGATGACATCGCTGAACCCGGTGATGAAAATCGGCACGCAGCTTAGCGAGGCGATCTGCGCGCATGAAGCGATCTCTTTTAAAGAGGCCCGCGTGCGTGCCTTGGAAGCGCTAAAATCGGTGCGCCTATCTGAGCCAGAAAAGCGGCTGAACCAGTTTCCGCACGAGTTGTCAGGCGGGATGCGTCAACGGGTTATGATTGCCATGGCGATTGCCCTAAAACCCGACATTTTGATCGCTGACGAACCTACAACTGCACTTGACGTCACCGTGCAACGCGAGGTGCTTGATCTGCTTCGGGACCTCCAGCATGAAATGGGGACTGCATTGATCTTGATCACCCATGATATGGGCGTCGTGGCTGAAATGGCTGATCGGGTTTTGGTCATGAAGGGGGGGCATTTTGTCGAAGAAAACGATGTTGTGTCGCTGTTTGCAAACCCGCAACAGGCCTACACAAGTGATCTCCTAGAGGCGGTACCCAGTCTCGGTGATGGGTCGGGCATCGCCCGAGCTTACAAGCCAGATGACGATACACTGGTCGCAGAGCTGGAAAAAGTCGTAGTGCATTTTGACGTGCGCAGCGGGGTCTTGGGGCGCGTCACACACCGTGTTCATGCCGTTGAAAACGTCAGTTTAAGTATTCGCAAAGGCGAGATCTTTTCACTAGTCGGCGAAAGCGGTTGCGGCAAATCTACCATCGCCAAGTCGATGGTTGGGCTGGTAAAACACTCGGGTCGCATCCGTATCAACGGTCATGACATCAGCGCGCCACACGGCAAGATGACCAATCAGGTCCGCCGTGATGTCCAAATGGTGTTTCAAGACCCAATGGCGTCGTTGGATCCACGCATGAGGGTTGGCGAATTGGTCCGCGAACCTTTGGTTATCCACGGCGTTGGCAACCCCAGCGAACAAAAAAAGCAAGTTGGATATTTGTTTGAACGTGTGGGATTGTCTCGCGATCAGGTAGAGCGATATCCGCATGAATTTTCCGGTGGTCAACGGCAACGTATCTGCATCGCACGCGCCCTAGCTCTTAATCCCAAGCTTATCATCGCAGATGAAAGTGTTTCGGCTTTGGATGTGACTGTTCAAGCCAAAGTCTTGGAATTGCTAAAAGAACTGGTATCAGAATTGGGCGTATCATTCCTGTTTATCTCTCACGACATGGCCGTTGTCGAAAATATTTCTGATCGCGTCGGCGTGATGTATCTTGGCCAAATAGTCGAAATGGGAAACTGTGAGCAAATATTCGGGTCGCCGCGCCATAGTTATACTAAAAAACTGATTTCAGCAGTGCCAACACCAGATCCTAGTCGTGAACGCCAATCGTTAGCCCGCCTTGTCGGTGACATTCCCAGCGCGGTCAGGCCAATAAATGAAACGGTTCCGCATGTAGTGTTAAACAATATTGGTAATGGACACATGATCGCAACTGAAGATTCTTTTACCTAATCTAACAGCGGATCACTACCCGCACCAATGGTTCTAAATTCATGGTGCTCTTTCGCGGATTTTGGTATATATTCTGGAGTTGGGTATTTGGTGTGCGAGCCTTATGAAAAGATATTTTTGTAGCGGTGGCGTGCGGAATTTTTGCGTAAAATTTGGCTCATGCAGTAGCGCCACTAGGACTGTTAAAAATTGACTGCCATTTATCTGCGACGGAACAGAACGGACTATGGTTCAACTCGCAGCATAAGTCATTAAGGGCCGTGAGTTAGGTGGTTCAGGCGGCGCAGAGCCTGGATGCTGCACCGCATCCGAGGTCGGCTAGGAACCGATTGTGTTGAAAAACTCTTTGGTTTCAGCCTGTCGAAGTCGGCTATCGCGTTGATTTGTTTTGAACGTCCCTAGGTCGATCAGCTTTTATCCGGTGGCGGTCACCATTGGCTTAAGTTTGGCCAGTTTCCGGAGATTTTGGGCGGTGGCGGCGAGGGTAAATTCGTCCTGGACGCCGCATGGCCCTCGTAATCGTAGTCGTCCCAGCCCAAGAATGCGTTTGAGGTGCGCAAAGAGCATCTCGACTTTCTTGCGTCGGGCCTGAGCCTTCGGATTGAACTCCGAGGCTGTGCATGCTCGGGCAAAGTCTCTGACAACTTCATATTTCTCTCGATGAACCGAACGCCTTTCAGCGTTAGGGCAGCACTTTGCCTTTAATTCACATCCTGTGCAGTCTGACTTCAGCGCTCGATAATTTCTGGCTTTCCAAACGGGTGCATTTCGGGCCGGATCCGAATAGCTTCGCCTCGTGTGCAACATCTCCTTGCCACCTGGGCAGATGTAGCGGTCGTTCTCGTCGTCCCAAGAGAAGTCGGATCGCGAGAAGGTGCCGTCCTTGCGTTCACCTTTGTCAAAGACTGGGATGAACGGCAGGATTTTCCGCTTCAGTGTCAACCAAACCAGATTGCCGGCGGCACCATACGCGGTATCAGCCGCAATCCAATCAGGCTTTATGCCAAAGCGCTCTTCGGTGCGGTCGAGCATCTTGCGCATGGCACTAACCTCGGCGGTTCTGTTCGAGCGGCTGGCATCGGCTCTGTCGCAAATTTTTCTTGGATCAGAGCGAGCGATTGCCTGGACGGAGTTATCTTGCGAGCTCAGCAAACTGACGAAAACCACACTTCAGCGGTCCAAGCTGCCCCTTGCGGATCATGTTGGCGGTTTCGATTCCCGTAAGTGTCGCTGCCGCTGAGGCAAAGCTCTTAAAACCGAGCATCGGTCTCGTGAGGCGTTTGATGAACCGGTGATCCTGCTCGATAATGTTGTTTAGATATTTTGATCTGACAGTGCCGATCTTAACTGGTATCTGCAGTCGCTTGAAGATCTTGTTGACCTCTTTGATCCCGGCTGCGTTGCTCCTGCTTTTGTCGATGGTGATCCGTTTCGGGATGCCATTGTTGCACAATGCGTTAGCGAAGAATTTCTTTGCAGCCTTCGCGTCGCGCTTCTCTGAAAGCATGAAATCAAGGGTTTGACCGTCGCGATCCACCGCACGATACAGATACACCCAATCCCCACGGACTTTGATGTAGGTCTCATCCATACGCCAAGATTCTGCTGTTCTGATCTTCCTTTTCTGCGCCATCTGTGCGACCTGGGGCGAGTATTTTACCACCCAGCGATTCAGCGTCGCGTGATCAACCGACACACCACGTTCCGCCATGAGCTCTTCCAGGTCACGGTACGAGACGCCATAGCGAACGTAGAAATAGACCGCGAACAAGATCACAGATTGAGGGTAGTGCGCACCTTTGAAGTCGATCATCCGGCATTCCTAAACTTTGTAACGTCCAATCCACCAGTTGGATCAAACAGCACCAAGGTGCAACATGCCGGCCAAAGTTTGCGACAGATCCCCGGTCCTGGGCTTCGTCTCTAAAACCTGCCACGTGGCGAACGCGGAGAGGGGCGAGACAGGACAAATCGACAAGAGTGGTGCGGCCCGCAGGCGCAGCCGAGGACACGGTCTTGTCTATTTGTCTTGTCCGAGGGGGGAGGCCGCGCCTTCCCCCTGACGGAAGGTGGCGTTTGGCTTGTCCAAATCCCGCCTGACCCACAAGGAAAGGACAAAGGATCTCCGATCCTGCGTGAGCGCAAAAGGGACCGTCACCCGAATGGGCAGATTACCACGGCATGAGGCGACCATGACCCAAGGCCCCTGCCCCGGCTCGCAAGCGACGGTTCAGGGGCTATTAGGTCAGGGAGATCATACTGGGGTGTTCTGGGTGGAGGCCGGCATGCCGGCTGAAACCTGGAGCCCGGTCACGAGCCGACAGGCTCGGGATTTGCCAGGGAAACAGATTGCAACCCGAAGTCACTCACCGACCGGAACATACCCTCGACGGAGCTTTTGCTTTTCGAGATTATGGAGCGCTTCACTAGCCTGGGCTTCGTCATCATACGTCACCATCATGGCTTGCCCGTTTGTGCCAATACGTCCCCAAGTGCGAAGAACGGAAACGTCCCCGAACAGCGTCGGCTGCAACTCAATGCCATAGAACCGCGCCATGTTGATCTCAGGGTCCACATGGATCAGGTGCACAGGGGTGGTGTCTGTCAGCTCCATGGCTCTAGTATCGTTTGGCGCCACTCTTCTGTCCAATGACATTGCTGGATCAGTCGATTGGCAAGGATTCAAAATCGTGATGAAAACATTCGACAACTCAATCTGTCTGATGCTTGCCTCGTACCCATCCAGGTACAGGGGCTCATATTGGCACCATTCCACATTCCGCTGCTGGAACCGTTGTGACCACTGGCCAGAGTAGGTACGGTTTTCTCATATCTTGCAAAACGAAATAGAAGGATGAAAGGAACGTGGCTGAGATCTTGGAAGGCGGGTGCTTTTGCGGTGAAGTCCGATACCAGGTCACTGGCAGCGCGGTAACGCAACTCATGTGTTTCTGCAGTGATTGCCTAACAATGACTGGCACAGATGGCTACGCCGGGTACATGATTAAATCTGAAGAATTACATCTACTGAAAGGCGAACCTCGGACCTTTGAAAAGACCTCAAAGGAAGGGCGCATAGTCATCAAGAATTTTTGTGGCACCTGCGGATCAGGCTTGTGGGGGGTGACATCGTTCGGATTGACCAGCATTGCGGCTGGGACATTGGATGAGCCAAACAACTTCAGCCCAACGAACAAGGTTTTTGTGAAGGATGCGCCCAACTGGGCCAGGATCCCCGAACATCTAGAAGAAATGTAGCGTTTGAAGCTTTGGTATCACCTACATTTCGGTCTTGGAGTTGTTCCTCTTGGTGACCCAAGTTGCTACGATTGTCGTTGAGGCAATAAGCAGGACATCGCGATGCGCAATGCAATCTTCTTACCCCTAATGGCTTTGTTCCTGGGGGTCGTCATGGACGTTAAACCGGCGGCGGCCGCGTCACTCGGAACATATGAGGTTTTTGGCGTCGAAGACGGTGACATGCTAAAAATGCGCAGTGGGCCTGGAACAGGGTTCAATGTGATCGTTGGTCTTCCAAATGGAACCGCACTACGAGTTCACAGCTGCGAGCAGACCGGTGGCACCCGTTGGTGCCGCGTCTCTTTGGAGCGCGCGCGTAAGCTTAAGGGGTACGTCTCTTGGGCATACTTGCGGAAAAACTAATAAGACAATGATCAGCACTGCCAACTTTACAGCAATAATTGAATGCCGGTAGCAAACCCCGCTGTGACGCTTTCTCGCCGCCACTGATGGGATCAAACGGGAAACCACGATCGTTTTTCGCGGCCCTTTGCGGACATCCGCCACGAGGTCAAGCGCCGCGGCACAGCTTAACCAGACCGACCATTCGCTGCGGCTGCAAATCAGGTGACGGACGAACTCACGCAACGCGGACAAAGCGCCAGTTCGCTAGGGGTGCATGATATCTAATGCCGCTGGTGCAGCATCTGGTAGGAAGGGCGGGTTCCGGACTTTTGCCGCATCAGGCAAGAGTGACTTCTTTGGGGACGGCTCCACCATTTCTCAATTTTGAGCTGCTGGTTTTCATACCCGCGACGGTCGGGAAATTTGCATGTACTGGAAATCAATGCGTTGCAAAAATCGAAAGTAAGCTTTCTTCCTTTTGTATTTTTCAACTCAAGGAAACCTGTAGCTATTGCCTATAGCGGAATATTTCGCGTTGCTTTCGGATTGCCACCTAACGCAGAAATTGTGTGGGGCATCGGATGCAAATACTGTGACCTGGGAGAACACTATGAAGACATCCATCTTGAGATCAGCAGCAATTGCATCCATTGCAATCGCGGGATTTGCTCAACCTGCTTTCGCCGAATACCCCGACAAGCCGGTTTCATTTGTTGTGCCGTGGCCTCCGGGTGGTGAAGAGGACGTCCTAACTCGCATGATCGCGGACGAGTTTCAGGAAATGTACGGCGTACCGGCTGCGGTTGTGAATAAACCGGGTGGCGGTGGTGGCCCCTTTCCGGGTGCAATCGACGTGGCCAATGCGCCAGCTGATGGCTACACAGTCGGCTCCTTCGTAATTGGGGTGCCCGTTGTTGGGCCCGGCTTGGGTATTCCAGAACTAGATCCGGACCCTTTCGTACCGGTCGGCATATTCATGACCTACCCTTTCCTGATCGTTGCCGGGAAAGATGCTCCATACAACACAATGGAAGAACTTGCGGCCTATGCGCAGGACAATGATGTCTCTCTGGGCCACTTCGGCGCAGGGCTTGTCCCAACACACGTCACGCTTGGTCTGGCAGAAGCGATGGGATTCTCCTTTGGATCAGACGCGGCGTTTGATAACGTGGACTGTAATACACTGGCTTCCGGCGACGTTGATGTGGCCAACTCAGTTGCGAGCTTGGTCACTCCTTGTCTGTCAGAGCTGAAGGTGCTTGCTAGTGTCACTAATGAACGGGTTTTCCTGACCCCAGATGCACCTACAGTGGCTGAATTGGAACCATCCCTCGATATCGTCTTGTGGAACGGTCTTTTCGTTCGTGAAGGAACGCCGGATGATGTCATCGCCAAGATCGAAGCAGCGGCGACTAAAGTGATGCAAAGCGACGAGGCCAAGTGAGAACGGCGGTGAGAAAGTCGACCACGGAAGCGGCGGGATGACCCTGCTGCGGGCGGCGTAAAAGTCGTCCATCTTTGCCCTTCTTTTCGTAACGGAGGGGGGCGGGAGGATCTTTTCCGTGGATTTGTATCGTAAAGTTCGTCTGGCCTGTGCCGAGGGCATGAGCCAGCGAGAAGCGGCCCGGCATTTCGGGATATCTCGTGACAGCGTTCGCAAGATTTTGGCGTTTTCGGTCCCGCCCGGCTACCGGCGGTCAGCACCGATCCGGCGGCCCAAGCTGGATGGGTTCACCGGGATCATTGATCAATGGTTGTCGGAAGATCGGCAACGACCGCGCAAACAGCGGCATACGGCCAAGCGGATCTGCGAGCGACTGCGTGATGAGCATGGCTTCGAGGGTGGTTACACCATCATCAAGGATTATGTTCGGGAACATGGTCGACGGCATCGCGAGATGTTCGTACCGCTTAACCATGCACCCGGCCATGCTCAGGCCGACTTCGGCGAAGCAATGGTGGTGATCGGAGGCATTGAGCAGAAGGCTCACTTCTTTGCCTTGGATCTGCCGCATAGCGACGCCTGCTACGTCCGGGCCTATCCGGCGGCGACGGCCGAGGCCTGGATGGACGGGCACGTTCATGCCTTTAGGTTCTTCGGGGCCGTTCCGCAGTCGATCCTGTACGACAACGACCGGTGCCTTGTGGCTAAGATCGAGCCCGACGGAACTCGCAGGCGCGCGCGGCTGTTCAGCGAGA
>NZ_OMPS01000013.1 GCF_900313035.1 Ruegeria sp. EL01 | reverse complement strand
CGGCAGGAGCTATCGCCCGAAACGAAGCTGTCAGGGCGTCCAAATATCTTGGACGGGCACTCTGGCGAAAGTTGACCGGCTATCACCGCCGAAGTCGCGCAGAGACGAAGATGCACTGCCTCAAACTCCTGGGCCAAGGCCTCATGGCCCGAGACTTCGACCGGCAGGTCGCTGAGCTACAGATCCGGATCGCGGTGCTCAACCGCTACACCGCTCTTGGCATACCCATCACAGAGCCCGTAGGATGAGTCTGTCCGCGGAAAGGGGAAGTGCGTTCAGACCCCGATTTGTGCAACAAAGCCCCGACGGTAGGTCCTCAGCCAGCAGATCATGAAACGCCCGGGGGTAATTCAACCGCAATCACACCAAAACCACATGACATCACACCAGACCAGTTCTTTGGCAATGAACCCATGCCAGGATGGGGTGGCGACGACCTTTGGATGACACCAGATAGATTTGATTTGGATCAGGATGGCATTCCATCCCCGTTTTGATCGGTATGACCAAAACGGGGATGGAATCTTAAACTGGGAAGATGATCTCGACGGCGATGGGTTCATTGAACCAGATCATGAAGAAGCACCTGCAACTATTCCAATGGTGGACTATGACCCCGGATCTTACGGTGATAGCGGTCTGCCTTGGGACAGCCCATTTACAAATCCTTCTCCTACGCCACTGGTCATTGACCTAGATGGGGATGGGATCGAATTGATTTCACTCCAGGACTCATCAGCTCGGTTCGATTTAGACGAAAACGGGTTCGCAGAAACGACTGCTTGGGTTGGTCGCGATGATGGTCTTTTGACCTACGACGTCAACGGGAATGGAGTGATTGACGACAAGTCGGAGTTGTTTGGTGATAGCGGCTCATTCCAAGACGGCTTTGCATCACTTGCCAGCCTGGATGACAACGGAGATGGAAAGATCAATGCGTTGGATAGTGCATTTTCCAGCCTCACAATCTGGCGCGATGAAAATAGTGACGGCTATTCGGATACGAATGAATTGTATAGTCTAGAGACCGCGGGGCTCCTGGAAATTGACCTCAACGCCACGGGCGTAAATGAGCAAAATGCTGGCAATCAGGTAATTTATCGCAGCGACGTTTCTTGGAGCGATGGAACTTCAACCGCAATAGAAGATGTTCTGTTCGAAACGGACCAAAGCAACAGCTCGTACATTCTGCCAGACAACTTTCAGTTTAATCCCATTGCTTTCGATCACCCAGTAATTTTTGGTCTAGGGAATGTTGCGTCTAGCTGGGTACGACTAAGCGAAGACCCAACACTCCTGACGCAATCGACATCACTTCTACAACTCCTGGAAGCGGGTGACGTTGATGGTTTCTTAACAGAATTCCGGTCATTTCTTTTTGCCTGGGCAGGCGTTTCGACCGTAGATGAGACGGGCAGAGGAGATCACATTGACGGCAGAGACCTCGCATTTATGGAGAGTATCTATGGTGTAGGGTTTCAGCAGTTGGATAGGTCAACTGGTTCTTATATATCAAATCCCACCTTGCGAGTGGCTCAACAAATCTCAGAACAGTTTGATAAGATAGTTGCCGAACAAGCTTTCTTGTATATGGCGCAATCTCCGATTTCAACTACCTACCACGATGCGGCTGGGTCTGGCATGGAAGGGGTCAATCATCCACTACATGCGCTGGGGCAGCTAGCGCTAGAACTGTCACCTGCCAACCGTGACCTCAGTGGAGATGCTACAAAAGCAATAAAACAGCTTATTGAAGCAAACTTGGACGGTCGGCTGACGGACGCAAACTTTGTTCAAGTTTTGGAAGTGTATGGCAAAGGTATATCCCCCAATCAACAGCAGTTCTTCGACGAATTAGATATCGTTCTAACAGAGTTGGACTCTGCTTCACAAATTGTCGCCGTTAGTCTGTTTGACGATGTTGAAGGGTATTCGTCGCCTGGAATTGTGCAGGGAACAAGCAATGATGACAACCTGACGGCAACAGGAACAAGGACACTCCTGCAAGGCCTTGAAGGGGATGATGTTTTGAATGGCTCCGGGCATTCCGATATTTTGGTCGGCGGGCAAGGCAATGATCTACTTCTAGGTGGAGATGGTAACAACTTTCTAACTGGAGGTTTCGGCAACGACACCCTGGTCGGGGGCAAAGGATCCGACTCATACTTCTTCAGCACTGGCGAAGGCAACGACACCATCGCCGAGAGCTATGCGCATGTGCAGGAGAATGACCGGCTGGTCTTTGGCGAAGGCATCACGGCTGATGATCTCTATGCCATCAACACCCACACGGGTGGCAATGCCGGAGTCTATGATCTGAAAATTGGTCTGAAGACCGGAGATGGCACGATCACCATTCTCGATGTCGGCCATGATCATCGGGATGCGAATTATCAGCACATCAACGAGTTTGTGTTCTCGGACGGCACAACAATGACCTGGAACGAGTTCCGGGTTGCCACCCTTGGCACAGCCGGCGACGACCACTTCGACGGCTCCGGGGTTGACGATGATTATGTGTTCCGGGGCGACGAAGGCAACGACACCATTGCTGAGAGCTATGCGCATGTGCAGGAGAATGACCGGCTGGTCTTTGGCGAGGGCATCACCGCCGCTGATCTTTTCGCCATCAACACCCACACGGGTGGAAATGCGGGGGTCTATGACCTGACCATTGGTCTGAAGAACGGCGATGGTACGATCACCATTCTCGATGTCGGCAATGATCATCCGAATGCTGAAGAGCAGCATATCAACGAGTTCGTCTTCTCTGATGGCACGGTGATGACGCGCAATGAATTCAGAGTTGCAACAATGGGCACTGCCGGAGACGACCATTTCGACGGTACTGGCGAAAGCGATGACTATGTGTTCCGGGGCGGCGAAGGCAACGACACCATTGCTGAGAGCTATGCGCATGTGCATGAGATTGACCGGCTGGTCTTTGGCGAAGGGATCACAGCCGCTGATCTCTATGCGATCAACACACATACGGATGGCAATGCTGGGATCTATGACCTGACCATCGGTCTGAAGACTGGGGATGGCACCATTACCATTCTCGATGTCGGCAATGATCATCCGAATGCTGAACAGCAGCTAATCAACGAGTTCGTCTTCTCTGATGGCACGGTGATGACGCGCAATGAATTCAGAGTTGCAACAATGGGCACTGCCGGAGACGACCATTTCGACGGTACTGGCGAAAGCGATGACTATGTGTTCCGGGGCGGCGAAGGCAACGACACCATTGCTGAGAGCTATGCGCATGTGCATGAGATTGACCGGCTGGTCTTTGGCGAAGGGATAGATCAGGCAGATGTCTTCAGCTTTCGCTCCGATATGAACGGTGACGGCGTTGATGATCTGGTGATTGGTGTGGAAGGCATGACGGGATCAATGACGGTCTTGAGTGCTTACGCCAACTCAAATCCGGAACTGCATCAGCTTGACGAGTTTGTGTTTGCAGATGGAACTACGCTAGATCAGGCGAATTTCCTGGCCGCGACATTCGATCAGGAACAGGAAAACAGTTTCCTGGTTTGAGTGGAAACGTGAGCCTAAAAACAGGGGGCCTGTTGGCCCCCAATTTGCTTCACGCTTTGACGCTGGTTTTACGATCCTATCAACCTCACTTGAGGGCGACGACATTATGCAGACGATGATAAGGCGCATTCCGGACCAACGCATCAACATCGATGTCGGCCTTACGAGGTTTCGTCCTTAGTGCCATAGCGATACCACCCAACGCCAAGACGCTGACGCCGGCACCTGCAAGAGACAGGATCACTTCTGTACTCAAACCTTCAAGCATCTTACGATCTCCTTTGTGAGCAATATATGTGTTTTCACCGACATTTCCACCGATTCATGCGAACGGGGCTATTTGCCCTTGATCTGCTCGATAACCCGTTCGGTTTGTTCAACTGCGCGACGCGCTGCCCTGGTGCGCTTCTTTAGCTTTGAGCGACCCAAGGATGTTGCACCACCTGCGACGATCCCGGCCCCTATTGCTAAAACTGCCCACCCGCCGGTCATGACGCTTGTGACGGTAAATCCGATGCCAGCTAGTAAACCGCCCCCTGCAACCCTTTGGCTCCATACCCCGTAAACTGCGTCATTGTCCTCCAGGGTCTCCAAGGTGTCCTTCAGGCGGTCCAATCGTGACGAGACCAGCTCGGCAAGAACTGCTGGCAATTGAGAGTTATTCGGGTTCGCCAAAACGGAAACAAGCCGGGCGCGCTCGGTTTCGTCTTCGCACACCTCATCCACCAACCGGTCCAGCTCTTCACGGCTAATCGTGTCGTCGGAATCTACGTCCAGGGCATATGCCAACAGCGCCAGCGCCTTGCCTTGCGGGTAGGGATTGGAGGCGTTATTCATGTTTCGTCACAGCTTTGAGCCATTTCTAGTGGCCGCAGCGATTTTCTTATCCGTATTGTACTGGCTCAATGAGTACACTGCCCAAATTGCCGCTGGAATCCAACCGATCAGTGTCAGCTGCAGCAGCAAACAAAAAATTCCTTGGATCGGCCTCTTGATCGTAAAAAACACCACAAAGGGTAGTAAAATAGCCAGTAACAATCTCATGTTCTTAGTTCCGATGTTTTCGTCAAAGGTATAGGCCGCTGCGAATGCTAAGCAACTATAGTTTCACCACCTCTGAACAGCGGCGACAACCGATTAATGAGTTCATTAGGTGACAGCCGATGCGCCAGGTCGGCCAGTTCCCGCTCTGTTTTCGGATTGATCGGCGCGATGTTGAGCAAACTACCAAGGTTGCCTGCCAGATCAGGTGCTTTGATCGTCTCCATCACAGCAGTCAGTTTCCGATCCTCTTGCGACACTTCCTCAACCGGCGTCTCGCTTGGGTCTTCAAAGAACCCATAAGGGCCGAGCTGTCGTGCCTCACCAGCAAACCCGTGAAGCTGTGCAATGGCGGCTCAGGGCTCTTGTGAACCGTCCGAACTCGTCGCAGAGAATAACCGCAAAGAGCCCAATACCGACGTTTCTTCGCAACTCTACAAAGACCACTGAGAACGGCTGAGCAAAAGGCACACCTCCCCCGTACACCTCAAAACTGTGATATTTAGAGCCCATTGCGGGTCGTGCCCGCCTACTCAGTTAGTCGCGGTCGCGGTCGAGCCAACGGGCGATAACTCACACAACACTATCCGGACGAAGCGAACGTCCGATTTGCTCATTCAATTTCGGCTTTCGATACGTATTAGGTAATCACTGACTATTTCTTCCCAGAGAGTTGGCTGGAACATCAACCAATGGCCTCTATTGTGGCCTGGAACAGACACGACATGAACTTCACTCTCAGCGCCCATCTCTTCCATTGCTGCAAGATTCGATAGCGAATGCTCAATGCTATAAAACGCGTCGTCCTCGCCATAGACTGACAACACCTGACCATCAAAAGTGCCGATCCGCCGAAAGAGAATAGGATTGATTTCGGGGTCTCCGAAACGTTCTCCCATCCATCCTCCAACGAAGTTAATCACACCGGCAGCGTTTCCTGGATCGTCCCCGGCTTGCATGAGGGCAACAACGCCTCCGCGCGAGAAGCCTGAAAGAAGGACRGGTTCCAAACTCACATTGGGTCGCTGCTGCAACGCTCGCAGCGCAGCGTTTGCATCTACCAAAGCGCGTTCTGCCCCTGCCAACGATATTTGCGTGTCCGGCGAATATCCTTGCGACCGATCGTCAGCAAASCCCTCATCGTACAAACCATCAGAGCCACCCCGACCACGACGCTGAGGGAATGCAACGATCCAACCGTGGGCGTTCAGAACATCTGCAAGCCAATCGTTGGCAAAGAACCGATTAAAAGCTTGTGGATCAGTCCCGTAGCCCGTTGACCCGTGATGAACGAGAGCCAGCGGGAACGGTCCRTCACCAACAGGCGCATAGACCGCGACCGCAAGCTCAACTTTCGAACTGTYTTCTTGCAGTTCGGTTGCAAGGAATTCGCGCGTACCGAGCTCGAACCACTCGCTTGTCGGCGCTGCCAGAACAGCCGTGAGAGTTTGTCGCTCCAAAATGGCAAAACGATCCTCAGTCGGATAGATACCGCGCAACCGTCCGGTAGCTGAAATTGAGTATCGCGCAGCGAAGTCGCTATCGGTAAAAACCAGAGTGTCGCCGTCCAATCGCGCTTGGCTGCGGAACCAACTACCACTGCCATGATGGCCGCGCCCCACTGAATAGATGACACTGAATAGCCCGTCTTCGTCCTGGCTTTCCACGACGAGAATGTGACTTCTCCAAGTGTCCCATCTTCCCGTCCAAACCCCGAGGAACGGGGAATTATCCTGGGCGGTGATTTCGATATCGTCGGGCAGGGGAGCATCACCCACGAGGATTGATTCCTGTGCCAATGACTGACTGGTCAGAATGAAAAGCGTGGCGATGGCAAAGATGATGCGCATGGCTGGTTTCCGAATGTCGCGGCTTGATACAAGGCGATACCAATAGAGCACAGAATGTGGGCACGGATATACATTAAGTGTTCGAATCAACGAAACTGACATTCGCCATCTTGCAGAAATTCGGGACTATGGGCTCGTTGCAGACCTCGGAGCAGACGCAGCACAAGCCCCTGCCCCTTTTCCACGACCTATCCAGGGCCATTGCGGACATTCGTGCGTTCGGTGACATTTCTACAAAAGTCGATGGCTGGCTTGCCGAAAAGCACCGTTACAATCCAACCACACCCGATCAGCATGGCTGGATTGCGGTTTCGTTAGCCATTCCCCCTTGGCGCTGCGGCCTGCATAGGCGCAGCTGCGCGTTTGAACCAGCCCCCGCCACTTCGGGGCTCTCCGTACCAGTTCTCGTTGCGGGTCAGGTACATGGTGCCCGCCAACGCTCCGAAGGCCAGCGTAGATCCAGCCAACAACGCGTAATCTGCGCTACGTAGGATCAAGTAGAGCACTGCATAAAGCAGGATTAACGTGCAACCCAACACCAGTGAACGGCGTCCTAGCTTGAGCCCCATGAAGCCGAACATAGTCAACAGAAGAATTGTTGCGCCCGCCGACAGTGTGTAAGCTCTGGCAAAACCAATCTGCTCGGAATAGGCAACCATCAGTAACACAAAGGTCGACTGGGCCAAGCCAATGAAGATGTACTGTACCGGATGGGTTCCCCGTCCTGACCGATCTTCGATCAGCAACACGGTCAGGAAGGTCAAGGCAATGAACAAGATGCAGTAGCGCGCTGCGCGATAGGCCTTATGGTAGAAGTCGTTTGGCCTAAAGAAATCTACCCCAAAGGCGGTCTGGTAACGTGCTTCACGATCAGCATTGAAACGCGAGATTTGAGGCACCGTTCGCGCCAGATGCGGGATCAACCATGTCGCGTCGAAACCGTCCTCGCGTACTTCGCGGGTGTCGGGCAGGAACGTCCCTGTGAAGCTGGGGTGCGGCCAATCGCTTTGCATCTGCACTGACGTGTTTCGCCCAACCGGAGTGACTTGGAAACTGCCAGCCCCGTTAAAGCCTAGCTTCATTTGGAACTCATTGATGTTGCGCGGATCACCAAGTGCCGCGACAATCCCCGCACTGTCTCCATCTATCAACGGTTCCATCGGCACCACGCGCCCATCCGCCATCAGGTCGGCCCTGCCGCGAAGAGCTTTGTTGGACTTTAAAGTTACCCGCAGCTCTGCATGATCCCACAGGATCTTTTCGTCGGGTTGAACGCTCTTTGCCATCGCCTCGAAGTCAAAAGTCGCGCGCACATCCGTCTCGGCTACAAAAACCGGAACCTTGAAGATACCACGCGCTCGCTCTTCGGATGTCGTGGTCAGGTTTAGGTCGAAGTCTTCGGGATAGGCATAAACCGAGTCCTTGCGTTGGACTTCTGTGACCTCGAAGTCCTCTTGTCGTATGACTTCCTTGTCGTTCACGATAGCCACCACATCGCGCTTTTCTATGCGGGTGACTGGCCCCTCCACCGGGATCGCAATCTGCGGCCCCGACAGCAACTGCTGCCCGCCCCATTCGCCACTCAGCGAATTGACGGTGCTACGACTATATTGCGCCCGCGAGTTGATCACCTCGCCGGCTAAGAAGACTGGTATGAACATTAGGACGGTCAGAACCCCAACTATCATAAATCGAAAACCGATAGATTTCATATGAAGCAACCCCTCTCGTTATGGTTACGAGCGGTCAAACCATACGATTTTGCAGAACATGCGCGGGAGACGTGCAGGATCTGTGCAGACGGCCCAAAGCCGCCGTCCGACCAGATGTTCCGATGCTGCAGCTGCAGTCCGCTTTGCGGTCATTCGCTGCAAGCGCAAAACCTGCACGAGGCTGAACTCACACATCACGGACTTGGACGAAACCGCTCTCGCGGTATTGGCGCTTGTGGCGAGTGATGCACACTAAATGGACGCTACGATTTTGTAGATGGGCGCGCCTGTCTGACGATTGGGACCTTCTCAATCTGATGACAGGAGGTTCCGATGACGGACCAGTATGTGCCTGCGCTGCGCCAGCGTTTTCTCGAAGACATGCGGATCAAGGGGCTGCAGCCCAAGACGCAGACGATGTACCTGCGGGCGATGCGCGACTTCACGCGGTTTCTCGGGCACTCGCCGGACACAGCGACACCGGAAGAGCTCAGGGCGTTCCAACTTGACATGAAGGAGCGGAGTGTGGG
>NZ_OMPS01000001.1 GCF_900313035.1 Ruegeria sp. EL01 | reverse complement strand
GAGCATGGCCGGGTGCATGGTTAAGCGGTACGAACATCTCGCGATGCCGTCGACCATGTTCCCGAACATAATCCTTGATGATGGTGTAACCACCCTCGAAGCCATGCTCATCACGCAGTCGCTCGCAGATCCGCTTGGCCGTATGCCGCTGTTTGCGCGGTCGTTGCCGATCTTCCGACAACCATTGATCAATGATCCCGGTGAACCCATCCAGCTTGGGCCGCCGGATCGGTGCTGACCGCCGGTAGCCGGGCGGGACCGAAAACGCCAAAATCTTGCGAACGCTGTCACGAGATATCCCGAAATGCCGGGCCGCTTCTCGCTGGCTCATGCCCTCGGCACAGGCCAGACGAACTTTACGATACAAATCCACGGAAAAGATCCTCCCGCCCCCCTCCGTTACGAAAAGAAGGGCAAAGATGGACGACTTTTACGCCGCCCGCAGCAGGGTCATCCCGCCGCTTCCGTGGTCGACTTTCTCACCGCCGTTCTCACTCGCGGTCAGATACTTCAAGGTGAACATGGTCTATTCGAGTAACCCTCACTTCGCACCTCATAGATTGTTTCAACAGCTTTAGATTGATCCAACAACGCTGACGTTTGAATTATAGTTTGGGCTCGAAACGGATGTCAGCGACGGGGGTACCAGTAAGACTGCTCCTGGATGCCGAAGCTTTGCAACGCCGCGGTCAAACATGCAACTCGACGAGCTGGATGAGGTTCCACAAGTGTCGTCAAAAACCGATATCGCCGCGCCACCAGCCTTAACAGGAGGCTGTGTGGATCCGACACCTACTGACTTTAGTTTCGCAACCTCCGTCTCAATGTCGTCAGCACTGAATGCCGAAACTGGGATACCGTCAGCCATAAATGCGTCCTGATAGGCGCGCGTCGCAGGATGCGTGCTCGGTTCTAAACCTAATTCCACGCCCTCAGTTTCTTCATGGGACACCAATGTCAGCCAACGTTGTTCACCCGTGGAATATCGTGCTTTACAACGAACCCAAGTTTGCTCGTGTAAAATCATGTGCTTTAGACTGATCATCAACAGCGATGCTCTTCATATACATTTTCATACAGAGTCTCCTTAAGAATATAGTTCCACCCAGGGGGTGATCGCATCCGCTATTGGTGCTTCCGCCAGACTATGAATCTTAGTGCGTTCTCGCCGCGCTGTGGTGATGAGGCCAGCCTGCTCCAGCTTATTCAGATGCCTGGTGATGCCTTGTCTGGATATTGTGGCTGAATGCTCTTCGAACAATCGCGCGCAAAGTTCGAAATGCGTCTGGTCGTCACGCTTTCTCAGCTCATCAAGGATCAACAACCGCGTTGTGTCACTAAGGGCGCTGAGGGCTGTGTGCCGCCATCACAGGCAACAAAGCCGTCCGGTCAATCAATTCCACAGGCCCCTAGGACCGGGCGATGCGCTCCGAGCCATGGCCGGGTTTCAGCACTTATGCGTACAGCTTGGTCGATTCTGCGCCCGCTTGCATGTCTTTTTGCAGCTTAAGAAGTTCATCGGCCAGAAAATCAACGAAGCGCCGTACACGCACGGTTCTTCGAAGATCGGTATGCAGCAATATCCAGAGTGTTCGGTCCAACGTCACTTCGGTGCCAGGCACCCGACAAATATCCGAGCAGTATCTTTCAAAGATCACAGGCAGATGCGACATGCCACAGTGCTGCCGCAGCAAACTGAGCCGCATGGGGAAATCACTGACAATGTGGCGCAGTTCAGCCAATGGAAAAGGCGATTGTTCGACCCATTTCGTGACGGCCCAATGTTTGGGAAAACCGATCCAATTCAGACCAGCGCCTTTCGGGCCCGCATCGGCAAAATGCTCCTCGATGTAGAGTTCGCTAGCATAAATTCCCATCGCAATAGGGTACAGTTTACGGGCAACCACATCATCGGTCACTTCAAATGCTGCTCGAAGCGACACATCGGTTTTATTGTCAGCAATGGACTCGATTTGTGATGTCAGGCGCAGCTCAACCTGGATTTCAGGGTACGCTTTGTGAAACTTCCCGATGATTGGTGCTATGATGTCATATGCAAACGCGGCTGCGAGCGAGAAGCGTACGATGCCCGTTTCGCTTCTGTCCAAACCTTCAACCCGCTTCCGCGCCGAGATAACTGTCGCTTCCGCCTGTTCCGCCAGAGGCACAAGCGCCTGACCAGCCGTGGTCAGTTCGAATCCGCGCCTTGAGCGATGAAAGAGTTGCGCACCATAGCTTGTTTCTAGCGCCTGAATGTTACGATTTACCGTTCCGTAGTTCTCATTGAGCAGTTCCGCCCCGGCGCGGAGGTTGCCTGCACGCGCGACGGCCAGAAAATATGGCAAAAACACCCAATCCGCAGATCGCATCAGCTCTCCCTTTTGTTACGTATTCGTAACGGTCTGATCTAATATAGAAGTTTTTTGTTTCCACTCCACAACATAATTGACCGGTGAGTTCAATCGCATTGGGTGTCAGCGCGCCGCTGCAACAACTGAGCAACCAAAGGAATCCGTTATGTCCAACCCCATCCTCCGCATCGACGCATCTGTTCGTCATACCGGTTCGCATTCGCGCGATCTTGCGGACCGCATCCTAACCCACATTGACAGTGGAGAGGTCGTGACGCGAGATCTTGCCGCTGGTCTACCGCTCATCAACAATGATTGGGTGACGGCTAACCTGTCCGATCCAGTAAAGCGTTCACTCGAGCAAAATGAATTCCTCAAGTTTTCTGACAGCTTGATCGAAGAATTGGTGGTCGCGGATACGATCGTAATCAGTTTCCCGGTCTACAATTTTGGCATCCCTGCAGTCCTGAAAGCCTGGCTGGACCTGGTGTGCCGCTTTGGTCTGACCTTTACCTATAGTGACAAAGGCCCCGAAGGTCTCTTGCAAGGAAAACGCGCCATCATTGCAATGGCGTCGGGCTATACCGGAGCCAGCGGCGAAGGCGACTTTGCCAGCACCCATCTGCGTTATGTTCTTGGCTTTCTTGGCATTACCGACGTTGACCTCGTCGCCGTCGACCAAACGATCTTTGGCGAGGATGAAGCATTGGCCAGATCCGTGGAACAAATCCAAACACTCAGAAGATAATTCTGATCAACCAAGAAGCAAAGGCTGGCTCCGAACTCCGAGACACGTACCGTTTCAAAGATCATTGAAATCTAAAGTGGTTGCGCGGTGCAAGCAGATCGGCCCATTCTGGACGTCGATCGCAGTCACCGACGCTGTGGTGCGGCTTCTCCAAAGCGGATTTGGGCAGGAGCGGAGCCTCAGGGTTCCAAGGGTTTGCGCACTGCCTGTGGCAGAACGAACGGGAGCGGGGTCGTCGGAACTTTGCTGATCGGCAAGTCAATACCGTAAACTTGCTGCATCAGGTCGCTACTGAGAACATCTGATGGCGTGCCAGAGCCCCAGACGGAGCCCTGCGAAAGAACATAAACACAATCAGAAAATAGAGCGGTGAGGTTCAGATCGTGCATCACCGCCACGACACCTCCCCCTCGGGCGGCGAAGTCACCGGCAATACCAAGAACCGTAAATTGATGCGCGATGTCGAGGCTGGCAACAGGTTCGTCCAGCAGCAGCCACCTGGGTTGATCAGCTTGCTGTGCCTCCCAGACCTGGGTCAGAACGCGGGCAAGTTGAACGCGCTGTTGTTCGCCCCCAGACAGGGTCTGGTAGGATCGATGTTCAAACCCGGCAAGATCGACATGCGCTAAGGCCCTGGATGTCAATCCGTCATCGCTTGCGACCAGCCCAGTTGCGAGCCCTAACCTGACTATCTCGTGAACTTTGAAAGGAAAGGCCACCGTTGTAGATTGTGGCAGCACGCCCCGCATCTCAGCCAGTTGCCAGGGCTTCAGTGCAGAAATGTCGTGGCCATTCAGGGTTACGGTTCCGGTCGAGTCGATCTCTCCGGCCAATGCCTTTAGCAGGGTCGACTTGCCCGATCCGTTGGGCCCGATGATTGCGGTGACCTGGCCGGGCTCCGCCTTGAAGTTCACACCGTGCAGAATGTCCTTTCGACCCAGACTGACGTAGATGTTCTTACCTTGCATGACCTACATTCCCATCGTGCCGTGACGGCGCAGCAGAATCCAAAGGAATACTGGCGCGCCGAGAATTGCTGTGACGATCCCGATCGGCAGTTCCGCCGGGGTCACCACGATCCGGCTGATCATGTCGGCGCATAGCAACAGGCTGGCGCCGAGCAACGCAGAATTCATCAAAAGCCGATGATGGTCTGGACCGGTCGTCAGACGTAACAAATGCGGGACCACAATTCCGATGAACCCAATGCCTCCGGACACGGCAACAGCGGCACCGGTGGCACCGGCAACCGCCAGAATGGCAACGTTTTTGCTGCGCTGAACCGGTATGCCCATGTGGTGGGCCACCGCCTCTCCCATCGCCAGCCCGTTGAGCGCGCGCGCAAGGAATTGTGTACTGGCGAGGGCTATCAAAATGATTGGTGCGGCCGAGGCGACCTTGCCCCAGGTCGCGCCCGCCAAGGAGCCCATTCCCCAGAATGTCAGGTCTCGCAGTTGTTGATCGTCGGCCATGTAGACTAAGACGCCCGATGCCGCGCCGGACAATGCACCCAATGCAATGCCGGCCAGCAGCATGGTCGCCACGGATGTTTGTCCGAGTCTCGTCGAGACACGGTACAGGATCAGGACAGACACCCAGCCACCCAGAAAGGCCGCGATGGCCACCAACCCATTTCCCGTCCAGGCCATTATCGATGTGGGTAGGTAGCCGCCAAGGATGATGGCCGAAATTGCGCCCAGACCGGCGCCAGCGCTGACGCCGACAATCCCCGGGTCCGCCAACGGGTTTCGGAAAAGCCCCTGCATGACCACCCCGGACACAGCCAACGCGGCGCCAACCAGAATCCCCATAGAAAGCCGGGGCAAGCGGATGTCCCAAAGAACAATCCGGTTCAGGTCGGACATGGACCGCCCGGTGATCAGGTCGATTACAGCGGTGTTTAGAGATGCATCCGAAGCGCCGACCGAGACGCTGGCGCCGCTGGTCAGACCAA
The DNA here is from genome assembly GCF_900313035.1 of Ruegeria sp. EL01. Classification (GTDB taxonomy): domain Bacteria; phylum Pseudomonadota; class Alphaproteobacteria; order Rhodobacterales; family Rhodobacteraceae; genus Ruegeria. Next base: position 278,850 of record NZ_OMPS01000001.1, on the reverse strand, counting down.
GCAGAACCAGTAAAGTCAGCGTGACCCGCCGTGCTGTGACCCGCCGGTCGGGTTTGGGTGTCTCAGCGCCCAAGTGATCCAGTGCCAGCGTCATGAATCACCGACATCCTGAAGGGCCGCTGACAGATCAGAAATGGCACTGGCAGTTCTAGGCCCAAACCCGAGCAAGAAAGCACCTTGCATGCGGATAAGCCTCTTGTTCCGGCCAGCTGGGGTCAGCTTGACAGCGGGCAGCGAAAACAAATCGTGACCCTCCGTGTCATGATTGCCCCGCCGATCCATCATGAGGATGACATCCGGCGCGGCTAACGCCAGCGCTTCGGGAGTCATTGGCTTGTAACCCGACACGCTGTCGGCGGCATTCACGCCACCTGCTAGTCGAATGATGCTATCTGCGTGGGTATCAACACCGCCGACCGTGATCCGATTGTCTTGTGCGGACAGGATGAACAAGACCCGCTTCGGATCGGACCCAGCCGCATTATACGCCGCCGTTTGAGCCTGACTGAGCTGGTGCTTGGTTTGCGCTGCCAATTCCGTTGCAGCGTCATCAACACCTAGAATAGTACCAACTATTTGGATTTTATCGATCACGCCATCCAGAGAGAATTCGTCGTTGATCGTGACATATTGCACGCCCGCCTCTTGCAGAACCGCAATCGCGTCTGGCGGACCGGAGCCTTCGAGTGCGAGAATCAAGTCCGGTTCGACCGACAAAACGCCCTCGGGCGACAGCGCGCGCCGATACCCGACATCGGGCATCTCTAGCGCCTCTGCCGGGTAGGTCGATGTCCGGTCACGGCCGACGAGTCTGTCTTGTTGACCCAGGGCGTACACGATTTCGGTGATGGAACTGCCGATCGCGATGATACGCTTTGGTTTGTCGGTCTCAGCCGACGAGGCCTGCATGCTCAGCAGGACGGCGAGAACAGACCAGATCATTCGCATCTTGTTCATGTCAGCGCGACCTCGGGTTTGGAGTCAAGCCTGGCGACCAGTTCGTCCCAGGCCGGGCGATAGTCGGTTTCGCCCGAGCGGCGACCAAATATCTGGAAGATCAGCCCGCCTTCGGCATCGAAAGCCTCGACCGAGACGGCGGGACCGCGCTGCGTCGGTTTGGTGACGGCCCAAACCTCTGCAATATGGTCGGTTTGCAGATGCAGGTTGAAACGCGGATCAAGTACGTTGAACCATGGGCCCATCTGCTTGAGCGTTTGAACGCGACCACCATGGATTTCGATACATCCGCGATTACCAACAAAGACCATGACTTCGATTTCCTTGTCGCACACCTGTTCGAACATCTGGGATATTGCCGCTGGCGCCAGTTCCTTGACGAGCGGTTCACCGGCGATGCGATAAGCCCCCAGACGGTTCATCTTGAGCTTTGAGGTCAATCGCATGAACTGATGCGTGTCTGTCATTTTTGCCCATTCCGCGCGTAGGGTCTCGGCTTTGTCCCGATTGGCCTTGGGCGTCTCGGTCGGACTACGTGGTTCGACATCCAGAACCTGCGATTGATCTTCCGACGTAAGGGCGCTGACAAGCTGGTTCCAGTGATCCAGATCCGATCCCTCACGCAGGTAAATCTTGTGCACTGCATCTCCGGCGGCATCAAAGACCTGAAGGGACCTTTTCACGCCGCCGTCGGTTTTACGTTCGATTGCAAAGGCATGGACCCAGTGGCTGGGAAACATGCGCAAATCAATATCTTCCGTCAGCACCATCGAAGCATGCGCGCCCGAATGGTAATTGTCGTATTGTCCTACCTTTTCGATTACGCAGGACGTGTTACGCGTCAATGCCATGACCTCGCCCAGCCCGTTGAGCATTGGAAAAAGATCATCAAGGTTTGCCGACAACCGCGTTACGTCTTGCCCGGCGAAGGCTGCGATCAGCTGCCCTTCCGTAAGTCCAAGCGATTCTGCCAGATCGCGATCTCGCATACCGCTGTTTTGCGCATAAGCTGCACGAATTTGATCCGGGGCTTTAAGCACCTGTTTCATCATGGGTTTTCCCATCTTCGAGTTGATTTTCCTGAGGTGCTGGCCCGACCACCGAATTGATCGGTTGCCCGCTGGCGGATGTTGTCCAAACGATCAACATTAATTGTTGACTATTTTAGTAACCTTTATTAACGAGCACAAGTCGCCACATACGGCGATGCCAAAAAAAATAAAACAGACTGACCAAAGCCAGCACGGCGCAAGCATTTCAGGTCCTCTTACTGTTTCGAAGGGACAGAAATGCGTGTGCAAATACGGAAGATGATACTGCTGGGGACGGCTTCGTGCCTCAGCATGATTGCGGCTGGCGGCTGGGCGCAAGAACAGGATGACGGTTTCCTTGGCACCCTTGTTCTTGGGGAAAGCAAACGGGAAATCCAGACGGATACCGCTGTGCCCGTCACAAATATCGATCAGGAAGAAATCAATGAACGGCAGGCCAACACCGTAGCGGAACTGATCGACTCGGTTCCGGGCGTAAGTCTGGTGAACGGCTCCACCCCCCAAGGGTCAGGCATCAACATTCGCGGTTTCGGCGCAAACAGTACGTTCGGAACCGATCAGAAAGTTCTGATCCTGGTCGATGGTGCGACGACAGGCGCGGAAGAGCTGTATCGGATCGGCAACCAGCTTTTTACGGACCCCCAGCTGTACAAAAGCGTCTCAGTCGTCCGTGGCACCGTTGGATCATTTGAATATGGGTCTGGGGTTGTCGGTGGTGTCGTTCAACTGGAAACTAAGGACGCGTCGGATTTAACGGGTGGAGAGCCCGGTTTCCGTTTCCGTCAGACGCTTGAAGGGTATTCGAACGGCAATGGGTTTGCGTCGTCATCCATTCTGGCATGGCAACCGAATACGCAAACTGAATTCCTGTTCAACTACACCTACCGGGATCAGGGCGATCAGAAAGACGGCGATGGCGACACCATTGGGAACAGCTCATTCACGCTGCCTTCGGTGCTGGCCAAGGGTAAATACAGCTTCGGCGATAATCTCGAACACGCAATCACGGCATCCTGGAACAGGTCCACATCAGAGGAACGTGACGTACCTTACGACTCGTTTAGCACCACGGCGGACTCCTTTGGGAACGTGGATCGCGATATCGAAACACAAATAGGGATACTGCGGTTCCAATACCAGCCGGTCGAAAATGATCTGATCGATCTGGATGTCAACCTCAGCTATTCAGAGCAGTCAATCAAAAGCGCCTATGTCCCTGGATCTTCCAGCCTTGAAGGAACGCCGTTTTTTCCCCGGATTCGGGCCCTGGCGGATGCCACACATAACTATGAAACAACAAAGCTGACGATCAAGAACACGTCCTACTTCCAGACCGGAATTGCCTCGCATGATCTGCGGGCTGGCATTGAATTCATCAATCGCGAACGGTTGGACGCCGCATCAGCACCAGGCGGAACCGACCGTCGCATTTCCGTGTTCGCCGTCGATGATGTTCAGATCGGTGACCAACTGACAATCACACCCGCGGTGCGATACGAAACACAGGACATCAAAGGTGACGATGACACGGCGGCTCCGTTCAACGAAAGCTATGACAACAACGCGCTTATGGGCGGGCTGTCGGCGCGGTATGAATTTAACAGCGGCTTTGCGATCTTTGGCGGTGGTGCCTACACAGAAAGCCTGCCGATTATCGATGATCTCGGTACACCGCTCTATATGACGCAGCCAGAGAAATCCCGAACATGGGAAGCAGGTTTTTCATACAATCGTGGTGATGTGATTGCCGAAGGCGACGTAGTCCGAGCCAAGGTCAATTTTTATGAGACAACCTTGTGGGATATAACATCCTACGTATCCGGCAGGCCGTCTAGACCGCTGTCCGAAGTGGTAACAAAAGGTGTCGAGATCGAAGCGTCATACGCCAACGCTGGCGGGTTTTACGTTGATTTCAACTCGAACATCGTGACCGGAACGGAAACCAGCTCAACCGGCGTTGAATCGCGCTGGCGGAATGAACCGTCAGACTCTGCGCGCCTTACGCTGGGCAAGCGGTTCGGCGAGACACTGGATGTCAGTTGGGAAATCTTCGGCGCTCGGTCCGGAACAGACTCGAGAGGTGCCGCCACCGCAGGATACGGCGTGAACGCCCTGCGCGCAACCTACCTGCCACAAGAGGGCGTGTTTGAAGGCTTTGAGGTGCGCGCCGGCATCGAGAACATCTTTGACAAGAACTATCGCCCGAACCTTTCGACCCGCAACTCATCGGGCCGAAACTTCAAGCTGTCCCTGGCCAAAACCTTCTGATCCAGACGAAAGGACCCGTTATGCCAATAACGACAACAACAAATGCCAGCGTGGTCCTGCTGACCCTGCTCCCTTTTTTGGGGGCAGGGTTTGTCAGCGCAGAAGAGATACACACAGCCGGCGGCGTATCCATCGAACTCAGCGCCGCCGAGGCAAGGGGGCAAAACTGTCTGCTAAGTTTTGTCGCCGAAAACACGCATGATGCCGACATTAGCGGGGTTGTGTATGAAACTGTCCTGTTCGGGAACACAGGTGAGGTGTCGCTGCTCACCCTGCTGGATTTCGAAGAACTGCCTGCAGGTCGCCCTCGCGTCAGGCAGTTTCAGTTCAACGACATGGCCTGCGATCAGATCAGTCGGATTCTGATCAACGGCGTCCAGGAATGTGAAATCCAGACCGACGCCAAAGACGCCTGCATGAACGAGCTCACACTCAAAAGCCGTCTTGAAACCGAATTACTTGGATAAAGCCATGACCGAAATGCAGCAAAAACTGATAGAGATATTGCAGTTGGGAGGGCCGGTTGTGGCCATCCTGATCGCGGCCTCGATAGCCACTCTTGCGTTGGTCATCTACAAACTCTGGCAATACAAGGCGGCCGGGGTCGGGCGCCACATCGAATTGTCGATGGCCATCGACGCATGGGATCGACAAGACCACATGGCCGCCAGAAGCCATCTGAACAAAAGCCGCAGCTATCTGGTGCCCGTGATTGCGATGGCTCTGTCGGGTGATGATCGCACCTTGTCCGACAGGGTTGATGCCGAGGCTGAGGCGCGTTTTGCGCGGTTGGAACAAGGTCTCAACGTGTTGGATAGCGTCTCGCAACTTGCGCCCTTGCTCGGGTTGTTCGGCACTGTGCTGGGCATGATCGAGGCCTTCCAGACCCTGCAAGGTGCTGGCAACGCAGTTGATCCATCGCTGCTGGCCGGCGGAATCTGGGTCGCACTTATGACGACAGCAGCCGGGCTGGCCGTGGCGATGCCGACCTCACTGATCCTGACTTGGTTCGAGGCCCGCGTGAACCGCGAACGTATCTTTGCCAACCGTGCGCTCAGAACAATCTTTGCACCGGGCCATGCCGGTGACACGGCACAAACGAATAAGGCGTCAACTACTGCACTGGCCCATGGCGCTTGATGTTCGAAGAAAGCGGCGCAAACGCCTGTCGATGACATCACTCATAGATGTCATCTTTTTGCTGCTGCTGTTTTTCATGCTGACATCTACTTTCTCGAAATTCGGCGAGATAGAGTTTTCGACGACAGCCATTGGTGGCGCTGAAACAGATCGAGTCATCCGTTTCATCAAACTGGATGCCGACCGAATTCTGGTCGATGGCGCGCCTGTGCCCTTAGCGCAGGTGGCCCAGACGCTTCGCGCTGCCAAATCCCAGACCGCGCTCATTAGCCTAAGCCCGCACGCGACCTCTCAGCAATTGATCGATCTTCTCACAGTCCTGGCGCCTGTCGAACAATTGCACACTCAGGTATTAGGCTGATGCAGCTAAGATCCAAACCCAGACAAAGTAGGGAACCGACAATCGCGCTTATCAATGTCGTGTTCCTGATGCTCATATTCTTCATGATCGCGGGAACCCTTGCGCCGCCGCTCAGCAAATCGGTTCAGCTTGTTGAAACGCAGAATCTGGAAGGGCGCGAACCGCCTGATGCATTAATTATTCGCGCTGATGGCACTCTTGAATATCGCGGGGCAGAACTGACCAATGCTGAGGCTTACGTCGAACGGGCTGCCATCGATCTTCCCCTTGATGCGGTGCGGATCGTGCCGGACCGATCCTTGCCCGCAGTTACGCTCAAACAAGTCAGCGACGCTTTGCGTGGGTTGGGTGCAAGCAAAGTCTATGTCGTGACGGAAAGGGGTTTACGGTGATTCCAAAATCCCGCGGAGTGGTTGCGATTTCCGTTGCATTGGCCGTGGCGGCTCATAGCTTGGCGCTTATAGATTATTCACCCAGCGAAACGGTGGAAATCGAAGGTGGTGGAGCAGCAGCAGCCGCTGCGCTCGGATCCACATTCAAAGATTTCGTTGCCGGAGCCAATGCACCTGTGCCCGCCAGCATGCGGCAGAAATCAGCCACGCCACACCAGTTGCAAGCCAAGGCCAGCCCAACCTTGCACCAGCGAGCGACGACGCCCCCAACGCTCAACCCGATCCCATCTGACGCTACTGCCGCACCCACGAAGGCAGTTGCTCAGAACCCACTCAAGCCTCAAGAAATTGAGACGTCGAAAACGCAGGTTGATGTTGCTTCGGTTCCACTGATCAAGGATATCAAACGGCCTGAACCGGAGAAACAGACAAGCAATCAAACTGCGAAGTCAAACGGAAACACCAAACAAAGCGGGAAAAAGGGCGACGCGACCGGGAAAACCCCCGAAGGCGCTGCGAAGGCAACGACATCCAAACAAGCCACCACCACATCCGGCAATGCCGAAGCCAGCAATTACGCGGGGCGGATAAAACGCAAAATTATCCGCGCCCGAAGAAAGAGCGCTAATATCCGAGGTGCCGCTCTGGTGGCATTTCGAATGGCCGACAGCGGGACGTTGCAGACAATCAGCATCGCGCGCAGTTCGGGATCAAAACGACTGGATCAAATCGCCGTTGCCCAAGTAAAAGCCGCAGCCCCGTTCCCACCACCTCCAGCAGGAGTAAGACGGGATTATACTTTCGAAATCATGGGGCAGCGGTAACTGACGTCTCCAAGTCGAAAGCTGTGGCTACCACGTCAAAAGTCAGGCTAGTACGTTTGCTCGCGCGACAGATCCAGATGCTGGACACAAAAAACTTGCCCTCTCGCCTTTAAGTGACCACTTCTCATATCTATTCCGATGACAGCCTTTCCATAGCGCTAACGAGGGGCATTGCCCGTACCCCTCCCTGCCCCGGGACCTCCCTGTCGTCGGCGTAAACAAGGATACGTTCTGAGACGTCCAATTCTTCTGTCGCGATATGGAACCCACGCGTTACCTTCGCCGATGTTGTCCGCTTGATTTCTATTGCCCAGACGGCCCCTCGGGGCAATCTCAACATCAGATCCACCTCGGCCCCGGCTGAAGAACGGTAGAAGCTTGCTTCGGTTCCGCGCGGCGCAGCGGTAATCAGGTTTTCAATACAAAACCCTTCCCAACTGCCGCCAACAACTGGATGCCCAAGCAGGTTCTCCTGTGTGTCGATCGCAAGAAGTGCATGGGTCAATCCGGAATCGCGAATATAGACTTTAGGAGATTTGACGAGACGCTTTCCGGCATTGGAATGCCAAGGCGGCAGGCGGCGCACCAGCATCAGGTCGACCAATAAATCAAGATAACGTGCAACGCTCTGGCCAGAGACTCCCAGGTTTCCTGCAAGCTTTGCCGCGTTGAGTAACCCGCCCTGCTCATGGGCGAGCATCGTCCAGAACCGGCGCAATGTCTCCGCCGGAATACGCAACCCGAAGGCTGGAACATCACGTTCCAGATAGGTTCGGATGAAATCCTCGCGCCAGGCCAAGCTGGTCCGGTCGTTTTTCGCCAGGAAGCTATCAGGGAAACCACCCCGCAACCAGAGGGTTGAGATCACGTCTGCTCCGATTTCCGACAGCGTGAAAGGCGTAAGCTCGTGATAGCTGACCCGTCCAGCCAGGGATTCTGCGCTTTGGTGCAGAAGCGTGTTCGAGGCCGACCCCAGAAGCAGGAACTGTCCAGTCCGATGCCCTTGCCTGCGTCGCCGGTCAATTTGACCGCGCAATGCCTTGAACAGACCTGGCATGAGTTGAACCTCGTCGATCACCACAAGACGTCCAACCTGCTCGTCGAGATAGAGATCAGGCTCTTCGAGAACCTGACGGTCAGCAAATCTCTCCATATCAAGATAGACAGCGTCACGGCTTTCAGCGATATCTTGTGCGAGCGTTGTTTTCCCAACTTGCCGTGGCCCAAGCAGGACGACGCCCGCCTGGTTCTCTAGAGAGTCTTCAACGGATTTCCTGTGACTACGCTCGATCATACCTTGTATTTATGCCATCCGATGGAGTATTTACAAGGTTTAACTTTGGAACTGTAGCGCTGACGAACCCAGCGGCTGAAGCCTAATTCAGACGAAACACGACGTTTCGCCCAACTAGCAGGCGCGCTCGAACTTACGATTACAGAACTCATCGAGGAGGTCTCCGCACCAGATTTCGATTCAGAGTAGACGACAATCCTCTGCCTCCCGGCTGACCTGATCCGCCCCCATTCCCGGACCAAGCACCATTCTCCGAATAGGGTTCGGATTGATATTGGCAAGTTGTTAGCCACTGATTGTGAAGAATATGCGATGGGCAGATCATGCGGTTAAATCGACTGTGGAATCGGCCCATAGACTGAACGCATCAGGGCGGGCGTGACGGTACGAGGCTGTGGTGAGTTGATAACGCTCTGGCTGCGCATCCTTATCCAGCGAGCTCTGCAAACTGACGGAATCCACTTGTCGAGATGCCAAGCTGCCCCTTGCGGATCATGTTGGCAACCTCGATCCCCGCAGGTGTCGCGGCAGCTAAGGCAAAGCTTTTGAACCCCAACATCGGTCGCGTGAGCCTTTTGATAAAACGGTGATCCTGTTCAATCATGTTGTTGAGATACTCGGAGCAAACGGTATCGATTTTGATGGTTATGGCCAGCCTCCTGAAGATCTTGTTGACCTCTTTGATTCCGGCTGTGTTGCTTCTGTTTTTTCAATGGTAATCCGTTTTTGGGATGCCATTGTTGTGCAATGCGTTGACGAAGGACTTTCTTGCAGCCTTGGTGTCTCGCTTGTCGGAAAGCATGAAACCAAGGGTTTGACCGCCGCGATCTACCGCACGATACAGGTACACCCATTCACCGCGGACTTTGACATAGGTCTTATCCATACCCCAGGATCCAGCCGTGCTGGCCTTTCTTTTCTGCGCTGCGCGGGCGGCCAGGGGTGAGCATTGACGACCCAGCGGTTCAGCGTTGCATGATCAACCGTCACCCCACGTTCCGCACGATCTCTTCCAAGTCGCGATATGAAACGCCGTATCGGATGTAGAAATAGACCGCATACAAGATCATCGATTGTGGGTAGTGTGCGCCCTTGAAGTCGGTCATCGGACACTCCCAAACATTGTCACAGTCAAACTGCCAGTTGAATCAAACCACACGAAGTGCAACATGCCGACCAAAGTTTGCGACAGATCCCGTCAAGTTTGACATCTGATTGAGCGAAGTATCAAAAGAGCTCCGGATAAATCCCGGGGCTCTTGGCGTTTCAGCGGTGGAGCAGAACGCTTGCCTTTGCATGTCGCGCGATCTGAGCCGCGTGGGTCCCAAGCGTCGAAAGTGCGCTGCCGGGCCGAACTGCGTTGAGCACGATGAGGTCGGCATTGATTGCCTTGGCTTCCAGCATTGCCTGCTCGCCGATACCACCACGCAGGACATGGGGCGTGGCCTGCACGTTCGCAGCCGCAACAAGGGCTGCCAGCTCTTCTTTCGCCCGCGTATTTGCAGCTTTCTGGCTTTCGTCCGAGACGAATGGCTCCACATAACTATAAAACCCATAGGGCATGACATAAGCTGCATGGAGTGTGGCAGATGGAAAGGCAGCAGCGGCGTAAGACAAGACGTCTTTGCCACTGTCGTGATGCGCGATATCCACCAAGACAAGAACAGTGTTCGGGGCCATCATCGCCTCCTATTTACTCAGGACTTCAGGGAGCCAGGTCGCCAACCCGGGGAACAAGACGAGGATGACGACGAAAAGGCACATCACCAGGAACATCGGGAAGGAGGCTTTTGAAATGAAGCCGATATCTTTGCCCGTCATCCCTTGAAGCACAAAGAGGTTGAACCCGATGGGAGGCGTGATCTGGGCCATCTCGACCACGATCATGAGGTAGACTCCAAACCACAGCATGTCAAAGCCAGCGGCGCGGACCATGGGCTCGATCACCGCCATGGTCAGAACGATAGAGGAAAGACCGTCAAGGAACATGCCAAGAACGATGTAAAAGACCGTCAGGATGGCAATGAGCGCCAGTGGCGGGGGCTCCCAATCCGCAATCACCTCGGCCAGTGCCTTGGGAATGCCGGTGAATCCCATGGCGAGGCTTAGGAAGCCCGCACCCATGAGGATGAACATGATCATCGCTGTGGTGCGTACCGAGCCAAGAACGCTTTCCTGAAAGCTGCTCCAGCTTAGACTGCGTTGCACCATCGAAAGGAGAAGCGCCCCGACAACGCCGAGCGCGGCGGCCTCGGTCGCCGTGGCCACGCCGGTATAGATCGAACCGATGACTGCGGCGATCAGGATCAACACTGGCAGCAGGTCGGCAAGCCTGCGACCGAGGCTGGACACATCCACGTCCTGGATCGGGTTGAAGCTCCCACGGTTGACGATTGACCAGCACGCCACATAGGCCATGAACAGCAACGCGAGACACAGACCTGGGATCATTGCGGCCATGAAAAGCTTTGATATGCTCTCGTTCACGGTCACGCCGAAGATAATCATGGAGATCGACGGCGGAATGAGGAGGCCGAGCGTGCCGGCACCGGAAAGCGTGCCAATGATCATATGCTCGGGGTACTTGCGCGCGCGCAATTCGGGAATGGACATCTTGCCAACGGTCGCCACCGTCGCGGCGGACGAGCCAGAGATGGCAGCAAAGACGGCGGAAGCACCAATATTGACGTGCAGCAGCGACCCGGGCAGGCCCTTCATGAACGGTGCAAGACCTTTGAACAGCGTCTCGGACAGTTTTGTTCGGAACAGGATTTCCCCCATCCAGATGAAAAGCGGCAGGGCCGTTAAGGTCCAGCTTGACTGCTCTCCCCAGATGGTGACGGCCATGGAATCTCCGATAGGTGCAGACGTAAAGAGCGCCATACCAACGATTGCGGTCGCCAGAAGCGCGGCCCCCACCCAGACACCAAGGCCGAGGCATAGAAACAGCGTCGACAGAAAGACAATGATTGAAATCGTTTCGCTCATACCTCGTTTGGCCCCTCATGCCCGGCTGTCTCTGGGTTAATCGCGTCATAGTCAAACAACGCCTGAAGAAAGGAGTGAATGGCGGCGATCGCCAGAAGCCCGGCACCAATGGCGACAGGGGTTTGCGGAATCCAGAGTAACACCGCATCCGCTCCTTCGCTGCGCTCGCCAAAGTCCCAGCTGTCGTAGGCAAGGCGCACCATGTAGAAGGCGAGAAAAGTCGAGATGCAGGCCATGAAACCCAAGCAAAAGACCTCGACACTGCGTCTTGATGTGTGTCCCAGCTTTTGGATCAAAAGCTGTACACGAATATGCCCGTTGGTGCGGAACGTGTAAGCCAAGGCAAGGAATGTGCTAGTGGCCATGACATAGCCCGCGAAGTCCGTGGCCCCACCGGCATACAACCCAAAAGCCCGCGCCATGATGGAGTACAACACCAAAGCGCAAAGCAGGATCAACAATGCCCCAGAGGCAAAGGCGCCGACCTTGTAGATCCCATCCATGATCCGAGAGATTTGCCGCACGGTTCTGCTCCTTCAAAGTAAATCGGCGTGGCCCCTAGGGAGAAAGGGGGCCACGCCTGGTTGGGTCACGAACCGTTGGCGGCCGCATATGCGTCAAGCACGGCCTGACCCTTGTCGCCAGCGCGTTCGAGCCAGGCTTCGCGTAGCTCCTCGCCCACATTCTGGAACTCAACCTGCATGGCTTCGTTGAGCGGGCCCACATTCATGCCGTTGGCCTTGAACTGTTCGACATACCAGCTGTCCAGTTCCTCGGCCTTCGCCCAGCATTTTTCTTCTGCATTCGCGGCGGCCGCTTCAACCACGGCCTTCGTTTCATCGTCGAGACGTTTCCAGGCTTTGCCATTCACGATCACCATGTTGCGCGGCAGCCAGGCCTTCACATCATAGTAGTATTCGACATGTTCCCAGAGCTTGCGGTCATAGCCGGTAGAGCCGGAGGAAATCATGGATTGCGCAACACCGGTGGCAAAAGCCTGTGCAAGTTCTGCGGCTTCGATCTTGGTGGGTACCATACCCAGCCCTTCGGCCATCTTGGACGTTGTCGCGTTGTAGGCACGAAACTTCAGGCCGGAGACGTCGTCGAGGCTTTCGGCGGCGGTGATCGAGTAGAAGCCCTGGGGCGGCCAGGGGCAGGAATACAGGAAGTGAAGCCGTCCTTCTTCCAGCGTTTCAATCAGGGCCGGCTTGGAGACTTCGTAGAGCGTTTTGGCGTCCGCAAAGCCGGATGCCAGGAACGGCACGCTGTCAACTTCGTAGATCGCATCATCATTGCCAAGCGCCGAGATCAGTCGTTCCCCGATGGGCGCAAGGCCCTTGCGCACCGCACCAAAGATCTCGGACCCGCCAAAGAGCGACCCGCCGGGGTGTGTGACAATCTCCAAATCAGAGTTGGCCGTCACCTCTGCGGCAAACTCCGCGGCGATCTCGGAGTGGTAGTTGGTGGCGGAATAGGCCAGTGCCATATCCCATTTGTCAGCCAGCGCGCTGCCAGCCGTGAGCGCGAAGGCGGTGCCCGCGCAGAGGATTGCTTTCATTTTCATTGTGAGCTCCCTGTGAACCTATCCGGCGATGGTCACTGGGGCGGGCTGAAAAAGACAGGGTCAAATTAACGGGATAGGGCACAGAGCCGTGAATCTGACGGTTTGCTGGCCAGCATCCTCTTTTCCGCGTCACTTGTCTTGCTTAGTTCTTGATTATGGCACATCTCGGCATTCTCTCGCTCGACACAGCATTTCCCCGCATCGCAGGAGATGCAGGTAACCCCATGAGCTACCCATTTTCTGCTCGGATGCATGTGGTAGAGCGGGCCGATGCCAGTGTCATTGTGTCGGATAATCCGCCACCGCAAGAGATGCTTGATGCGTTCATACGCGCCGCAAAGCAGCTTGAGTTCGAAGGTGCCGCGGCCCTCGTTTCGACATGCGGTTTCCTTGTCCATGCCCAGGCCGAAATCGCCAGAGCGGTACGCATTCCGGTCATGCTATCTTCACTTTCGATGTATCCCATGGTTCAGATGGTTTGCCCCGGGTCCGTGGGGATTCTGACGGCATCTGTGCGCGCGCTTGGTCCTAACGCGCTTGCTGCTCCCGGGGTTGATGATGCGGAAATTGCCGGAATGGATCATCATGCGTTGTTCCGGGACACGTTCCTGGCGACGAAGGCCGAGCAGCGGCGCGAATTTGATCGCGACCAGATGGAAGCACTGGTGCTTCATGAGGCTGAGGCACTCATAGACCGGGCACCGCTATCTGCCCTTATTCTGGAATGTGGAAATCTGTGCCCCTACGCACCCGCGCTTCGCAACCGGTTTGGACTACCCGTTTTTTCCATCCTCGATGCGGCAGGCTGGATGATGCAGTCTCAGCTCGCGATCTGAAGTCGTGGTGCAGTTGGCACATGTGCCCGGCGCCGAAATTTGCTGGCCAGTGCGATTGTCGCGTCGACCGCGTTCACCCCGGGGAGCATGGCGATCTCGTCGACAAGCGCGTCCAGATCCTCTTGATGAGGTGTGCGCACCATACACATAAGGTCATAAGACCCAGTCACAGAGAGACACTCCTCAATCTCGGGATAGCTCTTCAATGCGGCCACAATACTGCGGCACGCAGCACGGTTGCAGCCCAGATTCAACACTGCGCGGGTTTCCAGCACTTGCGCCTCTTCTACCACCACCGCCGTATAACCCAATATGCGCCCCTCCCGTTCTAGCCGCGCCACGCGCTCGCTTACAGTCGTGCGTGCAGTGCCCACACGGCGTGCAAGCTCTGATGTCGCAAGGCGGGCATCATCCTGGAGGAGGGCCAAAAGGTTGCGGTCGATGGCGTCGAGTTTGCGCATTTCGATCTCCCTTACTGTTCTTGAAAGACTGGCAGAGAATCAATCATGCGAAAAATGCTGTTTTTGCCGATCATCATGATCTAAATTCATGAAATGCGTCGCTACATCCCATCCCTCTTCGCGCTTCGCGCCTTCGAAGCCTCAGCCACAACACTCAGTTTTACACGCGCGGGTGAGGAATTGGGGCGCACGCAAAGCGGAGTGAGTCGACAGGTTTCGAATCTTGAGGCCCTCCTTGGGATCGACCTTTTCGAACGGTTTGGGCCGCGTCTTGTCCTTACTCCCGCAGGGGAGTCCTATGCCGCCTCTGTTTCAGAGATCCTCAACCTGCTGGAAGAGGCCTCCATGGATGTCATTCGCGGCAGCCGCGCCTCGGCTGCGCTGCAAATCGGTGTGCAGGATAGCTTTGCCAGCCGTTGGCTTGTCCCGCGCATGAAGCACTTTATGGAGGCCCATCCCTCGGAACCTTTCAACGTAATTCCGCTGCGCGGCGATGTGGATTTTGCGGACGGACCAGACATCGCAGTGATGCGTGGGCAAGGCGCCTGGCGTGACGCAATCGCTTACAAACTTATCACCGAATTTGTCGGGGTGGTTGCGGCGCCGACGTTGGTGCCACCGCATCAATCGCTGCCGATTGAGGAACACCAAGCCTTTCCCAAAATTCAGAACGCCCATCGACCGGACTCTTGGCTCCGCTGGCTGGCGGCCAAGGGGATCGAGCATCATGGACCCATTTCCGGTCCGCGTTTTTCGCAAACGACGATGGTAATCGAAGCGACGCTGGCCGGGATCGGATTGGCCGTTGTTCCGGTTTTCATGATCGAGGAACAACTGGCGGACGGGCGATTGCATTTGCCCTTCGGTGCGCCGGTCGCTAGCGGAGCAGGCTACTATGCCGTGTATCCAGAGACACGGCGGCCCTCGACACCGGTGCGCCTCTTTCGCGACTGGATCATGTCCGAAACGCGTGGCTTGCGCTAACGGTAGGTGATGAACCTTTCCGGTCGGAAAGGCCTTGCATCGATCGGAGGGGTTTTACCTTCCAATATGTCGCCCAACAGGCGAGCCGTGCCAGGCGCGGTGGCGAAGCCGATATGCTGATGGCCGGACGCCACAGAGACGTCATGCGCGGCAGGGAGCGGCCCGATGCAGGGGCGGCTGTCTGGAAAGGTCGGGCGTGCGCCCATCCATGTGGGGGTTGTGCACGGGACACCAAGGTCAATCGCCTCGCGCGCGGCCTTTTCCGCGCGCGTTATTTGATCGTGATTTTCTGCGGCGTTGCGCGCGTTCAACTCTACCCCGGTGGTGAGCCTTAGCCCATGCCGCATCGGGGACAGGACGTAGGAGCCCCCGGTGTCATAGATCGGTCGACCAAGGGTCTGCGCGTTGCCCGCGCCCTCGGATCCCTTGAACTGCCGGTGATATCCACGCTCAAAGGCCATTGGAACGCGGTAGCCCGCCTTGTTCAGCATGTCTTTGCCCCAGGGGCCGAGGCACAGCACGATATGGTCCGCACGTATCTCGGCCCCGCCCTCCAAAACAACGCGCGGCGCTTGGATTGTGTGCAAGCCAGTAACACAGCCGGTTTCGATCTGCCCTCCCTCAGCCGCAAAGCGCCGGGAATAGGCACTTACCAAAGCACCAGGATCCCGGACCGACGCGCTGTCTTGCACCCAAAGCGCGTGTGGGAAAATGGGGGAAAGGTGCGGCTCAAGTTCGTGCAGGCTTGCCCTGTCGAGAGTTTCGGTCGGCACCTCGAACTGCGTGAGCATCCGGCGTAACAGGCTGCTCCGAGCATGGGCCGCCACTGAGCGATACAGAAAAATCCAGCCGCGTTCGGAAAGCAAATCGTCCTGCCTGCATTCCGCGATCATGGCCTTGTGGGCGGGGATGGACAAACGGATCAAAGCGTCAAGCGCCTTGGCCGTACGGTCCACCCGTGACGAGCGTGCGTTGGCCAAAAACGGCAGAGCCCAACCCAGATTGTTCAGAACATAGCGAAGATTGTATCGCAAACTGGTGCGCCGGTTACCAAGCAATCCCGGCAGGTCACGCAGCATGGACGGGTTGTTGAGCGGCATGAGCGAGGAGCGTGCTAAAACACCCGCATTGCCGAACGACGTCTCGCGCCCCGGCTCTTGCCGGTCGATCAGCGTTACCCTTGCACCGCGCCGCAAAAAATCGAGCGCAGTGCAAACGCCTACCATCCCGGCACCGACTACCAAAACTGATCTTCCAGCAAGCGCTTGGGGGGGAGGGCTCATGTCTTTCATGGCTTCAAACTTCAGAGATACGCCACATCCTTGGCCTTGAGCGAGAGAGGATCTTCGCCACGTTTTGTCAGCCACGAATAGACAGGGGGAACCCGGACCGCGATGGACTCAATATGCACATCAATGAGGCCGGGGCCCTGAGTGTGAGCGAAGGCCTGCCCGAGAGCGTCGTCCAGTTCATCCGCGGTTTTCGCGGTCCAGCCCTTCAATCCAAAAGCCTCGGCGATGGCGGCCCCGCGTGGAGGCATGAAATCCACGCCAAAGGTCTGATTGTGACCCTTGAGGCGGTGAAGCCCCTTGATCCATCCGAAATGGCCGTTGTTGAACAAAAGAAGGATTGCAGGGATCTGCAACCGTACAAGCGTTTCAAGCTCACCCACCGCCATTCCAAAAGAACCATCACCGAACATGCCGATGGGGCGGCGCGTTGGATCGGCGCGCCAGGCACCTACGGTGGCCGGAAGCGCAGAACCCAGCCCGCCAAAAGCCCGTGGTATGGCAAAGCGCGTTTGTGAATCATTAATCTTGAGAAAGCGTGTCATATGCGGCGTGGGCGTGCCCGCGTCGGAATAGATCAGCGCTGGTTTGCCCGAAGCCTCAAGCGCCTGATTGAAGCAGCGCACAGCGCGTTCGGGTCGCAGCGGTGTTGTGTCCGCATCAAGCAGGCTTTGCGCCTCTTGCCAGAAACGAGCGCGCAACGTGTTGAGATGGCTTACCCAGGGCGTAAATTTTGAACCCTCGAAATCTTCCGGGACTGCCTCGTGCAGGTCGTTCAAGACAAGCTTTGCGTCACCGACCACCGAAAGCACGTTTTCGTAATTGTTGGCCATGATCTCGGGATTGATGTCGATTTGGGCCACGCGCTTGTTCAGCGTGAGTTTCGGAAAGGTCCAGCCGATCGTCACGACTGAGCCCATCTTGGACCCGATGAACAGCACAAAATCGCTCTCTTCCATGGCCCTGTTGGCATGGGGGTGAAAGCCGTTGTCACCGATCACCCCGATCGAGAGCGGGTGATCGTCGGGCATTGTCCCCTGACCGGTCATGGAACTACATACCGGGATGTTGAGCCGTTCGGCCACACGCAACACCTCCGCCCCGGCACAGGCCCGGATCACGCCCCCGCCCGACACGATGAGCGGTCGCTCGGCGGCGGAAAGATGCTCCAAAAGCGTTTCGGCCATCCCTGGTGCGGGTCGGGTGGGGAAGGCGGGAAAAGTCTTGCACTCTTCCTCGACATGGAGCGATACGCTTGCAGGGTCGATCTCTGCCAGCAACATGTCCTCGGGGATTTGCAGATGCACCGCGCCGGGCGTGCCTGAACATGCCGTGCGAAAGGCGCGACGGATGATCTCGGGCAGCTTATCTGCCGATTTCACTTGCACGGACATCTTTGTCACCGGCTCGAACAGGCGCGCGCAATCCAGCTCAGTCAGTACACCGCGCCCTTCCCCGGGCAGGGGGATGTCGATTGTCAGCACGATTACAGGCACGGAGGAGGCGTTTGACTCAGCGATTGGTGGCAGCGTGTACATCGCACCCGCGCCCGAGGGGCATTCGACCACGGCAGGGCGGTCCGTGAAGCGGCCATAGGCATCGGCCATGAACCCGGCAGAGCGCTCGTCCCGCGCCATTACATGAGTGATCCGCTCTTCTTTGTCTTGCAGGGCTTCATAGAACGAAACATTGGTATCACCGGGCACGCCGAAGATGGAGTCGACTCCGTAACCAATCAGCATCTCCACCAAGATATCCGCGCCGCGCATTCCAATCCTCCTAATGTTGCACGACGAAAGCTAGTTGGGCGTCCGATTCGCGAACATTGGCAATGTGACGGCTTTCAACCTGTACCCGGCAATTTGACCACTCGACCCCGATTGCGCGCGCTGATCTGTTGCAAACTTTTGACCATTGGTCCTTTGCGTCTGCGCGCTGCGTCGGCAATAGCGCCCAAGTCTCGTGTCACCCAACGGTTCAGCGTGGCTCAATCAACCGATACGCCGCGTTCCACCATGATCTCTTCCAGGTCACGATATGAAACGCCGTATCGAACGTAGACGAATACAGCAAAGAGGATCACGTCCTTCGAATATTGCGCGCCTTTGAAGGAGATCATGAGCTGGCTTTCGACTAGTTAGGGTCGAAAGCCATTCACGCGCTAAACCCAAGTTCATCAACAGCCAAAAGTTTGCAACAGAGCCAACGGTTCGGCCGCCCAGCCAAAGTGCAGACACCGAGGTCCAAATATTAAACAACATGATCGAGCAGGACCATCGGTTTATCAAACGGCGTGTTCGGCACATGTGTGGGTTCAAGTCGTTCAGATCTGCTTCCGCCACATCGGACGGCATTGAGGTCGCCAACATGATCCGGAAACAGCAGTTCTCCAACGCTGCCACCTCGGGCTTTCAGGTCTTTGCTGAGATCGCAGGATAAGAGTGTCCGGTAAGCCGCTGACTCTGCGCGTTCCAAAAGATTGCGACACAATCGTCCCGGCTTGCGCACGCGTGACGTCGACCGTCTGATTGCAGGTTGGACGCTTCGTTTTATTCCAGACGTTCGGTGATACGGATTTTTCAAAACTTTTCGAATAGAGTTGCTGTATTTTTGCGGGTGGTCCACACAATCCGCCCGGCGCATATTTTTGAGTGCATAGTATTTCTTCAGGAGCATACATGAGCACCAAGTATTTCGCACCAAGCGGTGGACATCCTGGTCAGGAACAACTGTTGACTGATCGCGCTGTTTTTACCGACGCTTATGCCGTGATCCCGAAGGGAACGATGCGGGATATTGTGACCAGTTTTCTGCCGTTTTGGGATGATACACGTTTATGGGTGATCTCCCGCCCTTTAAGCGGCTTTGCCGAAACCTTTTCGCAATACATCATGGAAGTTCAACCCGGCGGTGGTTCTGACCGGCCTGAGATCGATGCCGAGGCCGAGGGTGTTTTGTTCGTGGTCGAAGGCGCCGCGACAGTAACCGCCGAAGGCAGAACCTATGAACTGACACCGGGAGGCTACGCCTATCTGCCTCCAGAAAGTGATTGGACTCTGCGAAACCAAGGGGATGAAATCCTGCGTTTCCATTGGATTCGAAAGGCTTATGAAGCCGTAGATGGCCTTGATACCCCCGACATACTTGTCCTAAACGAAAACGACATCGCTCCAACCAAAATGCCCGGAACAGATGGAAAATGGGCGACAACGCGATTTGTCGACCCAAGTGACTTGCGCCACGATATGCATGTAACTGTGGTGACGTTTGAGCCCGGCGCCGTCATCCCCTTTCTTGAAACCCATGTCATGGAGCACGGTCTCTATGTTCTGGAAGGAAAGGCGGTCTACCGGCTGAACAATGACTGGGTCGAGGTAGAGGCTGGCGATTACATGTGGCTACGCGCGTTCTGCCCGCAGGCTTGCTATGCAGGCGGTCCGGGCAAATTTCGTTACCTGCTTTATAAGGACGTAAATCGGCACATGGCCCTGCGGCCCGGCCCTGCTGCCTACCCGCAGCATAGTCGCCTCAGGGCTGCGGCGGAGTAAGCGTTCCACCGATTGCCAGCGTCAACTGATGAGCCGCCTCTATGACGGGGCGGCTTAGCCGTTCAACCTCACTTTCACTGACACGGCTGGTCGGTCCGGACACCGAAATCCCGGCAACTGCCTCGCTATTGATGTCAAAGACCGGCGCTGCGATGCATCGCATACCTGCGTTCTTCTCTTCATTGTCCACTGAGAAACCCCGGGCTCTGATGGTTGCGAGGTCCGCTTTCAGCGATTCAGGATTAGTAATCGACCGATCTGTGAATGCCTGTAATTCCACGGTGGCCAACAGCCGGTCCAATCTGTCTTCGTCCATGTAAGCCAGCAGTGCTTTTCCGATACCCGATGCATGCATCGGCGACAGCGATCCAGGCGGAAAGAACGCACGGATACTGGCGTGCGTTTCCACCTGGCTCAGAAAAAGTACAAACCCTTCTTTTTCTACGCCCAGATTGGCCGTCTCGCCCGTGGTTTCCATGAGTTTTCGCATGACTGGTCTGGCCCGGTCCACGAGACTGGTGCGGCGCAGGAAGCGTGAGCCAATTACGAACGCGCGGGGACCGATATGCCAGACCTGCTCGTCGTGATCGAATTCGACGAGCCCCCTGCCTTCCAACGTCACGAGGATACGGTAAACGGTGGCCGGGGACTGGTGCATTTCATCGGACAATGTGGTCAATGCCTTGCCTTGCGCCTCGCTCAGATACTCGAATACCTCCATCGCCCGATCCAGGGATTTGATCGTGTTCTGCGCTGTCTTGTCATCCCACCCTCGCGGTCTTCCACGAGCTTTTCGGCGGGATACAGAACCATTATCTTGAGAATCCATAAAAACTCTTTTTTCATTTGTGAAAGACTAATTCATCATATGAAAAATATAAGACACTGACAACAAAACAATAATTTCAATGACGTGAGTTTTGAAAGACATTTTCAAAAAAATATCGGGCTAAGAGGTTGAATCTTATTGTGTGGTCAACGACGGAAGGAGACCATCCATGAGCTTTCAAAATCCCGTTTTCATCCCGGGCCCAACCAATATCCCGGAAAGCCTGCGCAAGGCCTGTGATATGCCCACGATCGACCATCGCTCGCCGCTGTTTGGGCAGATCCTGCATCCCGCACGCGCGGGTGTGCAAAAAATTCTCAAAAGCGACAGCGCCGAAGTCTTCATCTTCCCTTCGACCGGGACCGGAGGCTGGGAGACAGCATTGACCAACACCCTCTCCGCCGGTGACAAGGTTCTGGCTGCGCGCAATGGTATGTTCAGCCACCGCTGGATCGACATGTGCCAACGGCACGATCTGAATGTTGAGATCGTCGAAACTCCGTGGGGTGAAGGACTGCCCGCCGACCGCTACGAAGAGATTCTCACCGCCGACACAAACCACGAAATCAAGGTCATTCTTGCAACGCACAATGAAACGGCAACAGGCGTAAAGTCGGATATTGCTGCCGTGCGCAAAGCCCTCAATGCGGCCCAACACCCGGCGATGCTGTTCGTCGATGGCGTTTCGTCGATCGCGTCCATGGATTTCCGTTTCGATGAGTGGGGCGTCGACGTTGCCGTTACGGGTTCACAAAAAGGGTTTATGCTGACAGCTGGCCTGGCAATCGTCGGCTTTAGTCAGAAAGCAATGGAGGCAACCAAGACGGGTACCCTGCCCCGCACCTTCTTTGATGTGCATGACATGGCGAAGGGCTACGCCAACAATGCCTACCCCTATACTCCTGCAGTTGGCTTGATGAATGGCCTCAACCAGGCCTGTGATATGCTGCAAAACGAAGGTCTGGAAAACGTCTTTGCCCGGCACCACCGCATTGCCGAGGGTGTTCGCGCCGCCGTAGGTGCCTGGGGACTGGAGCTTTGTGCAGTCAACCCGTCGGTGTATTCTGATACCGTTAGCGCGATCCGCACACCGAACGGATTCAATGCAACCGACATCGTCACCCATGCAGCCGAAAAATACGGCGTTGCGTTCGGAGTGGGCCTTGGTGAAGTCGCCGGCAAGGTATTCCGCATCGGACACCTTGGCAGCCTGACTGACGTCATGGCGCTGTCTGGGATCGCCACCGCTGAAATGTGCATGGCCGATCTAGGTCTGAACATCCAACTGGGCTCCGGTGTAGCCGCCGCACAGGAATATTATCGCGGTCATCCAGCGGCAGTTCAGAAGAACGCTGCATGATGAAGGATTGTAACATGTACATCCCAACGTATGAGGACATGCTCGCGGCACATGATCGGATCAAACCTTTCGTCCGCCGCACCCCGGTCCGCACCTCGGACTATCTGAACGAGCTGACCGGGGCGCAGCTGTTCTTCAAATGTGAGAATTTTCAGGAACCGGGCGCCTTCAAAGTGCGGGGTGCCACCAATGCAGTGTTCGGACTTGGGGACGAGCAGGTGAAAAAAGGCGTCGCGACCCATTCTTCGGGCAATCACGCCTCGTGCCTGTCCTATGCGGCGATGAAACGGGGCATTCCCTGCAACGTGGTCATGCCGCGCACAGCGCCGCAGGCGAAGAAAGACACGGTTCGTCGCTACGGCGGTAAAATCACCGAATGTGAACCTTCCACCTCGTCGCGCGAGGCCACTTTTGCCGAGGTTCAGGCAGCCACGGGCGGGGATTTCGTCCATCCCTACAACGATCCGCGCGTGATTGCCGGACAGGGGACTTGTTCGCGTGAGTTCATTGAACAGACCGACGGTCTGGACGCGGTCGTCGCCCCCATCGGTGGCGGCGGTATGGTGTCCGGCACTTGTTTGACCCTTTCCAACCTTGCCCCTGAAACCGCGATTATCGCTGCAGAACCAGAGCAGGCCGACGATGCCTATCGCAGCTTCAAGGCGGGCCACATCATTGCGGACGACGCACCAAAGACAATTGCCGACGGACTGCTGGTTCCGCTGAAGGACCTCACGTGGCACTTCGTGTCGAACCACGTGTCCGAGATTTACACGGCCTCGGAACAAGAAATCATCGATGCGATGAAGTTGACGTGGAAACACCTGCGGATCGTGATGGAGCCATCCTCGGCCGTTCCGCTGGCCACGGTCCTGAAAAACCCGGACGCTTTTAAAGGCAAGCGTGTCGGTCTGATCATAACCGGGGGCAATGTCGATCTGGACAAGCTGCCTTGGCTGAATGCGTGACTGCAACCCAACAGACATCAATCCCGACATAGGAAAACGGAAATGAAAGATATGACCAATCTCGACAATTTCGAAGTAGGCTATGACATTCCGGCCAAGCCCGGAATGGATGAAGCAGATATCCAAACCCCCAGCCTGGTGCTGGATCTCGACGCGCTTGAACGCAACATCAAGAAGATGGGTGATTATGCCAAGGCGCATGGTATGCGCCACCGTGTGCACGGGAAGATGCACAAGTCGGTGGACGTGGCCAAGCTGCAGGAGAAAATCGGCGGCGCTGTCGGTGTCTGCTGTCAGAAGGTCTCCGAAGCCGAGGTTTTTGTTCGCGGCGGTATCAAAGACGTTCTGGTATCGAACCAAGTGCGTGATCCAGCCAAAATCGATCGCCTTGCAAGTCTGCCAAAGCTGGGCAGCCGCATCATTGTTTGCGTAGATGATCTGGACAATGTCGCGGATCTTTCCGGTGCGGCCGTCGATCACGGAACACAGCTGGAAGTTTTCATCGAAATCGACTGCGGTGCGGGACGGTGCGGTGTGACAACGACGCAGGACGTGATCGAGATCGCCAAAGCGGTGGAAGCCGCCGACAACCTGAAGTTCTCAGGCATCCAAGCCTATCAAGGCGCGATGCAGCACCTCGACAGCTATGAGGCACGGAAGGAAAAACTAGATACAGCCATCGCGATGGTAAAAGACGCCGTTGAAGGCCTCAAAGCTGAAGGGATTGAGTGCGAGCTGGTCTCGGGCGGTGGCACCGGGTCCTACTACTTCGAGTCCAATTCGGGCGTGTACAACGAACTGCAATGCGGTTCTTACGCGTTCATGGATGCCGATTACGGCCGCATCCTGGACGAGGACGGCAAGCGGATCGACCAGGGTGAGTGGAAAAACGCCTTCTTCATTCTGACCAGCGTCATGAGCCATGCCAAGGCAGACAAGGCAATCGTCGATGCCGGCCTCAAGGCACAGTCGGTTGACAGCGGCCTGCCGGTTATCTTTGGTCGTGACGATGTCGAATACATCAAATGTTCGGACGAACATGGCGTCGTCATGGATTCGAGCGGTGCGCTGAAGGTCAACGACAAGCTCAAGCTGGTACCGGGACACTGCGACCCAACCGCAAACGTGCACGATTGGTACGTTGGTGTTCGCAACGGCAAGGTCGAATCCGTCTGGCCGGTGTCCGCGCGCGGTCGCGCCTATTAATCCAGTCTCACAAAGACAGGGAGTTCTGGCTTGGAAGAAGTCAGATAGTCGCCCGTGTGTATGCTCTCCTTCCGGCGGTGGCACACGGGCGCACGAATTTTAGATTGGAGAAAGATATGCTGATCGTACCCGAGCGCGAGATCGCTGACCTCATGACCCGTCAGGCGGCATTTGATGCCGTCGAAAAGGTCTTTGCTGCAATGGCGTCAGACGACGCCTACAACTTCCCCGTCGTACGCGAAGCCATAGGGCATGAAGATGCGCTATACGGCTTCAAGGGCGGGTTTGACCGCGGGGGCTTGACGCTTGGCCTGAAGGCGGGCGGCTATTGGCCGAACAATCTGGAAAAGCGCGGACTGATCAATCATCAGTCCACCGTGTTTTTGTTTGATCCCGACACTGGAAAACCTTCAGCGATGGTTGGCGGTAACCTGTTGACAGCCCTGCGCACTGCGGCGGCATCTTCTGTGTCGATCAAACACCTCGGGCGCGCAGACGCCAAGGTCATCGGCATGATCGGCGCTGGCCACCAGGCAGCCTTTCAACTTCGCGCTGCACTGGAACAGCGCGTTTATGAAAAGGTCGTTGGTTGGAACTACCACCCCGAGATGCTGCCGAATATCGAGAAGGTCGCCAATGAAGCAGGTATCCCTTTTGAAGCGGTCGAGCTTGATGGAATGACAGAGGCGGATGTAATCATCTCGATCACCTCGGCATTTGCACCTTCGCTCTTGGCCAACCATGTCAGCCCCGGAACGCATGTCGCCTGCATGGGAACCGACACCAGGGGAAAGCAGGAGGTGGAAGCGGCTCTGCTGGCTGAAGCGATGGTCTTTACGGACGAGGTCGCACAATCCATCTCAATCGGTGAAGCACAGCACGCTGTCGCACAAGGCCTGATCGAAGCAAGTGACGTTGCTCAGCTTGGCGCGGTTATCAACGGTACGAACCCCGGCCGGACATCGGATGAACAGATCACCCTGTTCGATGGCACGGGGGTTGGCCTTCAGGATCTTGCGGTTGCCGCGTCCGTGGTCGATCTCGCCGTTCAGAAGGGGATCGCGATCAAGGTTGATTTCTGATGAAAAACGGTCGCAACCTTTCCCAGCGCCTTGTCGGCATCCGTCTTCCCAGTGCGGTGCTAAAGGCCACCAACGGAAGCGACATCGACCTCTCGACGCTAACAGGTTGCTCCGTTGTTTACGCCTATCCTCGTACCAGCCCTCCTGGGGACACTGCGATTCCGGGATGGGACGGCATCCCAGGGGCAAAGGGCTGCACGCCCCAGTCCTGTGGCTACAGGGATCATCATCAACTGCTGCGCGAGGCAGGAGCGGACAAGGTTTTTGGACTATCAACCCAAGACACTGCGTATCAGCGCGAAGTCAAAGACAGGTTGCACCTACCCTTCGAAATCCTGTCTGACGCACACCTGAAGCTGCAAGCCGCCCTGTCACTTCCGGTTTTTGAAGTCGGTGAAATGACACTGCTTGAGCGGTTTACAATAGTTCTACGCGATGGGCAGGTTTCACGTGTTTTCCATCCCATAACGAACCCCGCCGGGAACGCGGAAACAGTTCTAAACCATCTCACCAACGGCGGTTGAAATCAGCCGACAACTCTTGTGCGTTTGTTTCTGCTTCTCGGGGGCCACTTCATCACGTTGCAGCACAACTTTCATCGGGTGATTTTGAAATGGCATTGGATTGGTCCAAAAAGGACATCGAAACGCAGACCGCGCTTAAATATCACGAGTTGCCGACAATTGCTGTTACCGTGGCAAAAGTGGCAATCGAGTCTGGGGCGTGACGCCATGTGGATTGCTCAATATCGCGACACTGGCTGGAACAAACGCGTCAACCTTTGGCAAAGGGTATCGTCCGATTCTCTTGTATGAGAAATCCGAAAAAAGCGGCGTGCCGAGGCGCGCCGCTTTGTGCTTGCATTTGATTTCAGCGTTTCACGCCAGATCCATCAGACGTGATCATCATGTCCAATGGAACCAAGACCGTGACCGGCCATACCGCCGGAGACTTCTTCTGTCGCTTCGTCCGAAAGTTCCTTGGGAAGAACCAGGTTCAGGATAATAGCGATGACAGCGGCGGGTAGGATACCCGATGTCGCCAGAACCTTGAACGTGCCGGGCAGATACTGCAGGGCACCAGGTTCCAGTTGCAGGCCCAAACCAAGGCTCAGGGAAATCGCAAAGATCACCATATTGCGGCGGTTCCAGTTCACGTCCGACAGCATCGAGACACCGGCTGCAACCACCATTCCGAACATCACGATGACACCGCCGCCAAGGACCTCGATCGGGATGGATGAGATAATCGCGCCAATTTTCGGAACAAGGCCACACACGATCAGGAAGAGCGCGCCTATGGTAACGACCATCCGGCTCATGACCCCGGTCATGGCGATCAAGCCAACGTTCTGGCTGAACGAGGTATTCGGCAAAGCGCCAAAGAGACCAGAGATAGCGGTGCCGATACCATCGGCATAGGTCGCGCCCTGGATTTCCTTGTCAGTTGCTTCGCGCCCCGCACCCCCTTTTGTGATACCGGATACGTCCCCGACAGTTTCAACGGCCGATACAAAGGACATCGCACAGAAACCAACGATGGCCGCGACCGAGAACTCAATACCGAAATGCAGCGGATTCGGCAGTGCGAACGAGGCCGCACGACCAACATTGCCCAGATTTACCTGACCAAGAGCAAAAGCCACAGCGTAACCGACGAGCAGGCCGATCAGAACAGCCGACACCGACAGCATACCCCGCGCAAAGAACTTCAGGCCAAGAGTTACGACGATCACGATTCCGGCCATGAACCAGTTCAGGCCAGAGCCATATTCCTCGGTCCCTATGGCAGGCACTCCGCCGGCGGCATACTGAACGCCGACCTTAACAAGCGCCAATCCGATCATGGTCACCACAAGACCTGTCACCAACGGCGGAAGCGCAAAGCGAATACGCCCAATGAACAGCCCCAGGAAGGCGTGAAACAGGCCGCCGACGACAACACCGCCCATCAAAACTGCAATGGCATCAACGCCTTTTCCAACCACCAGCGGGATCATGATCGGT
Organism: Ruegeria sp. EL01; assembly: GCF_900313035.1. Lineage (GTDB taxonomy): Bacteria > Pseudomonadota > Alphaproteobacteria > Rhodobacterales > Rhodobacteraceae > Ruegeria. The sequence goes on along the minus strand of NZ_OMPS01000001.1, from coordinate 251,441 downwards.
ATGAAGGCGAACGACGTCCCCTGTACGATCGGCAGCCGGGCACCAACAGGCCCCACACCAACGGTCTGGAACAATGTGGCGACGCCCGCAAAGAACATCGACATCTGGATCATGTAGATCATCTGTGGAAAATCGGGGCTGTTCGAGCCGAACCCAAACCCGGCCGCGCCACAAACGATAATGGCTGGCGTGACGTTGGATACGAACATTGCCAGCACGTGCTGGATTCCCAGTGGTACCGCTTTGATAAGTGGCGGCGTGTAATTCGGATCGCGGAGCTGTTCCGGCGTTCCAATGGATGCATCTGACATTTGGTCTTTCCTCCCTTGAGGTTCGTAAACCGGCTCCTCTTCCGGAAACGCACCTCATTCCGTGATTGCAAAAGCCTCCTCGAACCAATGTTCTTCGAGGTTGGGCCCGGCTCCAATTCGGTCGACCACCGCAAAAAGTCCGGGCGCACGAAGTGGGGTCAGCACACCATGCCAAGTGTTGCGATGATAATTCACGCCCTGCCCAGGCGCTGTTTTGAACGCGATGGGCTGTCCCGGTGTGCCGCCTTGGTCCGGGGCCACTACCACAACAAAGGGCTTATCCGACAATGGCAGAAAGGCCTGGCTCCCGTCGGGGTGGCGTTCAACCATTTCCAATTTGATCGGCAGGCTAAAAGCTTCGGACTGAAACACACTAATTCCAGCGCGCCCGTCGCGGAAATCCAGCGCTGCACGGTCATGATACCGCGCGCACTTGCCCTGATTGATGAATTTATCCACTTGGCCGGCCACCTCGATGACATCGCCAAACGGTGAAAATGCCCCTGAAGTCAGTGGCCGAAGTTTCAAGGCGGTCGTCATTTCGCGAACTTCTCAACCAGGCGCAATTCGGCAATCCGTTCAACCTGACAGCAGGCTTCGGCAAGCTCGGTTTCGCGATCGCTGTCGATACGGCGATGGAACGCTTCCAGAATGCCCGCTTTCGTATGGTCCTTGACGGCAATGATAAAGGGGAATCCAAATTTGGTTGTGTAGGTCTCATTCAATGCCGTGAACGTCGCGCGCTCTTCATCGGTCAGCAAATCAAGACCGGCACCGGCTTGTTCCGCCGTGCTTTCCTTTGTCAGGCGACCAGCAGAGGCAAGCTTTCCTGCCAGATCCGGGTGCGCTGTCAGAACACCAAGACGTTGCTCGGGAGTGGCCGTGCGGAACACACGCGCCAGCGCGTTATGGACACCGGCGGCATTGTCATGTGTCGGCCCCAGTTCAAGTTCATACGCACCTTCGGCAATCCACGGGCTGTGCTCGAAAACACCGCCGAACTCAGACACAAAGGTTGACTGGTCCATTTCAGAAGGGGTCAATCGTTGCATCGGCGGGTGCTCCATTGCCCAGTGATCAGCAATCTGTTCTCGCGTGGCAAACCAGACATTGTCGTGCTTCTTGAAGTAGTCCAGCGCACGTTTCAGCGCCATGGCACGACCCGGGCGACCAATCAAACGGCAGTGCAGTCCAATCGAGAGCATTTTCGGCGCGCCGGCTTCACCCTCGGCATAGAGCATGTCAAAGCTGTCCTTCAGATAGCTTTCGAACTGCTCGCCGTTTGTGTATCCGGCCTGGATCGCAAAACGCATGTCGTTGCAATCCATCGTATAGGGCATGATCAGCTGATCCTTGCCTCCTGCCTTAACCCAATACGGCAGATCGTCGGAGTAGCTGTCAGCGATATAGGCAAAGTCACCTTCCTCAGCGGCCAGATCGACCGTATTCATCGAACAGCGGCCTGTGTACCAACCACGCGGCGGCTGGCCCGTGACCTCAGTGTGCAGCCGGACTGCTTCACGGATCTGAGCACGCTCTTCTTCCGCGTCCATGTCCTTGTGTTCAATCCACTTCAGGCCATGGCTGGCGATCTCCCAACCGGCATACTTCATTGCTGCTACCTGCGCCGGTGCTCGGGCCAATGCTGTGGCAACGCCGTAAACAGTTACTGGCAAGTCCTGTAAAAGGTGATGCACGCGCCAAAACCCGGCGCGGCTACCATACTCGTAAATCGACTCCATGTTCCAGTGCCTCTGCCCTGACCACGGGGCAGCACCAGTGATCTCGGACAGGAACGCTTCGGACGTGGCATCGCCGTGCAAGACGTTGTTTTCGCCGCCTTCCTCATAGTTCAGTACAATCTGAACCGCGATCTTGGCATCATTGGGCCAGTTGGCTTTAGGTACTTGCCCCCCATAGCCGGTCATGTCTCGTGGATAGCGCGTCACATCAATTTCCTTTTTCTTCTTTTGATCAATACCCCAGATAATCTGAGATGTTTTTCAAAAAATTCAGAAAGCAGCTTCGAATAGACTGCCTTTGCCCCCTGGGAGGAAAACAGATTAGTAATCGTATAACTTGAGGAGTAGCGCAAATGACCGGTTACCTAACAACCCATGTTCTGGATACGGCGCGGGGGTGCCCTGCCGAAGGGTTAAAAATCGAGCTTTTTCGCATCGAGGGCGCAAACCGCACGTTGCTGAAAGCTCTTGTCACCAATGACGATGGCAGGACGGATGAACAAATTCTGCCCGAAGCAGAGTTTTTAGCAGGCGAATACGAACTGATCTTCTATGCTGGAGAATACCTCGATGCCTCCGGCACTCCGCCTGAAGACCCACGTTTTCTGGACGTCATCCCGATCCACTTCGGGATGTCCGAACATTCGCATTACCACGTACCGTTGCTACTTTCGCCGTTTGGTTACTCGACCTATCGCGGCAGCTGAGGGCCTAGCGAGACGTATTTGCTGCGGCTATCGATGATCCAATACGTTCTATTATGAACTCCATGAAAAGCCGCGTTTTGGGGTCCTGCATACGGCGATGCGTAAACAGACATGCCATTTGAATCGGTTCCGGCGGCGTTTTTTCCGCCACTGAAACTAGATTTCCTGCCTTAAGATGCTGAGCAATCTCAAATATTGGTTTTAACGCAATGCCATGACCGGCAAGCGCCCAGTCCGTAAGCACGTCGCCGTCGTCTGACTCGTAGCGTCCAGAGACGCGGAACCGTTTTGGTCCTGTATCGGTTCTCAAGAGCCATTGAAATTCGGGCGCACCTGGAAAGCGTAAGTTAAGGCACTCATGTTCATCGGCGATCAATTCCTCGCCGCTTTTCGGCATCCCACGTTTCTTGATGTATTTCGGAGACGCACAAAGAACTCTTTCAACATCCGCAATCTTGCGGATACGCAAGTTGCTGTCCTCTGGCTGACCAAGAAAAAACGCCAAGTCCAGGCCTTCTGTGGTCAGATCCACCTTTCGGTCGGTCAATCGTAGCCGAACACTCACTTCTGGATACTCAGCTAGAAACTTTGGCACTTGCGGCGCTATCAATCGCCGCCCGACACCCAATGGCGCCGCGACGTAGAGTGACCCTTTCAGGTTCTCTGTAATGTTCACGATCTGAGCTTCAGCGCGATCCACCGCTTCTAGGATCTCTGCCGCCCCGCGATAGAAAGATTTTCCCTGCTCGGTCGGCGTTAGGCTGCGTGTCGTACGCTGGAATAATCGCACTCCTAGATGCTCTTCCAATTGCGATATTCGTGCCGAGGTTACAGCTGGTGAAACCCTAAGGTCACGGCCTGCGGCGGACATGCTGCCCAGTTCGTAGACCCGGACAAAGGTTCTGATGTTATCAAGGTAGGACATTTTTTTGCATTTTTTGATACTGCTTGGTCTTTACCGGCAATACCAGAACAAAACAGTCTCGCATAGAGTGCCCGGAACTAAAGAATCTTAGGAGCTAAGCCATGTATGACCTAGCCGTAATGTGGGAATGGATCGCCTTTTCCGTCCGCTGGCTGCATGTGATCACTGCGATGGCGTGGATTGGGGCGTCATTCTACTTTATCGCGCTTGACCTCATGCTAAAGCCGAATCCCGCTCTGCCGGATGGGGCTTACGGCGAAGAATGGGAAGTGCATGGGGGCGGGTTCTATCACACCGTCAAATATCTGGTGGCGCCCACCCGGATGCCCGAGCACCTAACCTGGCACAAATGGCAGAGTTACACGACGTGGCTCTCAGGTGCGGCGTTGCTCATGATCATTTACTGGGTTGGTGGCGAACTGTTCCTGCTTGATCCGACCAAGGTGGATCTGGCGCTTTGGCAGGGGATCCTGATCTCTGGCGGATCGCTGACCATTGGCTGGTTGCTTTACGATCAGATGTGTAAATCGAAGTTGAGCGATCATCCGACCGTTTTGATGCTGCTGTTGTTCGTGATCCTGGTGATCATGTCCTGGGGCTACAACCAAATCTTTACGGGCCGCGCCGCGCTTTTGCATCTTGGAGCCTTCACCGCGACGATCATGACAGCCAACGTGTTCTTTCAGATCATGCCGAACCAGCGGATCGTGGTCGAAGACCTCAAGGCCGGACGTACACCGGACGCCAAGTATGGGAAGATCGCCAAGGTGCGTTCCACGCACAATAACTATCTGACTTTGCCGGTCGTATTCCTGATGCTGTCGAACCATTATCCGCTAGCCTTTGGAACCGAGTACTCGTGGATCATCGCCAGCTTGATCTTCCTGACAGGCGTGACCATCCGGCATTACTTCAACACGATGCACGCAACCGGAAAGGGCCCGCACTGGACCTGGGCTGTCACGGTTCTGCTTATGATCGTCATCGCCTGGCTGTCTTCGGTCAGAAACAGTGAAACATGGGAAGACGCCGAAGCGCGCGAACTGACGCCATATGAGCAGAAATATGCGTCAGCCGCGGGCTTCGAAGAGGCCTACGACACGGTCTTGGGCAATTGTTCGATGTGTCATGCACGCGAGCCGGTCTATGGCAGCATGAAATGGGCGCCGAAGAAGGTTTATCTCGAAACACCGGGTGATGTGGCCCGACAAGCTGACCAGATCTATCTGCAAGCCGGGATCAGCCACGCGATGCCGCCGCCATCGGCGGTTCAAATGGATGAAGAAGCGCGCGAGAAAATCATTGCATGGGTGCGCGAAGTCCGAGATCAATAAACGCCTTCTATCAGAGATATGATAGATAACTGGGTGCTCTCGCCCAGTTTTTTTGTCTCTGAGCGCTACCCGAAAAATCGTTTGCTGTGTTTCGCGACATGCTCAACAAACAGACGTACTTTCGGATCCTGAAGCTTTTTGTGAGGGTACAGGCACCCGAAAATCGTTGGTAATGGGGGCGTCTCGGGCAGGACCTCGACCAACCGGCCATCCTCAAGATACTCCCGCACATCAAAGCGCGGCTTGTTAACAATCCCTCTGCCGGCCAAGGCCCAATCGGTCAGCACGTCACCGTCGTCAGCATCGTACTTGCCCCGAACTTCGAGCTTTCGTGGCCCCATGTCGGTGCCGAGAGTCCAGAAGTATTCTGGTGATCTTGGATAGCGCAGCAAGAGGCAGTTGTGGGGTGTGTGCAATAAGTCATCAGGTGTCCTGGGCACGCCAAACTGGGATAAGTACTCCGGTGAAGCGCACAGAACACGATCACAATCCGCGAACTTCCGTAGTTTCATCGTAGAGTCACCGGGCTCTCCAATAAAAAACGCGATGTCCAGCCCGTCGGCCATAATGTCCACCTTGCGGTCGGACAGACGCATGCGAATCTCTGTTTCCGGATAGCGATCGGAGAATTCCGGGACCAGCGGCGCAACGATTCTACGCCCGACACCCAGTGGCGAAGTGATGCGGATTGCACCTCGCGGGGCGTCCGAAAAGCTGGCGACACGCGCCTCGGCGTGATCGAGAGCCAACAGAACAGCCTTGGCTTCGTCGTAAAAGACCGTTCCAACTTCGGTCGGTGTCATCGATCGGGTTGTTCTGTTGAAAAGGCGCACGCCCAGATGGTTCTCCAGTTCTTTCAACCGTTTGCTGGCCACTGCGGGCGTCAACCTCAGATCGCGCCCACCAGACGTGATGCTTCCGAGCTCCATCACTCTGACAAAGACCCGCAGGCTTTCGATATAAGACATTCATTCCTCCCGATGGGGAAAGAATGCGTCACGCATCTTTCTTTTTCAATGTTCTGTTGAAAGTATTTGCCATTTGCGACGATTTTCCGACTCAATCTTTGCTTCTATGGTTCTACTGACCACCCACCGTAAGGCAGTGGCAGAGGGAGAATTCCATGATGCATCGCACCAACATCCAATTTGTCCTCAATGGCAAGGATGTGTCCGTCCCAGACGTATCAGCAGATCAGACACTTCTGGACTTTCTGCGGATAGAGCGTCGCCTGACAGGTACGAAGGAAGGCTGTGCCGAAGGGGATTGTGGGGCTTGCACCGTACTCGTCGGACGTCTTGGAGACGCTGGCCTGGCCTACATGCCGGTGAACGCGTGCATCCGGTTTCTTGCCTCAGTCGATGGGTGTCACGTCGTAACAGTCGAACACCTGTCAGGCCCCGATGGTCGTCTGCACCCGGTTCAAAAGGCCATGATCGATCATCACGGCAGCCAGTGCGGTTTCTGCACTCCGGGGTTCGTCATGGCGTTGTACGCACTTTGGATGCAGACACCCGAGCCAACCGAGGCGCAGGTCGAAACCGCGCTGCAGGGTAACCTGTGTCGCTGCACCGGGTACGAACCGATCATCCGTGCCGCAGTCGCTGTCAGCCGCTATGGAACACCCGCGTCGGACCACCTGAATACCGAACGTGAAACCATGACCGCGCGTCTGGCAGACTATAAGGACGGGCGACGCATTGTCTCCGGTCCAGCGGATAGCCTCAGCATTATTCCTTCCAGCGTTGATGATCTTGCCGAGTGCCTACAAGCCTATCCAAATGCAACGATTGTGGCCGGTGCCACGGATGTGGGTCTTTGGGTCACCAAGTTCCTGCGCAATATTGGGCCTGCCATTTTCACAGGTCATCTCGAAGATCTGAAAACCGTCAAAAGACAGGGTTCGCTCCTCCTGATCGGTGCTGGCGCCAGCTACACCGATTGCCAAGAACTCCTGTCAAAGCACTTGCCACACCTGCCCTCCTATTGGGATCGCATCGCAGGGTGGCAGGTGCGGAATATGGGAACTGTCGGTGGGAACATCGCCAACGGTTCCCCCATCGGGGATACGCCGCCGGTTCTCATCGCGCTTGGTGCGGAAATCACGCTGCGGCGCGGTTCCGAAAGCAGGACGCTGCCTTTGGCTGATTTCTTCATCGACTATGGCAAGCAGGACCGCCAACCCGATGAGTTTGTCGCAAGCATCCATGTGCCCTTGCCCGGACCCAACGATTTGAATGCGGCCTACAAGATTTCCAAACGTCGTGACGAGGACATCTCGTCCGTGGCGGCCGGGTTCCACATGACGGTTGTAGATGGCGTCATCAACAATGCGCGCATCGCATTCGGCGGCATGGCCGCCACACCCAAGCGTGCATCAGCAGCTGAGGCGGCGCTGAACGGTCAACCCTGGTCGCGCGAGAGTTTTGATGCCGCCGCTGCGGCACTGGCTGAGGATTTCAGCCCTCTCACCGATTGGCGTGCATCGTCTGACTATCGAATGCTGTCCGCCCAAAACCTGCTGCGTCGGTTCTTCCTCGAAAACGACGCGGAAGCTGACACTCCCGTTCAACTGGCTATTGCCTAATCAGGAGACGACAAAATGAAAGACAACGTTTCCATCACCGGGGCGGCCCACACCAACGTAAAGCATGACAGCGCGATCAAGCATGTCACTGGGCGGGCTGACTACACCGACGACATCGCCCAGCCCGAAGGTACACTGCATGCATATCTCGGTGTCTCGGACGTCGCACATGCCAAGCTTTTGGGCATCGATTTCACCGAGGTTCTGACCACCCCCGGAGTTGTCGGTGTGCTGACCGCGGATGACGTGCCGGGGGCCAATGACATCAGCCCAACACATCTGGACGACGAACCGGTTTTCCCGACTGATGCCATTCAGTTCCACGGCCAACCTCTGTTTGCCGTGGTTGCCGAAACCCGTGACGTTGCGCGCCGGGCCGCAGAACTGGCAAAGATCGAATACGAAACCCTGCCCCATGCGCTGGACCCGATTGCCGCGCAAGAAGCAGGTTACCCGTATGTCACGGCACCGCTCAAGCTGGAGCGCGGCGAAGTTGCACTGGCGCAGGCCGCCGCTCCGAACCGGATCAAAGGCCGCATGAATGTTGGTGGTCAAGATCACATGTACCTCGAAGGTCATATCGCCTTTGCCATTCCCGGCGAAGATGATGATGTGATCGTGCATTGCTCCACGCAGCACCCGTCCGAGGCGCAGCATATGGTGGCGCATGTCCTTGGGATTCCGTCCAACGCCGTTGTGGTCAATGTACGCCGAATGGGTGGTGGATTTGGCGGCAAGGAAAGCCAGATGAACCTGTTCTGCGCGGTTGCCGCCATGGCTGCGAAAAAGTGGAACCGCGCTGTGAAAATCCGCCCGGACCGGGATCAGGATATGACGGCAACAGGCAAACGCCATGACTTTGTGATCGACTATGATGTTGCCTTTGACGACGAAGGTCGCATTCAGGCGGTCGAAGGCAGCTTTGCCGCGCGCTGCGGGTTCTCAGCAGACCTTTCAGGTCCTGTGACCGACCGGGCGCTTTTTCACGCGGACAACGCCTATTTCTATCCAAATGTTCGCCTGAACAGCCATCCGATGAAAACCAACACAGTCTCGAACACCGCGTTCCGCGGGTTTGGTGGGCCACAAGGTGTGATCGCGGCAGAACGGATGATCGAAGAGATCGCCTATGCCACGGGACAAGACCCGCTGGATGTGCGCAAAGTGAATTTCTACGGCACCGAGGACCGCAACGTAACCCCGTATCATCTGGAGGTCGAAGACAGCATCCTTGACCGGCTGGTCGGAGAGCTGGAAGAGACTTCGGAATACCGTCAGCGCCGTCAGAACATCATCGAATTCAACAAAACATCACCGATCCTGAAAAAGGGGATCGCGCTGACCCCCGTTAAGTTCGGTATTTCCTTTACGGCGACCTGGTACAATCAGGCTGGCGCTCTGGTGCATGTCTACAACGACGGCTCGATCCACCTGAACCACGGCGGCACCGAAATGGGGCAAGGCCTCAACACGAAGGTTGCGCAAGTCGTGGCCGAGGCCTTTCAGGTTGATTTCAGCCGGATTAAGATCACCAAGACAACCACTGAGAAAGTTCCGAACACCTCGGCCACTGCGGCCTCCAGCGGGACCGATCTGAACGGCATGGCGGCGTTGAACGCGGTTGAGCAGATCAAAGCACGTCTGGTGAAATTCGCCACCGAGAATTGGAACGTTGCCTTTGAGGACGTCACCTTCCACGCCAATCAGGTGTATATCGGCGACGAAGTTCTGCCGTTCGATGTGTTTATCAAACAGGCCTATCTGGCGCGTGTGCAGTTGTCGGCGGCCGGGTTCTATAAAACACCGAAAATCCACTGGGACCGGGCCAAGGGACAAGGCCGTCCGTTCTACTACTTCGCCTATGGCGCGTCGTGTTCGGAAGTGACAATTGATACTCTGACCGGCGAGTACCGGGTTGAGCGTACGGATGTGCTGCACGACGTTGGACGCTCGCTGAACCCTGTGCTGGACAAAGGACAGATAGAAGGCGCCTTTATTCAGGGCATGGGTTGGCTGACCACCGAAGAGCTTTGGTGGGATGATGCCGGTCGGCTGCGCACTCATGCTCCATCGACATACAAAATCCCGCTCGCGTCGGACCGCCCGCGTATCTTCAATGTGAACCTCGCCGATTGGTCGGAGAACCGTGAACTGACCATCAAACGCTCCAAGGCTGTTGGCGAGCCGCCCTTCATGCTGGGGATTTCGGTATTCGAGGCTCTGTCGATGGCCGTGGCCTCTGTCGTCGACTACCGGGAGTGTCCGCGCTTGGACGCCCCAGCCACGCCCGAACGTGTCCTGATGGCGGTGTCGCGGCTGCAAGCGGGATCTTAAGCCATGACTGTCCCCGGTTCCCTGAGCGAATTTCTGTCCACGCAGTATAGCGTGATCCGCGTTGCGCTGACGCGCGTGCGCGGGTCCTCTCCACGCAATGAGGGGACAGAGATGTTCGTGGCGCCGGGATCGCTGTGGGCAACCATCGGCGGTGGCCAACTGGAGTTTATGGTCATCAACGCCGCGCGGGACATGCTGCGCGATGGCACGTTACATCAGGATCTGGACGTTCCCCTTGGGCCGGAAATCGGTCAGTGCTGCGGCGGACGGGTCGAGTTGAAACTGACCCGTATGCGGGCATCAGACAAACGGGCTGCAACTGAACGCGCGACCCTGCACAACGAGGCTTTACCGCATGTCTACGTCATGGGTGCTGGCCACGTGGGACGCGCATTGGCTAATCAACTTCAGCACCTGCCGGTGCGCTGTATCCTCGTCGACACCCGAGCCGACGAAATCGAGCTTTGCACTGCAAACGTTGAAACGCGAGTCAGCGCAATCCCTGAAGCTGATATCTGGAACGCCCCCGAAGGAAGTGCCTTCATCGTTCTGACCCACGATCACGGGTTGGATTTCCTGCTGACCTCCGCAGCGCTTGAACGTCAGGACGCCGCTTATGTCGGGATGATTGGATCTGCCACCAAGCGGGTGAAATTACGGAACTGGGCGCACAAATATTGTGACGGACAGTCTATCGAACATTTGAAATGTCCCATTGGGGCAAGCGGCAGCCGCGACAAGCGGCCCAGCGTCATCGCCGCCTTCGTGGTGGCCGAGGTGATGGCTGAATTGACCTCTGAAACTGCCGCGACCGCCCCAACCGGGGTAAGCCAGGCGCCCCTGCAGGGCCACTACCACGACCGGAAAGGGAGATCGGCCTGACCTCTGTCGGGCCATTCCGGACATATCAGAGGAGGAGACCGTCATGGACGGGAGGACTTACGAATACAAGCTGTTTACTCGCAGCGATTTCAGCGCTTTCTGGGCGCTGTTTACCGACAACCTTGTCAACTTGCTGATCCTGTCAGGGGTCTGCCAGTTCGTTTTCCAAATGCCCGCAGACATTGTCTTCGGCCGCATCGTCCCCGGTGCCGCCATAGCGATTTTGGCAGGGGTTACAGTCTACACGTATCTCGCCAAATATGCGGCAAACAAGCAGGGTAAAGATGTAACCGCCTTGCCTTACGGCATCTCGACGCCGGTTATGTTCGTCTACCTGTTCGGTGTGATCGGACCTATCTATTGGGCAACCGATGACCCCATGCTTGCATGGCAAGTCGGCATCGGGGCCGGGTTCATGGGCGGCATCGTTGCGGCCTTGGGCGCCATCGTGGGGCCATACCTCAAGCGGATCACGCCGCGCGCCGGTATGCTGGGAACGCTTTGCGGTATCGCCTTGGTTTTCATCGGCTCCGTGCCACTGGCCGAAATATTCGAGAACCCCATCATCGGCTTTACTTCGCTGCTGTTTATCCTTTGGGGTCTGATCGGTCGTTTTCGTCTGCCAGGCAACGTCCCTGCCGGTCTTGTCGCCATCGCTGCAGGTACGGTAATTGCCGTTATTCTTGGTGACTCCAAAATCGATGTAAGCGGCATCGGGTTCTACCCGCCGATCCCATACATCGGTGACCTTATCGCCGGAGTGCAGTACCTGTTCGCCAACCCCGAGCTGTTTCTGGTATTGATCCCGGTGCAGATCTACAACTTCATCGAAACCATGAACAACGTGGAATCGGCCGAAGCCGCAGGCGACCACTACCCGGTCGGATTGTGCCAGGTTACAGACGGTGCAGGCACAATGCTGGGGGCGCTTTTTGGCTCGCCTTTCCCAACAACCGTCTACATTGGTCATCCCGCTTACAAACGGCTTGATGCGCATGCAGGGTACATCGTCGGTGTGGCCGTCGTAATCGCTGCGGCTGCCTTCCTCGGCTTCCTGTCCTTCCTTGCGGGCCTGATCCCGATTGCCGCCGCCGCACCTGTGTTGGTTTTTGTCTCTGTGAGCCTGATCACCAATACCGCCTGGGCCGTGAAGCCAATGCATATGGCAGCCGTATCCTTTGCGATCTTGCCCCACATCTCGGCTTTCCTGATGGTCAAGTGGGGATCTCTGATGAACGCGCTACGCAGCAGCGGTGTCGAAGGATTGCCCTCTTTGGGCGATGAAGGTCTGACCGCAGCCCTTCTCATGGAAGGCGCCCATTATGAGGGACACCTTGCCCTGAGCCAGGGTGCAATCATCACAGGTCTGGTTTGGGGTGCGATCGTGGCCGACGTAATCGACGGCCGCTTCCGGATGGCTGGTGCATTTGCCGTTGCAGGCGGTGTGATGTCCTCCGTCGGAATCATCCACTCCTACACGTTGCAGATGCCTCAGTTCGACGGGATCACCATCGGATACCTGATCGTCGGTGCATTCCTCTGCGTCTACCCGATGTTCACACCCAAAGAGGATCTTGAGCGTCGCGTGATCGTACCGGATGAGCCCGATATGATCGACGACGACTCGCCTGCACAGCAGGCCTGACCCTGGCGGGGCGGTCGCATGGCCGCCCCCTACCCTTTCCCCACCTTACGTACGAGACCTTCCATGGGTATTGCCAAGTTGTCTGGCATTGCGAAAGCGACTAAAGGCAAAGAATGATCATTCCATCCAGCATGCCGCGCCTGAAGGGCTTTCGCTACCTTCCTGAGGTCATTGCCTACGCGGTCTGGGCATACCATCGGTTTGCCTTGAGCACTGCTGATGTCGAAGATCTCTTGGCGGAGCGGGGTGTCATCGAGAGCCGGGGAACCATTCGGCTCTGGGTCAATCGTTTCGGCGCACATTTTGCCGCGTGCATTCGGCGCGATCGCCCCAAGCCGAACGACAAATGGCACTTGGACGAGGTTGTCATCACGATCCGCGGCAATAAGCACTGGTTGTGGCGAGCCATCGACACGAACAGCCCCTCTCGGCAGATTGATTTGCAATCGCCTGCCGGGCAGTGGATGTTCTCGATATCCTCGTGCAAACGCGGCGAAATGCAAAGGCGGCCAAACGTTCTTCAAGAGATTGATCGCTCAGTTTAGTGAGCCAAGGGTTGTAATTAGAGGCCTTGTTGCACAAATCAGGGTTTGTACGTACTTCCGCTTTCCCCGGGCAGACTTATCCTACGGCCTCTGTCACGGGTATGCCGAGAGCGGTGTAACGATTGAGCACGGCGATACGGATTTGGATTTCCGCGACCTGCCTATCGAAGTCTCTCGTCATGAGGTTCTGGCCCAGAAGTTTCACACAATGCATCTTGGTTTCGACACGGCTCCTGCGGTGGTGTCACTGTGCCCTTAATTACTGGACGCAAATACACTCTGGGACATTTGACCCGATTTTGTGCCCTTAATTCTCGGATATCCACAGGCTAGCGGCGACTTTTTTCGAGGGTGCGATCCGCACATCGGAGCAACTCCGCACGGTCCGCATTTACACCGAGTTGTTCGATTGCTTTTTTAGCCGCCGCCAGAAAATCGGGTTTAATTGTGTTGTCGGACTTTCGTGCCGGGAACCGGGCCTTCTGAATTTTGCAATCATCTTTCGCCGGGGTTGGCGAACTGCATGAAAGGTAAACAAGTTGATCCAATAAATTGCGTTGACCAGGGAATGCCATACGTAGCCTTTCTCCTGCGGTAGGATCACGACGCATCGCAATAGACACGGCCACCAATGGTCGCGTCATCAATAGGTGAACGGCAGCGAGCATTGCATACCGGTCATGGCGGGATTTGGAGCAGAGCCCCGCATGACGAAGCTCTGGCGCAAGTACCCGTACTATCTGTAGAGCCAAGTCCACTTGCCGACCAACTTGCTGACTTCCGCGCCAATACAGTTGCTCCAACCACACTGCGCCCTTTGAAGCTCGGACTTCCAACCGTGACGGAACTTGAAACTTTTCACCTGGCACAGTGCCGAGAGGTAATAGACCTGTACCGCAGGAATAACAGATCGTAGACCATACGTAGCGCCAGTGCCTCAGGGAAACTCCGGGCACTTTTTGCGTGCATGTCGGACAGTGTTGAAAGTCTGAACAGGATACAAAATCGATTGGAAATCCTGCGCGACGTACGAGCAACATGCCCTGTATGTCACTCGACGATAGACGGGCAAGGGCACCAAACCGTTTGGTATCTGCGCCCTGCAGTTCGTGACCAGTATCAGGTGGGCTTTCGCTCGAAAACCCGAGATAGCCAAGCAATTCAGGAACAGAGCAATAATTGGCCGCAGCAAGCCGGGTGACCCAACTTGATAACAATTCGTCTTGACGCGGCTGTGGACGTCTCGGTCGCGGACGAATAGTCACTAAAACGCCGGAACGGGCTGTCTTCGAATGCTCCAGCTGTGCTTCGCCCAGATTGGTTGCCAGGCTTGAACCGCCTCATCTGTGATACGCTCCTCGCCTGTCTCGATTGCGTCTATCGCAAGCGCCTTGACCATCGTGAATACCCGCGATGTAACACCGCCAGTCATACCCAGAATGGTTCGCAGCGAATGCACACTGAGACTGGACCCGCGTTCCAGTTGCATCGCGGCAATCAGCGTCTGGATGAGACGAGAGAATTCGATATCGTCTTCCCAGAGAGGCAAGAAATGCTCGTCCAGACGCCGGGCCAGTTGTTCATCGCCGCGAATAGCGTCGACCGCTTCATTCACACCAAAGACGACGAGAGATGCACTGAGATCATTGGCGAGGAACCGCAGCATGTTTAGGAAACGCCGTTGCTCGCGATAGCTGCCCGCCAGCAAGTTGTGGACTTCGTCGATCATGATCATCTTCAGGTCCATGTCGCGCAAGTGGCTGAGGGCGCGCACCTCCAGTTCGGACACCGTGTGCCGCCCCCACATGGGCGCACCGATTGATGCCAGAATATGCTGATAAAATCGCCTCTCATCGGGGGCGGGTGGCGCCTGCAATAACAGGATCGGAGTTTGGGTAACGCCAATATCTGCTTCGTATTGAGTTGGGTACAGGCTTTCCATTCGCTTAGCGATCATGGTCTTTCCTATCCCTGAACTACCGTAAACCATAAGGCCAGGCATCCGGGACTGTCTTGGCATCTCCATGAGAGAAGTGAGCCTGTTGAGTACAATATTTGCGCGATCGAATGCGATCCACCGGTCACTGCGGACCAGGTCAAGTCTTTCGTTTGTTTCCATGAATGTCATCTATCGGGTAAGTAGGAAGATCCGGATTACTGGTATCGATCGCGAACATCTCGCGGGATGGATCGCGTCTGGTTTTGTCGTTAGGAAGTCGCGCTTGACGTTCACCCTCCAGCCGCACCGCCAGGGTTTGCTGTTTTGCCGCGTGCGCGATGCGCCTTTGTTCTTCAATAATTTGAAACAGCATCGCCTCCGGGATCGTCCCGCCGTGGCGTTCGTGAAATATCGCACGCGCACGACGCGACTCCCAAAGCGAAATCCGAGGCCGCGACAGATTCTTGTAGCGCGCTACTATGGTCCGTCCTTCGTCATTTACAGCCCAAATCTGGGACATATCGCGTGGGTCGTACTTGACAGTAACCTTCCCGACGCCACGACCGATCATTGGGCCGAATGCGTCGCTCCAATAGCCGACAGAAAACAGCTTGATCCCGGTTCGAGCGAGCTGCCGATGTTCGGAAGGAAGAAAGCTGATGCGAAACGCCTCGGTATCGACAACCTTTCTGCCTGCGCCATCGCCACCGAGGTCTGCCCAAGCCGCGAGCGGTGCTCTCCCCAATCCGCTGTGACGGGTGTTGTGATAGCGACATATCTCTAAGTGCAGCCAATCCTCGAACTCCTCCAATGTCATCGCCGCATTGTCAGAGCTGTCATAATCCCCTCTGTTCTTGGGGGATGATTGCGTTGTTCCCGGAAGTACATGAACTGCGCCCATGGTTGTTCCTATCAGACGTTCGATATGGCCGCCATAATGCGCGCGACCTGGTGGCCTGTACTCGATTGAGATTCCCCAATCTGCACAGGCCGACTGGAAGGCGTCGCTTCGGAAATCCCGCCCGTTGTCAACATGAACGGCTTGCGGAATCCCAGCAACAGGCCAATACAACTCCTCCAGTATCTCTGGCGCGCGGATCGACTTCGTTCGCACGCAATGGTGCAGACACAAACCGATGGACAAGACTGACGGTGTATCAAAACTCACATGTACGCCCAGAACAACGCGGGTCGCCACATCGATGGCGAGAGTCAACCAGGGTCGCCCCAAAGGTTTACGCTCGAATTGATCGACAAGAATGATGTCAGCCAGTGTGTGATCGATTTGGACAACGTCTAAAGGGCGCTCCACATCCAAGGCCCCTACCCTCGGCTCGAAAACTTGCCTCGCCGCCTTTGCACCTTTCCGTTTCCGCATCACCTCGCGTTGATCCATAGCGTCGACACGCGACTTGATTGTGCGCCGAGTGGGAACGCGATAGCCTCTCGCCGCGCACTCTGCCCGGATCTCGCTGACGATCCTCAGAAAGCTTGGAGGTTCTGGAACGAGATAGTGTTGACGTAGAACGCGCTCGATAGTGCTTTCTACATCTGGCTCCAGGCGACGTGAGCCATGCTTCGGACCGCGTCGTTTAGGGAGTAAGGAGCTCGCGCGCCCATCATTAATCTTAAGACGGCGGTAAAAATCCCAAGCGGTACTTCTCGAAACGCCCATAATCTTGGCCGCTTCCAACAGTAGCAGTCCTATATCCTGCCCTGACTCCTCAACTTCCAGTATTGGACGCAACGCATTGGCCCGTTCAACTGCGAGCGCTCTTTCTTCTGGGTTCTCTACTTCATTAGACAAGATCATCCCCACGCGACTTATCCACAGGACACTCCGTCCGGGAATTAAGGGCACAGTCCGGTAATTAATGATACAGTCCAGAAATTAAAGGCACAATCAAGCACTGATCTTGTTCAACTTTTTTAAGCCAGCGTCCAGTAAATAAAGGCACAGTGACAGTGGCCGGGCCGTTTTCATGAGCGCCTTCATATCTCGACCCGCCAGTATGCGCGCATTGTTCGGGATTGGGTTACGTCGATTGGTTTAGAAGCGAGCGCATATGGCACACATTCTATGCGGCGCACCAAGGTCACACAGATCTACAAGAAGACAGGTAATCTTCGCGCTGTTCAGCTTTTGCTCGGTCACACCAAGATGGACAGCACGGTTCGGTATCTGGGAGTTGAGCTTGAGGACGCTCTAGCGATTGCGGAAGCGATAGAAATCTAACATATCTGGGCCGCCTTCGAGGACGGCCCAGTGCGGCCGTCCATCGCGTCTTGAGACGCTGCAGTGCAGCTTCTGCAAAGCAGTCATTAACTGCTATCGCTACAGTTAAGGCCACACGAAGATATCATTTCTTCTTAAGTCTGGCACGGATGGTGCTTGTTCGGCGCAGCAATGCTAACGCCTTGGAGCCAATGAGGGAGAAGCAAGCGGAAATCCATCGGGGCTCGCGGCGACAAAATATTGGGCCGCTCAAAGAAGCCGGATATACGTCAGCAATCGTGATCCTGAACCAGACCATACAGACCGTTGCAATAAGGCGGGGTCCATATACATCCACACACGACATCCGGCAGCATGTCGCGATGCTGCGGACGCAGTCCGCTTTTCGGACATTCGCTGCACACGCAAAATCAATGGGTATTCAAATTCATGCGTTGGGATCGATCCTAACCATCAGTCGTCTTTCGGAACTGGTGAACGACTCACGGCTTAAAAAACCTACGAATTCACTCCTCCACCAGTAGAACAATGAAGGAGCCAAATTCTTACGGAGCAGTCGACAGCTCCATAACGCAGGGCATCTTCGAATGTTGCGGCAACTTCGGGTTAGGGTGGTGCCAGGATTGAGCTGAAGAAACCCATAAACTGCCCTGGCTTTGATAAACCGACGGATCCTTCAACGTTCCGACTTTGATTGCTTTGTATTCTGGCGCTGCACTATTCCAGGATATGACGTGCACTCCGCAATCCGGACAAAACTGCCGAAACACATCGTTTCCGCTGTCGACCTTGCGCCCGAATGTCGATGGTGTGCCTTGTACAATGGTCACCGCTGATTCAGGAAACATCATTCCATGGGCCTCCGCACCGCCAGATGTCTTCTGACAGTCACGGCAATAGCAAGCGCCCGATATGATTGGAGCAGCACTTACGCGGTATTTAACGGCACCACAAAGGCACTCTCCTTCCAAGACTTCAGTCATCCTTCGTCTCCTTTTCGGCAAACCCTTCAATTATCGCTTCTGTGACGCGCATAGCTATCGCGATCTCTTCGGGGGACAAGCATTCTGAAACGCGCGCGATGTTAACCGCCTCGCGTGCCAAAACAGTTTCGATCAATTCAGCCCCACTTGGTGACAGTGCCAAGAGCTTTGAACGGCGATGCGCAGTGTTTTGGCGGCGCTCGACAAACCCCTTTTCAATCAGCGCATTCGCGGTCTTCTGAACAAATTGCCGCGGTGCGATTAACCGATCAGCAATCCGTGGAACAGACAGTGGTCCATGATCATGGAGTCTCTCCAGCACTGCCCGTTCCGTAACGGTCAGCCCGGTGCCATCCAATTCACGTGCAACAGCATTTTCCAGAACCTTATAAAGCGGGCGGACAAGCCGAATGAAGTTGTAGAGATTTGTCGAATCATTCATAATGACACTATTAATGTCATATTGACATCTATGATGTCAATACGGATATGTAACTTGATCTGCAGGCAACATTCTCAAACCCACAACTGCAAGACTGAAGCGATTAGCAGGACGGCCATAGTTCCGTTAAACAAATGCCAATGCCAATCGGCGCTCAGCGCGCGCGCAGCCAGGCCGCCAGCCAGCGCCCATAAGGTCAGCGACAGATATGCAGAAAGAGCGAACACAAGCGCCATAAGGCCACTGAGCAGTATGGGACCGCTGGCCAGCTTGGAAAACGACGAGGCAACACCCAAAGCCATAGCCCAGGCTTTCGGATTTATCATGAGAAGCATGACGCCGCCCACAAGACTGATAGGAGTTTCCTCATCAGACTGCATTGGCATTGGAGGACCGGCCAGGCCAATTCTAGCGGCAAGCCATATCAGATATATGGAACCCACGGCCTTTATGCTCAATTCCAGGACAGGAGCTGTTTGAAGTGTCGTGGCCAGACCGGCCCCGGACACAGCCACCAACCCGGCAAGCGCAAGCGCAATACCCAAGATCAGCGGAACGCTGCGCCCATATCCAAACCGCGCTCCGGATGCAGCGGCGAGCGTGGTTGCACCACCTGGAGAGCCCGTGGCTACCAAGGCAAACATAACAAGTGCCCATATTTGATCTGGCATCACGGTTACCGCGCAGCGGTCACCTCAATCTCGACAAGAAGATCGGGTGCAGCCAAACCTGCCACAACCAATGTGGTGACCGCAGGAGCGTTCCCTTGGTTCCAACGAGCTTGACGAGCTTTGGACAGCGCCGGCAGGTATTTAGCTTCGGTCACATAGTAAATGACACGCAAAATGTCGGCGGTGCCCAGCCCAGCATCTGCAAGCAGAGCTTCGACATTATTCATCGCCTGATAACACTGTTGTTCGAACCCTTCACGGGTCTCGCCAACGGGTGAAACACCAATCTGTCCGGACAGACAAATCAGTGTCTTTGGTGCCGAAATCTGAGTGCCATGTACATAAATGCCCTGATACTGCTCCGGCACAACGCGCAATGTGTTTGGGGCCAATCGTGTGATCATTTATTGCTCCGTTTCCAAGTCGCCGTTTAGGCCACAGTCGGTTAGACTGGGTTTGCTGGTAGGACCAACAAAACGAGATTGCCCGACATCAGCCTGTTTTTTGGCTGTGTCCGCTTTGGTCGACGATACTGACCACCAAACCGCCCGCGATGCGAAATGCCGACGCACCACGAAACTGCAAATTCTGTCCTGCTTTCCATCCGTTGGGCAGATCGACGGAAACCACGGCAGAATAGTCGACTTCGATCAACGTGGTATCTGCGACGGTTATGACATTCACGACCTTTTGGTGGCGGCTTGCAAAGGCCTGAACGCCAAAGCTTGCCAGTTCCGCAAATGCTTGTTTGCCAGAGGTCTCGGACGTGACCTCTGCACCGGAGATGTTGCAAAATGTGACGTCATCCGAAAGGCAAGCCAACATGGCCGCCACATCCATCCGATTATAGGCATCGACATAAGATTGGATGATGCCGGGCAGGCTGTTCATAGGATATCCCGTGTCCTGCCCGAGACCAGCACCGATGCGCCTTTCGTATTGTCCAACGTGACTTTGATTAGGGACGGGCTACCCATGTCTTCGCCCTGGCGAATAGTGAAGCTACCGCTATGGGGCCATTGGCTGTCACGCAGGTAACCGGCAAAGGCAGCGGCGGCGGCACCAGTCGCTGGATCCTCTAGTACACCCCCCGAGGCGAACGCGTTGCGCACCTCAAAGGACTGATAATCTTCGATGTACACCAACATCACTGTCACCAGATCATGTTTGCGCATCACTGAGCGGCCCCTGTCCAGATCATAGTCCATCGCCGCGAGCCGCGCGCGGTCCTTCAGAGGCAACACGACGTGGTTGGCGCCACCGTGAATATGCGCCGGCGGCAGTCGAAGATCGAGATCCTCTGACGTCAAATTAAAGAGCGCCATGACATCCCGAGTCTCACTCTCGGTCATTGCACGACTTTTCGTCGGCGGTGATGACAAGGTGGCCATCATACCCTCGGCCGTAGCCTCGGCGTCCACGGTAATTTTCGCGTCGTTCAGAACGAGCGTATAGGTGCCTGAACCGTTTTGCTCACCCAGTGCTGCGCCAAGGGCGATTGTGGCATGGCCGCAGAACGGCACCTCGGTTTCCGGTGAGAAATAGCGTACCCGCCAAGTTTTGCCCCCATCATCCTGCGCCACGGCAAAGGCGGTCTCGGAATACCCAACGTCGGCTGCGACGCGCGCCATATCGTGTTCGCTGACTGCGTTCTCCAAGAGCACAACCCCTGCCGGGTTACCGCCCTCTGATCCTTGGCTGAACGCCGCAATACGTTGAATGTTCATGGGAAACTCCTGTCTATCGTTGTCAAAATCCTAAGGGAGATGTCGTTCGAATGTCCCAGCGTTTCCGATGGCTGAATTCTAAAATCTCTTTTGTACCGATGCCATTTTGGATAGTCTTCCTTCATGTCGAAAGAACTGGATCAAACGGACCGCCAAATTGTAGAGATCCTCGAATCTGATGGCCGTACTCGCCTTTCCGATATCGGTAAGGCGGTCGGCCTCACTGGTCCGGCTGTCGGTGAACGTCTGCGCAGCCTGCAATACCACGGTTTCATTACCGGGTTTGGTGCGCAGATAGACCTACGTCGCTTTGGCTATACAATTCAGGCTCTTGTCCGGATCAAACCACGCAGCGGGCAATTGCACATTGTTGAGAAGATGATCGAGGAACAACCCCGTTTTTCGTCCTGCGACCGGGTCACCGGTGACGATTGTTACGTCACCCGGCTGCTGCTGAAAGATGTGGCAGAGTTGGATGAGATTCTTCTGCCTTTTCATGACCGTGCGGAAACGAACACTTCGATCGTGAAATCATTCGTCTTCGAGCGCAGGCTGCCGCCCTTGGACTAGGCAGGCGACCTGATCAGGTGCGCCAGTCCTGCGTTTCTCTGTCCAACCATTTCCTGAATGTCCTGATCTTCTGCGAATGCCGATGACTTTCGGGAAAAACCAGCCAGTACCCTGATCCATCCTCGCAGGTCAGATCGAACGGTTGTATCAACCGGTTGCTTTTCAAATCATCCTGGAAAAAAGCGGGTGTCAGCATAGCAACACCTTGCCCTGCAATCGCGGCGCTGGCTTCTAATACCTGGGGGCCAAAATGCTGCCGAACTTCGCCGGTCAGATCCGTGCCCTCTAATCCGGCAGCTGCGGTCCAACGGTTCCACCACGGGTCTGCGGGCGAGAGGATATGCAGCCGCAAAAGATCCTCAGGCGTGTGGACGCCCCCGATCGTGGCGGCCAAGTCCGGGCTGAGCATCGGGGTAAACCGAGTTGGGATCAGAAGATGGCTCGCCAGCCCGCGCCAGTTTCCCTGACCGCCGCGTACGGCAACGTCAAAACCGCTGGCTGAAAAATCAACCAGGCTTTCGCTGACTTCAACTCGAACCGCGATGTTCGGGTTTTCCATTTGAAACCCGCCCAGCTTTCGCGCCAGGAAGTTGGTAGCGAATGTTGGGATGACACTAATTGCCAATGTCTGTTGCGAAATACCCTTAGCTTCGGCAAAGGCATCGCTCAGGATGTTGAGGGCTTCGGTGGCTTTCTCAGCAAATACATCTCCGATTTCTGACAGTGACACACCGCGGGCTTCACGTATGAACAGCGGTGCGCCAACCCGTTCCTCAAGAATCTTGATCTGATAGCTGACGGCCGCTTGGGTCATCCCAAGCTTGTCTGCCGCCAGTGTGAAATTCTTGCACCGCGCGGCCTCTTCAAAGACCCGGATTGCAGCCAGCGGAGGCAAAGTGGTTCGATCAACCATAAATAACCCTTATGCCTCTTCGTCAATACAAATTGGTTAATTTCATATTTTTCTGCGCGGATCAGCTTAAACCATCAACTCATCAAATGGGAGAGTGATATGCTCACTCCGCCGCTATTAAAACGATTTCTGGCTTTGTTCCATGTTAACTCCCTACTCTCTCCAAGACGGAGGCCCCAAACAGAAGACATTCAGTATTGGTCAAGTCATATGAAGAAAGACATCGGTATGGACTTCGCTGATCCTCCGCAGCGCCCGTTATACTAAAGTAGCCAAAGTTGGTGATGATGAACGCTGAAATCAAAACAGCCGAGCATGTCTCAGATGATGTCCTGCGCCAGGCGATGAACAGGGCATTTTCGGATTACGCGGTGCTGATGGAACTGTCGAACCGAGAGTTTGACCTTATGATGCGGCAGCGCGGCTTGAGCTATAAGGCCTCACGCATTGCAATCGTCGGAGGAGAAATTGCGGCAATCTGGTTGATGTCTGTGCGCGGCAACCATGCTTACCTGATCTCAAGTGGAACACGCCCCGAGTTCAGGCGTCAGGGGCTGGCTCGTCAGCTTGCTGAAGACTGTTTGGTTGGCTTAAGAAACGAACGCATCACCAACTTCCAAACCGAAGTTCTGACAGGCAACCAAAAAGCATTCGATCTTTACTCTGCCTTGGGAATGAAAATTACGCGACGACTGGAGTGCTATGAACTGCCGCCTTTGCCGGGATCACCCGAACACGATGTGCAGCAGACGTTCTGGGCAGAAATCGAAACCGAGGCGCAGGCGTTGGCAGAGGTACTGCCATCCTGGCAAAACAGTTCCGACGCGATTGCGGCGGTTGCTAATGAAGTTAAATGTTGGGCCGCATCAGACGCCCGCGGTTTGGCGGGCTATGTCGTTGCAATCCCCGAAACGCGAACCATTGCCCAGATTGGGGTCCGAAAAGACCGCCGTCGCGAGGGAATTGCGCAGTCATTGATTGCAGCCTGTCACCCAGGTGACAAGTTGCGTTTGCTAAATGTTGATGGCAGGTCGGATGATTTCCACGCTTTTCTTCAAGCAACAGGTGCTGAACCTACGGTATCGCAGTTCGAATTGAGCATGCACATCACCGACGCAATCGAAAGGTGAAAACGGATGTTTCGGCTGATCTCAACTGAAGTCCTATCGGACAATTGGGGGATTCTGACAAGATACGAATTCGAATTGCGTCGCCGAAACGGCGAGTGGCAGCGCCAGACGCGTGAAACCTACGACCGGGGCAATGGCGCAACCTGCCTGTTATTTAATCCCGAAACGACTTGCGTCCTGTTGACCCGTCAATTCAGGCTGCCGGTGTTTCTGAATGGTGGTGTCGAGGCCCTGATCGAGACCCCCGCGGGACTGCTGGAAGGATCGGACGCCGGCGGTCGGATGCGCGCTGAACTGCTCGAAGAGACGGGATTTCAAACGCCAACGCTGACGCATTTGTTCGACATCTACATGAGTCCTGGTTCCGTCACCGAGTATCTTTCCTTTTTCAAAGGTATCTATTCAGCATCAGATCAGGTTGCCGTCGGCGGCGGCAAGCTCGAAGAAGGAGAGGACATTGAGGTCTTGGAAGTTTCTCTTTCCGACGCGATGAAGATGATTGAAAGCGGCGACATTCGTGACGCAAAGACGATCATCCTGCTCCAACACCTAATGATCGAAACCCTCCAAAAAAGTCTTGAATACCCGTAATTTACTTTGGCAATACCTGAGTGATTTAGCACCATGAGAAGCGGTATTGGCAAAATTCGATCCTGGCCAATATTGACCAGCCAGCGGCTACTTTCGATGCAACAACGGCAACTCGCATTATAGAGTATCGTAGCGCCTACACAGTCAAAACCTGTTCTAACTCGCAGAGCAAGGGACCAGTTTAGCTTTCAACACCCCTCTAAAGACATATCCGAAATCGCATGATAGCTCCAGTACATGACAAATACTTCGATGCAAGAAAAGTCAGCCATTCCTTATGCCCTAGCAATGCTTGGTGTTCTTTTTGCATCCGTTTGCTTCGGGCTGGTTCCGTACTTTAGCCGTGCGCTGACTGAGCAGGGCATCGCACCTTATGCAGTTGCATTCTATCGCTACATTGTTGCGGCAGTCCTGCTAGTTCCAGTTCTAATCTCACACCGAAAAGCATGGCGCGTGATTGTCTGGGGTCTGTCAGCAGGTGCGGTGATGGGACTTGGATGGATCGGGTACGCGACGGCGCTAGAGACGCTACCCGCATCGACCGTGGGCGTTCTCTATATGACTTATCCTGTGTTCACTCTTGTGATCGCTTGGGTTTTGTTCGCTGATGCACCCACGCGCCGCGCTTTGTTGGCCTCTGGTCTGATCGTGATGGCAGCAATCATTGCAGGGTCACCCGCATCCGCATCCAAAGAGTACATACCAACGCTGCTGATCGCACTTGCGGCTCCGTTTGGATTTGGATTTGGCATTTGCGTACTGGTGCATCGGCTATCTCGGATCGCGCCACTGGCACGTATCGCGTCAGTTTCCCTTGGCTCCATATTCGGTCTTGCACCGCTTGTTTTGACTGCTGAAATGACTGAGTTACTTCCGCAGGACCCGTCCGACTGGCTATTGATTGTTGGAATAGGTCTAGTCACAGCGCTTGTCCCTCAGCTTATTTACACTGTCTGCTCACCAATGATCGGCGCCTCCCAGACTGCGATTGCTGGCAGCATAGAATTGCCCACAATGTTTGCAGTAGGCTTCTTTGCCTTTGGCGAGGCAATAACAACGCCTCAAGCCATTGCTTGCGCTTTTGTCCTTGCCGCAATTGTAGTCACAAAAAGAAGAGAGACCCGCATAGCCTAAACGTGTGACAAACTTCTAAGCTAAGCTTCGAGGCAGTGCAGAATACCGTCTGCCTCAAACCTGACAGATATGAAGACCGGCCCTAAGCCGACGCACTGCGGCGGGTCGCGATGCTGCGGACGCAGCCCGACTAGCCGCCATTCGCTGCAGTTGCGAGGTAGTAGGCCCGTCGAACTCACACATCGCGGAGAGGGTGTGTGAAAACTCCGGACTATGATCTCTCTCGTCGCTCTCGTTTTCAGCACCTCTGCAAAAGCTCTTTCAGAAGCGCGAGAGACGCACATAAAGGGTGTTTTTGGCCTATTTCACGGGACGACCAGAGTTTTCACACAGCCTCCGGACAGAGCTGCCATCGGGATTTACGCTCGAACATCTGATCGAAGGTAGATAAGGTTGCCTCAACTCCAAAAATTTGAGGTGCTCATGTTCGAAACTCTCCTGATTGTTGGAATTGGTCTTGCAGGCGGCTTCGCTGTTGGCGCGCAGGCTCAAATCGCAGGCTCCATGGGCAATCGAATTGGTGGCGCTGCTGGAAGCTTCATAGTCCACCTCGGAGGAGCTGTTGCGTCGCTTGCGCTGTTGATTGCCCGTGGCGGAGAAAACATTAGCGAATGGAGGCACTTACCTTGGTATATGCTGGGAAGTGGCATTTTCGGTTTGATTCTTTACCTAACCCTCAGTCAAACAGTTCCAAAACTGGGGGCAACATCGGCGATTGCATTGGTTGTTGTCGGCCAACTTCTAGTGGGGCTGCTTATCGAACACTTCGGCTTATTTGATGCATCCGTCAGAAGCATCAATTTATCACGGATTGCGGCTGCCATCCTGCTACTAGCGGGTGCTTATCTGATGCTTCGCTAAATTGTAGTCGATCATCGAGGTTCAATTTGGGCTCGCAGCTGTCCTTCGAAAATATCGAGTTTGATGAGAAGGCGCCCTACCTTACCATTTCGCCCACGGCCCACAGCTGCCGTCCGGCACAGGTCCACGATTCTACGGTTGCAGCCCGCTTTCTGGACATTCGCTGCAGGCGCAAAATCCAACGCTGATCGAACTTACAGATCGCGGGACAAAGCGTAAATTCGCTGCGACTGCGCCAATGACTGCTTTGGCTGTCACGATACGTTCTTCTTACGCGGATCTACAAACGCGAACTCGCAGCAGGCATCGCCAGACGCCAATGTGCTTCTCAACTCGACATTTATCGGTCTTTTCGACCGCCTGACTGCAATCATCCAAGCAGCGTCCCATTCACAAATGGTCGGTGTGATATCTGGGCGCCCCGAAGTCTGAAAATACTCGTTGAACGGGCACTTCAGAACGCAGCAGGAAATCACACCAACTGTGCGCCGCTCTTCAAGCCTCATGGCATCGCCCCACATCTGTTGTGCGAGCGAGGTTGCGCCCCTTCTCGCGACGCCGGCAAAAGGGTCCGGCTCTATCCAGAGCCAGAATTTAATCAGGCTCCGACTTACCCAAGTCCCAGTTCTCGCAAAGGCATGTTTGGAGGTGGCGCGTGCCTGCGAAGGTTCAAATCCCTCCTCTTCTTCAAAGTAAAGGTGCGCGGCATGCAGGCTTCCGGCAAGAATCCAGTTGAAGCGAGCGGCGGCGTCGCTGCCCGGGAATTTCTTTCTGTTCAGCAACGATATCTTGTTGTTCAACGCACTGCGGGTAATCCCGGTTCCTGATGCTTTTCTCAAACGCCAAACGAATTCATACTGCCAGATATGCGCGACCAATCTCCTCATCCTTCGCGGCCTTCGTCTTTCAGGTCAGGTGACGGTTTCAGCCGGATTGCACCGACCACACAAACCACTCCAATCAACCAGGGAACCGCAGAGAGCGTGTAAAATTCAGGATTCAGAAAGCTGCTCCAGCGTATCGAACAGGTTTGTGCAGCCGTAACATAGGCGCAGCTCATCGATGACATCAGCGCCCAGATGATAATCGGACCCAGCAGAAATATTCCTCCAAGCAGGTAGAGAAAAGCTCTCAGCATGCCGTGTCGCGCCCGAGAACGGGCCGTCGATTAAACAGGACACGCAGATTTCGTTTGATCAGGTTATTCCATAACATCGACGGAAAACTGCTGAGGAAATCTGCCAGTGAGCCTTGGCCAGCGCGCTTTAAGGTGCGAAGGGTCACGCTCGGTAGACCCGGTCGAAAATAGCTCTTTGGCACGATGGCTTGATCACTGAGCAATGCCTCAACTGCACGTCGTGTCGCGACTGTGTTGTTCCATTCCGCCCTGAACACCACGCAGCCGTTTTTGTTGATGATGAACAGCGTGTTGGGCATACCGCCATATGCCTTGTGCACATCTCCATCGAAATTATCGATGAAGATGGTGCGGGTTTCACCGTCTTCCTCACTCAGCCGCGTCGCGCAGGTCCTTTTTTCTTCAAGATTACGGTGTTGCGGAATGTCCGCGCCGGGATGCGCCTCTCGGACATACAAAACAGCACTGGATATGCGTGGGTTTGTCGGGTGAAGCCTCTCCATCGCACCCCTTCGGCTCTGGAAGAGCGGGCAGGTCAGGCTTCCCATCTCAAGGACCAGAAACTCGCCATCAAAATCGAGGAGCTTCCTTCTCTCGCCCGACACCGTTTCTATTTCGAAATCCGGGGCCTTTTCTCCGGGCGCGGGGCCCGTTGATTGGTCAAAGTCGTAATCCTCAGATGAGAAGTTGTCGTAGTTGTAGCCTGCCATTCTACGCCTCCCTGCGCTTGATGAAGCCTGTCCAGATCGCCCTTCACACTGCAAAGCGACCATCAGTGAACCAAAGCTGATAATGACCCCGTTGGCTTGCAGAACAAACAAACTCTAGCGAGGCAGGCGACACACGATATAGAATAATTGCGACATGAGAGATGATCATTTGCAAGCAAGGGCCAAGTTATTGATGCCCCCCAAGGCGCTGGCCAGTTGTGTTGCTGCGGCGGTCTTGCGTGACATTCGTGGCGCAAAGCTGTCGGATAACGACCGTTTCAACTACTTTCCGGTGACCCCTCTGGTGACGGCGACATATATTATTGAAGGCAACCTCCACTTAACGGCACTCGGCGTCAGCATCGCGGACACAAAGACCAAACCAAAACTTCCGAAATTCTCCATCACGCTGCCGCAGGCGCAACCGATTGTCAGTTGGAGCCCGGCCGATGCTTTTGCTGTCTCCGTTGCTTTCTATCCCGATGCATGGGCGGCACTGGCGGACCAGCCCGCGAAGGCCCAGATGCCCGAGTTCTTGATGTCAGCCTTTCAGGCCTTCACGCCGCACGGAGACGCAGATGAGAACTGGCAAAGCTTTTGCGGATTTATTGCACCTCGCTGGACCAAGAGACGGCATCGCGATGGGGTGTCCGATTGGACGGGCTCTGATCGATTGACCGACTGGTCACGTCATCTTTTCGCAAAAGTCGCCCTGTCGTCGGCAGGACAGAGTATGCGCACGTTTGAAAGGTATATTCGTCGTTGGACCGGCCAATCACGGCAGCAAATAGAATTTGCCGTCGCGATGGATGCACTTCATCACCGCAAGACTGCCAACCCGCAATTACCGCTTGCGGATCTTGCCAGCGACGCAGGCTATGCCGACCAGTCCCACATGGGGCGCGCTGTACGCCGCTCAACCGGATTTTCACCCGCCCGTCTCAATAAGATGATCGAAACTGAAGAGCCATTCTGGTGCTACCGCCTCTTGAGAGAACGGTTCTAAGGGCATTCATGTAACGTGTGTTTTGGTCACGTTGGCCAAGCCACGACCAGTCCGGTGAATGTCGCAATCATTCTATAACACGTGATGCGCCCAACTTAGGTACAGGGGTGACTGAAGGCTTTCGGTAAAAATCGAGACCCATGAGCGGCTCATCTGAACGGTCAAGATAGGGGTATTAACATGGATATCGGACAGTTCGCTGAGCGGCATTTGGGGATGGATGACAAGACCTGGATCAAGCATTCGAACCCGTGGAGTGGTTGGACCCGGATGACCATTCTTCCCTTGTTCAGTCTGGCGATTTGGAGTCGCGTTTGGCTGGGATGGGATGCTCTTTGGCCGATTGCGGCGGTTGTTCTTTGGACATGGCTCAATCCCCGACTGTTTCGCCCGCCCACACATAATGACGCGTGGATGACCAAGGGTGTATTGGGCGAACGGGTTTGGCTGGCAAAAACGGCCACGCCTATTCCGGCGCATCATGTAAAGATGGGGCGCCTTTTGAACTGGGGCGCAGGTGTCGGGCTGGCAATTTTGATCTATGGCCTGTGGCAACTTGATTTGGGACTGGTCCTCACTGGTTTGGTAGCAACCATGGGAGCGAAGCTTTGGTTTCTGGACCGCATGGTTTGGCTTTTTGCAGATACATCCGCGAACCGCACCGAATCTACCGGTTCCCCCGCTTCATGAGTAAGACCGCAACCCGTTTCTGAACGCCTCAGGCGTCGAAAGTATACCAATAGAAATCAGGTCCCTCATTTTTTCACCATCATAATATCGCTCTTCCGAAATTCGCCCATTGCACCATTGTTGCCAACAAAGCCCGTCAATCTGATGCCATCGCCCATCTGATGCTTCAAAGGAAGTTTGATTGCGAAACACACAGATTTCATTAGCCTCAGAGATATGTAAATCGACGATGACGCCACGGATCGCTTTGGCAGACGCAATAAAAGGTTCCTGCTTGCGGCGGCCTTCATTTGCATCTTTTGCGAAAATCTCATCATTTGCGTACATCTTACCCGCAGAGGCAAAAAACCTGTCAAAGGCGTCTAACGGTCGCCCCGCGCTCAGCATCTGAACTTGCTGTTCTACAAGTTCTGCAAATGTAGAGTTAGATGAAGTGTTCATTGCAAATTAAGCCTGCTTGTGGTTCGCAGATTCCTGTTTTGGCGCATTATGCATCGCCATCTTGTACGTCTCATCCCCGCTCGCTTCAAACAGACCCTCTGCAAAGGTTGAAAACCCATATTTTTTGTAAAAGGGCAATCCAATTTTGTTGTCTTTGAAGACTTCAACGGTTAACGGCCCTTTTTGGGCCACGACATGATCAACCAACTGTCGGCCAAAGCCACGACCGTGCATGTGAGGTGTCACAAACAACCCACCGATTTCCGTACCAATCATGGAAATGAACCCCACAATAATGGTTCCGTTGCAAAGTTTGCGGTTGTTCGGAAACCCGCTTTTGTGCCGATGGGTTAGGCCGCCAGTTCTGCGAACTGTAGAAATGGACAGAGTCCGGGCGTGATTTGACCTTTGCGGATCATGTGCGCCACTTCGATTCCGTCGAGGGTTGCCGCCGCTGAAGCAAACGCCTTGAACCCTAGCATTGGCCGGATGCGTCTCTTGATGAAACGATGGTCCTGTTCCACGATGTTGTTCAGGTATTTCCGCCTGACCATCTCAATCGGGATCGGGCAACCAAAGCCTTTCAGCATCTTGTTTATGGCCTTGATGCCAGCCGTGTTAGCTCCGCTTTTGTCGATGACAATCTTCCGTGGCAAACCATTGACCTCCAGCATCCGAGCGAAGAAGTTCGTCGCGGCAGGCTTGTTTCGACGTGGTGATAACATGAAATCAAGCGTCTTGCCGTATTTATCGACGGCCCGATAGAGATAGACCCACGTACCCTTCACCTTGATGTAAGTCTCATCCATTCTCCAGGAGCGATCACATGGTCCTTTCCTGCGGCGCGCTACATCAGCAATTGCGCCTGAGTATCGTGTCACCCAACGGTTCAGTGTCGTATGATCAACCGATACGCCGCGTTCTGCCATGATTTCTTCCAGATCCCGGTATGACACGCCGTATCGAACATAGAAGAATACTGCGAATAGGATCACATATTTCGGATACTGTGCACCTTTGAAAGAGATCATGAATTGGCTTTCGACTTAATTTTACCGGCAGCCATTCACTCGCAATCTCCATAAGCGTCAATCGCAAAAGTTTGCAACAGATCCGCCTGTCGGGCGTCACGATTAAACGTGAAACGGAACGATGAAAGAGTACTCGTTATATCTCACGTTCAATTGACGCACGAAGGTCTCAAAATGGTTTGATGGATGGCCGTCGGGCCAGCTTCGTGCAGGCGTGCGTAGTAAAAAACCGCAACATCACCGTTTTTCATGACGCATGCAGAAGGGTATCCCGCGTCCTGGTTGGGTAGAGCCCGCACGACGATTGGCGCTGAAAAGTCAAAGCTTTCGTCATCATCCGAGGCGACATACATTTGGATCGAATATGGTGGAACTCGCCGACCCGTAACCATTGCCAGCCGCCCCGAGCGCAGTCGGAAGGCATGGGCCGGAAACTCTGGCAAACCCAAAGGTGACGGTTCGGACCACGTTGCGCCGCAATCATCAGAGTGCGCTCTGTAAAGCGTTCTGCTATCGGACTCTCTGATCAGCAAAACCAGGCGGCCATTTCTGGTAACGTAACCTGCGGGTTCCTCGAAAGCACATCCGTCCCCGCGCGCAATCACAATTGGCTTGGACCAGGTCCTCCCCTGATCAAATGACTTAATTCCATAAACAGTTTTGTAGTCTGGAACGTCGCTCAGCGGCAGGAAAATTGACCCGTCTTCAAGCAATTGACCTCCGCGCATTCCATAGGCGCCCTGAAGTGGAGATACGTCTACGGATGTGGCCTGATCCCAAGTCGTCCCTGCGTCATGGGAAAGACGAACCCACATACTCCCACGCCCACGGTACCACGGGAAATGGCTTCGGGGGTCTTCGTCTGGACAAGACCATTGCGATATCTCGGGGGAGATTTTTAAAGACTCAGCAATCTGCGCGGGAGTTGCGGTAATGTCGTTTGCTTGCCCAGCTTCAACCGTCGATGCTGGATACCAATCAAACTTCCATTGATTTAGAAGAACGGTGTCGCCACCGAGAACGGTCAGGCCCGCACATTCGGTGCCGGTCCATCCGAAATGGGGTACAGGTTCCGGAGCCGACCAAGATGCACCCTCGTCATCAGATCGCATGACATAATTGGCGTAAAGGGGGTCTTGCGGTGGGTGGAGCAGGTACTCACGTTTCGGCACCCGATTGAAAACAAGCAGCCACCGACCAGAGGCGAATTGGACGGTGTGAGGATGAGCGCAATATGCGTAGGGTTCGGAGTAGAGGGTTCTGTGCTCTACAACTTCGAATTCTGGAACCATTTTGTATGCTAATTTGCCGAAAATTCATTCGGCAATAACTGCGCCGGTATATCTTGATAGCAAACAGGTCGCAGGAACCTGCGAATGGCCAGAGTGCCGACAGATGTCGCCCCGAAATTTGTCGATGCTGGATAGGGGCCCCCATGTACCATGGCATCACAAACCTCGACACCAGTCGGAAAGCCATTCGCGAGCACTCTTCCTGCTTTTCGTTCCAGTACCGGCAGCAACTTCGCAGCAACTGCTAGGTCGTCCTCATCCAATTGAAGGGTGCAAGTGAGTTGTCCGTCCAATTTGCGGGCGAAATCAAGCGCCTGATCAACAGACGAAACCGTAACAATCCCGCCAAAGGGGCCAAAAACTTCTTCACCAAGCGTTTCATGGGTCATCCAATCCCCGAATGTCGCCTGGTACAAAAGCCCGCTAGGACCTTGGTGCAACACGTCAATGCCAGCGATATCCGTCAGGCGCTGACAACCACGCCGATAGGCATTCAGTATACCTTCGCTGAGCATGATTTGCTCACCAACTTGCGACAGCGCTTGAGCTGCAGTTGCCGCAAAACGGTCTGCATCCGGGCCTTCAACAATGATGGCTATGCCGGGGTTGGTGCAAAACTGCCCCGCGCCGAGAGTTAGTGAGGCTATCCAGTCCCGGGCAATTTTTTCGCCACGAGACGACAAGGCGTTTGGCAAAATGAAGACGGGATTTATCGATCCCAATTCACCGAAAAACGGAATTGGTTCGGGACGGGACGCACATAGATCGAACAGGGCACGCCCTCCGGCCAAGGAACCTGTGAAACCGACTGCCTTGATGTTTGGGTGCGTGACCAATGCATATCCGACCGATCTATTGCCGCCTTGAATCTGGCTGAAAACGCCGGGATGCATCGAATATTTGGTAATCGCGGCTTCAACCGCCTGTGCGACAATGTCAGCAGTGCCGGGATGCGCTGAATGCCCTTTGACAACAACCGGGCAGCCTGCGGCCAGGGCCGCTGCTGTATCGCCGCCCGCGGTTGAAAACGCCAACGGAAAATTGGATGCACCAAAGACCGCCACAGGGCCAATCGGGCGCTGCACCATCTTCAGGTCGACGCGTGGTAGTGGTGTACGATCAGGCAGGGCCTCGTCGTGACGACGATCAAGATATACACCGTTTTGGATGTGGTTCGCGAATAACCGCAGTTGCCCTGTGGTTCGCCCAAGTTCGCCAGTTAGTCGGGCTTTAGGTAGGCCCGTTTCCTGGGCACCCATCGAGATAATGGTTTGACTGCGGCTTTCGATTTCATCAGCGATAGTGCGTAAAAAGCACGCTCGGTCATTGCAAGTCGAATAGCCATATGACCAAAATGCATCTTCGGCAGCTACCGCCGCCTGGTTCACGTGTTCTTCAGTTCCGCGAAAGAAGTTGTCTGCGGGTCCGTCAACGGGCTCGTTGCAGAACGTCTCGGACCCTCCGATCCATTCTCCGGCGATCAAGTGTTTACCATTCAGGGCCATTTTGCTCTCATTTCAGATGGGTTTGCGCTGCCATTTCAGTCTTTGCTCCAATAGCTGTCCGGTGGGGGTCCAAAATCGATCAGCGCACAGGAATAGACCGCCGTTTCATCGAACGGATATCGTGCTTCCATATCTGCCGTAAGTTCCAACCCCAAACCAGGTGCAGACGGGCGTAAGAGTTTTCCGTCAACAATTTTTCCCTGATCGCCCATCATCTCTCGGCCCAGCGGGAAATCCAGCATTGGGAATTCTACCAGCTTGCCGTCGGCGGCGAACGCTGCATGGTAACTCGCCATGATTGCAGCCGCCCCGCCCCAAGCATGGACTACTACGTCGGTGCCTTTAACGTTCGCCGCTGCAAAAACATCCATGACGGCTGAGATGCCCCCCATTACCGACGCATCAGGCTGCACGAAATCATAAACGTCATTGTTGATACGCTCGATCATCTCTTTCGGGGTGGTGATGATTTCTCCTCCGCAAACCTGAACATCGGTGCGCTGTCTCAAGGCTTTGAAGCCCTCTGGCGCGTCGGGACCAATCGCCTCTTCGACGAAGATTATTCTCTGATCGGTACGGGAGTGAACCGCTTCGATATACGCCACGACTTCATCGACTTCCTGCGGGGGGTCTGCGAGGTTCTGACACATATCGACACCAACCTGGATGCCGCGTTTTCCGGCCTGTTCCAAAACCCAGACAGTGCGCAGGATATCGGTCTTGATGGCCCGCATCTTATAGGTTTTGATGCCAAGGCTATCCAGCAGGTCCAGTTCGCGAATGAATTGCTCTTTCGCATCGCAGCACCCGCCAGAGCCATAGATGGGAATAGAGTCCGATTTGGCACCGCCAAGCAGGTCATAGACGGGTTTTCCAAGGCTCTTGCCCTTGACGTCCTGCAAAGCGATTTCAAACGCTGCAATGACGTGTCGCGCAGCACCTTGCAACGACCAGTAGTCGCACAATGAACGCAGATCGCGCACCCGTGCGGCAATATCGAACCCGTCTTTTCCAATCACTTGCGGGGTGCAAAGCTCGACAATGGATTTGAACACAAGCGGGGCGAACACGGCCAGATAGCCTTCGCCGATCCCGGTTGTTCCGTCTTCGAGTGTGACCTCTACCATCCCGATGGTACGTTTGGGACCGTTGGGAAAGCATTCCTTGATTTCCGGATCATCCGCGTCGGCGTAAGGAGAGCTGAGCAGGATGCAGCGGACATTCGCAATTTTATTAGACATTAGACTTCTCGTTGTATGTCGACCACGTTCAACAGTGGTTTGCCAGAGCGGTAGCGGGTGAGATTGTCGAGAAACAGATCGATCTTACGATCCAGCTCATCGGTGGTTCCGCCACCAGTATGTTGGGTCAATAGGGTGTTGGGCGTGGTCCAGAACGGATGATCCGCCGACAGCGGTTCGTCTATGGTCACGTCCAGCACTGCACCGAAAATGCGCCGGTGTCGCAACGCTTCGGCCAGCGCGGCCTCGTCAACCAGGCTTCCACGTCCCAAATTTACAAACATGGCGCTCGGCTTCAATCGTCCGATGCGATCGTGATCGAACAACCCGCGCGTCTGATGGTTGTCCGGCACGGCCGCAACAACAACATCCGCTGATGACAGCGCCTGATCCAGAATTTCCAGCGGTGTAGAACTTCTGACGGCTAATATTTTGCATTCGAAAGGTGCAAGCAGTTCGGTCAGTCGCTGGTTGATGCTCCCTCCGCCGATCAATACGACATGTGCACCCCGCAGAGTTCTGAGTCCGGTTCTGACCGGGTCTCCGACCCATTTGGTTTGCGCCTGTAACAGAACAAGTTCGTCAATCCCGCGATAAAGCGCCAGAATGCCCGACAGAGCTGTCTCGGCCACCGGATCGGCAAAAAAGCCCGCCAGGTTTGTCAGCGTTATTGTTTCCCCAAGCGTTGCCCAATCAATATCCAGATATTCTCCGTACCCGACAGATTCCAACTGTATCCAGCGCAGGGCGTTGGCCCCTGCCACCGCATCGGCTGGCGGATTTCCAAAGGCGACCTCACACCGATGCAGATCTGTGGCGCTGACAAGTACCGCGTTGCCGACCGCACCCTGCAAACGATCCAATTGGTCCTTTGAAAGATCCAAACACACAGAGATACACGTCAAGTCGCAGCACCCCGGTTGATCCAGATTGTCTTGGTCTGAAGATATTGTTCCATCGCCTCAGTGCCGTTGTCACGGGACAAGGACCCCGATTTCTTGAAGCCCCCGAATGGGGTTTTGATATCCCCCTCCGAAAAACCGTTTACCGATACCGTTCCGACCGGCAATCGGTGTGCCAGATTCAGAGCCTTGTCGATGTCTTTGGTAAAAACGGTTGCATGCAAACCGTATTCAGAATCGGACGCCACGTGCAGCGCCTCATCCAGGTTTTTGACAGGTAAAACACCCAGAACGGGGCCGAAAATTTCTTCGCGCGCAATGGTCATGTCCGGTGTAAGCCCAGAGAATACAGTTGGCGTCACGAAATAACCATCACCGTCCTTCTGACCGCCAGTTTGGAGCACGGCACCTTCTGCCTTACCAGCATCGATGTAACCCGTAACCCGCGACATATGTTCCTGGGTAACCATCGCACCGATATCCGTTGCGGGATCCAACGGATTGCCAACGGTGTATGCATTGGCTCGTTCAGTCACTTTGTGGACAAACTCATCCGCGATTTTCTGATCCACAAGCTGGCGCATGTTGGCCGAACAATTCTGACCGCCGTTCCAAAACGCCGAAGTCGCGGCATGCTCGATCAAATCGTCATCCAACGCGGCATCATCGAGAACGATGAACGGGCTCTTGCCACCCATTTCCAGACCAACGCCTTTAAGATTGCTTTCACCGGCATAGCGCAGGAAGTAACCGCCAACCTCGGTCGACCCGGTGAACGAAACAATATCGATGTCAGGATGGCGACCGATTGCCTGCCCTGTTGTTTCACCCAGCCCGGGCAGGACATTCAGAACCCCGTCGGGAACCCCGGCCTGTTGTGCCAGTTCCGCTAGACGTATCGCGGTTAGCGGCGTCTGCTCGGCGGGCTTGACGATACAGGAACATCCCGCCGCAAGTGCAGGCGCCAGTTTCCAGGCCGCCATTAGCAAAGGGAAGTTCCAGGGCAGCACCAGCCCCACGACACCCGCCGGTTCCCGCACCACCAGCCCCAGCGCATCCTCACCGGTTGGCACGACTTTGCCAAAGGTCTTGTCGACCAACTCTCCGTACCACTGAAAGAAATCGGCGACCTCGTTACCGATTTCATGCAGGCAATCGGTGATGGTTTTGCCGCTGTCCAGGCTTTCCAGAACTGCCAGTTCATGCGCGTTCTCGCGCACAAGGGATGCCAGTTTAAGCAGCACCTCCTTGCGTTCTTCCGGGGCGCGACGCGACCATCCGCCATCGTCAAAACTGCGCCGGGCGGCTTTGACCGCTGCGTCCACATCCGCGCCCTTGCAATGGGCCACCTCACACAACGGCGCACCCGTGGCCGGGTTCATCGTTATGAATTTTGTCTGGTCGGCAGCATCACACAGGCTTCCATCGATAAACGCCTGTGTCGCATAGTTCAGGTTGTCGGCAATAGTGGTGGTTTGCTCGAGGGTTAGGCTCATGGCTTTCTCCTAACGCGAAGGGGGCTGGTTAGTGGCGAGGGGGTCAACTGGCGGATAGGCGCGGTACGCCGATCTCATCCATCATTTTTCTGGTTGCAGCACGATAGTCATCCCGGACATCGCGGGTCGGCGGGCGACAACGGCTCGAAGGTAGTCCGACAAGCTCCATACAAAGTTTGTCCAGGTATCCGTCGCCGCTGGTAAAGTTGTTTTCGATTTCCATCCATAGTTTGTAGAAAGGCTTGCCTTCTTCAACGAGCATTCTGGTGATTTCCGCGTAATTTCCGGCGCGGGCTTCATCTATCAGTTTGATGCCCCATTCTGGCCAGAAGTTGCAGTGATGTACCTCGAAGGCTTTCGCACCCAGTGCTGGTGTCGCGCTCATGCCGAAGAACAGGTTGTTGTCGATGATCGTGAAACGGTCAGAGAATGTCGAACACACGTCTTCGAACTCCATCGCGTCTGTGCGCGGCGCGGCCCATTTCAACCCCACGATATTCTGCAGATCCGACAACCGTTCGATCATGCCAAAACTCAGGCTCTGACTGGTCCAGAAGGTGTTATATAGGATAATGCCTACATTCGGTGCGGCCTCGGCCGCAGCCCGCACATATTCTTCGAAATCGGCTTCGGTGTGGGAAAAGTAAAAGGGGCAGGATACCTGGATGAAATCAACGCCGATGTCTTGAGCCGCTTTGGCCAACCGAACCAGCTCCAGAGTGCTGGCGGTCTGCGCGCCCATTGCAATCGGGACTTTCCCGCCTGCTTCGTCCACAACAACTCGGACGACCTCGCAACGCTCGTCAAAGGTCATTGTCGAAAAATCACCTGCGGCACCGCCGGCCAGAAATGTTGCGTAATCCGCGTTCAACCCTGAATCCAGCAAAAACCGAACGTAGGCACGCAGTGCCTCGAAATTTATGTCAAGATTAGCGTTGTCGTGAAATGGTGTAGGAATGGTAACATAGCAACCTTCAAGCTTTGTCCGAAGCTCGGAGTAGTTATTCAAATTGGACACGGCTGTTTCCCTTTTGACATTAGAATTTCCGGCGACGCCAAAGCGGCTCAGCCCGAGTAAAGATGCCCAATCGTATTCAAATCTCGCCGGCGTTGGATTTGCAATAAGCGCCAGGCAGTTTGCATTTTGCGTACAATTCGCCCCGAATCAGCCGCTGTGGTTGGCTGAGTCGGCCAACGTCCAGGTCACATGAGAGCGAAAACGTGCCATCTCTGTGGCAGAATGGCTTAATCTGAACGAACCTGGCGTTGTCCCAAAGTGCAACTTGAAGGTCCGGACAAAAACGGCAGGTGAGCTAAAACCGCAGATAATTGAAATCTCGGAAACGGCCATTTCACTGTAAAACAGGATCTCCCGGGCGCGTTCCAGTCGGACACGCAGGTAATATTGTGCAATTGTTGAACGCGTTGCGCGTTTGAATTGGCGTTCAAGGTTTCGTCTTGAAATTCCGACCTTCTCAGCGATTTCCTGTACTGAAAGCGGAGTTTCAATGCTTTCTTCCATCAACGAAATCGTATTTAGCACCGCATTCTTTTGATCGTTTTTGGCCGAGGGCTTATGGGCTTCAGGCGACAAGCGCTGTGGTCCGTCTCCGGTGAAAGGACTTGGGTAAACAAACCCATTTGCAACCTGTGAGGCCAGGATTGGTCCCTGTTCTCTTGAAAGATATTCAAGCATCATGTCCAGCGCTGCAATTCCACCTGCACATGTCATTATTGGCGGATCAATAATGTACCTTCGTTCAACGAAATCGATGTTCGGGTACCTTTCCAGAAAGATTGGTTCTGCCTCCCAGTGACATGTCGCCCGTTTCCCATTCAGAAGCCCTGCTTCCGCAAGTGCGAAAGCGCCCGTATCTACGCCCGCTATCAGCGCTCCGTGCCGATTAAGCCCTTGTAGCCAAGCGGTTAATTTCCCAGAAAGGTATGAAACAGCGTCATTTCCTGACAGTACAAGCACAAGGTCGTAGGCAAAGCCCGAATGAATACTCGCGTTGCAGTTCAGAGTCATCCCGGCGCCGGCTTCGACCGGGCCACCATCTTCGGAAATAAAGGTCCAGTTGAACAGGCGTTTTCCCGCAGTCTGGTTTGCAACCCGAAGCAACTCGATAATCGGAATAAGCGCGTATAGCGCATACTGAGGAGCCAGAAAGATACCTATATCGCGATAACCGTAGGACCTGTGATTCCCTAATTTCATCATTGATTCGCACCCTTTTGTCGGAAATTATCAATCCATCGCCGCACACAGTAAACGATTGATGCCGCGACCGGCCACATTATTCAATGGCGAAATGTTGATAACTCCTTTTGCAGGAGAACCAAGATTTCGAGGCAACAAGGAGGAGAAATATATGTCACGCACGAAGTCGCGGGTTGACCGTAGGACCTTTTTGAAGACTGCGACGGCAGCGTCCGGAGCTGCGCTTGCGACACCGCTCATCGCTTCCAAAGCTTTTGCATTCAACAAACCGATCGAGCTTGTTCACTGGAGCTGGCTCGCGGCATCTGATGGCGAAGTCTGGGCCCAAATGATTGATTCATTCAATCAGGCCCACGAAGGCCAAGGCATTCAGATCAAAATGGAACTGGTCCCTGAGGAGCAGTACACGACCAAGGTTCTAACCGCCACGGCGACGGGCCAAGCCCCGGACTTTGGTTGGGGCACCGCTGGTAAAGGGGCCCAGCTGGCGCGGGACGGTGTAACCGTGCCGTTGGATGCCCTGATCCGGGATAGTGGGCTGGATCTGGCCGACTTTACCGACTCTTCAGTAAAGGCAGCCAGGTACCCGAAATACGGCGACGAGATGTACATGGTTCCGATGGACCTCATGAGCTTGCAGCCTGAGGTAAATGTCGACCACGTTCTTGAAGCCGGTTTGGACCCGGATGCCTTCCCAACCACAGGGGAAGAGTTGGTCAAATGGGGTCAGGCAATGACCAAGTTCGACGGCGACAACGTTTCCCGTTCGGGCATTCTGATGACTGGTTCCGGCGTTCAGCCGACGGTCACCTGGGGTATCGTTGCCGAGCAGATGGGCTTCCAACGGGCAAGCGACGACCTGAAAACTGCCGCCGTGAACCCCGAGGCCGGTATCGCCGCGATGGAGTGGGTTCTGGCACTGTTCGATGAATATCGCGTTTCTACTCGCGATGTCACCGACCGCTACAAGGCGTTCGGAACCGGGAATGGTTCAATCTTCTGGACCGGCCCGTGGACGCTGAACGGGTATGTCAAACAGGGTGTAAACTTCCGCACCTATGAAATGCCCAATATCGGCGGGACCCAAAGAACCTATTTCGAGATGGGTGGTTTGGAGTTCTATAAGCAGCAGGACGAAGAACGGTATGCTGCGACCATGGAGGCGGTGAAGTGGTTGTCGGATAACAGTTTCCTCTGGACGACTGTTGGACGCGGTGCCGCGCCGAGACGTTCGATACTGGATCGGCCGGACTACAAGACAACCGGGCATCCTTGGGACATTCGCGGCGCGTTTGTCGATGGAATGAAGATTGCCACAATCCCCGAAATCCCGGTCGTGGCAGGTCCCGAGTTCACGATCTATTCGGGCGGAAACTTCCTGGCGTCGACGCTGGAGAATGTCTGGGCAAAACAGAAGTCGCCAGCCGAGGCCATGGAACAGCTGGCAGCACGTTGGCAGAAAGGCCTCGACGAAGGCTGATAAAACGCCAGCCAATTGGGGCCGGGGGTTGTAACCAGCCACCGACCTCGATGCCGCGCTCTCTTAAACCTGAAACAGCAGAAGAACACAGATGGCCGAAGCGAGACAGATTGACATGCCAGATCACGTATCGGCACGTCTAAATATGGGTGAAACGGTAAGGATCGATCGCATAGGGTATGCGTTTGTCGCCTTCTTCACGATTCCGTTCTTATTATTCAACATCATGCCCGTGTTGTTCGGTGGCTACATTGCGTTCACGGAATGGAGCATCATCGGCGCGCCACAATGGGTCGGGTTGGATAATTTCCGCGAAGCCTTGCACGATGAATGGGTCATCAACGCCTTCAAGAACGTTCTGTTCTACGGTTTGATCATCGTTCCCGGGGTCAGCATCTGCGGGCTGTTGGCGGCGCTTTTTGTCAACCAAAGGTGGCCATTATCGTCCATCGCGCGCACGTTTTTCTTTGCCCCTTATGTTGTATCGGCAACCGTTATCGGCTTGATCTGGGTTTGGCTGCTGGATACCCAATATGGCCTGATAAATCATTATCTTAGTTATCTTGGCATCAGCCATATCAAATGGCTGACATCGACGGAATGGTCGTTGGTAGGCGTCAGCATCGCATCGATCTGGTGGGACACCGGGCTGGCGTTCATCCTGTTCCTCGCCGCTCTGCAGGATATCCCGAAAGACCTGATCGAAGCCGCAAGAGTCGACGGGGCGAATAAGGTTCAACGTCTGTTCTTCATAATACTTCCTTTGATGCGACCAGTGATTTCGATGGTGGTTACCCTGCAATTGATTTCCACGCTCAGGATTTTCAGCCAAGTCTACGTCATGACAAATGGTGGGCCGGCGGGGTCATCGGCGTCCCCCATCCACTACATCTACCAGGCCGCGATCGTGCGGAACACCTTTGGCTATGCGTCCGCCGTCGCGATCATCCTCTTCATCCTGATCGTTCTCATAACGGTCCTGCTTCGCCTCGTCGTCAGAGAAAGGGCCTGAAATGAAGATGTTTGATGCTCCCAGGGTTTTTGCCTTCCGCAATGGCAGTCCGCAGTTAAGCGATGTTGCCGTTTGGCTGATAGGAATGTTTGTTGTCTTCCTGTGGGCCATGCCGTTCATCTGGATGGTTTCCACATCCTTCAAGCTGCCCGAACATGTTCTGACTGAAGATATCGAGTGGCTTCCGAGGGTCTGGACGCTCGAGAACTACCGCAAGGTTTTCGAATAC
Organism: Ruegeria sp. EL01; assembly: GCF_900313035.1. Lineage (GTDB taxonomy): Bacteria > Pseudomonadota > Alphaproteobacteria > Rhodobacterales > Rhodobacteraceae > Ruegeria. The sequence goes on along the minus strand of NZ_OMPS01000001.1, from coordinate 208,838 downwards.
CCGGTTCTACGCTGGGGGCTCAACAGCATTATCCAGGCAACTGTTTCGACCGGGCTTTGCGTGTTTTTCGGAGCGATGGCAGGCTACGCGCTGGCCAGGATGCGCTTTCCGGGCAACGGGCTGCTTTTTGCGCTGTTCATAGCATCGTTGATGATCCCGGCAGAGGTAACTGTCGTCCCACTGTTGCTGGCGATCATCAAGGTCGGCTGGGCCAGTACCTATCAGGCGTTGATCCTGCCAACGGTCGCGAATGTGTTCAGTGTCTATATCTTCCGCCAGTTCTTTCTGACGTTCCCCCGTGAACTAGAAGAAGCCGCAAGAATGGATGGTGCCGGACCGTTTAGGATATTCTGGCTGGTGGCCCTGCCTCTGGCGCGCGCCCCTGCCATTGCCGCGACCGTTATCATCTTCACCCTGAACTGGAACAATTTCCTATGGCCGCTGTTGGTAACATTCGATGAATCCATGAAGACGCTGCCCGTTGGTGTTGCCCAGTTCGCTCCTGTGGTTGGCACACATACCCAGCTTGAAGGGTTCTCGGTTTCTATGGCCGCGGTAACAGTTCTGTCCATTCCCAGTCTGGTCCTGTTCTTCTTCCTTCAGAAATACTTCATCCAAGGTATCTCGCAAGGGAGCGTGAAATCATGAGTGAGTTGGACCCTCAAAACAAGTTTCTGTCGCGTCTCCCGGACAAAGTGATTGTGGATGGGTTCAGCCATGAGGCGACCTCGGGGCGCAAGATGGCAACGGTGGACCCTTCAACAGAAGAGGTCATCGTGACCGTCCCGCGGTGCGATGCTGCCGACGTTCACAGTGCCTGTGTCTCTGCGGATGCCGCGCTAGGCGGGCCGTGGGGCGACCTGACTCCTTTCGAACGGGGTCGGGTCCTCAACAAAATTGCCGACGCGATCGAAAGTGAACTTGGACATCTCAGCCGTCTGGAAAGCCTGGATAGTGGCAAGCCGATCTCTGCCGCACGCGGCGATATTCAAGGCGTGGTGGACTGTTTCCGTTACAACGCGGGGGCAACCGATAAAATGGAAGGCAGCGCCATCCCGCTGGGCGACGAGTATCTTGACTATACCCAGCCCGAGCCTGTCGGTGTCACCGCCCATATCGTCCCGTGGAATTTTCCTCTGGGCATGGCGGCCCGATCGGTTGCGCCAGCTTTGGCGGCGGGCTGCACAGCGGTTCTGAAGCCTGCGGAACAAACACCCCTTACCGCGTTGGCACTGGCGGAAATTTGCCTTCATGCAGGGCTGCCCGCTGGTGTGTTGAACGTCGTCACCGGAACCGGGCCAGAGGTCGGAGAACCCCTGACCAATCATCCCCTGGTCCGGTCTGTTACCTTCACGGGATCGGTCACAACCGGACGGCGCGTTTACAGAAATGCGGCCGAACACATCAAATCCTGTGTACTGGAGCTGGGCGGCAAGAATCCGATGATCGTGATGGCCGACGCAGACCTTGACCGCGCCACGACCGACGCGTTGGAGGCCACTTTCGCCAACGCGGGCCAGGTCTGCTCTTCGGCGTCATGGTATCTGCTGCACAGTAGCATCAAGGACGAGTTCCTGGCGCTTCTTGAACACAAGATCCAGACGCTTTCGATTGACCGCCCCGAGAATGACCCGGACATCGGACCGCTTGTGTCAGAAGATCACCTACACAAGGTCAGCGGTTATATAGAACGCGCAGCCGCAGAAGGCATGAAACCCTGCATTCGCGGCCAAAGCGTCGATTACCTGAAGCCTGGGTTTTTTGTGCAGCCCATGGTTTTCGACGATGTGCCACTGGATCACCCCCTTGCGATTGACGAGGTTTTCGGTCCCATCGCAACGGTTCACACGTTTGATACTGACGCGCAGATGACCACGACAATCAACCGGCTCGACACTGGGCTGGTTGCCGGGATCTACACCAGAGATGTCAGTCGCGCGATCTCGCTGAGCAAGCATCTCGATGTAGGTTCGGTCTGGATCAATGGCTGGTTCATCGGTGGCTTACAGGCACCAACCGGCGGTGAAAAAAACAGCGGGATTGGGCGTGAACGCGGCCTTCCCGGCATCAGGAATTACCTGAAAATCAAGAACATAGGTGTTCGCCTCTGACGGCGTGCGCGTTTTGCAATCCATGGCCCTCCATCAACTTAGAAGGAAAAGTGAGGAAATGAGTCCAATCAAGGATATTACCCATCACACAATGGTCAAACATCCTGAGCATTGCGTCAATCAGACGATGGCACGCGTGCTTAAGAATGGTGATCTGGTCGCCGTCTACAATGAGGAACGTTACCCGTTCCACCATGACAGCGGACGTTCGATGATGGTCAAGTCAACCGACGGCGGACAGACTTGGGGTGAGCCGAGTGTCATTGTCGACTGGTCTGACACCACTGGCAACTGGGACGCAGGTATCTGTGAACTCGACGATGGCACCCTGCTCGTCAACTTCGCGATCACCGGGTTTTTCAAACGAGGTCAAAAGCCCACGCAACCCTCTTGGGGTGGTGCACCAAACACCAAGGAATGGGGCGACTGGACCTGGGCGTTCAAGCTGCAGAGTTGGCTGGGAACCTATGTTGTAAAATCCAAGGACGGCGGACAGACATGGTCGTCTCCGATCCCGGTTAATGTGCGTCCGATGAAACACGGCGGCTGCCGGTCGGGCTGCTGGCAGTTGCCGGATGGTGGTATCCTAATGGGGCTGTATGGGCGTATTCGCGGATATGGCGAAGAAGGTGAAAACGAAGCCACACGTTCGGCTCTCATGCGGTCGGATGACGGCGGGGACAACTGGGAATACTACTCCACCTTGGCCTATGACCCGGCAGCAATCATTGACTATGAAGAGCCAGACATTTTGCGCCTGAAAGACGGTCGTCTGGTCTGCTTCATGCGTACCCATGTCAATCCAAGCGGTGACGCCAAGAACATGGTTATGACCATCTCGGAAGATGACGGGTTTTCTTGGACACCGCCCAAATGGACGAACATCTGGGGTTATCCGCCAGAGCTGATTCCGCTGCAGGATGGGCGCTACCTGATGGTATATGGCTATCGTCGCCCGTCCTATGGGGTGCGCGGCATTATTTCCGAGGATGGTGTCACATGGGATGTAAAGGATGAGTTCATCATCCGTGAGGGCGGCTTGCCAACCCGCTCGGAAAGCTCGAAACCGACATCCAGCCTTGGCGGGGATAACGACACCGAGGGTTATAATGCCGGGACCATCGATCCGAACCACCCTGGGCTGTACCAGCATATCGGGTATCCCAGCGTGGTTCAAAACCCTGATGGTTCAATCGCGGTTTCGTATCACGAATGGAGCGACGATCCCGTGCCCCTGCAATACCTGCGTACCACTCGGTTCTGGCTGAGCTAGAGCCGCACCTGCGCGGGGTTTCGGCGCCCGCTACTCCCCCGGATACGAAATCCCGCGCAGTTCATCCGCAAACGTTTGCCCGCAAGAATAGAGGAAAGAATGGCTAACCTAGAACTCATTGGCGTCGAAAAGAATTATGCGGGAACCCGGGTGATTCACGGCATTGACCTGGAAGTCGAACATGGTGAGTTCGTCGTTTTTGTCGGCCCGTCCGGCTGCGGGAAGTCGACCGCGCTTCGAATGATCTGCGGTCTGGAAACGCTCAGCAAGGGCGACATCCGCATTGGCGGGAAATCCATGAGAAACATATCGCCGTCAAAGCGCGGGACCGCGATGGTTTTTCAATCTTATGCGTTATACCCGCATATGAGCGTGGCCGAGAACATGGCGTTCTCGATGCGTATGGAAGGGATCCCAAAAGCCGAGCGCCGCAAAAAAGTGGCTGAAGTGGCCAGAATCCTGCAATTGGACGAGTTGCTGGACCGTAAGCCCAAAGAGTTGTCAGGCGGTCAGCGCCAGCGCGTTGCCATCGGTCGGGCGATCGTTCGAAAACCCGAGGTGTTCTTGTTTGATGAACCTCTGTCCAACCTTGATGCAGAACTCAGGGTACAGATGCGGATGGAACTGGCCCGGCTGCACAAGGAAATTGACGCGACTATGATCTATGTCACCCATGATCAAGTCGAAGCCATGACGCTGGCCGACAAAATCGTGGTATTGCGCGCAGGTCGGATCGAACAGGTAGGAACCCCGTTAGAGCTGTATGAAAACCCCTGCAATGTATTTGTTGCCGGTTTCATCGGCACGCCATCGATGAACTTCCTCGACGGTGTTTTGGACGGCGGAAAGGTGCGAATTCCGGCCCTGGGCAATTTGGAAATCCCTGCCGAAATCAATTCCAAAAGCAGTGGCGACGTTGTTGTGGGCTTCAGACCGCACCATGTGTCGGTGACAGAGGATACCCAGGCATCGCTAAGCCTTGACCTGACCGAACAATTGGGCGGTGTAACCTATAGCCATCTTGTCGCGGCGACCGGTGAGCGGATCATTGTGGAAACACGGGAAAATACTGTCGGAACGCCAGGGGGCAATGTCGCGATTGCGATCGAACTGGGCAAGGCCATGTTCTTCGACCCGGTTTCGCAAGAGCGGTTGCGGTGAGTTGTTATTCAGCCCGTTAGGCGCGATAAGGCCCAATGTAGGCTACCGTTGTTGGTGAGACGACCAAGCGCGTATGTGGCGCATAACCAAGCCGCCGTATGTGCTGAATCTCAAATGTCCGATCGCCCACTCAGTCACTGATTGGGTTGGTGACCGTTGCGTACCAAAACCCGATAAACCGCAGGTGTCAGAAACAAGTTAAAGAAGGTGGCTATGCGCCTCCAGTCCTTGAGCCTACCAAACATGATCTCAATACGGTTGCGCCGTTTATATCGGCGCTTGTCATACTTCACGGTTGTCTTGCGTTACTTTCGACCTGGAATGCAGGCGCTTATTCCTTTGTCTTTCAATGCGTCTCGGAACCAGTCTGCATCACAGCCGCGATCCCCGAGCCACCAGTGGGGTCTGTTCCGGCTGGGGGCGGAATGACACCCTAAGAGTTTTCCCTGTGGCGTTTCATTATGTCGAGCACGGTGTTTTTGCTGATGCCAAGATCACGTGCAATCCATCGGTATGAACGACCTTCCGCCACGGCTTGAACGACCTTCGGTGCAAGTTTGTCGGATTTCGGTCGTTGTCCGGGTTGGCGCCCGAGCTTCTTGCCGCGCGCACGGGCTGCGGCAAGTCCTGATTTGACGCGTTCGCTGAGCAAGTCGCGTTCGAACTGGGCAATTCCTGCCAGCATGGTCGCCATCATCCGGCCATGCGGCGTGTCCAACTCGAAAGTCATACCACTCATGGCAACGACCGAAACCTTCCAGCCTGCCAGCTTGTTCAAAGTGTCCAACAGGTCTTGAGTGGAGCGGCCCCACCGGGACAACTCGCTGACAAGGACGGCATCTATCTGCCGTGCCTGAGCCAGATCGAGAATTCGGTTCCGGGCGACACGATTGGCGGGTGCACCCGAGGCCGTTTCTTTGAAGATACCTATCACCTCATAACCACCGCGTTCTGCGAAAGCAGCCAGCTCCATCACCTGCCTGTCACACGACTGATCGGCGGTGGAAACTCTGGCATAGATGGCTGCGCGCTGTCCCAGTTGAACCCTCTTGGAATTTGGTCTTGCAAGTCGTTGATTTTGCTGGTGCGAGATGTGTCCCGAACAGACATCTGATTAACAAGGACAAGCCAACATGCCAAGACGGTCCATTCTGACCGAGCGCCAGCGTTCGGCGCTTTTCGACCTGCCGACTGACGAGACATTGATGTTGCGGCATTACACGCTGGCAGATGACGATCTTGAACACATCAACGAACGGCGGCGACCGGAGAACAAGATCGGTTTTGCCCTACAGCTCTGCGCCCTGCGCTATCCTGGTCGGCTGTTGTCATCTGGTGAAGTCATCCCGGAAAAGGTATTGCGCTTCATCGGGGCTCAGTTGGGCCTGACCGGCAATGATGTTTTACCATATGCCGCACGTCGGCAAACCCGTCAGCAGCACCTGCACGCCCTGCGTCAGATTTACGGCTTCAAGATGTTCTCTGGCCAAGGCGCTCGCAGTCTCAAGACTTGGCTCGAGAATGAAGCTGAAACTGCCCGATCCAACGAAGACCTGGCGCGCCGATTTGTCGAAGAGTGCCGCCGGTCGCAGGTGATCCTGCCCGGCATGTCTGTCATCGAACGGCTGTGTGCAGATGCTCTGGTGTCGGCTGAGCGCCAGACCGAAAGCCGGATCACCAGCAGGATCGACGACGAAACGAAAGAACGCCTGGACGCGCTGTTGACCGAGATCGTGGATGGCAATGTCACCCGGTTCATCTGGCTTCGCCGTTTCGAGGTGGGCAGCAACTCGGCTGGAGCATCGCGACTTCTGGACCGGTTAGAGGTTTTGCAAAAATTGGGCCTCTCACCGGACATTCTGTCCAACGTACCGCCACATCGCGTCACCCGCCTGCGCCGCCAAGGCGAGCGCTACTTTGCCGATGGATTGCGCGACATCACGAGTGACCGGCGCCTGGCGATCCTTGCCGTCTGTGCGGTAGAGTGGAAGGCGGCCATCGCCGATGCCGTGATCGAAACCCACGACCGGATTGTTGGCAAGACCTGGCGGGATGCGAAAAGGCTGTCAGACGTGCGTATCGCGGATGCTCGGTCTTCACTGCGTGAAACATTACGTTCCTTCAAGGATCTGGGTGCTGCCTTGCTGGAAGCCAAGACGGATGGCGCGTCCCTTGATGCCGCCGTCGAAGTTGTGTGTGGCTGGTCTCACCTCGAACGCATGGTGACAACCGCGGCCGAGTTGACCGACACGATGGCGGCTGACGCCTTGTCTCATGTCGTTCATGGATATCACCGGTTCCGGCGCTATGCCCCAAGAATGTTGCGGGCGCTCGATATCTGCGCCGCCCCGGTGGCGGCGCCTTTGATGCAGGCAACAAAAGTCATCGCCCAGGATCAAACCGATGCGCCCCGTCAGGTTGGCTTTTTGCGTCGAACCTCGAAATGGCATCGACACCTCAATGCTCAGGACCCAGGTGACAATCGGCTCTGGGAGGTCGCAGTGTTGTTCCAAGTGCGCGAAGCGTTCCGATCCGGCGATATCTGGCTGCCCCATTCCCGGCGTTACGCTGATCTGAAACAAGCTTTGATACCTATAGAAACAGCCAAGGCGTGCCCTCGCCTGACGATGCCATTCGAACCTGAGATCTGGCTCGATGATCGCAAGGCAAGGCTGGCAGAAGGGATGAAACGTTTGGCCAAGGCTGCCAGAGCTGGCGCGATTCCCGGCGGTTCAATCGAGAACGGCGTTCTCAAAGTTGATCGCTTGACGGCAGCAATCCCGGCGGATGCTGATGGCATGGTGCTTGATCTCTATGGTCGCCTGCCTGCCGTCCGGATCACCGATCTGCTGCAGGAAGTTGATGACGATATCGGCTTCACCGAAGCCTTTACACACCTGCGCACCGGCGTTCCCTGCAAGGATCGCATCGGGTTGTTGAACGTGCTGCTGGCCGAGGGATTGAACCTTGGCCTCAGCAAAATGGCCGAGGCGACCAGTTCACATGACTACTTCCAACTCTCGCGCTTGTCCCGGTGGCATGTTGAAAGCGATGCCATCAACAGGGCGCTTGCCAAGGTGATCGAGGCGCAGACCAAATTACCGATGACGAGGTTCTGGGGCGGTGGTATGACCGCTTCAAGCGACGGTCAGTTTTTTCCAACAACGCGGCATGGCGAGGCGATGAACCTCATCAACGCGAAGTATGGACAGGAGCCCGGCTTGAAGGCTTACACCCATGTCTCCGACCAGTTCGGCCCGTTTGCCACACAGAATATCCCTGCGACCGCCAACGAGGCCCCATACATTCTGGACGGGTTGCTGATGAACGAGGTTGGGAAGAAGATCAAAGAGCAATACGCCGACACCGGCGGCTTCACGGATCATGTCTTTGCCGCAACCGCACTTCTGTCTTATCGCTTTGTTCCCCGCATCCGTGACCTGCCGTCAAAGCGGCTCTATCTCTTCGATCCCTCCGCGGCGCCGAAGGAAGTCCGCGGGCTGGTCGGCGGAAAGATCAGAGAAAAGCTGATCACGGAAAACTGGGCGGACATTTTGCGCGCCGTCGCTACCATGGCGGCGGGTGTCATGCCACCCAGCCAGTTGTTGAGGAAGTTCGCATCGTATCCCCGTCAGCACGAACTGGCTGTCACATTACGGGAGATCGGGCGCGTTGAACGCACTTTATTCATAATCGACTGGTTGTTGGACGCTGGCATGCAGCGCCGCGCCCAAATCGGTCTGAACAAAAGTGAGGCCCACCATGCTTTGAAAAACGCCCTCCGCATCGGTCGCCAAGGCGAAATCCGAGACCGAACCTCTGAAGGACAGCACTATCGCATGGCAGGGTTAAACCTGCTGACCGCGATCATCATCTACTGGAATACCAAGCACCTTGGCCATGCCGTCACCACGCGAAAGCGTGCTGGTCTCGACTGTTCACCTCAACTCCTGGCGCATATCCTGCTCACAGGCGAATACAGGTGGAAAAATCGATGACGCCCAGCCTTAGGGTGTCATTCTGCCCCCAGCCGGAGCGGACCCCTATTTGCCTTGCAATCCAGCAAAGAACGGCCTGTTCTGCGCAAGTTAGCTGAACTGCCGGATCATCTTAGGGAGGACGTCGGCCTCCCACCACAGATTGAACGCCCACCGCCTTCGCACCACCGGGTACCATTCTGAACAGCCGACCGAGCAGGGGCAGTTCGCTGCCCTTGCTCTCAACAATCGCACAATGTCTGGTACGCGCGTGTTCGCGACGTGCCGCGCCTGTTATGGGCTGAAGTGTGATCAATGGCACCTCAGAGGCAATGTAGCATTGCCCCTGCCTCCGCTGACGGACCATCGCCGCGGCCGCTAAATATGGGGCTACGTGGACACACATTCGCAGGACGTAGCGGTCACTGGATTGAATGATCCGAATAACGACTTTGAAAGTACTCGTTTAGGCCGCCGCTGTTGCCTCAATTTCAAACAGCAATCCTGGGATCGCCAACCGGGTCACGCCCACAAGCGTCATCGACGGCGCGACCTGATGCGGTCCAAAGCGTATACCCATCAAATCGAAATTCTTCAGCGCTTCGTCCACATCCGTTGCGTAGATTCTCAGCATCGTCACGTTGCTCAAGTCCATCTCTGCCTTGGCCAGAACTGCCTCAAGATTGTCCAACGCCAGAGCGATTTGTGCACGCATATCGTTCGGGTGCTGGGGAGTGCCTTCGCCATCGACTGCGGTTTGTCCGGCGCAGATGACTTGACGCGTTACCCCTTCGATGATTTCCGCCTGATTATATCCCAGCTTCAAAGACCAGTCCCACGGGTTCACTGCAATACGTTCCATCTTGATTCTCCTTGATTGATTTCGCTGAAACCGGTCTAGATCGAATTAGTGCCATTTTCTGGCACTAATTTTGCTAAGGTGGTGATATGAACATTCGACTCAGACATGATGCCCTCGTCCGTAGTCTGCGCCGCAACGGCACCACCACGATTGAGAATCTTGCGAGTGAAGTGGGGGCATCGCGTCGCACGGTGCTGCGCGATATCAGCGCCCTAAGGGATGAAGGCTTTGTCATTCACTCTGATGTAGGGCGTGGCGGAGGAGTGCACCTTGATCCGCAATCCATGCAAACCACCGCGCGGCTTTCGGTGCCAGAGGTCTTTGCACTATTGATCAGTGTTGCCGCCATGCGTGCAGCAGGCAGTTTACCATTCTCAGATCTTGCGGACGCCGGGCTCGCTAAGATCGAAAAAGCGCTGCCGTCCGATAAGGTGAAAGACCTGCGCGCCTTCCTTGATTGCCTGCATATTGGTCAGCTTTCGCCGCTGCAGGACGTGTCGAATGTTGGCAAAATTGACTCGGGTTTATTACCAGCCTTTGAAACGAGCTTCCTGCAAAAGCAATGCCTTCGCTTCGACTATAGCGATGCAAGAGGACGCAAGACACAGCGCGAGGTCGAACCGCAAGCCATGCTGATCTTGCCCCCGCTCTGGTATCTTGTCGCATGGGATCCGACGCGACAGGGTATCCGACATTTTCGGATGGACCGGATCAGCAAGCCGGAGCCGATCGAAGGCTCCAACTTTCGTCGCCGACATGTGCCTTTTGAAGATGATGTCTGTCCGTTCAGCGAATTGACACACTGAAGTCAGTCGATGCGGACTTTGCTGCCGTTGGCACCCGACATTGCCAACGGCGGCCTTCAACGTTCCTTTGTTTAATGTCCGAAAAACATGGATGCGCAAATCGCCGCGACCCAAAGCCCCATGCCGAAACTAAAGTGTGCGAAAACACTCTTAAGGCGTGCGACGTTCGGACTGGGCAATCGCCGAGCAAACAACCCAGCCCCCAGCCCCGGTTGAAGCACAAGAAAGGGTGCGAATACCGTAAATACGCCAAACACTAATGCCGGTAACAAGCTCGGGGTTTCTAGCCAATTATGGCCAACAAGGATAATAAAGCCGAAGGCGAAGAAGACACCAATTAGATAGTGCATACTCCAACCGAGAAATCCTTCGAACGGAATGGGTCGGCTTGCTGAGATAGGGCGATGCACGATCCTTCCCTGGGTAACATGGCCGAGCCAACGCCCGACCATCGCATAGTTGAGTGATTGTTGAGACAAAATATGTTTCTGGATCAGCGCTATCAAATCCATGAAGGCTGTGGCGCCAGTTCCGATGATGGCCGCGTTGAGAATAATGTTTGTCGCCATGGAGTAAGGACCTCAGTTTTTGTTGATATTTTGCAAGAGGCGTTCCACATACAACTTCAAGTCAACTTGAGGTCAAGATCATGCTCGATATTTCTGAACTTTCTCACTTGAGTGGTTTCTCAGCTTCAAAGCTTCGCTATTATGAAGAAGTTGGCCTGATCCGTTCAGCAGGAAGACGGGGGCTGAAACGCCTCTATGAGAATGAGGTAAAGACACGCATTTCACTTATCGTGCTGGCACAAACTGCCGGATTTTCTCTCTCCGAAATCAAGGAGATGATAGGCGCAGATGGTCGCCCCGCCTTGGAACGCAATGCCTTGGCTGCAAAGGCTGACGCTATCGACGTTACTATCAGAGAACTGAGCGCCTTAAGGGATGGCCTGCGACACGTCATGAACTGCACGGCCCCGCATCATCTGGATTGCCCTCGTTTTCAGCGCATCATGCGTGTTGCACTGACCAAGAAGCGGACTAATGCCAAAAAAATCATCAAAATAGAAAGATCAGTGGATGACATGAGAGTAGAGTGATCTCGCCTAGCGGTGACATCTCAAAGCGACCCAACGATGGATCCGTATGGCCAAGGTGGATCGTCTACTGAGTTGAAACAGCTGTCCGACACAGTACAAAAAGACGGTATCTTTGGGCTCGGATTAGCCGTTCTCCACACTTTGCTCGGATGGCTGTAGTCAAGACCTGCGTTTCCTTATGTAGGTATCCGCACAATGCCAACGACGCACACATCTGGAGTTTGATATTCACTCCGTCAACTCAGTTGACATTTATCAATTCCATCCATATAGCCCAGTGTAAGAAATTCTTCGGAGGAAGATCCATGAAGTGGCGAACACTGATCGAGAATCAGATCCACAAGGCACAAGCCGGAGGGCAGTTGGAAAACCTGAAAGGTGAGGGGAAGCCTTTGCCACAGCGCGACGCCGGGAACATCGTTTCAGCTGGTTTCGGGATCATGGCGGAAGCGGGTATATTGCCAAACGAAATCGTTTTGAAGAAAGCAATGGAGGAGCAACGGAAAGTATATCAAGAAACCACGGATCTTACTGCAAGGAAAAAAGAAATGTGCAAATTGGCAGACTTGCAGATGCGCCTGTCCATCGAACAAGAAGCCCGTCAAAAATTCTACAAAACGACGTAACCGGCGGGAACCTAGATCGTATTGGATCCAAAATAACATGAGACTGTCATATAAAGCCCATATGAACCCAGAGATAGCACGCGGGCCAGGTAATACTTAGATGAATTCAGCAGACCTCGAATTTTCGTTCAAACAATCCAAGAACGGTGACGTGTCCATAACTCACAATGGCAAGCGGGCGGCGACGCTCCGAAAAGAAAAGGCTGAGTGGTTTCTTGAGGACATGAGCAACCTGAACTTCGAGGGTCAGCAACAGGAAATGGCTCGCTTGACAGGAAACTACCGGAGGGGAAACGAGCGAACTGCCAAGCAGCATCCACGCAATCGATAGCACGTTTGTGGCGCTTCATGTGAATATCGACCCCAACAAGCTCGAAGGGTCGGTATGAAATCCCCTAGGTCTGTCAATTGATGAAAAAGCTCACGTCTCGCATACTTGCTTCACTGTTGGTTGCAGGGACTATTTCTGTTGCAGCGTCCTGGTTTATCAATATGCCTCCCAAGGAAATGTTGGGAACCTGGGTTGCTTCTGACTACGGTCAAGTCATGCGCATTTCGAGACTGCGTGCCGAAGTGTATAGAACAACAGCTGTCAGTTGCTTTCGAGAGTATGCCTTTCCGGCGCACTTGGGTCTGGTGAATCTTATTGCGGGCGCCTCAATTGAGCGCCGAAATGACATGCTGGAACTTAGCGTTGATGGCGTCGTAGAGCCAATCCGACACACTCGTTCCGAATTTCCCTCTGAATGTGCCGATCCTGGTCATACGGAACGTGGAGCGATCCATACATTTGACGTCTTTTGGTCTGCAATGGCTGAGCATTATCCATTCTTTGGTCTTTACAACATTGATTGGGGCGCACGCAGGCAACTGGCACCCCCAACTGATGACCTCAGCGATATTGCACTTTCTTTTCTGCTCAAGCAGGCAACGCACGGAGTCGATGATGGACATGTTCAGTTATCAATGGGGGATCAGGGGTATTTTTCTCCAGAGGAAGACCCAAGCTGGCTGAAAGCCAATCCATCGCTGACCCGCAATCTCCTCTGGCAGACCGCTTTGAGCCAGGCAGAGATTCCAGTTCAAGGCCTGGAGGGTTTCTCAATCCGCTACGGTTTGCGCTCCGATGGCATTGGATACATCGCGATCAAGGAAATGGAAGTGCAGAAGCCTATTGGGCAATCGTCACACGAAGCCGCATCCAGAGCGTTCCAGCACGTTGTAATGGACCTTCAGGATGCCAAGGGGATTGTTGTCGATGTGCGCTATAACCCTGGTGGTTCAGACAGCGTAGCGGTGGTGATTGCAGAGTATTTCCTGCAAACCCCGGTAACCGCATTCAGTAAGAGATCGTGGCAACAGGAAGGGTTTTCCGAACCATTTCAGGTCAAAGTTCACCCGGCTCAAGGCCCCAATCTCGCGCAACCAGTTGTTGTTTTGATAAGTGAGATGACGGGAAGTGCTGCTGAGGTATTCACATTGATCATGCGAGAGCGGCCGGAAACCACGATCATGGGGACAAGGTCGTCTGGCGGATTGTCCGATGTGCTAGAGTTTACGCTGCCGAACGGTTGGTTGCTTGGACTGTCCTACCAAGAATATTTGTCCGCTCAAGGTGAGGTGTTTGAGGGTATCGGCATCCCACCCGATATTTTCGTTGAATTTGATGCTGATGGCATAATCGCAGGCACAGACGCATTGGTTGAGACGGCAGTGCACCTTTTAGGATCGAACTAGCGTGTTTGGTAGTTTGCGATATGGCTACATCGCTCTGTTCGTCGATCACCGCTCCTACGGGAAGGACAATGCTTGAATTCAACCAACCCAGCTATCGAGCATGCCCGTCTTCGACCTTTTTGATCCGTTTCGGGTTCTTGCTGTTGAGGGCATCGGCGATGCGTACAAGGCCGGAGTAAATTGCTCCACCCAAGATGCAAGTACTGACAATGAGTCCTGAAAACAGAATAATTGAACTTGGCTCCACTGGGAATTTCCTTCAGGTCGAGCAATTTACGCTTGCATCTTCGGTTATCGACCAGAGGAGGAAGCCTGCAACGAAACGATCTCCATTGCAGGCGCCTACAATCTGAATTGGTATTGGTCTCGAAGATCCTAGCGGGTTCAAGGTTAGAATTGATATGACACACCGAGAAGGAGCGTGGTTACGTCTACATCTACGTCCGCACCCGATGACTCAAAATCAAAGCTATCCCGGAGAAGTTCAGCATTAAGAATAATACTCTCCGTCGCTTTGTAGCCCACGCCAAGCCCGTAAGTCACACCGCTTTCGTTCTTGCCATCAAGATCAATGTGGGAGTAGCCCAGAACACCATAGAACACGGCTGCGCCCACGGCGTATCCTGCTTTGAGTTTCAAGCGCGTCGTGTCCATGTCTTTTGAGGGACCAAAGGCGGAAAACTCAGCGGTGCTATAACTAAGTTCACTTCCGACAATCCAGTTGTTTGCCAGGCTATAGTTGTAGCCGAGTTGCAACCCGTAGACGGCTGAATGGTCACTTAACTTGGCTGAGCCACTTGAAAGGTCACCGTCAGCAGCGCCAAAATGAATGCCCGCGTATACCCCGGCCCAATCGTCATCTGCCGTCGCGATACTAGGCGCGATCATCACAGCTGCGACCGATGCGATCATTACTGATGTATTTCTCATGTCTTCTTCTTTCTTGTCTTGGCACGACGTGTCGTCGTGCGCTTTTGGTGGTCAAAATGTTTGTGAGGGTTGTTGGCGCAAGCGCCCTTAGGATTGGACCAGCTTCAGGCAACACTGATCTGTTACGGGCCGAAACCCGCAAGAATGCAGCACCATTTCTGCGTTGTTGAACTGGAGTTATATTGCCTGGGCTAAGCGGAAGTGGCTTTTACTCTAGAGCCCTATCTTCGCTGCATCTTGCCAGAGCAGCGACATCGCCCTGCTCAATCAAATGCAGGTTTTTTGCGATCTTCTCCGGAGTCCAATTCCACCAGGCGATCTCGAGGAGTTTGGAAATTTCCGGCGGTTCAAACCGCATCCTAATGACCTTTGCCGGGTTTCCAGCAACGACTGCAAAGTCCGGTATTTTGCCACGAACCACTGCTCTTGCAGCAACGATCACACCACATCCAAGTTCTGCACCGGGCATCAACATGGCTTCTCTGCCGATCCAGCAATCGTGACCAATTTTGGTGTCTCGACCTCTTGGCAAAGAATCCCGGTAGCCACCTATCCGGTCGCGATCAAAGACGGCGAATGGAAATGTTGAGATACCCGCCACTGGGTGATTGGCAGTCGCTGTTATGAATTGCACACCCTGAGCAATTTGACAGAAACGACCAATATTTAACCTCTCCGGTGCTCCCGGATATAGATAAGGTGCCAAGGTTTCAGCATAGTCGTCCGGCAGGCTGCGATCATTGTAGTATGTCCAGTCACCGACATCGATATTTGGATGATCTATGACCTCCGACAAAAACACTGTCGCGGGATCATGAGTGCCATCCGGAAACACAAGAGGGTTCCGGGATCTTGGATCTGGCAGTGTTACACGCTTATCATCAGGCATCAGTTGGTTCCGCCGCTGGAGTTTTGGGGCCGTGTCGGGTACATAGGTCGCTAGAATAATAATGTCAACTCAGTTGACGAATAACGCAAGGGAAGCCCACAAATGGCAACTGACACCGACAAAATGTCACCTGCTGAGTTGCTGTATGCCGGGATACAGTTGACGCGGCCTTTGCTGCGCAACATCACCGCACGCGTTGAAGCAGACCTGGACGGCACAGGAATTAGTGTCGGAGAGCGTGCCATTCTCGAGGTTTTGTTGGCGGTTCAACAGGCAACAGCGCCTGAAATTACTCAGATATTACAGGTGAAGCGACAGCTGGTCGGGCGCTTGATAAAGGATCTTGTTGAGCGGGGGCTCCTGAAAAGTATCCCAAATCCTCAGCACCGAACCTCCAATTTCTATTGCCTCACAGAACAGAGCAAAGCGGTAATCGAAAGAATCCGCGCGACCGAGATGGCTCGTATGACGCAGTTTGTTGAACGTTTCACAGATGAGGAAATCCGTGCCTACTTTGTCGTTCAGAGCACGATCAACGACGTCATGATTTCGGGCTATGGCGAAAACGGCGCTTCAGATTAATCCAAGTCAGAAACTATGAAAGGTCGCTGAAACGCGAAGGGGTTGCTACACGGGTATGTGAAACACAATTGGCGCTGAGATGAGCAATACACATGGATGCAGGATGGCAAAGAATCGACACGAGGGCTGAGTTCATCGACATCTTTGCGGACAAGGTTCTGCTTGGTGAAGACCTGAGGTTCACTATCCATTCATCAGGCGACATTACCGGCCAGGCTGGTGGACAAGACTTCTTTGGCTCTTGGTACTGGGAGGATGGCTTCTTCTGCCGAGCTGTGTCGAGCGGCGAAGAAGACCTCGGATTGGATCGCGAAGTTATCGAACGTCGCGGCCGCCACATGCGGTATACGCGACAAATGGGGCAAGGAAATTCCTCAGTTGTTGTTATCGAACAGGTGTGATGCGGTCGATTCACGCCTACAATTGAATGAGCCCTCACGGCAGGTCCTGATGAATTCGATCAAATTGAACCCTGTTCCAAATTGAGGTCTGAGTTCGTTATCTGATGTCTGAAGCCAGTGCATCCTGGACGAATCCAAGCGACTCGATCCGTGCTGCGTGTGCCCGAATGGCAGGCCAGTCCCGGGTGGATAGACCAGCGTCACCCATCCAACGAGATATGACATACAAATAATAATCCGCAGCCGTATGCGTATCGGCACACAGAAAACTTTGCTCCGACAGATTACGTTCGACGACGGTCAATCGCTGTTCCAAATGGCGCTGTCCGGGCTCCAGGAACTCATGTGGCGTGTCGCGCCGAAACAGCGGGCTGAAGCTTTTGTGAATTTCGGTCCCCACAAAAGCCAACCAGGTCATGGCCTCTTGTCGCTTGTGTGTCCCTTGTGCACCCAGCAGGCCCGCCTCGGGTGCAGCAAAGTCGATCCAGTCAATGATAGCGATGACTTCTGTAAGGCACCTCCGATCACTTAGTTGCAAAGCGGGCACATAAGCCATTGGATTGATCCGGCTAAAATCCGAGCCGTCGCGCAACCGGCGGGTGACATAGTCGACCTCGATCAGTTCAAACCGCATTTCCGCCGCGCGCAGTGCAATGTTGATGACAAGCGAACAGGCATCGGGGAAGTAGTACAGTCTCATTGAAGAAACGCTTCTTCGCCCGGTGTTTCTTTCAGAACAACAAGCGCAAGATCATAGGGTCCATCGTTCACTTCAAACATGCGGTGCCCCTTGCCCTTTAGGTCGCAGGCCAGAAACTGACCCCCTGCCTGCAAAATCCGTGTATCCATATCGCTCGTCTGAATGCGGACTGCTCCCCGAAGGACGGTCCCAAGAACGATTGCAGGCGCGGTGTGCCAGTCGTCGCCATAACCTGCGGGATGATGCATCATCAGCACCCCCTCAGCTCTCATTTCAGGCGTGGTTGCATATCCTGCCGGTGATGGCGGTGTGAAACTGCCCTCTTCAAGTGTCCAGTCATGATCAGAGAACTGCGATCCGCCATTTTCACTTTGGTTTATGCGAATGATCTTCATGGCAAGGCCTTTCTTTGGTGAGTGACAATGTAAAATCCGCATTGCAGACGCCAAGGCGCCCCAGTTTCAATCGACGTGTATTCTGCATGATCGGGGTCCGGTTCTGCCAAGTGCCTGTATCTGTCGTCGCGTCCCATACGAAGTTTGGCGGACAATATTTGGGTGTGCCGGATCTCATCATCATATGAGGAGCTCTCCAGTTTGGTTGGATCAGGGCAAGCGCGATACCTGCCCTGATACCCGCCCTCAAAGGCCGGTGCGTTCGGGTAGTGCCACATACATCTGAACATGTGTGACGGTCGAAAACTCACCTGGAAGTGGGCCATAAGTCTGACCATCCGAATGCCATGCCAGCCCCAGATCAGCAGCGAGGTGTTCTCCGCTCAGTTGCAGACAGGGTGAGATCTCGCGCTCAAAATCAGCTGACCCGTCCTCCTTAGCGACGAAGGTATTCTCTGACCCGTCACGCGCGCCAAAGGGCAGGTCATATGTGCCGATGAACGGGTCGGTCGGTGGCCAGACCATGAAGTCATGCCAGATTGTATAAACACCCCCAGGCACGAGGTTTTCAAAGGCAAGATCGACCAGTCCAACCCCATTTTCGCAGGTGTAGGTGCCACTGCCCTTGGCCGCAAACCATTCACCCAGTGTCAGGCCAAGCGGGCGACCCTTTGGATAGGGACCTGTATCGGTTGTGTCCAGAAAGTTGTGTTTCACCTCAATACCCGGCGCATAAAGCGGCGCATCCATGTCGCGGGTCGCAGCGGTGGGGCGAAACACCTCACCCGAGCCTGGGACTTTTTCATAGAACACATCCTGCTCGGCCATGCCGTCGTCAATGTGGAAGATAAAAGTCAGCTGCATGCTTTCCGGGGCGTCATAGCTAACATTGGTGCCCTCCTGCGCATTCGATTGAGTTGCGATGGTCAGGGCCAGTACGGCAGCACTGGTCAATAGAAAGGGTTTCATATCATTGGTCCTTTGGTTGGGTTTAGGCATAGGTGCCCGGGGAACCGGTTCTGATGCAGAACCGGCATTCTGATGATCGGTTTCTGGCGGCGCGGGTTTTGTGACGTTAGTGGTCCGGTTTCAACGGTGTGGGCTGAGGTGCCAGACCCGAGGGAACAGTTTGCGGAATGAGCGCCGAGAGATCCTTGGCGGTCGGGTCCGTCAAGGCATCCAGGAATGCCATAAGCTCAGCAAGCTCATGATCTTCAAGCTGGACAGGTGCCAGCGTATTTGCCTTCGCAATCCGGTCCCGCAACTTATCTGCGCCGTGCACCCAGCGGTCGCGTAAATCAAATGCCGCGCGACGTTCGGGGTTCAGTGGGCGAAAGATCAGTTCTGACCGATCGCCGGTTTGCTCAATGATCTGGTCAAGCGGTGGTAAGGACACTGTGTCGGCATCAAAAGCTTCGAGCGACGCGACGCTGTCCAGATGGTGACGCACCATCGCCTCCAGATCATCAAATGCACCGTCATGCCCCCAAGGACCTGTCAGCACGACATTGCGCAGGCTGGGCGTGCGGAATGCAAACAGATCGTCCATTTCAAAGGTGACGCGATAGCGCCCCTCGTCCTCGGTGTGCAAACCGAAACCAGATTCGCGCCAATAGCTCGTATCCCCGCCGTGCCCTTTGCCCGGGCCAATTTGAGGAACGGCAATGGCATGGAAATCGTGATCCGTCAGCAACGCACCCGAATGGCAGTTTGCGCAGCCGCCTTTGCCATAGAACAGATCTGCCCCTTGGCGGGCTGCGAGAGAAAGGGCTGTGTGATCGCCTGCAATGAAATGATCAAACGCCGTTCGGTCCGAGCGAAACGCCAGCGACTGGAACGCAGCCAGCGCGTTTGCGGCCTGCGCCATCGTGATTTCGTAGTCGCCCGGAAAAGCGGCGCGAAACAGGTCGCGATATTGCGGATTGTCGGCCAACCGTGCGGCGAGCAATTTCCAGGCGTCTGTTACGCGATCTTCTGCAACGGCGGTCGCGACAGGATTTTCATTCTTTTGCCCGGCCATTTCGGCGGCAGAGAGCACCGGAAACATCGCCTGCGCGGCAAGTACGTTGTCCAAACCAACAGGCAGATGTTCGCGGGCCGGGCTCCAGAACCCGCTGTCAAATGTTGCGAGTGGGTCAGGCTCCACTCGCCCATCATGAAACATCGAACGATATTCTTTTGCACCAATGTTCCACAGCGCCTGCGCGTTGCGTGGGATGCGTTCGGTGACCCCATCTGTAGTTCGGCGGTTATGGCCGAAACCTGTGCCGCCTTCGCCAATCGACAGGGCCACTCCATCGCTGGTGCCGCGCGCCGGATCATGACAGGTGCCGCAAGAAATATTGCGATTGCCAGACAGGATCGGATCGAAAAACAGGTTGCGGCCCAGTTCGACAAGCGCCGCATTCGGCTTGCCGTCATACAGAAAGTCACTGTCCTCCAAACCTGAAGGCAAGAGGGGCGACAGTGCCTTTTCCGATTGGGCCCGCACCGAGGTCAGTACGCCACCAATCAATAGCGCTGTTCCGATTGCCATCGGCAGAACCAGCGCGGGCAAGACGGCCAGTGAACCCGTCCCTCCTGCCGCCTCGGCTAATATCCCTGTCTTGAAAACGGACATTTCAATTTCCTTTGATCAATAGATTTCGAGAGTTACGCGCCTCTCAAAACAGGCGATGATGGTTTGCAGTGTCCGACTTCAGGTCACGCAGATGTTCGAGGCCGACGTCCCGCAAGAGATCGGTGGGCAATTGCGCCAGTTTTCGCAGGTCTCGTTTGTTCCTTTGGCGTTCCCGCCACCAGGTAAATAATTTGGCGACGTTCATCCTTGTGCGACGTTTGCCACTCAGCCCCTTGGTTTGATCCATCATGGTCATGGTTGAGTTCCTTTCAGAGTAAGCGATTGAAGGGGATCAATTTGAGCTGCTCGAGGTGTCCCTCTCTCACCCGATTGCTTCGAGGATTGCGCAGAAATGCTGGTTGCAAGCCGCGTGGCACTGACCCCGGCGGCATAAAAGAAGCCTTCAAATGAAACACCGTACCCGGTGAACCAAAGGCCGGGATTTCGACTGTCCTGTTGACCCGCCGGGCAAAGCGGATACCCACGCTGGTCCAACGCGCCAAGATGGCCAAACAGCTCCTCCAGTCCCGTCTTGTAGCCGGTTGCACAGATCACCACGTCCGGGTCGATCTTACGACCGTCAGCCAGTTCAACAGTGTAGGCTGAGAAGCCGACAGTCTGGCCCACGGCCTCGAAACGGCCCTTTTTCAACGCTTTGACGAACCCATCATCCAGAGCTGGCGTCACACCATCTGCAAGCAGGCGTGACCCGCCACCTTTGCGATGTCTGGGCAATCCGTGACGGCGCAGGTTACCAAAATTCATCCATTGCATCCCTGCCATCAGCGGATCGAGGGCCCATCTGGGAGTGCGGGAAAACAACCTGGCCATTCTGTGCATCGGATATCCAAATATCCGCGTTGGCAGGATCGAAGGCCCGTTCCGGACAGAGATCCAAACCTGTGCGGGATTGGCCCGTGACAAGTGGTTCAACACATCCGAGCCGGAGTTTCCGGCCCCCACGACAAGCACCTTTTTTCCGTTATAGGAGGATGGTTCTTCGAAATAAGCGGCGTGAATAACCTTGCCGCCAAAGTCCTCAATGCCAGGCCAAACGGGCATGTCGGGCTCTTTTTCGCGTCCGGTTGCGACAATCAGATGGGCGCAGGAATAGGTGCCCTTGTTGGTCTCAACTTGCCAACCACCTTCAAGACGGTGTACCGACCGGACGCGGGTTTCAAATTGGATATTGGACGTCAGCCCAGCTGCATATTCGCTGAGATAATCAACGACCGCATCCCGTGGCAAATAAGTGCCGGGATGGCGCGGCTCATGATGACCGGGGAGGCGCGTAAAATGGCGGTGAATGTTCAGCCGCAACTTCGGATGGCGCGCACGCCACGGGTCGGCGACCCGGTCTGAGGCCTCCAGTATCGTGACGGGTATATTGCGGTCACGCAATTCGGTCGCCGCGGCCAATCCGGACAAGCCGGCGCCGATGATGATGGCGGTTGTTGAATGAGAATGTGTCATCTTAAGTCTCCAAAGAGGGGTGCGTTTGGCAGGCACCTCGAGGCTGATATCAGCGGGTCAATGCGGCACAGATCTGGGCCAGATGCCTGTGATCTGTCCCACAGCATCCACCGACAACGCGCATACCAGGAAGCAGCTGCTTCAACTGCGCGTACTGCGCGCCCAATTCGACCGGATCGCCATCATCGAGCGTTTCACAGCAATCAAGTTCTGCATGTGACATGCGCGAAGCATTTGCCCGCACACCTCCGATACGCTGCGCCCAATCGGACCCGTTGGCGATCATGGAGCTAAAGTGATCGGGGTGGGCGCAGTTGACCATGTAATAGGCGGGCTTTGTTGTGGCCGCGTTATCAACTTGCGCGATGGCGTCTTGCAGCACTTCGCCTGTGGGAAGCCGCCCATCGGTTTCAACCGTAAAGCTGATAACACAAGGCACACCAACCTCTGCGACGGCATTGGCGACACCAACTGCCTCCGGCACGTTAGTGAGTGTCAGAGCGCTGATCATGTCAACACCTGCGTGAGCAAGGACCCCAACCTGAAAACCATGGTAAGCCTGCGCTTCCTTAATGGTCATGATGGATTTTGGATCATAACCATCGCCACGTGGGCCAACGATGCCATTTACAAGGACATTCAGCCCGTGGCCCAACGTGCGACGCAGTTCCTTGGCATCCTGAACAGCTTGGCAGTTCACATGCCGCAGATGGTCGAAATCATGCCCGAGCTCCTGACCCCAATCAGGGTTGGCGCGCCATGTATATGTGTCCAGTAAGAACCCTGTTCCATTTTGGCGGGCCAGATCAAAGATCGGGGCAAAATACTCCTTGAATGCTGCGCGACCTTCTTCCAGCTGTGCCAGTGGGTAGGCCGCAAAGCAGGGCATGTCGAAATCCTTCTCAAACACAAGCCAGGTTTCGAGTCCGGCATCTGTCAGAAATAGCTGATCAGTTTGATGCGGCAGTTTTGTCGATGTCATTTCACGCTCCATTCAGGTCGTTCAGTTTGTGTGAAGGACAGATCGAGAGGGCGCTGGATGGCGTTCCGCATGCTCGGACTGTCACATTCAATGCAACGGTATTGCCTGACGAGATCGTGTCGTGATATGCCGGTAGGCGACCAATTCGGTGAATATCGGACATTCTCATGCTGGATAAGAAAACCACCTGCCGAACTGCGGTTCTGACTATGCCCTGTGTCGGAACTTCGACTGCCTATTGTATTCTTGATGCTCTGGCGTCCGTGGGTCGGGATTGGGAAATGCTACATGGTAATGCGCCCAGACCACCTGTTTTTGACGGCGCGTTGCTATCGGTTGACGGTGCGGCTTATGACGACATCAACGGACGGCGCATTACACCGGATGGATCGTTGGAGAGCTTTGGCAAACCCGATCTTGTCATCATTCCTGATTTTCATTTTGCGCCAGGTACGGGAACGCCGGGAGAGTTTGCGCAGTTCATTCCCTGGCTCAGGAAAGCAAAAGACGATGGCGCGTTGGTCACATCGGTCTGTTCCGGCGCCTACTTGCTTGCGGAGGCTGGAATGCTCAATGGCCTTGATGCCACCAGCCATTGGAGCTTTTGCGATATACTCGCGCGGCAATACCCCGAAATCAAAATGCGGCGCGAACGTATCCTTATCCCCGCGGGCGAAGGACATCGGATTGTGACTGCCGGTGGCGCGTCGGCCTGGGGCGATCTGGTGCTCTATCTGATTGGGCGGATTGCAGGCCCGGATGAGGCGCGCCGCATTGCCAAGATTTACTTGCTGCAGCCGCATAGTGAGGGACAACTGCACTACGCTTCTCTCACCGCAGGTGCTCAAACCGAAGATGCATTGGTTGCTGATGCTCAGGTTTGGGCTGCCGATAACTACGCACTTCCGACACCAGTTGCCGCGATGGCCGCACGAAGCGGCTTGACCGAACGCAGCCTGTTGCGTCGCTTCCGAAAAGCCACAGGTCAAACGCCTGTCGACTACATCCAGACGCTCAGAATTGAGGAAGCCAAACAGATGCTCGAAACAACCGATTTGCCAATCGACGATATTGCCGGGGAGGTTGGATACACAGAACCGTCGAGTTTCCGAAACGCCTTCAGGCGATATGTTGGGATGCCTGCATCGACTTACCGCAAGAAGCGTTTGTTGTTGATGCCTGTCGGTACCGAAGGGCAATAGCATGACCCACGGCTACTGATTGGTAATATGGGTCTTTCATCGCCTTCCAAGAAAACCGCAGAACGTAACTCCACAGCGCTGCACAACGGCGTCGGAAGGCCATAGGTGTTTTCCAGATTGCAAAGTCAACCAAACCCGGCGACAGGAGCAGCATGGCTAAATATCGGGCGTCGGGACAAGATTGCTCGATGCGCCTCGTCGGCATGGCCCGATTTCAAAAGTAGATTTAGATAAGTTAGCTCCAACAGGTCGCGCTGCGCCCTGCTCCCGCCGAGGCGCGCATGATCCGCCATGACCGGCGTCAAATCATGCAGGGCAACGGTCCAGTCTTGCCGGGCGATCGCACCCCAAGCCCTGGCAACGGGGCGCACAAGATCTCCCGCAAATCCTGACTGCGTCTCAGCCAGGACTGCGAGACGTTCGCCGTCACCTGCCATAGCATGGGCCAGCGCACTGTGGATGTCTGCGAAACTCATGCCCGGGTTTGGAAAATACCGTGATGCGTAAGCGCTGAGGTCGCTCCAAAGCTCTGGTGCCACGTTGAGACCCGCGATCTCAGCACGGTACAGCAGAGCCGCTGCGTCGGTCAGTACATTTACGGGCAGCGAATGAGACGCCGCAGGCGCTATCGAGCTGCTATATATTTTCCAAAGTTCGGCCTCATCCTCCTGTTCCAAGGCCCACAATGCGCGATGCCAGCTCAGGTGTCCGTGCAAAACGGACCGTTCATCGTAATTCGCGATCCAGTCGGCAAGGTAGGCGCGGCCGACCTCTCCTGCCCCCTGTTCGTAGAGCGTATGCGCTTTGAAATGCGAGGCATTCGCATTGACATTGTTGAGGGCAAGTGAGCGTTCCATCATGGACATCGCCTCATCGAGCTGCCCGACCTCGCAAAGCGCCTGGCCGTGCACGCTCATGATCCACCAATCTTCCCCTAGGGCCTCAATCAGTTGCGTCGTAAAAGCAAGTTGCAAGCTTTCTCGGCCAGGTTCGCCCGACATGCCAATCAAACCGAAAATGTTGGTGCAGATCTGCGCGACCAACACATCGCGTGGGTAATCTGCTACGTGATCCTGAACTGCGCGTCGTGCCTCAGAATTGCGCCCTTGAAATAGCAGTTCGAATACAGCGAGATGAGCCGCCTCACGTTCGGTCAACTGCGTTGCGCAGGCACGGGCCGTCGCCATCGCCCTTTGGGCGCCGGGTATGTCTGTGTCATACATCCGCGCTCGTGCGAGCCCAACAAATCCCAGTGCGAAGCCGGGATCGGCCTCGACAGAGGCGGCAAAGGCATCGCTAGCACCAAATGTTGCGGCAAGGATATGATCAATCCCTGTGACATAGGCGTCTCGCGCCTCAGGCACGCTGGTGGTCAATGGCAATCCGTATCGATCGACTAGCATTTCAGGGTCTCCTATTTGCCGGCACATCTTACGGCGCGTGCTCCGCTGTCGCTCCAGTAATTCGTGAATATCAAAGCCCAAAAACGGGTTCATGGATACTCAGAAAATTGAACCATTCAGGGGCGAAATTGGAAGTTAACAGTTTTTTAGCCTTCAAAGCTAAGCGCTGCGGCCCCTACAAGACCGGCTTCACGGCACTGCAGCGTCGCCCTATTTCCTGATCACTCGGTTTTTAAGAACGGCCCATAAGAGACATTCACCATTCAACCCAGCGCGGCGGTGCGCCTCACCAGACCGGACATTCGCTACCTCGTAGTATCTAGTCTCTTGTGAATTCACACTGCAAAAAACCTGTAATTCAACTGCCGTTGGCGCCTGGAGGTTCGTAGGGCAGCAACATGGGAACCCATCGTGGCACTGCCGCCTTGTATCGCAGGTATGTCCAAAGACTTCGTAGCCCTGCTAAACATCTTGAAGTCAAATGAGAAGCCAATTCCAACCGGTCAAAGTCACCCGGAATACCGCGCCAGCGTCATGCTTTCCCCATAGGCACCGCACAACCCCCGCGGCCTCCTCCTTGTCAGGGTTTTCCAATGCGAGCCACGGTCTGCACAAGCCGATATCGCGCACCATGGCCCGCATCAAAAAACCTTAAACAAAAGCACTATTTCGCTGCGCCTGTGCGAAGGTCTGCTTACCACTCTGTTTTTGTGGATTCATTCACGGTAAGCACTCAATATGAAGACGCAAAGAGCACTCCCCTCTGATCTTATGTCAGTATCCGATCTAGATGCTGATGAGTTGGAAAAACTCGCCCATCGTGCGATTGCGCTTGCCGAGCTTTGGTCGCAAAGAAGAATGCCTCAGCCCCTCGTCGGGAGCCGGTTCGGCCTCATTGCCGAACTGCCTGGGTGGCGCAACCCAACTGCGCTTGCACTTGGCGTTCAGGCGATGGGAGGAAACTGCGTTTCCGTCACGGCCCGCCTCGAAGGGTCCGAAACCGTCGAAGACTTGGCGGAGTATATGGACAATTGGTTTGATCTTCTTGCCATTCGGACCCCGAGTTTGCAGCGGCTCACAGATTTCGCCAGTACACTCAAAGCCCCAGTCATGAACCTGCGCACGAACGATAACCACCCGTGTGAAGTCATCGGCGATCTGGCTTATATACTGTCGCAACGCGGATCATGGGACGGTTTGCGCGTGGCTATAGTTGGTCCAAAGGGCAATATCGCCCAATCATGGGTAGAGGCGGCAGAGGTGCTGCCGATACAACTTCTTCAGGTTTCCCCTCCGGAAATGGCACTCACGTTAGAAGGCAGAGGGCGAAATGTCTCAATAACCCAGAGCCTTGACGCCGCAAAAGATGTAGATGTCATCATAACCGATTGTTGGCCGCCCAATGCCACAGAAACGGATCGTGCTGCGCTTCTAAAACAGCGTATCGACGCAGCCCTTTTGGATGCTTGCCAACCCGAAGTTCTGTTTATTCCTTGCCCCCCTGTGACGCGTGGGGAAGAGGTGACAGCGGATGCGATGTACCATCCCAGATGTGTGGCAACACCCGCTAAAGCCTTTTTGATGCACGCCCAGAACGCCTTCGTTGAACAGGCAATAGCTACACGATAACACTCTGCCTTAGAGTTCAGTTTCCACCATCTTGATGGGCAAAGGAGCGTAGTTTCTTTAACGATTATCACGTCAGCATCGAGTTAGTCGCTGGATGCCTTGCGAGGAGCAATGCTCGACGCGTTCTCGGAATACGCGGTTCCCGTTCAACTAAACTCACGACAAGTCGCGGAAATGATGCAGCCGCGCGGATTGGATTCCCCAGTTCTCGGGTTTTGTCGCAAACTTCACCCCTACCTGTCAGGTCGAGTGCGTTTCTGGTAGCGCGCACTAGAACATGACAGGAGCAAGCCGTGACGATTTCATTTAAGGGCGCGCATTTTCCCAAAGACGTGATCTTGCGCGCGGTTTTCTTCTATCTGCGCTACGGCGTTTCCTACCGAGCTCTGTCGCAAATTCCGCCTCGATTGGCTCCCCTTCTTCTGAATGATTTCTGTTACAGAGCAAAACCTCAATCTGATTTATGCCCATAATTTAGCAATAATGATCGTTACTTTCACTGCATCCTCAAATTTCTATTATATTTGATAAGTATCGCTTATCATGTATAGTTGATCTCCCCACCAAGTTAGCGCAGAATGCCCACCATGAAGCCCCCTACCCCCTATCTTCCCGACGCGTCCCCTGCCCTGTCTCAGGCAGATCAGGACGCACTGACAGACCTTTATATCCGCGGCACTCCCGCCAACACGTTGCACGCGTATGAGCGCGACTTGCTCTATATAACCGCCTGGAAGTCCGCACGATTTGTGGAAGCGCTGAACTGGCCGGAATGCGAGGCCACTGCGCTGGCATTCATTCTCGATCACGCGCGCGATCTGAATAATGCGCTGGAAACGGATGTGGCCCGCGAAACCGCCGAAGCACTGATCGCGCAGGGCTTGCGCAAGTCCCTCGCCTGCCCGGCCCCGTCGACACTGGACCGGCGCATCGCTTCCTGGCTCGCCTTCCACCGGATGAAAAACCTTGCCAGCCCGTTTGGGTCTCCTCAGGTAAAACAGGCCCGCGCTAAGGCGCGCCGCGCCGCCGCCCGGCCCCCTGCCCCAAAGTCGCAACACCCGATCACACGCGATGTGCTGGAACAGCTTCTGGCCACCTGCCGCGGGTCGCGCCGGGATTGTCGGGACCGGGCTATCCTGATGCTGGGCTGGGCCTCGGGCGGCCGTCGGCGATCCGAGATTACCGGCTTGATGCGCGAGGATGTGTCTCTCAAGGAATTCGACAAGAAAGGTGTGATATGGATCTCGCTGCTCGAGACCAAGACCACCATCAAGGGAGAGACACCTCGCCTGGTGCTGAAGGGCCGCGCGGCGCAGGCACTGATGCACTGGATCGAGGTCGGGAAAATAGGAGATGGCCCCCTTTTCCGGCCCATCTCGAAAGCCGACCGGGTATTGAAACGCCGTCTGTCTCCGGATGCTATCTATCAGATTGTAAAACACCGTCTGAAACTGGCGGGGCTGCCGGAGAATTTCGCCTCGCCGCACGGGCTGCGCTCGGGATTTCTGACCCAGGCCGCGCTCGACGGTGCCCCGATCCAAGCCGCCATGCGTCTCTCCCTGCATCGCTCCATGGCCCAGGCGCAGAAATATTACGACGATGTGGACATCGCGGATAACCCGGCGACTGATCTACTGGGGTGAGCGCTTACTGACTGTTTAAGAATTCCCAGCTTGAGGGAAACTCCGGCTGCTGTGCCTATGTCATGTTTCCTGTCGCATCCGTTAACGTGGCCAGCGCGGAAACATGTCGCGGCAGATCACAACGGGAATGCAGGATATCAACAATGATCACCGCGTCCGGCTGATCCAGGTAGACCAGGAAATGCTCCCCTGCCCGCACATATCTGAGATCCGCCGCCGCCTCGACCAATAGAGAACAGCTACGGCTGGCCACCCTGCCCTCGGTGATGGCCTGGCAGCGCGCTATCAGCTCTTGCTCATAAAGATCGGCTTGATGTGGTCCAAACTTGTCGATGGTCCATCGGGCAATTTCCACCAGGCTGGCTTCAGCGCGGCGTGTCAATCGAAAGGGTTTGGTCACGCTTTGGTTCGTGCCCTTGCAAAGGCACGACGGATCGCATCCGCACCGCTGCCTTCTGCCAGATCTCCTGCCTGAGCCTGGGCTACGCCCTCCTGCAGGCCTTGTCTGAGAGACACCAACCCCGCCTCTTCTCGCTCCAGAAGCCGAAGGCCGGCGCGCAACGCTTCACTGGCGTTCTGATAGCGACCGGACGCAACCAAGTTCTGCACCAGTTGATCCTGCGTTTCTGTTAGTACGACATTGCGGGTTACCATGGCATAAGCCTCCTGATTGGCAATATATGCCAACGTGAGAACTTGTTCAACAGTTGGAGATTCCACACCAGGAAATTTAATCAAGCTAGTCTTATGGCCGACCTGACAGAGCAGATAGGTGCTCACCGCCTTGGCTAGGTTAACGATAGGGCCTGCGCTTTCGTACATTCTACACACGGGGCCGATCTTCCTGCCCCGAACGCCGCCCATCCGATCACCCGCGATATTCTCGAACAGCAGATAGTCACCTGCCGAGGTTCGCGCTGGGACTGCCGTGACCAAACGATCCTGTTACTTTGCTGACCTTGGGTAGATGGCAGCGTTCGGTGATCGCCGGACTGTTTCGACGGGATGTGTCGCTGAAGGATACAACGAGAATGACCTAATTTGCTGTCGCTGCTGGAAGCCAATACCGACCAAAAGAGCGAGCTTCTAAGATTGGTGCCCAAGGGTCGCGCAGCGAAGCCACTGACGCATTGGATCGAAGTGGGTCAGATCGAGGACAGCCCCTGTTACGCTCGATCTCGAAATCCGACTGGGTTCGGAAACGCCGCCTCATCCCGGACGCCATCGCCCAGATCGTCAAGAACCGACTGAAGCAGGCAGGACTACCGGAGGACTATGCCTCACCGCATGGGCTGTGTTCGGGTTTCATGACCCAAGCCGCACTGGACAGCGCCCCGATTCAGACCGGCATGCACCTACCACACTGGCCCAGAAATACGATGACGACGTCGATATCGCCGACAATCCGGCAACCGTTCTGTTGGGGTGAAACCGACATCTGTTCAACTGATACCCAGCATCAGCATTTGGTGGTTCACAGGGTAGTTCTTCTAAAGACCAGCACTGGAAGAGAATTAGCTACACTATCAATTTAGCGGGTACAGAAAACTTGCTACCAGAGCGCCGCCCGCCCTGCCCTGGCACATCAGTGAGTTTGTCGACACTCGTCGAGAATGCCCACTAACTCAGTTTTTGAGCGGTGTGAGGCTCATCACTCATTTGACCTAGTCATCTGCAACTTGAGCAAAACGTGAACGCATTGCAGCACTTCTGACAGGCTTTCACTTGGCAAAAAAGGTCAAAATGGTCGACGTCAGGATGCCCTCTGAACTCGAGTACCGAAACCAAACTTTTACTGTACCCATGCAACCTCCAAGCGCCTCTCAAGTGCCCAATGGAGGCGTGAGTTAACAGCTGTTAACTTCAGAGAGCTTGTGCAGGCTTCGTAGCGAGCCACAAGTTATTGATTTTTCTCTTGACATGAATCGGAATACAAGTGCCTAAATGTACCCAAGTTGCGCAACCATACAAAAATGAGCAGGAAAACTGCAACTATGCTTCAGACCACACCAATTGCTGCGACGACGCAGTCTCACGTTACACGTGAAATCTCTGATCGTCTACAAGTTGCACTGACGACCCACTTAACTCAGGCGTATTCCCCCGAGCTGTCAAAGACCCTCCGACTCTTCAGTGCGACAGAGGTTGCCGACCTGTTTGGCACAACCGGACAATTCTTACGAAAGGGCCATGCTGAGGGCTCTCTTCCAGAGCCGGAAGTCAACAAGAACGGCCGTCGCTTTTACTCCGGAGCCGAAATCAAAGCGATGCGCCAGATCCTTGAAGGCAGTTCCAGAAAGCCCGGAAAATACCTTCCCGGCCGTCGCGAGAGCGACCAGCTTCAGGTTATTCAACTCATGAACTTCAAGGGTGGTAGTGCAAAATCCACTTCAGCCATTCACCTTTGCCACTATCTCGCGCTTCAAGGTTATCGCGTTCTGGCCATCGACCTTGACCCACAAGGCAGCTTAACAGGATTCTGCGGAATTCAGCCGGAGATCGAGTTTGAGGGAAATTCAATCTACGATGCTTTGCGTTACGAAGACCCGGTCCCGATGTCCGAGTGCATTCGAGCCACTTACTTCCCCGGCTTGGATCTTTCCCCCGCCCAGTTGATCCTGTCAGAGTTTGAAACAGAAACTGCTGTCTACGCCCGAAAAGGCGTCCCCTTCTATAATCGACTCGCCAACGCAATTGAGGCAGTCGAAGCAAACTATGATGTAATCATAATCGATAGCCCGCCTTCTTTGGGTTTCTTGACGCTGGCAGGATTGTTCGCGGCAACATCTGTGATCGTGCCTCTGACACCGAGCATGTTGGACGTGGCCTCCACGCAGCAGTTTCTTGAAATGACCTCGGCGTACCTAGAAGAGTTTGAAAACTCCGGGATTCCAATTGTTCATGACAATTTCCGGTTCCTCATTACTCGGGACGACCCTTCGGATACTCCGTCTCAGCAAATTGTCAGCCTGATGCGGGCGCTGTTTCAGGATCGGGTGATCGGAGCAACTGCGTTAAGAAGCACTGCCATTGCCGATGCCGCGATGCTGAAAATGACAATGTACGAAGTTGTTCGATCGGAGATGACACGGTCAACCTATGACCGTGCCCGATCAAGTATGGATGCCGTCGGGCACGAAGTCTCAAATATGATTCAAACCGCGTGGGGCCGTTGAAATGGCACTTAAACAAAACAAAACCAGCATGGCTGCAGCGATTGCGGCGGCAGCCGGAAACCCGCCAATTCCTCCGGCGAAAATCGAGCGTGCCAATTCCGCGCTACCACGAGGCACCATAGCTTCTGTCCGTGTTGGTGCCGGCGGAATCCAAGAAATCGATACCTCGCTCATTTTGCCTTGGGGTCCGAAGGACAGGCTTGGAGTCGAGTTAACACCTGTTAACTCAGAAGCCGAGCCGAACTTCGATGCAGCTGTTCTAGAACTAGCCGAAAGCATCAATGAAGCAGGCGGCCAGCAAGTTCCGGTCCTCTTGCGTCCTTCTGAGGAGGTAGATGGGCACTTCGAGGTTATTTACGGCCGCCGTCGCATCCTGGCCTGTAAGCATCTAAACCAGCCTGTACGCGCGCTGGTAAGGACTCTCGATGACAAAGAGGCGCTTCAGGCGAAAGGTCTGGAAAACTCTTCCCGTGTTGATCTCAGTTATTACGAGAGGGCTCGGTTCGCCCGCGAAATCCTCAACCAGGGGTATGACCGTTCGGAAGCGATCACAGCACTTGCGATATCCAAGAATACGCTTTCGCAGTTGGAGCGGGTTACCAACGACATCCCTGACGATCTCGGGGATATGATTGGGTCGGCGCCAAAGTCTGGTCGTCCGAAGTGGACCGCCCTCGCTGAAGCATTGCGAAAGAATGCAATAACAGCGGATAGGGCAAAGAAGTTTCTTGAAACGCTCAACGCATCTGATTCCGACGATCGATTGAACGGGCTCTTAAGTAGTTTGAACCCTAAGAAAGAAGCACCGGAAATCCGACCGGCTCCAGACGTTGTCATCAAGACCAGCAATTCGGCGGTGAACATGACGATCAAAAGATCTGGAGAGAATGAAGCCTACGCACGTTGGCTTGAGGAAAACCTTGGTCAATTTATTCAGGAATCCTACGAGCGCTTCAAAGAAGGCGCCGAGGAAAAAGCGAGTTAACAACTGTTAACTCTACATGAGGCAACGAGCAAAAGGAGGGCAGCAAAAAGAAACCCCCGAAACCTAGGGCTCCGAGGGCTGAAAACCAACTAGTGGTTATAGATTTGACACCTAAACCCTAACAGCCCGCGAATCACGAGACAACAAAAAACGCCTCTGGGTGAACAGGTTTTCTTTGTCTGCTGACATAGAACCATGAAAACAATCACAGCAATGGCTCCATTGGGGGCAACCTTGTCGGGAACTTCAGGGCAGGGGACTAGTACGCCTAAAAAGTGGATACTTCTTCGCGCAGTTGAAGAGGCCAGAGAGCCGCTTGGATTGAAGTCCACGTCTCTCAACGTTCTGAGAACACTGATTTCCTTTATGAAAGGGGATCAGATTTCCATCGATCAGGATGATCACCATATCTGCTTTGCATCCAACGCAGCGATCGCCAAACGAACCCATGTCAGCGTTCAGACTGTTGAACGTCATATCTCGACGCTGGCTAAACTTGGACTTGTCCGACGCACCGCCAGTGCAAATGGTAAACGTTGGGCACGCAAAGACCGAGAGGGCAGGGTGGTCACCGCGACCGGTCTATCCCTGATGCCATTGTCAGAAAGGCATGCTGAGTTCATCCAGGAAGCCCAGAAACATGCTGACCGAGTTCTGGAGTTCACGGTACTCCGCGACAAGGTATCGGCCGCTCTAGCTCGCCTGAAGGAGCTTTTGGCAGACGATGGCTCTATCACAGATTTGATGGCCACAGTGCGCAATGCTCTGCGCCGTAAACCAGACGCAACCGTACTGCGGGACCTTCTGACTGATATCACTGTGGAAATCTCAGACATAACACCGGCAGATACTGACAATTTGAGGGGCAGTGACGGTGAAATTGAGGGGCACAAAGAGGACTCTTTGAATCCTATAGTTAAGAAAGAAAATCTTCTTCAGATTCAGGTTTCCCCTGAACAAATGGAACGCAACTTTCCTCGTTTGTGCTCAGAATTACGCTTCGCGAAAGATCAGGCACATTGTGACCGGCTTATGGATTCCATTGCAGACCAACTACGACTTGGTGAGACCTGGTATGCTTTGAAAACTACACATGGCGCAGCCTTGCGCTTCATGGTCCTGGGTTACATTACGCAACGAGTCGAGACGATACGATCGCATCGTGCTTATCTGATTTCACTGGTAGCCAAGATCGACAAAGGTGAAATGAACCCCAAAACGCTTTTGGCACCAAAGGCTTACGCCCAATCAACTCTGCCAGGTCAGTGTAAATCATCATGATAAAAGCACACGTGTTCAGGCGCTCGAGTTATGGCCTGGGTTTTCAATCCAGCCTTCTGGTAATTTCAGATAGTCGACTGTTGACTTTCAATTGGCCGGCCTCGTACTTTCATATGGTCAGAACAAAGTGGCGCTGATATGTACCCCAGATTCGCAAAGAACAGAATAGAAGAAGCGCTGTCAGACACGCGTGTCGTATTAATCTCCGGACCGCGGCAATCTGGCAAAACAACTCTTGCGACCGACATCGCCTCCGACAAAGTCCCCTTCCTGACGTTGGACGATGCAACTGTCTTACAGTCGGCCATCGACGATCCAGTCGGTTTTGTGCGCGGGTTGGATCGGGCAGTGATCGACGAGATTCAGAGGGCACCCGACCTGCTGCTCGCAATCAAGAAAACGGTTGATGATGACAGGGCTGCAGGGAGGTTTCTCCTCACTGGATCTGCAAATCTCATGACAATTCCAAAAGTGGCAGATTCCCTTGCCGGTCGTATGGAAGTTGTTCGTCTCCTCCCTCTCAGCCAAACAGAGATCCTTGGAACGAAGTCGAACTTCATCGACCGGGCCTTTGAAGCAAAGAACCCTGTCTCAGACCTGCTGATCATTGGTGACGATCTTGTTGAGACAGTTCTATCCGGTGGCTACCCGGAAGCAATTGGCAGGAAACGGTGGGGGCGAAAACAGGATTGGTATCACGATTATCTCGACGCAATTGTCCAACGTGACGTTCGCGACGTGGCTCAGATAGAACAACTCGCCGTCATGCCGAAACTCCTGGCGGTTCTCGCGGAGCACTCCGGCCAGTTGATCAACTACTCGGGGATCGGTGCTGCCATCGGTCTAAATCATGTGACCACCCAGAAATATGTGCGTGTGTTTGAAAGTCTCTATCTCGTGCACAGCCTGCAGCCCTGGTTTACAAACCGTCTGAAACGTCTCACCAAGTCCCCCAAATTGCACTTCCTGGATGCAGGGCTTTTGGCCGCAATGCGCAACATCACTCCGGATGTCGTCAAAAAAGACAAGACGCCCTTCGGGTCGATCCTGGAGACATTCGTGTTCAGCGAACTGCGCAAAATATCAACCTGGAGCCAACAAAGGTGCTTGTTTTCGCACTTCCGCGACAAGGATAGAAACGAGGTGGATATCGTTTTGGAAAACAGGCGTGGAGAGATCGTCGGGATCGAAGTCAAATCATCCGCGACTGTTTCTGCCAGTGACTTTTCCGGGATGCGTAAACTGGCCGATGCGTGCGGGGACAAATTTGTTCAAGGACTTGTTCTTTACGACCATGATCAGGTTGTGCCTTTCGCAGACAACATGTTTGCTGCACCTCTATCGAGCCTGTGGGCAGCCACGTGATGCCCACGGAAAAAGTTACGTACTGGAACATCGCGACCTAACCCACTCATCGGGGGAAACTCAGAGGCGGCATCGTAGATCTCCCGCGGTTGTCCTCGAAAGTACAAAGTTGTGGCGACAGGGGAGGGTACTTACACAACCTCTGGTCATGCAAATGATAGCATTACCCGCTGTACGAACGCGCAGACTGATCCCAATTCGTGGGCCTTGGTGTCAATTCTGTGCTCGGAATGGGTATTGATGTTGATCGAAATGAGCGGCCGCCCATGTATGCAATAGAAACGTAAGACCGCCATTGGTTGACCTCTCGTTTCATACTCTTCACTCTTGGGGGGTACTTTCTGCTGCGAGGCTGCAATGATTCACAAAAGCTTGCTTGCTGCCATTCTTACTTATTCCTGGATCGGGTTGGCTGGCCACGTCGCCGCTCAGCCACAAGGAGCTTGTGTCATAATACGAATGGAAGGGCAGGCGGTTGTTTCTGCCCGAGGAGCAGGTGCCCAACCCGCGGTCATCGGATTGGGTTTAGGGTTGAATGCGAAGCTACGCACGGACGCTGAGGCGTCGGTCACCATGGCTTGCTCTGGTGGTCTCAAAGTTGTCCTGGGTCCCGAAAGCGAGATCGACGTGCTTGGTCTGCTGGGCGATGATACGCGCCCCTTTGGACTTCGCCTGATCGATGGCATCGCCGGATTTCTTTTTTCCTCGGAAGACGGGAACGGTGTACAGATCAGAACACCTTCTGCCGTCGCCGCGGTACGCTCCACCGAATGGGCGATGCGAGTCGAAAACAGCGCGAGCGCCATCTTCACACGTGAAGGCACTGTGTTTGTTACCGCAGACGACACCGTTGCAAAACTTGGCCCGGGTGATGGTATTGATGTATCCTCTTCTGGCGAAAGTGGTTCGGTCACGAGTTGGGGACGCGCGCGCATTGAGAAATTCGACGCACTTCTAGGGGCGGAATGGTAGCAGGCGACGGGTTTCGACGCGAACGCCGCATCACCGGGGCAATCGTACTGCTGTTGAGCCTGTTGATCGCGATCTGGCATCCCGGAGACCGGAGTACTTTTTGGCAGGGAGTCGAAGGCCGGCTGCTTGACGCCAGGTTCCTTTGGCGCGGCCCTTTGGCGCCGCCGATGGGTGTAGCAATCATTGCCTTTGACGATGCCGCAATGGCACAGCTCGAAACTTTTCCACCGTCTCGATCGGCCTTAGCTGAGGTAGTGTCGAATGCCTCTGAGGCGGGTGCCGCAGCGATTGCTTTGGATTTTCTGCTGATTGGTTCGGGTGACGGTGATGAAGGTTTAGCTGGGGCATTGGCTGGGACCAACGCAGTTCTCGGCGTGGCCGAGGCTCCTGCTGATGCTGCGCTGCAAGGCCTTCAGAGTGGCGCCTTTGCGGTTGTGATTGCCCCCGAAACGGACAAGCCGTTACCTGCGCTGGGGCCGACTGATGCTCTGCGCGGCGTGGCGGAGATTGGCCATGTGAACCTACGCCACGACTCCGATGGGGCTGCACGTCGACTTAGCGCGGCGCAGTACCTGTCAACTGAAGGTGGGAACGCCTGGTATCCTGCGCTTGCCATAGCGGCCATGAAAGCTTCCAACGATGAGCTGGACTTGCAGTTGAGGTCATCACAACCAAGCGGGCACCTGTCGGTTGGGGAAACACAGATAGCGTTGGACAGGCAGGGGGCCATTCCCCTGAACTTCTATGGGCAAGCAGGCACGATTCCTACCTATTCCTTTGCAGAGATCGGCGATGCGGACCTAAGGGGCAAGATCATATTTGTTGGCGCTACTGCGACCGGGTTCGGAGACCGGCATGCTACCTCGTACGATGCCACGTTTCCCGGAGTTGAGCTGCATGCAACCTTGGCGGCAAACGTGATCGAACAGCGTTTTCTGCGACGCGACGCACTGACGTGGTCATGGGACATCGCATTGGCGCTGATGGCAGCCACGCTCGGGTTCCTAGGAGCGAGGTTGGATCGACCCTGGCTGGGAGTTCTTGCCACTGCCGCAGCATTCACTGCACTGGCCCTTGTGTTGCAAGCCGCTTTCGTCGCCGGGTGGTGGTTGGACGGGATCACGGCGGTCTTTTCACTGCTGTTCGGCGCCAGTGCCGGTGCCGGGCTGCGGCTTATGCAACATCGCCGGCGCGCCGCGAATCTCGCGCTTTATCAGTCGCCCCTGCTCGTAGAGCGGTTGGCAGATGCGACCGACCCCCGTTTTGAAGCGTCAGCACGGCCCGCAGTCGTGTTGTTTGTCGATGTCGCAAACTTCACCACACATTCCGAGAGCCTCGGCCCCGAGGGCACGGCCGACTTTTTGCGGCTTTTTCATGGTCTTGTCGAACAGTCCGTTGAACCACTGCGCGGGATCATCACGCATTTTGCCGGAGATGGCGCCATGGTTGTCTTTGGTCTGCCAAAGCCCAGTCCGGATGACGCTATTCGAGCACTATGCTTCATAGAGGTCCTGTATGCGACGGTTGGTGCAAGTTCAGAATGGCCCGGCCTCGGGTTAAGGGTCGGTGGACATGCTGGCCCGGTTGTCAACGGCGGAGTAAAATTCTGCCACGGGGCGGAGCAAAAGTCGTCCATTGCTTGGGTGGCCGACGCCTTGGCAAACGCGCTCCCAAATAGCTGGCGGTTGCCAAGGCGTCTTGGTCCGTCAGGACCAATCTTTTCCGCGTATTAGGAGTTCTGCCGAGCCCTGCTCTGTGCCAGACGATAGCTTTCTCCGTTCATCTCCAGGATGCTGACATGGTGGGTCAGCCGGTCGAGCAAGGCACCGGTGAGGCGCTCTGATCCGAACGTTTCCGTCCACTCATCGAAGGGCAGGTTTGAGGTGATCATGATGGAGCCGCGTTCGTACCTTTGGGAGATCAGTTCGAACAGCAGCTCAGCGCCGGTTTTGCTGAGGGGCACGAAGCCCAGCTCGTCGATGATCAGGAGCTTCTGTTTCACCAGTTGCTTTTGCAGCCGCAGGAGCTGGCGCTCGTCGCGGGCCTCCATCAACTCGTGGACGATTGCGGCAGCGGTTGTGAAGCGAACCGCCAGGCCTTTCTGGCAGGCGGCCAGACCGAGGCCGAGCGCCACGTGGGTCTTACCAGTGCCGCTGGGGCCGAGAGCGATGACGTTTTCGCAGCGGTCGATCCATTCACAGCGCGCCAGTTCCAGCACCTGCATCTTGTTGAGGCTTGGGATCGCCGTGAAGTCGAAGCTGTCGAGACTTTTGGTTGCAGGGAACCGCGCTGCCTTGATCCGGCGCTCGATCATCCGCCGTTCCCGGTCGATGAGTTCGAGCTCGATCAGACGGGCCAGGAACTGGACGTGATCTCTCCCTTCGGCAGCGCAGAGCCGGGCCTGCTTGTCGTATTCCCGCAGGATGGTCGGCAGCTTCAGCTTTTTGAGTTGGTGGTTCAGCAGGATCTGTGGTGTCTCCGTCATGTCGAGGCACCTGTTGTCAGGCACATGTAGCTGGAGGGTGACGTCGTCGCCACCTTGGCCCGTGGCAGATACGGATAGACATCCAGATCGAGCCTCGGCGGCCGCCGCTCCACCCGACACAGCACCAGATGCTTCACGGCATCAAAGCTGATTGCTCCCATCTGGAGAGCCGTCTTCACGGCAGCATGAACCTCCTCCATCTCGAAGCTTTCGAGTAGCCGTAGGACCTGCACGTATTCGCGCCGTCCGGCTTTCAGCATGCGCGCTTCCATCAACTTCTGAAGGGTGGTGAATGCCTTGGGCAGTTCCCATCCAATCAGAGGAGCCGCCTGCTCAAAAGCGCCAATCTTCTTCTCGATCAGCGGCAGGTAATGAACCGGATCGAAGACCATGTCCTCGCGGTCGTAGCTGCGAACATGCCGCGCGATGACCTCACCGCCACATCCGATGACCACCCGGTCAACATAGGCGCGGATCCAGACATCGCGATGGCCGTAGGCAACCGGCACAGAATAGTCGTTGGTCTTAAAGCGCAGCAGCGACAAGGAACTGACCCGGCCCGTTGCCTGGTCACAGGCTTCGAAGGACCGGGCGGGAAGCGGCGCCATGATCTCCAGGTCGCGTTGAAGCCGCCCTCCAATCGTCTCATTGTGCCCGCGCAGCTTGTCATGCTGGCGCTTCCGGCACTGCTCTTCGAGCCAGTCGTTGAAGGCATCCCAAGTGGGGAAGTTCGGGACCGGCACCATGAAGTTGCGCCGGGAATAGCCAACCAGCCCTTCGACGGATCCCTTGCCCTTGCCAGGACGTCCGTAGCGGTCCCGGATCACGTAGTGGGACAGCATCTCGCTGAACAGCCGCGCGCGCCTGCGAGTTCCGTCGGGCTCGATCTTAGC
This sequence comes from Ruegeria sp. EL01, assembly GCF_900313035.1. Lineage (GTDB taxonomy): Bacteria > Pseudomonadota > Alphaproteobacteria > Rhodobacterales > Rhodobacteraceae > Ruegeria. The sequence continues at coordinate 169,180 of NZ_OMPS01000001.1, read as the reverse complement.
CACAAGGCACCGGTCGTTGTCGTACAGGATCGACTGCGGAACGGCCCCGAAGAACCTAAAGGCATGAACGTGCCCGTCCATCCAGGCCTCGGCCGTCGCCGCCGGATAGGCCCGGACGTAGCAGGCGTCGCTATGCGGCAGATCCAAGGCAAAGAAGTGAGCCTTCTGCTCAATGCCTCCGATCACCACCATTGCTTCGCCGAAGTCGGCCTGAGCATGGCCGGGTGCATGGTTAAGCGGTACGAACATCTCGCGATGCCGTCGACCATGTTCCCGAACATAATCCTTGATGATGGTGTAACCACCCTCGAAGCCATGCTCATCACGCAGTCGCTCGCAGATCCGCTTGGCCGTATGCCGCTGTTTGCGCGGTCGTTGCCGATCTTCCGACAACCATTGATCAATGATCCCGGTGAACCCATCCAGCTTGGGCCGCCGGATCGGTGCTGACCGCCGGTAGCCGGGCGGGACCGAAAACGCCAAAATCTTGCGAACGCTGTCACGAGATATCCCGAAATGCCGGGCCGCTTCTCGCTGGCTCATGCCCTCGGCACAGGCCAGACGAACTTTACGATACAAATCCACGGAAAAGATCCTCCCGCCCCCCTCCGTTACGAAAAGAAGGGCAAAGATGGACGACTTTTACGCCGCCCGCAGCAGGGTCATCCCGCCGCTTCCGTGGTCGACTTTCTCACCGCCGTTCTCACAAATAAAATGAGAAGGCACGAAATGCAAGGGAACAGTGGTTCAGTGCCGTGTGGGGGAAACGAACTGAGTTTGTAAATGTTACGCTACTGGCAGCAGTGTTCATTTACAGTCAGCGCCAAGAGTCGCCTTGGCCCTGCACAACTGCGCCAATGTTCGGATAGGTTTGACGATGAGATGACGATAGGCTGATACATTTTATCCGCTTCAGTGAGACGTTAAGACTGTTCTGGATGCATGGTCTAGAATTTGTATTGGGATAGATGGGAGTAGAGATGCCGGTATTTGGTGGAACAAAGGGCGGTACTAAAGGCGGTACCAAAGGTGGCACAAAGGGTGGAACCAAAGGTGGCACAAAAGGGAGTGGAGACGATCACTTGGGAAATGAGCCCTCGCCGCTCATGTCCGAAGCTTTAATGATCCAGCAAGAGGCCGTGACTGGGTTTTGGGATATCAAAAAAATTTCAAAACCGGGCGGAAAAGCTCCCTCTGACCTGAAGTATCTCTCGGATAGTATTCGCCAAGAAATCCTTGTGGGTGAATTGCTTCGGCATTTTTCTGCAAGCAAGGAGGCAAACGGCGGAAGCTTGCTTTTCCAGCAGAAGCCGATCTCGAAAATTGAACGGCCCAATTTCAAGATGGCGGAGCAAATGAAATGGGTGCGCGGATATACCGATCTGCGCAACGACAGGATTCCGGAAATTCAGCTACAACTGGACGACATGCTGTCGTTCCTGTCCGCCACGTCGTCGTTGAATGAGTATCGAAACGAACACACGTCATTCGTTCTTGCCGTCGTCCAAATTGCCATCACGACACTTCATATGCAGTTGAAACACTTCGCCTGGATGCCTCGTCCATCTGACTTTTCCGCAGAAGTTCAACCAATCATCCAGACGCCTGACCACTCTTCGTTCCCTTCTGGACACGCAACAGAAGCTTTCGCACTCGCAACCGTCCTGCACTTCCTGATGAAAGGGGAAGGCATAAAGGAAGCGATGAAAAACAGCAGCGTCCCTATCTTGTACCGCATCGCTCACCGGATCGCAGTCAACCGCACTGTCGCTGGCGTCCACTTTCCGATGGACAGCGCCGCTGGCGCCGTTCTTGGAGCCGTGTTTGGACAAACAATCATCAATCTTTGTGCGAACGGAAAGCAACGGAAGGCGGCAGTTCTCGATTTCTTCGATCCAAGTGGAAAGAACGATTTTGAGGAGAATGACGATTTCACACTCGATTGGGTGCAAAAAAAGCTTTCTGGTATTCAAACTACAAGGAACGCATACCCCAACAGCTGCCCTCTCTTTGAGGCGGAGTTTAAGGCTGCTGAGGGCGAGCGGATATGAATACCAACAATAAAACGAGTTGGACGAAATGGAACGGGGTGCCTTGCGTCCCGGGGCACGATGCGGGCGAAGAAGAAAAATGCCGCCAGCTTGATCCGTATATCCATTGGTCTCTTTTCGGGGCGGGTGAACATGACATCGGAACCGATCCGACGGCCGTGCCAGCCGGACGGTTTCAACTCGCCGTTCCTTCAAACGAGATTAAGTTCAACAGCCGGACGACGTTCGGCGATCTCTACGATCCTCTGCCGATTCCGACACACGCGCTCAACAAGAACAATTTGATCTTCCCGGCCAAGCGGCCAAAGCCGAGTAAGCTGCCCGACAAGGGTGAAGTGCCGAATGATACAATCGTGGCTGGCGTGATCGATATCGGAATGCCCCTCGGTCATTGGCGAACGCGCAAAAAAAATGGCGAAACGCGGTTTTTGTCGGCTTGGCAAATGCTGGCAAACTTCGATCACAGCGTGCGATCCGAGGTTGCCTTCGGGCAGCAATTTCACGCCAGAGACATAAACAAAAAACTCAAAGAGCACTCCGGTGGATTACAGCATGGCCCCTTGGATGAACAAGGATTCAATGCGGCGACCGGTGGCTTAGTGTTGGATGAGTTGGACGGTCCCAAGAGCCTTGGCGGTCGGGCAGCACACGGGGCACATGTCCTGGACATGGTTGCAGGAGCGCTTGAAGCAGACGAGATCGACATACGTGATAAAGTCCGGATTATCGGCGTCAATGCGCCAGCGGCTAGCGTTTTCGGGTCCAGCGGAACCTATCTCGAGCAGTTTCTTTTTCACGCCCTTCACTACATTGTCCAAATGGCGGACGCGGTTTGGCAAAAACAAAACCCCAAGCCAAAAAAAGGAGCGGTGCAAGGTTATCCGATCGTCATCAACATGTCTTTCGGCAGGCAGGCAGGTTCGAAGGATTACTACAACACCTTCACCAACGAATTGGAGAAAGTTCAGAGATTTAGGAGAGCAAACAAACTTTCGCCACTTTACTTCATTTTTCCTGCCGGCAACGAAAATCTGACGCAAAGCAATGCGTTTCTCGAGCCATGCAAAGGCCAAGAGGAAGCCATCGATTGGCGTATCCCACCACAGGACCAGTCGTCGAATTTCTTGGAAGTCTGGTGCAATGACGATCGGAGCGCTTCGACCCCTGTGCATCTTGAACTCTCGCATCCTGGCGGTTTGTTGCACGTGCCACCCCCGAAAAACGACTTGTGCGTGACACATTTTTCGGATCTGCTTTTGGATGGAGATCTGGTGGCTCGCGTTTATGTGACGCGCCTTCGATATTTGATGCTGCCGAAAAAACCGAAAGCGGTAAAATTGATCCCGGTCGACAAACTTCAGTATGTCTGCTGCGTGGCACCAACCTACCGGATTGAAAAAACGGACTCCTTCGGGAACACGAAGGCTCCTGCGCCTGCCGGCTCATGGACGCTGACGGTTAAGAACGTCGGTGAAGTACAGCTAACATGTTCAATTTCCATCCAGTCCGACCAGGCTTTGACACCTCGACGCAGTGTGAATCTGAGGTCTACATTCGAACACCCGGAATACAGGACGCACGATTACACAGGACGCCTTGTCGAAAGCTATTCGTTTCCACCCGGCAAAGACGGTCGAGTCAAAAATCTGGATATCGAAACCGAAACTCCAATTCGTCGTCACGGTACGGCGCTTGCAACCTCTGGCAATAAATACGTGGCGCAACTCGGCGGATACCGAGCTTCAGACGGGCGTCCGGCTTTCTATTCGTCAACCGGTCGAGGACGCAGGAAAGGTCAGGACGACGGTGTCAAAGTTCCTTCTCGCCGGCCGCCGGGCCTTGATGGTCGGCGGGCCCCGGTTGCGGCTTTCCCAACAGATGATGGACACGCTCATTTCGGAATTCTCGCCGCTGGCAGCTCGGATGGCTCAGTGGTTGCACTGCGCGGCACTAGCTTCGCGTCATCGCAAGCAGCGCGGGCAGTCATCAAGCATTTGGTGACAACGGGCAGTTCCCGAGACGTGGAAAAAATTCTGGTGAGCCTTGCAAGAAAAGCCGATCGACATCGCCCTCCGGAATTAATTGAGGTGGTTGGCGCTGGCCGAATATTGTCTCCGGTTCAACGCAGGATACGCCGTATGGGGTAGACACCGAAGCACAGAGTCATTGACTCGCCCCATAAGTATCCTGTTCAATTCTCCATGGGTTCTTGAAATCGTTTTCGTTGTAAAAACAAAGCGCATTGGATGACAGTAAGGATAAGCTTAGTTGGTGTTCCGCACATAGAAAGTGCAGATGGCAAAGATTTAACTCCGCGTGGCAATGTATTGCGCGGTGTGCTGGGCACAATAGCCCTCTCGCCCAATATGAAAGTCAGCCGACGTTGGCTAGAGAACCTGTTTTGGCCGGACAGTACTCATCAAAGCGCGTCAGGCAGTTTGCGTCAGGCCCTCACGACAATTAGACAATACTTAGGTCCTTTTTCGGATATTCTTGTTGCCGACAGATTGGACGTCTCGCTTAGAAGCGATCGCGTTACTGTCGATGTATTCGACAATTGTGAGATGGCATTCTCGAAGTTGCGGCGAGGACGCCAATTGCTTGAGGGAATAGACGTTCGTTCGGAGAACTTTGAAGAATGGCTACGGCTTGAACGTGCACGCTTCGACGATCAGCCAGAGGTGTACGATTCATTATTTGTTCTGGGAGCCGTGCAAGGTGCCAAGCCCCCAATTTTGCTAACGAAACAGATTTCAGAGGACGCCAGACTGGAAAGCTTTGTCGCCGAGACGATAAGTAATCAGCTTTCGCAAACCGCAACAACCCATTCCCGAACAGAAGTTCGTCTCACAAATGGTGATCTAGAGAATTCTGTTTCGGGTGCAGCAGCCAGATGTAGCATTCGCGTGGGGAGGTTTGGTCGCGACTTAGTGGCTTTAGTAAAGCTGATCTCGGAACCTGATGGCAGGGTCGTATGGCAGAGGCGCGCCGAGTTTGCAGAGGGTGATCACCAGGTAAACCTTGATGTTGCGGCCTCACTGGCCCTGGAAGCGACAGAAGCGTTTGTACATACAACCGAAAAAAGCAATGAACTGCAGAGAGCCAATGCTCTCGCGGCATCAGCTCTTGACGCAATCTTTAGCTTTGATCCTTCTAAGCTCGCCGAGGCAGACCAAAAGCTCTCCGAGGCCCGCCGCCTTGACGAGTACGCGCCCAGACCCGCTCTTCAAGCTCTTGGTAGAGCGTTCTTGGCTCTTGAGAATCCTCAATATGACGAGGATCGCCTCTTCGCCGACGTCGACGACTTGATCGGAGTGAGTCTTTCGATCGATGCAACAAACCCGGTAGCGCTCGCCTTCGTTGCTGATGTACACGACCTGGTTTTTGATGATGCCGAAACGGCAATGACACTGTTAAAGCGAGCAATCGCAAACAACCCGGGTTTGGGCTTCGCTTATGCTAGTTTGGGCGCTTTAGAGCTCCGCAAAGGTGAAGTCCGACAGGCCCATTTGTCGGCAGAGAAAGCGCAACGTCAACTGGTAAACACTTCACTGGAAGTGTTTTCTCTGATGAGGTTGTGCATCACCGGGATGCACGCCGGAAACATTGATCAGGCAATCTCTGCCGCAAAGCGCGCGGCGAAACTTGCGCCCTTATCCTGCCCGCCACTTAGACATCTTTATGCGCTTTATCTCTCAAGGGGTGAGCGCGAGGACGCGCGTGATACATTGCGCAAGCTAAAAAGGCTTGATCCTGATTTCTCAATGCAACGCATTCGAGAAGACGCGTTTTTTCCTGCACCTTCAATTCGTGGAATGGGATTTCACAAGTTGGCCGATGTAGAGCTTTGATTCGCATCAAGCCGATTGGTATTTTTCTATGAAATCAATACCGTACACCTGACTTAACGGACAGATGACGCATCCCATGGAATCATTGAGTTTGTGAGGGGTGCTTATTCGCCGCGCCTCAAACCGCCCTACGGTTTGGTGCGGCGAGTGTTCTTCTTCACGCATTTGATCCTCGGGGTCTTTCCTCCTCCCGGAAGTCCCGAGGTCGAAGCAAAGGAGTAGTGAAATGCGTGCGCGGAGATTTTCGACGGTTAGAAGACGCCTGTTCGATCTGCTTAAGACCGAGAGCGGCCATGAACCTGTCGTAGGTGACAAGGTATCTGTACATTTGGCAGTTTCAGGTATTTCGCTGCCCGTTTTTCTGGACAAAATCAACAATTCTGCCGGTTTCTCCCAGGATGGCATTTTCCTTACTCCTGGCGAGGTCGTCAACGACCCAACTGTCTTCGAGCTCTTGGTGGCGCTTTGGCAAGAATACATCGACCGCGGGTTGGACGTGGCATAAGGGTGAGACATACAATGCAGAAGACAATTTACACGTGTGGCGTGATGGCGCTGACAGCTGCATCCAGCGCAATGGCATTGACAATTGACGAGGTTGCCAGCCGGGATTTCGACGGCGACGGACAAATAGAACGCGGACCCGAGGCCGATGCCCTAGAAGGTGCCCTCGACCAGATGTCTGCGTTCCAACAGGTCAGGTTCCTCAACGACTTCATCGAGGAAGGGAAGGCCTCCGTGCCAGTCACGGAGTTCGACGACGAAAATCTATACTACGAACGGCTGGACGCAGAATGCAAAGTGAAGAAACGCTTTTTTCTACAAGACAGCATCTCGTCAATCTCTTTACTGAATCCCCGTTTATTCACCCCGTCGAAGGACGGTGCAAAGTTTTCGCTGACAGACAACCGTGAATCCAGAACAACGACGTGGGAGACGTCCGGTGCGCTTGCCTGGCTTCCACAATCCATAAAGAAGTGTCTTGGGACTGGCGAACGTGTCGCACCAAGAGGTGTATCGTTAACCGGATATGCCATCGCGCCTGTGTTGCGCTTTGACGGCAATGGAACGTCGGGAGAGGACGATGAAAGCACTCTGCAATTCGGGCTTTTGACACAGTTTCAGTACTTTGGCGGCAGGACATTCAGCTTGCAGGAACTCTCCGTTACGCCGTACTTCCAAACCGACTTCGAAGGACGAGCCAAAATTTACGGCCTATTGGCAAGTTGGAAGCCGTACAATTTCAAGCCATTTGGTAACTTTGGTGAGCGTCTGAACGGACTTCGAACGCCGGTCACAAAACCCAATACTGACTGGACCTTAGTCGTCAACGCTGAATTTCAAACCGTCAAGAAAGCAGGACTGTCGGGCCTAACAGAGGGCGAAGAAAAAGGCTGGATAGGCTTTGAAACTGGGGTTGGCTACTTCGCCCCAAAGTTCGGAAAACACGGCACGAGATTTGCTGCGGACCTTACGCATGACCATGACATTTTGAATGACGTCTCAGCGACATCTTATTCGCTCTCAGCCACGACATTTCTGGCCGATCTAAATGAGGACGCACGTCCAAGCCTTCAGCTTCTCTACGAAAAGGGCCGCGACAAAACGCTAGAGGACGTCGACAGCCTGACGATGACCCTCAGATTCGCATTTTAAGCAGGAAGGAAAAGATATCATGTCAGCTCCAAATCTCAGGAACTTTGACGCGTGGATTAATCTGCAACCGCCCGGCCCGTTTGAACTGATCGTCGTTGGCGAAGTTGAAACCAAAAGCAGCGCGGACATACCTGTTCTCACACCTGACGATGATGGCGGATTTGGCAAGACCCTGCGCTTGGTTCTGACAATCAAGAATACAGGCGGCATTGGCACCCAGGCCTTCCAATATCATGAAGCCAGATACGAACAGCGAGCGCAGCAAGGCGAATTCGCCAAAGTCGACATTCTCTGGCTCGGGGTTGTGATCGCGACGTTGCCGGTTCGCGAAGTGCATTGATCGGGCCATCCAAAGGAATTTTTCATGTCTTCTACAAAAACAAGAGTCTACGGGTATGGGAACTACGCCGCAGTTTGGGTCGACGGAGGTCCGACGGTCCGTTTGACAGCCAGCGGATTGCTTCCTTGTTCAAACTACGAAGCACGGCTCGAGAAGCGCCCCGAGCGGATCGATCCGCCCGCATGGGACATGGTTTTTTACATCGACGATCACTGTGAAAAAGGTCTCAAGGTGTTCGATGTCGACGCGCTTATGCACAACAACAGCGGTGCAACGTCGATCATCCTGCATGACGCGTTAGGCGAACAGATCGTTCCGATCAAAGACGCCACAGAGACCTGGGTGCATTCCGAGGCTCTCTACCTTGTCTATGCCCGCCTTCCGCAGCCCGACAAAGGACACTTTGGGTGCATACTGGTGGCAGAAGGCACAATAGTGACGGCCGACCGATACCGGGCATTTGGTCCTGCATCAAAAGAAGATTGCGAAGCTTTCCTTTTACAAAATTGCACTGCGACCGCTCGGAAGTCGCCGCTTGGCAATGCACTGCCATGGCGGGTCATCGAATAGCGCCTGGCGCGCCCCAAGCCGCGTCTCGGGGAGTATTGCGCGTCGTAGCGGAACTGCCAACATAGTCAGAGGATACGACATGAATATCAGAGTCTTAGCAATTTTTTGCGCTACGGCGGCAAGCCCTGCCATCGCGCAGGATGTCGGCCCCTCGCCCAAGACGTTCGCCGCCACTTACGTTGGCGTCGTTGGTCAGGGGTGTCAGGGCCTTTTGATCACCGGACAGTTTTTGGCCGCTACGCCAGGCTACACAATCACCTTGAGTGAGGCCACCGAACAAGAAAACCTGCCGACGCCCTACGCGCTCGACATGACAGCGACCCCGCCAACTGGCGTGGTGCCGCAAGTCCTGCAGCCCACAGCTGTCGTTTATGAAAGTCCGGACTTCGATCAGTGCCCTTACGGGATCATTATCACGTACGAGGGCGACACATTCATCGTCCCGTTTCTTCCTTTGTAACAAGAACCCACAACCCAGAACCGGGAGGTTGCCATGATTGATAGACGAACCCTTCTTGCCGCAGGAACGACCGCACTGATGGTGGCACCTTACCTTGCCCGCGCGAGCGCCAATTCTCAAACGCCCGTCGTTGACGGGAAAAGGGTGCGTCGACGTTTATCGTCCCTGCCGGCCGACGATCCGTTTTTCGAGGCCTACTCCCTCGCGGCCGAACGCATGCGGCAGGAACCTGACACCAGCGCACTCAGTTGGATTTCCCAAGCGCGCGTTCATGCGGACTTTTGCGCGCATACGGGAGGAGCCGTCGATCTGAACTTCTTTTCGTGGCACAGGCCGTATCTGGAAAGCTTCGAATTGGTTTGCGCCGAACTTATCGGTGATCCGAATTTCGCACTTCCGTACTGGCATTGGTCCGATAATCAAGGGCGGCTACCGGACGCGTTTTTTGACCTCAATCCTCTGAACACAAACAATTGGTCGGATGATGGCAGCTACATCGGAATGGGTTGGGGGCCAGTCAATTCGGTGAACTACCGGTACCTGCGCAAGGATCTGGGGCTCCGCGAAACACGTCTTGGCGGTTGGTTCACCGAGCAGAACATCAACTCCGCCATTGGCACTGGAAACTTCCGGAACCTTTCCAGGCTGATTGAAGGTGGCCCGCATGGCAACCCGCATGTCGCAATCGGTGGCGAACCGGCCTTGGATTTGGGGACCGATGTCGGCCACATGAGCGACGGCCTTTCGCCCCTCGAACCGATGTTCTGGCTCCATCACTGCATGGTCGATTTCATCTGGGCAATGTCCGGCATACCGGTTGCAGACCAATTGAGTGAAATCGACGACCCTGATGCAATATACTCGGGCAACTTTGTGGACGGTCAGGGAAATCCCAGAGAGGTAAGGGTCGGCGACACGTTCGATATCAGCGAACAGTCCTTCACCTACGACACGCTCGTGCCGGAATTGCAAACGGATCAACAGATCGCGTCCAACGACATTATTCGTGCAAATCAGGACAGCATCTTCGAAATAGCAAGCGCGCAAAATCTCTTCGCCGCAGCGACCGACGGGCTTGTCTCGGACAGCGTTATCCCAAGCGACCCGGCCGGGTTCGGCCTTATCACTCCGATCGCTGTCCCCTTCGAAGGATTGACCGCGCAGCTTACGTCGAAGCAACTCACGCCAAGACGTCTGGGAGGTGACGAGGTCGTCTTCGGGATTTCTGATCGCCGCATCTATGCTGAATTCGATGCGGTGAAGGTCGCGGATGTTGCACCTGCGGGTGGTTTGAAGGTCTTCGTGGATTGTCCCTATTTGACACCTGCAACCCCAACCACCGACCCGCATTTTGCCGGAGACATGAGCTTCTTCGGATGTTCACCCGACACCTGTTCCACGAAAAGCTTTCTGGTCGACGTAACAGAGCCTCTCCAGTACCGAATCGCACAAGGTTCTGTGCTTGAAACCGTCAATCTGCAAGTCTTGCCCTATGACGGGGCATCATCACCTCTGGGTGAGACCGTTGCGGATATAGGTGAAGTTCGCTTGATTTCTGGATAACTTGTTCCCAGCTAGTGTAGCGGAGCGAGGTACGATGAATGAAAGTTCTGACGACAGCGATGGTATTGGCGTTACTGGCAACGGTGACGCTGATCAACGCCGGTTCGCGCTCTGAAAACACCAAAGGCTCGAACGTAGGAGAGATAATCTTCGAAGGCGATGGGAATATGGCGATAGGGTTGGAAATCTTGATCACCATTCCCGAAGGTGTTTCTGGCCGAATTGGCGGGCTCAAGATCCTTGTGACAAGTGACGACAGTTCCGATGTGCCGGGGGGGTTGTTAACGCTCGAAGCCGTCACGTTTGGCCCGTCAGCCATTCCAGGGGAACAAAGGCTGGTCTCCACGACCGTCCCGAACGAGCTTGCCGAGTTTTTTGTGGAAAAAGCTTCTGACATCGAATTTAGAGTCCATTCAATGTCAGCCGCTGTGGACCGGGGCGGAGTTGCGTATGAATTTCCGATCGAGAGCGTTACCATCTTCACAGGAAGGAACAACTAAATCTGGAAATGAATCTTGTCCACTTTGCTCGGCAGTTAAGCGGCGGGACTCGGACCACTGAACCAGATTTTTGCCGACGGTAACACTGTGTAAATCCGAGATTGTCAAACCACCAGTATTTGTTTTGGATCAATGTCTTGGCGATATTACATTGAGTCCTCTCCTGAACCAAACGGGAGGCAGATATCCTAATTCTGGGCGAAGTAACCGAGCACAGTTGTAGGTGGTCACGTAGTCGTTTGCCTTCCCTCACGGTTTAGCAATTTAGTAAGGTTGGCTCATGACGTACTTCTTCAACCTGCATTTCGATAGTATGCACATCACGAACTCTTCAGCCGGAATAGTGTGACGACGGGCTAGGGCTACGAAATGCTGGGCTGAAAGACAGTGCAAACACCTTTACTGCTTCAGATGTTACTCCTAATTCAGGCAACTAACCGGAGATCGAACTTTTTATGGGGGTGCCATAGGGGTATTTTACTAAATAAAAGAATACTTAAACTCATTACTTCAATCGCTTGCGACGAAGATGTGACGACGCCCCCGGACTGTGACTGCGCTTAAGTCGAAGTGAGGGATACTAAATACAATTCTGTGCGAGACAAAACCGAGACAAAAAATTAAGATCAGAACGTGTAGCCTCTTGATTTTGTTGGTCGGAGTGAGAGGATTCGAACCTCCGACCCCTGCCTCCCGAAGACAGTGCTCTACCAGGCTGAGCTACACTCCGACCGTGGCGGGCGATCTATACTTGGGCAGTCGGATGTGCAAGTGAAATTCCGAACCTGATGTAGCCAAACTTTAGTTAAAGTGCCTTTGACCGCGAAGTCCACGACAGTTTCAAAGTCACGGCAGTGCGTTGGTTTTGTACAGTTTAATTTTTGTGCCACCATGATCCACAACTGGACCGGTTGGCAGCAAGGGCAAGCGTGTCGATCGGGCGAGGGATTGGTTGCTGGTGATGATACCGACACGCCATCCAGAAAATCGCGTCATCAAGACCTTGCCCAGACTGCCATACAAAGATCGCAGGCGCTTTTCATCCCCGATCCGCGCTCCATACGGTGGGTTTACGATCACGAGCCCAGCTGCACCTTCAGGTGGTTTTATGTCGCTGATGGCGCGTTGGGCAAATTGGGTCACATCGGAAACCCCCGCCTGAGCGGCATTGGCGCTGGCGGCGTCGATGGCTCCTGAGTTTCTGTCTGATCCCTGGAAGCGAAGGGTCGTTTCAGGGGGCGGGCTGCCTTGCTTCAAAGATTGCCAGACCTGGGCGTCAAAGCCAGCCAGTTCCTCGAATGCAAAATGGCGCGAGCGTCCGGGCAGCAAACCCAGAGCGATTTCGGCTGCTTCAATTGCAAATGTACCGGAGCCACACATAGGGTCCAGCACCGGCTCGGTGCCGTTATATACGCACTCGCGCAGAAACATGGCTGCCATGGTCTCACGCATAGGGGCCTTGGCTATGGCTGGTTTGTGGCCGCGCTTGTGCAGCGGTTCACCCGAGGTGTCGATGGAAAAGGTGCACAGGTCTTTTTCGATACGTAGCAAGACCCGCAGGTTGGCGTCGGACGAAATTGATACACCGAGGGTCTCGGATATCGCATTCTCAATACGCTGTCGGGCTGCGCCTGCGTGATAGATGCGGGATTTGCGGCTTGTGGCCTCGACTTTGATCGGGATGTCAGGGCGCAGAAAATCCGACCACGGAAATTTGCGGGCCCGTTTGTCCAACTGCGCCAGATGCACCGCCGAGAAACTTCCTATGCGCACCAGTACCTTGTTGGCGCCACGTAAACACAGGTTGGCGCGCCAAACCTCGGACCAGTCCCCGCGGCAACTGACCCCTCCGGCGACCGTCTGGGCACCGGCGAATCCGTTTTGAATGGCCTCTTCACACAAAGGCGCCTCAAGGCCGGGTGTGGCCACCAAAAAGATCTCAAAACTGTCAGAGTTGTTCATCCTCGCTGCTTACACTGGAAGTAAATCGGGCGCGACACGCTTTTTTTTGTGCTATTTTGGTCGCGTCGCTGAGAGTTCAGGATAAAGTGACCTTGTTGTATTGATTTGCACGGTAACAGGTTTGCGTTCTAGGACATCCGCGCGTAAAGGGTCCGTGATTGAAGTAACGCGTGCGGATTTCGGTGGGTTTGTGACGCTTTTGCGCGCCCTCCACAGGGAGAATTCGCGCTATTTGTAGCCGGGGGAGAACGGCGATAAATAGATGGCGTATGTTAAAGAGGCTTGGAAGACCGTAGCACATGCAAACTTTCAAACTGAAAAAAGGGTTGGAGCTGCCGATTCAGGGTGCCCCTGAACAGACCATCCAGCCGGGGCCCGCGTTTACCCGTGTGGCTGCGCTGGGGTCGGATTATTTGGGTCTGAAGCCGCGTATGCTTGTACAGGAAGGCGACGAGTTGCGGCGGGGAACGCCGTTGTTTTGTCACAAGGACGCGCCAGAGGCGATGATGGTCGCGCCGCTGAGCGGCAAGGTCGTGGCAATCAACCGTGGCGCGCGCCGGGTTCTGCAAAGTGTTGTTGTTGAGGTATCTGACCCGAACGATATGGGCGTCGACTTTTCTGACGTGGGAAATGCAGACACTGCCGAGGGTGTGACCGAAAAACTATGTGCAGCCGGGCTGTGGACCGCATTCCGCACGCGGCCGTATTCCAAGATGCCGGAGCCTGGGACAAAACCCACGGCCATTTTCGTGACCGCAATGGACAGCGAACCTTTGTCTGCGGATGCTGCAGTAATCATCGCGGATGCCGGGGGCGCGTTTGCCGTAGGGCTTGGCGCAATTGCAAAGCTGACCGAGGGCACGACCTATTTGTGCCATAAGGACGGTGATAGCATTCCGGGCGCTGACGTCGCGGGTGTCGAAGCGGCCGCTTTTTCGGGCCCGCATCCGGCGGGATTGGCAGGGACGCATATCCATTTCCTAAGGCCATTGGCGGGTGACACGCAGGTCTGGACCATCGGGTATCAGGATGTGATTGCAGTTGGTCGTCTGGTTCAAACAGGTCATCTGGATCCGAATATCGTGATCGCACTGACAGGGCCGGGGGCACGCCAGCCGCGCTTGATCCGTACTGTTCTGGGCGCCTCAACCGAGGATTTGACCCGTGATGAGGTCAGTGTTGATGGTCCAGCGCGTATCATTTCGGGCTCGATCCTGTCCGGGGGCCATGCGGACGGGCCCACGGCCTATCTGGGACGGTTTGCGCGACAGATCACCATTATCCGCGAAGATCACGATCAGATTCCAATGGGCTGGATTCGTCCTATGCCCTCAAAATTCGCCGTGCAGCCTGTTTTGGGTTCGGCTTTTGCCAAGAAACTGTATGCGCTCACCTCGAACCTGAATGGCGGACGGCGTGCGATGGTGCCGACCGGGACGTTTGAGCAGCTGATGCCGCAGGACTATCTGCCGACGCAATTGTTGCGTGCGATGCTGGTGATGGACACCGATAGTGCCCAAGCGTTGGGTGCGTTGGAGCTGGACGAAGAGGATCTGGGCCTTGTTGGCTTTGCCTGTCCGGCAAAATATGAATACGGGCTGGCGCTGCGCGACTGCCTGACCAAGATTGAAAAGGAGGGCTGATCCAAATGGGTTTGCGCAGCTTCTTTGACCGGATCGAGCCGAACTTTACCAAAGGCGGCAAGTACGAGAAGTATTTCCCCATCTACGAGATGGTAGAAAGCTTCATCTACACTCCGAAAACAGTAACCTCCGTCGCGCCACATGCGCGGTCGTACATCGATATGAAGCGGATCATGACATATGTCGTGATCGCAACGATCCCATGTATCCTGTGGGGGATGTACAATACGGGTTACCAGGCGAACTCGGCCATTGCAGCGCTGGGGCCTGACGCGGCAACGGGTTGGCGGATTGCGATCCTACAAGCGGTTGGTGTCTCATTGGACCCGGGCAGCATCATTGCCAATGTGTTGCACGGAATGATGTATTTCCTGCCGATCTACATCGTCACACTGGTCGCGGGTGGTATTTTCGAGGTGATTTTTGCCACCGTGCGCGGTCACGAGGTGAACGAGGGGTTTCTTGTCACCTCGATGCTCTACACGCTGATCATGCCGGCAACTGCACCCCTGTGGCAGGTGGCGCTGGGGATTATCTTCGGCGTTGTGATTGGTAAGGAAGTCTTTGGCGGTACCGGCAAGAACTTCCTGAACCCCGCACTTGTGGGTCGGGCGTTCCTGTATTTCGCTTATCCGGCCAACATGTCCGGCGATGCGGTCTGGACACCGGTTGACGGGTTCTCGGGTGCGACGGCCTTGGCCGTGTCCGCAGCCGATGGTGTACAAGCCCTGGCAGCCGATGGGATCACTTGGTCGAGCGCTTTCTTTGGACAGATTCAGGGCAGCTTTGGCGAGACCTCGACACTGGCCTGTATGATCGGGTTGGCCTTCCTGCTAATGACGAGGATTGCGAATTTCCGCCTGATTGTGGGCTGTTTGGCCGGAACCATCGGCTTAACGCTGCTGCTGAACTTGATCGGATCTGACACCAACCCAATGTTCGCCATGCCGTGGTACTGGCACGTGGTTCTGGGTGGCTATGCTTTTGGGCTGGCGTTTATGGTGACCGAGCCGGTTTCGGCGAGCCATACCAATCTTGGGCGCTACATCTATGGTGCGCTGATTGGCGTCATGGTGGTGATGATCCGGGTCATCAACCCGGCTTTCCCAGAAGGCATGATGCTGGCAATCCTGTTCGGCAATGTTTTTGCGCCGCTGATCGACTATTTTGTTGTGCAGGCAAACATCAAACGGAGGGCGCGTCGCCATGTCTGATACGCAACCCCCTGAACCAAAGGGCGCGATTGCCAGGTTTCTGGCGGCCTCACCGGACTCAGTCGGTAAGACGATCTTTGTTGCCGTCGCGGTTTGCCTCGTCGCATCGATGGTTGTATCGGCTGCGGCTGTCAGCCTGCGCCCGGTGCAAGAAGCCAACCGGCTGAAAGATAAGCAGGTCAACGTTTTGCAAGTTGCAGGCGTTTTTGAACCGGGCATCGATGTGACCGAGGCCTTTGCCGCCTTCGAACCACATGTTCTTGAGCTGTCGACCGGCGAGTTTGTCGATGGCCAGTTTGACCCGGCCACATTTGACGATGTTGCTGCCGCAAGCGATCCTGAACTGAGCGTCGCTCTGGATGATGATCCGGCGGGTATTGGGCGCAAGGCCAAATACCGTGTGATCTACCTGCTGCGTGATGACACTGGTGCGTTGGATAAGGTGATCCTGCCGATACAAGGATATGGCCTTTGGTCAACGCTTTACGGTTTCATTGCGTTGGAGAACAACGGCAACGACATCTATGGCCTTCAGTTCTATCAGCACGGTGAAACCCCCGGCCTTGGGGCCGAGGTCGACAATCCGCGTTGGAAAGCCCTGTGGAACGGCAAAAAGCTGCGGGATGACGCAGGCGATCTGCAGATCACTGTCGCCAAGTCGCAACCCGCCGCCGGTCCCGATTTCTACATCGACGCGCTGGCCGGGGCGACGCTGACCTCGGTTGGTGTCGACAACCTTGTGAAATTCTGGATGGGTGATGCGGGCTACGGCCCCTTCCTGGCCAAATTGCAAGCAGGAGAGTTCTGATGTCCCAGACAAGAAAAGAGCTTCTGGTCGACCCGCTTGTCGACAACAACCCAATCACCTTGCAGGTGTTGGGCATCTGTTCGGCACTGGCGGTCACCTCATCGCTGCAGGTTTCGGCAGTGATGGCGCTGGCGGTGATCTTCGTGACATCCTTCTCGTCTTTCTTCATCTCCTGCCTGCGCAACCAGATCCCTGGATCGATCCGGATCATCGTGCAGATGGTGATTATCGCGTCTCTGGTGATCCTGGTGGACCAGATCCTTAAGGCCTATGCATTTGAGATTTCCAAAACCCTGTCGGTCTTTGTTGGCCTGATCATCACCAACTGTATTGTGATGGGCCGGGCCGAGGCATTTGCGATGAAGAACCCGCCAGTAGCGTCCTTCATCGACGGTGCCGGCAACGGAATGGGCTATGGGCTGATCCTGCTGCTTGTGGGTTTCATCCGCGAGCTGTTCGGGGCCGGGTCGCTGTTTGGCGTCACCATTCTTGAGACCGTGAACAACGGTGGCTGGTACGTGCCAAACGGCATGCTGCTGCTACCACCCTCGGCGTTCTTCATCATCGGGCTGATCATCTGGGCCTTCCGCACCTGGAAGCCAAACCAGGTCGAAGAACGTGAATACAAAATCCAGCAGGTAGAGGCGCACTGATGGAAGGTCTACTGTCCCTGGCCGTGAAGGCCATCTTTGTTGAAAATCTTGCGCTCAGCTTCTTTCTTGGCATGTGTACCTTCATCGCCGTGTCAAAAAAGATTTCCACCGCGCTGGGTCTGGGCATTTCGGTGATGGTTGTGCAGGCAATCACCGTCCCTGCGAACAATCTGCTGTTGAACTACCTGCTGAAACCGGGTGCGCTGTCCTGGGCTGGTTTCCCGGATGTGGATCTGACATTTCTTGGTCTGATCTCGTATATTGGTGTGATCGCGGCGATGGTTCAGATCCTCGAGATGATCCTCGATAAGTACTTCCCGCCGCTTTACAATGCACTCGGGATCTTTCTTCCACTGATCACGGTGAACTGCGCCATCTTGGGCGGCTCGCTGTTCATGGTCGAACGAGACTATAATTTTGCCGAGGCGACGACATATGGTCTGTCCTCCGGCTTTGGTTGGGCGCTGGCAATCACCGCAATGGCGGGGGTTCGGGAAAAGTTGAAATACTCAGATATTCCCGACGGTTTGCAGGGTCTGGGTATTACTTTCATCACCGCGGGATTGATGGCGATGGCTTTCATGTCCTTCTCGGGCGTCAAGCTGTAAGGAGGGGCCAATGGAAACTTTCACATTAGGCGTAACCCTTTTCACTCTGATCGTTCTGGGGTTGGTCGGCATCATCATGGCCGCACGCTCACGGCTGGTGTCGACGGGCAATGTCAACATCACCATCAATGGTGAGAAGACGGTTTCGGTTCCCGCTGGCGGCAAACTTCTGCAAACACTGGCGGCCGAGAAGCTGTTCGTTCCGTCCGCCTGTGGTGGTGGCGGTACCTGTGCGCAGTGCCGCGTGCGGATACATTCGGGTGGTGGGTCGATCCTGCCGACCGAGGAAAGCCACATCACCAAACGCGAAGCCGCCTGCGGCGACCGCCTGTCTTGTCAGGTGGCCGTCAAGCAGGACATGAACATCGAAGTTCCGGAAGAGGTCTTTGGCGTCAAAAAATGGGAATGCACGGTTCGGTCGAACGAGAATGTGGCGACCTTCATCAAGGCGTTGACGCTGGACCTGCCCGAAGGCGAAGACGTTAACTTCCGCGCGGGTGGCTATATCCAGATTGAAGCGCCTGTGCATCAGTTGAAATATACCGATTTCGACGTCGAAGAGGAATACCGCGAAGATTGGGATCGCTTCAATCTGTGGCAGTATGAGTCGGTCGTTTCTGAGCCAATTGAACGCGCGTATTCGATGGCCAATTACCCGGATGAAAAAGGCATGATCATGCTGAACGTCCGGGTGGCGTCGCCGCCTCCGGGGTCGGAAGGTATCCCGGCGGGTCAGATGTCGTCATACATCTTCAACCTCAAACCGGGTGACAAAGTTACCATCTCAGGACCGTTTGGCGAGTTCTTTGCCCGCGAAACGGAAAAGGAAATGGTATTCATCGGCGGCGGTGCTGGTATGGCACCCATGCGCAGCCATATCTTTGACCAGCTTAAGCGCCTTGAGAACCGCAATCGTAAGATTAGTTTCTGGTATGGTGCACGTTCCAAGAAAGAGATGTTCTTTGTCGAAGATTTCGACACGCTGGCCGAAGAATTTGAAAACTTCGATTGGCACGTCGCTTTGTCGGATGCCCAGCCCGAGGACGACTGGAAAGGCTACACCGGCTTTATCCACAACGTTCTGTTCGATGAATACCTTAAGAACCATCCAGCGCCTGAGGATTGCGAATACTACATGTGTGGTCCGCCGATCATGAACCAATCGGTCATCAACATGCTAGTGGACATGGGTGTGGACCGCGAAGATATCATGCTCGACGACTTCGGCGGGTAAACAAAAAAACCGGCGCATTCGGCGCCGGTTTTCTTTTTGGGGCTTTGGAGTCTGCCCCCTAGAGTCTCAGGTCGCTGGCGTTGCGCGGTAGGCAAGATTTGATGTCAAAAACCACGCTGTTTTCTTTGCCATAAGATCTAAACTGCGCCGGGTCGAGCCTTTGGTATTCCTGATGTGCCACCGCTAGAACCACGCCGTCGTAGGCTCCTTGATGAGGTTGATCTACCAAGGACAGGCCGTATTCAGCTTCGGCCGCTTTCGGATCGGCATGCGGATCATGCACATCAACCGAAACCCCGTAACTTTGTAGTTCCTTGATGATATCGATCACGCGCGTGTTGCGAAGATCGGGGCAGTTTTCCTTGAAGGTAAGGCCCATTACCAGAACCCGCGCCGCGCCAACGTTTATGCCGTTGCGTGCCATTTGTTTGACCAGTTGCGACACGACATAGCTGCCCATCCGGTCGTTCAACCGCCGCCCGGCCAGAATGATCTGAGGGTGATGCCCAACGGCCTCGGCCTTGTAAGTCAGGTAATAGGGGTCAACGCCGATGCAGTGCCCGCCGACCAGACCGGGCCGGAAAGGCAGGAAGTTCCATTTGGTGCCCGCAGCCCGCAGCACTGCGTCGGTGTCGATGTCCATGCGGCCAAAGATCATCGCCAGTTCATTGACCAGAGCGATGTTCAGGTCGCGCTGGGTGTTTTCAATGACCTTCGCGGCCTCGGCCACGCGGATGCTCTCAGCCTTGTGGGTTCCGGCGGAAATGATCTGCGCATACAGCGCGTCCACCAGATCGGCCACCTCTGGCGTCGAGCCAGAGGTCACCTTGCAGATATCTGAAATCCGGTGCGTCTTGTCGCCAGGGTTGATCCGTTCCGGGCTGTAGCCCGCAAAGAAATCCTTGTTGAACCGTAACCCAGAGACCTGTTCCAGCACCGGTACGCAATCTTCTTCGGTTGCGCCGGGATACACGGTGGATTCGTAGATCACCAGATCCCCGGGTTTCAACACACGGCCTATGGTTTCCGAGGCGCTGAGTAATGGTGTGAGGTCAGGCTGCCTGCCGGCAGTGATCGGGGTTGGGACCGTGACGATGTAAGTGTCACACTCGGCCAAATCGGTGGCTTCGGTCGAAAACGTCAAGCCCTTAGCTGCGATCAAGTCCTCTGGCTCAACCTCCAGCGTGGCGTCTTCGCCCGCGCGCAGGGCGTCGATCCGTGGCGCGTTGATGTCGAACCCCATCACAGGACCGATCTTGCCAAAGGCCACGGCCAGCGGTAGGCCAACATAACCCAGCCCTATGACTGCGATCTTTCGGGACTTGGGGTTTGTGTCCAGCATTCAGCTCTCTTTGGTCATTTGTCGTGATAGTCGCGGAACCATTCGACGAATTGCTTGATCCCGTCTTTGAAATCGGTCTGCGGGCGATAGCCGGTCAGGCTTTGCAGAAGGTTCGTATTGGCCCAGGTGGCCGGAACATCACCCATTTGCATCGGCATGTAGTTGCGGATGGCTTCCTTGCCGACCGCTTCTTCGATGGCTTCGACGAAATCCATCAGACGTACTTTGTCGCCATTGCCGATGTTGACGACGCGATAGGGCGCGACGGGAGACAGGCTGTCGCCCTCTTCAATCTCTTCGGCACTGGCAGGGCGGATTGGGGGCACATCGATCAACAATCTGATGCCGCGCACCAGATCGTCCACATTGGTGAAGTCGCGGTACATGTCGCCGTGATTGTATATGTCGATCGGGCGACCATCCAGAATCGCATCGACAAATTTATAAAGCGCCAAATCAGGGCGCCCCCAGGTGCCGTAGACGGTGAAAAACCGGAACATGGTCGTGGGCAGATCCCACAGATGAGCATAGGAATGACCCATCGCTTCATTCGCCTTCTTGGTGGCCGAGTAGATGGTCAGCTGCGTGTCGGCCTTTTCAACTTCGTTGAAAGGCATGTCTTCGTTGGCGCCGTAGACGGATGAGGTTGACGCCATCAGCAGATGGTCGACCTTATGCGTTCGGGCAACCTCCATAACGTTGAATGTGCCCACGATGTTTGAATCGATATAGCTGCGAGGTTCTTCCAGGCTGTAGCGCACACCAGCCTGCCCAGCGAGGTGAACGATGATCTCGGGCTCGAACTCATCCGCGATCTGCATCAGACGATCATGGTTTTCCAGCAAATCTTCGGTCGCCGAGAAACCCGGCGTTTGTAACAGCATTTGATGGCGTCGCTGTTTCAGAGTGACGTCGTAATAATCCGTCATTCCATCATAGCCATGCACGCGGAAGCCCTCTGACAGCAATAGTTTTGTCAGATGGAACCCGATAAAGCCGGCGGTGCCTGTAACCAATACTCGTTTCATAAAACCCTCAAACGCAAATCAAACCATATGCCCATCAGGGATACTTTCCCCAAGACAAGGTCAAGGATATTTTCCCTTCTGCCCTGCCATATCAGACGAGTGTACGCTGTGGTCAACCGGTTTGCGCAACCGGCCATTTGCCGATTGTGGCCCGGGATTGGGCCGGGTAGGGATGAACCTGCATGGTTAAGGATTGGATCAAAGGACTGTTTGGGCAAAACACGTCGCAGGGCGTGGATGCCGTCGTGTCCGAAATCGCGCCAGACGAGCGGTTTGTCGTCATTGGTGACGTCCATGGTCGGCTTGATCTGTTGCAATCCCTGTTGTCTAGGTTGGATGACGATATCCCACTGATACTTGTCGGTGATTACGTCGACCGCGGCGATTATAGCGCGCAGGTCCTACGCCAGTTGCATTACCTGAGCAAAAACTCGCATGGGCGGGTTGTCTGTCTGCTTGGCAATCACGAAGAGATGTTGTTGCGGTTTGTCGAAGATCCCAAGCGCGTTGGCGGCCTTTGGTTGCAAAACGGGGGGGTGCAGACGCTTGCCTCATTCGGGATAACCGGAATCGCCGAAGCCACGGTCGGAGATCGGGCCATTGAGGTTGCTGATCAACTGCGGCAAGCAATGGGCCAGGATTTGCTGAGTTGGCTTGCCAACCGCCCGCTGACATGGACCAGTGGAAACGTGACCGTTGTGCATGCAGCGCTGGATCCGTTGCAGCCCGTTACAAACCAACCGCGCCAGATATGCCTGTGGGGGCATTCCCTGTTTCCAGACCAGGCCCGACAAGATGGGCAGTGGGTGGTCCACGGCCATACGATTGTCAATCATGCCCGCGCGCGCAACGGGATCGTGTCCCTGGATACCGGTGCATTCGCGACCGGTCGCCTAACAGCGGCCGAGATTTTCAAAGGTGGCGTGCGCTTCACCTCAACCAGATGATGCAAATCTTAGGGTCTGCGTACGTAACCCGAAGGCCGGCATTATCCGACGATCATCTGTTTCATGCGCAGGGCTTCGTATTCCAGTTCTTTCAAACGGAAGTGCACGACGTCGCCAATGGTGATGACACCGCACAGATTGCCATCTCGCAGAACCGGCATATGACGAAAGCGGCCCTCGGTCATGGTTTTCAGCACGTCGTTCAGCAGATCGTCGGGCGTGCATGACAGAACGTCCTTTGTCATCAGGTCTTCTACGGATTGCGGCAAGGTTTGCCCGGGGGTGTCCGCCATGCGCCGCACGATGTCACGCTCGGACAGGATGCCTTGCAGGGTTCCGTTCTGATCGGTCACAACAACCGCGCCAATCCGTCTTTCTTTTAGGGTGTTTACGACCGAGTGAATCGTCTCGTTGGGGCGCACGGAAAACACGGCATCCCCTTTGCCTTCCAGTAGCTTGGACACGGTTGTCTGCGTGTGCGACAGGTTGGAATCGGTGGACTGGCTGTAAGTGCTAGCACCCGCCTTGTCGCCTCGGGTCGGGGGCCGATAAGAGCTTGGGGCCATGGGCAATCTCCTCCTGTACGTGCAATGCTTTCCGTTTTACCTTAGCGCAGCTAAATGAGCTGTATAGGGTGGAATTACCCTGATCGGCGAAATCCGCTGCTAAATAAGGAAACATAAGTCTTTGGCCGACCTGTATCTTACGCCCGCGCTGGCCGTGATGATCTTCTTTGCAGTGGTTGTGTGCGGCCACAACTTTCGGATGGCGTGGAAACAGCAACCACCCGGGTGGCAAAAGCGGGCCTGGTTGTTTGGCGTGCCGGCGGGGATCGGCCTATTGGTGCTTGGCTTCGTGCCGCTCAAGCTCTGATCGCGGTTTGACTCCGGCGGGGGGCGCTGGCATATGCCGGGCACGGATTTTCCAGGAGAACGCCCAATGCGTCTGACGCCTGTACTGGCCCTTGCAACACTTGTGTCGGGTTGCCTGTTCGACAAGGAACCCGAGGTGGTGCGCCTGTCGGGCGAAACCATGGGCACCACGTTCAATGTAACCGCAATCGGCGAAGATCTGGACGAAACCGCGCTTGCGACGGCCATCGAAGGGACGCTGGCAGAGGTCAATGCCAAGATGTCCAATTGGGATCCAAATTCCGAGGTTTCGACCTTCTCAGCCTCGAACAGTACGGACCCAATGCCAATCTCCGGGGAATTTGCCCTCGTGATGACTGCTGCCAACGAGGTGCATCAGAAAACCGATGGCACTTTCGATGTCACACTTGGACCATTGATCGAGCTTTGGGGCTTTGGCCCGCGTACACCGGAAGATCCGGTGCCCGCGGATGCCGACATTCAGGCCGCGCTGAGCAGTGTCGGTCAGGACAAGCTGCTGACGCTGGATCCAGAGGCGAAGACCCTGGCAAAATCCAACGCCAGTGTTGGGATCAACTTGTCTGCCATCGCAAAGGGCTATGGCATCGACGCTGTCGCCGAAACGCTGCGCGATGCTGGCGTCGATGACTACCTTGTTGAGATTGGTGGTGATCTTGTTGCCAAAGGTCAGAATGACAAGGGTGAAGACTGGCGGATCGGGATCGAAAAGCCCGAGGCGGGTGCGCAGAGCCTGCAACTGATTGTCTCACTGGACGACCAAGGAATGGCAAGCTCGGGCGATTACAAAAACTTCTTCGAACAGGACGGCGTGCGCTATTCGCATATTCTCGACCCGAAAACCGGGCGCCCGATCACCCATCATACGACATCGGTCACCGTTTTAGCCGACAATGCGATGATGGCCGATGCCTGGGCCACAGCAATGCTTGCCCTGGGGCAGGAAAAAGGGCTGGAACTTGCCGAACAGCATAAACTTGCTGTGTATTTCATCTCGCGGGATGTGACAGGCGGCGAAGATGCCTATATCACGGTACACAGCACCGCGTTCAAAGACGCTTTGGGAACCAACTGACAGGTAGGAACCGAGATGAGCACCTTTATTCTGGCCTTTGTTCTGTTGATGATCATCATGGTGGGCATGTCGTTGGGTGTTTTGCTGATGGGTAAGACCATCAAAGGCAGCTGTGGCGGGTTGAATGCAATCTCGGGCGCGGACAAATGCGTCGTCTGCCAAAAGGACGTCGACCCTGACAGCCCGTTGCGCGATCAGTTGCAATGCAAGCGCGCCAAGAAAATGCTGCAGCAGATGGAACGGCAGGCCTGAGATCAGTTTGCACTTCGCTCTGAGGGCGGAACTGGCTAAGTAGGTCCCTGACGCCATTCAGGGGGACGCAGAATTGACCAAAGCCAAAAACATCCTGTTCATCATGTTCGACCAGCTGCGCTGGGACTACCTGAGTTGTTACGGCCATCCTCACCTGCACACACCCAACATTGACCGTTTGGCGGCCAAAGGCGTTCGGTTCAATCGCGCCTATATCCAGTCTCCAATTTGCGGCAGCTCACGCATGTCCACCTATACCGGACGCTACGTGCATTCACATGGGGCGTCTTGGAATGGTATCCCGCTGAAAGTGGGTGAGATAACGATGGGCGATCACCTGCGTAAGGCTGGGATGGACTGCTGCCTTGTCGGCAAAACCCATATGCGCGCGGATGCCGAAGGCATGGCCCGGCTGGGTTTGGAACCGGACAGCCTGATCGGTGCGCGGGTTGCGGAATGCGGGTTCGATGTTTTTGAGCGTGACGATGGATTGCTGCCCGAGGGGCCTGATGGCTATTACGACCCGGATGGCGCGAAGGAATACAACAAGTTCCTGAAATCCAAGGGGTATGACAGCGACAACCCATGGCACGACTTTGCCAATTCGGGATTGGATGCTGACGGAAATGTTCTGTCGGGCTGGTTTCTGAAGAACTCAGCCGAGCCTGCAAATATCGCCGAAGAAGACAGTGAAACGCCTTATCTGACTGGCCGTGGCATGGAGTTTATGGAAACTCATAAGGGTCCATGGTGTTGCCACCTGAGCTTTATCAAGCCGCATTGGCCCTATGTAGTGCCAGAACCTTATGCCTCGATGTACGGGGCTGGGGACGTCTTGCCAGTGGTTCGATCTGAGGGTGAACGCCAGAACGCCCATCCGGTGCTCAAGGCCTTTATGGACACCAAAGTAGGGCAGGCATTCTCGCGGCAGGACGTGCGTGATGCGGTGATTCCGGCCTACATGGGTCTGATCAAACAGGCCGATGACCAAATGGGCCGCCTGTTTGACTGGATGGAACAAACCGGGCGGATGGACGATACGATGATCGTGCTCACCTCGGACCACGGCGATTTTCTGGGCGATCACTGGATGGGGGAAAAGACCTTTTTCCATGATGCCTCGACCAAGATGCCCCTGATCATCTATGACCCATCACCCGAGGCGGATGCGACACGCGGTACGATCAGCGATGCGCTGGTCGAATCCATCGATCTGGCACCCACCTTCGTCGATGTCGCCGGGGGCGAGGTTGCCGGGCACATCCTTGAGGGGCATTCTTTGATACCCATCTTGCAGGGGCGGGCGACTGAGACGCCTCGGGGTGTGGTGATCTGCGAATACGATTATTCGGCCTCGCCGGTTGCGGATCTGCTGAATGCCTCGGTCCGGGATGCGGTGATGTTCATGGTTGCCGACAAGAAATGGAAGTTGATCCATTGTGAAGGCGGCCATCGTCCCATCCTGTTTGATCTGGAAAATGACCCCGATGAATTGAATGATCTGGGCGATAGCGCTGATCATGCCGAGGTGATTTCAGACATGTACGATCACCTGTTTACCTGGACGCGCAGGGCGTCACAGCGCACCACACGGTCCGAGCAGCAACTGATCGAGATGCGGACTAAAAGCCGGGGCAGGGGTGTGATCGTTGGAATTTACGACGAAAACGATGCACCGTTGGAACTGACAGTCCAGTATCGCAACCGCACCGCGCGCCCTTACAAAACCTATCTGGAGGATTAACTGCGTCGGGCCTTCCACCGCACATAGCGGGCCATGCCGCGTTCCAGCAGGTTCGGGGCTTTGCTGTCGTCCAATTGCAAGGAACCGCCGCCGGCGCGGTACATTTCTGCAAACACGTCGAGCACTTTGGATTTGACCATTCCGCGCAGTGGGACATGTGCCATCATGCCATAGGTGGCGGCGCCGCCAGTCTTGGCCAATTCGGGATGCGCCCGAACTTTGGTGACGGCCTGTGCCAGATCTGCCAGATACTCCTCGGCGACATGTAGGTGTTTTGCGGTCACCATACAGTGAATGCCGTCGGGGTTTTGTACCCGGTTGATGCTCCAACCTGCCTGTTCCAGTTGATCTGCGACTGCGTAGACACTCAGCTTTGGATCGGTGGAGCCGTAGGCCAGCAAAGGGCCCTGTGGGTGGCCAAGGACGCGAAGCCCCTCAATCGCGGTGATGCCTGACTTCAGTTTCTCGACGGCCTCGGACGTGTCTTGCGCCAAGCGGCAGTATCCATCAATCCCCAGCTTTTGCATGACGGCCCAGGCGGCAGCATAGGCCCCGCCGGGGCGCGTGCCCAACAAGGCCGGTGAAGCAAAGATGCCGCCGGGCCAATCCTGACAGACAAACATCTGGTGCTTCAGCAAATCGAGATTCCGGTACAGGATCGTCGAAGCCCCTTTGGCTGCGTAGCCATATTTGTGCAGATCGGCTGAAACCGAGGTGACACCCGGCACAACGAAGTCCCAATCAGGCAGGTCAATGCCGTTGCGCTCCATGAACGGTAAGATCAGCCCTCCGACGCAGGCATCGATATGCAGCGGAATACCCCTGGATTGCGCAATTGCGCCCATGTCGGCAATTGGGTCAATTGTGCCATGCGGATACTCCGGTGCTGACCCAAGGATCATCACGGTGCCTGCGTTGATCATGCGGTGTAGTTTTGAGATATCGGTCGCATAATCCGCCGTCATTGGCAGCAGGCGCGCTTTGACCCCAAAATACTCCGCCGCCTTGAACCAGGCGACATGGGCAGTTTTCGGCAGGATCATGTTGGGCCGGGTTACCTTGCGCTGCTTGCGCGCCATGTCCCGGTACGTTTTCACCGCCATCAAGCAGCTTTCGGTACCGCCCGCGGTGACAACACCGCAGGTGTCCGGGCCGCCATGCAACAGACCTGCCATTGTCGAAATGATCTCGCTTTCCATGTGTTTCAGACTTTGGAAAGCGGCCGGGTTCAGGCCGTTGGCCGAGGAAAACGCGCTGTAGGCTTTGGCAATGAAGGCGTCATGGTCATCGTCGAGATGATAAACGAGGCTCCAAGTTCGCCCGTCGCGGTAATTCGGGTCATTTTCGGCAAAGGATTTGAGTTGGTCTAAGATTTCATCTTCGGATCGGCCTGTTTCGGGCAGTTTGAGATGATCCATGTTCTATCCTTTCCCGGCCAGCAGCAAAGCCAGCGATATGCCCAGATAGTTCCCGATGGCAAATCCCAGAATGCCGGTCGCCATCCCGGACATCAAGATTGCGGGGTTGCGCAGGCTACGCGATACCATAGGCACAAAAGCGGGTGACATGACCGCGGCCACCGACGTGATCAGGAATGTATCGCGGTCGATGCCCGCCAGACGCGCCAATACCGCGTGGAGCGTGAAGCTGCCGAATGTCGCGATCAGTACAAAGCCCAACACTGACAGGTCCAAACTGCGCAAGGTGGCCAGATCCATAGAGGCTGCAACACTGAACGAAAACACATAGAGCAGATACATGCCTATATGCGGCGCAGCTGTGTTTTGGCGCAATGTGGGCGTCAGGGATCCGAGAATGCCAAATGAAGTAAGTAGAACGACGATCATGATCTGAGGTTCAGCGAATGGCAGGGCCGGAGCCAGCGCCGACGACGCGCCAACACACAGCGCAGCACCGGCGATAGCAATCAGTCCCTGAGTGCCCCAATTACGTTTAGCCGGGGTGGCACTGTCAGGCACATCGGGTTCGCCATCTTGCGACCCAGTGAAAGGCAACAGAAAACGGCCCATGACGACAGGTGCGAGTGTCAGAACAAACAGCAGATAGCCAGCGCCAACAACAGTATCCACTGTGGCGAACAACAGATAGCGACCCTCGGGGATACCCAGCGCCAGTTTGATCGCCCCCATATTCGCCAGACCGCCAGTATACATGCCCACTGCCATGCCAGACAGCTGCTCGGTCTCTTCAGTGCCGCTCGCGCTAAACAGGAAAAACAAGACCGTCGCGATCACACCAACCGAAACGATGGCCAACCCCATGGACAGCATCGCCGATCCGGCAATGTGCCCCCATGCTCGCAAATCTACAGCGAACAACAACAGAGGTAGCGCCAATCCAAGGCTGGCCTCAATGACCGTGTCTCGGATCGGTTGAATGCTATCAGGTTGCCCCTCGGACAACCCCAGCAGCAGCCCCGCGATGTAGCACAGGACAACAGGCCCCAATCGCGCGGCAAGACCTGAGCGATTTGCCAGCCACATCAAAGCCGCTGGTGTCAGCAAATAGATCAGCGCAAAGATCAAGGCATCCGATTGCATAAATTGTGTCTCCCTTAACGCCGAGACTAGGCAGCAGTCGCGGGCATGTACAAGCCGGTCTGACGTAAGGTTCACACGGTATCCGGGCAAAACCGCGGCATTCCTGTGAGGGCGCTGACAGCGCATTCAATGTGGTTTTGATTAAATCTGCACCAATCTGAGCAAAGATGGTTCACCCCCCGGCGACCAGACGCTAGAAGATGACGCAAGAGCAGTTACCGGAGAATTTCAATGGCCGCCCCGAAACCCGTTGTCCTGTGCATTCTCGATGGCTGGGGGCTGTCTGAAGAAACCGAGGCCAATGCGCCCCTCCTTGCCAACACACCGACCTTCGACGCGATCACGGACACGTGCCCCAATGCGACACTGATCACCCACGGGCCGGATGTTGGCCTGCCCAGTGGCCAGATGGGAAACTCGGAAGTTGGACATACAAATATTGGCGCAGGCCGGATTGTCGCCATGGATCTTGGGCAGATCGATCTGGCGATCGAGGATGGGTCATTCTTTGAAAATGCATCCCTGCAAGCGTTTATCAGCAAGGTGAAAGCTGCAGGCGGCACTGCGCATCTCATGGGGTTGATCTCGGATGGCGGCGTGCATGGGCATCTGAACCACATCGTCGCGGCCGCCAAAGCGATTACTGACGCTGGCGTGCCGGTGGCTCTGCATGCGGTCACAGACGGGCGCGACGTGGCACCGAAATCGGCCTTGACCTATATAGCTGAGTTGAAAGACCGACTGCCCAAGGGCGCGCGCATCGTCACTGTGTGTGGTCGTTATTATACAATGGATCGCGACAACCGCTGGGAGCGTGTCGAGGCAACGTACCGGGCGATGACAGCATACCAGGGCGTAGCTTTTCAAGCGTTCCCGACATACGGCTTTTTTCCCGAACCTGAAGACATTGTCGATGTGGCGTATGAACTTTACGGAGATAGTGATGAGTTTATTAAACCCTCTGTAATCGAGGGTTTTCCGGGTTTCGTGGACGGTGACGGCTTCTTCTGTCTGAATTTCCGCGCGGATCGCGCGCGAGAGATTTTGCGTGCCATTGGTGAGCCGGGGTTCTCTGACTTCGACACTGGACCAAGGCCAAAGCTGTCGGCGCTTTTGGGGATGGTGGAGTATTCCGACGGTCACAACGCCTATATGGAAGCGGTTTTCCCCAAGCGCGTGCTTGTGAACACGCTGGGCGAATGGATCGCCAAACAGGGTCTGCGTCAGTTCCGGTTGGCCGAGACCGAAAAGTACCCGCACGTGACCTTCTTCCTTAATGGCGGCAAGGAAACCCCCGAAATCGGCGAAGATCGGTTCATGCCGAAATCGCCCAAAGTGGCAACGTATGATCTGCAACCCGAAATGTCTGCCGCCGAGGTCACGACGAAATTCGTTGAGGCCATCGAAGAAGGTTATGACCTGATCGTTACCAATTATGCCAACCCGGACATGGTTGGACATACCGGCGATCTGCAAGCGGCGATGAAAGCCTGCGAGGCGGTTGATCAGGGGTTGGGCGAAGTTGTGGCAGCTTTGGAGAAAGCAGGCGGTGCGATGATTGTCACGGCGGACCACGGCAATTGCGAAATGATGGTAGACCCGGAAACAGGCGGGCCTCACACGGCACATACGCTCAATCCGGTGCCGGTGGCTCTGGTTGGGGGTCCCGAAGGTGCGAAACTGCGCGGTGGTCGCCTGTCGGATCTGGCGCCGACGCTGTTGGAGTTGATGGGTCTGCCCAAACCGCCCGAGATGACTGGGGAAAGCCTGCTGTCATGAGACTTACTGCAATTGCGATATGTCTGCTTGGGGCCATTCCGGTGCAGGCGCAGACAGGTCCTTCGAAAGCAGCACTTGAGGCGGCAGAGATGCTGGAGCAAGCCTCAATCTCGCTGACTGAAGCTGACAGCGCCCGTGATCGGGTGCAGGCCCTGACCGAGACGATAAAAGCTTATGAAGCCGGACTGGCGGCGATGCGGGATGGTCTGCGCAAGGCAGCAACACGCGAGGCACAATTGACGGCCGAACTTCGCGCGCGCGAAAAAGATGTGGCCCAATTGTTGGGCGTGCTGCAAACGATCGAGACCACTGCACCGCCGGTGTTGATGTTGCACCCATCCGGACCTTTGGGCGCGGCGCGCACCGGTATGATGCTGTCCGAGGTCACACCGGGGTTGAACGCCAAGGCCGAAGCTTTGGCCAATGACCTGCAAGAGGTTCAGACTTTACGGGTTCTGCAACAGAACGCCTCGGAGACCCTGACACAGGGTCTGAGCGGCGTGCAGGACGCCCGCACACGGCTGAGCGAGGCCATCGCTGATCGTACCGATCTACCGCGCCGGTTTGTCGAAGACCCTGTGCGAACGGCTATCCTGATTTCATCGACCGAAACACTGGACGGGTTCGCAAGCGGCCTCTCTGAGATTTCGGAAGGTGAGATTGCTGAAACGGATGCCAGCATCTCGGACAGAAAGGGCGATGTGCCACTTCCGACGCAGGGTATCCTGCTACACGGTGCGGGTGAAACCGATGCGGCCGGGGTGACACGCCCTGGACTGGTGCTGGGCACACGCCCGCGTGCTTTGGTCACTTCACCCACCGCCGCCACAATCCGGTATCGCGGACCCTTGTTGGACTTGGGGAATCTGGTGATCCTCGAACCTCAGCCCGGGCTTTTGTTCGTGTTTTCCGGCCTGCAAGAGGTCTATGGCGCGCCGGGTCAGGTTATCCCCGAAGGCACCCCTGTGGGTCTGATGCCCGGTGAAACGCCCGAAATCGGCGCAATATTGTCAACAAGCAGTGATGGCACTGGAACTGACCGTTCAGAAACGCTCTATATAGAGGTAAGACAAGACAACAGCCCCGTGGACCCGGAATCGTGGTTTCGGACCGACAAGGATGGATAAACGAGTATGAAGAAATTTGTGATGGCCGGAGTGGCCGGAACCGTTGCAGGCATTATTGCAACCACTCAGATTGCAGGGCCCCTGCTGGCGCAGGAGGCTGAAAACAAGGCCAGCGTCTATCAGCAGTTGGATCTGTTCGGCGATATTTTTGAACGCATTCGCGCCCAATACGTGGAAGAGGTCGAGCCCGAGGAACTGATCGAAGCGGCTATTGATGGCATGCTGACGTCGCTGGATCCACATTCCAGCTATCTGTCGCCCGATGATGCCGAACAGATGCGCGTGCAAACCCGTGGTGAGTTCGGCGGTCTGGG
Organism: Ruegeria sp. EL01; assembly: GCF_900313035.1. GTDB lineage: Bacteria > Pseudomonadota > Alphaproteobacteria > Rhodobacterales > Rhodobacteraceae > Ruegeria. The sequence goes on along the minus strand of NZ_OMPS01000001.1, from coordinate 137,008 downwards.
TATCGAGGTGACGCAAGAGGAAGGCTTTGTCAAAGTTGTCTCTCCGATTGACGATACGCCGGCGGCCGAAGCCGGGATCGAAGCCGGGGACTTCATCACCCATGTAGATGGGGAAAGCATTCTGGGTCTGACCTTGGACAAAGCGGTCGATCTGATGCGAGGCCCGGTCGGGTCCGAGATCGCCATCACCGTTGTGCGCGAAGGCGAATCTGAGCCGTTCGACGTCACAATCATTCGCGACACGATCAAGCTGACCGCAGTTCGTGCCCGGACCGAAGGCACCAGTGTCGTCCTGCGTGTGACCACGTTTAATGACCAGACCTACCCGAACCTGCAAGAGGGCCTTCAGGAGCAGATTGAAGAGGCGGGTGGCATCGACAAGGTCAATGGGGTCGTCCTGGATCTGCGCAACAATCCCGGCGGCTTGCTGACACAGGCCATCAAGGTTTCAGATGCGTTTCTGAACGAGGGTGAAATCGTGTCGACCCGGGGCCGAGACCCGGAAGAGGGGGAGCGGTTCAACGCAACCATCGGTGATCTCGCTGAAGGAAAACCAATTGTTGTGCTGATAAACGGCGGCTCAGCCTCTGCATCCGAGATTGTCGCAGGTGCACTGCAGGATCATCGCCGCGCAATCGTGGTTGGCACGAAAAGCTTTGGTAAGGGATCGGTGCAGACCGTCATGCCGCTGCGTGGTGACGGGGCGATGCGTTTGACCACCTCGCGTTATTACACGCCATCTGGGCGCTCGATCCAGGCACTGGGCGTCAGCCCCGACATCATCGTCGAACAGCCGCGGTCAGAGCCTGAGGCCGAGGAAGAAGAAGACAATCCCTTCACCCGCTCCGAGGCTGATCTCCGTGGCAGTCTGAACAATGACAGCCTGAGCGAGGATGAGATCCGCCAGATCGAGGAAGATCGCGCCAAGGCCGAAGCGACGGCTGAGTTGCGCGAAGAGGATTATCAATTGGCCTACGCCATCGATATCCTCAAAGGGTTGTCCGCCTTCAATCCAAGCGGACCGTCCCAGTAAAGCAAAAGGGCCGCGACTAGCGCGGCCCTTTTCCCTTGATCAGGTGAGCCGCGTCAGCCTTCGATTTTGTGCAGCTTTTTCTCATCCAGCATCAGGGCGAGAAGGATCCCGATCGAAACGGAAACCGTCGAAAAGATGAATGCTGTGCTCATACCGCTTTCAAAAGCGGCGGCGAGGGCGTTCTTGACCTTCTCGATCTCATCTGGGTTCAGTTTTTGCATGACAGCCTTGGCCGAGTCCGTGCTGAGCGTTCCTCCATTAATCGCCCTTTGATCAGCCTCTGACAGGTTGATGCCCAAAGAAGCCAGACGGTCACGCAGGCTGGACAGGGACACCATGTACATGATCGCCGTGGCACATGCGACGGATACTGCCCCATAAACCAGATGGGTCATGAAGCTCAGCCCGCCCACCAGCCCGGCGCGTTCGGGTTTTACAGCGCAGACCGCTGCAGTACCTGACGGACCAACCGTCAGCGTCGCACCCAACCCGATCATCGCCATCCCCGGTAAGATCCGAAAATAGCCCAACCCGCTGGGCATCAAAACAATGCTGGCAGAACCGATTGTTGCGATCAGATAGCCCCAGAATAGTAATCTTTTGGGGCCGAAATCGTTATAAAGCGTCCCGGACAGGATCGAGCCGACTGCAAGCAGAACCGTCAACGGGGCCAGTCCCAGCGCGGATTCGAAAGTCGTCCATCCCAGTACTTTTTGCATGTATTGCGGGAAGTACATCAAAGCAACAAAGGCCGCGGAGACGTTGAACATATTGAGGCCAAGGGTGATGCGAAATTCGCGGTTCTGCATCATTTGTGGCAAAAGCAGCGGTTCTTTCACCCGTTTTTCAACTGTTGGAAACAGCAAGAACAAGATGGCGCTGACAAAAAACAGCAACAGCAAAGGTACCGAAGTCCAACCCCAATCAGCGCCGACATCTAGACCGTAGAGCAACAAAAGCACCGCAAAAGACAAAAGGCCTATACCGGCAAAATCAATGTGCTCACCGGTCTTGTGCTGGGTTTCGCGTTCCATCAGCAACAACGCTGTGGCCATCGAGATGCAGGAAAACACCACATTGGCCAGAAAGAAATAGCGCCACTCTCCTAGATTCACGACAAATCCGCTGATCATAGGGCCAAAGACGTTGCCGCTGGTGACACCTGCCAGGATCAGACCCATGACAAGCGCCCGATGTTCGGGTTTGGACACTTTGGTTGCACCAAAAGCCAACGTACACGGCCAAACGCAACCAGCGCCAATACCTTGCAACGCGCGCGCGCAAATCAGATAGTCTAGGCTTGGTGCAAAAAAGCACATGATCGACGAAAACAGAAAAACTGTCAGACCGATGATCATTATCTTGCGATGCCCGTACATATCGCCAAGACGGCCTCCGGCGACCATGGTCATGGCAAAAAACAGCGCGTAGATATTCAGGACCCATTGGGTGCTGGTGATATCTGCGTCAAAACTGTTTTCAATGGCCGGAACCAGCATCAAAGCTCCGGTAAAGTCGATCCCGATGCCAAAAGCCGTCACCATCAGTGCGATGACTTTAATGATGCTGCTGCGATCCATAGAGGCACCCGCGTTACTTCGAACGCCTCAATGGTGCATGAAAAGACGCTAAATGATAGAAAAACCTAAATCTTAGGGTCTATCGCCATCGCTGCAGATCCGGCGAAATGCACGCTTCAACATATCAAGTTCCGCGCGCAGCAACTCCACCTCTGCCCGCAGATCGTCCGCAGCGGGTGATCCGGCGATCACGGTGAAGTCTCCCAATTTATGCGTGGTTTTGGTGTCCTCGATCACAAAACTGTGCACTCCCTCAGACAGTGCAGTAATGGGCACGGGGACGCTCAGGTGCCACCCGCCTTCGGCAAGGGACAGTTCCACCCCGTCCAGCGCCGCCCCTAAATATCGAACCTCAACGTCGGGTTTGCTTGCGGCTTGGACATGTCCCTGCCAGATACCGTTTTCGAACTGGATCAGCGTCAATGTTGGATGCGTCATGTTTGAGTGTCTCACAAATCAGCGCGATAGTGGCGACAGAAGGTCAGATCGCGCAGAACGATCTGGTTCATACGCGGGTTTTTGAAGATCAGGTCCAGCCAGATCTTCTCGATCCGCCGTTCGTTCAAGGGTAGATGTGCCAGATCAAAGTCAATCGCGATTGCCGGACCAGACAGGTCCAGCTGTCGCAGCACTTGCTCAGAATTCGGCCCATGCTGGATGTTAAGGCGAGCGAAGACCTCGGTTGCCTGTTCGCTGTCGATCAGGGAATCGATGCGCATCAGGTGTTGACGCGTCAGGTCTTGGGCGGCGTCGGCCGGCAACTCAATCGACAGGGACAGGAACGAGCCTTCAAAGCTGAACACCTCCAGTGCCAGGCTGAAAGGTGCAAGATCGCTTTCATGTCTGTTTCTGATCTGTCGTGCGGAAATCTCCGAATAGGGACAGTCGTGAAACAGCGTGATCTGTCGATCAACCATTGATTTTCGCGGCGCTGATGCGACCCCGGGGCGGGCCAGGGGGCCGCGCCAAAGATCCGGGCGCCAGCTCCAGTCTGTTCCGATAGGCTTGGGAAACCGCTCGGACCCGATCTGCGGTCTGGCCAGGCGTCCCTCTGCAACATGGATTACCCGGTCCAGATGCGCGCGCAGATTGCGCGCCTGATCGCGTTGATGGCGCAAATGTGATTGCGGTGCATCCGGCGCTTGTTGCGCGGCCTTGCGCCAGCGCCCAAGAACCTTGCGATGCATATAGAGGTCCAGAATCCTGCCCATCGTCCCATCGTCCAAAGTTGTACCTCTTTAGTCAAAGACATAGTGAGGGACAAACCCGGAATACCACTATTAGCGATCAATATTCCTGATTAGTGAATCGCGGTAACATAAAGCGCGTCCCGCGTTGCAAGAAAGGCGTTGTCCATTCTTGCAATAGGCAGGACCAATGCGTACCGTCTGTCACCTGATCAAAGTGGGTCAACCCGGGTACTGCCGCGCAGCAATTTCAATCAAGACAAGGCCAGGGTATGGAATCCACTCTGTTCGCGTTCATCTGGAAACATTCAAAGAAACAACAGCTTGTCCTGTTGTTTTTGACAGTCCTGTCGTTCCCGTTTCTCTATGCCTCGTTGGAACTGCCCAAGCAGATCATCAACGATGCGATCGGAGCGCCCGGTGATACCGTAGTGATCTGGGGCTTTACCGTGACCCAGGTGCAATACCTGTTGATCCTGTGTGTAGCCTTTTTGGCCACGGTGATCGTCAGCGGTTTGATGAAGATGCGCATCAACACGATGAAAGGCGTTCTGGCCGAACGTATGCTGCGGCGGTTGCGATTCACACTGATCCACCGCGCGATGCGCTTTCCAAAATCCTATTTCGCCACCACCAGCCAGGGTGAGCTGGTATCGATGATCACGTCCGAGGCCGAACCGATGGGCGGTCTGATGGGCGACGCGATCGCACAACCGGTGTTTCAGTTTGGCCAGATGATGACCATCGTGACATTTCTGTTCATGCAAAGTGTGTGGTTCGGTCTTGCCAGTATTGCGCTGATCCCGTTGCAAGCTTGGCTGATCCCCAAGCTGCAACGCCAGATCAACCTGTTGAACAAGGATCGCATTCAGGAAGTTCGCCAGCTGAGTTCGGAGATCGGAGAAAGCGCGGCTGGGATCAGTGACCTGCGCACCAATGGCGGGTGGCGCTATCGTTTGGCGCAGTTCAGCCATCGGTTGGGAACCTTGTTCGAGATCCGGTTCAAGATCTACAACAAGAAATTCTTCATGAAATTCCTCAACAACCTGATCACTCAGATGACGCCGTTCCTATTCTATTCGGTCGGCGGCTATCTGGCGATCACGGGTGAGGTGACAGTCGGTGCTCTGGTTGCTGCTCTGGGCGCCTACAAAGATCTGAGTGGGCCGTGGAAGGATTTGCTGACCTACTACAACCAGGTGCAGGACATGTCGTTGCGCTGGGAAATCGTGACTGAACGTTTTGACCCGGAAAACATGGTCCCCGAAGAACTTTTTGATGGCGAGCCCGAAACAATCCCACATCTGAATGGCGATATTGAGTTGCGGAATGTGACCGTGCGCGACAGCGATGGCAAAACCATATTGGAAGATCTGGATCTGATCATTCCCAAGGGCGCGCGCGTGGCAATCCAGTCCACACATGCCTCGGAACGCAACGCATTGGGTCAACTGCTGACGCGAGAGATTTTACCAGTTCAGGGCGACGTGTTCATGGCTGGTCATGATTTGCGGGGGCTACATCAATCGGTGATCGCTGGACGGATTGGATACGCCTATTCGCGACCATATCTGTTTGACGGAACGTTGGGTGATAATCTTATGATGCCGCTGCGCACCCATCCTCAGCACGAAACTGACGCGATAAGGACCCCGAGCCGCAGGCAGATCGAGGCTGTGCGCGCCGGCAACCCACCAGATTCGCTGTCCGATGAGTGGATTGATCCCGGATTGGCCGGGTTGGACGATATCGATGGGATCCGGGACTGGTGGTTCCAACTGGTCGAAGCGATGGGCATCGATGAGTTCATGTTCCGTCGCACGTTGCGCTCTCAGTTCGACCCCGACGTGCATCCCATACTCGCGCGTGAAATCATCACGCTGCGCGAGATTGTGGCGGAACGGTTGCGTGAGAAAGAACTGGATCGATACGTCTATCGCTTTGATCCGGAACAGTTTAATCCAGCCGTGCCGTTGGGTGGCAATCTTCTGTTTGCGGCGCCGTCACGGGATATCTCGCCAGATATTCTGGCCGGAGATGGCCGGTTTCTGTCGATGCTCAGCGCGCATGATCTGGCGGACGATGCCATGAGCATCTCTAACGCCGTTCTCGATACGCTGAGCCAAACATTTGGTCGGGACGGCACAGATCACCCGCTGTTTTTGCGCCTCGGCATGTCCAAGGACATGTACCACCGGTTGCTGGACATCGAAGATCGTCGCAAAGCCAAAGGCCACACGGATCTGAGTGATGATGAACGGGCACTGCTGTTGACCGTACCGTTCCTGCTGACAGCCGAGCAGATCGGTCCCGACTTCCCGGATGAATACAAGGACAAGATCCTTTCGATCCGAAAAGGGCAGGCAGAACGGTTGCGCGGGGCAATGAGCGGCATGTTTATCCCGGTGTCCCCGGACATCTATATCCCCCGCCTGTCGGTGATAGAAAATGCAATTTACGGCCGGATTTCGTTGATGGCCGGGGCACATGCGGACGACATCGAAGATGTCGTGGCCCAAGCTATGAACGAGGCAGGGCTGCGTCGTCGGGCCGCGGCAATCATTTATGATCTGCCGTCGGGACTGGGCGGAAACAACCTGCCGACGGTGTTTCAGGAACGCGTTGCATTTTCGCGGGCCGGGATAAAACGTCCGGATATCCTGATCTTGGATAAGGCTTTGGCCAGCCACGATTCCGAAAGCCGTTTGCGCACGCGACTGAAACTGCGCGAATTGCTGCCCGACTCGATCATGATCTTTATGGAAGATCACTTTGCGCACCCCGAAGCCTATGATTTGTTTGTCGAGATCAAGGACGGTCGCATCGATGGTGTCTCCAGAACCAAGCTCGAGCATGAAGAAGGGGCATCGGCCGATCTGAGCCGAAAGCTGGAGGTTATATCTGCGACCGAGTTATTCTCGGGTCTCGATGGTCGAAACCAGCGTTTGTTGGCCTTCTCTGCACAATGGTATGAAGCGGCTGCAGGGCAAGTGATATTCTCGCGAGGTCAAGGGCCGGACGCTGCCTATCTATGCATCTCGGGGCAGGCGAGATTGGATTGGTCCGATGAGAATGGCCAGAAAAGACCGATTTCCATCATCGAGCCAGGACGGCTGATCGGCGACCTGTCCATCATTACTGGTGAAGCCCGACAGTTGGATTTGGTAGCCGTCGATCAGTGTTTGTTCTTGCGGATTGGTGCAGAAGAGTTGCGCGCGGTGATCGAAAGCGATGCGTCGGTCGCAATGCAGTTGCTGCAGACTGTGGCCGGATATCTGACCATGTTGTCCGGCAGGATCAACGCGGCCAAAATTCCTTCGGATGTTTTCCCGGAGATCTCACAAGCGATCACGGCAGATGGCGAAGGTGGAAGTGTTGATTGATGCATCCTCGGCATATGCCGCCCATGAACAATTGGTAAAGGGTGCACGTTCTCGGCCCGAACTGTGGCGTCTTATTTTGGGCCTGGTGCTGATCGGCATTTTGGTCACGGCTCTGAACTTGGGATTGTTCGCAGTGGTCGCGGGGATGGCCCCGCATGATTGGACCATGGAGTTTCTGCAAGGTGCCTCGCCATTGGCCATGCTTGTTCTGCTTGGCAGCTTCGGGTTTATTACCTTCGGTGTTGCCGTTGTCGCCCGACGGTTACAGCACAGGTCGCTGCAGTCGATATTGGGTCAGTATCAGCTGGGTCTGCGGCAGTTTTGGCGGGTTTTGGGCGCGCTCCTGATTTTGGGCGTGATCATGGCCGCGCTTCCGCCTTATGGCGTGGGCGAGCCAATGGTGCAGAACCTTGACCTTTCTGCATGGTTGGTTCTGCTGCCGTTTTCGATCCTGGCAGTGCTGATTCAAACCAGTGCCGAAGAGGTGTTGTTTCGAGGCTATATCCAGCAATCTCTGGCCGCCAGATTTCGCTCACCGATCATCTGGATGGGACTGCCAGCCGTTTTGTTCGCCGCCGGTCACTACGCGCCTGCCGTGGCCGGAGACAACGCGATGTTAATTGCGGTGTGGTCTTGTATTTTTGGACTTCTGGCCTCAGACCTGACGGCAAGATCCGGCACGCTTGGTCCCGCTATTGCGTTGCATTTCTTCAACAACATCATCGCGCTTGTTTTTATTTCTTTGCCTGACAACCTTAGTGGGCTGTCGCTGTTTTTGTTGCCCTATGACATGTCGGATACCGGAATGCTGCGGCAATGGTTGTACGTGGATTTTGTGATGATGTTTGTTTGCTGGCTGACAGCGCGACTTGCCATCATGCGTTGATTGCAATTCCTGCCGTAGCGTCTTATTTGACGTCAACGCCGCATCAGCAAGGTTCCGACATGAACTGGATCACAAACTACGTCCGCCCCCGGATCAATTCGATCTTCTCGCGCCGCGAAGTGCCCGAAAACCTTTGGCACAAGTGCGATGAATGCGGAACAATGCTGTTTCACCGCGAGTTGGCGGAAAATCAGAATGTGTGCACGCAGTGCGATCATCACATGGCAATCACCCCGCGCGACCGTTTCAGTCACCTGTTTGACGGCGGTATTTTTACGGACGTCAACGTTCCTGCTCCCAAAGACGACCCACTGCAGTTTCGTGATCAGAAGAAATACCCGGATCGTATGAAAGCGGCCCAGAAAAAAACCGGCGAGAAAGAAGCAATGCTGGTCGCCACTGGCGAGATTGGCCGCACGCCTATCGTGGCCGCAGCGCAGGATTTTTCCTTTATGGGTGGTTCAATGGGCATGTATGTTGGCAACGCCATCATTGCCGCAGCCCAAGAGGCGGTGAAACTGCGTCGCCCTTTGATATTGTTTTCTGCGGCCGGTGGCGCACGCATGCAGGAAGGTATCCTAAGCCTGATGCAGATGCCACGTACTACGGTCGCCGTCGAGATGTTGAAAGAGGCAAACCTGCCCTACATCGTTGTGCTGACGCATCCGACCACCGGTGGTGTCACTGCCTCTTATGCGATGCTGGGTGATGTTCACATCTCGGAACCAAACGCATTGATCTGCTTTGCCGGACCGCGTGTGATCGAACAGACAATTCGCGAGAAGTTGCCCGAAGGGTTCCAGCGCGCCGAGTACCTGTTGGACCACGGCATGCTTGACCGGGTAACCAAACGGACCGAAATGCGGGAAGAGCTGATCACCATCATCCGCATGTTGATGGACCTGCCGCCAGCGGTCAAAGGGGACCTGCCCGCGCCAGACCCAGAAGAATCGGCTGAGGAAAACCCGACTGAGGACGCAGACAAGGAATGACCGCGCCCAAGTCCGACCTGATCCTTGACCGGATGATGGCACTGCACCCCAAGATTATCGACCTGACTCTGGATCGCGTCTGGCGCCTGTTAGCTGCGCTGGATAGTCCTCAAACCAAGCTGCCGCCGGTGATTCATATCGCTGGCACCAATGGCAAAGGCTCGACGCAGGCAATGATCAGGGCCGGTCTGGAAGGCGCGGGTCTGAGGGCCCATGCATATACCTCGCCACATCTGGCCCGCTTTCACGAACGCATTCGTTTGGCCGGGGATCTAATTTCCGAAGACGATCTGAGCGCAGTTCTGGACGAATGTTATGCGGCCAATGGTGGCGAAAACATCACCTATTTTGAGATCACGACCTGCGCTGCTTTGCTGGCCTTCGCCCGGTCACAGGCTGACTACACGCTGCTTGAAGTTGGGCTTGGGGGTCGTCTGGACGCGACCAATGTCATCGAGCGGCCCGCCGTGACGGTCATCACACCGGTCTCGATCGATCATGAGCAATTCCTTGGTAACACCTTGGGCAAGATCGCAGCGGAAAAAGCCGGAATCATCAAGCCTGGCGTGCCCTGCATCGTCGGTCCGCAACAGGAAGAAGCGCTGGAAGTCATTGAATACACAGCTGCACGACTTGGCGCTCAGCTGTTCGTTCATGGTCAACATTGGCATGTGCACGAAGAAAACGGGAGCTTGGTCTATCAGGATGAAACCGGTTTGCGCGACGTGCCCCTGCCCAACTTGTTGGGAACTCATCAGATTCAAAACGCGGGCGCGGCGCTGGCTGTATTGCGGCATCTGAAAATGGGCGATGCTGCTTACGAAGCGGCTGTAACCAAGGCCGAATGGCCCGCCCGCATGCAGCGTCTGAAGACCGGGCCGTTGGTGCAGATGGCGCCAGAGGCCGAGCTTTGGCTTGACGGTGGTCACAACGCCGCCGCCGGGATCGCTGTGGCGGATGTGCTGGCCAAACTGCCCAAACGCCCAACCCATATGATTTGTGGGATGCTCAACACCAAGGATGTGACAGGCTATCTGGCCCCTTTGGCCAAACAGGCCCAAAGCCTGACCGGCGTTTCAATCCCGGGCGAGACGAATACCCTAAGCGCCGAAGATACTGCGGTGGCGGCCGCCAAGGTCAACCTGCCCGCGTCCACTGCGGACAGTGTGGCTGGCGCGCTGAAAGGAATTGTCGGGCAGAATCCGCAGGCGCGCGTTTTGATCTGTGGGTCGCTCTATCTTGCCGGCAATGTCTTGCGCGAAAACGGCTAAATCTTCATCTGGCTATAAGTATCCCGGGGGAGCCGCCTATGGCGGCGGCGGCAGAGCCCCTATTTCCCCCAGCCCTGATCTTGCATCTCCCGCAGGCGTGAGGCGGTGCGTTCAAATTCAAACGTCCCTTCGCCTTCGACATACAGCATCTCAGGCTCAGCGGCGGCGGAACAGATCAGGCGTACTTTTCCTTCATAAAGCGCATCAATCAGGGTGACGAACCGTCTCGCCTCATTAAAATTGTTGCGTGATAGGCGAGGGATGTCCTCGAGCACCAGAACCTTCACCTCTTCAGCGATGGCCAGGTAATCGGCTGGCCCCAGCATACGTCCGCACAGATCATAGAACGAAGCGCGCGCCACACCATTGCGGAACTGGGGCAATTCAACAGCACGCCCCTTGACTTGCAGCACCAGCGGATCGGCTGGACCGCCCGCCAGATCCGTCCACACACCACGAATATTCTGCCGCGCCTCTGGTCCGATCGGAGTAAAATAGACCGGTGCGCCTTCCAATCGGTTTTGCCGATAATCGATTGGCGACACCAGTTCCCACACCTGAAGTTGTTCCTTGATATGAGCGATGAATGGCAGGAACAGCTGCCGGTTCAGCCCGTCCTTGTATAGATGGTCCGGGTGGCGGTTGGATGTTGTGACAACCACCACGCCATCCTTGTGCAACATATCGAACAAGCGCCCGACAATCATCGCGTCGGTGATATCGGTGATTTGCATCTCATCGAAAGCCAGCAAGCGCACGGATTTCACCACGCCCTGCGCCACGGGTGCCAGGGCGTCCTCGACCCCGTCCTGCCGCGCCTTGTGCATTCCGGCATGGATTTCCTGCATAAACGCATGGAAATGAACGCGTCTTGCCGGAATGTCTGTCAAATTGTCGACGAACATATCCATCAACATGGATTTCCCGCGCCCAACACCGCCCCACAGATACAACCCTTTGGGTGCGGGCGGAGCTTTGCGAAACAAGCCACGTTTGACCGGTTCAGCCAATGCCTTTCGGATACGTTCGAAATGCGGCAGAACGGCCTCCTGCGCGTCATCACGGGTCAAGGACCCGTCGGCGATGAGGGCCTCGTAAAGCGAAATCAGATCCGTCATGAGTCTGAGCCTTACCGTTCGGCTTGCCACTTGAAAAGCAACCAAATTTCAAGAGGCATCAAAATTGCTTATTAGTGACCGCAAATCTGCTGATTTGACGCCTTCACCAAAAACAGTAGTTTCCAATACACGAATACCATGGGGGCCCGATGCCGCAATCCGTTCGCCTGCTGAATCCAATCCTGATCGTTGCTTGCATCATCATCACGGTGAACTTCGCTGTACGTGGCTCATTCGGTGTGTTCCAGATCCCGATTGCGGAAGAATTCGGCTGGCTGCGGACTGATTTCTCGATGGCCATAGCGATCCAGAACCTGGCTTGGGGGATTGGACAGCCGATCTTTGCCGCGATCGCCGAAAAGGTGGGTGATCGCCGCGCGATCGTTCTGGGTGCGTTGGTCTACGCCGCTGGCATGGTGCTGTCGGCGTGGTCTGTTACGCCGTTTGAACACCAGATGTATGCCTGGCTTGTCGGGTTTGGTATCGCCGGAACCGGGTTTGGTGTGGTCCTGGCCGTTGTAGGTCGGGCGTCGTCTGACGAAAACAGATCCATGTCGCTTGCCATTGTCACAGCAGCCGGCAGCTTTGGTCAGGTTCTCGGCGCTCCGATAGCAGAATGGTTGCTGACGTTCCTGCCTTGGCAACAGGTCTTCATCGTGTTTGCCATTGCGGTTCTGGCACTCGTCCTGACACTGCCGTTCATGCGCGCACCGCAGCCGATGAGCAAGGTTGAGCAGGAAGAAAGCATGGCCCGAATTCTGGGCAAGGCACTTCGAGACCCGTCTTATGCGCTTATCTTCCTGGGGTTCTTCAGTTGCGGGTATCAGCTGGGCTTTATCACGGCGCATTTTCCGGCCTTCGTGACCGAGATGTGTGGCCCAATCCAGCCGGGGGGTGTTCTGCATTCGATCGGTATCACATCCACATCCGCCTTGGGTGCAGTCTCGATTTCTTTGATCGGTTTGGCCAATATTGGCGGCACTTTACTGGCCGGTTGGGCAGGAAATCGTTTTCCAAAGAAATACTTGTTGGCCGCAGTTTACACAGGACGAACGATTGCAGCAGCGTTGTTCATCGTATTTCCGATCACGCCGCTTTCAGTGATCGCTTTCTCGCTGGTGATGGGGTCGCTGTGGTTGGCAACCGTTCCTCTGACATCTGGTCTGGTCGCGCATCTCTATGGTCTGCGATATATGGGAACGCTGTACGGCATCATCTTCTTTAGCCATCAGGTTGGCAGTTTTCTGGGCGTCTGGTTGGGCGGTCGCATGTATGACCAATACGGCGACTACACCACGGTATGGTGGATCGGCGTCGCAATCGGCGCCTTCAGTGCAATAATCCACCTGCCGATCCGCGAAAACCGCAGGGCAACGGCAGCGGCGGTCTGAGCCGCTGCAGCTGGTCAACCTGCCCGGTCGGGAAACAGCGCCGCCAGTCCCTCGGCTGAGGCGCCGCATACGCCGCGTTCGGTGATCAGGCCCGTCACAAGCCGGTTGGGGGTGACGTCAAAAGCCGGATTGCCGCCTTCGGTCCCGTTGGGCGCAACGCGCACATCTTCGACACTTCCCTGATCGTCAACGCCCATGACATGTGTCACCTCGCGCTGATCGCGTTCCTCGATCGGGATTTCGGCCACGCCGTCCCGCACAGTCCAGTCGATTGTCGGCGAGGGCAGGGCAACGTAAAATGGTACCCCGTTGTCGCGGGCCGCAAGCGCTTTCAGATAGGTGCCGATTTTGTTGCACACGTCCCCCTGCGCGGTGGTTCTGTCGGTGCCGGTGATCACCGCATCAACCAGCCCATGCTGCATCAAATGCCCGCCTGCATTGTCCACGATGTAGCGATGTGGAATGCCATGTTCGCCCAGCTCCCATGAGGTCAGTGCCCCCTGATTGCGGGGACGTGTTTCATCGACCCAGATGTGGACTGGAATACCTGCCTCATGCGCGTGATACATCGGGCTGGTTGCCGTGCCCCAATCCACTGTTGCCAGCCAGCCCGCGTTGCAGTGGGTCAGCAGGCGGACCGGTTCGCCCTCGGGCTTGCGCGCGGCAATCTCCTTGATCAACTCTAAACCGTGGCGGCCAATCGATGCGTTGATCTCGACATCTTCATCGGCGATGTCCTGTGCCAGGGCCCAGGCCCGATCAGCTCGGTCACTGACGGTCAGGGGCATCAGTGCCGCACGGCACCTGTCCAGTGCCCATCTGAGGTTGATCGCCGTGGGTCGTGTGGCGTGCAGGACATCGTAAGCGGCGTCAAAGGCGGCGTCCGAGCTGTCGCGTGACATTTGTTCGGCTATTGCAAACGCAGCGGTCGCCCCGATCAAAGGCGCGCCTCTGACCCACATGTCGCGGATCGCCGTCGCGAATTCGTCGAGGGATTTCAGGGTCACTATTCGAAACTGATACGGTAGCCACCGCTGGTCGATTATCCGAACCTCATCGGCCGTCTTGTCCCACCAGATCGATCGGTAGTGATCGTTTTTTACCTTCATAATCTGCGCTCCGTGCTCAAAATCGCTCTGCACGAGTGTTGAGGTTGCCGCGATCAGACACAAGCGAAAGTCGCCACCATTCCGGTATGTGATGACTTTTGCAGGGTCGCTACTGGCGCTGCGAGGCCCGCAATTCCCGCTCGAGCGTGTCCAGAAAGCGGGACCGATCGGCCTTGCCAAAGGGTTTGCCGCCGCCGCCCGCGCCCAGAGGATTGGCCGCGCGCAAGTCGGCCATAAGGTCCCGCATCGCCAGCTGCTGGCCAATATTCGCCTGTGTGAACGCCTCACCAGTCGGGCGCAGGACACGCGCACCAGCCTCAACGCATTTCGCCGCCAGCGGGATGTCGGATGTGACCACGACATCACCCGGACCGCAACGGTCCGCGATCCACTTATCCGCCTCATCCGCGCCTTCCGCGACAATGACGACTTGAACCAGCGGATTGGCCGAAGGCCGCAACCCACCATTTGAGACCAGCACCATTGGCACCTTGTGCCTTGTGGCGACCCGTTCGGCCTCGGCCTTTACGGGGCAGGCATCTCCGTCGATGTAGAGCGTGGTCACGCCTTTTTGGCCTCTTTCTTGGCGGGCTCATCGGTCTTTTTGCGCACTTTGAATTCTTCGGGGATCGGCATGCGGTTGAACGCATCCAACCCGGCGATTTTGTACGCTTCTGCCAAGGTCGGATAGTTGAAAGTGTTCTGCACGAAGTAGTCCACCGTACCCTTGAGGTTCAGCACCGCCTGAGCAATGTGGATCAACTCGGTTGCACCTTCGCCCACGATCTGCACACCCAGAACCCGTCGGGTTTTCAGTGAGAACAGCATTTTCAGCATGCCATGTTCCAACCCCATGATATGCCCGCGCGAGGTTTCGCGGAATCGCGCCACGCCTACTTCGTAGGGGATGCCACGCTCTTGCAGCTCTTCTTCAGACATACCGCACGTGGAAATCTCGGGCACCGAATAGATGCCATAAGGGTACCATGGGCTTTCCGGCAATGTCGGGGTGTCCAGCGCATGGCAAGCCGCTACACGACCCTGCTGCAACGATGTTGACGCAAGCGACGGGTGCCCGATGACATCGCCAGTCGCATAGATATGCGGCACCGTTGTCTGATAGGTCTTGCGATCCACACTGATCCGGTTGCGGTGATCGGTTTCCAGCCCAACCGAGTCCAAATTCAAGGCTGATGTGGCCCCCATGCGACCGGCTGCAAACAACAGCATTTCGCCCCGCACGTGCCGCCCGTTGTCCAATGTAACTTCGACATGACTGCCTGCATCTTCGATCTTTTCCACTGCTGAACCCAGTCTCAGATCTACGCCGTTTTCACGGATTTGGTGGGTGAAGTCGTGGATCAACCGGCTGTCGATGAAATCGAGGAAGGTATCGCGCGGCTCGATCAAGGTGACCCGCACGTCCAGGGCCGAGAACATGGTGGCGTATTCAACGCCGATCACCCCGGCTCCGATCACCACGAGTGAGCGGGGGATTTCCGCCATTTCCAGAAAAGTGTCGCCGTCAACAATGGTCTTGCCGTTGAACGGCACGTAGTCCGGTCGATAGGTCTTCGTGCCGGTGGCAATCAGAAATTTGGCCGCTGTCAGGCACGTCGATTCACCTGCGTCTGTTGCGACCTCAACCTCATGCGGGCCAACGAATTTCGCGAAGCCATTCAAGGTTTCGACGTGGTTTCGGTTGAACTGATGCTCTAACACATCGACCTCGTGATCGAGCGTCATGTGCAGCCGCGCCTTCAGATCTTCGGCGCGGATCTGGTCCTTGACCCGGTAAGAACGGCCGTAAAAACTGCGCTCGCGCCAACCCGACAGGTTCAGAACAGTTTCGCGTAACGTTTTAGACGGGATCGTGCCCGTGTGGACTGAAACGCCCCCCAACCGGTCCTGGCGATCAATGACCAGAACACGACGTTGCAGCTTGCCAGCCTGAATTGCCGCAGCTCGCCCCGAAGGGCCGGATCCGATGATGATCAGGTCATAGTCGTACTTGCTCATCTTCTAGTCCCCGTATAGCGCCTCGGCATGGAAGGTGATGTGGTCCTCCATGAACGTGGACACAAAGAAATACGAATGATCGTAGCCCGGTTGCAGACGATAGATCGCTTGCTGGCGGCGTTCGGCAATCGCGCTGGCCAGCGCTTCGGGACGCAACAGGTCGATAAACTGGTCGTTGGCGCCCGTGTCGATCAGGATCGGGCCATCAAAACCCGTCTGTTTCATCATCACAGACGCGTCGTGTTTGGCCCAAAGCGCCTCATCCCCGCCTAGGTATGCGCTTAGTTGCTTGCGCCCCCAATCGGCGCCAGTGGGGTTGGAGATCGGCGCAAAGGCCGAGACTGAACGGAACCGTCTCGGCAGATTCATGGCCAGCGTCAGCGCGCCGTGACCTCCCATGGAATGCCCGGTGATCGCCTGACGATCGCTGTCAATCGCGAAGTTTTCGGCCAGTAGGGCGGGCAGTTCCTCGGCAACATAATCCCACATGTTATAATGCGGCGCCCAGGGTCCCTGAGTTGCGTTGACGTAGAACCCGGCGCCCTGACCCAGGTCATAATCGTCGTGGTCGGCAACGCCTTCGCCACGCGGGGATGTATCTGGGAAAACCACGGCTATTCCCTGCTCAGCCGCCCAGGCCTGCGCCCCTGCTTTGGTCATGGCGTTTTCATGGGTGCAGGTCAGCCCTGACAAATACCAAAGGATTGGAACCGGCCCATCCTTGGCCTCGACCGGCAGAAACAGGCCAAAGGTCATATCGCACTGGCAGGTAGATGAGGCATGGCGGTATACGCCCTGCACACCACCGAAACAGGCATTTTCCGATAGGGTTTCCATCAGGCATCGTCCTTACATTAGTGTCGCGACATGGCTAACGATCCAACGTCGTCGCGTAAAGTCCGCGCGTCTTGGGCGGCGGGCTTTTTTCGCAATGGTGTCGATCAGGGTGTTCCAACCCAGGCGATAACCAGCGGGATTGTCAAAATGCTGGCGATGGTCGACAGCAATATCGCCGCTGATGCGCGATGCGGCGCGACCCCGTAATGCGCCGCCAGCATGTAGACATTACCTGCTACAGGCAACGCCGCGGCCGCGATGACAACCGTTGCCGGAAAGGGATCGATAGGGATCAGCCAGATCAGAACAACAGCGACGCATATCGGGTGGATAGCCAGTTTGCAAAAACTGAGCCAGGCGGCGACCTGAACTCGTTCTGCTGATTTTCCGGCAAGCGAGGCCCCGATCGCAAACAAAGCGCCGGGTGTCGCTGCGCCGCCAAGGATGGTCAGAAAGTTGTTCAGAGGTCCCGGAACCGGCACCTGCAATGCAGACCAGAGAAGACCTGCGGAAATTGATACGATCATAGGATTTTTGAGCAGACCCAGTCCAATCAGCCGAAAAGTGGCAGGTGTCAGCTTTCCATCCCGGCCGCCATTGATCAGGATGACGATCAGTGAAGAAAAAACTACCAGATCCACTGTCAGCACCAGCATGACTGGCCCGATCGCGGCCTCGGTCAACAAAAGCGCCAGCATGGGCAGGCCCAGAAATCCGACATTTCCAATGGCCGCACATTGCGCCTCGACAGCGGCCGTGGGAATGTCGAGGCCGCGTATCCAGGCCACGAAACTTGCCAGGGCGTAAACCGCCGCGGTCCCGATCAGGTATCCGAGCATCAACCTCCCATTGAATATCTCTGCAAAGGGCAGGGTGGATGCAAAACGGAACAGCATTGCTGAGAGGGCAAAGTAGAAAACGAACTTGGTGAGGTATGCTGTGGCTTCGGCGGTAAAAAACCGGGTTCTACCAGCCCAATATCCCAGGCCGATGATCGCAAAGAACGGAAGTGTGCGCAAAAAGATATCGACCATGTGAAACGTCCTAACATGGATTGCGCTTGGCGCAACCGCTGCGGCCGGGATGTGTTATATATTTGGCGGGCTTAGTGCGCAGCTGCGATATTGGGCCACCAAAATTATGAACTCTGCGTGAGCCGCCTGAATTCCGCTGAGAATCGTTGTGTCTGAACTGATCGGTTTATAAACTCGATCCATCCAAATTCTAAGGAGATGACATGACCCAGACCGCCGCCATCCTGCGCACCGGCCGAAAATTCGACCAGGTTTTGCGCGGGGCCCGAGAGGTTTTTATGGCGGATGGGTTCGAAGGTGCAAGCGTGGATGACATCGCGCGTGCGGCGGGTGTCTCCAAAGCGACCCTTTACAGCTATTTCCCTGACAAACGCTTGTTGTTCATGGAAGTTGCACAAACCGAATGTAATCGCATGGCCGACCGGGTCATCTCGATGATCGACGAAACCAAACCAGCGCGCGAGGTTTTGACGATTGCGGCGACACAATTGACCAGTTTTCTGGTGTCCGATTTTGCCCAGCAGGTGTTTCGTATCTGCGTTGCGGAACGCGACAGATTCCCGGAATTGGGACGAGCGTTTTATGAGGCGGGTCCTCAGAACGGCCAGCGTCAGATGGCAGAATATCTGGAAAAAGCCGTCGCCAAGGGAGAATTGGCGGTCGAGGATGTGCATATAGCGGCGGAACAATTCTCGGAACTTTGCAAAGTTCGGATTTGGACGCGCGCCGCCTTTGGAATCCAGAACAGCTTTTCTGAAGCTGAGATCGGTGAGGTCGCGTTGCAAGCCGTCGACATGTTTATGGCGCGCTACGGGGTTTGAGATTGCCGGGCTGCACGTGGCTGGCGAGCACAGCGATTTTCTAGTTGAAACGCACGGCGATCTGATCATTTTGTCCTGACAAACCGACCTAATAGATGCTTTCGATCCCGAACAGTGTTTGGTCTTACGGGTAAGGACACGCGCAATGACAGCCGAAATTCGTAACGAAGGTATGCGCATTGGCGGGAAAGTTGTTTTTACTGAAGACACTATTCCTGTGCATTACCCCTACACCAATGAAGTGATTGGCACCGTTCCGGCAGGCCAGTCTGACCATGCGAGACAGGCGTTTGAAATTGCCGCCAACTACACTCCGGGCTTGACACGTTTTGAGCGCAGTCAGATTCTGCAGCGGGCGGGCGTGTTGATCAGCGAGAGGCGTGGGTATCTGGCCAAATGGCTGACGTTAGAGCTGGGCATCTGCCACCAACATGCCATTTATGAGACAAAGCGCGCGCAGGATGTTTTCCAGTTTGCCGCCTCGCAGGCGCTTATTGACGATGGGCAGGTTTATTCCTGTGATCTGACCCAAAACGGCAAGGCCCGGAAAATCTTCACCAAACGCGAACCGGTTAAGGCCATAAGTGCCATTACCCCATTCAATCACCCATTGAACATGGTCAGCCACAAGATCGCGCCGTCGATTGCCACCAACAATTGTATGGTTTGCAAGCCGACCGAGTTGACGCCTCTGACGGCACTGACACTGGCCGATATCCTGTACGAAGCCGGTTTGCCACCCGAGATGTTTCAAGTGGTGACAGGTTGGCCAGACGATATTGGCGACGAGATGATTACGAATGACCATATCGAAGTCATCACTTTCACCGGCGGTGTCCCGGTCGGGAAGATGATTGCCGCGAAAGCAGGGTACAAACGGCAGGCCTTAGAGCTGGGTGGAAACGATCCGTTGATCGTGTTGAATGATCTTGATGACGCTGAGTTGGAAAAGGCGGCCACCATTGCCGTGGCGGGCGCGACTGGCAACTCGGGTCAGCGCTGTACCGCGATCAAACGTGTTTTGGTTCAGGAAAGTGTCGCTGACAGGTTTGTGCCGATGGTCTTGGACAGAGCCAAAGCTATCCGTTTTGGTGATCCGCAAGACCCCGAAACTCAGCTGGGCTGCGTGATCAGCGCTGAAACCGCCCAGCTGTTCGATAAGCGCGTAACGGATGCGGCAGAACGGGGCGCTGAAGTTCTGTACCATCCCGGTCGTCGTGGTGCGCTGTTGCCCCCGATTGTCGTCGACAATGTACCTCATGACAGCGAACTGGTCATGGAAGAAACCTTTGGTCCCATAATTCCGATTGTCCGAGTCCCCGATGATGATCAGGCTGTGATGGTAATCTCAAACGCGACAGTATTTGGTTTGTCATCCGGCGTCTGCACCAACGATCTGAACCGCGCGATTGCTTTTATCAATGGTCTGGGCGTCGGCACCTGCAACATTTGGGAACAACCCGGATACCGCACAGAGATGTCTCCGTTCGGTGGCATAAAGGACAGCGGCAATGGTGTTAAGGAAGGCGTCACCGAGGCGATGAAGTTCTTCACCAACGTTAAAACCTACTCACTTCCCTGGCCAGAGTGAGGCGCCGGGCCCGCCCGATCAAGCGCTGTGACGTTGAAGCCGTTTCGGCAAAAATCAATACGTTGTGCGCATTTGAAAACCCTGATGAAAGGTCATGCGTACAAACGTTACGGGATCGCTTCGGAACCAAGTTGTGCGTTCCAACTGAAATAACGGCGTTCCCGATGGAATAGACAAAAACTCTTGCAGCTGCCCGGTGGCCGGGACAGCAGAAAATGAGATCTCGGCATTTGAGAAGGGAACTTCGGCCAACAACCATTCATTTGGGCCAACGGTCAGAAAATCCTCATCCACAACATGTGGAACTGCGCTGACATTGATCCAGCGTTCTTCGAACTGAAACGGGCGGTTGTCGGCGTGATGCATGCATTGCAGGTGCATCACCTGAGCCCCTTCAGGGATGCCGAGCTTTGCCTGCAACCAGGCCGGGCAGTCAATCAACGTGCGGCTTACAAGAGCGTAACGGTATTGCGCGTTCATATCTTCGATTGTTTGACGCACAACCGTGATGGGTAGTTTGGCCTGTTTCACCGGCGTCGTAACAACCCGGGTCCCGCCTTTGCGTTTGCGGGTCACAATACCCTGCTCGGCCAACTCGCGTAGCGCCCGGTTTACCGTAGCTCTGGCACAGCCAAATTCGGCGGCCAGTTCCAACTCGGTCGGGAGTAGGCTGCCCTGCGGCCACACCCGTGTCTGGATGCGCTCGATGACTTCGTCACGGATATCCTGGAATCCGATACTCTTTGGCTCTGTCACGTGTGGCTCTTAGTTTTAATGATAGTCATATTCTGAATATGTCGGGAAACGGAACATGTGCAAAGGATTGATTGCCCCATCTATAGATTGGCCATCAGATTGGTCATCGCTGCCCTGTATCGGGTAACGATCCGATCGCGGTCAACATGGCGACCCTGTTTGACGCGATGGCGACCAGCCGACCATAGATCCGTTACCACATGATCCTTTGCGGCAAAGACTAAGCCATCCAGAAGTTGTTCCGGCTTCAGGCAACACAGGGCTTGATCCTGGCTGTCGAGGGCCACCAAATCAGCCAGCATGCCTTCGGCGATCTGCCCTGCAGACCGGCCCAATGCCTGTGCGCCGCCAGTAGCGGCGGCGCAATAGACCGAGTGCCCAACAGATCCTTCGCCGCGTACCAGCACGTTTCGCGACAGATCCCGCAACCGTTGCGAATACTCGAGCGTGCGCAATTCTTCAGTCAATGAGATCAAGACATTTGAATCAGACCCAATACCAAACGCGCCGCCCGACTGAATATAGCTTGCACCATTAAAGGGGCCGTCCCCAAGGTTTGCTTCGGTGATCGGACACAAACCAGCCACCGCACCACTGGCGGCCAAGTCTTGGGTTTCACTCTCGGTCATGTGGGTGGCGTGGATAAGACACCACTGCGTATTGACGGGGGCATTGTTCAACAGCCATTCGACAGGGCGCGCGCCGAGGCCAGCTTCGATCTCCTCAACTTCCTTGGGTTGTTCGGCAATATGGATATGGACGGGCCCCACTGAATGGGTCTGTAGAACAGCGGCAAGATCGCGCGGTGAAGTGGCGCGTAAGGAGTGGGGTGCGATCCCGACCCGGCAATCCGTGGGCAAGGATGAGAGAGCATCTTTGGCTTGCTCGACCAACGCACAAAAGCGGCTGACATCATTGCCAAAGCGTTTCTGGCCAACTTCCAATGGTTTCTCGCCAACACCTGAATAGGTGTAAAGAACCGGCAAATGGGTCAGGCCAATCCCGGTCTCGGCTGCGGCAGCCATGATGCGGTCCGACAACTCTCCCAATCGGTCATAGGGTGTGCCGTTGGGTTGGTGGTGGAGGTAGTGAAACTCTCCGGCCGATGCAAAACCCGCCTCTTGCATTTCCATGTAGACCAGTGCCGCAATCGCCTGAATCTGATCCGGGTTCAGTTGGGCGGTGAACCGATACATCAACTCTCGCCAGGTCCAGAAACTGTCGCGCCCGGCCATGCGATGTTCCGTCATCCCGGCCATTGCCCGTTGAAAGGCGTGGCTATGCAGGTTGGCCATCGCCGGGAGCAACGTGTCCACCGTGGTATCGCCGGTTCGTGCCACGCTGTCTTCTTGCAGGGACGAAATCTGCCCGGACTCAATCTCCAGCCGTAGGTTGGTCACCCAGCCCGTGTCCAGCAGGGCGTGCTTTGCAAAGATGGCAGACATTTTGACCTCATTTTATGCATAGACATATTACATAATGATTTGTACTAGAAAAGAGAGAATTGCAAAGGAGCCGTGAGTCGGATGCAGACGCAAGGTCGGGTTTTTTCGGATCTGAACGCCGCGACGATGGTCGAAGGGTCGGTGCCCTACGGGTTGATCGAGCGCGCTGCAATTGCGGTCGAGGGCGAGCGTGTCGTCTGGGTGGGCTCCCAAGAAACCCTGCCGGACAAATATGCGGGGCTGCCCCGAACCGCGCTTGAAGGGCGCTTGGTGACACCGGCGTTGATCGACTGCCACACACACGTGATCCATGGCGGCCATCGTGCTGTTGAGTTCGAGATGCGCCTGAACGGAGCCAGTTATGAAGAGGTTGCGCGCGCCGGCGGCGGGATCATCTCGACCGTGAAGGCCACGCGCGACGCCAGTGTGGACGACCTGATCGCGCAGGCCCTGCCGCGCGTTGATGCGATGCTGGCCGAAGGTGTTTCGGTGATTGAGATCAAATCCGGCTATGGTCTGGACCGGGACACCGAGCTGAACATGCTGCGCGCTGCGCGCGCTTTGCCGAACCATCGTCCCATCCGCGTCGTGACCAGTTTTCTTGGTGCGCATGCTGTGCCGGACGAATTCAAAGGCCGGGCCGAGGCGTATATCGATGAGGTGTGCATCACCACGCTAAGGGAAGCTCATGCGCAGGGGCTGATCGATGCGGTTGATGCATTTTGCGAAGGCATTGCGTTTTCGCCAGCGCAATTGGTGCCGTTGTTTGATGTAGCAGAAGAACTTGGACTGCCTGTCAAGCTGCACGCCGAACAACTGTCAAACCTGGGTGGCGCGAAACTGGCGGCGCGCTATGGCGCATTGTCGGCAGATCACATCGAATATCTTGATCAGGACGGTGTTGACGCCATGGCCAAGGCGGGCACGGTTGCCGTGATCCTTCCAGGTGCTTTCTATACGTTGCGCGAAACTCAGGCACCGCCAATTGATCTGCTGCGTGCAGCAGGCGTGCCAATGGCGTTAGCAACGGATTGTAACCCGGGGTCGGCTCCGATGTCCTCGTTGCTTTTGACCATGAACATGGGATGCACCCTTTTTCGCCTGACGCCAGAAGAAGCGATGCAGGGCGTAACAATCCACGCGGCAAGCGCGTTGGGCTTGACAGATTGTGGCCAGATCGTCCCTGGCATGCGCGCCGACCTGGCGGTCTGGAACGTGACCCATCCGGCCGAACTGTCGTATCGCATTGGCTTTAATCCGCTTCATACCCGTATTTCCGGAGGTAATCTGTGACCACTCTGACGCTGATCCCCGGCTCTGTCTCTTTGCAGCAGCTTGAACAGGTGTTCCGAAAAGAATGTGCTGTGCGTTTGGATACGTCCTGCCGTCCGGCGATTGAGACCGCACATCAACGCATTGCCTCGGCCGCAGCCGGAGACGAGGCGGTTTATGGCGTCAATACCGGTTTTGGCAAACTGGCCAGCGTCAAGATTGCGCCCGAGGATACGGCAACCCTGCAGCGCAACCTGATCCTCAGCCATTGCTGTGGTGTGGGTCCTGCGATCCCGCGTGCGCATGCGCGGTTGATGATGGTGCTGAAGCTGCTCAGCCTCGGGCGAGGTGCATCAGGGGTGCGTTTGGAACTGATCGACCTTCTGGAGGCAATGCTTGCCAAAGGCGTGACACCGGTGATCCCGGCGCAGGGCTCGGTTGGGGCGTCGGGTGATCTCGCGCCTCTTTCCCATATGGCTGCCGTCATGATGGGCGCCGGGCAGGCCGAGTATGAAGGTACCGTAATGCCTGGCGATGCGGCCATGGCGGCAGCTGGTTTGAAGCCGGTTGAACTGGGGCCAAAAGAAGGGCTGGCGCTGATCAATGGCACGCAATTCTCTACTGCGTTTGCACTGGCTGGCCTGTTTGGGGCTTGGCAAGCGGCCCAAAGCGCTCTGGTCACCTCAGCTCTGACCACCGATGCGATTATGGGATCAACCGCTCCGCTGCAGCCCGAAATTCACAGCCTGCGCGGCCATCGCGGCCAGATCGAAGCCGGGGCAACCATGCGGGCACTTCTGGCTGGATCGGTCATCCGTGAAAGCCACCGTGACGGCGATACACGCGTGCAGGACCCCTATTGCATTCGCTGCCAGCCGCAGGTCGTCGGTGCAGCGATGGATGTATTGCGTCAGGCGGCAACAACGCTTGAGATTGAGGCCAACGCGGCCACGGATAACCCTCTGGTTCTGTCCGAAGCGGGGCTGATCGTATCCGGTGGGAACTTCCACGCCGAGCCGGTGGGTTTTGCTGCTGACATGATCGCGCTGGCCTTGGCAGAAATCGGCGCTATTGCGCAGCGGCGCATTGCCCTGATCGTTGATCCGGTGCTGAGCTTTGATCTGCCGCCTTTCCTGACCCCCAACCCCGGGTTGAATTCAGGCTATATGATCGCCGAGGTGACCACCGCCGCACTTATGAGCGAGAACAAGCATCTGGCCAATCCCTGCGTCACCGACAGTACGCCAACTTCGGCTAACCAGGAGGACCATGTGTCCATGGCCGCCCACGGTGCACGTCGGTTGGGGCAGATGGTGACCAACCTGGAACGCATCCTGGGGGTCGAGCTGCTTTGCGCCACACAAGGGGTCGAGTTTCGCGCGCCACTTCCGACTAGCGAAGCGCTGCAAGGCGTCATGGCCCGCCTGCGCGCGGTTGTGCCAGTTCTGGGCGATGACCGCTATGTCGCCCCAGATATCGAGGCGGCCTCAGCCCTGATTGCCAGCGGCGAGATTGCCCATGGCACAGGGATCTCGATGCCGGATCTTGGCGAATGACGGATGCTGTGGAAATCAGGCAGGGCTCCGGCCCGGTGATTCTGGGCCTGCCGCACACCGGAAGTTATGTGCCGCCCGCGATCGAGGCCAGCCTGAACGCCCGCGGCAAAGAGCTGGCGGATACAGATTGGCATATTCACAGCCTCTATGACGGGTTGTTGCCAGATGCGACGATGGTAAGGGCCACCTTCCATCGCTATGTGATCGACGCCAATCGGGACCCTTCGGGCGTGTCGCTTTATCCAGGGAAAAACACGACAACATTGGTGCCTTTGACTGATTTTGACGGGCGGGACATCTGGGATCGTCCTCCGACAGTAAAGGACATTTCAGAACGGCGCGATGCGTTCCACAGCCCGTATCACGCAGCACTTGAAGCAGAGCTGGAGCGTGTGAAAGCGATCCATGGGATTGCGGTGCTTTATGATTGTCATTCGATCCGCAGCCATATTCCGTTCCTTTTTGATGGAACACTGCCCGACATGAACATCGGCACGGATGGGGGCGCCACTTGTGCGCCGGACATCGAGGCCATCGCCTATGAGTTTGCCGCCTCATCGCCCTACAGCACGGTCTTGAACGGGCGTTTCCGAGGCGGCTGGACCACACGGCACTATGGCCGCCCGTTCGAGGGCATACACGCCATTCAGATGGAGCTGGCCCAATCCAGCTATCTGATCGCAGAAGCCCCGCCCTGGACCTGTGACCCCACCAAAGCCGCCCGCCTGCGCCGTTGGCTCACCGACATTCTGGACGCCATCCAAGATACAGCATTGGAGCTTGCCCCATGACCGATCCTCGTAAAAACACCCGTGACGTTTATCCGCCGACTGGACCAGAGCTGAATGCCAAAAGCTGGATGACCGAAGCGCCGTTGCGGATGCTGATGAACAACCTGCATCCCGATGTGGCCGAGAACCCGCACGAGTTGGTGGTTTACGGCGGTATCGGTCGTGCTGCTCGGACATGGAATGACTTTGATACGATTGTCGCCAGTCTGAAAGAGTTGGAAGACGACGAAACACTGGTGGTTCAGTCAGGTAAACCTGTCGCCATTGTCCGAACCCACGCAGACGCGCCCCGGGTGCTGATTGCGAATTCCAACCTTGTGCCGTATTGGGCCAATTGGGACCATTTCAGTGAGCTCGATAAGAAGGGCCTGATGATGTACGGCCAAATGACGGCCGGATCATGGATCTATATCGGTACGCAGGGCATTGTGCAGGGCACTTATGAGACGTTTGCCGAAGCCGGGCGCCAGCATTATGACGGAGACTTGACTGGCAAATGGATCCTGACCGGCGGATTGGGCGGCATGGGCGGTGCGCAACCACTGGCCGCTGTCTTCGCCGGGGCCTGCTGTTTGGCCGTCGAGTGCAATCCTGACAGTATCGATTTCCGTTTGCGCACCAAATACCTTGATGAAAAGGCTGAAACGCTCGACGAAGCGCTTGAGATGATTGACCGCTGGACCAAGGCGGGCGAGGCGAAGTCGGTGGGCCTGCTGGGCAACGCAGCTGAAATCTTCCCTGAAATCTACAACCGGATGCAGGCGGGCGGGATGCGGCCCGATATTGTCACCGACCAAACCTCAGCCC
The DNA here is from genome assembly GCF_900313035.1 of Ruegeria sp. EL01. Lineage (GTDB taxonomy): Bacteria > Pseudomonadota > Alphaproteobacteria > Rhodobacterales > Rhodobacteraceae > Ruegeria. Next base: position 110,129 of record NZ_OMPS01000001.1, on the reverse strand, counting down.
ATGACCCGGTGAACGGGTATCTTCCGTTGGGTTGGACCATGGCGCAGTGGAAAGACAAGCGTGAAAGTGATCCCAAGGCTGTCGAAAAGGCTGCGCGCGCGTCGATGAAACAGCACGTCGCCGCAATGGTCGATTTCTGGAACGCAGAGGTGCCGACACTGGATTACGGCAACAACATCCGGCAGGTGGCGCAGGACGAAGGGTTAGAAAACGCCTTTGCGTTCCCCGGCTTTGTGCCTGCTTATATCCGCCCGCTGTTTTGTAAAGGTATAGGACCGTTCCGTTGGTGCGCCCTTTCGGGCGATCCCGAGGATATCTACAAGACTGACGCTAAAATGAAAGAGCTGTTCCCCGAGAACACCCATCTGCATAACTGGCTGGACATGGCGCGGGACCGTATCGCGTTTCAGGGTCTGCCCGCGCGGATCTGCTGGATCGGATTGGGTGACCGCCACAAGGCTGGGCTGGCATTCAACGAAATGGTCCGCACGGGCGAGTTGAAAGCCCCCGTGGTCATTGGACGGGACCATCTGGACAGCGGCTCGGTCGCCTCGCCCAATCGCGAGACTGAGGCGATGAAGGATGGCTCAGATGCTGTTTCCGACTGGCCGCTGCTGAACGCGTTGGTCAATACAGCCTCTGGGGCAACCTGGGTGTCGCTGCATCATGGCGGCGGTGTTGGCATGGGGTTCAGCCAGCATGCGGGCGTGGTGATCTGTGCCGACGGAACCGACGCCGCCGCCAAGCGGTTGGAGCGAGTTTTGTGGAACGATCCCGCCTCAGGGGTTTGGCGCCATGCGGACGCAGGCTACGACATCGCCAAAGACTGTGCTCGCGCGCATGGCTTGCGCCTGCCCGGTATCCTTGGGTAACCAAAACGGCCGGAATGTCTGATGTACTCCGGCCGTTTCCTGCCATCTATGGATTTGTCGGCGTGGCTTAGCGCTAACGTCGACATTTCCGGTTTCGAATTTAGATTCTATCGGATACCCCTATGTTTTTAGGTAGCCCGCCAGGCACACGACAACTGAAAAGGTGGCTCGTCCGTTGCTCGATATTACACATGTTCGGTCCGTTCTGTCGGACGTTTATGACCTTGCCCCTTCGGCCACGCTGGCCAACGAGATGCAGGATATCTATGCGCGTATGGACCGGGTGATCAGCCCGCCAGATTGGGCGATCTATGCGCCGTATGTCCGTGCAATCAATGCGTTGAAGAAAGAGCGTAACGCGGTGATCCTTGGGCATAATTACATGACACCCGAGATCTTCCACGGTGTATCGGATTTTGGTGGTGACAGCTTGCAACTGGCCATGAAGGCCAGCGACGTCAAAGAGGACGTAATCGTACAGGCCGGCGTACATTTCATGGCCGAGACGTCGAAAATCCTGAGCCCGCAAAAGACCGTACTGATGCCGGACATGGACGCTGGCTGCTCGCTCGCAGAATCGATCACGGCAGAAGGCGTTGAAGAAATGCGTGCCAAATACCCAGGCGCGCCGGTCGTTTCGTATGTGAATACCACGGCCGAGGTCAAAGCGGCCTCGGACATTTGTTGCACCTCGTCCAACGCGGTTCAGATCGTGAACGCGATGGACAGCGATACAGTCATCATGACGCCGGATCAGTATCTGGCGCAAAACGTTGCCAATGAAAGCCACAAGAATGTTGTCTATTGGCCGGGCTCTTGCATCGTTCATGAACAATACACGGCAAAAGACCTGCGCGATTTTCGTGAATGGAACCCGGGCACGCAGCTGATTGCCCATCCCGAGTGCACACCCGATGTTGTGGCCGAGGCCGATTTCTCGGGATCGACGAGTGGCATCATCAAATACGTCCACGACAAAAAGCCCGAGCGCGCGATGCTGATCACCGAATGCTCGATGGCATCAAACATCGCGGATGAGCTGCCCGAAGTCGAATTTGTCGGCCCCTGCAACATGTGCCCCTACATGAAGAAAATCACGCTTGAAAAGATCCTGTACGTTTTGCACACGATGGAGGGCCAGGTTGAGGTCGACGAAGACGTCGCCGCAAAGGCGCGCAAGTCGGTGCAGGCGATGATTGATCTGTCGCGCAAACTGGGTCTCTGATCGGTTATGACCGACATTACGACGGACCGGGTTGTTATCGTAGGTGCCGGGCTTGGTGCGCTCTATGCTGCATTGAAGCTGGCGCCACGGCCGGTGGTTGTGATCTCACCTGATCCGTTGGGCGAAGGGGCAAGTTCCGCGTGGGCCCAAGGTGGCGTGGCCGCTGCGATGGACCGTGCCGACAGCCCGGAAAGCCATGCAGAAGATACGGTGAAAGCCGGGGCAGGGACCGTTGTGCCCGACGTCGCAGAGCTGGTGACCCGCGAAGCGCGTGACTACATTCTCGATCTGACGACGCTGGGCACACCTTTCGATCGCTCGAAAGATGGCGGATATGTCCTGTCGCGCGAGGCTGCTCACAGTTTCGCCCGAGTGGTGCGGGTCAAGGGCGATCAGGCCGGTAGTGAGATCATGGCTGCCCTGATTGAACGTGTGCGGGAAGCGCCGTCGATTCAGGTTCTCGAAGGCACAATTGCCGTTGGGCTGGACGTAACGAACGGGCAGGTCACGGGGGTCTTGGTTCAAGAAGCCTCGGAAATGGGTTCGCAGACCGTGACATTGCGTGCCCCGGCAGTCTTGTTAGCGGGTGGCGGATCCGGTGGTTTGTACGCATTAACAACCAACCCGCCGCGCATTCGCGGGCAGGTGATTGGCATGGCGGCACGGGCTGGGGCGTTGATCGCGGATGCTGAATTTGTCCAATTCCACCCCACTGCGATGGATGTAGGCGAAGACCCTGCGCCCTTGGCGACCGAAGCCCTGCGCGGCGAGGGTGCTGTTTTGATCAACAAACACGGTGCGCGTTTTATGTCGACCGTTCACCCGGACGCAGAACTTGCCCCACGTGACGTTGTGGCCCGTGCTATCTTTGCGGAGGTTCAGGCCGGGAACCGGCCTATGTTGGACACACGCGCGGCATTGGGCAATCGGGTCAAAGATCTGTTCCCGTCCGTGGCCAAATACTGTGCTCGCAATAACATCGATCCGGCGAAAGACCCGATCCCTGTTGCGCCGGCTGCGCATTACCACATGGGTGGGATAGCGACCGACACTGAAGGCCGGGCCAGTCTTGGCAGGTTGTGGGTGTGTGGCGAGGCCTCATCAACGGGATTGCACGGGGCAAACAGATTGGCGTCGAACGGTTTGTTGGAAGCGTTGGTCTACGCCCGCATCTGTGCTGACGGTATAGCGGAGGCATTATCGCCTGTTGCAGAAGCAGATTCAATCGAAATTCATTTTGCCGCTGGTAAATTGCGCAATACGACCAAAGCGGTTGAGGATCTGCGCCAAACCATGACGCAAAATGTTGGGGTGGTGCGAGACCGCGCAGGGTTAACGCAGGCGCTGCAAGCAATCGAAGCGCTTGAGGCGGAACACGGCGAGTGTCAACAATTCCGCAACATGTGCGCCACTGCAACCTTGATTGCGGCAGGTGCTTTGGGTCGCGAAGAAAGCCGCGGCGCCCACGAACGATCGGATTTCCCGGAGGCGGCCGAAGGGCCTGGCAAACGGTCCCGGATGTACCTGTCCGACGCGATCGCCATTCGGACCAAAGTCTGCAAGGAGCCGACATGAGTTTTGCAACACTGCCCGATCTTGTCCTCGAGCCGATGATCCGGGCCGCTTTGATGGAAGATCTTGGCAGTTACGGCGATGTCACAACTCGTACCGTTATTCCGGAAGGTTTAACCTACGAAGCACGTTTAAACGCCCGCGAAGATGCGGTTGTGTCCGGACTGCAAGTGGCGGCCATTGCGTTTCGGTTGGTTGACCCCACGCTTGAAGTCACCTCTCACACACAGGATGGGGCAGCGTGCACTAAGGACGATACGCTGATGACCATCTCGGGATCTGCCGCGTCTATTTTGTCGGGTGAGCGGGTCGCTTTGAACTTCGCAGGTCGCCTGACCGGGATTGCAACACAGACAGCGGCATTTGTGGCGCAAACCAAGGGCACCAAAACCCGCGTGACCTGCACCCGCAAGACAACGCCGGGGCTTCGGATGGTCGAAAAGTTGGCCGTGCTGCACGGTGGCGGTTTCAATCATCGCTACTCGCTATCCGATGCGATTTTGATAAAGGACAACCACATCGCTGCAGCTGGTGGGATTCGTCAGGTACTGGATGCTGCAAAGGCGCAAGCAAGTCACATGATGGCGGTCGAGATTGAGGTGGATCGCCTGGACCAGCTGACAGAGGTTCTCGAAGTGGGCGGCGCTTCGGTGGTATTGCTGGACAACATGGACAATGACACGCTGCGCGAAGCTGTTTCCTTGGTCGATGGACGTATCAGGACCGAAGCAAGCGGTAATGTGACACTCGACCGGATCGCATCCATTGCCGCAACTGGGGTGGACTATATCTCGTCGGGTGCGCTGACCCACTCTGTCCGAACCGTTGATCTGGGCCTGGATCTCTGAGAGCCGCGAAACCGTATTTTTGGCGGCGTTTTCCCGACCCGATATCGGCCGGTTACCGGCCAGCCGTTCTTCGCGACCAGCTTTGTTTACTCAGGGTTCACACCCGAAGTCTTCAATCGGTGCGGGCTGATTTGAACAGGTACAAGAACACAAACAGCGACCCAATGGATGTTGTCACGATCCCCACCGGCAGTTCCTGTGGGGCCAGCAAAAGGCGAGACAGGATATCGGACAGAGTAAGCAGGATTGCCCCCACGATTGCGGATGCAATCAGAAGGTTACGGTGCAGAGTTCCTGCGATTCCACGGGCGATATGGGGCACCATGAGACCAACGAACCCGATGACCCCGGCAACCGAGACAAAACTCGCTGTTGCCAGAGCTGCAACGAAGAACATTCGAAACCGCAGACCCTGAACCGGAATACCTAGCGTGGCGGCCGTAAAATCCCCGGTCAGCAACGCATCCAGCCACCGGCTGCGGTACAATGCGTAGCCAAGGATTAACCCGAATCCGATCAGTACAAGCGGAAATGTCTCCCAGCGGGCCAGACCGAGTCCACCAAGCATCCAGAAAATCACCGAATGGGCGGCGCGGCTGTCGCCTGCAAAGATCAGGTAATTTGTGATTGCCGAAAACAGGAACGAAACGGCCAGACCAGCCAAAATCAGCTTTTCGGGTGCACTGGTGCGCAGACCTTGAACCAGTGCCAGTACGATAGCAGATGCAATCAAACCACCGCAGAACGCAGCGAGAGGCAGGGTCCAGATGCCCAGCACATCGCCTGTTACCGTTATGACCAAAACAGCCCCTGCCGCCGCGCCAGAGGACAGTCCAAAAAGGAACGGGTCCGCCAGATCATTGCGGGTCGTGGTTTGCAACACCACACCGACAACGCCTAAGCCTGCGCCGATGACCGCCGCAAACAGGGCGCGCGGCAGGCGCAGGTCGAATACAATTCGATGCAAGGGCGACATTTCACCTTCGGTCAGGCCGGTCCCCAATCCGATGGCCGCTAATACGTCCGAAACCGGGATCGGCGTCGTGCCGTAGATCGTGGACAACAGCAAAAGGGCGATCAGTACGACCGCCCCCAGTCCAACAATGCGGCCCGTTTGGCCCATGTCAGTTTATTACCGGGTGCATCGCCCGTGCCATTTTCTCGATCGCTTCGATATTTGCCGGCCCGGGCGTCAATTCTTCGTATTGCAACCCGATCCAGCGTTCATTCTTGACCGCGTCGGTTTGAGACATCACCGGATGGTCCTGAAGAAATTTGAACGTGTCCGCGGCACCGTTGCCGGTCTGGTAGTCCAACAAAACCAGAAACTCAGGATTTGATGCGGCAACAGCTTCCCATGAAGTGCGGCCCCAGCTGGTGTCAAGATCATGAGTGACGTTTTCACCCCCAGCAGCAGCGATCATTGCGTCGGGAATAGCAAACTTGCCAGCGGTAAAGGGCGCGTCGGCCGGGCCGTCCAGAAGAAAAACACGGGGTTTCTCCAGATTGGCGGTTTGTGCTTGGATGGCAGACAGCTGATCCTTCCAGCCGGTGACCAGTGCTTCGGCCTTGTCCTCGACATGCATGACCTTGCCGAGACGCAGAACGTCATCAAACAGAAGGTTCATGCTGGCCTTGGGGCGGTCGTTGTCCAAATGGACGCAGCTTTCGGTCAGGATCATGGTCTTGATGCCGAAAGGCGATAACGTGTCCGGTGTCACGTCGCCGCCGGGTTTCATGCCATAGTACCAACCGGCAAAAAACAGGTCCGGCTCGACTGCCACCAAGTTTTCTATGGTGGGATATTTCGGAGCAAGTTCCGGGATATCGCCACGCAGCGCGTCAAAATCTGGGCTGGTTTTGTACCAGCCGGTGATCCCGGTCAAACCGACGATCTTGTCTTGCAGACCCAGCGCAAAGGCCATGTCGGTCATATTCATGTCGTGCACGATCAACCGCTCGGGCATTGTGTCAAACACCAACGGCTCACCGCAGTTGTCTACGGTAACTTCGTGCGCGGCAGCGCCGTTGGTCAGGCCAGCGATCAGCGCCACAGGCCAGAGTTTCTGCATCATGATAGGCTCCTGTTATGATGGCAGTTTTCGTTTTCGAATGTCGAGTGCCGGGATCACGCGGCCTTCATGCTGAAAGCACAAATAGTCCACACCAAAGGTGTCGCGGACGCGCTCCGAGGTCAGCACATCACTGACTGGACCGAACCCAGTCAGGCGAGTGGTTTTCATCAGCGCAACATGGGTGGCAAATTCCGGGATCATGACCAGGTCGTGGACAATCATGACCACTGTCACACCCAGATTGGCGACCAACGAGAGCATATGCCCCTTGGCATCCGGATCCAGATGATTGGTTGGCTCATCCAGAAACAGCAACGATGGGTTTTGGGCCAAGGCACGCGCGATATGGGCGCGCTGTCGCTCGCCACCTGACAGCATCCGCATTGATTTCCCTGCGAGGTGGGTCAATTCGGTGATCGCCAGCACGCGGTCAAGATCTGCTTTGTGATCAGCGGCGGACCGGTCGGCCTGAATGGGTATTTGCCCCAGCGCCACATAGTCTCGCAACCGCAGGCGGCGGTCTGGCAATTCCTGTTGGCCGACCACAGCGATGGTTCGCGCCCTTTGCTGAGCTGACAAGCCACGCAGGCTTTGGTTGCGGATACGGACGTCCCCGAGGGAAAGTCGTTCAACCCCGCACAACAAGTTCAACAGCGTGGTTTTCCCGGCGCCGTTTGGTCCGGCGATGGCCAGAACCGCGCCCTCGTCCAGACTGAAAGACACATCCTGAAGCAGAACGTCGCCATTCAATGCATAATATTCCAGGCCTTCGGCGGTCAAAAAGCTCATGACACGCTCTTTGCAGGTAAGCATGGCAAGCGCGACAACGTCTTGGTGAGCAGGGCAGGCGGCCGCTCGGATGCACTGGTCCAACCGTCCTCACTGTCGAGATACTGATGGGCAAATTCGACCACAGCGGTCAGATCTTTAAGGCTTGTGATGTCGCCGAAAAGGTACTGGGCTTTGTGCCTTGCCTGCAGACCAACGGTCATGGGGCGTTCGCACCCTGCCATGCACGCGATCAGCCGAGTCGCAAACCCGGGTGGCAACTGTTCACCCAGCACCTTTTGCGCTGTTTCAGCTGCAATTGGTCCCTGGCAGGTTGAACAGATTAGAACGTAGTGTTCAGGAGAAGCGGACATAGCAGTCCCCGCCACTCAGGAGATGTGGACAGAAAGTGCCAGTCTTGTGAACACGCATACGCGCCATCTTAGCCTCCTGTCAGGACGCCCCGCCCTGGGTTAGTTGAACATCTGATGGCAGGTCTCCTGACTTGCGGGTCGTCGCTTGGCCAACCTTCCCGACCCTTAGGGCCAGTGGTGATTTGGCGTCGCTCACCGCCTACAGTTGCGGGGGCAGTCACGGAATTGGCCTGAATGTTGGGGCCGCACCGTATTCCCATTTTCATCCCCAAGGAAATCCTCAGGGAACCATCCCGGTCAGCTAGTCTGGTGTCGTATTGATTGTCAAGCGTCAGATCATTGCCAACGCTGCATCACTGAACCACGCGTAGAACGGGGCGTCGTGACGGTTGACCTTGGCATTCGCCGCTGGTGGGGAACCGACTGGCCAACGTCAACCCGGCCTGAACCAGATGCGCATCGGGATACCCCCCGGTAACCTGACCAACCGCGTCTCGCGCAGCGGGTGTTTCATCGCGTCGCATGTGATGCAGCATTTTCAGCAACGCCCTTTCATCACAGGTGATTTCCAACCGGTCCTCCACGCTCAAAGGATCATTGAAAGCCAACCCATCAGCGCGGCAATGCAAGGTGGCCTTGATGACTTTGAAAACAAGATGCGCAAGATTTAGTCCCTGATCCTGACCCCATTTCTCGATTGCGACTGAATATGCATGTTGCCAGGCTTGGGTTGTGGGCGTGGTAAAACTGAGGATGAAATGCCGCATGACGGGCAGAAGACCCCGTTCGAAATCATCGAACTCGTCCAATGCATGTGGTGCCCGCGCGTCGTTTTGTCCGGAAGCGAAAAAGCTCATGCGCGCCGCCTTTCCGTCTTTGCCGAGTGGCTGGACAGGCTTTGAACGTTTTCGGGCAGATCGCATTCGGCAATTGGGGCTTCCGGCCGCGGCGATGCTGCGCGGGCAGGGAAACCGAGGTCAGCCTCGATTGCTTGCCGCAGTTTTGGTTTCAGCGCACATCCGTAGCGGCTGGCGACAGCATCTGCGGCCAATAGGTCGGTGAGTGTTTTTGTCATGATCGTCTCTCGGTCTCTGGTCTTTGACCGGGCGTGATTCCGAGGGATCTGACTGGGTCAAACGGTATCTGACAAAAATAGTAAGAAAATACAACAGGGGAGTTATGTCCGCAATTCTACCCGGTTTCAGAGCTGGGTCAGTAGTCGGCCACTAGCAGGAAATCGGGATCAGTATCTTCCTCGATCGTTGCAAAGCGGGGGATCGGTTCTTCGAACACATTGTCGGTGCGGTCATCATTGACGGTAGAAACCTCTCCGATCAGGCAATCGCCGCGTTCAGCCCAGAAAGCATGCCAAATCCCCGGCATTAGCGTCACGCTAGTGCCGGGTTTCAAACGCAACAGTTCCCCCGACTGAAGGGTCACCGGGCAACCATCGCTTGGGACAGTCACGGGATTGTCGCGACCGACGCCCCCTTCCGGGTTTGATGCATGGATTTCCATGACTAAATCACCACCACCCCGATTGATGATGTCCTCGGCCTTGATGACATGACGGTGCATGGGTGACAGTTGTTTATCGCGGGAAATCAACAGCTTTTCTGCATACAGCATGCCACGACCCTGGCTTAGGTCGCCAACGTCTCCGTTGCGCAGGGTGAACAGGAATAGGCCGAGATCATCGAACCTTCCTTGGCCATAGTCGGTGATATCCCAGCCCAAGCCGCGTTCGCGGATGCTGTCCGCCTTGGGGCTGCGCATTTGTTCCGGGGACCAGTCGGCGAACGGCGGTAAGGCAAATCCAAAAGACTGGATGAAGCTCTGTGCCTCGGCTTTGATGCGGTTGATGTCGGATCTTTTCATATTGCTTTCCTCATCAGATCAAAGCTCGTGCGCCCAGGGCGGGTTTGCTCCGGCGCGGGACACGGTTACCCCGGCAACCTTCGTGCCCAACACAAGGGCTGCGCGCAAAGGATCGGTCGTCAGACCGCGTAAACCGGATTTTGTCAGGTGGCCCGCGCGGTGTAGCTCAGCAAGAACCCCCGCATTGAACGTATCGCCCGCACCAACTGTGTCCACGACCTGTACAGGTTCCACTGGAACAGAGGTTTCAGTGCCATCCGCCAGATAACCTGTTGCCCCTTCGCTGCCCCGCGTGACAATGACCACTGCAGGACCGGCCTGCAGCAACAATGGAACCTTTTCCGCATGGCTTTCGGGGCCTGGGATAATCCAGTCCAAATCCTCGTCGGATACTTTGATCATATCGGCCTGCGCTACCATGCGGTTCAGACGCGTGCGATATCGGGTCTGGTCTTTGATGAAACCGGGTCGGATATTCGGGTCCAGCACAACCGCACGGTCGGCTCCATGGCGATGCAACAATGCGGCATAGGCGTCGGCGCAGGGCTCGCAAGCCAGGCTGATACCGCCGAAATATAGCGCGGAAACAGACGAAAGCTGGTCAGGCATATCCTCGGCCTGCAGCATCCGACCAGCGGTGTTTTCGTCAACAAAATTGTACGAGGCCTGCCCATCCCGCAACTGGACAAAGGCCAATGTCGTGGGGCGGTCCGAGCTGATGACATGCGACGCATCCACGTGGCTGGCCTGCAAGTCCCCCGCCAACTGTCGCCCGAACATGTCCGAAGAAAGGCCCGTCAGCATTCCCACCGGCGAACCCAGCCGTCCCAACGCAATGGCCGTATTGAAAATCGCCCCACCCGAATGCGGAACAAAACCGCTTGCGCCCGAAACCGTTGGTTCGGCGATCATGTCGATCAGGGCTTCACCGCAGCACAGGATCATCCGGCGTCCTCTTCTGGAATACATGTGAGGCGGCAAGCTTACCGCATGAGCGCATTTTTGCAGAAGTTGTTAGCGCCAACAATGCCAAATTCAGGCTGTTCTGACACATAAAGGTTCATCGACTGGCGCAAATCACTAAAACGGCCGCCGCCATTGAACGCATCGCGAAATGCGCCGCCAAACAACCAACGGTTTTTCTCTGCGACGCCACCGACCAGAAATACGCCGCCGGTAGGCATTAAAGTCACAGCCATGTCGCCCATCAACGCACCAAGATGAGTTGTGAAAATCTGGGCCGCTTGCGCTGCCACGGCATCTGCGCCGCTGCGCGCATCCTGCAAAATATCCTTTGCAGACCTGAGCGGCGTATCGCATTGGCCTGCCGCCATACCGGCAGCCTGGTATAAGATTGGCAGCCCAGTGCCGCTTAGGAACATCTCGGCTTCCAGTGCCAGACTGTCACCAAAAAAGCTGTTTGGCGCGATGCGACGGGCTGCGTCAAAAATCTCAACTTCTTCGCGATGGCGCGGCGACAGGCCGACATGGCCGCCTTCGCCGGACACTGTATGATAATGACCCTCTGAATAAAGCAGCGCCCCAACGCCAAGCCCGGTCCCCGGCCCGACAACCAATCGTGTACCGGCGGGCGGGGTGGCTTCGCCTTGCAAGACCGCGACATCCGCGCTGGTCACTTCGGCCACCGACCATGCGGCTGCCGTGAAGTCATTGATCACATAGGTATGTTTGGCGCCTGTCGCGTCGTGCAACTCCGCCTCAGACAGATCCAGATTCGCGTTGGTCAGTCGAATTGTGCCGCTTTTGACCGGACCTGCGCCAGCGGCGACAACGGCCTGAGGGTCAGTCCCAATCTCGTCGCGCAAACTGTGCAGAGCATCAAGTAGATCCGGCAATGTGCCAGTGGGGTGTCTGCGAAGATCGGTCAACAGACCGTTTGAGACAACACCCAGTCGGGTGTTCGTGCCCCCAATATCCGCAACCAAATTCCAGTGTTCGTGCACGGAACCAGCAGGTTGTGCCAAAGGCAACGCAACGCGATCCGTTGTCTTAAGTGCGGATTTCAGCGCTTTGAAAGACGCTTTGGGGGTTCGTTCTAAAGTTTCAAAGTCCACATCCACCAACCCAAAGCGTTTTTCGTATCCGTAGGCCCATTCGTAGTTATCCAGAAGCGACCAGATGAAGTACCCCTTGATCGGGACACCCTGATCCAGTGCGTCCTGAACGGCCGAAAAATGCTGGTTCAGATAGTCGATGCGGTCATCATCCTGCTGACGTTCCGGGCTGGCCATGCCGTTTTCGGTGACATAGATTGGCAGATCGCCTGTATATTCCTTCTGCGTCCGTGTCAGGAACCTGGTCAGAGCGGCAGGGTCGATTTCCCATCCCATTTGCGTTTTGGGCAGCGGACCCGGAACCTCTTTAAAGCTTGGCCAAGCTGTGTCTGCAGGGGCAATGAGCTTGCGGGTGTAGTAGTTCAGCCCACACCAGTCGACCGGCGCACCAATGGTCTCAAAATCATTTTGCCAGCCAGGGGGCAAGTGTGGCGCCAGCCCTTCCAGTACATTTTCGGGATAGGCTTTGTTGAACACGCCACCAAGGAAGAACCTATTGTAAATGCCGTCATAGAGATCTGCGGCCTGCCTTGCCTCGGGGCTGTCATCCGCGGGTTCGGACCATTCGAGGTTGAAAACGGCGCCCAGATTGCCCATCCCAAGACCGCGCATTGCCTGAATTGCGCCGCCGTGGGCCAGCAAAACGTGATGCATCGCGCGGGCTGCTGCCCGGATATCGCGCAGGCCGGGGGCGTGGTGCCCCTCAAAATGGCTCAGCCAACTGACACACCAGGGTTCGTTGATCGGGGCAACGCTGTACATCCGATCGCCGATCCTGCCCATGATGACTTCGGTGAAATCGGCAAACCAACCTGCGATATCCCGATTGCGCCAACCGCCAAGATCGGCGAGCGGTGACGGGAGTTCCCAGTGGTAGAGTGTTGCACATGGGCGGATGTCGCGCTCTAACAGCGCGTCAGCCAAACGGTCATAATGGTCCAGACCAGCCTGATTGACTGGGCCGCGCCCTTCGGGCAGCACCCGCGCCCAGCTTGTCGAAAACCGATAACAATCGAACCCGACCTCGCGCACCAGATCGAAATCTTCGGCAAACCGATTTAGGTGGTCACAGGCCAGATCACCGTTTTCCCCTCGCACGACGTTGCCAGGTGATGCGGCAAACGTGTCCCAATGGGTCTGTCCGGCACCGCCCTGGGCATGTCCTTCTATCTGATACGCAGAAGTTGCCACACCAAAGAGGAAATCTTTGGGAAAGTCAGCGCGTGAGTATTTCATGTTCAGATCCTGTTGGGCGCGGGGCCAGTTGATCTGCCAACTACCAGTTCGGCTTCCAGCAATCTAGTTTTCGTCGGATCGCCGGGGGACTGGATGCGTTCAATCAGCATTTCGGCGGCCATTTCGCCTGCATTTCGCACTGACGAGCGCGTTGCGGTGAAGATCGGGACATCCTGTCCATTCTTCAGGTAGGACAGGTCGTCGTCATGGGCGATCACCGATACATCCTTGCCCATTTTCAACCCACTTTCATCCAGTGCCCGTCGGACGCCGATGGCTGAAATCATTGACGAACACAAAATGGCCGTCGGCGGGTTGTCCAGACCAAGCATGTCCCGGGTTTCATGATGGCCGTAAACCTCTGTCATTTCAGCGCTGCGCATCAGTTCAGGGGCGGGTGACAGACCGGCCTGACGCAAAGCTTCAAGAAAACCGTCGCGGCGACGTTGTGCAAAATCCATGTCTTCAAGCCCGTTGATCAGGGCAATCCGGCGATGGCCAAGATCGATCAGAAACCGGGTTGCGCGCAGAAACGAGCTTTTGTTGTTCACGTCGATCCAGTCGTAGTGACCATTCACCCCGGTCGAGCGCCCATGGACAATGAAAGGCACTGCCATACGCGTCAGAACCTCGATCCGGGGTTCGTTTACTTTTGGGCCCTGCAGGACGACCCCATCCACCGCGCCGCGCTGGAACAGGCTGCGATACGCTTCTTCAATCGACGTATCATCGGCATTGGTAAACATCATGTCATACCCATGCTCTGAATATTTCTTTACGGCACCGGCGACAAAATCTCCGAAGATCGGGTTAACCATTTCGTGCCTGGACGAGCTGGGAATCACGTGACCGATCACCATGGATCTGCCAGTCGCCAAGCCCTTGGCGCGGCTGTTTGGGCGATAACCGTGTTTTTGCGCTGCAGCCTGAACCCGCACCCGGGTATCCTCGCTCACCTCTGGATACCCGTTCAGCGCGCGGCTGACCGTTGTCTGCGAGAGGCCAAGAATTTCAGATAGCTGCTTTAGGTTCATCTTAGTATTCAAAGCGCCTTCAAATATGGTTCAAATCTGTTTTGTGAGCAATTCCGTCGTGCGTCAACCTGTTTCACCACCTTGTCTTAATTTATTAATATTTATTAGTTTCTGAAACAGATTGTTGACAGGGACCAAATGTTAGCGGATAAACTCGCCAATCCAAAGCGCTTTGAATGCTGAGTCTCATCAAGCGCAAGGTAACGTTGGGAGGAAAATTTATGAAACACTCGCTTTACGCAGGTGCGGCGACGCTTGCCCTGATGGCTGGGGCGGTTCAGGCAGAGGGTGAACTGCTGCATGCCGTTGGCGAAGGCAGCTTTGACTGGGATGGATACAGCGCGTTTGCCGAGGCAAATGACCTGTCCGGCGAAAGCCTGACCATTTTCGGGCCGTGGCTGGCGGGTGAAGGCAAGTCCTTTGAGAATCTGGTTGCGTATTTCGACGAGGCAACCGGCTCGAACTCCAGCTACGTCGGCTCGGATTCACTGGAGCAGCAGATCCTGATTGATGCTGCTGCCGGTTCTGCGCCGAACCTCACAGTGTTTCCACAGCCTGGTCTGGCTGCGAACATGGCGAAGAACGGATACCTGACGCCACTGGCAGATGGTTCGGCCGATTGGATCAAAGACAATTTTGCTGCCGGTCAATCCTGGGTCGATCTCGGCACTTTTGAAAATGCCGAAGGTGCAGATGGTTTTTATGGGTTCTTCTTCAATGTGAATGTTAAATCTCTGGTCTGGTACAGCCCCGAGAATTTCGAAGATTTCGGGTATGAAGTGCCCGAAACGATGGAGGACTTCAAAGCACTGATGGATCAGATGGTCGCCGACGGGGAAACGCCTTTGTGCGTTGGTCTTGCTTCGGGCGGCGCTACCGGCTGGCCCGCGACTGACTGGGTCGAAGACCTGATGCTACGCACGCAACCACCGGAAGTTTATGACGACTGGGTGTCGAACGAGATGAAGTTCGACGATCCGCGCGTGATTGCCGTGATCGAGGAATATGGCACCTTCACACGCAATGATGACTACGTCGTCGGCGACGCAGATGATACCGCTGCCATCGACTTCCGTGATAGCCCCAAGGGACTTTTTGACAGCCCACCGGCGTGCATGATGCACCGTCAGGCGTCGTTCATTCCGGCGTATTTCCCTGAAGGGACAGAATTGGGTGCGGATGCGGATTTCTTCTACTTCCCGGCATTTGCCGAAAAGGATCTGGGCACACCGGTGCTTGGAGCGGGGACGTTGTTTACGGTCACAAACCCCAATCCAGCAGCCGAGGCGTTCATGGAATTCCTCACAACACCTTTCGCGCATGAGATCATGATGGCGCAGGATGGTTTCCTGACACCGCATCTCGGAGCAAATCCAGATAACTATTCGAACGACACGCAGCGCGGGCAGGGGGAAATTCTGACCAACGCGACGACGTTCCGGTTTGACGGCTCTGATCTGATGCCCGGCGCTGTCGGTGCGGGCACGTTCTGGACAGGAATGGTCGACTACTCTTCGGGTGCCAAGGATGCGGCAACCGTGGCCGGCGAAATCCAGTCTTCCTGGGACGCGGCGAAGTAAACGCGGCTGGGGCAGCCCAACGGCTGCCCCTTCACCACAAAACGGATGAGAGCGTCATGACACCGGCACTTCAGGGCCTGCTGACCATCGCCATCGGCGTGTCAGGTTGCGTGGGCTACTTCTATCTTTCCAACCAGTTCATAGACAAAGTCCTGTTCCCGCCCCGCGGTCCCAACGCAGGTCGCAATATCAATCGCGCGAATATTATCCGCCCCTGGTTGTTCCTGTTCCCTGCGATGGCGGTCCTTGGCCTGTATCTGGCTTACCCGGTGGTCGAGACATTGCGCCTATCTCTGACCGAGCGTGTCCCTGGCGGCACCTATCGCTGGGTTGGGCTGGACAACTATGTCCAAATGGCCGCTGAGCCGAAGTTTTGGGAAGCGATGCGCAACAATATGCTTTGGCTGATCGTTGTACCGGCCATGTCCACCGCCTTTGGGTTGTTGGTGGCGCAGCTGACCGATCGAATCCGCTGGGGTAACTTTGCAAAATCGCTGATCTTTATGCCGATGGCGATCTCTTTTGTGGGGGCATCGGTGATCTGGAAGCTGGTCTACGATTCCCGGCCCGCCGAGCAGGACCAGATCGGCATTCTGAACGCGCTCTACATCTTTTTTGGTGGGACGGATCCGCAGACATGGCTGACCGTGCCGTTCTGGAACAGCTTGTTTCTGATGGTTGTTTTGATCTGGATTCAAACCGGGTTTGCCATGGTCATCTTATCGGCGGCGTTGCGCGGTATTCCTGAGGAAACGATTGAAGCTGCGATCCTGGATGGGGCCAACCCGTTTCAGATATTCTTCAAGATCAAGGTGCCGCAGATCAAGACGACCATTCTGGTGGTCTGGACGACGATCACGATCACGGTTCTCAAGGTTTTCGACATCGTCTTTGCCATGACCAACGGTCAGTGGGAGACGCAGGTTCTGGCCAACTACATGTATGACAAATTGTTCCGGGCCAACGATTGGGGCGTGGGATCGGCGTCAGCCATGGTGATCATGTTGCTGGTGGCCCCAATCCTCGTCTGGAACGTGCGCAATGCGCGCAAGGAAATGGAGTAGGGGCATGAGCGATATTGCAGGAACCAGACCCGCCCTTCGATGGGTCGTCCATGCCTCGGTCATCTTTTTGGTGGTGCTGTGGGTTGTGCCAACTCTGGGCCTTTTGATCTCATCTTTCCGTACGGCCGACCAGATCGCGACCAGTGGCTGGTGGCGCTCGCTTTTCCCGTCCGAACAAAACCTGACCTTACGCAGCGCCGCGCCGGAAACGCAGGTGCTGGAAAACGGTATTTATGTGATTGAAGGTCAGCTGTTTGGTGACGACCAGCAAGCGACAATCTCAAAGTGGGGCATTAGCTCACGCGATGTTGGTGCTTTTAAGCCAGACCAAACGGCCGAGCTGCGCCGGGGTGGCACCATCACCGTGACTGCCGACGGCGACTATCGTATGGAAAACACCGAGGAGTTCACTGGCAATCGCGGCCCGCGAATTTTCGTAACCGCTGAATTGCCACCCGAATTTACCTTCGATAACTACCAAAAGGTTCTTCTGGATCAGAGCAGTACGGACAGCATGGGCAAGGCGTTCTTCAATACGCTGACGGTGACGATCCCGGCGACGATTATCCCAATCCTCGTCGCGGCGTTTGCCGCCTATGCGCTTGCCTGGATGGACTTTCCCGGTCGTGCTTTGCTGATCGCGGCAGTTGTTGGATTGTTGGTCGTCCCACTTCAACTGGCGCTGATCCCCTTGCTGAAATTCCATCTGAGTATCGGCATTGGCAAAGGGTATCTTGGCGTTTGGCTTGCCCATACAGGGTTTGGGATGCCATTGGCGATCTATCTGTTGCGCAACTACATGGCTGGATTGCCGCGTGATCTGATTGAAAACGCCCGCGTCGATGGTGCAACCGAGTTCCAGATTTTCACCAAGTTAATCCTGCCCCTTAGTTTTCCAGCGCTGGCCTCATTCGCGATCTTCCAGTTCCTGTGGACCTGGAATGACCTGCTGGTCGCCAAAGTGTTCCTGATCGATGCGACGGGTCAGACCACAGTAATGACCAACCGCATTGTCGAACTGCTGGGCACACGCGGTGGGAATTGGGAAATTCTGGCGACAGCGGCCTTTGTGTCGATCTTTGTGCCGCTGGTGGTCTTTTTCGCAATGCAAAAATACCTGGTCCGAGGCCTGTTGGCCGGATCCGTAAAGTAGAGGCGTCTGATGAACGTGCAGAACAACCTGAGTCAAATCAAAGCGACCAAACTGTCCTCTGATTGGTGGCGGGGCGGGGTGATCTATCAAATCTATCCGCGCAGCTTTCAGGACAGCAATGGGGACGGGATCGGTGACCTGAAAGGCATCACTGAAAGGCTGGGCTATATCGCTTCTTTGGGCGTCGATGCGATATGGATTTCGCCTTTCTTCAAGTCTCCGATGAAGGATTTCGGGTATGATGTCAGCGACTATCGCGACGTCGACCCGATGTTCGGAACGCTCGATGACTTTCGTGATCTTCTGGACAAGGCCCACGCGCAGGGCCTGAAGGTTATGACCGATCTGGTGTTGTCGCACACATCCGATCAGCACCCTTGGTTCAGCGAAAGTCGTAGCAGTCGAGAGAACCCAAAATCCGACTGGTATGTCTGGGCTGATCCCAAACCAGATGGCACCTCGCCGAACAATTGGTTGTCGATCTTTGGTGGTTCGGCCTGGCAATGGGATTCTCGCCGACTGCAATACTATCTGCACAACTTTCTCACCTCGCAGCCTGATCTGAATTTTCACTGCACAGACGTTCAGGATGCGTTGTTGGATGTCGCACGGTTCTGGCTGGATATGGGAGTGGATGGGTTCCGTCTGGATACCATCAATTTCTATTTCCACGACAAAGCGCTGCGCGACAATCCGGCGCTGCCAATGGATCAGCGCAATGCGTCGATTGCCCCAGCCGTGAATCCATACAACCATCAGGATCACCTGTTTTCGAAAAGCCAGCCCGAGAACATTCTATTCCTTGAGAGGTTGCGCGCGCTGACGGACGAATACGAAGGCCGCGCCTGTCTGGGTGAGGTCGGAGACGCGCAGCGCGGGCTTGAGATCATGGGGGAATACACCACCGGCGATAAGCGCATGCACATGTGCTATGCCTTTGAGTTCCTTGAAAAACGCGCACTGACTGCAAGCTACGCAAGGCAGGTCTTTGATCAACTCGAGGCCAAAGCTGGTGATGCATGGCCTTGCTGGGCCTTTTCTAATCACGATGTGCAACGCCACGCGTCGCGCTGGAACCTGGATGACGCAGCCGCGCGTCAATACGCAGTTTTGATGATGTGCCTGCGCGGGTCCGCCTGCCTGTATCAAGGTGAGGAGCTTGGGTTAAGCGAAGCGGATGTTCCCTTCGAAAAACTGCAGGATCCCTACGGCATAGAATTCTGGCCCGAGTATAAAGGTCGCGATGGTTGCCGGACTCCCATGGTTTGGGCCGCTCAGGACAAGCAATCCGGATTCAGCGTGGCTGAACCTTGGCTGCCGGTAAGTGCCGCACAAGCCGAGAATGCGGTGGACCGGATGGAAACTGATCCACACTCGATGCTGCACCATTATAGGCGCGCGATTTCGCTGCGCCACGCACATTCGGCGTTGGCGTCCGGAGCGCAGGCAGACATGACGCAAAATGGGCCCGTTCTGACATTCCTGCGTGAGGATGCAGTCGAGCAGGTCTTTTGTGCCTTCAACCTTGGTGTTGATCCAACAAACGTAAATCTGCCCGAGGGCAAATGGCGCGCAATAGGTCAGGATTTGGGTGCCGTTGAGGGCGCCAGCAACGTGACGCTGAATGCATCGCAATTTTGCCTGATGGTCAGGGATAAGGGGTAAAGAATGTCTGAACTAAAACTCACAGATGTCGCCAAGTCCTATGGCCCGGTTGACGTTTTGAAACACATCAACCTCGATATTGATCAGGGCGAATTGATCGTTTTTGTCGGCCCTTCCGGCTGTGGCAAGTCTACTTTGTTGCGGATGATCGCGGGGCTGGAAAAGATTACCGGCGGTTCGCTGGAAATCGAAGGTCAGGTCATGAACGATGTCCCCCCCGCTCAGCGGGGCATCGCGATGGTGTTTCAAAGCTATGCTCTGTACCCGCATATGACCGTCCGCGAAAACATGGCTTTCGCGCTGAAGATAGCCAATTTGCCTGCGTCCGAAATTGATGCAGGGGTTGATCGCGCCGCCCGCATTTTGCAGCTCGAGCCGTTTTTGGATCGTCTGCCCAAGGCGCTGTCTGGTGGTCAGCGGCAACGCGTCGCCATCGGACGTGCCATCGTGCGTGACCCGAAAGTGTATCTTTTTGATGAGCCACTTTCGAATCTGGACGCAGCCTTGCGCGTGGCAACGCGGATCGAGATTGCGCGCCTGAAGGAAGCAATGCCTGACAGCACCATGATCTACGTGACCCATGATCAGGTCGAGGCGATGACGCTGGCCAGTCGCATTGTTGTGCTTGCCAACAAAGGCATCGCACAGGTTGGTACGCCACTGGAATTGTATGAAACACCCGACAATGAGTTTGTTGCGCAGTTCATCGGCTCTCCTTCGATGAACCTATTGCCGGGTCAGATTACTGAGACCGGGCAAATGACAACGGTGGCGCTGGAATCTGGCGGCGTGGCAGTTTCGACGGTTCCGACTGAGGCGAGTGATCAAGGCAAACACGTCAATATCGGTGTTCGCCCCGAACATCTTGTTATGACAGAAGACAGTTCGATTCTTTCCGGCGTGGTTGATTTTACCGAAGCCCTGGGTGAGGTCACGTTGTTGTATTTCGACAAAACCAAGGGGGCCGAGTCCGTCATCGCCAAACTACCCGGCGTACAAAAGGACCTTCGTGGCAAGACAGTTTCTGTGACTGCAGCGCCAGAAAAAGTACATCTGTTCCACGACGGCATGTCGATGCGAAAGTAGGAAATTGCAGGCTTCAAGCGATGCTTGACAGCGCCACCTTTCGTGTTTCACCATATTTGAAACGTTTCAATGGTGAAAAATGCGAGTTTCTGCGCAGCTTTATACAGTTCGGCAATGTGGCGATCTTGCAGACCAACTGCAAATGGCTGCCAAGTGTGGGTTCACGGATATTGAAACCACCGGCCTGCATCATCTGACGCCACCTCAGATGGCCGCAATAGTTCGACAATCGGGTCTTCGTGTGCGTTCAGCGCATTTTGACTGGGAGGAATTCGCCGAGCGTTTTGACGACGTCATCGAAGTTCTGGCGCTTCTTGAATGTCCGGTTGCTGTTATGCCGTGGCTTGCCTCGGAACAGCGGCCCACCACGGCCGACGGATGGTTGGGAGTTGCGGCGCAATTGGCTGATTGGGCAGAACGATTGGGTGCCGATGACGTTAAACTGGCCTATCACAATCACGATTTCGACCTTGTCGGATATCCAGACAATACTCCGTTGGAGCTGATCCTGTCGAAGGGTAACATCTACTGGCAGCCAGACATTGGTTGGCTTGTCGCAGCGGGGTTTGATCCCGCAATCCTTATCCAATGCTATTCCGACCAGATCTTGTCCGTCCACGCCAAGGATGTCGATCCAACTGAACAAGGCGATGAACGCTGGCGCGATCTGGGAGATGGAGTTGTGGACTGGCCTGCTGTGCTGGCAGCTTTGGGCCAGACAGATTGCACTGATCTGTTCGTCGAGCATGATGAAACATCCGATCACTATCGGACCCTTGAAACAGGCCGACGGTTTCTGGAACGCCAATTGGACAGGGCTGTTTGATGGCGCGGGCGACCATCAAATCGATTGCCAAGCAGACGGGTTACTCTATCGGCACCGTTTCAAGTGCGTTGCGCGGGGCCGAGTCCGTCAGGCGTGAGACTCGCGAGGAAATCCAGAAAGTGGCCAACGAGCTTGGATACCGGGTCAATCTGGATGGGCTGAAACTGCGCACTAACAAATCCTACCGCATCGCTGTCCTCGTTGGGGTCTCAATAGATGCGCCCGAAGAATGGGAGGGGGTAGAGTTCACCCGAATTCTGTCCGGGATTTCCAGCGCTTTGCAAGGATCGCGATATCAGCTTAGCGTATTCAGCGTGTCGGATATGGAAAGCGCCATGACAACTTTACATAACATTGTTCAGGAAGGGTTGGCAGATGGTGTCATCTTCTCGGGTACCCGGCGAAACGACCCTCGCATTGCGTATTTGCAGGAACATGGCTTTCCCTTTGTCACCTATGGGATGAGCGACAGTACCAGCCCCCATCCCTTCGTGGATTTCGACAGTCAGGCAGCGGCATATGATGCCACCGCGCGACTGGTCGATCTAGGGCATCGCCACATCGCATTGATCAACCCGCCCGGCGATCTGATCTATGCAACACAACGAGAGAAAGGCTATTCAGGCGCTTTGACCGCAGGTGGCATCAGCCTTGATCCTGGATTGATCTGCAATGGTCCGACCACTGCGCTGTTCGGCCGACAGGCTTTTCAAGCGCTGATGCAGGTACCCAACCGTCCAAGCGCCATCATTTGCGCCAACGAAGCGATGACATTGGGCGCGCTGTCAGCTGCGGCTGAAACAGGTGTTCAGGTTGGACGCGATGTTGTCGTTATCTCAACTGACGATTTACACCTCAGTCAGTATTTCGTGCCGCCGCCCAGCACGTATTACCTGCCGATTGGTGAAACCAGTCGTCTGCTGGGCGAGTTTATGTTGAAATCCCTGGACGGGGCGGACCCGTCCGAGACCCAGAAAAAGATCAGGGCCACCCTCATCGAGCGGCAACCTGACACGCCCGCGTCAGAAATGGCGCAAACCAACTGATCCAACAAAGGAGAAACCGAACATGTTCAAGAAACTGCTAGCCGCCGCCACTTTGGCCGCGATGACCGCCCCAGCGGCATATGCTGCCGATCTGGAAGGGCGCGTGCTGAAGATCGGCACAGATGCGACCTACCCACCTATGGAAACCGTTGATGAAACAACCGGGGAAATTGTAGGCTTTGACGTCGATGTGATGAACGCCATCTGCGAGAAAGTGAATTGCGTTCCGAACTTTGTAAACACTGCATGGGATGGGATCTTTGCTGCCCTTCAGCAGGGCGAATTTGATCTGGTGATCTCGGGCGTTTCGATTACGTCGGAACGCGAAGAGACCATGGATTTTTCGGAACCCTATATCATCGTTAGCCAAGCGATCCTGCTGCAGGTCGACAACGGCGACATGACGCTGGATGACTTCAAAGCCGGCGGTCAAAAGCTGGCCGCCCAAACCGGCACCACCAATGCGCAGCTGGCCGAGGAAGTGGTCGGGCGCGAGAACGTAAGCCTGTATGACAACTTCTCGGCGGCCATTCTGGCGCTTCAGAACGCGGATGTGCAGGGCGTGATCATTGATGGCACGTCTGCGGCGGCCTACGAACAGGAATTTGCAGGCGAACTGACAGTTGGCATAACCGGTCTTCAGTCCGATCCGCTGGGTATCGTTTTTCAGGAAGGCGATGCCACAGTTGATGCCATCAACACCGGTCTGGCAGCGATCCAGGAAGACGGCACGCTGGACGCGCTGAAAGCCGAATACTGGGGCACTAACTGATCCTTTGATGCACCTAACGGTCCCGGCGGCGCATGTTGCCGGGGCCTTGTCCCAGCGGAGATCCCAATGTCGCGCATAAGCTCGATCCGCCCGAGCAACCTTGTGTTGCTCGCTGCTGCCCCTTTCATCATTTACCTGTTTGCCACCTCGTCCAAATACCTGCGATCCCTGATCGCCATACTTGGAATTGGCAACAATGCTGGGCCTATTTTCGTGGGGTTCTTGTTGGTTTTGGCGGTTGCCATCCTGGGCTATCTCTGTGCCCGGCATGCGCGGTTCCAAACACACGCGCCTGAGTGGTTGCGCCTGTCTGCACTGGCCGCGTTTCCTGCAGCAGTTGCACTGTCGATACTGGGATTTGTCCAGCCTCAAGTCCTGATGCCCCTTGCTGAATCGGTGTTTTTTCATTCACTCAGCGAGAACACGTCGACGCTGATAGACCGGTCCAATCAAACTTGGATTCTGTTCCCCGACGTGGTCGCGCAGGTTCAGACGGGCTTGCAAATCCTGTTGGCGGCATATGCGGTGGTTATCGCACTTTGCTTGCTGTCAGCCCGCCTGACGATTCCGTTTGGCGGATACATACGGCTTGGGTTCGAAGCGTTGACCGGCGGGGTTTTGTTCTATTTGATGTTCATGGCCCATTGGCAGTTTGCCACTGGCGTTGCAATCACGTTCCGCGCCGCGATTTTTGCTTACATCTTCGCGGCAATCCTTGGTTTGATCTGGGTCGGGCTGCAATCCTTCAAGCCAAAGGTCCGGACGACAGTTACCTATGGTTCAATCAGTTTGGGATTGTTGGCCGTCTCTGCCTTCTTCTTCATGCAGCCTCAGGTCAACTACGCGTTGGTCGGCAGCACCGATGCGCGCATCGCCATTGTGCGGGGCACTCCGCAGGCGCAGGCGGATTTGATCCGGTTCGGCGAATTCGAAGGTAGCGGCGATCAGCAATACAAGATCCGGAGCGCGACCGACGTGGCAAGCGCATTGAAACAGATCGAGACCGTCGACAGCGTCTCGGGCGCCTTTGTTCCGGTTGAGGCCAACACAAAAGGGTATCCGGTTCTGTGGCAGACAAGCTTTCTTCCAGACAAGTACCGCAACCCGGCTTTGGCCTTCGCCGTTTTTGGATTTCTCCTGCTCACTTTGACCATCGGGGGCGCTCAGCACAAACTGCACCCCTTGGCGGTTGGTGCCGAGTTTTTTGTGGACACGATCCGCGGCATTCCGATGCTGGTGATCATCCTCTATATTGGGTTGCCGCTCGCAGGTGCCGTCAAAGATGCGACCGGTGGCGGCATCGACATGACCAATATGACCCGAGGGATCATTGCCATATCCGTCGGGTATTCCGCCTATATGGCCGAGATTTTTCGATCTGGCATCGAGGCCATCCCAAAAGGCCAGCTTGAGGCGGGCAGTTCGCTGGGTCTATCCCGCTGGCAAACCGCGCGTCTGATTGTGCTGCCGCAAGCGCTGCGGATTGTTACGCCACCTTTGGGCAATGAATTCATCGCGATGATCAAAGACACATCACTGTTGTCGATCCTGTCGGTACGCGACATGACCCAGCGTATGCGCGAGTTTCAGGCCGCCAGTTTCCTGCCCTTTGCACCGTTTAACACCGCAGCAATCCTTTACGTCGTGATCACACTCGCCTGCGCCAGCTTCCTGAAATGGATTGAACGGCGGGCGGCAAAGGACGACCGATGAGCAAGCTAGAGCTGGGGGTTTGCTACTACCCCGAACAATGGGACCCGTCCCTATGGCGCGACGACGCTGCACAGATGGTGGACATGGGTCTGGATTGGGTGCGAATCGCCGAGTTCACCTGGGGTCTGATCGAACCAGAACGCGGGCGTTTTGAATGGGGTTGGCTGGATGAGGTGATCGAAATCCTGGGTGAGGCTGGTCTGCGAGTCATGATGTCGACCCCAACGGCCGCGCCGCCCAAATGGCTGGTTGATGAACATCCTGAAATCCTGCCTGTTGGGTCGGATGGGCGCGTGCGGGGGTTTGGTTCTCGTCGTCACTATTGTTTTTCAAGCGATATCTACTTGGCTGAGGCACGCCGGATCGCCACTGAATACGCCCGCCGCTACGGCCAGAACCCGCATGTTGGTGCGTGGCAGATCGACAACGAATACAATGACCACGACACGGTGCTCAGTTACTCCGATGCGGCACGGCAGGGCTTTCGCCGCTGGCTGGCCGATCGCTACCGCTCGATCAATGTTCTGAACGAGACCTGGGGCACAGCGTTCTGGGGCTCGACCTATTCAAGTTTCGACCAAATTGAGTTGCCCAATGGATTGGTTGCATCGCCGAATCCGACCCAATCGCTCGATTTCAGACGATATTCCTCGGACCGGGTCCGGCTATTCAACAAAGCGCAGGCCGATATCCTGCGTGACCACTCGCCGGGTCGGGATGTCACTCATAACTTCATGGCCGGCAGTTTCGAGTTTGACCACCATGATGTCGCCCGTGATTTGGATATAGTGGGGTTTGATAGCTACCCGTTGGGAAACTTGCTGGGCTCGGGGTTGAGTGAGCAGGAAAAACACCGCTACCTGCGAACAGGCGCACCGGATTATCAGGGGTTCCACTGCGATCTTTATAGGTCTCAGGGGCGCGGGCGGGTGTGGGTTCTAGAGCAACAGCCAGGTCCGGTGGATTGGGCCGAGAAAAACCCATCGCCGGCAGAAGGCATGGTGCGGCTTTGGACTTGGGCGGCCTATGCGCATGGCGCACAGGCGGTGATGTTTTTCCGCTGGCGACAAGCAAAATCTGCACAAGAGCAATTTCACACGGCACTGTTTCGGTCAGACGGCAGCCCCGATCAGGCAGCTATAGAGTTGAAGCAGATCGTGCAAGATCGGGTTGCCTTGCCGCCGGCCAAACGTGACAAAGCGACCGTCGCTATGCTGTTGGATTACACTTCTATCTGGGCGGCCGACGTCCTGCCGCATGACGATGATTTTCCAAATGCTCAGATCGTTCGTGAGTGGTATGCGGCGTTACGTGAGATGGGTGTCGATCTGGATTTTGTTGGCCCCGACGATGATCTGAGCGGGTATACTTTGATCGTTCTGCCACAAAGTATGATTGTGAGTGAGAAACTCGCTTCTCGTTTAGCCGGGTCTCAGGCCAAACTTCTGATCGGGGCACGTTCAGGTAGCATGACACCGGATATGCATACACCGTCAAATCTGGCACCGGGCGCATTGGCAGATCTGACCGGAGTTCGCGTTCTGCGTGTCGAATCACTGCCAGAGCTGGCGAATGAAACAGTGCTATTTTTTGAGAAAACGTCGCTTGCATTTACCGGCTGGCGCGAAATTGTGGACACAAATCAGGAGGTCATAGGCCAATTTATCAGCAATTATCGCGACGGAAGCCCTGCCGTGATCCGTAGCGAAAAGGCAACGTATCTGGCGATGGTGCCGGGACAGGAACTGCTGCGACAGGTGTTGCAAAACGCATTGGAATGGTCTGGCATTTCCCCCGCGGACCATGGGCCTGATCTGCGTATCACGCAGCGTGGTGGCTTAGGTTTTGCCTTCAATTACGGGACAAGTGCACTGCACCTTCCGACCTGCGACAGGCGCAAAATTCTGGTTGGGTCTGATCCGGTCATGCCCCGTGATGTGACGGTCTGGAATGAGGTTGGACCGCTGGACCAAACCGCTGCAAAATAAACCCAAAACAAAAACTGGACTTAAGAAATCCACAAACTGTCACTTTCGGGCTGACGAACTCGTGCAGAAAGTCCTACAATCGAAACATAACAAAAAAACTTCAGTCCAATATCGGGAGAAAACACATGGCTGACAGAAAAACACTTTCCAGACGTTCCGTCCTAAAAAGTGCAGGTGCCGCCGCCTTGGCCGCACCGCTATACAGTAAGAGCGCGCTGGCATCTTCGGGTGAAATCAACATTTTGATGTGGTCGGACTATCTTCCGCCTGCGTTCATCCAAGAGTTCGAAACCCTGACCGGAATCAAGGTGAACTACACCGGTATCGGTTCGAACGAGGAAATCATCAATAAGATGAAGGCCACCAAGGGCCAGGGCTTTGACATTGTCTCGCCGACCAACAACCGCTCGCTTCAGTGGGGTCCGTTGGAACTGCTGCAGCCGTTCGACATGAATAAGGTTCCGATCGATCTGGTGAACCCGGCGATGGCCAAAATCGGTACGGATGCGTGGAACTTTGGCGATAGCGGCGCACATTGGTTGCCGCATATCTGGGGGACCGAAGGCATTGCATACCGCACTGACCTGTGGCTGCCCGAAGGCGATGCGCCGTCTTATGGCGACGTTTGGTCCGAAGCGAACGCAGGCAAAACTATGGGCCGTGCGCATTCGATGATGCTGGGCGCAGGTCTGTACATGGAAAGCGCGGGCGAGATGGAGCCGGGTTCGGTCTGGGCTGCTTATGGCGACGAAGACACCATGCGTAAGGTCTGGGGTCAGATCGCCGACTGGTGTGTTGAGCGCAAAAACCGGATCAAACTGATCTGGAATGATGCTGACACGCAGAAAAACGGCTTGCTGAACGAAGGCGTGATCGTTGGTCAGACATGGGATGGCCCACCGCTGGCGCTGAAGTCCGCTGGTGAGCCAGTGCATTATCAGGCACCGGTCGAAGGTGCGATGGCTTGGGTTGACGGTATTTCGATGCCTACCGGCGCGACCAATATCGATCAGGTCTACGCCTTTATCGACTTTGCCTATCAGGCCAAACCGGCGGGTATCGCGATTGACAGCCACGGCTACAACTCACCTGTTCTGGGTGCCGACCAGTATTCCGGCGACACCTACAAGAAGAACTTTGCCGAAGCCTATCCGGGCGATTCACTGGCGAACCTGAACCCTTGGCCCGCCGAGGCACCTTGGTACGCCGAAACCCGGACCGAGTTCGTCAACAAGTTCAAGAGCGCTTGATCGCTTAGAACCTAAGCCCCTCGCCAATGCGCGAGGGGCAATTCACCCGCACGCCGCCCAGGCGTGGCGGCAAATGTTATGGTACGGCTTAGAATCGTGCCTCAGGGGGATGCCAAAATGAGTGCAGGGGTCGGCGTAGATCTGGAAAACCTGTGGATCCGTTTCGGTGACTTTGTCGCCGTGCGCGATGCAAACGTGAATATAAACGGGGGCGAATTCTTTTCGTTCCTTGGTCCTTCGGGCTGCGGTAAGACAACGATCCTGCGCGCGGTGTCCGGCTTTCTTGATCCCAGCGAGGGCAACGTCCTGATTGGTGGCAAGAACATGAAAGGGATTGGACCGAACAAACGTCCGACAGCGCTGATCTTCCAGAACCTTGCTTTGTTCCCGCTGATGAAGATATGGGAAAACATTACCTTTTCCATGGAAATTAAGGGTGTCAGCGCCGCGCAACGACGCAAACGTGCGGATGAACTTTTGGACATGATCGCGCTGCCGGGGCAGGGCGATAAGCTGCCCAGTGAACTATCGGGTGGTCAACGTCAGCGGATTGCGATTGCGCGCGCGCTTTGCGCCGAACCTGACGTTCTGCTGCTGGACGAACCACTGTCGGCACTGGATCTTAAGCTGCGCCAGCACATGCGCACCGAATTGCGCGAGATCCAGCAACGCGTTGGCATTACGTTCATCTACATCACGCACGATCAGGGAGAGGCCCTGACCATGTCTGATAGCATTGCAGTTATGCGGGCGGGGGTGATCGACCAGATTGCCGATGGAAAGACGATATACAACGATCCCAACACGGCCTTTGCGGCCTCATTCGTCGGCGAAAACAACGTGTTCCGCGGCAAGGTCAAGCAGGTCATGGGGAGCGAGGCCTTGATTTCAACGAACCGCTCAGGCGATTTGGTGGCCCGGATTTCGACGGCCAATCAGGGTAAGATGAGCGAAGGCGACGAGGCCATGATGTTTATCCGTCCTGAGGCGTTCACAATCGCGCCGACCGGAGCAACGGGCGACCATTTTGTCACCGCCCGCGTCAACCATGAAGAATTCGAAGGCAACGCCTTCAACATTTTCACCGAAGGCGAAGGCGGAAAAGAGATCAAGGTCTCGATCCCTAACCATGGTCAATCCTTCGAAGATCACACCGGTCAGAACATCACGCTGGAATACGAAACCCGCAATGCGGTGGCCGTTCCTGCGGGTGAACTGGCCGCAGAATAAGGAGGCCAAAGATATGCCCGGCTTCCTCAAGGAGTTTTTCAACCGCAACGGCATTGGTATGGGCACGGCGATCCTGGGTTTCGTCCTGTTCTGGACGATTGGTCTGATCATCCTGCCACAGCTGTCGATGCTGGACTTTTCGTTCCGCCCGAACCTGCCGCCGCCTGAGATTGGCGGACCAAAGGACGTCTATACGCTCGAAAACTACAAGTATCTGGTCTTTGGACCTGAAGGCGGTAGTCAGGACTACAACACGGTCGATCTGCGGGTGTTTTTCCGCACTTTGGTTGCGGCGGTTTGCGTCACGATCTTCAACCTGATCATCTGTTACCCGATTGCCTATTATCTGGGTCAGTCCGAGGGCAGCCATATCCGCATTTTCGCGATCATGCTGATCATCCCCTACTGGATCAACGAAATCTTGCGCGCCTTTGCCTTGCGGATCATTTTTGGCGAAACGGGTGTTCTCAATACGCTGTTCGTGGGGCTTGGGGTGTGGGATACGCCGTTTGACTTCATCCGCAACGACATCGCGCTGTATGCAGGCCTGGGCTATGCCTACATCCTGTTGATGATCTTCCCGATGTATAATGTGATCGAAAGCCTGGACAGAAACCAGATTGAGGCGGCACGGGATCTGGGTGCGCCATGGTGGCGGATTCATTGGCGCGTGGTCATTCCTTATGCCAAGCCGGGCATCAGCTCGGGCTGTACCATGGTCTTCATGCTCAGCGCGGGTGCGCTTGCTGCGCCCCAAATTCTGGGCGGGCCGTCCAGTCTGTGGTTCACACAATTGATCTATCAGCAATTCAACGACAACAATGACTGGCCGCAAGGTGCCGCCTACGCCATCGTGCTGCTGGTGACCTGTATCCTGTTCGTGCTCGCCGTGATGCGCCTGTTCAAGGTGAACATGGGGGATATCGGGAAATGAATACATCCTTCCTCCGCATAAGCATCTGGGTCTATCTGGTGATCTTTTTCGCCTACCTTTTGGGCCCGCTGGTGATCATGTCGGTCACGGCCTTCAACTCTTCGGGCTTCCCAAGGATGAGTCCGTGGGAATGTCTGACCTTCCAGTGGTTCGGAGAGTTGTTTCAGGATCAGCGTATTTTGAACGGCATCAAGAACTCGCTGATCATTGGGGCTGGAACGGTTGTTCTGTCGGTTGCAATGGGTCTGGCCGGGGCACTGATGCTGACGCAGATCTGGCCCAAGCTGCGCGCGACGTACTACACAATCATCATTGCTCCGATCCTGATCCCAGGTGTGGTTATCGGTATCTCGACTCTGGTCTTCTGGGACCGGATCAACCGGATGTTGGGTCTCGGTGCTGACAGTTTCCTGTCGAACGGCATCTTTCTGACGGTAATCGGTCAATCCACCTTTATCGCCAGCTACTGCATGCTGGTGTTGGTCGCGCGACTGCAGCGGTATGATATGGCGCTGACCGAGGCTGCGTTGGACCTTGGCGCAACCCATGCGCAGGCATTTCGCAAGATCATGCTCCCGTTCATGCGTCCGGCGATTGCATCCGCAGCTGTGCTGGCGTTCCTCGCATCGTTCGAGAACTACAACACCACCACCTTCACCTTTGGCGAGTATCCGACACTGACGATCGAGCTGGCACAGAAGGTTCGTTATGGCATCACACCTGCGATTTCAGCGTTGGCCTTCATCATCGTGGCTCTGACGGTGTTCTTTGCACTCCTGAACGAAGCCAAGTTGAAACGTCAGGAACTGGTTGCTGCCGCGCGCAAAGAGGCCACGGTCGAAGAACTCGCTGGAAAGATCAAACTACCCAGCTTTTTCGCAGGGAACATGGCCGCAGTTCTGTTGGTCGTGTTTGCTGTGGCGACGATCACAGTGGTCGGCACGGCAACCGCGTACAACCCGGCGCAGTGTATCGCCGACGTGCGTGAGCAAAAGCAGCTTGAGGCTGAGCAGCGCATTCAGGAGCTGCGTAAGCAGCGCGAAGAACGGCGCAAGCAGCAAGAGGCCCAGGAAGCTGAGCAGGGCGATGCACAGTCCACACCCAAACCGTCCAACAATAGCGGCTTTGGCAATGTGTTTGCGCCGAATTCGCTGGGTGGTGATGACGATGACGGTGCATCGGACACTGAGGGCGAGCCCTCGAACAACAGCGGATTCGGAGGGGTCTTTGACCCCAACAGTCTGCAAAACGATCAATAGCTATAAGCGATGCATACCTCTGCGTCCGCCCGGGGAAAACTTAGGTTTTTCCGGGCGGGTTGCGCTTTAGGATCGTGACATCGCAGCCTTGAATTGCGTGCCCATTCCAATCAACTGGGTGTGCATTGTAATTGATCAGGAATTCATGGTCCGCGGTTTCGCGCCGACGCAGACCCACTGGCATCGCATTCACGGTCAGCCCAGCTTCCTCTGCGGCCAGGGCAACAACGCGATCCCACAAGGCCTTGTTCGGAGACCCCGCCAGATACCAGATTCCGTCCGCGCCCTTCAACGCAGCGGTTGAATCCGCATAGGACAACAGGTTCGGGGCATCGCCTGAAAGCCGATCAATCCAATGCTCGGCCGCGCCACCGCCATCGACAGGGCGTGCCACATTTGGCGGTAGGGTTTCGACCAGATCAACATGGCAATCCAATCCTGACAGGCCAGGGCGCCCCTGTTCGGGAATTTGGAAGTCATGGGTGATTGCTCCCGCTCTTGGTCCGAGAATCGCAAGATCGCAGCCAGCCGTCAGCTTCTGCTCTAATTCGTGGCCCACCGTCGCCAGACCGGGTGCAAAGATCACGGCGTAACTGCTTTTCGGAATGTCTGTGGTCGAGAGGAAGTCTACTGAGAACCCAGCGCGTCGCAGTGCCTGGTAGGTCAAGAAGACCAGTTCGAAATAGTCAAATCCGGCCCCTTGTGGTTGGGTTGTCCAAGCCCAATCCGAGGCATAGTCGAACACGATTGCGACCTTGGCCCGCGCCTGTTGGACGGTGCCCAGATTTGTCAAATCATCGACGGTTTGGCGCGCTTCGATCAGTGCCGGGGCGGGGCGGTTGTCCGGCGTCAACAGGCCCGCATGCATCTGCTCTTGCGCAAATGGGGCTTGCCGCCAGCGAAAGTAGCTGACCACTTCGGCCCCGTGCGCCACGGCTTCCAGTGACCAAAGCCGTACCATTCCGGGCAAGGGCGCAGGGTTGTACGGCGCCCAGTTAACCGGGCCGGGTTGCTGCTCCATCACCCACCAACGACCACGCCCGACGGCGCGGTACAGATCATGGTGAAACGCCTGCATGTCCGGGTCACCCTGTTGCAGAAACGCTGTTTTATGCGCTTCATCTACCTCGAGCCGGTCAGACAGGAAGCCGATCGGATAGCTGTCCCATGTGGCGATATCCAGATCCGCACCAACCTCAAAATGGTCGAACTCCAGTGTACGTCCCATGTAGTTATGCAACAGCGGGGCATCCGTCAGCGAACGCAGTACGTCTACCTGCGCCCTATTGAACGCCACAACCTGATCCGAGCTAAAGCGGCGAAACGCTAGAACATGCGCCGGATTGGGATCGGTCACGGTGAGGTGGGGAAGCTCAATTTGATCGAAGCTGTTGTACTCCATTGACCAAAAAACGTTGCCCCATGCCTCGTTCAAGGCTGCAATGGTTCCGTATTGGGTTGATAACCAGTGCCGAAACGCCTGCAGGGCGGACGGGCTGTAACTGATCGTGGTGTCGTGGCAGCCATATTCGTTGTCGATCTGCCAGGCGGCAACATGCGGATTTCGCCCATAGCGTTCACCCATGATCCGGGCGATGCGAACGCATTCATCAATGTATCCCTGATGGCTAAAGCAATAGTGGCGACGAGACCCGAATTTACGCGCGTTCCCCTGTTCGTCCACGGCCAGCATGTCTGGATGTTTGTCCAGTACCCATCTGGGTGGGGTCGCCGTCGGTGTGCCCAGCACAACTTTCAAGCCAGCTGTCCCAAGCGTGTCGATGGCGCGATCGAGCCAGTCAAGGTGCAGATCACCGGGGCGCGGTTCCATCCGGCTCCAGCTGAATTCGCCGATCCGGACCCATGACAGACCAGTTTCGGCCATGCGTGTGGCATCTTCCGCCCACATCGCCTCTGGCCAATGTTCGGGGTAGTAGCAAACGCCAAGTTCTGGCTTCATAGGATGACTCTGTGTTCTGCCTGACCCCGCCCCGCATTTTCGCGGGTAAAGGTCATTCCGTTGGCAGGGTGTGTTTCAATCTCTCTTACACTCAGCCCCTCGCGCGCGGTCGTACAAAAGAGTGTCGTCAAATCGGCGCCGCCAAATGCAGGGCATGACGTATGGGCGGCCTCAAAGGAAACGGCGCGAAGGAAATCGCCTTCTGGGGTGTAGACAGCAACCCGACCCACGCCCCATTGCGCGATCCAAATGTTGCCAACTGCGTCAACCACGGCGCCATCAGGGTTCAGTCCTTCATTTCGCAAGTCTAGAAAGACAGTGCTGTTCCCGTCTGGCCATCCCGTTTTAGCGCTCAAATTCCAGCGCATCACATGCCGGGTGCGCGTGTCGCAGAAATAGGCACAAGAGCGATCCCGCGCGAAGCAAATTGCGTTTGAGATTGTCACATCAGGCACCAGACGACGCAATTCACCACGCCAATAGCGATATATTGCACCAGCGCCCGGTTCGGCTTGTTTGCCCATTGTTCCAATCCAAAACCCACCCCACGGATCAGCGCGACCATCATTGGAGCGAGTCACCGGATTATCAGCCTCAAGCGGCGTGACCAGTGTCTTTTTTCCTGTTGGTAACTCAAATCGCCAAAGCCCGGTTTCCGAGGCGATTAGCAGCGTGTCGTGATCGATCCAACCTGCGGCTGAGACATGTTCAGGAAAGTCCCAGCTTTGTTGCTGATCGCCCGTGCGGGTCAGCAGACGCTTACCAACAATGTCAAACCAAAACAGCTGCTGCCTTTCGGGGTGCCACAAGGGGCCTTCGCCCAGCTCGCATGGGCGGTTGTCAAAGACCGTGCTCATTTGATGGCCTCATCATAGGCTATCACGATCTGTGCGGCACGGTCTGCGATCTCAGCAACCTGCATGCCGGGTTTGTAAAGCGCGGATCCAATGCCGAACCCATCAGCACCCGCCTTGATCCACTGGCCAAAGTTCTCAGGCCCGGCGCCGCCTACGGCAAACACCAGAGCGTCATTTGGTAGTACCGGACGCAGCGCTGCCAACCCTGACGGGCCGGCCATAACCCCGGGGAACAGTTTCAATCCTGTGGCGCCGGCCTTTAGGGCAGCAAACGCTTCGGTCGGCGTGTAGATGCCTGGCCAGCTTTGCAAGTTCAGCGCGACGGTTCGGCCAATCACATCCGCATCATAATTAGGTGAAACAATCAGCTTGCCGCCAACACCCGAAACGGCCTCGACCTGCTCAGATGTGAGCACGGTACCTGCACCGATCAGTGCCCGACCCCCGAACGTCTCTGCCAACAAGCCAATGCTTGTCAACGGATCGGGCGAATTCAGGGGTACTTCGATCCGGTCGATCCCGGCGTCAATCACGACGCGTCCAACGGCTTCGGCCTCGGATGGTTGCAATCCGCGCAGAATGGCGATGATGGGGCGGTTCATACCGTTTGCCTCGTCAGGTTTCGGGCCAGAGAAAGGCCGACCAGAGTGGTTTGTGTGGCATCAGCAGTTTCGACAAAAGCACCTTGTTGTTGCAGTGCTTTTGCATAGATGTTTGACACCTCGTCTGCGCCAATGATGGCCAGTTGCTGTCCCAGCCAATAGGGTCGGGTGGCGGCCAGTTCAGCCCCAATCAAAGTGCCTGATAGTTTTGCGCGTGCGATGCCAGCATCCTGCCCCTGCAGGAGATCTGCGGCGCGCAGGCCAAATAGTCGGGCGGCCAATTGCTCGGGCTTGGACAAGGTGTCCGAAACGGCATCTGCAAAGGCACCATCATCCCAACCCTCCCCAACTGAGTGTTTGAGGACGGATTGTCCGCGCAACAAGTCGAACAGTTCACCGGTCATGAATGTCCGAAAACTCACGACTTCTCCCGCGCTTATCTGCACCCATTTGGTGTGTGTTCCCGGCAGGCAGACAACGCCGTCCCAGTTCGGCCGCGTGGCTAGAAAACCGGCGATCTGGGTCTCTTCCCCGCGCATCACGTCAGGCGGATTGATCTGCTTGAGGCCGGGTACGACAAACGCGCGGATGCGAGGGTCAGTATTGGGAACGCGGATGGGGACTGTTGGAACAGGGGTCGAAGGAACGGCAGAATAGGGTGCTTCGACCCACCCCTGCCGCGCGCCGACCATGCCGCAGGCCATCACGTCAAGAGGGGCGGAGCCCAACCATCCCTCGATCAAGTCAAGCAATGCGGCCTGAAAGCCCCCCTTGGCCAAGCGTGCCATGCCGCTGTTTGACTGCGCCTGATCCATTGCGGTTTCGCCCTGCATGGCCCAAATGCGTAAATGGGACGTTCCCCAATCGACGGCGATCCATTCTGTGTTCATGACTTCACCCTGACACCACCACACCGCCGTCAACAGCCATGCATTGACCTGTCATCGCGCGGCTTGCCTCGGAGGCCAAAAACAAGGTAGGGGCAATCATGTCCTCGGGCGTTAGGTGCTCTTTCAAGCATTGACGATCCAAGTGTGCCGCCAGATCCTTGGGCGTGGCCCACATATCCAATTGTTTCTGCGTCAACACCCATCCGGGTGCCAAGGCATTCACGCGGATTTTCTGTGGACCTAATTCACGCGCCAACGATCGGGTCATGCCGGTGATCCCGGCGTTCGAGGTTGTGTAGATCGGATAGCCAGAGTTGCCCATCATGTAGCTGATCGAGCTGAAATTGATGATCGATCCACCCTTGTCCTGCATCTGACGCGCCGCTTCCTGACAGGCGAAGTAGTAGGCCTTGAGATTGACCTCGATCATCCAGTCCCAAAACTCGGGCGTGGTTTCCTCAAGCGAGTGGCGTTTGTCATTGGCCGCGTTGTTCACCAGAACATTCAGCGGCCCATGCGCCTCGGCGGCCTTGGTCATCGTGGCGTGCAGCAACTCGGTATCCGTCATGTCACCTTGCATGAACAAGGGCGCCCGGCCGTGCTTGTCGCGCATTTCATCAACAAAGGACCTGGCATCCGAGCGCCCAATAAAGGCAACGTTTGCACCCTGCGCAAGGAACCCATCCGTCAACGCAGCGCCAACACCGGACCCGCCTCCGGTGATGTAAATGGATGCACCATTGAGATCGTGGAATGTGATTGGTTGATCCATCAGTGGCTCTCTCTCGTCACGAGACGGGTGTCTTTGCCGACAAGAAAATCAAGGTCCGCGCCCTGATCGGCCTGCAAGACGTGGTCTATATACAGTTTCGCATAGCCGCGTGTGTAGTGTGGCGCGTCCGGTTGCCATGAGGCCCGCCGGGCGTCCAGTTCTTTTTCGTCTACAAGCAAATCCAACTCGCCCTTACTGGCAGAAACGCGAATGCGGTCACCGGTTTTGACCAGCGCCAAAGGACCTCCGGCCTGTGCTTCGGGGCTGACATGCAGGATGACGGTGCCAAATGCAGTGCCGGACATGCGCGCATCCGAGATGCGGATCATGTCGCGTACAC
Organism: Ruegeria sp. EL01; assembly: GCF_900313035.1. Classification (GTDB taxonomy): domain Bacteria; phylum Pseudomonadota; class Alphaproteobacteria; order Rhodobacterales; family Rhodobacteraceae; genus Ruegeria. The sequence goes on along the minus strand of NZ_OMPS01000001.1, from coordinate 73,185 downwards.
CCTCCTTCACCAGCCTGGCAGGGATCGGCATATTGCCGACCTCGGGCATGCCCGGATAGCCCTTGGGGCCGCAGCCTTTGAGAACCAGAATGGTCTCGGGTGTGACTGGCAGGTCGTCGCGGTCAATGTTGGCTTTCAGGTCTTCGATGCTTTCAAAAACATAGGCCTCGGCCTCGGTTTCGAGCAGTTCATCCGTTGCGGCCGAAGGTTTCACAATTGCTCCGTTTGGCGCCAGATTACCACGCAGTACACGCAAGCCCGCGGCGGGTTTCACCGGATCATCAAAGGTTTGGATCACATCGCGTTTAAAGCATTCCGCGCCTTCGTAATGGGCAGAAATGTCTTTATTCAGAACCGTTTTGGCTTGGCGTAGAAAGGGCTTGAGTTCGGACAGGACGACCGGCACACCGCCTGCGTAACAGAAATCTTCCATAAGATATTTGCCCGACGGCATGCAATTGACCAGCAAAGGAATTTCAGAGCCGATTTCGAAGTCTTTCAGCGTCAGATCAACGCCGACGCGACCGGCCAGAGCAAGCAGGTGCACAACCGCATTTGTAGATCCACCTACAGCGGCGTTGGCCAGAATGGCGTTTTCGAACGCCTCTTTGGTCAGGATGTCGGATGGTTTCAGATCTTCGTCCACCATCTCGACAATCCGCTTGCCGGTCAGATGTGCCAGCGCCATGCGGCGGGCGTCAACGGCGGGCAGGGCGGCGTTGGTTGGCAGGCTCATGCCCATCGCCTCGACCAGCGACGCCATGGTCGAGGCCGTGCCCATGGTCATGCAGACCCCAGCGCTGCGTGACATACCGGCTTCAGCACTCATGAAATCCTTCAGGGTCATCTCCCCGGCGCGCACGGCCTCGGAGAATTTCCAGACATCTGTACCGGATCCAATGTCCTGCCCGCGATACTTGCCATTCAGCATCGGGCCTGAACTGACTACGATGCTTGGCAGATCAACAGACGCCGCGCCCATCAACTGACCCGGTGTGGTCTTGTCACATCCACCCAGCAGGACAACGCCGTCGATTCCATAGGCACGGATCGATTCTTCAACATCCATCGCCAGAAGGTTCCGAAACAGCATGGCGGTGGGTTTCATCTGCGTCTCGCCCAGCGACATCACCGGGAATTCAACTGGAAAACCTCCGGCCTCCCAAACACCACGTTTCACGCCTTCGGCCAGATCGCGCAGGCCCGAGTTGCAGGGGGTCAGTTCCGACCAAGTGTTGCAGATGCCAATGACAGGGCGCCCGTCAAAAGCGTGATCCGGGAAGCCCTGGTTTTTCATCCAGGATCGGTGGATGAATCCATCCTTGTCCAGCTTGCCATACCAATGCTGTGAACGGCGTTTTTTTGTCATTGTCTTTCAGCCTTGTGAGTTTGCGGTTAGGCCGCCTTGGCGGGTTTGCACCAGTCCGGCAGCCAATCTGCGTGCGCTGCTAGCAATTCAGTTACCAGATTTCGGATTTGGCGCAGATCCAGCTCGGCGGCGGTATGGGGGTCCATCATGGCCGCGTGATAGATGTGTTCGGGGTTCTGCTCAACCAAGGCCCGTACCGTCAGCTCTTGCACATTGATCTGCGTGCGCATCAGCGCAATCAGCTGAGGCGGTATGTCCGCCACGACCGAGGGTTGGACACCGTTTGCATCTACCAGGCAAGGGGTCTCAACCGCTGCACCCAAGGGCAATTGCGGGATCTGGCCGGTATTGGGCAGGTTGCCATAGGCCGTGTAGGGCGTATCCGTGACGATTGCATTCATAAGGTCGGCGGCGAACTCGTGGCTGCGGGTCACCTTGATGTCGCGGCCGTCGGTCAGTGTCTTGGCCTGTTTTTTCCAGCTGGCGACCTGCTCGACGCAACGGGTCGGATATTCATCCAGCGGGATGCTGAAATGTTCGATCAGGTCGTCGCGACCATCCTTTATGAACCACGGAACGTATTCCGCAAAATGCTCGGAGCTTTCGGTGCAGAAATAGCCCAAATGGTCCATCACCTCATACCGGACTTTGTTGGGGCAGCGCGGCATCAACAGGGGCGGCTTGGGCAAGCGACCACTTTGATAACCCTGGCGCAAAGCCGGGTAGAGATCGCGGTCGTCATGCTCAAGCCGCAGGAAGAAGGCGACGTGATTGATGCCTGCGACTTTGTAGCGAAACTCGTCTTTGGGTAGGTCCAGATCGTGGGCCAGTTCTTCAACCGTGTTTTGAACCGAATGGCACAGGCCGACCTGTTTCAGGTCCGGGAACCGCTCGGCCAGCGCCCATGTGTTGATTGCCATCGGGTTAACATATTGCAGCAGCGTGGCGTTTGGGCAGAGTTGCATCATATCCTGAGCGACGTCCCACAGAACCGGCACTGTACGCAGGCCCCGCATGATACCGCCAACGCCAAGGGTATCGGCGATGGTCTGACGCAGGCCGTATTGCTTCGGGATTTCGAAATCGGTCACTGTGCACGGTTTATAGCCGCCAATCTGGAAAGCGGTGATCACGAAATCTGCCCCGTCGAGCGCGGCGCGACGATCGGTATGGGTAGAGACGGTTGCGTCTGTTCCGACCGAACGGATCATGGCCCGTGTAACAGTCTCGCTTTCGGCCAATCGCACCGGATCAATATCCATCAACGCGAAATGACTATCGGCCAACGCAGGGGTCAGCAGTGCATCGCCCGCGATATTTTGCATGAAAATCGTGGAACCCGCACCAACAAAGGTGATTCTGGTCATGTAGCGAACTCCGGTTCGAAGCTATTTTACGGCACCGAGGGTCAAACCCGCGATGAAATGTTTCTGCATCAGGAAGAACATGGCCACCGGCGGCAATGCCGCAACGATGGAACCGGCACTCATTAATTGGTAAGCGGCCCTGAATTGTGCGTTAAAACTGGTAATTCCTGCCGTCACTGGCTGGCTTTCGGCGCCCTGGGTCAGAACAACGGCCCAGAAATAATCGTTCCAGATGAAAGTGAAGATCAAGACGCTAAGTGCGGCAATGGCGGGCTTCATCAGCGGCAAGACCACGTACCAGAAGATACGCCATTCGCTGATGCCTTCGACCCGGGTGGCTTCGATCAGTTCAAACGGAAGCGCGCGGATGAAGTTGCGCATGAACAGCGTGCAGAACCCTGTTTGGAACGCGATGTGAAACAGGACCAACCCGGTTTTGGTATTGTAAAGGCCCAGCTCCAGCGTCAGATCGCGCACGGGCACCATCAGGATCTGGAAGGGCACAAAGTTACCGGCCACAAACATGAAAAAGATCCAAAGGTTCGATTTGAATTTGTAAATGCCCAATGCAAATCCGGTCATACTGCTGAGTGCGACGCATCCGATGACTGTGGGGACCGTGATCAGGAACGAATTCATCAAGTAACGCGGCATGTCTGAGTTGAAGAACACCTGGCCGTAGTTGAACGCGCCTTCAAAGCTGGACGGCATGCCCCAGTAGTTGGCGTTGGTGAAATCAGCCTCGGGTTTGACCGAGAACAGCGCGACCGCCAAAAGGGGACCAAGCCAGAGCAACAAGGCCAATGGTAACATCGCTTGATAGGTGATCTGCGTCGCGCGGGGTTGCTTTTCGATAGGTTTCGGAAACATCTCAGTACCCCTTTTCTTCGCGGTACATCGACCAGAGGAAATAGGCGATGAAGCACAACATGATGAGGAACAGGATCACCGCGATGGCGGCACCGTATCCCATTCGGAATCCATATTCAGAAAGCGCGACCTCGAACATGTAATAGGCCAGAACGCGGGATGATCCGAATGGTCCGCCCTGAGTCATGATCGAAATCAGGTCGAAGGATCGCAGGGCGCCGATGATGGTTACAACAAAGGCTATGAATGTGGCAGGGCGCAGCTGCGGCAGGATGATGTGCCATAACATCTTTGCGCCTTTTGCACCATCCAGACGTCCGGCTTCGATCTGTTCCGGGTCCACAGCGTTCAAGCCGGTTAGGTAAAGGATCATGCAATAGGCCGTCTGCGGCCAGAGGCCCGCAAAGATGATGCCATACGTCACGAACCGCTCGTCGCCCAGAACGTTCAACGGACCCATGCCAAACATGCCAAGGAATTCGTTCAGCAGGCCGAATGTCGGGTCGTAGAACCATGTGAAAACAAGGCCGACCACCACCTGAGAGATGACGAAGGGAAAGAAAAACAGCGATTTATAAAGGCGAATGCCCCAGACCGTTTGGTTGAGGAACAGTGCGATGAACAGCCCCGCGGGAATCGCCAGAAGATACAATAGAAGCCAGATCAGGTTGTTTTTGAGCGAGATGTAGAAGGCATCCCGATCAGACAATTCCCAATACAGGTCTTCATAGTTGCGAAAACCCACATATTCTGCAGCCCCAAGCCCGTCCCATTCATACAGTGACAGGTTGAATGACTGGAAAACCGGAATGATCACATAGACCATAAAGAACAGCAGGCCCGGGGCCAAAAAAAGCCAGGGCGCAATACGCTGTTGATTCCTGTGGAACCAGCTTTCTTGTTCAGGGACGTCGGCTGCAGTGGTCATGGCGATTTTCCCGATTATGGTGGCGGGCTGAAACCCACTCTAAATCTGGTGTCGGCGTAGGCCGGGCTTCAGCCCGGCCTATCCACATTCTTAGTTGTCGTAGATACGCTGGCGTGCGCGTTCCAGCTTGGCCAGGATCTTGTCTGCGTTGTCAGGTTTGACCATGAATTCCTGGAAACCTTCCATTGACGCTTTGGCCATTTCAGCCGGTGCATCGCGGTCCCAAAACTGGGCCACGCCACCAGGGCTGTTCGCCGACAGCATCTCGAAACCTTGCTGCAGGAACTTGTCCTGATCAACTGACGATTGCGCGTTGACCGGAAGCTGGCCAAGGTTTGCGCCGTTGTTGATCTCGGTCTGTTCGTCAGGAGATACGGCAAAGCGCAGGAACTCGCGCGCGGCTTCTTTGTTGGCCGCGTTGGCCGGAATGTGGAACGTATCGGTTGGCGCGTCTTCTGCCAATTCGACATCCGGGTTGATGGCAACAAACTGGTAGAAGTCCAGTTGATCATCGGTCAGACCAGCGTCGCGCAGCGGTGCCACTGCAAAGTTGCCCATCAGGTATGCTGTCGCATCACCTTTGACCATGAAGGGCAGGGCCTCCTGCCAGCTATAGGTCTGGTGGTTGTCAATGAACGCACCCATATCGATCAACTGTTTCCAGTTGGCAAAGGTCTGCTTGACCCGATCATCTTCCCAGCTGATTTCGCCATTGGCCAGTTGCTGGTGGAAGTCGAACCCGTTGGTACGCATGTTCAGGTAGTCAAACCAGCCACCGGCAGTCCATAGGAACTTGGTGCCGATGGTGTAACAAGCGCGACCCGAGTCGACGATTTTCTGGCAGTTGGCCAGTTCTTCTTCCCAAGTTGTCGGCTCGCTCAGACCCAGCTCGTCAAAGATGTCTTTGCGATAGTAAACGCCCCACTGGTAGTATGTATAAGGTACGCCCCACTGTTTGCCGTCGATGGTCATCGCGCCTTTGGTCGACGCCAGATTGTCGGCAATCGCAGGCTCGGCCCACAGGTCCGACACGTCCTCAAACAGGCCGGCGTCAACATAAGGCTTCATCCGGTTCGCCGCGTACCAGGTGGCAACGTCCGGCGTGTCCGCCGTCAGGAAGTTGCGGATCTGGGTCTTATACGCCTCACGATCAATCACCGTCGTTTCGATTTCCAATCCCGGGTGCTGTTCCGCGAATCGCCCGATCATCGCTTCCATCGTCGCGCGCGGCGCGGGGTTCGATGTGTCGAGGAAGATTCGCAGCTCACCGGTCAGTTCAGCTGATGCCGGAGCGGCAATTGCCACACTGGTCGCCAACGCCGCGGCCGTGCGCTTGAAAATGGAATGCATGGTTTCCTCCCTTAGCTTCCATCATGTTCCATATAGTGGAACTTAGTTTTATATATTGAAAACTACACATCAAATCGGTTAGTCTTGTCAAGACCCTCGTGCCGATGGCCCGCGGGTAAGTGGAGGAGATAGGGCGCCCGTGGCTGGTGACGGAACAATAGGCAAAGCATGTGATGTGCTTGATCAGGTGGCTGCTTTTGAGCGGCCGGTCCGATTCGCTGAATTGCTGGACAACAGTGTTTTCCCAAAGGCGACTCTGTATCGGTTCCTGCAGTCGCTGACCAACCAAGGGATGCTCTCTTACGATCCGGACCGTCAGACGTATGCGCCGGGGATGCGGCTGGTCCGGTTGGCACACGCGGCGTGGACACAAAGTTCTTTGGCGCCAATAGCACGACCATTTCTGGATGCGCTTAGCCGGGAAACCGGGGAAACGGTGCATCTGGCACAGCTCGATTCCAGCCAGGTTCTGTATGTCGACAAACGTAACGCGGCGAAGCCGGTTGAGATGTTTTCGCAAGCAGGCAAGGTGGGTCCGGCCTATTGCACGGGCGTCGGCAAGGCGATGATGGCCTATCTTGACGATGATGCGCTGAACAAAGCGGTATCCCAGCAAAGCTATCACCGGTTCACCGAAAAAACCCTGACTTCGGAACAGGCGCTTCGGGCCGATCTCGACCGGATCCGCCAACGCGGTTACGCGATTGATGATGAAGAGCATGAACCTGGCATTATCTGCATCGCCTGCCCAATTCTGACCTCGGGTGGCCGACTACTGGGTGCAATCTCGGTAACCGGATCCACAAACCGGATGGATTTTAATCAATTAGAATCCTGGGTTCCCCGTGTTCGCCATGTGGCCGACCAAATCGGAACCGAAGCCCAGGCGTGGCGGTTCCCCGACACGCGCCAGAACGTAAGCAACGACAGGATGCGAGTAACATGACCGGAGTAACTCTGAACGGCGCGATCAAGCGCTATGGCCAGACGCAGGTCATTCACGGGATTGATCTGCAGATTGAAGACGGAGAGTTTTGCGTCTTTGTTGGCCCTTCGGGCTGCGGCAAGTCCACTCTTCTAAGGATGATTGCGGGTCTCGAGGACACCTCGGAAGGGGAAATTCATATCGGCGCACGCGAGGTGACCCATGTCGACCCTGCCAAACGCGGGGTGGCGATGGTTTTTCAGACCTACGCGCTTTATCCGCACATGACCGTTGCAGAAAACATGGGATTTGGTCTGCGCATGAATGGCGTGGACAAAGCCCGGATCGAACAGAAGGTTCAGGAAGCTTCGGGCATTCTGAAGCTGGATCAATATCTCAAGCGCAAGCCCAAAGCCCTATCGGGCGGACAGCGGCAGCGCGTCGCCATTGGTCGGGCTATTGTTCGTGGGCCCGAAGTGTTTCTGTTCGACGAGCCGCTTTCCAACCTTGACGCAGAACTGCGGGTCGAGATGCGCGTTGAAATCGCGCGCTTGCATAAAGAAATAGGGGCGACCATGATCTATGTGACCCATGATCAGGTCGAGGCGATGACAATGGCCGACAAGATCGTTGTGCTGCGCGATGGCCGTATCGAACAGGTGGGTGCGCCCATGGATCTTTATCGTGATCCAGACAATCGGTTTGTGGCCGGTTTCATCGGTTCCCCGGCGATGAATTTTCTGGAATGTGACTTTGCCGATGGCCAAGTGACGCACCCCGCGCTCAGCCAGCCGATGCCCATTTCGGCAGACGTGCCTGCCGGCCTGAACAAAGTGACACTGGGCATGCGACCTGAACATATCCACATTGACCGCTCGGCCGACACCTGTACGGTGGACCTGACCGAAGCGCTCGGCGGCGTGTCTTATACATATCTGCTAACGCCGAATGGCGATAAGCTGATTATTGAGGAACGCGACGACCAACGCAGCGCAATCGGCGAGCGTATAGGTATTTCGGTCCAACCCGAACGCGCGATGGTGTTTGATCCCGAGATAGGGCAGCGTTTTCGGTAGGGCGCATGGGAGGCAGCCGGATCGTCAATCCGCCGGATAAACTATCTACGCAAACTTTCGCCGGAAGATGATCAATTCAGCACCACAGTCAGAATTTTCCCAACCCGTGTCAAAACGCGCGCCCAGTTGCGATTGATTCCAAGGCAAACGTGATTTAAGGGAGGCCCTGTCAAAACAGAGTCACCCAGGGGCGGTACCATCTACGCGCCCCTCCCGCGCCGCGCAATGTGGCACAAACTCTTGGATCGCACGCCCCTGAAAGGCTAAAAAGGTAAAAGAATATGGTAGATAACTCAAACTTCGACATATTGTATACCATTGTAGACGAAGCGCCCGAACTGGCTAGCGCCTCGTTCCTGCCCATCATTCGCAAGTTTGCCTCGGCAGCGGGTGTCAGTGTTGGTACCAAGGATATTTCATTGGCCGGTCGTATTATCTCGACCTTCCCGGAAAAACTGACTGATGCACAGCGCATCACCGACGATTTGGCCGCATTGGGCGAGCTGGTGAAAACGCCGGACGCCAACGTGATCAAACTGCCAAACATCTCAGCATCGGTCCCGCAACTTGTGGCGGCCGTCGAAGAGTTGCAGTCGCAAGGCTACGACATCCCGAGCTACCCCGAAGAGCCATCGACCGATGAGGAAAAAGCAATCCGCGCGCGTTATGACGTTATCAAAGGCTCGGCCGTGAACCCGGTTCTGCGCGAAGGTAACTCGGATCGTCGCGCGGCGCGTGCGGTGAAGAACTATGCTCAGAAGAACCCGCATTCGATGGGGGAGTGGGCGTCGGACAGCAAAACCAAAGTGTCGTCGATGTCTGGCAATGATTTCTATGCAAATGAGAAATCGGCCACCATCACCGCCGCTCAAGCCGGTGATGCAAAGATTGAATTCGTCGGAAAGGACGGCGGCGTGACCGTTCTGAAAGACGGCTGGCCGTTGGCGGAAGGGACCGTGGCCGACGCAACATTTATGTCGGTCAAAGCCTTGTCGGTGTTCCTGGCGGGCGCCATTGAAGATACCAAAGCAGACGGTACCATGTTCTCGCTGCACATGAAGGCCACGATGATGAAGGTCAGCGACCCAATCATCTTTGGCTATGCGGTCAAAGCGTGGCTGGCCCCGGTGTTCGAGAAATTCGGCGCCGAACTGGATGCGCTGGGTGTGAACCCAAATTCCGGTCTGGGTGATCTGCTAGAGCGTGTTCAAGGCAATGCCGACATCGTGGCTGCCATCGACGCGATCAAGGGCGATCGTCCGTCCATGTATATGGTGGACAGTGACAAGGGCATCACCAACCTGCACGTGCCGTCAGACGTGATCATCGACGCTTCGATGCCTGCTGTGATCCGCGCCGGGGGCAAGGGTTGGGATGAGGCAGGCGCCAAGGGAGACACCAATTGTGTGATCCCCGACCGCTGCTATGCCACCGTTTATGACGAGTCGATCAACTTCTTCAAAGCAAATGGCGCGTTGAACCCAGCCACCGTTGGTGCGGTCGCCAACGTGGGCCTGATGGCGCAGAAGGCAGAGGAATACGGTTCGCATCCAACGACGTTTGAAGCGCCAGCTGACGGTATCATTCGTATCGTTCTGGCCAGTGGCGAAACGCTGCATTCACACGATGTGGAAAAGGGCGACATCTGGCGCGCCTGCACCGTTAAGAAAGCGCCGATTGAAAACTGGATCCAACTGGCCCTAGACCGTCAGCGCCTGACCGGGTCCGAGGCGATCTTCTGGCTGGACGCAAACCGCGCCCACGACGCCGAGTTAATCAAGTACGTTAAACCTGCACTTGAAGCTGCTGGTGTCGCTGACAAATTCATGATTCTGGCCCCGCGTGAGGCGACCCGTCAGTCGCTAGAGACGATCACGGCGGGCAAGGACTCGATTGCCATTACCGGTAACGTGCTGCGGGACTATCTGACCGACCTGTTCCCAATCCTCGAACTGGGCACTTCGGCCAAGATGCTGTCAATCGTCAAGCTGATGAATGGTGGCGGTCTTTTCGAAACCGGTGCGGGCGGTTCAGCGCCAAAACACGTGCAGCAGCTCGTCGAAGAGAACCACCTGCGTTGGGATTCGATGGGTGAATTCTGCGCGCTGGGGGAATCGTTGAACTTCCTCGCTGACAGTAAGGGCAACGCGAAGGCAGGTGTTCTTGGCGCAGCGGCCGAGGCCGCCACACAGGGCATTCTGGACAACAACAAATCGCCCAGCCGTAAAGTTGGTCAGCCCGATAACCGTGACAGCCACTACTGGTTCGCGCGATACTGGGCCGAGGCACTGGCTGCCCAGTCTGATGACGCCGATCTGGCGGCCGAGTTTGCGCCTGTCGCGAAACAGCTGGCAGACCATGAAGACCAAATCTTGGCAGAAATGGCAACAGCACAGGGCGCCGCCGCTGATCTGGGTGGGTATTATCACACTGATTCTTCCAAAGCAGCGGCTGTGATGCGCCCCAGCGCTACGCTGAACTCGATCATCGACTAAGCTCTTTGGGTCTGCGTCACGGCGCAGGCCTTTTTTGCCTCCAATGGAAACGCTAGAGCACATGTTAGTTGTGTGCCATAATCTGTTGAATGCGCTTGGTACCTGAGCGCTGGCACCGATGATTTGAACGAGTGATATTGATGACAAATGACATTGATCCGGCGAAACCGGGCGACCGTTCGACGGTACTATTTTTTGGTCGGGAAAACTGTGACGGGACGCAAAAGGCGCTGCAGTTTCTGAACTTTGCGGGCTTTGATGTCAGCTACGTGGGATCTCAGGGACTAGGCCAAACCTTGCCCGATTGGGTGCGCGATTGGCGCGGAGACTACGTATTTTGTTTTCGCAGCTACTTCATTTTGGATCAGGCCTTGATCGATGCGGCGGCCATTGCGGCGATAAACTTCCACCCTGGTCCGCCAGAATACCCGGGCAGCGGATGCATCAATTTTGCGCTCTATGAAGGGGCTGAAAACTACGGCGTAACTGCGCATATCATCAATACCAAAGTCGACAACGGTTCCATTATCAAGGCACTGCGCTTTCCGATCTTAAAACACGATGGTTTACGCTCCGTACTCGCGCGAACGCATCTGTACCTGTTTCATCTGCTTCAAGAGGTTATTGGCGGGATCGCAACCGGCGGTGAGAGCTATTTGAACGATCAAATTGTAGCCTCGGCCGCCGAAGCCTGGCGCGGTAAGGCACGGCGGATGAAAGAGCTGTCCGCCCTGCAGAAACTGCCGCTGGATATCGATGCGGCAGAGTTTGAAAAGCGCCTGCATTCGATGCATCTGCCTGAGTACCCGCTGTACATCTCTTTGCATGGACGCAAGTTTGTTCTGTTGGGTGACGCGGACGAGGGCTGATCGCCAACCTTAGGGGCAGGCGACGCTGGCCGGATCGAACTGCGTCCGATCAATAAACTTCACATCCGGGTTAAAAACAGAGATATCTTCGTCTTGCAATAGCTGAGCGACTTTAGACGCCACAGCGAAGTTGCCAAGCTCCTGCATATGATGATCGGGGGTGCCAAAAAGGCTGCTTGTGGAAATTCCCAAGTCCTCTGAAAACTGCTCGAGAACGGGCTTCAGGTTCACGTAGGTGTAGCCATAGTCTTCCGCCCCTTGCGCGATTAACGCACGCGTTGCATTGGCATAGCCTATTGGGTCATCCCGAAAAGTCACCGTATCCTCACCAATAAATTCTGAAATATCTGGCAGCGAAAACACGAACAACTGGGCGCCCTGATCCTCGACCGATTGGGTCAGGTCACGAAGCGATTCAAAAAGCAGTGCCTTTTCCGTTTCTGTCGGGATCGAAGGGTACAGCTCTTGATAAGACAAGATTTGTTTGAACTGCAGGATCAGCTTTCCAACATAAAGCTTCCCAATCGCGCGCTTGATCTTCTGAACCAAAGTTGGGTTTTGGGATCGCGTGCCGGGGTTTTCCTGCCACTTTCGGAACCTGATGTTATCGACCAGATCGTTCCGATTGAAGACAAACATCAGAACTGTTTTGTGCGGTATCTGATCTTTGAACTCCTCGTATGTCAGGGCACTTTGTAGCGTCCCATGACCACCGGTGCCCAGATTCACAAAATGGGAATCCTCAGACCACATGGATAAAAGGGCCGGTATGGTTTCTGTTTCATCCGCCAGCGTTCCGCGGGTGAACGAGTCGCCCAGAACCATAATCTGAGCTTTGTCATAATCTGACGAAAAATCCCCACGGAATCCATGTTCATTGATCTCGATGAGTGTGACGGTCGCGTTCCGGAACTCGAAATAGGATTGGTTCGGGGTTTCCCGCGAATACACGATGTCGTGGGGGGAACGTCGGTCAGGTCCACCTTCGCAGAAGAAGTTCTCACTGTTGACCAAAGGCACAGTTGCTTGTTTCCGGCTAATATGGGGCTCGAAATTCAGAGGGTCAAACAACCGTAGTCCAATTTCTACGATCCCCAAGCTGACCAGTGCACTGATGGTTATCAAAAAAAAGTTCTTAAACACGAAAGGGTTTTCCCCAACTAGTTAACATCGTCTTAAATCGAACAATGCTCTCAGAGTACTTACAGCACTTCTTTGAAGCAATAATTGAGTTTTGCTTAATAAGTATTCCTATTTCTTTAATATCCGCCGCGAAACCATAAAGTTGATGGTCATCCCGGCAAGCGTTGCGATCGCCAAGGCTATTATAGGATAGGCGCTGGCGGTGTCCGATAGATAAAGAACAAGAAAGAAGGTGCTGAAATTGGTCAGCAAACCGATCTGCAGGCCGCCCAGATAGCTGAGAAACTCGAAGAAGCTTGCCGGTTTGGTGGTTCGAAACGTGTACGTGCGGTTCAGGTACCAAGTGAATGTGACCGAAGCCAGAATCGAAACGCATCGCGACGCCAGTGTGCCCGCGCCCAGCGTGTCCAAAATGGTAAAAACTCCGGCGTCCACGAAGAAGGCCAGCGATCCAACGACCGCAAAGGCCAGCACGTCTCGATATGTTTCATTTGAAAGCAATCAAAGGCTCCTGCTTTTTCACGATTGCACCATGCAACGATCCCTGTCCGAAGGGGAAGCCCGGATATCGGCGGACGCGCTGCAAAAGGCTTTTTCATGATCTAGCTATGGCCAGCCGCATCCAACTTTATGTGCGCAATCAAAACATTGCCGGATTCAGACCGTTCTCGTGGTTTGGGGTGTCAAACCTGTTTGCATCAGCTAGGCTCTGTTCCGGGGATTGAGACAATCTCCGGAGTTTTGTTTTTTGGTTTCGGCAACAATTGGTTCCAACATGCGCCTTTCGAGTTCTCTTTGTCTGACTCTTATTCAATCCACTGCATTGATGTTTTCGCTTGCTACAGGCGGTCTTGCCGATGATGGCAACACCAGGAACGTCGCTTTCCCTGGCGCGGAAGGGTATGGCAAACACGCGACCGGGTGGCGCGGCGGCAGTGTGTTTTACGTTACCAACCTCGCGGACTCTGGACGTGGCAGCTTGCGCGAATGCCTGCAGCACCCGGGTGTCGGTCGGGTGTGTTTGTTTGCCGTTTCGGGCACGATTGTCGTCGACAAGCAGCTTCGCGTGTCACCCAACACCTATATTGCAGGACAAACTGCGCCGGGACAGGGCATTCAATTGCGGGTCGGGAATGTTCAGAAATCACCGCTGATGATCTACGAATCTCATGACATTCTGTTGCGCTATCTCAAGTTTCGCCCGGGTCCCAGCAAGGAAAAATCCCCCAGCGTCGACGGGTTGATTATCGAAAGCAGCTCGAACATTTATGTCGACCATGTTTCAATCGCCTTTGGTGTCGACGAAAACCTCAGCATCGGCACTGAACGAAAAGCCAGCCACGATATCACGATCGCCAACACCATCGCGGCCTATGGGTTGGACAAATCTTCGCATAACGAACGGCGCCACTCGAAAGGTGCGCTGATCTGCGCCAAGGATGGGGCAGTTTCCGATTGTGGCCGGATCACGCTGCTTGGCAATCTGTTCGCGCATAATCGAGACAGAAACCCGGACATCTCGTCCTCGCCCCTTGGGCCGGTCGATATCGTCAACAACGTGTTCTACGATGCAACCTCGCAATTTGGCGAGTTTCGTAACCTTTATGGCGACACCTGGATCAACTATGTGGGCAATGTGATCCTGCCCGGCCCCAGCACGAGGGACCGCAATCGCCCTGCAGCGATTGAGGTTTTTCCAGTTGAGCCCGGAAACAAGCTGGAAGTGTTTGAAGAAGACAACCTGTATATGGACAACCGGCTCGATGTTTTGTGCGACAGGTCGAAACAAGGTCGGATTGTGGATGAGGCGGCAGTTCCAAATGTCGTGGAACAACCTGCGTTTCCGCTGTCCGTCACGCCGCGGCCGGTTGGTGGTGTTTTGGATCATGTTGCGTCGCATGTCGGCGCAAGGTTCGGGCCCGATCGGCAATTGGACAGTCTGGACGCTTCCATAGTCGAAAACATGCTTGGGTGTGATGGGCATAGGATTGATCACCCGGATGAAGTGGGTGGTTGGCCGGACCTGCCCGAGGTCAATGTGCTGAACGACAGGGACCTGGACGGGCTGCCAGATGAATGGGAAGAAACGCATGCGGGGCTTGACCCGAAAGATCGTGACGATACCTGGAAAGACCGCGATGGGGACGGGTGGTCAAACCTTGAAGAGTATCTGAGCTTTCTGGCAGGTGATCCGGGACCTTAGGTCTGAGTTCCCGCCTCAGCGCAGCCATTCTTCCTGCCAGAAGTGGTACATCAGAACGACCCAGAGATGCGGGCCCCAGTTGCGGGTGCCTGACAGGTGTTCGCTCCAGCGTTTGTTCAATTGTGCCCGGTCAAAGACTTCACCAACCAAATTGTCGGAGGCAAAAACGTCGCTAGCGATGGATTTGAGAGGTCCACGTAGCCAGTCGTTCAAAGGAATACCAAAGCCCTGTTTGGGTCGATCATAAAGCGCTTTGGGAACACGTTTGTCCAACAGCCGCCGCAAGGCAACCTTGCCGGACTTCCCGTTGTAGCGCAGGGAATCAGGCGACCGCCATGCGGCCTCGACCACGCGGTAGTCCAACAGCGGCGCGCGGATCTCTAACCCAGTTGACATCGAGGCCCGGTCCGCTTTGACCAGAATGCTCTCTGGCAGGTACAATTCGGAATCCAGCAGCATCATTTTATCAACTGAGCTCAGCCCATCTGGTAGCTGATGCGTCTGGAATACGCCCTGACAATTGGCTGCAGGTGGGTTCCACAGCGTGAACAGCGCGTCATAGCGGCTGCGGAAATCAGGGTGACGCGCGATTGAGGCCACTTTGGCCAGCCGATCCGGGGTAATCTGGTCGCGCATTGACGTGGGGGCCAGCGGCCGCAGCACTTTTGCTGCGGCGTTTGTGACAAAAGCTGGCGAAGCCGCCAATGCTGAAACGGCAGGGCCGGGCAACTTGGCGCCAATACGCTCCATCGCCATCATCCGAACATAGCGTTCATAGCCGCCAAAGGACTCGTCCCCGCCATCGCCAGACATGACGACCTTAAGCTGCGCCCGTGCCAATTGTGATACAAGCAACGTCGGAAATGCCGAGGGATCGGCAAACGGTTCATCGTAGACCTGCGGCAGCTTTTGCAGCAAATCAAAGGCCATTTCAGGCGTCGCCGTGACCTCGTGGTGATCTGTCCCCAAATGCTTGGCGATTGCAGCGGCGTAGTCGGCCTCGTTTGTAGCATCATGGTCGAACCGGACGGTAAAGCTGATGACTTTGCCAGCAGCTTGTTCCTGCATCATAGCGGTGATCAGGCTGGAATCGATCCCGCCTGACAGAAAGGTGCCAACAGGGACATCCGCAACCATGCGCTCACCAACTGCGGAATGCAACGCATCCTCAATCCCGCCAAGTGCCTGTGTCTCATCGCCGTAAGGATCTGCCCGGCACGCTTCGACCCTGTCCCGCAGATCCCAAAACGTGCGCAACCCATCGACCAGATCTTGTGATGACACAGGGGGGGCGTCCAGTTGCACTTCAACCATAGTCCCCGCCGGGAGCTTCATCACATCCTGGTAGATGGTCAGCGGCGCTGGGATAAACGCGTAGCGCGCGTATTGCGCCTGCGCGCGCCTGTCGGCCTCGCGTGTTCCAAACGCGGGGTGGGCGCGCAAGGCTTTCAATTCCGAGCCAAAAAGCAGATGCCCGCCTTTGACGCCCAAATACAAAGGCTTCTTGCCTAGTCGATCACGGGCAAAGACGACCCTGTTGCTTTGCCGGTCGAGTACCGCAAAGGCAAACATGCCGTGCACCAGGTCAAGGGTTTTGCGAATACCCCACAGATCCATCGATGCAAGAAGAACTTCGGTATCGGATGTACCGCGGAACGTGACCCCATGATCGATCAGCTGTTGGCGCAGGTCCAGAAAGCCGTAAATTTCACCGTTGTAGACAATGCAATACCGGCCGCTGGGGGACGTCATCGGTTGTTCACCGGTCTCCGTTAGATCCACGATCGCCAAACGTCGTTGCCCCAGCGCAACGCCCGTGTCGGGATCGACGAACATGCCGTCAGCGTCCGGCCCGCGATGCTGGATACTGTCGCACATCGCCTTTAGGGTCGAAGTCCCGTTCTCTAGGCCGACGGGTTTGAACGCAAGATATCCGGCTATTCCGCACATGAAATCATCTTCCTATCCGGCATGCCAGGCAGTAGATGCCCGCGTCTGCTCTCCAACACCGCTCAGCACTGAATCATAGGCTTTGGCGATGGCCGCCAGTGAGTAGCTGTCTGCAATGCAATCGCGAGCGGCTTGACTGCGCCCTTCATATTCTTCGTGTGACCAGTTCGCCGCATCAGTCAGAGATTGGCCAAGCGCCTGCGCGTCACGCGCGGGTACAACATACCCGCTTTCGCCAACGATTTTGGCTGCATCACCAACATCTGTCGTTACAACGGGTCGGCCGTAACTCATGGCTTCTGCAATGACATTTGGAAAACCTTCGGTGCGCGAGGATAAAACCAACATGTCGATGCTGTTGTAGAAGTCCGACATGTCATGCAAATCACCACATAGCACCACGCTGTCTTCCGGAAGCTCGTTTTTGGCAAGTAAATCGCGCAGCGCGAGGTTGTCGGTGGTGACACCGTCTCCGGCCAGTCGGGCCGTCAAGTCTGGCACAGAACGTCGTGCGATGGAAAAAGCCCAAAAGAAGGTCTCAAAATCTTTTTGCGGATGAAACCGGGCGGCCAACCCAAAGACCCGTGCCGGACCTTTTCGCGATTGCGCATTTTTGGGAAGCAAAAACCCGTTTGGCACGACGCTTGCGTTTGCTTCTGAGAATCCATACTTGGCGTGTTGCTGCAATGCGCGGGTCGAGTTGTAGATGATCCCATCGCTGAACCGCGAAAGCTTCTGCGACAAGCCAACTGCGACCCGGGTACTGCGGGTAAAGGCAGCCGGATCGTCCAAGGCCTGCCGCACCGTCCAAACCACTGGTACCTGCCGCATCGACATCAGTTTCGCAATCAGCCCGACGACCATCGCGTGATACATCCAACATAAAACTACGTCAGGTTTGTGGGTCCGGATCAGCCGCGCGATACGCCAGATTGCGCGCGGAAAGGACAGTGGGGATCTGGCATTTAGCGAGACGTACTCAACCTTGTCATTGCCCGCCATGGCACGGCAGCGGTCCGACACTTCGGTCAGGGCCACAACAACAGCGCGCTCACCCGAGTGTGCCAGCAAGCGCGCCAACATGGCTTGGGCTCCGCCCTGCGTCGAAAAATCTGTGACCACATGCAGAATCATCTAGCCAGCCTTCTGCACAGCCAACGCACGATTGCCGACGTCTAGAATACACTGGGCGAGGCGCCCGATATCGTCCTGAGACCAGGCCGGATCGATAAGGAAGGCCAGACTTGTTTCACCCAGCTCCCGCGCGACGGGCAGGCGATGGGTTGGGCCTAATCCATTCTTAGTAAAGGTTTCCTCCAGATAGATCTCGGAACAACTGCCCGAGAATGCAGGGAACCCGGCATCGGCAATCTCGGCAATTATCCGGTCGCGGGACCAGCCCGAGGCCAGAGCTTCTGGACGCGCAAACGCATAGAAACGGTAGTAAGCGTGGGTTAGCCCTTGGGACGGAACTGGCACTCGGAATGCCGGGCACGAGGACAAGGCGTTGGCCAGCAGTTCAGCGTTTGCGGTCCGGTGGGCGCGCCAATCGTTGAGCCGCTTCAACTGCACGCGACCCAGCGCGGCGGAGGGGCCGGTCATGCGCAGGTTTGTACCCGGACCTGAATCGTGCAGCCAACGAAAACCGGGCGGGTGTGATTTGTTGAATACGGTGTCATATCCTTTGCCGTGGTCTTTGTAGCTCCAGACCTTTGACCAAAGCGCGTCGTCGTTGGTCAGCAGCAAGCCCCCTTCGCCGCCCGTTGTCATGATTTTGTCCTGGCAGAATGAATACGAACCAAAGGTACCAATGGTGCCAACATGCCGGTCGCCGATCATCGCGCCGTGGGCCTGTGCACAATCCTCGATCACCCACAGATCATGCGCGCGCGCCAGATCCATTATCGCATCCATGTCACAGGGCCAACCGCCCAAATGCACTGGAATGATCCCGCGCGTGCGTGGTGTTATGTGAGGCGCAATTGTCTCGGCAGTCAGATTCTGTGTGACTGGGTCGATATCCGCAAAAATGGGTATGCCTCCCGTCAGCATCACGGAACTGGCGGATGCGATGAAACTGCGCGGCGTCACAATCACTTCATCCCCGGGGTTCAGATTCAACACATGCATCGCGGCGTCCAGTGTCAGGGTGCCGTTGGCCATCGCGATCGCATGAGAGGACCCGGTATAGGCGCAGTATTCTTCTTCGAACGCGCGCACATCAGGACCGGTCCAGGCATTAACCTTACCCGAGGCCAAAACCTGACTGACGGCATCGATCTGTTCCTGATCGTAGATGGGCCATGAAGGCATGTTCAATCCTCCTGTTAGACGACGGTCCGCACCAGCACGAACCCTTCGGCTGCGTGTCGGTGAACCGTCGCGCCGCGCAAGGTTGCCAATGCTCTGATACTTTCGACCGAGCGTTCGTGCGGTGGAAGCTTGGCCTGGCTTTCAAACATGGCAAACGCCTTAAGTTTACGTTCCAGCGTGTCCGTGATGTCGACAAAGACATTGGGTATGAAAGGCGGCGTCAGATACGGCGCGTTCCAGTTTGTTTCTGATAATGTTTCGTAGGCGGCAATGGTCGCTGGATACTCATCCTGATGTGGACGACTGGCCACGAGGCTGGACAGGAACGTCAGCTGGTGGTCCATGTGGATGTCGCCAGGATGGGGCGCCAGGATCAGATCAGCTCCAAGGTCGCGCACCAACGCACCAAGGGCTGCGTTCAGGTCGGAATGCGGCTGTTCGGACAACTCGGCTGCGGTGAAATCCAACCAATGCGTTTTTGTCACCCCCAAAAACTCATGCGACCGGCGAGCCTCAGCCCGGGTAATTTCAGTCTGGGCATCATCGAATTTTGGCGGTTTTGCGCGTGTGACGACAACCACATGCACTTCACGACCCGCATCGGCCAGCCGCGCGATCGTGCCACCCGCACCCAACACCTCATCATCGGGATGAGGGGCGATGACCAGCGCGGGGCCTGCCCCGGCGCTGAGTAGATCAGTGGTAATCATGTTGTCTTTCCCAATTTCGAATGTATGGCCGGGGGGATGTCGGCCCCTGACCATTCCAGAATATCCAGACATCGCCCGTCGCCGCAGGCCACGGTGAAGCCCTGGCCGTTGATGGCCTGCACCTGACCGGGCAGCCCAATGTAGTATCCTTCTGGCTCGGTACGGGCGGATTTTGTCACCACCAGTTGACGGCCATCAGGTCCATAGGTGAAGGCACCCGGGTAAGGTGGGCCAGATGCCCGGATCAATCGATCAATCTCGGCAGCCGGGTGGGACCAGTCGATCAACCCGTCTTCGGGTCGGCGGCGCGCGCATACACTGATGCCGGTCTGGGGCTGTGGTTCACGTGGAATGTCGCCGACGGCGATCTGCTCCAGTAAGGGCGGCAAAAGACCTGAAATTGCGCGCAGTGACCGATCATAAAGATCGCGGGCTGTGACCTTGTCAGGATCAACGGCATATCGCGCCTGGGCCGCGATTGGTCCGTCATCCGCCCCTTCGCCCAACCAGAATAGCGATGACCCGACATTGCTTTCCTGCATAAGAACAGTCCACGGTATCACGCCACGTCCGCGCAGACGTGGCAGGGCCGAAGGATGAAACCCAATGCAACCGATCCGTGGTATGGCGCGAAACGCTGCATCGCAAATTTGCGACCAACCGATGACGAGGATCAGATCAGGCTGCACCGCTTCGATTTTTTCAAGGGTTTCAGGGGCGTTGGTCTTCTCAATATACTCAACCGGAACGCCGTAACGATCGGCCACAATGTTCAGATCAACGAAATCAGAGTGGCGATGAGAAAGATGAGGCGGCAGTGTCAGAACCAGATCTGGTGCATGGCCTGCCGCGCAAATCGACACCAAGGCGGCATGAGACGTTTCGACAGCGCCAACCAAAATCGTTTTCATGCCGGTGACCCCTGTAAATTGGCCTTTGCTGGTGGATGGTCCCGCAGCCATTGGGCGGCGGCGTCAATACGATCGGTCCGGCGGTTTTCACCCCAGATGGCGACGCCAACAGTTTCAGCCATGATGCGCAGATCCAACAGGGTTGATCGATGCGCCACGTACCAGATATCCAAACCTAGTTTTTCTGTATTGCTGAGGTTGGTGTTGCCGCTGACCTGTGCCCAGCCTGTCAGGCCGGGTCGAACGGAACAGCGATACTGACCTTCCGTCCCAAAGCTTTCAATTGTTTCGGGCAACAACGGACGGGGTCCGACCAGCGCCATATGCCCGCGCAAAATCAGCAGCAGCTGCGGGATTTCATCCAGCCGCAGTCGCCGGATAAGTGCCGTCACCTTGGTTTGACGTTGATCATCAGGCAGCAATGCGCCGTTTGGTCCACGGGCTTCGGACATGCTGCGCAGCTTGAACAGTTGGAAGATCTGTCCATCGCGCCCGCATCGTGGTTGCGAAAACATCAGCGGCGCACCCACAGAAAAAAGCACAATAAGGCAAGCGATCAGGAAAAAGGGCAGGGCCACCACACCCAAGACTACGCATAGCAGAATTTCGGGCACTCTATTCACACTTCAATCCAACTCAGTACTATGCGGCGGGCCACAACACATCAAAATCAAAAAAAATTCGTCAAGCAGGGCTGACGAGAAAACTGCACGCGGGGTGAAGAAAAAGATACGCGCACCCCACTGTGTTCGAATTGGATATGATTTGCAAGAAGTGCTGAGCCGGGTCAGGCGAATCAAGTCATACGGGGCGCTGTTCCCCGAGTGGGGCGCTTTGACCAGTAAGAAATCATAAACGATTCGCCGCGTTTTAATGAAATTGTTTCCGACTTCAGCATCTGAGAGTACGAGAGTGGCAACCGGGACCAAATTACCCAGTTTTGTGCGAATGCCCTCTGTTTTCTAGGATTGTCCCGACAAATACACTAAGAGCATCAACAGTGTCTTGCGATTGTCACCAGATACCGGTTCAATCGCAAGAGGCGAGATGGGTTAACTCCCGGATGACACGAAACCGATTCTTTGGGCCAAGGTCGCGTAAATGTGCCGCCCAGATGAAGGTCGGAATAACGTTTTACTAACTGGAAAGAGCAGTGCCAGATAATCTTGAACGACCCTATCAGGCCAATCAATTCGAACGTTTTGCTCGGCCGATGATCTGGACCGTATTGCGACGGCATGCGGTGCTCATGATCGGGATTTGCATCCTGTTTTTTGTGGCAGCTTATTTCGTGCTGAAACGGTTGGAACCGAGCTATAGCGCGCAATCCACTGTTGTGATGGCGCAGCTGGATACCCGCGTTCGAACGACGGACGTTCAACTGGAAACTTTCGAACTATCGCGCGTGGCGATCGAAACCCAATTGGATATCCTCAGATCCCGCGTGTTTGCCGCTGACGTGGCACAGAACATGGATCTATACACCAACACCGAGTTCATGCCGGCACCGCCACCGGATCAACCCGCACCGCCCGAATTGCGGCGCGAGCAGGTCGTGGACAAGTTGTTGGGGTCTTACAGCATTGCGAGGCAAGGCGAGAGTCTGGCGATCAAGATTGATGCGGAATCCCATGATGCACGACTGGCTGCAGATATAGCCAACACGGTCGCCGAAACGTATATTGCCGAAAGCGACCGGGATCGTCAGGCCGGTATCACCCGGTCCATCGATTTCCTGCGCACCCGCGTCACACAGCTGAATGAAGAGTTATCTGCTGACGAAATCGCGCTGGCTGCGTTCGTTCGGGAAAACAGTCTTGATGACGAAACAATGCCTGACCGCCAACGTGCTGATATTGAAAGATTACAGGCGATATACGACGTTGTATCGGGTGATGATCCTACATCGCCCGAAGCAGAAGAACTGAAGGTCGAATTGGATCTGGCACGGTCGGATCTCTTGATCCGATCAAGGGCCGAGCTGCGATTGATAGGCATGGAGCGTTCGCTTGAACTGCTGCGGTCGCGGTACCAAAGCTCGATTGAGCGATTGAATGAGTTAGAGACTCAGTTGCAGTTTGTATCGGAAGGGGCCCGGCAGGTCACAATTGCCCGTATCCCGTCCCGCCCGTTCTGGCCCAACCCTGTCGTGATTTTGGGTGGCGGCATTTTCGCTGGAGCATTTTTGTCCATACTCCTTGTCGCGTTGCTCGAAGCGTTGAACACCCGGATCTGGAGCGACGGGCAAATCAGCGCGTCTGTTGGAGCCGTAAACTATGGCTTTCTACCTAAAATCAAGAGACGCAAGCTATGGGACAAAAAACAGGACCTTATCCCGTTTTTCATAGAAAACCCGCGCTCACCATATGCCGAGGCATTGCGAAATTTCCTGACGCTTTGGTTCAATCGCGAAGGTCTGGGGAGGGTTGTGCTGGTGACGTCTGGCCTTCCGAGCGAAGGAAAATCGACCGTTGCCGTCTCGATTGCGCTGGCGGCTGCCCGTGAAGGTTTGAAAGTTCTGGTTCTCGATCTGGATTCCTACAGGTTAGGCGCCAGCCGCACGCTCGACGCCGTGCACTCGATAAATTCACTAGAGGACGCGGCGTCGGGGAAAGCCCGGCCAAAGGCGTTGAAAATAGAAGGACTGCCGGAGGGCTCGATTTCGCTGCTCAACGTTGCTGTCCGCTCGGATGCATCGGTCAAAGATGAAAACGCGCTCTTGAGTGAGCTTAAGTCGCGTATTGATCCCAGCTATGACCTGGTTTTGGTGGATACGCCACCGATTCTGGTGGTCAACGATGCCTGCCGGGTCGGATCGCTGATTGACGGGACATTGTTTGTTGTGCGCTGGGGGCGTACGCGGCTTGAAGAATTGCAAGACGCATTCGAAAAGCTGGATATGCATGGGATCGAGGCAACAGCGACCCTGATCAATGATGTGGATTTGGACAAGCAGCGCCAATACGGTTACGGGACTTATTCGTATTATAGTGACTATAGTAAGGCGGGTTACTCGTGACGGGAAAGCTTGTTGCCCTTGCCAGTCAGGTCGGCAGACACTAGCTTTCTTGACATAGGCGATGGCCCAGAGTTTTTTCAGCGCGTGATTGATCGATCATTTTTGATCAGTGTGTAAGAATTGGTACCGCAGAGTTTTGCATGATCATCTGGAAATGATCGCACGCCCTGCAGCGTTAGTGAGTTGGGAGACAAGATTTTGAACAGCTGTTTCAGAATATTCCTTTTGATTTTTGCGATGGCGGCCAGCTCGGTCTTGGCCGAAGGCTATCGCTTGTTGCCGCAGGACCGAGTGTCCCTCAAGGCGATGCGCTGGGACTCAGCCTCTACGACTTACGTGACCTGGGACGGCGTAACCGGCGAGTATTCGATTACCGGAGACGGAACCTTGATGGTCCCGCTTGTCGGTCAGGTTGATGCCGAAGGGCACACCCCGGCGGAACTGGCTGCGCTTCTGGAACTGAAGTTCCGCCGTCAGATTGGTATGGCAGAGCCCCCCAGGATTGCACTGGAAGTCGTGGGCCACCTGCCCATTTACGTACTTGGCGACGTGAACTCGCCGGGCGCATATGACTTTCATTTCGGGATGACCGCGCAGCAGGTGCTGGCCTTGGCAGGCGGCACCATCCGGCCACCGATTGAGTTTTCGTCCAGCAATGATTTCCAGATTCTGCGCATGGGCGGCGAAATCCGTTTACTGTCGACGCAGATCGGAGAGCTGGAGCAGGAAAGACAGCGGCTGGTTGCGGATTTGGCGATCCTGGAAAGCGACGAGAACAGCGGCGAGCTCCCTGAACCTCCGACAGGTCTTGAAGGCGAGATACTTCAGGCAACTCTGTCTGCGCGCGAAGGTATGGGAGAACGCATACAGGATTTGCAAAGCCTTTTGACTGAGCAGATCGCAAGTCTGACCACACAGCTTGAGCTGCGCAACACGCAGATCGCGAATGTCAGCAAAGAACTCGAGAACCTGAACTCCCTTAAGGAAAAGGGCCTGACGGTTTCAAACAGGGTCACAACAATGACCAATCAACTGAATGATCTTGAATCCAAGAGATTGGACCAGGAAGTTGCGCTGTTGGTCGCACGGCAGGATTTGAACCGCGCGGAACGGGATCAGCTGGAACTGGGCGACAACGCGCGTTCGGACACGCTGGTTCAGCTAAACAGTGTGGAAAGTGAGCTGGGGTCCCTGAAAACAAGATTAGAGACCGCAACGACCCTGCACGGCGAATTGGCAGCTGCAGGCTTGCTCAGCGACGACGACGTGGCCAGTGAAACGATCATAGAGTTCGTCGTGACCCGCGGCGTTGGTGGTCAAACGCAACGCGTGACGGGCACTGATCTTGTCAGGCCTGGTGATACAATCGAAGTTGTCAGGCGAACTGTTCTGACCTCAAATTGATGATTTTGGGTTTCCGGGGGATGACCCCAAAAGTTCTAGTTTACGAGTTTGTATTATGACATTGCCTGAAGACCACCCTGTCGACTTTCTGATCATTGGTGCTGCAAAATGTGCCACCACTTGGTTGCAGCAGTCATTGACGCAAACGCCGGCCATTTACATGCCGGGGCCTGAGCTGCACTTCTTTTCCCGTGAATACGATAGGGGGATCGGTTGGTATCGGAACCAGTTTGACGGCTGCGAAACCGCGGATCTGATTGGCGAAAAATCGAACTCGTATCTGACTGTGCCCGAGGCCGCTGCGCGCATCCGTGATTTCGCGCCCAATGCCCGGTTGATCCTGCAGATGCGTGACCCGGTGCAAAGGGCCTATTCCGACTACTGCATGTTGTTTCGTCGCGGCGAAGTCTCTGAGCATATTGAGGACTACCTCGATCCGGCGCGCGCTGCAGATGGTCGATTTCTATCGGACGGTCGCTATGCCCATCACCTCGACCGTTTCTATGATCTGTTCCCTGTTGACCAGATTTTGCTGCTTGCGTTTGAAGACGTCCGAGGCAACCCAGTTGGGAACCTAGAGAAGGTCAGGGCGCATCTGAATCTCAGGGAAACGTTGGAGCCGCCTATCAGTAAGAAGGTCAAGGATAAGAACGCAGCAATGGTTCCTCTGCCTCTGCGCAAGGCGCTGGCGCCAGTTCGATTTGTGCTGGATCCGGTGCGCAACACGTGGCCGGTTCGATCTTTGCGCAACGCCGTCGCACGGCAAGTGGAATATCCTGCACTGACTGACGATCTGGCCAGACGCATGGCCGATTTTTATGCCGAAGACATTGCCCGGATCGAAAAGCGTGATCCGGATGTCAGCCACGCATGGGCACATGCCCAAAAACACCAACCAGCGCGAATCAATTGACTGCTTGTCATGATCAAAAGGCAGCTAAGTTTCCGAAGTGGAAACAAAAGCCGAATGTGGACACTCTCGTATCTGCTTGGCGAGCTTCGGCTCCAGTGCCCCTAACAGAGAGAACAGCAAGCGAACGCTGGGAAATTGGACATTTCTTTGGTCAAATGATGTCGACATTGTCAAAAAAGCGTTTTGATCCGGCTATCGCTGTGATACGTTAACGCTATATTTAGACGATATTGGCCGATGTATCGGTTGGTTTGAATATTAGTTTGGTTTGTATGAGTGAGAAGGGGGTCTTGGTTTCGGGTACTGTTATTTCTTGTGCTTGGACCGTTGTGGGGGACTTTTACTGAAATAAGTCAGACTTGCTGATGCCATGTGGGCGTTGGTGAATGAGTGCGGCTTTTGAGGCGGAACGGCTGTTTATCGGTCCGTCAGGTTGAGTCGATTAGTAGTTGGGCAATTTGTACGCCGGAGTTCAGAGTATGTATGAGCGTGAGTTGGTTAAGCTCAAAAATGGATCAGTTAATGATAACGCGGTCGAGCCCGAGCTGAAGCTGGGTGATTTTGGGTCCATAATAAAGCAAAAACTAAATGAACTGAGAGCGAACCGCCGTCTGGTGATTGGCGACGTGCTTGCTTCGGCAATTTCTGTTGTCGTGGCAGTGGTTCTTGCAAATGGCGGCGTGTTGCCCGCCCAGCCGGCGGCCGTATTGGTTCCCCTGGTGCTTATGTCGTGCCTTGTCGCGCTGGCAATTTTGCCAATGTCCGGAATTTACAAGCGTCACACACGCTCGACGTCGTTGCGTGATGTCACATTGATCGTCCGCGCGTCCGCACTGTGTGTCGGGACACTGGCGCTGCTTGGTTTGGCAGTTCAGATCACGGCTCAGGTACCACTGGCCGTATATGTCATCCAGTTCTTCTTGATCGTTCCGGCCTTGGGAAGCCTGCGCATTCTGGCGCGTAGCACCGAGTTCAAGCGCAAAGTACAGGGCTGCTCGGAACGTTCGGATGGTAAGATTCCTGTAATCCTTGTCGGTACCGGTGCCAGCTGCGATCTGTTTGTTCGCTCGCTGAGCAATACGGACTCAAAATACGAACCTGTTGGCATCATCGACGACGCCCGCAATACGCAAGGCCTTTACTTCCACGATGTAAAGATCATCGGCTCGTTGCTGGATGCGGATGTTGTCATCGAACGCCTGAAGTTCAGCGAAACGTTGCCTCAGCGCTTGCTGCTGACGGAACCCGTGACTCACTTTGAAAGTGATGGCATCCGCAAGCTGACCCGTTGGGCCGAAGCCAATAGCATCACCGTGTCTCGTCTGACCGGGTTGGAAGAGCTGGGCACTGAAAGCTCAGGTATTCGTACGGTAAACCCCGAGGATATTCTGGATCGGCCGCAAAAAGCGGTTGAACGCTCGATGCTGCGCGAAATGTTCGAAGGCCGCCGGGTTCTGATCACCGGTGCTGGTGGCTCGATCGGCAGTGAACTGACCCGTCAGATCGCCTCGTTCGAACCAGCCGAAATCGTCATGATTGAGAATTGCGAATACAATGCCTACTCAATCGACATGGATCTGAGCCAGAACTTCCCGGAAGTGACGCGTCGTATCTATGTCGCCGATATTCGCAGCGCCGACCGTGTGAACTCGATCTTTGAACGTCATCGTCCTGAACTGGTGTTCAACGCCGCTGCTCTGAAGCACGTACCGATGGTCGAACTCAACCCCTGTGAAGGTGTTCTGACCAATGTAATCGGTACCCGGAATGTCGCTGACGCCGCACGCAACGTGGGCGCAATCGCGATGGTTCAGGTTTCGACCGACAAGGCCGTGAACAGCACCAGCGTCATGGGCGCGACCAAGCGTGTTGCCGAGTTCTACTCGCAGGCGCAGGACCGTGTAACCAATGAAACTGACGAAGAAACCCGTTTCTTCTCGGTTCGCTTCGGTAACGTACTGGGCTCGTCTGGTTCGCTTATCCCGTTGTTCCAGCGTCAGATTTCCTCTGGCGGCCCGCTGACTGTCACCGACCCCAAAATGGAGCGTTACTTCATGACGATCCGCGAAGCGGTCCAGTTGACACTGGTTGCCGCAGCCAAGGGTCTGAATCTTGAAGACAGCCACGGTGAGATCTTCGTTCTTGATATGGGTCGTCCTGTGAAGATCGTCGATCTGGCAGAGCGCATGATCCGCCTTGCTGGTCTGGTGCCGTACAAAGATGTCGACATCAAATTCATCGGTATCCGCAAAGGTGAAAAGCTTTATGAAGAGCTGTTCGACGTCACAGAAGAGCACCGTGACAGTGGTATTCCAGGCGTGTCTTCGGCCATCCCCGAGGGTGTGTCAGCCGCGCGTCTGCGCGCCATGATCCTGAAGCTGGAACAGGCGGCACATGAAGGAAACGACCTTGCCGTCAAGAAACTGCTGAAAGAGCTGGTGCCGGGGTATGGTGCCAACGGACTGCGCCCAATCGAAGCGAAAGATCTGACGAACCGCCCGGCAAAGCCTGCAGTTCCAGCGATCTCGGCCAAGAACGTGGTGAACGGCTTTCAAACCTCAGAGTCTCTGGAAACCGTCGGCAATTGCTAAAATTATAGTCTAATGCATTTTATTTGGCGGCCCGACCCCGCTGCCGTGTGTAGTACGAGTGAATAAGGGCTCTTTTGAGCGAGTTATAAGAATGTCAGGACTAAGTCACTCTGGCGCATATCGCCCCACCCAGCACAGGTGGCATCAAATCCTGCGTTTCTTAGGTGCCGGTGTCGTAAACACGCTGTTTGGCTATACTGTATTTGCAGGCCTTGTGTGGTCGGGCGCACATCCTCAGTTGGCGCTGGTCATACAGTTTGTTGTTGGCGTGCTTTGGAATTTTCAGGTGCATGGTCGCTATGTGTTTTATGTGCAAGGCTATGGTCGCCTGCCACATTATGCCGTGTCTTATGTCGTGATTTACGCCTTTAATGCCTTCCTGTTATGGGGTCTTTTGCAAGTGGGGCTTGATCCCTATCTGGCCCAGGCCATTGCATTGGGTCCAACAGTTGTCTTGTCTTACATTTTGATTTCCCGTGCCCTGCGCCCAAGCCCGCAGGAGATAACGCAATGACTCAGTCCACCGACCCAATGCTGGATGCTGGTCACAGCAACGACACATCAGGTGCCCCAACCCGAGCGGTTTTTGGCAGCGTATTGACGCGAGTTCTGATCGCGGGCGTTTTGGTCCTTCTGTTTGTGGCTCTTTATGGGCGCATCATGGGGTATGGCTTGCGCCGGGACGAGTTGATGTTTGTGCCGCCTGCGGAATTACTTGGGTACTCAAGCCTTTACGGAGACTTCTTCTACAATCATGTCCCAAACTCGGCTTGGTTCTATCGCGGGTTCTACCTGATGTTCGGCGGTGAGGGGCTTTTGGCATCTGCACGCTTTGGTCAGTTCTGCGCCTGGCTATTGCTGGCCTCGGGCGTCGGTTGGGCAACATGGCGGATATCAGGTTCAGCGCTGTTATCAGTGTTCTTTGTGGTGGTTTTGGTCATTAACGAAACGCTGCAAACGCAGGCGGGCATGGCGGCCAGTAACAACCTATTGCCATTGCCTTTTGCAGCATGGGGCCTGGGACTGTTTATAGTCGAAACACTACGGGACCGGCCCCGCTTTGCTCAGTTGCTGATATCCGGTCTGCTTCTGTCCATAGCAGCCGGCCTGAAAGTCAGCGCGGTGATTTTCATCCCACCCGTCGCGGTCGCCGCTTTCCTACTACCTTGGCATCTGCCTTTTTCTGAACGGCTGCGTTCTGTTGTTCTGCCAGTTCTGATTGGTGGTTTGGTGGGTGCACTGCCACTGTTTTGGTATCTTGCAGCGGACCCTTCCGGGTTTCTTGCGCATGTTCTGAAGTTCCACACCGGGCCGCATATTGCCTATTGGCAGGCCAATGCTGCCTCAGAACCGGGTCTGGCCATGGGCTTGGGAAAAAAGATCCAGCTTGCCTATGCGACATGGTTCAGCGGTGCTGCCTTGATTGGCCTGATGGTCTTGTTTTTTCTGGGCGTTCTCAGCGTAGCCAAATCGACACAAACGCGCACCGGACTGGGGCAGATCCTTATGGTTTTGGCTGTGCTTGGCATGACCGCACTGTTCAGCTTTGTGCCGACGCCAGGCTTTCCACAGTATTACATACAGCCTTTGATCGCAGTGCCTTTGCTTGCCGCATTGATCTATCGTCTGGTCCCTCATGAAAAACGGGCGCAGATTGTTCCGCTCTGTCTTGCAGGATCTGCTTTGTTGTTCCTGCTGGGTGCCCCCCGACTTGCCCCCGGACTGCTTAGTTTGGCGAAACCAGATAGCTTTACGTCTGCTCGGATCGCAAAAGGAGGGGCCTCCCTTCGTGAAGCCGTAGCTGACAGCGCAAATCCAGACGGGCCGGTCGCAACATTCATGCCGCTTTACCCGCTGGAAGCACACCTGCCGGTCTATGTTGAATTGTCGACCGGGCCATTTGCCTATCGCATCGCACCATACACCGACCCGGAACTGGCAAAGCAGTACATTATGGCCGGGGAAAAGGACCTGCTGACGCTGTTTGATTCCAACCCGCCCTCAGCATTCCTATTAGGATATGATTCTGACCTTGAGGCGCCATTGTTGCGATATGCGAATGAAAATGGCTACGCTGCAGTGCAAAAAGACGGGTTAAGCAACCGCTATGGCGAAGGTGTGATATACTTAAGACGCGCAGATGCGGCAGAATGACAATGGAGCAGCACCAAACCCGCTCATGACTCGTTGGCGGAGACACCCTGAGCTCCAACGTGAAAGTGTAAATTTTGAAAAGGTTTATTTGAGGGAGTAGCACGAATGAAAACAATTCTTCTGGCAGGAGGGCTGGGTTCACGGCTCGCCGAAGAAACAGTCGCGATTCCAAAACCGATGGTCGAGGTTGGCGGCAGACCCATCATCGCGCGCGTTATGGATATTTACAGCCATTTCGGACACCGCGATTTTGTTGTGGCCGCTGGATATAAGGCGCTGCTGCTGAAGCAGTTCTTTGCCAACTACCACCTGATTGCGAACAATATCTCAGTGGCTCTCGACACCGGAGAGTTGAAGCTGGTGCCATCTGCGCCGGGCGGTTGGAATGTGTCAGTGGTGGACACTGGTGCCCACACCATGACCAGCGGGCGTATCCGACGCCTGAAAGAGTGGATGAACCCGGGTGAGACTTTCATGTGCACCTATTCCGACGGTTTGGGTAATATCGACATCAACGCGCTGCTCGATTTCCACAAATCACACGGCAAACTGGCAACGGTGACCGCTGTGCAGCCACCTGCGCGGTTCGGGAATATCGAACTAAAAGGTGATCGCGTGGATGCTTTCACTGAAAAAGTGCGTCGGCGTGAGACCTGGATTAACGGCGGGTATTTCGTGTTTGAACCGGGCGTCATGGACTACATGGTTGATGACACAGAACCGTTGGAACAGTCGCCACTGTCCCAGATGGCACGCGACGGAGAGCTGATGGCGTACCGCCATGATGGGTTCTGGCATCCGATGGATACCATCCGTGACCGCAACGCCCTGAACGCTCTGAGCGAGGAAGAAACGCCACCCTGGATGCAATTCGGTGAAGAAGCCTCGGCTGAATACCCGGTCGCAATTTGAGGGCAAAATGACGGCTCAAGAGACTCAGATGTTCGGCGGCCAGTTCAACGGCCGCCGCGTCCTTGTAACGGGGCACAGCGGCTTTAAAGGCGGCTGGATGTCGCTGTGGCTGCAACGCCTGGGGGCCAGTGTTACTGGTCTTTCGCTACCGCCAGAGCCGGGACCGTCCCTGTACGATGCCTGCGACATCGGCGCGGCGACGGACAGTCGTTTCGCCGATATCCGTGATCCAGCCCAGCTATCGAAAACACTGGCAGGGGTCGATGCCGAAATCCTGTTTCACATGGCAGCGCAACCGCTTGTTCGGAAATCATATCGCGAACCGGCTGAAACATTTGCGACGAATGTTCAAGGCACTGCCAACGTCCTGGAAATCGCCCGTAAGATGCCGTCACTAAAGGCGGTGATCGTGATCACCAGCGACAAATGCTATGACAACCACGAATGGGTTTGGGGCTATCGCGAAAGCGACCCGTTGGGTGGCAAAGACCCCTATAGCGCCTCGAAAGCGGCAACCGAACTTGTGGCACAATCTTATGCGCACTCGTTCTTTTCCGACACCAACGGTCCCAGGTTGGCAACCGTTCGTGCAGGAAATGTGTTTGGCGGTGGTGATTGGGGTGAAGACCGGTTGGTCCCAGACGTCATCCGGGCATGGTCTAAGGGCGACCCGGTTGTGATTCGAAACCCGGCCAGCATTCGACCTTGGCAACATGTGTTGGAGCCGGTCTCTGGTTATCTGCAGGTTGCCGAAAGAATGCTGACGGACGGAGAAACTTTTGCCGGGGCGTGGAATTTTGGACCCGATGTTTCTAGTACCGTCGATGTCCGGCAATTGGCAGACATGATTCAGCGCGCCTGGGGCGCGGGTGCGCCAGTCTTCAATTTCCCGGATCAGACATCTGACGCGCCGCACGAGGCCGGCATTCTGCGACTGGACAGTACAAAAGCCCAGACCCGATTGGGCTGGCGTCCGCGTTTGACATTGCAAGACGCGATCAATCTGACCGCAGATTGGTACAAGACACATGCCAAAGGCGGGAACATGGTAGAGATCACAAATACACAGATCGACCATTTCGAACGCCGGATATCATCTGTAGAACCAGACCGCCCGACGGTCGCAGCGCAGTAAGCGACATTTTTAGGAGTAAGATTAATGAGAGTGAATTACGGGCAGACTGTACACGGCCAGGAAGAGATTGATGCCGTTGTTGAGGTTTTGAAGACATCTACCCAAATGGGCCCAAAAGTGCGCGAAATGCAGGAGAAAGTGTCCTCTCTATTTGCCAAATCGCACGGGATTATGACCAATTCGGGTTCATCCGCGAACTATCTGGCAGTCGAAATTCTGGATCTGCCAAAAGGCAGCGAGGTGATTACACCCGCGTTGACCTTTGCCACAACCGTTGCACCGTTGGTGCGTCAGGGACTGATCCCTGCTTTTGTGGATGCCGCAGAAGGCACTTACAACATCGACGTGGATCAGATCGAACGGATGATCACGTCAAACACGTCTGCGGTTATGATCCCATCGCTGATCGGTAACCTGCCTGATTGGCGCAAGATCCGCGAGTTGGCGGATGCACATGGGTTGAAAGTGATCGAGGACAGTGCCGATACGTTGGGTGCCACGATGGAAGGCGTCAGCACCGGAAAATACTCTGACATCTCGACCACTAGCTTTTATGGCAGCCACGTCATCAATGGCGCGGGCAATGGCGGTATGCTGTGTGTGAACGACGACGAACTTGCCCGCAAAGCGCTGCTGATGCGGTCCTGGGGGCGCAGCTCATCGCTATTTGTCGAGTCCGAGGCCATCGAAAATCGCTTTAACGTACAACTGGATGGTATTGAATATGATGCCAAATTCCTGTTCGAAGCGCTGGGGTACAACCTGGAGCCTTCGGAAGTGAGTGCAGCCTTTGGGTTGGTGCAATTGGGTAAACTAGGCAACAACATCAAGGTTCGCGAAGAGGCATACGATGCCCACCGCGCCTTCTTTGCTCAGTACGAAGAATGGTTCATTCTGCCCAAACAGCTGCCGGGGTCTCGTACAGGTTGGTTGGCCTTCCCGCTGACCATCCGCGAAAACGCACCGTTCACCCGGCGCCAGCTGCAGATTTTCCTGGAAACATCCGACATTCAGACCCGGCCGGTCTTTACCGGCAACATTCTGCGTCAACCGGCGATGAAAGGTCTGGAATATCGCAGCGATCCAGCGGGTTACTCGGTTTCGGATTCGGTTATGCGTGGCGGTATCCTTCTGGCATGTCACCATGGCCTGACCCAGCCTCAGATCGATTATATGCATGAAAAAGTGACCGAAGTCCTGGCGCCTCATGCTGCCGGGCTTTCGCGGGAGGCATCCTGATGCCGCTGGCCCCGACCGAGGCGATCCGGGATCTGATCCGGGATGATTTCAAGCAAGGGTCTGGCCCTTGCGCCGTCAACGGCGGGGTGCCGGTTTTTGTACGCTATGAAGACTCGGTCATTGAGCCTCCTAAACCAACGGATATCGAGGTTGAATCCCAGATCCACCGCCCGGCTTATCGTGGCCCGATCAAGTTCCTGAAACGGTTGGCTTCGCCGATCAAGCAGGTCACTTTACGCAACGTGGATCGGTTTCTGTCCGAGATGAAGGCATTAAACCCGAACCCTCGTGTTTTGATCGTGGGCGGCGGCAGTGTTGGGCAGGGCATGGGAAAGCTCTATGACGATCCCAACGTTCAGATCTTCGCCTTTGACATCTATCAATCGCCTAATATCCAGTTCGTGGCAGATGCCCATGACATTCCGATGCAGGATGATGTCTTTGACGGCGTGGTCATTCAGGCCGTGCTGGAACATGTCCTCGACCCGCGTCAGGTGGCATCCGAAATTCACCGGGTTTTGAAACCGGGTGGTCTGATCTATGCGGAAACACCTTTTCTGCAGCAGGTCCACGAAGGCCCCTATGATTTCACGCGATTTACCGAAAGCGGTCACCGTTATCTGTTTCGCGCGTTCGAACGGATCGATTCAGGGGCCAGTGCCGGGCCGGGCGTACAGTTCATGTGGTCGGTGGATTACCTGTTCCGGGGATTGTTCCGGTCGCGCACAGCGGGGAAAGTGGCCAAGCTTTGCGTTTTCTGGGCGCAATATCTCGATCGTCTGATCCCGGAACCTTACCGGGTCGATGGCGCCAGTGGGGTGTTTTTCCTGGGCCGAAAGTCCGACACTGTGTTGAAACCAAAAGAGGCCGTTACGCACTATCAAGGCGCACAATAGTCGTGCGACGATAGGCAGGCAGAGATGGGTATGCTTGAACATTTGGGACATTTTTTCTGTCCGGGCAATACGTTATGATGCGTGTTCTGGTTACCGGAGCAAACGGGTTCATTGGCTCTCATCTGGTGCGGGCCTGCGCTGCCCGTGGGGATCATGTGACCGCGCTTGTGCGGCCAACTGCGTCTACAGACCGACTGGCTAATGTGGCGTCAAACTTAAATGTGCGCCGGGCAAACTTGACCACAAGTACAGACATCCAAAACGTATTCGAGGAGTGTCGACCCGATCTGGTGTTTCATGCCGCAGCCAAAACCCGCATTCCGGCGGCTGCGGATTTGTCTGATGCTGCTGACAGCTTGCATGAAAACGTCCAGATCCTTCTGAACGTTTTGCGTGCAGCGGCGAGTTGCGTAGCACCTCCCGGTGCCTTTGTCCGGCTGGGAACAATTGCGGAATACGGTGAAAACCCTGTTCCATACGTCGAAACGCAGTGTGAAAAGCCGCGAGACAGCTATGGTACGTCAATGCTGACCGGCACCAAATATCTCGAAATGCTGCGATCTCGGTTGCCGTTCCCGGCAGTGACCGCGCGCCTGTCTTTGACCTATGGGCCGGGGCAGACCGGACAGCAGCTTGTTCCCTATCTCATCGACAACCTGTTGAACCATCGCACCGCGCAAATTGGCAGACCGGAAGATGCACGGGATCTGATCCATGTGGATGATGTGGTGCGCGGTTTGCTTCTGTTGGGTTCCGACCCATTGGCAGCGGGCCCTGTCGTAAACATCAGCACCGGCTTACCCACCAAGGTCCGCGAAGTTGCATTGATCTTGCAGCGATTGACCGAAACACCCGCAGCACTGCTGCAATTTGGCACGGCAAGCGGCCCGGCAATCGACTTGATAAACCATCCGGGATTGATGAAATCCTGCTATGACTGGGCGCCAATAGTGGCCTTAGAAGAAGGTTTGAAAACCACTGTAGATTGGGCCAGGCGGCACAATCCGGGTACTAAAGTGACAGGACAGGTAACATGACACTCGTTTCAATCCTTATTCCTGCCTACAACGAAGAAGAAAATGTGCAGATGGCCTATGACCGGGTTATCGCGGTGTTCGACGGGTTGGACGGGTACGAGCCCGAGATCATCTTTACCGACAATCACTCCGAAGACCGAACATATGAGATCCTGTCCGAACTGGCGGCGTCCGATCCGCGTGTCCGGGTCATCCGGTTTGCGCGTAACATGGGGTATCAGGCCTCGGTCCTGACGGCGTATCGTTCGGCCAATGGGGCATGCGCTGTTCAATTGGATTGCGATATGCAGGACCCGCCCGAGCTGATCCCTCAGATGTTGGACCTGTGGCGGCAGGGGAACCACGTCGTGTATGGTATCCGCCGCAGCCTGCCGGACGGACGCGTTGTGGCCGCTGCGCGACGCAGCTTTTATGCCCTGATTGATATGATCAGCGATGACGATTTGCCACGTAACGCAGGAGAGTTTCGCCTGACAGACCGCCGCATTCTGGATGAGCTGCGCCGTGTCGATGATCGATCACCTTATGTCCGCGGGCTAATCAGCGGTATGGGGTTCAATCAGGTTGGTTTCGAATACGACCGCGCAGCGCGCACGGCTGGAGACTCGAAATTCCCATTCCGCGCGATGTTGTCATTGGCCGTGGACGGGCTGATCAACCACTCGCTTTTGCCGCTGCGTCTGGCGTCGATGATCAGTTTGACAGTTGGGCTTTCAATGTTCCTGCTGATGGTCGGCTATCTGATCGCCAAGGTTGTCTTTGGTCATGACTGGCCTGCTGGTTTTGCGACAACGACCATCCTTCTGCTGCTATCGATGACACTGAACGCCATGTTCCTGGGCATCCTCGGCGAATACATCGGGCGTATATTCCTGCAGTCCAAAGACTTGAACCGGCCAATCATCGAACATGAACTCAATCGACCCGGCCCTAGTGACCAGACAACCGCGCCGCTGCGCGAGGCTGAAGCGCCACGTAAGAAGATGTCAGGATAATCCCGCGTGAAGCTGTTGATAATTCAGGGCGGTTTCGGGGCAGGGGGTGCCGAAAAGATTGTCTCGATATTGGCTGCTCATCGCCTTGAGCGTAGAGATGAGGTACACGTCGCGGGCCTGACCATGCCCGTGGGCGGGTCATATTTCCCCTATCCAGACGACGTGACCTTACATGTTGCCAACTCGAATGGCGGGCAGTTGGATCGCTATCGACACATCCGGAATGTGGTTCAAGATGTGTCGCCTGACGTGGTTGTCACCTTTCTGACGAAGATTAATGTTCTCACGCTTATGGCGACCTGGGACCGGCGTACGCCCGTGATTATCTCCGAGCGAAACAACCCGCGTGCGCAATCTGCCCATCCGTTGTGGCGCCACGCCCAAAACCTGCTGGCCCGCCGCGCACGCACGGTGGTTATGCAGACACAAAGAGCCAGCGAAGACCTACCACGTGCGATCAAGCGCAAGGCGCGCATCATTTCAAACCCCTGCGCCTTGCCTGCTGGCGCTCGCGAGCAATTGGGTACAGGAACAAGCAATCTTGTCGCGGTGGGACGTCTGGATCGGCAAAAAGGATTCGATTTGCTGCTGTCGGCGATGCCTCAAATTCTGAAAGGCCATCCGGAGACGCAGTTGACCATTTATGGTGAGGGTCCAGAACGAAAAGCGCTGGAAGTTCAGCGAGATCGTCTGAATTTGACTGATATCGTTTCACTGCCGGGTTCAAGCCCGGCGCCGGGGGAATGGATGCATGGGGCGGATATACTGGTCTTCCCATCCCGCTACGAAGGCTTCCCGAATGTACTGGCTGAAGCAACCGTTACCGGCTTGCCAATCGTCTCGTTTGATTGCCCTTACGGGCCGCGCGAATTGATCCGACCAGAAGAAAATGGCCTGCTGGTTCCTCTGGAAGACGTTGACGCATTGGCGCAGGCGGTGCTTCGGTTGGCCAAATCACCTGAGTTACTACAACGCATGCGGGATGCGGATTTGGAAAGCCGGGTCTGGCTGGCGCCAGATAACATTCTTGCAGAGTGGGACGAAACAATCGACGATGCGGTCTAAGGCCCTGAAAGCGCCGAGAGACAGAGAAGGTCAGACCGGGTGAATATCTCGAATACTATGCCGGACAGAACGAGCGAAATGCAGCTGGATGAGGATCAGGTCGAACGTCTTGGTCTCGTGGGTGTTCGCGCAATCGTGCGGCGCAATCTGACCCTGTTTTTGTCGGTGTTTGTCGCTGTAATGTTGGTCGCCGTTTTGGTCGTGCTGTTCAAGGACAGGCTGTATGTGACCGGGTCGGTCATTGTTCTGGATGACCGCAGAGTTACAATCCGTGCGGACCTTAGACCGATCGCCAATCTTGAAGTCGCGCTATCGGAAATGCAGACCGAGGTGGAAATTATCAGGTCTCGGGACTTTGCTGAGAAGGTCGTCAAGCGATTAGGGCTTGATGAAGACCCAACCTACAATCCGCTTTGGATGCGCGGGCTTGCTGACGCATATTCGCCCGTTGAAAACCTGACTGAAACAACGTCCAAGCTGCTGGAAAGCTACGTTGTTTCACCCTACCGGAACACGCTGGGGATCGGGATTCAGGTACATGACACCAACCCAAGCAGAGCTGCCCAGATCGCCAATGAGATCGCAAGAACCTATATCGATCTGACGCTCGAGATACAGCAAAGCAGCGCGCATGAGAAAATCGATCTACTTGTAGATCGCATGGGTGAGTTAGAGGAAGAAATTTCCGGCATCGAAGCCGAGTTGTCCAACCTCATCCTATCCAATCAACTGGATGACAAGGATGAAGGCACTGCTCTGTCCGCTGAGCTTCGGAATGTTCTTGTGCGATTGCGTTTTCTGTCTGAAAGCGAGGCACCCCAATCCGAGATCGAGCCGCTTGAACAACGAGTGGAGCGCGTGCAGGCGCAGCTTGAGCAACGCTCGAAAGCGGCGCAAGAACGTATTACCTTGGAACAACGGCTTGAAGACCTGTTAGCCCGGCGCCAAATACTTTTTCAGCGTAACCGTGACCTGGCAGTCCATGCCGGATTGATGGAGCCTCTGGCCCGTCAGATATCGGTCGCTCAGCCGCCACTGGAACCTGCGCTGCCAAACCGCAACACGGTATTGGCAGGAAGCTTCGCCAGCGCGTTGGTTATCGCCTTCATTACCATCCTCCTGCGGGAAATGCTGAACAAGCGGCTGTTCGTCCGCCGTTCAGTGCACCCCGCGCTGGGGTTGCAGGGGGCATTGGCCTTTCCTCGGTTTCCCCGGACTGCGCGCCACAGCATTTCCGCACTGCTTGCGCTGTTCGATCAACGCATGCCACCCGATCCGCGGGCGGAAGGGGCTCGGCACGTTTTGTCAGTTCTGATGGATAGGCTGTCCCAGGATGGATCGGCGCGAATGTTAATCACTTCGTCTTCGCAAACCGATCAATCCGCCTTCGTCACTTTGTGCCTGTCGGTTTCTGCGGCCAAGGATGGTTTGCGTGTTTTGTTCATAGACCTTGATCCGACGGATGACCCGTCAGTTGCAGATCTGTTACCTCGGGACAGGTCCCAATATGGTTTGCCGCTGTTGTTGGGCAATGCACTATTGATGACACAGGAGACCGTGGAGATCGCAGAAA
Source organism: Ruegeria sp. EL01 (assembly GCF_900313035.1). Taxonomy (GTDB): domain Bacteria; phylum Pseudomonadota; class Alphaproteobacteria; order Rhodobacterales; family Rhodobacteraceae; genus Ruegeria. The sequence continues at coordinate 33,773 of NZ_OMPS01000001.1, read as the reverse complement.
AGGTCAAATATGTCAGACCTTCGGGGAATGATCAGGTTCCTGTAGATCTGTTTGATTCACATAACATGTGGTCCGGAACAGCGGCGTTGAGCGACTTGTATGACCAAATAGTCATACACGTCCCGCCCATAACTGAAAACGCCGCACTCGGACGATTGCTGTCCTTTACCGACAATGTTGTGTTTATCACCCGTGATCAGTCTTCCGGTGTCGAAGAAATTGTTCGTTCTCTGGAAAAGCTGCGGCAATTGAATCTGGAACCGACCAAGCTCGTGAATTTCGGATAGGCGCGGTGGGAACATGCTGAAGTCTGTCAACGAACACGTCATCCGGACACACACGAAGCCGGAAACAAGGCTTGAGTTCATACTTGTTGCGATAGCTGTCTTCTTTTCGCCGCTAAACTACTTTCGACCGGGGTTTGTGTTTTTCACACTCGGAGACTTATTCATTCTGTTGGCTTTCTTAGTGGTTCTGTTCAAAGGGCGTCTGCCGCTTCGCCCTTTGGGATCTGCCTCCACTCTTTGGTTCGCGTCTGTACTGACTTTTCTGGCGGGTTTTGCGGCTGCCTCGATCATCAATGGTGATGCGGTGGCGGGCGCGCTTGGACTCATGCAGTACTGTTTTTCATTTGTGCTTCTGCCATGGATTATCCTGCGACGATCGCGGAAAGAAACCGAGACGCTGATTTTCCTCTTCGTGCTTTCTATCGCGCTGGCGATGATTCACGGCGCCTACTATGTCAATTTCGTCCCCGGCCGGAACGATTTCGTAAGCGGGAACGGACGTCTCAGCGGCTTGTTCGAGAAGGAAAATGAATCAGGGGTTCTGGCCGCACTTGCGCTGGTTTTTTTGGTTTGGTTGCGGGGTGTTCGTCGCGTAACAACTCTCGTAGCCATTTCCCTTTTTATACCAGTAACTTATGGAGTACTTCTGACTGGTTCGAATACGGCTTTTTACCTTTGCATGGTGGGCACCACGCTTTTTGTTTTGCTGACCGGGTCTGTGAAAGCAACGGTCGGCCTGACAATCGGTGTTGTGCTGTTCTTCATCGCGGCTGTTCTGTTTGGTGAGCACTTCCTGCCGGAAGTGTTTCAGGAGCGCGTGTTCTCGGCGGTTCGAAACGCCGATATCAGTGAGTCCGGCACCATTGATGACAGGCTGTTTTTGATACAGGAATCCATGCGGTTCGGAAACGAAACGCTGTGGCTGGGATATGGAATCGACCAATACGAAGAAAAAAGCGCAATCGGCGCGCCAGTACACAACGCCTACCTACTGACTCTCACAGAAGGCGGCGCTGTTTCCCTTGTGGGTTTGGCTGGGTTGTTTGCTTCTGGAATATACGTGATCTGGCGTTACAAGATGATGATGGGCGATGCGAAGAACACTGCGCTGGCCGTCACAATTTTGTTGATGCTGATGATGGTTCTGAACACGGCGCCGCATTTCTACGCCCGGTTCTGGCTTGTACCGTGGATGCTGGGCTTGTCCGTTTGTCTGACAGGGCGGGATATTAGGCTGCCCTCGGTTGCGCGACGCCTAAGACGGGCCCAGTGACGTGTTGACATCAGTCATCAGTCAGCACAGTTTTGGGCGGATTTTGTTTAAGATGTTGATTGATCAGCACCCGTACGGATTGGATAGAAAGTGACTGGAGTGTGTTGTATTGCAATCACTTGAATCCCCAAAAACCGGGCAAGAAATACCTGTTCGCAAGATTGCAGTGGTTGCCAATCTGACGTCTTCGCTGGTGAATTTCCGCTTTGATCTGTTGCGCGAAATGTCGATGCGGGCCGAGGTCATTGCCTGTGGCCCGGAACGCCATGAACCCAGCGAGGCGGCCTTACGAGACATCGGCGTCAAGTTTGTGGAATTTCCAATGTCCCGCACCGGAATGAACCCGATCGAAGACATTGGAACCGTACGTGCCCTAAAGCGGATATTCGAAGACGTTCAGCCGGACACGGTTTTTGCCTACACAATGAAGCCAATCATCTATGGATGCCTGGCCGCACGACTGGCGCGAGTGCCGCAAAAATACGCGATGTGCACCGGCTTGGGGTATGTGTTCAATGCCCAGAATACCAGCTTGAAACGACGATTGGTCCGCGCACTCTCCTCCAACTTGTACCGCATGTCGTTGAAAGGCGTTGACGAATTGCTGGTTTACAACAAAGCCGACGAGGAAGAGTTTCAGGCCCGTGGGATGGTCAGCGCAGGCACTGAATTGAGCGTTGTGCCCGGATCCGGTGTAAATCTGACCAAATACGCGCCCTCAAGCCCACCCGATGGGCCGCCGGTGTTTCTGATGATCTCCAGACTTCTAAAAGAGAAGGGCGTTTTTGACTTTGTCGACGCCGCGCGCCTGTTGAAACGCGAGCACCCTCAGGCACGGTTTCAGCTTTTAGGACCGATGGACGCCAATCCCGACTCGGTTGATCAACATGAGATCGACACCTGGACGCGTGAAGGTGTGATTGAGTATCTGGGCGAAACAACGGATGTCCGCCCCTATTTGAAAAACTGCTCGGTCTTTGTTTTGCCCTCTGCCTATCGTGAAGGTATTCCCCGCACGATCCTCGAGGCGATGTCGACCGGACGCGCTGTCATAACCACGGACGCGCCGGGGTGCTCTGACCCGGTCGTCGAAGGCGAAACGGGTTTCGTTGTACCTATGCGCAACCCGCAAGCGTTGAGCCAAGCAATGGCAAAATTTTTGGACCAACCTGATCTGATTCTACAGTTGGGACAGGCCTCGCGCGAACGCGCGGAAGCCGTATTTGATGTGCGGCGGGTGAACACAATTCTGCTCAGAAAAATGGGGCTGCTACAGCAGCATGAGCAGTTGGTTCCAACCAAGATCAACTGAAATATTTCCAAGTTTCCCCTTCTGGAAAGGGAAGCTCCGAACATAAGGCCCAGCCCTGTTCGGGCGAGAAAACTCCTTTTTTTCCGTATTTTAGCAAAAAACTGCCAAACCTACGGGATTCCCCTAATACCCGTCATGCACATGCTTTGATAAATTAGGTTCAACCACAGATAAATACCGGTGAAGCCTCAGGGCACTATCACTCACTCGGAAGAAATGACCAGCATTTGGGGTGCTGGTCATTTGCTTTTTGGGGTGCTGTTTTGAACGGATGACAGGCTTCAGCGCAGGCGGTCCGGTTATTGATACCCGTAGTCTTCAAGCGGCAAACCGGTAAGTTCTTTGAGGATTGCATTGGATTCGGCAAAGGCCCCTTCGAACTGAGCTGCGGCTTGCTTTGCCATACGGTTTTCCAGTGCCTGATCCAATGCGCCCGGGAAAACACGGCTCAGTGGCCCGCTCAGCTTCCCAAACCGTCGGGTGGCGTAAGGAAAGGGGATCATCGCCCCAGTGCTGAGCTGATTGTTGCTGAAAATGCGGTTCACCCCGCGCTGCAACAGCTGAAAACTCTGCGAGCGCTTCGTGTTTGTTTTCACAAAGTCATGCTTTGGCGCTGCAACCCCTAACGAGTTGCACAAGCTGGACACAAAGGCATCGGAATCTCGAACAAACTGCTCGTAGGTCAGACCGTGTACGCGATCAGCGCCAAATAGGTTTTGGTAGTATCGAAAAAGCCGATCATACCTGTAGAAATCCGGTGTAAACATCGGGACACGGCGCATCATGGGTTCGATCTGCGCGATGTAGCCCTTAAAGGACTTGTGCCCCCCATCCGTAATGTACTGGCTGTACATAGACAGAATGCTTGAAAGTTGTTCCCGGAAGACGATGAGAACATGGGCTTCGGGGAAGGTTTGATTCAGGCGTTGCGCAATCAACGGGCTGTCGAATCCACCCGAAGCTGGGTAGCCTGAAAACCGCTCGTGCGAGAAAACAGCGATTTTTTCCGATTTGTGAGAAGCGTCAAGAAAATCCGCGTATTGTTCACGAACAGCAGATGAATCAAAGGTCAACGGTTGCGGCAATACGAATCTGTTTGAAAGGACGAATTTTCGTTCCTCGGGCGGACTTGCAAACGGACCATCAGACGTTGAGAACAACTGTTTCTGCAACGCGGATGTAGCGGTCTTGTGGTACCCGATGTGGAGGAGAACTTTTGCTTGTTCCATATAGCGTTAATTAATACCTAAACTCGATCGACCACCTAGTACCCGCACCTGGAAAGGATAAGCTACCGCGTTCTTCCACCCTGTTTTGGAAGGGCCCCAACTACATTTTCGCATGTTCAAAACCGGTTTCCCAAAACAGGACTGGATTTCCCTATCAAACTGCGCTTTCGTAAAACGATACAAGCGTAAAAAACAAAATGATAGAAGTAGGGGCGGATAGAATCGCCAAAAATTAGAGTTTGACGAGTTATGAAAGGTATTTGACCTGAGACGAGTACCAAGGTTTTTTTGCACCATGTTGTCTTTGGGTGCCCGGGTCAACGCCCGGAATTACCGTAATCAAGAACTATGACCCGGTTTGATGCCAGATCTCTGATTGGGCGGCTTGCCAAGAACATGTCATGGCTGTTCTTGTCCCAGATACTGATCGCAGTATTTGGCCTGGCGACCCTGATCATCACCGCACGGGCGGTGGGCCCTGCTGCGGTGGGAATTTTGGCGTTAGTAGATGCCTATGTGCAGGTCTTGGACCGGTTGTGCCGATTGGAGCCTTGGCAGGCGGTGATCAAATACGGCAGCGATGCCCTGACCGAGGATGATACCCATCGTTTTGGTCATCTGATCAAACTGTCGATTGTCATCGACATTATCGGGGGCATTTTGGCAGGTACGGTTGCGATCCTTCTGGCACCAACTGTCGCCCCAATGATTGGTCTGCCCGAGGACATCGGAGCATCTTACATAGCGTTGGTTGCGATTGGGCTGCTTTTTTCTTTGCGACCAACCGGCATCGCGGTTCTCCGAATTCACGACAGATTCGATCTATTGGCGATCTCGGACATGGTTGTGGCCGGGCTGCGCCTTATTGGAACGATCATCGTATTCCTGCTGGATCTGGGTCTTTGGGCGTTCCTGGCCTTGATGCTGATGCATCAGATCCTGACCGGCCTCGTTGCCTTCTTCATTGCCCTGAGGGAATTGCAGCGGCGGGGCGTACGCGCCTTTATGTCCCTAAAACTGAGTACTGCCCTGAAGCAAAACCCCGGATTTCTGCGGTTCTTGTGGAACTCAAACTTTAACGTAGTTCTCCGGCAATCGACGCAGCGGCTGGATGTTTTGGTTGTGGGCGCACTGCTCGACGTGACATCGGTGGGTTTCTATCAGGTTGGCAAGCGCATTATGACCAACATCGTGCGCATTGGTGGCCCCATCCGACAGGTACTTTACCCCGAAATGACGCGACTGTGGTCAGCGCAGAAGCATGATCGCTTTTGGAAGCTGGTTCGCTATATCTCGCTGTTGATGTTTGGGGTTTCCCTCGCCATCTCGATCCCATTGGCATGGAAGATGTCTGATCTGGCCGTGTTGTTGTTTGGCGCAGAGTTCCAGGGCGCTGCGCCGGTGATGACAATTTTGATGTTTGCGGCAGTGATCTATCTAGGGGGCCTAGCATTAAATCCGGCACTGCTGAGTATGGGGCTCGATCGGGCACTGGTGCGGACAACCATGATGGCGACGGGAGTTTTTGCGATCTCCTTTGTACCGCTTTTGTTTGTTTTAGGGATCGAAGGCGTCGCCCTGGCCCACGTCATATTCAACATTGTTTGGACGACTGGCTGCATTTTAGCGATCCGGTCCTATCCGGCACCAAGATAGGGGACTATAACCCTTCCATAACGTTGCCCTATAAAGTTCGAAATTTACCAGTGACTTACGCTTAACGAGAAGAATAATGACCAAACGTATCCTTTTCCCTTTCGAGGGAGACACCGTAATCGGCGGAAGCCATGTCTCGGCCATGAAACTGGCCGCCGGCTTGGACAGATCAAAGTATGAACCCTACATTCTGGTCCACTACAAGGACGGACTGGCCGGTGAGTATGCCCGGTCTTTCGGGTTAGACTATGAGGTGCTGGAGAAGCCCGCCCTGATGTCTCCGGGGCAGATCAGCTATGACGGAGATTGCGGTCCGGCGCGCTACCTGCTTTCAAGTGTACCAAGTTTCATCTCGGTTCTGAACCGGATCAAGCCGGACATCGTGCACACCAACGAAGGGCGGATGCATTCGAATTGGGCCTTGCCGACGAAACTGTCGGGACGCAAACACATCTGGCACCATCGCCAGGACCCCACGGCCTTTGGGATCAACAAACTGGCTCCGGTCCTGTCGGACCACATCATCAGCGTCTCTCATTTCTCAAAACCCAGCAATCCTGTGCGGTCAGTGGACAAAAAGTTCACCGTTATCCGCAGCCCCTTTGACTTTAATCCCGATCCACCGGATCCCGCGACGGCGCGAAAAGGTGTGCTTGAAGAAATGGAGTTGCCGGATGATGCCTTGCTGCTGGGGTATTTCGGAAACTTCGTGCCCCGCAAACGGCCGGATCACTTTGTAAAGGCAGTTGCCGCGATTCAAAATCGCATGCCGGACGTGCCGGTCCACGGCTTCCTTTTCGGCAGCGTTGTTGATCGCGGGAACGCGTTGGACCAGGTTTGCAAGGACTTGGCCGCCGAGGCGTGGATGGACAACCAAATTCACATGATGGGATTTCGCCAACCGATTGATGGCTACATGGCGGCGATGGATGCCAATCTGGTGACCGCATTAGATGAACCCTTCGGTCGCACCCTGATTGAAACGATGTATCTGGGCACGCCAGTTGTCGCGACACGACATGGCGGCAATATCGAGGCGATTGTTGACGGCGAAAACGGTTTCCTTGTCGATCCATTTGACGCCGAAGGCTTCGTAGAACCTGTCATGCGCCTGCATCAAGATGGGGACATCCGGGCCAAGATTATCGAGGCGGGACAACGCCATGCCCGGGATAACTTTGGCATGGCCATCCATATCGATGGTGTCTGCAGGATTTATGATCAGCTGTTAGACTGATCGGTGACGCGCCCAGACTAGGATTTGGGCGCGTTCGTGACACCTGGAAATTGCAGGTAAGACAGGCGCCGGATTTCACGGCGCCCCCGCGCCAACGAGTCCAGGATCAGAGCGCATACAACCGATAGCATAGACGCTACAAACCCTGAGACAGCAACCAGCAATGAGGGTATGCGGTTCACCAGCCCGGTTTCCAGATACTCGACCAATACTGAAAGAAAGACCCACAATGAGGGTAGAAAGAAGATGTACGCCAGCGACAGGAAGAAGGTCATTGGCTTTTCTTCTTTGATCAAAAAGCTGATCATTTTGAGGATGCGCCACCCATCTCGGAATGTCGAAAGCTTGGAGTTAGAGTCCGGCAAGCGAGAGAAGTAGTTGGTCTCTATTTCTCCGATCGGCATGCGCATTTGCATCGCATGAACCGTCAGCTCGGTTTCGATCTCAAACCCGTTGGACAATGCCGGAAAGCTTTTGACAAAGCGCCGGCTAAAAACACGGTAGCCGGACAAAAGATCGTTGATCTTGTTGCTGAAAAAGAACTTTACCAAACCGCTGAACAACGCGTTCCCAAATTTGTGGCCTGGTCGATATGCCTCGGTTTCTTTGTTCACGCGAGCGCCATTCACCATGTCTAAGTTCTGTGAAACAAGAAGCTGCACCAGTTCTGGCGCGGCCGCGCTGTCATAGGTTGCGTCACCATCAGCCATGACGTAGACATCCGCGTCGATATCCGCGAACATCCGGCGGACGACGTTGCCCTTGCCTTGCAAGGCCTCGGTGCACACTGTCGCCCCGGCTTGCTGGGCCACACGGATTGTGTCATCGGTCGAGTTGTTGTCGAAGACGTAAATCGTCGCCTTCGGTAATGCCTGGCGAAACTGCGCAACCGTTTCTCCGATTGCAACCGCCTCATTGTAACACGGCAGAATGACAGCGATTTCCAACGTTCGCAGGTCTGGCAAAGCCGAGGCGTCGCCTTTGAAATCAACTGTGCCTTGGCTCATGAGCATGGCCTGTCCTCGAGTCTTTTAATTCAGGGCGATAGTAACTTGAGGATACGCCAACGAGCACGCAGTTAATTCATGTTTGAGTGTAAAAGAGTTCCATCTGTTGTCCGAACGACCTGTTTCAGGTTCAGTTCTTCGGTCAGCTCTTGTTGGGTCGGCAGATAGAACCGCCAGGTAATCTCGTCGAAGTAGGCGACAACAGCTTTCCCTTGGGCGAGACCTTCACGCATCTCGCTTATGGTTTTGTTGTAGGGGCGTCTTGGGTGTTCTTTGCCGGTGCGGCGATCGAACTTCATTGGCAACCATGTCGTCCCTTTGCCGGTCAACAGGTGCACCACGTCGGGTGCGTTGGTGTAGACAAATACGTCGGGCGCCAAACTGTTGATTTCAGACACCAAAGGTGACTGCACCCACTGAGGACCCGAGAAAAATATTCCTTCGCTGCGGAAACTGGAAATCAACACACCAGTTCTAATGAGATTCGATGCCAGAACCAACGCTCCAAAAACCAACAAACCGTTTCCAAGCAAAGCCTGCGCGCGTGTCTTTCCGTCTTCACGCAACATCACGCAGCATTGTGCGCCAATCACGACAATCAGCACATAAACCGGCGCAAAGTATGAGGGCTTAAGTGGCAGGTTTGGTTCGATCAATATCGACACTAGCAAGAGTGCAAAATGACCGAAGATGTAGACCGCTGATATCAGGGGGAAGGCGACAAGCTTTGCGTTGGATTGAGATCCATCCATAGAAAATACGTGTCGTTCGGCCCCGTACCAGACAACAGCAGCCAGCAGACCAATCAAAGCCAGCGCTGCTACGGCTTTCACAAATCCAGGGACAACGCTTGGGAAAAAGGAAACCCAGATCGAGTTTGCCCCTTGCATTAAAATGCCAATGGTTGCGTTGCCAAGGAACCCAAATTCACGCCCCAGCCCTGTGCCACCGGTTTTGGCTTCGATAACAGACCACAGAAGCAGCGGAGCCGCGACAACGGCAACAAAAGCAAGTGCGTGCAACACGCGCGTTTTTACGTTTCCAGAGCCGAGAAATAAGGCTGTCAGGACGCCCACAACCCAAACAGGCGCGCCATTAAAGCGTGTCAGGAAAACCAAGACCGAGACAAGCCCCGCCAGAAGCAAGAAACGAACCGATCCTGTTCCCGCGTAGACACTCAGTAAGCTCAACGAGGCAACGAGAAGGAATATGAACATCGCCTCCGACAGGACCGTGACGTGCAGTTCAAACACAAGCGGCGAAGTCAAAATCAAAACAGCAGACAAAACAGCGATGAGGCGCGTCGCACCGAACCCACGGACCAGGCCATACACGGTGACGGCGGTCAGAATAAGAAACGCAACGTTCAAAACCGTTGCGGCCGCGATGCTGTCGAGGCCAAACGCAGAAACAATATCGATCGCCCAGACATAGCCCGGGGAATTGCCCTGCAAAAAGTATGGAAAACTTAGGTAAAATGCAGAATCCGGACGGATACCAATGCCCCATGGCGTCGCCGCGACAAACATGATTGTGGCGACCATGGCGATACAGGCGCACCAAAGGACATCTGGTCGAGCCAGTCTATTTGAACGGACGGTGTTCACGACCGACCTCCTTCAATACTCGTCAACAAATAACGCGTTACACTCTTCATGATACTCTTTTTTTGCCCGGGTGCCTCAAACAACAAAGCTGTTAGGCTTAAATGCTACCAATCTCATAAAATGTATTGCCCGCCACAAACCCGTCTAATCCTACTTGTCGGGCATAGTGGGCCAAATCACTCGTTGAATTGATAAAGCCTGAATTTTTGAAGTTCAGTGAAGTGTTACACAATACACCAACGCCCGAGATGGCTTTGAACTCTGCCAGTAGGTCGTAGAAAAAGGCGTTTTGATCGCGCCGCACGGTTTGCACGCGAGCGGAACCATCCACATGAGTGACCGCCGCGAGTTTGGGGTCTATAACCTGTTGGAAGCTCAGCATATAGGGTGACGACCCTTCCAGATCGAAATGCAGCGGCGCATCTTCTTCCAGACATGATGGTGCAACAGGGCTGTTTTCCGCGCGCCCTTTGATCCGGTTCAGCCGCGCCCGCGTTTCCGCGTTGAACGGTGCAGCCAATATCGAGCGATTGCCAAGCGCGCGCGGGCCAATCTCGCAGTTGCCACGGGTCCAGCCGATGATCTTCCCATCATACAACGCCTGCGCCACATCCTTAAGGTTTAGTTCTGTCGCTGTAAGCCCGTCGAGATTGGCCTTGTCGTCGCAGAAGGACTGGCCTGAATAGACAGACCAATTCAACTTGGCACGCCCGGTGAAATGACGCATCGCGTCGACAGCCGTGCCAATCGCGCACCCGGAATCCCCGGTGGTTGGCGGGACAAACACATCCTTGAACAGGCCGTTTTTCTCCCACTTGGTGTTCCAGTTCCCATTCAAGCCGCAGCCGCCGGCAATGATCAGAGGATAACCCTCTTGCAGATGTGTTTCCGCAAACTCGTGGAACTGTTGGAAAATCGCGTCCGACAGTTTGGTGGCCAGGTTCTTCAGCCTTTGGCTGTCTGTTCCGATGTTGAAATACGGTGAATTAACAAAAGAGCTTTTGCGCAAAGGGTCAGTCGTTGTGTCTATCGACAGAATTTGATCGATCAACACCTGTTCTTCTTCCTCGGCTGGACCGCTTTCGCCGAAAGCACAAGCGGCCATCAAACGGCCCGGGTCTGCTGGCCGCAACTCACCGCCAGAGATTGGGAAATCCGGATCAGCCAAAGCATATAGGAACGCAAAGCGCGTGCCTGGTGAAGTCATCACGCGCCCGCGATGGTGAATGTTCAGGTTGCGGTCGATTTCATAAAAGTCGCCAAGTACGCCTTCCCAAAGCAGCACGTAACAGGGCTCTCCCTGCGCAAAAGGCGACAATGCATAGCTGCACCAGATATGGGCACGCTCATGGGTCGAGGTATAATAATCGAGTGTTTTGCCAAAGAACGTGCGTTTGCCGACCGTTTCTGACCCAGGCCCAATTCCGAAATATCCGGCTCCTGATGTTGTCACGTGATCAGTGCCATTGCTGGACCAGCCACTCAGCGCAAGGACATCTGGCAAGTCTTTGAACCACAGGCCAGCATCAATAAACGTGTCCGGGGTTACCGGTGTATATCGGGGGAAGCTGTTCTTTTCGGCTTCATACGAAAACAAAAGGCTGTCATCGGCGCTGTCGACGCCGGCGACGGTGCCATCGTGGCCAGATTTGAAAGACAGAATCTTCATCTTAAACACCTCACCAAACTGGCCGGTTTCAGATTCAACAGGTCATGCCACCGCTTGCAGCACAATCAGGGCCCAAACCCTTCCTAACGAACTGTCTTTGCAACATTCAAGCCAATATCCCGCATGCTCTGGCGAGACCAAACTTTGGCGATATGGGAACATATGCAAACCTGAAAATCTTAAACCGAACCAAATGCCAAATTTATCGCCATCAACCTAACAGATGGGGCAGGGGTCTTGTAAACACTCTTTTGTTGCTTTCGCTATAGCTCAAATGCAACGCCCGATTTTGTGAACGGATTCGCGACATCTGTATGATTGTTCGCAAATCAGGGCCAGTTCAGCTCCTGTATTTGGCCGCCGACTAGCTGCCAAAGCGGGTATTTGTATTTGTTTTTCAGCCTATCGGGCCGTTCCGATCCAATGCTGTAAATTTTTAGCCCGCTTAAGTGACCTACGACCTTGCGCCACCAATGCTCTGACCGTTACTCTGTGCCGGTTATCGGCAGTATATTTGGCCAAAGGTGTTTTAGGTTATGTCAGTAATATTGGGTTTAGCGACGATGAATAACAGTGCAGCGGCGCTGTTTGTAGATGGCAAATTGGTTGCCGCAGTCGAAGAGGAGCGGTTGACGCGGGTCAAGAATGACGGCGCATTTCCGCATCATGCGATCACCGAAGTTCTGCGAATCGGTGGGCTGGAGTTTTCAGATATCGATGAGGTTGCCGTCTATTGGCAGCCGTGGCGGATGGCTGGACGTGGCGTTGGTACGGTACGCAAGATCTTGCAAAGCCCATCGGCGGCAAAAAGTGTGACAACCCGTATCGGCGCATTGTTCTCATCAAAATCCGCAACGGAAGGCCCGCAGGAAAGTGGCTGGATGGACTTGTTCCGCGTCCGGAAGATCCTGACGACTGAACATGGCCCATGCGACTTTAAACTGCACTACATCAATCACCACCTGACCCATCAACTTTATGCCGAGGCGATGCGCGATTGGGACAGCTTTGTATCGCTTTCCTATGATGGCGGTGGCGAAGAAAGCTCGACTATTGTGACCACTGTCCGCAATGGCAAACGCGAAGGTATAGCGGATCACCGCTGGCCCAACTCTTTGGGACATTTTTATTCTGCGTTCACCGGCTTTCTTGGCTTCAAGATGCTGGAAGGCGAATACAAGATGATGGGTTTGGCGCCTTACGGCAAACCCATCTATCGCGATGCGATCCTCAAGGAAATTCTGCTTCTCGAAGATAATGGTGGCTATCGCGTTAACACCACGCTGTGCGACTATCACTCTGCCCTGCGCGGTGTGTTCCACCCGCGTCTTGAAGAGCTGTTCGGAGAGGCGCGAACGCCGGGAACTGCCCCGAATGAACGCCACATCGACCTAGCAGCCTCGGTTCAGGCGGCATTTGAAGACGCGCTGCATCACATTCTTGGTCCGGTTCGCAAAGCAAACCCCGATTTGCGCAAGTTGGTCATTTCAGGCGGGTGCGCGCTCAACGTGACAGCCAACGGAACATTGATTTCGAAAGATACGTTTGACGAAATCATCATCCCACCCGCGCCGCATGATGCGGGATGCGCGGTGGGCGCGGCGTTGGCCTGCGTTCCCCATGACAAAGTTGATCTGACGTCGGTCCGTAATCCCTATCAAGGGGCGGAATGGGATACTGCTGCCATTACCACGGCCCTGGATAGCTGCTGCGCGCAGCCACAAACAGCACTGGGCCAGGCTGAATTTCTTGAACAAGTGACCGGCCTGCTGGCCGATGGCAAGATCATCGCCTGGTTTCAGGGTCGTGCCGAATTTGGCCCCCGAGCACTTGGTACGCGGTCCTTCCTCGCTGACTCGCGAAAGGACAGCATTCGCGACGACATCAATGCAAAGATCAAGAAACGAGAGCATTTTCGCCCCTTTGCACCCAGCGTAGCAGAAGAGGCCGCTTCGGACTTTTTCGAGATCGATCAATCCAGCCCGTATATGAACATCGTTGCCCGCGTTCGCGACGAACGCGCCGCAGATATTCCGGCGATAACCCATACGGACCAGACTGCCCGCGTGCATACGGTATCGCAGTCGGCCAACCCGCTGTATCATGCGCTGCTGACCAAATTCGGCGAGAAAACCGGCGTGCCGGTCTTGTTGAACACCTCGTTCAACATTCAGGAACCCATCGTTTACACTCCGGAAAACGCCTGCGCGACCTTTGCAGCCTCGGGTGTTGATGCTTTGGTGATTGGTGATTTTGTTGTGCTTCGCGAAGCACTGAAAGAGGAAAGCCCAAGCAAAGCAGTGGCGTGATCGCGTGTTTCTAAGCATCGATTTCGAAGATTTCTCGCACGACCTGAAGCGTGAGCTTGGTGTTTGGGACACAGGACCGCTTCGGGTTGATGCGCTTTGGCGAAGTTATGAGACTATCGCCACCTTTCTGCAGGATCATGGTGGCCCGAGCGGCTGCACGGCCACCTTTTTCTGTACGGGCGTTGTTGCCGAAAAAGCCCCTGATCTTGTGGCACATATTGCAAAACAAGGGCACGAAATTGCCTGCCACTACCACTATCACGACAGCATGGACCGGCAATCGGCTGCGACGATTGAGCAGATGCTGGCGTGGGCAAAGGACAGTTTAGAACAGGCTGCAAACACTTCGGTCCGGGGATTTCGTGCCCCAAAATTCCGCCTGAACCGAAACACGCCTGAGCACTACAAGCTGATCGAGCGCTACTTCGACTATGATAGCTCGTCTTTCTTTGGAAGTGCGGATGAATGTCAGCAGTTTTCCAATTCGATGACCTTGTCGGAATTGCAACTGATTCCATTGTTTTCCGGGAAGTACAAAGGCAGTGGTCCACAAATACGACTGGGAGGCACTTACTTGAAGCTTGCGCCTGATACGGTTGCGCGGGATTTGATTACCCAGGCAAAAAGTACGGGAGTCGTTCCGCACGTTTACTTGCACCCATATGAAGCGGTTGATCATGGGAAATTTTGGGTTCCCAGGAACGACTTGAAAAAACTGGGGATTGGCAAGGCCACATATTGGGCCGCGCGGCAAAACCAATGGCTTCGATTTGGCGGGGCCCGTTTGATTCGAAAACTGGCCCGGTTGATTCCGCCCGAGGGATTGTCCGGTCGTTTGGACCAATTGCTGCTCGACAAATAAAAAGGGGCCGGTCAAAGACCAGCCCCAGTCTATCAGCTGAACCGAGGGATCAGTTCGAAGCTGCGTTCAACTTTTCGTTCTGCTCGCGCAGGGTGTCCGAGATGATCGCGTACCATTCGCCGGATTCGCGCATTTCGATCAGACCCTTGTTCATCATCGCAATATACTCACGCGCAAACGGGTTGGTCCGATGGGCAAGGAAGCTCATTGAAGACAAAGTCGAGACATATGGGTTTTCGGTAAGGTCGGCTGAGGTCAAGCCCATCTCTTTCATGGTCGCCGCGAACAGGTCAACTTCGAACGAAGCAACATCAGCGGTGCCGGTCAGAACGGCATCAAGGCACTCGCGCGCTGAATTAGGCTGAACCACAGTTGTGTTTTCGCGGTTCAGGCCGACTTCTTCCAGCACCACCATGCTCCAACCCGCCATACGACAAAGGGTCGAGCCTTCTAGATCTTTGAAGGTTGTCGCCTTTGCGTATTCGCTTTCCGGCAGGGTGAAGAAGCCACCAACGATATCATAGACCGGAACGGAAGCGACAAACTGGGTACACCGGGCTTCGGTTTCCGCAGACCATTCATAGGTGCGGTTGGTACAATCCGGCACGGTCCAGGCAATTGAGATATCAAACGCGCCAAGTGGCAAGAGAGTATCCAAATGCGAGCTCCAGTCATCTACAAAGCTGACAGAGTAGTCACGGCTGTTGCCAGCACGCTGAAGACTGGTGGTCGCCAGACGGGTCATGATGCCGCCACCGCCCAACGCTTCACTTGTAAACGGTTCCCATCCGTTGCCAGCCACCATCTTGATCGGCGGGGCGTAGACATTCGAGCGTTTGACGCTTGCCGCGCGCTGTTCTTCTGCCGCGATGAGATCCTGGGCGCTTTGGCCGTTGGGCAGGCTGCCATCTTCACAAGGCAAGGCCAGAACCAAGCCCGGTTCAAGCGCGCCGGGGTTCGTGATCACGTTCCGGTTGGCGTTGAAGATCGGCTGATAGTTCGATGAGCCATAGGCCGCGATGGCGATCGTGGCCATCGTGTCACCATCTGCAACAGTATAGTTAGTACAAGCTTCCTGAGCAGCGGCGGCACCGGCGCTCAAAGCGGTGACGGCGGTGGCCGACATCACAACTTTCTTAAGATTGAATTCAAACATGTCCACTTCCTCCAGACTTTTGATTTATCGGGCTTTTTGGAGCCCTATCCATTTTCCATTTGATACCGCAGGGCGGCTGACACGATATCGCGCCATTCGCCGGATTGCTGCATGATTGCCAAACCCTGATTCAACGTCTCAAGGATCGCTTCCCCATCGGGATTATCTTTGTGGGTCATGACGTTAAGCGACTTGATGGCCGCCAGGTTTGGATTTTCGATAATGCGATGTTCGTAGCCCAGGCGCCCGATTGCCTCGACCGCCAGATGAGCCTCGATCGCGACAATATCTGCTGTTCCTTCCATCACGGCATGGAAGCAGTCATCCGGTGATACCGGTCGCATCAAAGTAACGGCAGGTTCATAAAGGCCGACCACATCCATATGTGACAAAGACCAGCCTTCGGGACGGCAGATCGTCGTGCCCGCAAAGTCAGCATAGGTCAGAGTTTGTTCATAGCCCGAGCCGCTTCGCGCGAAGAACGTATCCACAACTTCGTAGAACGGGTTCGAGAAGTTGTAGGTTTCACAACGCGAACGATCGTTTTCGGATAGAGTTTCGGCCGCTTCGCAATTCGGACGCGACCACGGAAACGTTCCGTCGAAAGCCAGCGTCGGCATAAGAAGATCCAGATGCGAAGACCAGTCATTTACGAACTGGATCTTATAAGACTGCTCGGGTGCAGCGCGTAGCATCGCGGTCTCTACCAATTGTGTGTACAGGCCGCGATGCGGTAGCGCCTCATCCGTAAAGGGCGCGTAGTTTCCACTTGTAATCAACAGCAGCTGGCGGTCGCCAAATTCGGGGCGCGCAGCCACTCCAGCGTCACGGATCAGAGCAGCGCCTTCGGCACGGGCCGCCTCGATCTCTTTTTCCGCTTCGGCCTTGGCGGCAACTACGGCATCTTGGCTGGCTTGTTGCGCTTCGGCTTCTGCCGCGGCGACACGGGCTTCGGCTTCTGCGATGGCCTTTTCGGCACGCGCTTCTGCAGCTTTCACCAGTTCCGCTGCCATTGTGGCGGCAAGCCGTTCTGCCTCGGTGTCTGCCAGAACCGGTTCGCGCCCAATCTCTTCCAGGCAGGGCATGGTGAGGACATCGCCGACCCGAATAATGTTCGGGTTTGAGCCGATGACATCCCGGTTGGCGTCATAGAGGATGCGGAAGTCTTCGGTCGCGTAAACCTTTATCGACAGATCACGCAGGCTGTCGCCGCGCTGAATCTCATAGGTCGAACACGCCTCCTGGGCTGAGGCCGCGCCGGTAGCAGCGGCTAGTGCCAGGCTGGATATGATCAGATGTTTTCTCATAGTTACTGTTGCTTTGCCTTTTTAGGTTCTCTTCAGTTTCACGACTGCAATTGATAGGTTGTCCTGATCCGGATCGTTTTTGACCTGCAGCGCCTGCAATAACGAGTCCGCGATGTCCTGGGCCAATGCCTGTGAATTGTGGCTCAGGATGGTTTGTATCTCGGTGTTGTTCAGATATTGCAGCCCGTCGCTGCCCAAAATGAGAAGGTCCTCCGGCGTCAGTGTCAGCGGCTCTTCCGGGCAATCAACCTGAGGGATTGCTGCGCCCATCACGACCGAAGTCAACTGGTTCCGGTCAGGATGGGCTTGCGCCTCGGCTTCTGTCAGAAGCCCCTGAGCTGCTTGCGCGTCGATCATCGGTGCCATCGAGTGATCTTCGTTGATTTGGCGCAAGTCGCCGTTTCGGAAAAGATAAAGCGGGCTGTCCCCGATCGAAATCCAAAACACGCGCTGATCCAGTAACAGCACACCCAGAAGGGTGGACCCCATGTTGAACCCATCACCTTGTTCTTCGTTATGACTTGCTATTGCCGCATTGGCCTGCATTGCCGCCAAAGGAAGCGTATCAACCAACGTGGCCTCGGCCGAGTTGTCTTTTTCAAGCTCGTTGTCCAGAGAGTCGCGCCAAGCGGAAATCACCATCTCTGATGCAACCTCGCCTGCTTCGTGGCCACCCATTCCATCGGCGATAACGATATAACCCGAACCCGCCGCGTCAAACACGCGCGAAGCAATCGCGTCTTCCTGCGAATCGCGCTGTCCCTGATCCAGGATCAGCGCAATATCATATGCCGGGGTCGCCAACATCTATCAGGATTCCCGCCAATCAAAACCGTCGTCACAGAAGGCAACAAAACGCACAGAGGTTTCGCTGATCCGGATCAGGTCCCCGCTGGATAGTGGAACCGTACTCAGGACTGGTTTGCCGTTCAGCCGCACAAGATTGGCTTTACCTCCATGGCCCAGGTAACACTTTCGATCTTCAGGATCATACGCGATCACAGCGTGGTTGGACCGCGAGATCCCAGTGTCGCCGAAATCAAGTTGGATGGCCTGATCATCGTTGCGCCCAATCTGCATCAGGCCTTCTGTCAAGCCGATGCTGGCACCCCGACCCGGGCCAGACGTCACAACCAACCATCCCACTGGAAAGGATTCCTGAGCGGTTTCCGTTTTTGCGACTGGTGCCGCTGTTTCGATCAGATCCTGAACATGCGTGTCAGCGCGTTCAAAACCAAGGAAGGTTGTTTTGACACGAGACCGGCGGTCTTCGACCGGTGCCGGTTCGGTCACGGGTTGTTCAACTGGTTCCGGCGTCGCCTCGGACGTCGGGGCCGAGATATCGACAACAACCTCAGCTGTGTCCGCTGCGATCTCTTCGACGTTGGATACAACGTCGTCGTCGCCGACTGCGTCGTGCTCCGTCAGATGGAGGGTTAGGACCTGATCGTTCTCACTCGAACCCTCTGCAGACTCTACAGCAGGAACCTCAGCCGTGGTTTCCACGGTTTCGACCGTGGCATCAGGCGCAATGGCTTCATCTGCGGCTTTTTCGTCCTCAGCGACGTCAACTTTGGGGTCCTCAAAGTCTGGCATCTTTCCTTCGGGGATCAGCTCGTCCGTTTCCTCGTAAGTTTCAGATGCCATGTTTCCGCCAGCCAAGGCTGCTCGCAGGGCATTGAAATCGGCGATCGGCTCCTGCTTGTCCTCAGCGGGTGCTGCGCTTTCTACAACACCGTCATCCTGGGCTTTGCCGGCACCTTCGAGAAGCCGGCTGAGAGGGCTTTTATATTTGAACATGGTGTCGACACCTTAAGTTTGGTGGCGCGTAACTTGCGCCGTTGGGCTTCTACTTACCCCTGCGCACGGTGGCGCAGCGGCTACTACAACATTGATCAACCGAGAAAACTCTTAGCTTTCTGCGGCGCGCCGGTTCCCGCCAAGGTGGCCTAGACTTGGGGTGCCACCCTCAGCAAACAAACGCTGGCAGATCTTCTTGAACCGGTCATTCACTCCTGCGCTAATGGCATGGCCGCGGCGGCTTCGGCACCATTTCGCAACACGATAAAGCGCGCCTCAGCCTGATTTTCCGAAACAAGTTCGGCCAACAATGCATCCAAACTCTCTGACCCATCGAAAGCCATTCCGGTTTGTGCGTCACTCAGCAGGACATCATTTTTCTGAAGCGTGCCCACGCTTTCGGCAGGAACACTCAAAACCTCGGTCTGCCATTCGGCTTCGCCGATTCCGCGAATGGTGAACGCGTAGCCATTTTCAAGACCTACCGAACGAATGACAGGCAGCGCCAGCAGCCCATTGTTCGCTCGGGTTTTACCAAGGGAACGGTAGCGAGCTGCCACGCGCGTATAGCCATCGGGATCCACCTGGAGATTGTCCAGCACTTGCGCGGCAAAAGATGCGTCCGATCGAATTGGCTTGCCATTCAACGTGAAAATCGCCGCCCCACGGGTCACCCATTCACCGACGACTGCCATATCAACGCCGGGGTCGATACTGGTGATTGCAATCACATTGCCGGTTGATGCGCGACGACGGGATATGTCGAACGGGATCTCTACATCCCAATGCGCAAACGAGACCTGCGTTTCAGCGAGATTGACTGACCCATCCAGAGCGGCTTTGGGCCCTTGGTCTGTCGCCAGTTCGATAGCCTGAGGTTCAGCCTCAGTCGTTTTTGATTCTGCGGAGGCTGCTTCTGTGGCAGCTATTTCCGCAGTTTCGGCCTGTTCCTGCTCGACAGGCTGCGCCGCAACGCTTTCTGGTTCTGGCGCGTTTTCAACGACCGATGCTGGCTCAGGCGCCAAAGCGGCCGGTGTTTCTGACTCGGAAGCCACTTGTTCCGCCTCAGATTGTGAAGATTGGGTGACTGCGACTGTTGCCGCAGTTGTCGTGTCTGCGGTTGGTTCGGCCTTATCGCCAGACATCACAAAGAAACCACCTGCGGCAACGGCCAACGCCACAAGGGCCACGCCTGCGATCAGTTTGCCGTTGCCGCCTGACCCGCTCTGAACCACAGTATCTACGGCAACCGCGTTGTCCTCTTTGCCAGAGAACTTTGCAGGCTCGTCATCTTTCTTGTCTTCGTTGCCCAGTGCGATATCTGCGTTACCGGCCAGCAGGGCGGTTACAACGGCTTCGGCATTTTCGCTTTCTGCCTTGATCCTTGCCTGTTCTTCTTCTTTGTCCTTCCGGTCCATGCCGACGATGACGGACACGGGACGATAGGCAAACGTGTCAAACATCACGCCCGGACCGCGGAACATTCGCAACCAATCCAGCGCTGTGTCCAGACGGTCGGTGGCGTGCACTTCCATCGCTTTGTCCAGCGCCTCCAGGAACCCATCTGGGTAGCCGCCGAAACGACCGGAAAGCGGCTGATAAGGGTCATCCTGACCGTTATTGAAGGCGTTCAGGCGGGTTTGTCCGTCGATAGGGCGCTCGCCACTGATGGCGTGATACAAGGTAGCAGCCAGAACATAGAGATCGCTGCTGGGGCCTTGTTCGGCACCGCGAACGTAGAATTCATGGGGTGAATACCCGTCCTTGATGACGCGAAGGGTCATAAGTGCAACCGACTTATTTGCTGCCTGTTCGCGTGCTGCCCCAAAGTCGATCAGGATAGGGTCGCCATTCTCGTCTATCAGGATGTTGTCGGGCGAGATGTCCCGATGCAGCATACCGCTTTGATGGATGAATGAGACCGCCGACAGCATCTTTTCGGTGACCTGAACAATAAAGTCAGGTCCGCCGTCGTTTTCGGGATTTTCGACATAGTCGAGCAGATCGCACCCTCGGATCAAATCCATCGCGATGTAAGCGGTGTCGTTGTCTTCAAAGACCTGATGTACGTCAACGATATTGGGATGCACCAACCGCGCGTGGTTGCGGGCTTCCAAAATGAAAAGGTCGATAATTGCGCGCAGATCGTCCTTGTTTGCGGAATCGGCTGGTTCGACCAAATCGCCGTTCCGACGGCATAAGGCGCCGGGGTAACACTCTTTGATGACGACGTCGCGTTCCAGGCTATCGCGCGCTAGGTAGGTTATTCCAAACCCACCATTGCTGAGGAAGCGAAGAATTTCATACTGCCCGCGCAGAAGCTTTGCGCCAGGTTGCAGTCCTTCGATTTTTGGTTCGTCGTGCGATGCACCGACAGCCTGATTGTGGCTCATTACTTTACGCCCGTTCTACTCGTTTAGCGGCATTAATAACTGCGTAAATAACCCACGAACTCACAACCAAAACAAACGCAGGACACTTGAGAACGGTTAGACGTTTCAAATTTGACTTTATTGGGGCCGCCTCATGGCTTCACTATGGATCGTTTTTGTCGTATTTCTATATATGGTATTTCTCCCATATACAAACACTATATATCGAGACCTAGGGGATGAAATGTGAAAACTGATCCACCCGATTCAGACGGTTGGTCTACGAATTCGAAACAATGTAGGGCTGATTCTGCGCGCCTTCGAATCGCCGCGAAGCCGCGCAATCTAAGCGTGAACGCGTCAGGTTCCGGTTTTGGACTGTGATTCTGGAACGGTGCTACCGGCCCAGGCAAGGTTGTCACTCAGCTGTGCCAGAATGCTGATTGCATCCTTCAGGGGTGCGTTGCCACTCTCGAATTGTAGCAGCAGCAACAGATCTGTCGCTTTCTCGAACTCAGCCGGAATCCAGTCGGCATCGGGATCGATTTCATCGCCTTGCTCCAGGCGCTCGGCAAAATCCTCGACAATTTCCTGACAACTTTGCAAAAAAGCGGCGGGTTCGATATCCGTGGATTCACGTAGATCCTCGTAGATACTGGCG
Source organism: Ruegeria sp. EL01 (assembly GCF_900313035.1). Taxonomy (GTDB): domain Bacteria; phylum Pseudomonadota; class Alphaproteobacteria; order Rhodobacterales; family Rhodobacteraceae; genus Ruegeria. Next base: position 12,029 of record NZ_OMPS01000001.1, on the reverse strand, counting down.
ATGGCTGCCAGCCAATCCTCAAGAATGGGGTTGTTCAGCGGGGGCAATGCAGATCCAAGGGTGGCTTGCATCGACGTGCCATCGCTCTCGGTCTGTTCGGGCTCCGGCCCCTGCAGCGTTTCAAGAAATGGCAAGAAGTCCTGCTGCAGGTCCTTGCGCGCGGCGTCAAGGTCGCACTGGCGCCGGTTTGAGGCGACCTCGAGCACCTGTTCCGCCAGATTTTGCCCTCCGCAAGTTTCCCAAAGCTTGAAATCAGGCTCGGGCTCTTGTGCCATGGCGCGGACCGCAACTGGCGTGCCGATTGGCACAACAGTGCGGAACATGGCGCCCTTTTCCTTGTTCAAACGGGCCAAAACACGATCCAGCGCATCATGGACAGGCGGCAAGTCCGAATGGGTGACCGCCAACAGGCTGTTCTCGCGCAATTTAGATGGAACCTGGGCCCAAAGATGGCGTTCAGTCTCGCGCCAGGCATTGGTACCATTGGTGCACCAGATGGCACAGTCGACGAATTTCAACAGATCCAGAGTCTGCTTATACGTATCATCCAGTGCACCCGAGCCTGGCAAATCAAACAACGAGATTTCTTTAAGGGCAGGCGTGTTAAGACCCACGGAGATGAAATCAGGATTGTCCGCCGCCGCCTTTTCCAGCGCGATCCCGGAATAAGTCTTGGGTTCCTTTTCCCACCAACCCACGGTGGTTTCAGGTGCGTCCGCATAAGCGACAATCACCAGTGGCAATTTCAGGTGTTGTGGCCCGGTCGGCAAGATATCTGCGCCGGCCAACATGTTGGCAAGGCTTGACTTTCCAGCCCCAAACTCTCCGGCGAAACCGATATTTACCGCATTGGACAGACGTTCGGCATGGGCCAGAGCCCGTGCGCGCATGTCATCCAAAGCCGCGTCCGATGGCAAGTCTTCTGACGCGTTCAGAAAGCGCTCAAGCTGACGCACTTCCTTTTCGGTTCCGGGAAATTCAATCATTCCGCAGCCTCTGCTTGTCGTTCTTCCGCAATGTTTGTGCCAAAGGCTGTCTCCAGCTCATCTGCGATGCGGCGCGCCCGGTCGAATGCGACTTGCGCTTCGGCCTGTGCATTTGTTTCATCGGTTCCGGATCTGTGTTCAAGATGCCCGGCCAGCAAAGCCAGATAGTGATCCAGAACCGTAGTCAGTCTTTCAGACAGGTCATCCCGCGCAGTGTCAATCAGATCGTCGCCGATCAATTCGAATTCCTGCACGATCATCTTTTCCGCGCGTGACACGACGCTGTTGCGAGAAATCAGGCGCGATAACCAGTTTACACGCAATTCAACTGTAATTCCACGTGTCAGTGCCGTGGTATCCGGACGGAACCAGCGCACAGCGCTGGTGTTCATGCGGTTGTCGACGGGTTCCTGCCAGCCGGGCAGAGCTCGGAGTGCGGCGTTGCTTTGCATGTCAATCGCATAGAGTTCGCTTAGCATGCGTTGCCGAACCACCTGGGATGCACCTTGAACCAGTTCTCTCATCCGCTCGCGCAAGGGTGTGAAATTCAGTTCGGTTGCGCCGCCTTTGGCCAGCAAGGGCGATTGCCCGCCAGACCCCCGAACGACGGCGGAAACAGCTTCGGCCACGGTGTCATCCATAACGCCGCGCAGATTTGCCAGGACATCGTCCATGTCCTGGGTAATCTCTTGCGTTTTGCCCGCAACAAGACTGCGCAGGTCGGCCAGGGTTTTGTCGTTTTCATCTGCGCTGGCCAAATTGGCCGCGTTGTCATCTTCCAGCACACGCAGATGAGCCTGAGACCGCTCCAGCTCGCCCCGGGCGAAACTGTTGAGATGCTGCCATGCCATCCGCAATTGTTCATTACGTGGGCCATCAGTCAAAGCTTGTGTTACATGGCGGCGCAAATCCGGCAAACCAGAGGCTATCATTGCCGCAAAGCGCAAGACCGCCTCGCGACTGATCGGGCCGGGACCCTGTTTGATCTCTTCCACGCCGTCCAGATACTGTTTCATCTGTTCAGGATGGGCGCGCAGCCAAGCCAGGACGTGATCATGGTTTATACCCGTCTCATCGCCGGTCAGCGCGAAATGTGCCCACTGAGCACTGCCCATCGATACATCGATATCCGCGTTCCCAAGTGCTTTTTCGAGCCCTTCCATAACGTCTGCGCGCACTTTCGTGGCGTCTTCTGCCCCATCACCTAATTCGTCGACGCGGTTGATGAAAACGACGATCTGACCAAGCTCCAAGGCCTGCATCAGCCTGAACAGCTTCAGATCAGCTCGTGATAGGGCCTGATGTGCCGAAAGGACGACAACAAAGAAGTCGGATTCCTTCAGATACTGGCGCGAGATCTCTTCGCGGATCAGCAGTGGGTCGTTTACGCCGGGCGTGTCAGTCACGGTTAATGGAAACGGGAAATGGCCGACGTCAAAATACACCTCGGCCTTGCGGGTGATGTCGCTGTACAAACCCCGGTCACTGCCCGGATCCAAGACGCCGTCATCGGCCGGGTCATCACCTGCGCAGACATACCGCGCAAGGTCGTCCGACGTCAGATGGTCCAAATCATGGTGTTGGCCAAGCAATTGTTCGTAGCTATCGCCCAGTCGCCGCCGCGCCCGGACTTGCATCGCCTCGACCTGTTCTTCGATCATCTCGCGTTTGTAGCTGTCCTCGTCATCCGGGAACATGTTGCGCAACTCTTCACCTTCGACGATCAAGGATTGCCACTGGTGATTATCGAAGAAGTGAAACTCTGCCCCATCGGTCCGCCCGGACGGGTGTCCAAAATGCATATCCGTGATGACAGTCGTCCACGGGTTAACGTCTGATGGCAGGTATTCTGCCTGACCGGTAAATCCATTTATCAAACGGGATTTTCCGGCTTTGATTTGCCCAACAAATGCGATCGAAGGTTTAAGGTTGGTTAGATCACCGACAATACGCGAAATAAACTGACGCGTTTCATCGTTGCTGATCTCGTTCATATCTTCGGCAATGCGAATTAACTCGCGACGACTAGATTCACTCATAACTACTATCCTGAAACTTGAAACAATAAACTGAATTATTCGAATTTATAAATGTTACGGACGGAGTCATTTTCCCGTCTCCAGAAGCGAACTCCAAAGATTGACAACCGCGCCCAATTTGCGCGCTTCATGCACAGCAACTGCAATTTGCTCGCCGTCATGTACAACGGCCAGACCTGCGCCTTTTCCACCCGAAGGGCGCATCACGATCAGTTGGGGGTGGTTTAGTTCTGTCTCTGTATCGTTGTCCCAACCCGCCAGATCTGCAGCGAAACGCGCCAGCAAATTTTGATCTGGTTGCATTGTTCCGTCAGGCGCGCATTGCCCTTCGAAACGCAGCGCCTCCCCATCCGCACTTGCCATCAAAACACGCCCGGTCGAAAAACGGTGGACCCCGTCAAAAAAGTCCTGAGCCAGGCTTTCCCTCTGCTCGACAATGTCTTCTTCAGATTGTACGGTAGCGGGCGCTTCTTCGGTTTCCTGCACAACCGACACAATGGGTTCAGAAGGCAGCTCAATCTGCTCACACGCGGCTTCAATTTCGCTGAGTGTGATGCCGACGTCATCAGCTTCAAGCGCTGTATCCGGTTTCAGCGACACCAATTCCAACGGGGCAGGGGCGCTGGAGATATCCGAAACAATCTGTGCCAGTTTGCCAACCAAATCTTCGCGCGCCTCGGTGGCAAAATCAGGAATAGGTCCTGATCGAACCTGGAAGACATCTGTGACCCGCGAGCTGTTAACCTCGATCGCCAGGCAGTCGCCATTTGCTGCAGTGAACTCCAGACGGCGCGGCAGAACGGTTCCGCGAATGACACGCAGAATTTCCACGCGGCGGGTCGCAGCAGCGTCACCAGAAACCAAAACGGCCGGCGACAATCTTGCCACCGACGACCGCCCGATATCTTCGAGCATGTCCAGTATGTCAGTATCCATCATGACGTGACCCCCTCTGGTCCCGCTCAAACTGCGGCCGCAACCGGCCCCAAGCTGAGATGTGACTTTGTTAGTGCCAAACCGACATTCGCGCTGTGCCGACAGATGTAGCAAACCACGTGATCCGGATATTCTTGGGTTCGCAAAAAGATGTTCAACCGGTCTTGCGAAAACACTGCGATTTCACCAAATCCCGGATTTCCCGCGTCTTCCGTTCCCGCCTGCCGTAACAACGTTTCAAAAGCCGCAACGCCACGTCCCTGGAACAAATTCGCCACGGCAACCGCCAGCGCATCCAAGACATTGGCACTGTCTTGATCAGTAAGACATGTTCCCAAAAGCATACCCGTTTCCATGTCAACATACCCGCCTGCAATACAGTCGGGTATGGTGTCCATTGCGGATTCAAGTGCGGCCTGGATCGACATATAACTATCTGTTTTCCATTACAAATTATCCGTTACCTTGATTCGGATTCCATTACAACATATGCCATTCTGCGCCACTGTTTTCGCTGGCTGTCGGGATTGGACGTAAGGACTCCTTTACTTGTCGCGCATTGTGTTCGACGGCGATCTGGTCAAATTCAGCAAGAAAGGCTTTGAAGACGTTCATCAATCCATCCGCATCTTCAGGAAGGTCTTCTCTGCCGACGATTTCCTGCCACATAGACGACGCGCTCAACATCGAATCGACGGATACATCAATCATTTCACCCGCGGCGGTTTCTTTGATCTCACCGGCATCCACGGGCTGCGGTGCGCTTTCAACCTCGATCAACCCGTTGGATTCTGGTTCGGGCTCATAATCGTCAACGTTGTCATTCGATTGCTCAGCCATCAGGGCCGTAATGGAAGAGACCGAGACTTCAATGCCGCGATCTTCCGCTGGTTCAACGGGTTCCGGTTCTTTGCTTTCGACTTTGGTTGTGTCCGCCAGGGACTCGTTGAGAGAAGCCAGAAGATCTTCTGAGTTATCCGCCTCTTCAACCTGCAATTCGTCTTCGGTGGGGTCGTTGTCGAAGAGGGTTTCTTCCTCGATGTCGTCATCAAAGTCCGGGTCATCAAGCAGGTCGAGATCGTCATCATCCCGGTTGGACTCGGACATGCTGCTCAGATCAAGCGGACCGTTGGACGTATCCTTGAAGAAGGCACGCAACTCGTCATCGTTGCTGTCGGCAGGTCCTGCCACCGGCTCTGCTTCGGGCACCATTTCCGCCCGCAGCCGCTCGGCCTCCTCCGAGTCAATTCGCGTCCGTTCCGCATCGTCAGAGCGCCGCTCCACCCGAGCAGGGCGCACCGGGAAGCTGGTCACAACTGAAGATTCTGCCTGATCAATGTCTGTGCCATCGGTCAGAGGGTTCACCAACTTCAACGGCGAGGTACCTTCTGCACCCGTTTCCAGCTCGGCGGATTTTGATGCCGGGCGCAAAGGTTGAACTTTGGGCGCGTCGGACATGCTTTTGTCGATCTGGTACCGTGCCAACTGATCCGCACGGGTGTCCATGATGTGCTCGGTAATCTCGAGGAAGCTATCGATCATTTTGCCGCCGCCGCTGCGCGACCACATCTCGGCATCGCCGGTTTTATCCCGTGCGGTAATCGCGTCCCGGGCAGAGAACAGGATCGAGCGGTTGAACAAATGGCCGGCTTCGCGATTAACGCGACGCAGCACCTTTTGACGGTCTTTCTGTCCCAGTGCATCCGCCCGAGTGACCAGCAACAGAGAGTTGTTTTGCAGCCGATCGGGCAGCGAGACCCACGTTGCACGCTCGGTTTCTCGCCATGCTTGGGTGGCATGGGTACACCACAAGACACCGTTGGCCTGCCCAACAGCGCGCTGCCAGACATCTGTCGATATCTTAGGGTCCGAAATTCCGGGCGTGTCGATCAGATCAACGGCCTCAAGGATATCAGCCTCAAGGAAAATTCGGATGAACTGCGCGTCGTTCACACCAACCGCTTCAAGCTGATCCAGTTCAATATCTTCTGTGCTGCCGTCCTGACGCTTAACATAGGCTGATTGATTGCCCCAGCTGAACCACACGGGCGGCAGTTGCGTTGCGGTGACTTGCGTTGGCAACGTCTGCGTTCGCAACAGAAAGTTCATAAGCGTCGATTTACCGGCACTGAATTCTCCCATCAGAGCGAAGACCGGCTTGCGACGAGACCATTGCTCGATGCGTTCCCACGCCTTAGGCGAAATGAAGCGGGTTGTTGATTCTTTTGCCATTTGTTCGCTCATGCCGCTTCGTTGCTCAGATCTTTAAGGATGTCGCCCAGGATGTCGTCCCGAGACTTCTGTTGCTGTAAACCTGCCATTAGCGCAGAATTCTGGCCTCCGTCCTTCTCGGCAGAAGCCGAGATGCTCAGCAGAGTTTCTTTTTGCTCGCGCATGAAATCAGCCAGAATTGCCCGAACATTCTCCAGCACGGCAGCGACCTGATTTTCCTCAATATCCTTGGTGATCGAATTCGCTTCGGATGCAATCAAGCGCGTGTAGTCCGCTGCATACGCCTCGAAACCCTTGCGCTTTTGCCACCAACGCCGCCACCAAGTGCTCTGAAGATCAAGCGCGATGGTACGGCCAATGCCAAGTGGCGGCGGAACACGAGGGACAATGGGCGCTTCGATACTGAATTCACCCAAATGATTGCCAAGAAGCTTATGATACAGTGTCTCTACATCTGCAGCAGCAGCGGAATACAGCGCACCTGCGTCTTTCCGCATAGATCGCGCAAAACTGAAATATGCCGCTTTTTGCAGGGTTCGCAGCCCGGCCGGATCATACTGCCAGGTTCCTTGCTCTCCATTCATCTCCAAATGCGAGATCAGGGAATCCGTCGCGCGTTTGACAAAGTTGGCTTCGGCAGAGTTCAGCCGCTCCAGTATCTTGTCACGCAATGCCACTGTCAGGTCTGCAACTTTCTTTTCGTATTCGGCGGAAACGGTTGCGATCGCGTCTTCTGGCGATACACCATCCAAATCGCGTACAACGCCTTCGCCACTGGACAGGGTTTTAGCAACAGCTGTTGCGCGGATCTGACTAGCGATGTTGCGCGCACGATGACGAACCCGATCCAGCAGACGCGTGCCTGCACCCTCGGCGATGCGTTCGCTCATGGCAAGCAGCAGATCGGGAAGGCCGGACAGGGCCCAGATCTTGTCGAGCGAGGCCGCCTGATCGCCAAAGCCCGCTGCCAGGTAGAACGTGTTCAGGGCCTCGCGGGATTCCTCGGTCAGAATATCCGGATTGCCAGTTAAGGCAGCTTCGGCCCACAAGGCGCTACCGAACACAACGCTTGCATTCTTGTCGATGTTGTTCTGTTTCAGCGTGTCCTGAATCCTGTCACGGATCTCGGGCACCTGAGTGACCGGATCCGACAATTCATCGATGCGGTTCACGAATAGAATGATTTGACGGTTTTCGAACTGAGAGATGATCCGCATCAGCGCCATATCCATTGTCGTCAGCGCCTGACTGGCCGCCAACACGACAATACACACCTCAGATCCGCGGAGACTGCGCAACGTGATCTGCTCGCGCACCATGAAGGTATCGTTTACGCCGGGTGTGTCACACAGCTTTAGTGCGACCGGGTATTGCGGAATGTCCATATACAGTTCCGCTGACTTGGTCACATCAGCAAAGCGCCCTGTTTTGGGATCAATGTCAGGATCGTCCTCATCACCGAGGCAGACGTAGCGCTGGATCAGCTCTTCGTCGAAATACTCATACTGGTGGCTCTGGCCCAGAACCAGATCGAAATGTTTGCCCAACCGCTCTTCGGACTTGGCTTTCATTTCCCCAATTTGGCGACGAATGTCATCCATTTCGTCGTCGGCACCGGCCCGATTGGCCAATTCGCCCAAACGACCACCACCGACCATCAGGTTGTCCCATTCTTCCTGCTCAAAGAATGTAAACTTAGATTTCGTATCGCCGTGCGTGCGCGTGTTGATGTTCAGGGTCGTCACAACGGACGTCCACGGGTTCACATCTGACGGCAGCAGCCCAGGGCGACCTGCAAGAATGTTCACAATCGACGATTTTCCGGCCTTGACCTGACCAACCATCGTAACGCTGGCGGTAAAGTTCTCCATCCGCGTCTTAAGCGTGGCCAGCCGCGCCGAGGACCGTGCATCGGCCACCTCAGTCAATTGGTCTATCTGCGCGGTCAGCGAGGTCATTGCTGACGTCATAGGCGCCAGCGCTTCGTTACCGACAGATAAAAGGTGGTCGTTGCGCGCCATTATCAGCCTCCGGTTCCCGTTGCAGCGATCTGGGGTTCTTGTGGAACACCACCGGCAGGGATGCCGGTCAATGTATCAATACGGGCAATCAGTTCTATCGCATTCCCCAAGATCTCGGCCTCGGCCCGTGGCGAAATGGTTTCATAGGCCAGGGAATCAGCCATAACCTCGATCGAACTAAAGCGATCGCCGTTTTCCAGGCTTGCGACGCGTCGTCCGGTTGGAAACCCGTCGGATTTTGCCGCTGGTAACGGCATGCGCGCATTGGCCAGCAGATAGTGCTCGCCAGAGTGGGTGCGTAGGGAGATGCCAAAACCCGTATTCGGATAATCCCGGTTTAGGGTCTTGAGCTCTCCGAGAAAGCTTTCACGAGCGAAGAAGACAGCGTCTTGCTCCGAAGCAGTGGTAGAGTGGTTCAAATCGGTCACAGCAAACACCTTGTTGTGGAGTTGAGCGGAAAACTCGTACGGGTACCGGAACGGCGAAGAAGACTCTTTAAGTCCTTGCCTCTAACAAGAACCTTCAAGGCGGTGTTATTTTGACGCGAATAAGATCTTTTGGCGTTTGAATTGTGGCGCAAATGTGGTGTCGCGGCGCAGGAATGTCTCAACCTTTGCGGGTGTTAGTGTGCCGTCCGGGATGACGCCACTCTGAATGACAGCCATTGATGGAGGTATTTTCGCCTCGATCAGGTGCTGAAAGCTTCCTCGGCTCTGGTCAGAAAACTGAAATTGCGCTTATTCGTCAATCATCCGTTTTGAATTATGTGCGCCTATCCTTCGCACAATGTTCTATTGACCTTCATGATACTGTGGGTCGCCAACGGCGTGTCTTTGGGATGGAAAGAGAATGAGAAATTTAGTATATGTCTCATACGGATATAGGGTGATCTTGAAGCGACCTAATTGAGTATCGTTGTGAAACTTTTCCTGCGCTTTAGAAACGGAGATTCAACGTGACATAGACCCAGGCACTCAACGTATGCAAGAATTGCCAAGCGCTTCATAGCATGCCTGTAATACCAGTTCACAAAACAACATTGAAAAAAGGCAAATCGCGTGTTCGCAGAGCTTGATCAAACGGATTCGGGCGAAGTGACAAAACCCAATTGACCAAGAGCCGGACGGATTATTCGCACCACTTGCTTCGTTCGACCCATCAGCATGTTCAAACCCTAGGTATCTGCAATATCGCAACCATGCTTGGATGCTACTTTCAACAATCTTGACGGCAGCCTGATTTTACCTCTCGCACTCGGATGCAAGCTTTGCTATTGAGCGCCTCATTCCGGCACTTCGGTGCTTGGTTGCGGGTGTGGCGAAATTGGTAGACGCACCAGATTTAGGTTCTGGCGCCGCAAGGCGTGGGGGTTCAAGTCCCTCCACCCGCACCAAAGTAAATTTAACATAATCATTATTCTCAGTACCGTTCCGGCGCAGAAACCACCCTGTCGGAGTACGTAAATAATGAGACGCGTCTCCCCAAGAATTCAAAGACTTAAATTTTTTTGTGCATTTTGGTGGATTACGCTGATCTTGGCTTATGAAGCTTGTCTCAGCATGCAGCAATATGACTGTCGACTACGACACGCATGGTGAACATCCGAAAGCTGACACGGCTCTCAGACCAACGGTTTAACGGCGTTAGGTCACTTGCTGAACATTGTTGAGCGACTAGGTGCCCTGCCCTGATCGCTTGCGGCCCATAGCAGTCGCTCGACCGAACCCTGTCATGCTGCAACGCGGCCCGCCATTGCTGCCGTTCATACGCGACGCAGCATTCCGAAATGATCTATTCTGTTGTTGAGGCGAAACTAACTCTAATGAGTTTTCACATGGAGGTACGATTGAACTGCGTCGATCTCTGTTGCTTAACATCATGTCCACGCCCGAACTGGGTGGTATCAATCCGGTCTCAAACCTTCTATGGCTGCCTGAAACCAAGAGAGGACACCCAATGCCTAAATCCAAAAAACCCAAGGCAAAGCGCCCGGGTGCAAACCCTGTCAAGAAGCCTGCTTGGCATCAAGCGCTCAACGGCACTGCCGGACGACATGGGGAAAGGCCAATTAAAACTGGCAAAAAGGCACAGAATAAATCGGCGTAGGCCGACTGCAATTTTGAAGTGACTTGGTGGGATAGCCGTATTGGGCATCTTGGCAACTGCGAAACAGGAGTTGCGCCCGTGGTAGAGCCAGAAACATTTGCGTTCCTTGCGAATCTCGGAATGAACAACCGCAAAGCCTGGATGGGCCAGCACCGCGAAGAACGCGACGACGCCTCGCGTAATTTCGCTGGTATCGCAATGACACTGCACGACTATGCTGATCGCTTTGATCCTTTAGTGGCTGAGGCGGGGATCAAACCGAAGCGAAGCTACACCAAATCCTTTCAGGAGTCACGAGACCGCATCGGGCGTGCTCTATACCGCTCGGACGTGGATGTTTTTGCCAACGCTGGTGATCCCGAAGAAAGCTTCGGATACTATCTCCACATCGAGCCAGGAAATTGCCACGCAGGTGCCGCACTTTTCAAACCCTCGAAGGCCGCGCTCGCCCGAATGCGAACGCGTTTGATCGATGATCCGAGCGGCTTGACAACCATCTTGGACGACCCTGAGTTCAAGAGGACTTTCCCAGACGGAATTGTCACGCGAAAGGCGTTGAGTACTGTGCCGGAAGGCTTTGCAAGTAACGACCCCGCTGCGCCCTATCTGAAAATGGCTGGCCTGGGATGCCGCAAAGATTTGCCAGACGCTCTACTGCTTGACGACGAGGCAATCGATCTGATGATTGAGATCTTCCGCGCCGCCCGCCCGCTGGTGCACTACTTCGACTGACTCTGCGCAGAAAGGATTGTGCGAGCGTGGATGTTTTCGTGGGATGGCGCTTCATCCGTGAACACCGTCTGCTCTCTAGGCAATGCAAAACGCGTGCTGCTGTAAGCTAATTTATAGCGCTCTCAGTCCCAAATAGCCCGTTGATACGCAAAACCCCGCTGCCATCGGACAACGGGGGTTGCTTTTCAGCGTCGAGGAATGATTACATCATCCTTCGCGTTCCAACTTCTTACGTGCCAGCTTTCTGGCGCGGCGGACCGCTTCAGCTTTCTGGCGCGCGTTTTTCTCGGACGGCTTCTCGAAATGTTGCTTGAGCTTCATTTCTCGGAAAACGCCTTCCTTCTGGAGCTTTTTCTTAAGAACCCGAAGGGCCTGATCGACATTGTTGTCGCGAACACTAACCTGCATGTGGTTTACACCACCTTTCTAGTCTGAAGTTTGCAATGATTTGCAGGAACGGGCCAAATAGCAATCTTGTCCTAGATTGTACAGCATACCGGTTACAGGTGGGGCTGGAAGTAATCGTCATGCTCACGGCATCTGCAATTTAGATTAGATGATATTGAGTCGCACATCCGCCCATGGACTAAGCCGCTCGCGCGGCAATGGCGCATTTGGCTGATGTTGCGCGCATCCCATGAGGCCCGCATTTTGCGGTCTCGCTGACCTGTCTGACGATTGAGGTTTCTCAATCTGATGACAGGAGGTTCCGATGACAGAGGAGAAGATGAGCCCGCTGCGTGCGCGGATGATGGAGGACATGCGCATCCGGGGGATGGGCGACAAAGCTCAGAAGTCGCACATCAGAGCAATCAAGGATTTCGTTACGTTTCTCGGGCATCCGCCGGATACAGCTACGCCTGAGGAATTGCGCGCCTATCAACTGCACATGACCGATACCGGGGTAACGCCCTCGACTTTCAACACGCGGATCGTGGCCTTGCGGTTCTTTTTCGGCATCACCTGCGGTCGTGAGG
>NZ_OMPS01000006.1 GCF_900313035.1 Ruegeria sp. EL01 | reverse complement strand
GCCGTATGCCGCTGTTTGCGCGGTCGTTGCCGATCTTCCGACAACCATTGATCAATGATCCCGGTGAACCCATCCAGCTTGGGCCGCCGGATCGGTGCTGACCGCCGGTAGCCGGGCGGGACCGAAAACGCCAAAATCTTGCGAACGCTGTCACGAGATATCCCGAAATGCCGGGCCGCTTCTCGCTGGCTCATGCCCTCGGCACAGGCCAGACGAACTTTACGATACAAATCCACGGAAAAGATCCTCCCGCCCCCCTCCGTTACGAAAAGAAGGGCAAAGATGGACGACTTTTACGCCGCCCGCAGCAGGGTCATCCCGCCGCTTCCGTGGTCGACTTTCTCACCGCCGTTCTCAGCGGGTGAAGGCCCCCATCATCAGGTTGTCTTTGACGGACATGAACGGGAACACACGCCTCCCCTCAGGCACCATGGCAATGCCGCGTTTGACGATTGCGGACGGGTCGCTGCCGTCTACGCGTTCCCCTTCGAAGGTGACGGACCCTTTCACAGGTTTCGCCAAGCCCGTAATGGCGCGCAAAATGGACGATTTGCCCGCGCCATTCGCTCCGATCAAGGCAACCGTTTCGCCTTGATTCACGTTGAGCGAGACACCTTTCAGAGCATAGACATGGTCGTAGTAGAGTTCGACGTCTTTGAAATCCAACATGGCTGTCATGGCTTACATCCCGATCTCATCGTCGGCGCTGCCCAGATAGGCCTCGATGACTTTTTCATTGTTCTGGATTTCGGACGGCGTGCCTTCGGCGATCTTTTCGCCGAAGTTCAACACAACAATCCGGTCGGAAATGTTCATCACGGCGGGCATATCGTGTTCAACCAGCATGACTGTCACGCCACGTTCGTCTCGGACAGAGCGCACGAGATCGACCATGTTCATCGTTTCATCGTGGTTCATGCCCGCGAAGGGCTCGTCCAGCAATAGCACTTTGGGGTCCGTTGCAAGGCCAATAGCAATTCCAAGGGCGCGCAAATTGCCTTGTGGCAGATTGCTGGCCAGTTCACCCGCAATCTCGGACATTCCGAGGAACTCCAGCAACTCATCCGCATATCTGCCAAATGCCGAGACGTCTTCTTTGGCGGTTTTGGAGCCCCAAAAATACCCGGCAAGCGACGCCTTGGCCCTCAGATGCTGAGCAACCACCACGCTTTCGCGTACAGTCATACTTTTGAAGATCGTCGTCTCCTGAAACGTCCGTACAACGCCTTTGCGGGCAACAATATGGGGTTTCAGGTTGGAGATACGCTCTCCGCGATAGTGCACTTCGCCAGATGTGGTGGGTGTGAAGGATGAAATCATTTTGAACAACGTGGACTTCCCCGCGCCGTTAGGACCGATCACAGAAAGGATTTCATTCTCAGACACATCAAAGCTGATGTCATTGTTCGCTATGAGGCCACCGTATCTTTTGGTGATATTTTTGACTTGGATGAGAGGGCTCATTTTTTGTCCCCTTTCCCGAACCGCAAGCTCAGCAATCCGTTTGGAAGAAAGCGGATCACGGCGATCAAAATCATCGAATAGACCAGCATCTGATACTTGCCGATCTCGAACAGAAGATCCCAGCCGAAGTACAGAACCAGCGTGCCCAGCATTGGACCAAAGACATATCCAAGGCCGCCGAGGAAGCAATTCAGCATGAAGTTGACGGAATCCGCCACCACAAACGTAGAGGGATAGACTGACTGTGCGATAGAGCCAAACATGGCCCCGCCGATGCCACCAAAGAAGCTTGAGATCGCGAAGATCACAACGCGGATGTAGGCGATGTTCACCCCTATGGAGCTGGCGAGTTCTTCGTTTTGCTGCATCGAACGGCAGAGATGCCCGAGGCGAGAATTTACCAGTCGGTAAAGTGCGGCATATGTCACGACCATCAGGATGCAGGCCGTCAGGTAGAATGCCAGTTTGGTATTTTCCATCGCGCCAAAATCCGGGATGAGCGGAATGCCAAGAATCGATACACCTGATGGAAGGGGAATGTTCGAAATGCCTTTGGCCCCGTTGGTTATGGGCAGGGCCAATGCTGTCAGCGTCACGACTTGGGTCAGGACAAGCGTGATCATCGCAAAGTAGACACCGCGCAGGCGCAAGATCGGCAAGCCAATCAGCACGGCAACCAGCGCTGCAAACAATCCGGCGGCCGGTAGTGATATCCAGAAGGACCATCCGGCTTTGACGACCAGAATGGCCGAAACGTAGGCACCGATCAGCGCAAATGCCCCTTGCCCAATGTTGATCCGGCCAATGTAGAATGTCAGCCAGACGCCCGCACTGGCGATAGCCAAAAGAGCGACAGAGGTCAGGGTAAAGTAGAAATCCCACCGGCCAGTCGCGTTGATGAGCAGCGGCACGCCGACAAAGATAGCGAGGAGGAAGACGCTGATACCAACCAGTTGTTTTGCAGAAAAACCCCTCATCAGCTCAACCCCACGGCTTGCCCATCAGGCCCTGAGGCCGGATGGCGAGGAAGATCATCAGCGAGATGAAAATCAGCAGGTACGTGATGTCACCATATTGGGACAGAACAGCAAGGCCGATGGCCTCCATGAAGCCCAAGATGATACCACCCCAGATCGCGCCAGAGATCACTCCGGCACCGCCTATCATCACCATCATGAAGGCCTTGATCGATGTGGGCCCACCCATGCCGAGGTTCACGCCGGTAATCGTCACCAGAAGGCCCCCAACCAATCCAGCCAACATCGCGCCAAGCGCGAAGCCGATCATGGAGTAACGATTTACATTTACGCCCATCAACTGAGCAGCGGTTCGGTCTTGGGCCAGCGCCCGCAAGGCACGACCGGTCTTGGTGTATTGCATCAGGCCGATAAACGCGACGATCGACAGGATCGCCAAGACGCAGATCAGAATGCGGTCATAAGGCATGATCAGGCGGAAGTCATAGTTGAAGACCCCATCGACGATCTTTGGAACCCCCCGCTGTTTTTCGCCAAAGACGATCAAGATCAGCGCATCCAAGAAGAAGGCAATACCTGCCGCAAGAAGCATCGTACTTTCTTCGCGGGCAGATCCCTTGATTACGGGGGCAAACAAGTATCGCTCAATCAGCGCCCCGAGAATCGCCAGCGTCACGCAGGACATAACCAGAGCCAATACGAACGGCACGCCCCACTGACCGTAGAATGTATAGGTGACGAAACCACCAATCACGTACATCTGTCCGTGGGCAAAGTTGAGGACGTTCATCAAGGCAAAGATCAGGGTCAGACCAAGCGCGATCATCGCGTATTGAGACCCCAGATAGACGCCATTGGCCAGTATCTGTTCCATGTCGATTTTCTTTCGTGGAAGAGCCCTGGGCCAAAGCGACCCAGGGAAAGTTCTGCTCAGGTGAAACCTAAAAGCAGAAGGGGGGTTTTTAGTCGACCTCAGCGACGAACAGCGTTTCGAACTGGCCGTCCTGATAGACGTTTACCACCAATGGCACTGCAACCTGACGCTTTTGGCCAAAGGAAGACATGCCGACATAACGCAGCTTTGCATCGCCGTTCATGTAGGGGTTTGGGGCTTCAAACGTGTCCATTGTCGCTTGGAACGCATCCACATCGGTAATCGCGGATGGGTCGGCCTTCAGCGTTTCCAGGATATATTCCAAGGCATACACCTTGGTGTTGGACTCGTCGTTATACTCGCCAAACATATCTGTGTAGCGCTGCACAAACTCTTTCATCATTGGCGACGCGAGCTCGGGCGTGGATGCACCACCAACCGAGATGAAGCCATTTGCGAGATCGCCTGCACCTTCCGCCAGAACACCGGCATCCTGCGCCGTCTCGGTTGAGATCACGCCTTCAAAACCCAATTCCCGAGCAGAGCGGATCAACTGTGGTGCGTTCGCAGGTGACACGCCGGACAATACCAGCAGATCAGGGCGTGTGCGCATAATCGGCGTCAAAACCGGTGTGAAGTCAGTGGTGTCGACTTGATACGTGACGTTGGATGAAACAACTTCCATGCCAAGTGCGGTTGCTGCTTCAACCCCGCCGTCGCGCTGGCTAAGGGGGTCAGATTCGTTTGCCGCGATAAAGGCGACGGTCTTAACACCCTTTTCTGCCATCAGATATTTGTAGATGGCTGGGCCTGACTGATAGTTGGCAACCATTCCCAAAACGGCGTTGGAAGCCGGCGCTTGATAGAGCGACTTTGGAAACGCGTATGGGAAATACATAATCCCGCTGGATTCAGCCACGGGGCGTACAGCTGCCGCGCCGTCGTCAACGTTTGGCCCCACAACATAGTGGATACCTTCTTGAGCCATCTTTTCCATGCCTGCAATGGCACGTTTGGGGTCTTTCTGATCATCAAAGGACACGATTTCAATAGCATAGGTCGTGCCGCCGATCTCGTAACCGCCGGTCTCGTTTATCCAGGCGGCGCGCGCCTCCATTGAGCGTTGGTTGGAAATACCCCATGCCGCAGCAGGGCCGCTGGTTACGCCAACAAAGCCAATTTTCAGAACAGCGTTTTCTGCAAGGGCGGTGGTTGCTTGAAGTGCGGTCAGCGTCACCGCAGTTATGGCCGCTTTCACTAGTGTTCTACGTTGCATTCTTAACTCCCGTTGAATTCAATTTCGACGCATTTTGCGCCATTCTTGGCCGGCAGTTAGATGGAATCCCCACGCATGCCGCAGGGTCAGTTCACGATTGTTAACAATCTTTGCCAACATATTTTGCATTTTGGTCGACAAATTCTAATGCTTGGCCTTAGACTGATTGGAGCTTAAGCGTCTACGGTCAGCGAACCCGCAACTAACCAACTTCGAAAGTGATCTTGTGTCCTCCAATCCTCAGCAAAGCAACATAGGTAAGACGGCGCCCAATCCGGGATCGGATGAGAATTTCATTGTTGAGCGCATCTACAAGGCGGTCATGGAACAACGTCTGGCACCAAACACCAAACTGAGTGAAGCACGCCTGTGCGAAACCTTTGGTGTTGGTCGTATGCGGGTTCGGCGGGCACTTCTGCTGCTCTCGAGTCAGGGGCTCATTAAGCTTCAGTCAAATCGCGGTGCTTATGTTGCTTGTCCTGACAAGTCCGAGGCGACCGACGTATTTGCGGCTCGGATGTTGATTGAACCGCCGCTCGTTCGGCAATTGGCTCAAAGCTCTGGTGATATTGATCTGACGGTTCTCATCGATCACATCGCCCTTGAGGACGCGGCCCGCGAAAAGAACGAGCGAACTGAGATCATTCGGTTGTCCGGCGAATTCCATACAAAGCTCGCGCAAGCAACGGGCAACAAGTTCATCTTCCGAATGATGCGCGAGTTGGTTACGCGCACATCACTCATAGTTGGCCTTTTCGGGTCGTCGCAGAACGCCAGTTGCCCAGATGATGAACACAGCAAGATTCTGCAGGCGATCAAGTCACAGAACCCGGAACTGGCTGAACAGCTTCTCATTTCTCACCTGAACCACATTCAAAGCGGTCTTGATATGGACTCGCGGCACGAGCCTCAGGATGATCTGGCTACTATTCTCGGTTCGGATTGATCAGATTAGCTATGGTTTTCGAGAGCGAAAGGCAGTTGGCAATCGTTCAAATTCGGTTGGTTGCCATCTGAAGGTTTCAAACAGCTGTGCATCTTTCCGTAAGTCCCGCAAAGTCCGGTTCTAGGTAGTACTGCAGTCATCCCTGCAGTTCGCAGCATCCGGCAAAATTGGGCCGGTTTGAGACGATCACCGCAGCTTCGACGAAGGGCGGCTTTTCGTATTGGGTCAGAATTGAATGACGTTCCACATGCTGTGTAACGTTGGGCCGCCGTCAATGACTTCGTGTTGGAAGTTTTTACTGAATCTCAGATTAGGAGCGCTGCCCTTTCTAACGTGGCCGCGATTTTACCGTTTCGCTTCTACGACCCAGATACCGCAGTCCAGGTCAAACTACAGGTCAAAGTGGCGAACTCGCACGGTAGCCCGCGCTATCGCTGCTGTAATCGGTGCGGTTCTCTTGAAACAGCCGAACACCGCGTTCGCGCAGTTTAGCTGGATAGGCGGGGGTATGTCGTCTCTTCGTAATAGGGCTCATCTTTGGAGTGTTTTACTCTCCGGTAAACCCGGGGCGGTTCAAATCGTTGGGCCTCATTTGCCAAAAGACATTGTTTTGAGAGAGATTTGGATCACTATCCCCTGTGGCTTGGTTCACTTTGACGGGGCAAAAACTCTGTCGCCAAACACGACGTTGTTCGAAAACTCTGTCTGGGCAGATGATGACCTGTTTTTGCAAGGGATGGTGCGCTGTGATTCAGCGGGTGGTTCTACCCATCTCTCGCTTATTCCATCCTTCTTCAAAGTTCTACATCAGCTCAAACCACCTAACCAGCCTTTCGCCGTGAGATAATCAAAAAAGCTCATCGGTTGATAGGATTCCGCCCTTGGTCGAAAACGACTCACTGTGTTCCTCCCGTGCCATCATCTGTAGGGACCGCGGTGTCGTTCCAAATTCCGCTCTGAAAATGCGGCTGAAATGCGATGCGTCGTTGAAACCCCAATCGAAGGCAATCTCGGTGATCGACTTTTGGCGCGAACCGGACAAAAGGGCCGTTCGGCATCGATTGAGTCTCTGCTTTCGGATCCAACGCGACACGGAGAGACCGAGTGTGGAAAAAAGCTTGTGAAGGTACTGTATCGAGATGGAATTCAACTGGGCGATATCGGTGGACGACAAGTCCGGATCCGCAAGGTTTTCCAATATGCAATACCGCACACGGTCAAAAAACTCATCGGTTGAATCGCGGTAGTGCTCTGGAAGCGCGCTCACTCCGGCGGACACAAGTTCAAGTGTCGTGTGGGCACCCAGTTGCAAATGCCTGTCGTTGAGGTGATCTTGGTTCCAACAATCGTGTCGAGATTTGGCAATACCTGCCGCATGGTTTTCTTTGGAACAAGAATGGTCATTTTGTTGAGCCGCTCCAGAACCTGAAATTCCATCGGAGTGGAACTGTCCCAGTCGATAAAATCTCAGGGTTGCAAAACCTCCTCTTTGTCATCCCGCCGTGCGATCTCGGTTCCTGAGATTTCAAACAGAATTCCAACATAATCTGTATCATTCAGATTGATCTGAGATGCCGAGCGAAACCCCTCACACGGATCGCAGTGGCATCCAACCAACCGGAGATCTTCGACAGATCTGGAGTTAAGTCGCGCGTCGTAATCTGACCAATGCACGTAATTAGAGTCGTGGTGCATCCAGAGTCAATTCACGCGCGTGTGGTACAAGAATCGCGACAGCAAAGCTGAAAGGATGGGGGCGATCAGAACGCTCACCGAGAAACGCAAATGCAGATGGTTGCGGGAGGCAAGTTGTCTCTTTGCCGGTTCGGAGTCCGGAAAGGACCGACAACGCTGAAGTTGGGCATTTAGCTCAATAGCGAAATTTTGAACACACTCGGTGAAGCCACGCTCCACCGGTAATTCGAGTGCTTTGTAAGAGGAACACAACATGCGAACCGATATCGAATTCAAGACCGAAGATGGCGTTACCTTGCGCGGTTGGCACTATGTCCCCGAGAGCGCGCAGGGCCCGGTCCCGACAATTGTCACGGCCCACGGGTTTTCGGCCGTAAAAGAAATGTATCTCGAGCGCTTTGCCGAAGCGTTTGCTGACGCAGGAATGGCGGCGGTGGTTTTGGATAACCGTAACTTTGGCGCCGGCGACGGCGAGCCGCGCTATGAAATTGATCCGTGACAACAGATCCGGGACTATCGAGATGCGATAACGTTTGCTCAGTCTCTGAAAGAAACCAACGCTGAACGGATCGGCGTATGGGGATCGAGTTATAGCGGCGGCTATGTCCTTGTTGTTGCGGCAATCGACAGGCGCGTGAAATGTGTTGCGTCGCAGGTGCCATTCACCAGCGGCCACGGCAATGCGCAAAGGATTGTCCGCCCTGATTACATGGCCGGACTGCGACAGGTATTTGATGAGGATCGCAAGGTGCGGATCGACGGAAAACTGCCAACCGTGATCCCGATTGTTGATCAGGATCCTGCCGCTCCATCGGCGCTTCCCCCACCGGACAGGTGGACTTGGTTTACCGAAACCCAAATGTCGCGCGCGCCATCCCAGCACAATGAAGTGACTCTGCGCTCTGTCGAGATGTTTATCGAGTATGAACCCGGCAGCTATGTCAGCTTTATTAGTCCTACGCCGCTCATGATGGTGGTGGCGATAGAGGATGTTTTGACTGTTACCGATCTGGCGTTGCAAGCCTACGAGAACGCGCTTGAACCCAGATAGCTCGTGCCGCTCGCCGGTGGACATTTCGATGCTTACGTCAAGGATTTCGAACCAGTATCGAAGCCTGCAGTAAAGTGGTTCACCCAGCATCTTCTGGACGGCTGACCGGCCGAACAAAGGTAGCATGAACACCAAGTTGCATGCCGTCTGCGACAGCCAAGGGCGCCCGCTGAACCTGTTTCTAACCGCCGGGCAGGTCCGCGACGATATCGATGCACGGGCTATGCTGAGCTGCTTGCCTGATGTCGACTGGCTGCTTGGAGATCGCGGTTACGGCGCTGATTGGTTCAGAGAAGCGTTGAAAGGCAAGGGGATACGCGCCTGCATCTCCGACCGCAATCAGCACAAGACGCCCGTAAAGTGTGACAGACCCCGGCCTAAACGGCGCAACCGTATCGAGATCACGTTCGGGAGGTTCAGGGGCTGGCGCCGCATGGCAACCCGATACGACAGGTGGTCAAAGGTGTTCTCGTCTGCCATCGCTCTCGCCGCAACCGACATGTTTTGGCTATGAAACAAAAACGAGTCCTGACCCTAGTGTCTGTTGTTTGGAATTGAGCAACATAACTCACGCAGAAATGAGCTTTGTACCGGCTTTCTCGTTGTGCTCTGAGTGCCTCACTGTCGGCGCGTTTCAACTACCAAAATTGCTGGTCAACGCGGTGCCAGTCTGATCAAGACGGAAAAGCCAAATTTGTTGCCCGGTAGATTTTTTGGCGCCTTCGGAAACCGTCCGGCATGGGCAACGGCCTTCATTGCAGCATCGTCCAGCACAGCGACACCGGAAGATTTTCGAATGCGATAGCTCAGCAGCTGTCCGTCGCGCGACACGTGCAGTTCAACGGTCACGTCACCGCTGGCCTTTGCTCTGCGGGGAAAACGTTTGCTCCGATCGATACGCGCCCGGATTTTGGCGCCCCAAATGGCCTGCAGTTTGGCGTTCTGACTGGGGTTTCCGGTCGTCGCGTTGGTGCGACCTGTCCCGGCTTGTGCCGCTCCACCTGAACCAGCTGCAACTTCCTTCTTGCGACCGGCGGACGTATTTTTGGCCTTCTGAGCTGGCTCCGGTTGTGTTTTTGGTGGTCGCAACTTTGGTCGCGCGTCCGACGAAACCTTTACTTCTGGTTCCGATACAAGAGGCCGGGGCGGCGGTTGGATCGCGTCGGGTTTGAATTCGTCGAAACTGTCTGGCCGGGGTGTCGCCAACCGCATCTCGGGACGTGGTGCAGGGCTCAGATCGATCTGCGGAACCGTCGCTGCTATGGACGTAGTATTGGCGGGTGTAGTCAGTGTGGGTTGAATGTCTGGCACCGTGACATGCGGGCGTTCCCAAGTTTCAACCATTTTGGTGACTGTAGCAGCTGCGGCCTCTATCGATACCATGGTTTCGCCGCTGCTGCCGCCGGATTGCTGTCCATGTACTGGCTTTTGTGCAAAGGCCAGTACATGGAGAACCAGGGCCAGGGTGACAAAGATTAAGATCTCTAGCGTGTGTTTCATTGCGCGGTCACAATCAATTCGACGCGGCTCAGACCAGCGGCGGTCAGCTCTTTGAGCAACTTGGCCAGCACACGCGCCTCAAGATCGGCATCTGCACGGAGTTGAAGGACCGGGCTTGTTTCACTAACGGAAGCGATTGCCGTCAGCGCCGCCTCGCCTTCAATCCCTTCGAATGCGATTTTTCCCGTCTTGTCGACATAAATAATACGTTCCACTTGTGGTTCGGTTTTCGAACTGGCCCGGGGCGGGGTGACTTCGAACGGTTCAGGCGTGGCCAGACTCGAGGTCATCAGGAAGAAGATGAGAAGCAGGAAGACCACGTTGATCATCGGCACGATGGATTCAGATCGCGTTCTGGTAGGGGGGGGCGAGAAATCCATCATCTCAGTCGACTAAAACCAGAGAAACATACCCGGCTTGCCGCAAGGCTTCGGTCACCGTGACAATACGTTGCAAAGTTGCGCCATCCTTACCGCGCAGCACCAGCATGTCTGATGGCGACTGCATCAGGGGTACCAGCGCCTGTGTAAGATCAGCAGTATCAACACCATTTAATGCAACCCGATCCGGGTAGATGTCGATCAGACGCGGTGGGCCGCTATACTCACCACCCGTACCTGCCAGTGGTAGCGGCAGCATGGCATCCGCACCAAAACGAGATGCTAGCATGAAGAAGACCAGCAACAGGAAAACCACGTCGATCATTGGCGTCAGGCTTGGTTTTCGCCGGGGTCTGGGTGGCAGGGTGAAGTACATCGACCTACTCCGCTGCCAATCTGATCTCTTCTGGCTTCTGGGCTACAAACAACCGGGTCGCGCCGTCCTCGACATCGCGTCGAATGCGATCGATCACCGCCTCGAACCAAGTGAGGGCAGCCGAAGCAGGAATGGCGACTGCCATGCCTGCAGCGGTGGTCAATAGTGCTTCCCAGATACCGCCAGCCAACAGGGCTGGATCAGCGCGATTTCCTGCCTGCTGCAGGGCCTGAAACGCAGCGATCATCCCCAGAACCGTTCCCAGTAGACCCAGCAATGGCGCAATGGTGGCGATCAATTCTAAAGCCCGCAAACCGGTGCCAGCCTGCGCGATCTCGCGTTTCGCCACCCGCGTGGTTTCTTCGCGGGCACGTTCCTCTGGCATTTGCCGGATTGAACGGATCGCATGGGCCACAACTTTGGATCGTATGCCTGCACGCCCTTTGACCGTCGAGAGCGCACCGTCCAGGTCCCCAGATTCGAACTTTGTTACAGCCTGCCCGGCCTTACCGCGCGACCATGCTCCGATCAGAGCAAGTCGCCAGATCTTCCACAAGATCAGAGACAGGGTAATGACCGACAGGGCGGCAATTGCCCAGATCGATGGCCCGCCATTCTTCAGAAACTCGGTCGCTTTCCCTGACGCGCTCCGGGTAGACTGCCATAGATCAGTTTCCTGTGTGGCAGCCGGATCCGCGTTTGATCGGGGCAGCGCGGGTTCTGCTCCTTCGGTTCCGGCTGTCGCTACATGACGTGTCGTATGCGATTTCACTGGCGCTGGGTCTGCAATATTACTTGGTGGAGCGGCCTGTGTAACCGCGTTGGCGCCAAGGGTTGGTTGTGGCAAAGCCAGGAGCTCCGGCGTAGCCGGTGGCGTCGTGTTCTGGGCAAATCCGTCGATAGGAATGGCGAGAAATACTGCCAGAATTATCGAATTCTTGTTCATATTGCGGCTCCAGTTGGCCGAAGTGTTTCAGAGCGGTTAAGTCACGGCGGACTTGCAAGATCACCTCGGATGTCTGCGCAAGAAGGTGGGATTGAGATCCCGCCCGACGTCACATGAGTTTTTTGAGTAATGGCTGAACTGCAGCATACAATGGCGCAATCTGGCTGACGGTTTCTAACCCGTTCTTACACTGCCGTAATTTTCCTGTGCGATTTTGTCAACATTGGTAAAGTGCCGAAGCAAAAGGATGCTTGTTGTCTCAGGCATTTCCGGATTCGCTTTCTGATTTGGTCGAATACGCAGCAATCTAGGCGCTGGTAAGGTCGCCTTGCCTGGCCTTGGATGCTGCACGCATCTGCTGAACGTCAGCTTTTTCACAGGCGAACCACAGATAGTGATCCGGGAAATCTCGCTGCATTGTAAGGCGATATCGGTCAGATTATGCCCGTCGCTGCTATCCAGCCACGTGACCGAAGCACCCGATGTCAACGAGTAGACGCAGTTGGCCCCGTATTCTGTTTGCGCTGTTACTTAACACAAAGTTACGACGGGTAGGGCCTCGAGAATGCGAGGGGCGGCAGGCAACTCGGTCAAAAAGGCATGCCGATGCATGTCACGGCTCAAACCGCGGGAAAGTGGAATTTGGCCGGCAGGTCTTCGGCCTGATCCGCGTTCGATCAACGCATTATACCGGGCGGATCAGCTGGACAGTGGACAAGATGCTGGTGGTGATGTGCCATAGGGTCGTAGGACACTGAGCTGTCGACAACGTCTACGTATCTGCGCTGGAGGACCCAGGCGCCGATTAGCCACTGGCATCGCCATTGCCGAGGGTTTGCATACTTCTGAGGTCGTGGTTGCGGACATATCAGGGGTCTCTATTGGATGGAGAGGTCGGGGGCTTTGCCCCCGGACCCCCGGAGTATTTGGGAAAAGATGAAGGTGGCTTCAGAATTCGACCGGACCGTCGAGTTCGTGGACCTGCCATGGCAGGCCATGTTTGTTGAGCATATCCATGAAGTCATCTGGATCGAGCTGTTCCATGTTCCAGACACCGGGCTGCACCCAGTTGCCTTTCAGCACCTGCGCCGCGCCGATCATGGCGGGGACGCCKGTGGTGTAGCTGACCGCCTGGCTGCCGACTTCGGCAAAGCAGTCTTCRTGGTCGCAGATGTTGTAGATGTAGTAGGTCTTTTCGCCCGAGCCATCCTTGGCCTGACCCGTGGCGATGTCGCCGATGCAGGCCTTGCCCTTGGTTTCTTSGCCCAGATCGCCGGGATYGGGCAGCAGGGTTTTCAGGAACTGGATCGGGATGATTTYCTTGCCGTCATGCATCACYGGATCGATGCGGGTCATACCGACGTTTTCCAGCACTTTGGCATGGGTGATATAGGCRTCGCCGAAGGTCATCCAGAAGCGGGCGCGCTCGATCTCGGGGAAGTGGGTCGAGAGCGATTCCAGTTCTTCGTGATACATCAGGTACATGTTCTTTGGCCCAATGGCGGGAAAGTCGTATTCGACCTTATGGGTCATSGCSGGGCTGTGGTGCCATTTTCCGTTTTCCCAGTGCCGTACTTCGGCCAACACTTCGCGCAGGTTGATTTCCGGGTTGAAGTTGGTGGCAAACTCCTGATCGTTGGTGCCGCCATTGGCGTCCAGCACGTCGATCTGGCGGATCGTGTCCAGCTTGTGTTTCTTCAGCCAGGTGGCGAACACTGATGTGACGCCGGGATCGAAGCCCGAACCGAGGATGGCTGTCAGACCGGCTGCTTTGAACTTGTCCTGATAGGCCCATTGCCAGTGATATTCGAACTTGGCCTCATCCTCGGGCTCATAGTTTGCGGTGTCGAGATAGTGGATACCGGCCTCAAGGCAGGCGTCCATCAGCACCAGATCCTGATAGGGCAGGGCGAGGTTCACCAGCAACTCGGCCCCGGTTTGCTTGATCAGTTTGACCGTGTCTTCGACCTTGTAAGCGTCCAGTTCCGCTGTGGCGATATCAACCCCGGCACGGGTTTTGACCGCTTTGGCGATGGCGTCACATTTCGATTTCGTGCGGCTGGCCAGAGTGATTTCGGTGAAGATGTCCGAATTCATTGCCATCTTGTGCACAGCGGCGTGGGATACGCCGCCCGCGCCGACAACCAGTGTTTTGCCACTCAAAGTGCCCATGGGGGTGATCTCCTCTCAGGGGGTTATTCGTAATAGGTGTAGCCGTTGATTGAATCGCGATAAGCGCTCATCAGGGTTTTGCGGTCGTTGGCTTTCAGAGTACCGGTCGAGATCGCCTCGTCCACCATTTTGCGAAAGGCGGCGACGCAATCGGTCGGGTCGAACTCGACATAGGACAGGACCTGGCTGATCGTGTCGCCCTCTTGTTCGTGCAGCAGGTCAAAGCCGCCGTCGGCGCGCAGGTCGATGGTGACCACGTTGGTGTCGCCGAACAGGTTGTGCAGATCGCCCAGTGTTTCCTGATAGGCGCCGACAAAGAAAACACCCATGAAATACTCTTCCTCCTCGGGCAGAGAGTGCACAGGAAGGCTGGGCGAGACGCCGTCGGCCAGAATGAATCGGTCGATTTTGCCGTCGCTGTCGCAGGTGATATCGGACAGCACTGCACGGCGGTCGGGCGTCTGGTTCAGCCCTTGCAACGGCACGATCGGGTGCAACTGGTCGATGGCCCAGACATCCGGAAGGGATTGAAACAGCGAGAAGTTGCAGTGGTAGATATCGGCCACTTTCTCAAGTTGGTCGTTTACGTCTGTCTCCAGATCATCGCTGGCAGCCAGTGCTTTGAGCCGTGCCATCAGCGACAGGTAAATTCGCTCGGCACGGGCCATCTGGCGCAGGTCGACGTAGCCGCGTCTAAAAAGTGCGCGCAGTTCGTTGCGATAAAAGTTGGCATCGTTCCAGCATTCCTGCAAGCGGTCGCTGCTGAGGTATCCGTTGATCGCCGCAAGGTCCGAGACCAGGTGGTGATCGTCGGGTTCGACCTTGGGGCCGGTCGGCGCGTCATAGAGCGTGCTTTCCAACACGTTGAACACCAGCATCGAAGATGTCGCCACCACCGCACGCCCGCTTTCGGTGACCAGTGTCGGGTGGGTCACCTCGGCCTCATCCATCGCATAGGCCACGGTTTCGACCACGTTGGCGCAGTATTCATCGACCGTGTAGTTGATCGAGTTCTCGGCGGCCTTCTTCTCGCCCGTGTAATCGACGCCCATGCCGCCGCCGAGGTCAAGATGGGTCAGCGGCACGCCTTCGCGCGTGAGCTCGGTATAGTACCGGCAGGCCTCGCCGACAGCGCGTCGCACATCGTTGACGTCCTGCACCTGTGAACCCAGATGCGAGTGCTGCAGCTTCAGGCAATGTAACAGCCCGGCGTCGCGCAGCTTGTCCACTACCGCTACCAACTGATCAGTGTTCATGCCAAAGGCCGAGCGGTCGCCCGAGCTTTCTTCCCACTTACCGCTAATCTGATTGGTCAGTTTGACCCGCACGCCGATCAGGGGTTCGATGCCCAGCTCGTTATAGACCTCGATCACCGTGTCGGCCTCTTTCGGGCTTTCCAGAACGATGACAGTGTTGAACCCGATCTTGCGACTGAGGATTGCCAGCTGGATAAACTCGGCATCCTTGACACCATTGCAGACGATCAGCGCCTCGTTGGCCAGTCGATGGGCGAGGGCAATCACCAGCTCGGGTTTTGATCCGGCCTCGAGCCCATAGTTGTAAGTCTTTCCGAACTCGACAATTCGGTCGATCACCTGAGCCTGTTGATTTACCTTGATCGGGAACACGCCGCGATAGCTGCCCTTGTAATCAACCCGTGCAATAGCTTCATGAAAGCTTTCGTTGATATGGGCAATCTCGTGCTCCAGATACGAGCTGATGCGAAGAATCATCGGTGCTTTGATGCCGCGCTGATCCAGGTCTCGCAGTATGCCGGGCAGGCTGATCGCGCCCGCATCGGGCACCATGGGGTTGCGCAGACCGATCTCACCCTGCTCCGTCACCTCGATAAGGTCCTTGCCCCATTTCTCAACCCCGTAGATGAAATGCGGTGCGGCGGGAGCATGTTTCAATCAAGTCAATCCTTGCTGTTCGGGTGACAGTTTCGCCCCGCCCATACGGTAGCGGTTTGATTCTTCCAAGTGTAAACTATGCGGCCGGGTTTGCCGAATTTCACAAGTGTCGGTGGATGGGGACCAGATGATTGTCCCACTGACAATCCGGGCGCGCCGAGACTGCAGGTTGCGCGCCGATCAACGTGCCAAAAACGCCTGTTCCGGTGGTGAACACCAACCCGTCTGCACTGGTGCCCAGACCACAGACATCGTCGAGCGCAAACCCGGCTTCAAACGCGCCGCTGGTCACGTCAAATCGATGTAGCGCATTACCGCGCGGACAGGTGATCGCGACTGCACGGCCATCGGCTGCAAATGCGACACTGCCCGCATATGCTTGCAGAGTGGCTTGATCAGCTTCAGGCGCGGTTAACAGGCGTGGTTTCTTACCGCGGCGGTGCAAACCCAAAAGGGGCGGATGGTCGATCTGAGGACCCTGCCACTGCATGGCAAATGCGACTAGCCCGTCACCTCGGACAGCCAGATGACGGATCGAGTTTTTGCGTAACGCGCCGGGCAGTTCCATCTGCTCAAGCGGGGTGCCCGACAGGTCAACATAGGTCAGATTGGGCCGCATGGTCGGCAGGTTCAGCTTGGTTCGGCCGGAATCCGGGTGGGTTTCGATCCCGCCATTTGCGATGACCAGCGTCTGGCCATCTGGCATCAGCCGCATGTCATGTGGGCCTATGCCGCCCGAGGAAAACTCACCCAATCGCACAAAACTGTTGGCGTCCCAGACACTGATCCGGCCTTCCCCGGCCTCGTAGTCATTCTCGGTTGCATAGAACCGTTCACCATCCGCTGAAAACGTACCGTGGCCATAGAAATGGCGTCCGGCGGGCGCTTGAAGCACGGCTAATTCTGATCCAGTTGCGCAATCGATGACCATCGCAAACGTACCAGGCCGCCGCGCAAAGGCGACGGCCTGCGCTTTGAACGGGTGGGCGGCAGCGGCATGGCCGCGAGCGGGTAAGGGCAGTGAGAACCGGATTGTGCCTAGCGCATCCAACCCGGCCAACCGGTACGACCCATCAGGGAACAGACCTGCCGCCAGAAAGTCGGGCGCGCCCACCGACGCCCAACCCCGAATGGGGGACAGCGTCGTCGCGGCGAGCCCGGCGAGAAAATGGCGGCGACTGGTCATGGATCAGTCTCCGTCCAGTGAGTTGAAGCCAGCATTGATGCCCAATGTCGGGCCGAGCTCGGAGGCTGCGATCATACGGATGTCATTGATTGATTGCTGTAGGGCCTCAACCCTAAAACGACCCTGTGGCGAAGCAATCCCGGCCAAAGCCGGATCGTCGATGGACTGGGCGTCGGTAATGGCGATCCCAAAGGACAAGTCCAGATCGTCGGCGATATCAGGGTGGTCAGCGGACAGGCGTGCGGCGAGGTCGCGCAGTGCAATCAGCGACAGTTCAACATGCCGCAAGGATCGCTCGGACCTGCGCGCTTCGGCTCGTTTGGGGCGAGGGCGGTCAAATGTTCCCAGCGGCCGGCCAAGCCGCGTATCTGCGGTAAACTGAAGGCCGGTGGACAGCGATTTGAACAGTTCTTGCATGGCTTCATCCGCGGAACGGTAGGGGCTTTTCGCACCGGGCTGTATCAACGTCAGAGCATAGCTTTGCCAATCGTTGGCGATCGCATCGGCATTTGCATCGATATCCGAGGCAATCGCCTGGATCAAAGCGCAGCGATACGCAGCAGTCCCCTGTTCCGCAAAAGCGGGGTCATAGATCATGCGTTCCAAGGCAAAGAACCCACGACCCGCGACGGATATGTGCGAAAACGCTTCGGCATTGGTTACGGCCGCGTCTTCCTCGGCAATAAGCTGCGACAACGCCTTGGGTGTGAAGCCTTTGGTGTCGGGCCAAAACGCCAAAGCAAAGGCCCGATCCTCGGTTTCCGTGGGGCCGAACCGCAGGTGGCTGACAGAGATCCAGTTATCAAAAGCAGTGCCATATGCGGCCCGCAGGTCTGCCGAGGCCGGGTCGCAATCTGTTCGGGCTGTTGTTGTCAACGCCTCTGTCGCTTCAGCCAGTGTCGAGAAGCGGGGTAATATGTGGGCTTCGCTCACATCCGTCAGGATTGGAGTGCGATCCTGTGATGCGGCAGAAACAGGCAATAAAAGAAAGGGGATCAGGGCTAGGGCGCGCATGGTCAAAGGCTCTCCAGAAAACGGATCAGGGCGTCACGATCAGCTTTGGGCATGGACACGACGGTATCGCGGGCAGATTGTGCCTCGCCCCCATGCCAAAGGATCGCTTCGAGCAGGCAGCGCGCCCGCCCGTCATGCAGAAATTGGGTGTGGCCGGACACACGCTCGGTCATACCGATGCCCCACAGCGGTGCCGTGCGCCATTCCCGCCCCGTGGCGCGGGCTTCGGGGCGGTTATCGGCCAGACCTTCGCCCATGTCGTGCAACAACAGGTCGGTGTAAGGCCAGATCAGCTGAAAACTGTGCTCGGGCTGGTCTTTCAAGCGGTGGGTGACATGGGCGGGCGTGTGGCACGAGGTGCAGCCGGTGGTTTGAAAAACCTCTTTGCCCCGTAAGACTTCGGGATCATCAACATCGCGGCGTTCGGGAACGCCCAGATTGCGACTGTAAAACGCGACCAGGTCCATACCGATTTGATCGATTTCAAACACACGCACGTCCTGATCCCCGTGCGGAGCCTTCACGCAATTGATCTGAGCCTGGGTGCAGTCGCCTTGCGGGTCCGGATAGAGCGGGCTGGAAATGCCAATATCCCCAGCGAAGGCCGCCGCTGATTGCTCCATTACGGTGGGCATCCCGGCCTTGTGCCCAAATCGACCCATCATCGGTTCGCCAAATTCGACCGACCAGACGATATTGGGTCGGCCTGAAACGCCATCCCCATCCAAATCGTCCGGATCGGCTTTCGACAGCAGATCCTCGACCGGAATCGCCTCAAGCAGACCAAGCCCAATCATTTGGGGTGCCACCCGAGGGCTGAGCATGGCCTGTGGGTGTAATGGCCCATATCCCAGATCCGCGGCCCTGTAGGTTGGGCGGCGCAGCGAAGCTGTCTCACCTTCGGACAGCGCGACCGGAACGTCCTCGTACGTGAGGTTCAGTCGATACTCGGCGGGGTGGCCAGCAAGCGCGAAATCCTGCATTTGACCGCCGTAGTTCGGGTCAGGCCGGGTGGCGAGATAGTCTTCGATCTCGGCATACCCGTCTCCGACATTTCCTGGAATAGACACCCTTAGAAACATCGAAATGGCATTGTCATCCGGCCCGTTTGGCGTATGTCCGCGCCCGTCCTTTATGTGGCACCTCTGGCAGGAGCGCGCATTATAGAGCGGTCCCAACCCATCCGACGCCAGCGTCGATGACGGCGACGAGACCCAGATTTTCTTGAACAATCCGTTGCCAACCTTGAAATCCAGCTCCTGCTCGAATTCCAGGTTGCCGGACGGCTGTGAAAATGCATCGGCATTGTTGCGCGCGCGCACCGTCGCGGCCCCGGCTGACAATTCCTCGAACTTCTGGGGCTGACGAAAGTCATCGGGCACGGCAATGACCGCAGCAATGCGGGCACGTTCGGCGTCAGTCCGGGGGATAACCTTGAGATGAAGATCCTGCAGCTCAGCTGACAGAGAAGGGGTGGCCACCAAAGCGGCCACCGACGCAGCGATAAGGTTACTCGCTTTCGTCCATTGTCGACGCGTTAAGTTGCGCATAGTTGGCTTCGCCGATCCTTTCATGCAGGTCGAGCTGCGTTTCGAGAAAGTCGATATGCCCCTCTTCATCGGACATCAACTCTTCGAACAGGGCCATCGACACATAGTCTCCGACGCTCTGACAGTGTTCGCGTGCTTCTTTATAAAGCGCCCGTGCATCGATTTCGGCAGCCAGGTCGCATTCCAGTGTTTCTTTCGGAGTCTGACCAATGCGCAGAGGATCAAGTTTCTGCAGGTTGGGATGGCCCTCCAGGAATAAGATACGCTCAATCAGCTTGTCCGCGTGCTGCATCTCTTCGATGCTTTCTTCGCGGCTTTTCTTGGCCATACCGCTCAGGCCCCAATCATCTTGCAGCCTGTAGTGCAGCCAATACTGGCTGACGGCCGTCAGTTCATGCCGCAGTGACTTGTTTAGGTAGTCGATGACTTTTGGATCGCCCTTCATCTGCACTCTCCTGTGTTACTCCGGTGCGTAGCGCACGAAGTTGCATGGGTACTTCGAGATTATCGTTTGACCGCATCGTGTCTAGGATAAGGGGCATGCACCCGCCACAATCCGCCGATTTTCCAAGGGCATGGTAAATTTTCCCGGGCGTGATGATGGTCTGGGCATCCGACGTCCGCATCCAATCAATGGCGGAACGAATGTCATGGTCAGAGATATTTGTGCAGTGGCATACGATCATGGCGACTCGACCGGTTTCAGATATTTATTGAGATAGGAACTTTGCGTTCCCCGAAGGTCGGGACACATGGTTTAGAACATGTATCCCGACCGATTGATGATTTACTGGAAAACCGCGTCAGGGTTATCCAGGCTGTCCGACCCTTCGAAATCGATCTGATCCAGTTCCAGGGCAGTCACGATGCGTTCGATCGTCTTGGTCTGGTCGACCAGACCATTGACGCCACCCATGATCAGCGCTTCGCCACCGGCGTTGCCGCGTTCCAGCATCTGGTCATAGGCAAAACCGGCCTCGGCGGTCGACTTGAGGCGACCCAGAGCCTGCATGGTGTTCGACAGTTTGACTTTCATCTCGGCGTCCAGCGCTGGGTCGGTTGCGATCACCAGATCTGCCAGCGATGCGCCGGACACAGATGTACCATCGATACGTGTATAGCTGCCAAGATAAACGTTCTGCACACCGAGGCCGTCATAGTAGTGGCTGTTATGCGTGTTGTCCGAGAAGCAATCATGCTCTTCTTCCGGATCGTTCAGCATCAGGCCAAGACGCATCCGCTCACCGGCTTGTTCGCCATAAGACAGCGATCCCATGCCGGTCAAAATTGCACTGACACCAGCTGCTTCGTTCTCGGTCAGGGCCGCACGGGCGTCGCCACCCTCTGCCCATTGGGCTGCCATCCACTCCAGATCGCTGACCAGCAGGTCGGTCGCCGCGCTCAGATATTGGCCGCGACGGTCGCAGTTACCGCCGGTGCAATCGTCACCTTTGGCATAGTCGCTCGCTGGGCGGTTGCCTGCACCGGTGCCGTGGCCGTTCAGGTCCTGGCCCCACAGCAGGAATTCGATGGCGTGATAGCCGGTGGCGACATTGGCTTCGATACCGTCTGCTTCATGAAGGGTTTTGCCCAACAGTTCCGGAGTGATTTCGGTCGCGTCAATGGTTTCACCCGACAGCTCAAAGCTGGGATTGGCGACGACATTCAGGACGGCAAACTCGTTTTCATCGGTTGCGCCGCCATAAGCCGCGTCAACGTAGTCGATCAGGCCTTCATCCAGTGGCCACGCGTTCACTTTGCCTTCCCAGTCATCGACGATCGGGTTGCCAAAACGGTAGACCTCGGTTTGCTGGTAAGGAACGCGTGCTGCAATCCACGCCGCGCGGGCCGCATTCAGGGTCGCTTCCGAAGGATCGGCGATCAGAATGTCGACAGCGACCTGCAGGGACTTAGCGGCAATCAGGCTGTCATCATACTTGGCTTCGGCAATATTGGCGTAATTGTTCAGCACATCGGCCTTTGCGGGCGCGTCACCGGCAACGGCAGCAGTGGCAACACAAAGAGTCAGAGCGCTGGCGGCCGCTAATAACTTGTTCATGGGATTCGTATCTTTCCTGTCAGACATCTCTGCGTGCGCGTTTGGCGCCGCACAGTTTTCACGGACGCTTAACTGAGTGATTTAGTCGGCAATGTCAACCTGAGTCTTATTGTCGGAATTGCCATGATCTATGCAAAAAAGGCTCAAACTACCCATATCTGGCGAGACCAAGACGTAAGGGTAGCATTGCGCACCCCTTGATTCGGGTTAGACTGATCGCCGTGATTCTGATTTTGGTGGTACTTGGTTAATGAAGCGCGCTGTTCTTGCACTGTCCCTTTGCCCTGCGGCCGTGGCTGCCCAGGCTACGCAACTGGATTTTCGGCACCAACATGGTTCCGGATCCTTGGAGATGGCATTTTCGGGCGCCGAGTTCACTTTGTCACTTGCGGTCCCCAGCGTCGATATCATCGGCTTCGAAAGACACGCTGAGAGCGATGATGATCGTGCGTTGGTCGCAGCCGCAATTTCCGATTTATCTAAACCATTAGAGTTGTTTGTCGTATCGGAAGAGGCCGGATGTATTACAACATCGGCCAACGTGATTTTGACGAATGAAGGCTTCGGAAAGAAGGATGAGACCGAGACGGGCGAGGCTGATGCGCCAGCGGCCGAATATCATGCTGAATTTCAGGCCGACTATGTCATTCAGTGTCAGGACATGAACGCGCTCGGCACAATCGAATTTGCGTTTTTCAACCGTTTAGAGAACATCGAAGAACTTAGGGTGCGGGTTGAGTTGTCAGACGAGATCCATGGGTTTGATGTTACGCCAGCAACACCAATTCTGGATATTTCGGCCATTCAGTGAATGTTCGGCAACAATTGACCCATTTGAATATCTGAAAAATCAGGAAGCCGGGTATACGGCGCCAATCATGGAGTTTAACTCCAGATTGTCATGGATGAACCTGATCGCAATGCACGTCCGCTCTAAACGATCTTCGGGGAACCAAGTGGCTAGAAGACCACATGCGCATCTTTGTAAACTGCTTGATGTAAGTGATTTGGTAGCGGAGGAGGGACTTGAACCCCCGACACGCGGATTATGATTCCGTTCTCCTATGACTCTTGCGACGTGTCCATTGCGATCCGATATCGTCCATAATAATCCAGAAACCACCTTTTTTGTTTTGTAAAATCAGCACCTCTACTGTTGTCCCCCGGATAAATATTGTCTATCTTTATCCATAAGCGTCTATCACAATCCAACTCAAATTGTCCCCCATGAGTCCCCCAATGCCATGAAGAAGAAATTAACGAACAGATTTCTTGAAAGCCTTACCCCGCCCGAGGCGGGGCGTCTTGAGGTGTCCGACACAGAACGCAAGGGGTTGAGGTTCCGGCTGTCTTCAACTGGCAAGGCTGTGTGGATGTATGAAAAACGGGTGAAGGGCGGGCCAAAACGGAAGCATACGCTTGGCCAGTGGCCCAAGCCTGTTGGGTTGTCAGAGGCCCGCAAGATGGCATTGGAGATTGAGGCCGAAGCTGCGCAGGGAATTGACCGGATCGCGAACGCAGAGGCAGAGAGGCGCGAAAAGAAGCGCTTGCAAGCGTCCACACTGACCGTTTCACAGGTGTTAGGTATCTACGACAACCTGCACCTGTCTAACCTCAGAACACGCGATGAAAGACTGCGCCAGTTGCGCCAGTCTTTAGCGGATCATCTTGAGAGCCCAATTACAGATTTGACCCGCAGTGACATTCAGAAAGCTGTAGACGACAAGGCGGCGGCAGGCCGGAAGGCCTATGCCAATCGTATCAGGGCAGCGTTATCGGCGTTTTCAAATTGGATTTGGGTTCGCGGCTATGTGTCTGAGAATGTCGCCAACGGGGTTGCAAAAGCTACGACTGAACACGCGCGGGAGCGTGTCCTGTCAATTGATGAAACGCGGTCAATCTGGAATGCAACGTTTCAAATGGGTTCGGTCTGGGGGCCGGTGTTCCGTCTATTGTTACTCACATGTCAGCGTCGGGGTGAGATCCTGGGCCTCAGATGGGAGGAAATAGAATTCGAGAACGCGAGAATGATTAAGCCGGGCTCCCAGACTAAGAACAAAAAGCCACACATAACTCACTTGGCAAGCCCGGCCCTCAAGGAATTGAGGGCGTTGAGCAAAGAAGGCAAGGACAAGGGGTTTGTGTTCACCACAACGGGTGAAACGCCGGTATCTGGCATTGGAAAGGCAAAGGCGCGCTTGGACAAGCTGCTACCTGATGGGTTCGAGCAATGGCGGATTCATGATATCCGAACTGGCTTCGCAACCAGGATGGCGGATGCTGGCGAAAGTGAATCTGTGGTGGACAGAATACTGAATCACTCGGCAACGGCATCGGCCCCGACGCTTGTTGGGCGCGTCTACAATCAGGCTCAACTACTGGATCAGCGCGCGGTTGCATTGGACAAGTGGGCGGAATTGGTGACGCAGGAAAGTGCAGAAGTGATTGCGATAGGGGGTCTGCGTGACTGACGACCAAAAGCAACGCAAAGCATCGCTTGTAGCAGCTATCAAGGGAATATCTAATTCCATCAGTGATGATGACGCACAGAAT
Organism: Ruegeria sp. EL01; assembly: GCF_900313035.1. Lineage (GTDB taxonomy): Bacteria > Pseudomonadota > Alphaproteobacteria > Rhodobacterales > Rhodobacteraceae > Ruegeria. The sequence continues at coordinate 46,424 of NZ_OMPS01000006.1, read as the reverse complement.
CACGCCGAGGCTTTGGATCGATGCTACAGCCTTGCGTCCAGTCTACAATCTGTGGAACGGATGGACCGAGAGCCCCAAAAAGACATTGACGATATAAAGAGGGCCGCAAGGTCAATGGCTGCTGCGGCTAACCAACTGGAAAGAGTCGGATGGCACGGGAGCAAAACGTTTTCACAGGTATTAAAGTGCTTCTTTCCTAACACTGATGCCGAGTTCGTCGCGCCAACTGCAAATAGTCTGGCCCAAAAGGAACTGGTAGAATCCCTGATTGTAATGAGTGATATTTTGAACTCAGCGGCGTCATCTATTAACCCCGATGCTCTATCCGTGAATAGCGCGTTTGGCGATGGGCCGGAATTCGAAACTGTCTACAAGGGCAAGCCAACAGAAAGCGCCGCCATGCTATTTGCCGCCGATTGCGCAAAGGTCTTTCATGCTATTTCCGGCTCAATGCCGGTTGTGAATACAAACCCTCATGAGAGAGGCAATCCAGCTTACGGCCCGTTTCTTGATTTTGTGACGTTGGCCTTTGATGCGGTTGGAGCCAATGCGAGCCCACAAGTATGGGCTAAGAAGGCAGGTAAGGAATTTTCCCCGCCAAGCGAATAAGAAAGCTCCTTTATATCTCTATCGGCGGGCTCCGTACGTTCCTTCGTATCGACAAGGATACGGAGAAACGAGCATGGATATTGTTGGAAACCACAAGGCCCGCCCACGGGCAACAGATGTATCCGGGGCGGTAACATATACCGGGATGTCCCGGAGTACCCTCTATGAGGAAATGAAGTCTGGACGCCTCAAGTACGTCAAAATTGGCAACTCCACTCGCCTGGAATACGACGAGCTGGACCGCTGGTTCGATGAGGTAGCGCAACCAACCGCCGTATAAACGAAACCCGCGCCAATGGGACAACATTGGACACGGGCAATTCGTTTTCAGTCATTCCAGCGACTAAGCGAAATGTAGCGTGTTCATGCCCTCGGCGCAAGACGAGGATCAGTTATGAACCTGATACTGCAACGTAAGAATCCAGAAATTGAAGTGAGCCAAGCGGAGGCAAAGAGCCACCCGCCCCGGTTCGATAACGACAACGCGCCGCCGCGCGTGATGCTGCGCGACTACCCGATAGTGGCCCGTCACTGGTTCGGCCTGAATGTGGAGGTGGGCGTATGACTGTATCTATACTCAAACCCCCGAAGAACACCCGCCGCGTTTCCCGGTGGGCGGACTTACCCGACTGTCGTGAACCGGCTGAATACTTGGTCACAGACCAGAGCGGAAACACCCGGTCCATTTGGGTTAGCAAACACAAGCGACAGATCCTTGAGGCTCTTATGTGCGCGCCGATGTTCTGCGCCAGCATATGTCGTTTGTCGCACTTCATTATGGGTCTGCGCGAGGTGCAGGGCCTCAACATCGAGACTGAGCGTTTCAGCAATGATCCGGCAACAGGCCGGGAAACCTACGGCATCTATAAGTTACTGGACAATGTGACGCCGGTAGGCGGTCAGGGGGTGCGCTCATGACCCGCCCTGAAATCCACGTTGATAAGTACGGTCACGATCCGTCCGGCGAAAGCTTCAGCTTCACTGCCACCCCGCAGGCGGTGGCCGAAGGCCTGATGACAAACACGCCAGTGATGCTGGTTTATCCCGATGGTCGCCGAGTGATGGCACAGCGGGCACTGATAACCCAGAAGGGCCTGGAACGCCTTCAGTATCAGATTGGGGGTCAGTCATGAATGGCGAAACCCTGACTTTCAATCTTGGCGGCGTATGGCGCAATGGGCGGGGCTCTGCGCCTTGCCCTGTTTGCCAGCCTGAACGGCGACGGGATCAAGCCGCCCTGTCTGTTTCGGAATCCGGTGGCACGCTGCTGCTGTATTGCTTCAAGGGTGGGTGCAGCTTCAAGGATATCGCCACTGCGGCAAACATCCCCGCTTGTAACACTCGCATCGATCAAGAAGCCCAACGTGAGGCCGAGCAGAAGCGCACCGAATATCAGGCAGTCAAGCTGAAGCAGGCGCGCGGGATCTGGGAAACATCCCTACCCATCGAGCGCACCAAAGCCGAGGCTTATCTACGGGGGCGGGGTATCACCTGCCCCCTACCTCCATCGCTACGGTTCGCGCCGGATATCTTTCACGGCCCTACCACATCGTGGTGCATGGCAATGATTGCGAACGTCACAACCGGGGCGGTCCATCGGACATACTTCGACAAAAGGGGTGTGAGGATTAAGAAGAGCCCCAAGCTGATGCTGGGGCCGTGTTCAGGCGGTGCTGTGGTGCTGTCAGAGGCCGAGGGACCGCTTGTGGTCTGCGAGGGTATCGAGACGGGCCTATCCCTGCTGTCAGGCTTGCTCAGCGGTCCTGCAACGGTTTGGGCCACTCTGAGCACATCGGGGATGAAAGCCCTGCACCTGCCGAACGATCCCAGCGCGCTGACTGTCGCAACGGACGGAGACCCAGCCGGACGGGAAGCGGGCGACAAGCTTGCCTCTCGGGCAAATGCCCTTGGCTGGGATGTATCGTTGATGCCCGCACCAGATGGGCAGGATTGGAATGACACCCTGAAAGAGGGAGCAGTGAAATGAATGTAGCGCAACCAATACCCTACAAGGCCGAAGGCCCCCAGCCCTTGCTGCGGGAAATTCCTTGCGGCGCTGATTATCCGGTTGATGCCCTTGGCCCACTCTCTGAGGCCGTGCAGGCTGTTCAGCGGGCAACGCAGGCCCCGGCGGCAATCGCTGCGCAATCGGCGCTGTCCGTGGCGTCTCTAGCTGTACAGGCTCATGCTGATGTTGAAACCCTGGCCGGGTATTCACCAACATCTGTTTTCTGCCTTACCGTGGCGCAATCAGGCGAGCGAAAAAGCGGCTGTGATAAGCTGGTCATGAGCGGGCTGCGAGAGTTTGAGCGCGACCAATCCAGCGAATACAGTGACGACATGGCGAACTGGTCTCTGGCACAAAAGTTGTGGGCCGCGAAGCGCGACAGACTGCTAAAGGAGGCATCAGGCAGTAAGCCGGACAAGGCCGCAGCAGCCGAGGCCGATTTGAAGGCCATGGGTCCAGAACCGGCGCAACCGCTATCACCAAAACTGACAGCATCGGAACCGACTATAGAAGGACTGGTGAAGTTGTACCTTGTCGGGCAACCCAGTTTAGGCCTGTTCTCAGACGAAGGTGGCGGGTTTCTGGGCGGTCACGCAATGAACTCCGATAACCGTATGAAAACGGTTGCTGGGTTATCCAAGCTCTGGGACGGCGAACCACCCGACCGGGTACGTGCTGGCGATGGCGCGGTTACTCTGTATGGGCGCAGGCTGGCAATGCACCTTATGGTGCAACCAGTCGCGGCAAGGCCCTTGCTGTCAGATCCGATTGCGTCCGGTCAGGGTTTCTTGGCGCGGTTCCTGATTACTGAGCCTATCAGCAATATCGGGGGGCGACTCCAACGGCCTGACGCCCGTGTAGCAGATGCAGCAGGTGTAGCAATGTCTGGCCGCTTGGTTGAGATTTTGAGCCAGCCGAAACCAGTTGATGAGGATAAGCCGCAAGAGTTGCGACCAAGAGCGTTGAGGCTGTCTGGCGGAGCCAAAGACCTATTGTTTGAATACTACCAAGCAACCGAGATGGCACAGGGGCGCGGCGGAGATTTCGAGCATATCAAATCCTTCGCGTCCAAATCAGCAGAACAGGCGGCGCGAATAGCCGGGGTGCTGACATTGTGGCGTGACCTGAACGCCCAAGAGGTGACGCTAGAGGTTATGGCGAACGCAATCCAGTTGGCGCTGTTCTATCTGGGCGAAGCCAAAAGATTGGCAGAGACGGCGATGGTGACGCAGCGCATCGAAGAAGCCGAACACCTACGCAGATGGTTGCTGGATAGCTGGCCCGACCACGCGAACAAGATGGGGCGAGATAGCACCACCATTCTTCCGCGTGATGTGGTTCTGTACGGCCCTGGCGCATTCAGAGAGACACCCAAGGCAAAGGCCCTTCTGTCGGTCTTGGTTGAACACCAATGGCTGCACCAACTAGAGGCCGGAACCATAGTAGACGGTGCCGCTAGAAGCCTGGCGTTTCAGATTGAAAGGGGGCAGTGATGACGTTCTTTTTTGACACGCAGGCCGCAGTTGCAAAAATTCAAAATCGGCGGGTGGCCCCTGCTACATCTGCTACACCTGCTACACAGGAAGTTCAAAACGGCCCCCATGTAGCAGAAGTAGCAAAAGTAGCAGCCCCCTTCGGTCAAATTGCGAAAAATGGAACCGGGCGGAATCCGCCCACTACTCAACCGCAACCCCCTCAACAACGGCCCCCAAATCCGGGGCCGGTACCGGATCGTGTCGGCGTCGGTGGCAGACCCCGCACATGGACCGGCAAAGTTGTCAGCCTGGATGAATGGCGGCGTCTCTCCGAATGGGAGCGTCACGGCCCCGGTGGCAAGGTTTGGAACGGAAAAACACAGCATTGGGAAAAACCCAATGGATAGGATCGAGATAGACGGCGGCATAATTTCCAGTGGCCCCGACAAGGGTCAGCGGATCTACTTTGTGTCGATCAACGAAAACGGCGCAGAGATGGTTCTGTGGGATGGTCCTAGCTACGGCAGGGCATTGCTTGAGGGGCAGCTTTGCTCAGTTGGCTTTCAACTGCCGCTGGTCAATGAAGCCGGGATTCAGGCCGATGGTTGAGGATCAGCAAGTCTCCCCCATGGGGTCAAACAATCTGACGGTTTTTCACAGGCGGTCCATGACAGAATGTAGGAATATCCGGCGTCATAACGCGCGCGCACGATATGGGGTATTAGGCAGCCGATACGCCCGCGTGTCTTCGTCTCTTACAACACTGCCGGAAATCCGAGGCGGTCACGGCATTTTTGCGAGGCCTTAAAAGGGGATGAAAATGATTGCATCAGGATCGGACCTAAAGGCAGCCAGAAAGGCGCGCGGCTTGAATCAAACCGAGTTGGGCAAGCTGGTAGGCTGTGGCAGGCACACAGTCAGCTATTGGGAATGCAAGCCCACCCTCAAGCAATTCGGGGCCTGTGGTGCGATGTGTCGGGTGCTGGGCGTTCATGTCCCGTCCCGGCTGGAAATGTCCCGACACTCGGACACTCAGCAAGAGGCGCTGGATAGACGTTGGCAGGCAGAGCTACAGCGCATCAGGCAGGCCGAGGAACGACGGAAAGCCACGCAGCGGGTGGTGTGTGGTGCGAACACTCGTATAGGCCGTCCCTGCCGCGCTCTGTCAGAGCCAGGAAAGCAAAGGTGCAGGTTTCACGGGGGTATGTCTACAGGGCCGAAAACTGAAGCTGGGCGCAGACGGATCGGCGAGGCGCAGAAACGACGCTGGGCCGCGTATCGAGAACGTCAGAAAACGGGTGAAGTTTAAAAGTCCCAGCCCTTGCTCATCCACAATACTTGGCCCGCTTGAGCCGTGATTTAGCCGCTGGGGTCTCCAAGTGCCTGTATCGGCCCCCGGAGTACCTGCGGCAATCCAGAGCGTGCCCTGCGGCGATTACAGCCGCTCCCACGTCCTCACCATCGGCATAACACACCCCCACCCAGCGGTCATGAGTACGTTCGCCGTTCAGGTCGCAGGAAACGGACTTGCCGCGCAGAAAGTTCACCATCCAGCGCTTAGCGTCCTGACCGGATCGCGTGTCCAGCTCGGGCGCGTCTACGCCATTCAATCGCACCGGAGTTCCGTCAACAACAATGGTATCGGCGTCGCGGACGTGCAGTGTGCCTGCATGTGCTAGCTGACCAAGCAATGTAGCAGCGACCAAGAGGGCCAGGGCAGCGGTTGATGTACAGGATGTCAACTGTTCGCCCCGCCGCTTTCTACATTGCGCCCTTGGTGATGGCCAAGACTTCGTTGATCGCATGGAGGATGTCTTTGATCCACTTCCTTTTAACGCGTCGTTCAATTTGTTCCTTAAGTGAATTGACTGCCGTTGTAGTGCCTTCTGAATCGGCTTCTGCATCAGCATCTGTCCCAGATGACGATTCGGTGGCCTGCTGAAGAAGTACCATTTCTTCAGCAATGGCTCCTCTCCTTACCCCCTCAAGAAAATCGTGTATTCGTTCAAGGTCGCCCTCTTCTATGCTCCTAAAGAGAAAGTCCGCCACTTCATCCAAGAGCGCCCTTACTCTGTGGTCGTAAATCTCTAGAAAGCTTACAAATCTGCTTCCGCGTTCTGAGCGCTCAAGTCGAGCAATCGAAATTAGGCGCAACAGATAGAACAATGCGCCAGCAGCTTGCAAATAAAGTTCCGATCCTCGTCGCAGTACTTCGCCGTCTTGAGGCAATCCTTCAGGATCTGGGTATTCCTCCATAAAGCTGTGCAAGTCTTTAAATGAAGCCGTCTCAAAGCCATAAGCCATAACTAATTCCTCTCAAAAAAAAATCGCCGTCAATTTCTAGAGGGTAACAAAGATTTACAACTTTGTATTCTGACAATGTACAAGCAGCGCCCACCTGCTTGTAATCCAAACCCTTGCACTTGCACTGCGCGCCCCTCTCTCGATGAGCCTCAAGAAAAGCAAACGAGAGGCAGTAACGACAGAAGTATTCAGCCGTTGTTCTGTAAACGTTCCTTGCCATTTATGGGGTAATATGATACCGTTAAAGCGGGCAGGAAAGGGCAGAAAATTGGAAGCGACAAGACCACAAAGGAACAGGCAGCAGAAAGCAGAGCGCGTCCGCCCTGAAGCCGAGCTTAGCCCTGATGAATTGTCTGCGCTGACAGGTGACGACGCGCCGTTGGTAGAAAGCGGACACGTTCAGTATTGGCGTATCAATCAGACCGTTGGAGAGTTTACAGCCAGCACTCCCGGAAACGTCTGGAACGTCCGCCTGCACATTGTTGACGAGTTTCCGACCGGAGACGTTCTTGCTATTCTCGTGGCCTTTTGGGACTCACAAAAGCCAGAATACATCACCACTCAGGCGGACAAGATATGGGCTCTTAATTGGCTAGAACGAGAAGTTGGATTTGGGCAAATCGGATTGCTGCCTTTATCGAACGGACCCGTTTCCTTGTTGGGGTGGCGCAAATGCCACTGACGCAATCGCATCAAATCAGCCTAGGGCACTGGGGCAAGACATATCCAGAGCTTGAGCCAATGTACCGCCAGCACTACGCCGAGATGAAAGCACGGCTAGAGCGTGACGGGCACACAGTTGGTGACTTTGCCCCTAGGAAAGACCAGTACATCCTCGCTGCGGACGGGGGGTGGCTTCTTACGTATATCGTCCGCCTTGATGGGTCTGCCGTCGGATACTCCAATGTTTATCTGACGAACGACATGCACAACGGTGATTTCATCGCCACAGAAGATGCAATTTACATTCTTCCAGAGCATCGCAATGGCATCGGCAAGAAGCTCGTCAAGCACATTCTAGATGACCTCAAAACGCGCGGTGTGAAGCGCGCCATCGTGACACCCGTTACTGACCTCCGGGTAGCGAAGATTTGGCGTCGCATGGGCTTCAAGGACACCGCCAGCCTAATGACATTCGAGTTTGGAGACTAACAATGTGCTCACCTTCGGCCCCAGCGCCGCCAGATCCAAAGGATACTTCTCAGGCGCAAACCGGCACCAGCGTTGCAACTGCAATTGCGAATGCAGCACTGGGCAACGTTAACCAAGTAACGCCCGATGGGTCTGTTACGTTTGGCCAGTCGGGATCACACGCATTCCATGACCCCTACACGGGTCAGACTTACAATATCCCGACCTACACGGCGACGCAGACGCTTTCCGATGCGCAGCAAGCTATCAAGACCCAGAATGACGGGGCACAACTCAACCTCGCGACTCTGGCCAACAACCAATCTGACTTCCTCAACGACTATATGGCCAAACCCTTTGAATACGGCGTGGGTGAGCATGAGGCGTGGGCTGGGGGTCTGTATGACAACCTGAACAGCGAGAGCAACGCACAGTCAATTGAGGCATTGACGGCCCAACTGGCAAATCGCGGCATCAATATCGGATCTGAGGCATACGACCGTGAGATGGCGAACATGCGCGAAAGCCAAATGAGCACGCGTGATCGGTTTATGCTGGATTCTTATGGTCAGGGCATGAATTCAGCCATGGCGCAGCGCAATCAGCCGATCAACGAGATTACAGCGCTTCTAAGCGGTTCTCAGGTGTCACACCCAAGCTTTGTGAATCCAAACACGTCTTCAATCCCGACAACTGACGTCGCTGGCAATATCAACCAGAACTACAACCAGAAATTAGGCATCTGGCAGCAGCAAAACGCAAACAGCAATGCGCTTGTTGGCGGCTTGTTTGGTTTGGCAGCCGGTGGCTTGGCGGGGGCTCCATGGAAGGGGAAATCTTAATGACTTGTGGGGCAAGGCTATCTGACGGAACGCGGTGCATGTCGGCACCAGTAAACGGCAAAGCCCGCTGTCGTCAGCACGGCGGCGCTTCCACAGGCGCAAAGACCCCAGAGGGGCGCAAACGCCAATCAGAGGGCGCTAAGGCCCGCTGGGCTGAAATCAACGAAGCACTGGCGATGGCAAGGGCCATGCGCCAACAAAACAATGAGGCAATCGTATGAGTTCCTTTTTCTGGGGACAAACCCCCTCACTTTCTCCCGATGGAGCGCGCAGGAAGCGCGAGTTGGCGGACTCATTTGCTGCAAGCATTGGGTCACCCCGGAACCTTGGCGAAGGCCTGACTGCGCTTGGCAAAGGATGGGCTGTGCGCAATCTGAACAGGCGGGCTGAAGAATCAGAAAACGCTGGCTTGGAACGGGCGACCAAAGAGGCGAGCAGAGCCCGAGAGGTCATAATGGCAGCAATCGCCGGTCGGTCGCCTCGCCCTCACAGCGCGGGCACCGGTCCGATGACAATCAACGGCATTCCGCCACTCTCCGAAGAGCAAGAAATTGGTGATGACGCTATGGCGGCAATTGGCAAGCCTGAAGCGATGTCTACGCAGGGTTTCTTTGGCAGCCTGGAACAGCAGCACGGATTGCCAGAAGGCTATTTGGCTCGAACTGCACAGATTGAAAGCGGCGGTGATCCCAACGCGCAGAACCCAAATTCCAGTGCAGGGGGCATGTTCCAATTCATTGACAGCACAGCCAAGCAGTACGGCCTGACTGACAAGACGGACCCCCAAGCGTCAGCACGAGCAGCAGCACAGCTTGCGGCGGACAACGCGGCCCATCTGAGGCAGGCATTAGGTCGTGAACCAACTGCTGCGGAACTGTATCTTGCCCACCAACAGGGGGCAGGTGGCGCGGCCAAGCTGCTTTCCAACCCAAACGCGAGTGCAGCGGGTGTTGTCGGAAATGACGCCGTGTCCCTTAATGGCGGCAATGTCCACATGACGGCTGGCGAATTCGCAAACCAATGGACTGGCAAGTTTGGTGGTGGCACCCCTCAGGCAAATCCGCAGGTGGATTACAGCGCCGTCTACGAAGCACTGGCAAACCCATGGCTCGATCAAGGGCAGCGTTCCGCACTGATGGGTATGCTTCAGGAGGCACGGCAGGCAAACGATCCATTCCGTCAGATGCAGCTTCAGAAGGGTCAGCTCGAACTTGAGCAAATGCGCAACCCGCAGGAAGAAAAGACAGCGCTTATGCGTAACTTTGAGGCGGCGATTGATGGTGGCTATCAGGGTGACTTCGTTCAATACCAGACAGACATCAAGAAGGCTGGCGCAACGCAGAACACCATTACAGTTGGCGGTGCGGATGCGCCCGTGCCGGGATATCCAAAGGCCCCCAACGGTTTCATGTATGTTCGTGACCCCGCAACAGGTCAAGTTGTGCTGAATGAGCAGGGTATTGCAAAAATGGCCCCAATCATCGGCGGGCCAGAGGATACCAGCCAAGCAGATGCACAGGCAGCCCAAGTTGCGGCGCAGACAGAGGCCACCCGCAGCAGTGTGGTGGTGGATACTGTCAACGAAATTCGGGAAACGCTCGAAAAGGACGGACTTTTTGACCTACCTGAAGTCGGGGTGATTGGCAGTAAGCTGCGGCACATCAACCAAGAATCCGCCGACATGGCCGGGATGCTCGAAACACTCAAGGGGATGGTAGTGTTTGATCGACTGGAGCAACTCAAGAGGGCCAGCGCGACCGGCGCAAGTGGACTTGGGCAGGTGACAGAAAAAGAGATTGATTTGTTGGGCGCTCAACTTGGTGCTCTGAAGCAAGACATGTCGAAAGAGCGCATTGAGGCGACGCTTGATACGATAGAGGGTGTGTTTGGGAAGCTGTCTCCCGAGGCAGAAGCCTACCTCACGGGGCGGTCTGAGGCCCTTCCATCTGGTAGCGCACAAACTGGCGCTGTGGCGACAAATGCGCAGCCGGTGGCTGACTTCTCTACCATGGAAATCAACGACCTCATCAATGTAGACGTAGACAGCCTGCCACCCGCTCAGCAGGACGCGCTGTCGCGTCGTTTTCAGGAGTTGGGATATTGAACGAAGATCCGATTACAGCCCTCAAATTGCGCCAGTTGAAGGCGCGGCAGGCAGCAGCAAAACAAGCCCAAAGCGGGCGGTGGGGAGACGGATCAACGCTCGCCCCCTACGACCCGTCTCTATTTGAACGCGCCATGACAGCGCTGCGCCAGAGCGGTGTTGTGCCTCGGGCGAATATCAGGGATTTCGAAAGCATCGGTGCAGGTGTTCGCAGTGCCGCTGATACCGCAGCGTTCGGGTTCGGGGATGAGATACAGGCGCTCAGCAAAACACTTGGACCTGTGGCGTATGGAATGCCTCCGGGCCTGTTCCCGCATGAGACCGACAGTTTCAGCGAGAACCTTGCGGAAGAACAAGCCCGCTCAAAGGCAGCACGGGTTCACAACCCCACCGCCTCATCCGTTGGCGACGTAGCGGGCCTTGGTGCTGGTGTTGCCGGGATCGGCAAAGCCGGTCTGAGCATGGCGGCAAACGCATCCACACCAGGAAAGGTGGTGAAAGGTTCTATCTTCGATGGCCTCGGATACGGCGGTCTCGCCGGATTTGGACACACAGAAGGTGACCTTGAAGAACGTGCAGTTGGAGCGGCTGAGGGGGCCGGGATTGGCGGGGTAACTGGTGGCGCTGCCTCGGGCCTCCTGGCTTCTGTGCCTGCAATCAGTGGCCACTTAGCCCGCAAGTCCGGCAAACCTACATCACAAGCAGCAGCACGGATCAAACAGGCCCTACAACCGGAAACAGCGGCCAAACTGGATGACCTCGGCCCCGATGGAATGCTGATAGACGCTCTGGGCGAACGTGGGCGCGCTCTGGGGCGTGCGGCTTCCAATTCGAGCCCCGAGGCCCGTGAAATGCTGGAAAGCGCCTCACAGGCCCGTATGGCGGGTCAGAGCGACCGATTAACCGACAGCCTGTTGACAGCATCCCGTATGGATGCGCCGCAATCGGTTGATGACTTGGTTGGTGGTATCCGTCAGCGCGCAAAGCCTGGGATTGACGCGGCCTACAATGAAGCACGATCCCTGGGGCACGATATCGACCTGACAGCGTTTGACGACCTGTTCCAGACTGACATGGGGCGGAAAGCGCTACAGCAGGGCCAGCGCCTCGCGCGCGACCGCATGGCCGCAGAGGGTGTCTCTGGTGATCCGTCAGCCTTGGCGGTGCTGGACGAAGCCAAGAAAGCGCTGGACGACATGGCGCGCCCCTCTTTGGGACAAGGGCCAACCAACGAACAGGCCATTTCAGGCATGCTGGCAAAAAAGCTACGAGAACGCACAGACGCCCTGACGCCCCAATATGGCGGTGCACGGGATCTGGCCTCACAGCGGTTTGCCCAGGAAAACGCGGTGCGTCTTGGCGCAGAGGGTGCAAAGCCTCGTATCACGGCGGACTATGCGGATCGGGCACGGGTTGCAGCGCGGGCAAACCCGGACGAGGTTGCACAAGGCTATGCCAGCGGCAAGATTGACCAGCTACAAAACCGCAGGGACACGCCGGGTGTCGTTGATACACTGTTCGGCCCACGCCGCCAGCAAGACGCGATGCAATCCGCGTTGGGATCAGAGGGCGCTAACGCAGTTCGCAGCCAGATTGCCAACGAACGGACCTTTGCAAACACCCACCGCGCGCTGACGGGGAACTCAACAACAGCGCGCCAGCTCATTGAGCAAAGCCTGCTAGGTGGCATCGGCGGCGGTGCGGGGCTAGCAACCACGGGTGACTTGCAAGGCGCTGGTGCGGGTGCCGCCGCTCTGTTGGCGGCACGACACGGTGGTGCAGCGGCAATGCGAAGGGCCACAGCAGGTCGGGAAGCAAAGGTTGCTCCGGTGATTGCCAAGATGCTGACTGAGGCCGGAGTGCCAGCCCAACTACAAAACACGATATCCAAAGCCCCCGATAAGGTCCGGGAAATGATTGTTCGCGCCTTGATGATGAATGCAACCGGGCCTCAGTTAAGTCCTGAGTAGAGTATCCAGGCCCCGTATAGCGCGGGGCCTACTATTCCGCAGATGGCACCAAGCCCTACGAACGCATATCCAAGCCATGAAAGCTGATTGTCAGTGTCTGTCACCACGCCCCTGAATGCCCAGCAGAAAGACGCAAATATCGAGGCGGAGGCAGCAATCACGCAATAGAGTTGGAATATTGTAAGGTCGGCCACTGTCATATTCGTAAGATGGTCACTGACTGACCGGCTGTAAACCCCGCAGGGGAGCTAACCCGGAAAACTTAAGCAATATCAAAGCCTGTTCCCGGAAAAGGTACACACGTATGACAGACCGCGCTGATATCTGGATTGAAGAACTGGACCCGCCCTTTGTGCGAATGGGGCACTCTGTGTGGCCTTGGCAGACCGCGACCCGGATATCGAGGCGGGCGGCAGCGTTGGGACGGAACTACTCCCGAGGCTGGCACTGCGCTTATTGCGGGGAACTCATGCCGGAGTGGAAACGGATCGACGCGAAGTATTGCAAGGAAGGTTGCCGCAAGATGGCGGCGCGAAAACGGCGTGAGCGTAAAATAGGCTGATTTAGGCGTTTCTAAATTAGAGCAAAGTAGACATGTCCTTTCCACAGTGATGGAAAGCTAGGGGGGCGTGATACGCGGCCCCCACTCGTCAGGGCTTACTAAAGTAGTGGCAAGTAGTGGGTGATAGCAGCGCGCCGGGCCGTTTTCGGAGGCGGTCTATGGGCTGGGTCTTTCCTGCCTGCAGGAAAGGAACGGGGCTCCCTCGCTCTGGTCCAGCCTTAGTTTGACGGTGAGCAAATCGTTCACCTCTACGGCTAGTGGTCGACCAAACACAGGAATGCAGGTGGCAGAATGGGAATTGGCCCATGTGCGTAGAGGTTTGGCGTTGTCGACCAGCACAGTTTAGAAAACATGCAGATGTGCACAGTTTCGCTCCACCCTGGGGCATATCCCATGTAGCAGATGTAGCAGATGTAGCAGGGGGTCGGGTGCAAATCCGAGTTTTTCAGATCCTTCCCGATAGTCGGATACCGGGATATCGGGACCGCTTCTTAGCGGGGGATAGAGGCCCTGTTAATACAGGGGGAAACAGGGCCAGCGGCGCAACTAACCCCGACGCAAATGGCTGAGCATCTTGCTAAGCGGAAAGAGCTTTGGGGGATGCGCAAAAATCAGGTGGGACAGGTTGCCCCACCTGAAATCGGATATAGCAAGCCCCCGCCACAGGAGGCTGGATTTGCTGCCGAAACAGCCGATATCTTGGGGTTGGTGAAGGTCCGCGTCAGCCACCACTTGGAAGGAATAATCAGTATCGTCTCGCCGCAGACCGATATACTTTGCTGCGTTCACGCTTATCGACGACAAGAACTCGGACGGTTTTGGTGGAGTCATCCACTTCGTAGACGAGTCGGAGAGGTGGCCGCATTAGCTTAATCTTGTATCGGTTTGGGTAGCCGCTGAGCTTGTCACCTCGCACATTGGGATTTTCTTGGCGCTCGGCCAGTTTATCTTTCAGTCGCGTTCGGTGCTGTTCGGGAAGGGCCTTGAACTCTTTCAGGGCTTTGGGGTGGAACTCAAGACTATAGGTCATCAAGCGATACCTTAACAAACGGGCCGTCAGCACGTTCATCAGCTATCGCGTTCAGTTTTGTGTCTTCGAGTTGCTCATCAAGGTCTACAAACGTAGTTTTCTGCATTACAACAGAACTACTGACAGCGCGCCGAGAGCGGGCCACAGTGCTGAAGTGTGCGGTCGTATGTTTGTAATTTCTACGCATGATGCCCTCAATATAATGCAGAAAGGTTAAAATACCAAATACCTAAGTAGGTATAGTTAATAATGCTTTGGTTTAATCATCCGGGTCAACCTGGTGTTATTCGTTGCCCGGGCCAAGCCCAAAGCCAGGGCCGCCAGTCTCGTCGATGAATACGAGCAGCTACAACGCCTCCGACATGCGATAATGATAAGCGTGTGACGCAGCGGATTGCAAATCCGACTACCGACTATTCAACCCACTGTTTGGGGCTCTACAACGTTCGGAGTGCCAAGAACACGAATATCTAGAAAAGCAGACGGCGGTATTGGTTCGAATGACAAGTGCCAAGTTTTGGCCTTTGCCATCCCCCCACCCGATGACACTAGGCTGTCAATGACACCTTTCTCCGCCCTTCCTCGCGCCCACCGCAGCCACTGCTTTGCTTTCGAGGCAGGCCATTTGACTTTTATCCTTACCGCACGCTTGTTCGGGAAATTAGCGTTGATGTGGACTGGGACGCCCATTCGTATCTTTTCTGAAACTGTGAGTTGATGCCCATCACTGAGGCCATGCCCACCCGGCGTTGCGTCAGTTGTCAGCCAAACCGCGTTTACTTCCTGCCCCACCTTGCCCGCTGCGGTCATGGGCACATCACCTTTAGTGATCCCTTCTTCCTTAATCGCTTCAAGATACTCAAGTGCTGTGAAGTGGTAGAATATCATTGGTCACCTTTCTTTACCAATACCACGCCCTGACGATTAGTCATTCAAACCGCCCCGTGCCTTGCGTGTTCGGATATTGGGTGCAGGGTCTTTACGTAGTGCGACCCCTGCCGCGTTTCCGTTCTCAGGGATGAATACAACGCCTTCACTGACAAACACGTCATGCAGGGCCTTAATTGTGGCCATCTGCGCCTGAAGTATCCCCTGCATTCTTTCCAGCCGCTTTATTGTATCGACTGAGACCCCAGACAGGGATGCCAGTTCCGGCTGGTCCATTTTCAACGCCGCTCGTGCTGCGCGCAATTGCTCACCTGTATTCATTCTTACACCTTACGTATAAATTGTTACGCGTTTAGTGTTGACACCTTACGCTGGATAGATTACACCTAACGTATAACTAATTGCAGAACAAGTAAGGGTTTCCGCCATGTACAACCGCCAGAACATCATGAACCGCGCTTGGGCCATCATGGCTAACCGTCCGTTTCACCGTGTCATCTGGCGCAATGCACTGTGGCAGGCATGGGGTGAAGCGAAGGAAGCTGTACGCCGCGCAAGCATGACTGAGGCGGACCATATCCGCGAAGCCATGAGCCTGCTCGATAACAAGGACACATGGACCGAGGCCGACTATCGCAAGCGTGAAGAACTGGTGGCCGCTCTGGCGGTCGCACAGGGCCACGAAGCCAAGGAACAGGCCTACGCCGAAAAGCGCGCCCTGATTTCGAAGGCCAAAGGCCGGTTCGTTTCGGTCACCTTCACCAAGCAAGACGGGACGCAGCGCACCATGCGTGTACAGCCCGCCACGCTTCGCCAGCACGTCAAAGGCGATGCGGCGTCTAATGCAGCTCGCAAAGCCATAGAGACGCGCACACGACGCCACCCGCACCTATTGCCCGTCTGGGACACAGAGGCACAGGCCCCGCGCTCTGTGAACCTCGCAACCGTGTCCCGGATCGCCGCAGACGGCAACGTTCACACATTCAGCTAATGAGAGGACCAACCATGATTAGCAGACGCACCCTTATTCAATCAGCACCACCTGCCATTGCCGCGCTTTCGGTTGGCGGCGCGGCCAGTGCCGAAGACATGTCGTCATCCGCTGCCCGGGTCCAATACTTCGCCGACGCGATTGGAAAGGAACCGCCCGCCCGCCTGCTGTCTGCAGACGGTGGCCCGTCACCGGAAATACTCGCCTTCTGCCGTGAAACTGACATGTCATTGGATTGGGCTTTTGTTGGCGACTTGCGCCCCGTGTTTCGTGCAGCCCATCGCAACCACGTGGCATTGAATTCAGTCGGCAGCGCAGATCCGCACTCGCAATGGTACAAGCGCTGGCTGGACTTGCACCACGACATGAATACCGAACCGGGCGCACTAGCCGACCACGATCCGCGCCTTGAGGAATCCTATGCCCTTGAAGGCAAGATTGCGGCCACACCCGCAAAGACAGTCGAAGGCATAGCAGCCCAAGCCACACTGGCAGCCCATCCCGATTTCGGTCTGGTGGATGACGTAACCGGCACGCACGATTGTGTCCTGCTGCGCTCGCTGGCCGATGCCCTGAACGCCCTAACCTTGGAGACAAGCACATGATACACCGCCGCACACTTCTGAAATCCAGCGTTCCGGTACTTACTGGTGCCGTTGCGACTGGCGCTTTGAGCGGGGAGATCCTCGACCCAGAGGGCGAAACACCTATCCAGCGCCTATTCGCCGAATGGAACACCCTTTACAAAGAGTATGACCGCCTGAGCGACCAAGCCGAGGCAATTCTTAATGCCGAAAAGGCGGCAGATAACCCTAATGCCTTTGGTGTGTTTGAAGACCATGACCAAAGCGTGGTGGAGCCCGTCAGAGAGCAGGTGTATAGCCTTGAGGGGCAGATACTAGACCAGCCCGCCAGTGACCTACGTGACTTGGCAATGAAGACATGTGTTCTGACCAATGTTTCGGGGCTAATTGACTATGACGCCGAGGAAGCGCTGCAGGCTGACTCACGCCGCCTTCTGAACGCCTAAACCAACTGGACAGCTGTCCGCACGCCAGAGGCCGCCCCTTGAAACAGGGCGGTCTTTTGCGCGAGCAGCAATGCAGTCGCATGGAGACAGTCCAGTTTTGGACCGGTTGTTTCACTGAAAGCAGTGTAACGGGATCGCTCCTAACGGGAATAACGGGTAGTTTCACGGTCATCCAACCGTCTTAGGTTGCGTGGCTGTATGCTCCCAACCTACCCAGTTTCCTTCTTTGTCGTCCCAATAGACCTGCAGGGTTCCCCACAGCTCGTCTGCTTCGTCAATCATATCATCAAGCTGGGAGAGTAATGACTTGAAAAAGGATACATAGCTGTACTCTTTCGTTTGGATTTCAACTTCACCATCCGTATTGAAGCGGAGCATCAGCACATCTGATTCCGCGTCCTCGACAAACGCTACGACCGAAGGGGTGCCACTCCCATCGTCAATAATCATCGGTTGGTCTAGTGGGTAGCCGCCAGTTTCCATCAGCATCAGTTCACGAATTACGTTAGCCATCGCTCGCGCCCCCAATTGGTACAGATTCAAAACCATCATTGTATCATCGCGATACTAAAGCCATTGGTTGAGTTGGGCAGCAAAAAAGAGGTTACCGTGAACTTTCAAGGGCAAGAACTGATATCCAGAGCTACTTATGTCTCAAACCGAAGCCTGATGGCATTGGCACTCACAAAAATCCTTACTGTCAGCCTGGCAGTTGACTTGAGTGGCTTTACTCTTTTGGGTGTTTCGCCCGGACCAGCTCAAATTCACACAGTCACTGACCTCCTACTGGTATTCTTAGTACTGAACCATTTGCTCTCTTGGTTCGGCGACCTGAAAAGCTTTGTCGCATGGAACCACCCGGGAAAGCTCTCCTCAAACATGAGCATAGACGCACCGGCGAACGAACAAGTATCCCAATTGGATCTTCTGGCTTTGCGCTTGGATGAGTATGACCGTCTTCTAGCAGACCTTGTTGAAGATCCGCGAAAGAACAAGAGTAGAGACCTACCGCAACTCAACAAGGAACTCGCAGCATCGGCCCGTTCACTAACCAAATCCACCTCAATTCTGGATTTGCACGCAAAACTGTATCTCTGGGGCTGGTTCCTGGTCCTTCCTCTCAGCGCTGCGATGTATGCCATATGGCTGTAGTCGAGATATCCAGCCGTCGAAACAGCCATAAAAGGTAGGCCGCAAATCATTCTGAGTTCGCCGGATCAGATCGAGCTTCGATAGGCGGTGGAGGACCGGCAAACATGCCGACCCTGACTCGCTGATAATACAGCGGACAAACAGCGGGGCTGCCCCCCCCTATAACTCGAAGCTCTTTCCGTTTTACTGGAAAGAAACGGGCTTTCTACTGCTAAGTGTACGGCACCCCAAAGCCCCGCAAATAACGGCGATGCAACCCTTCTACTTGTTTCTTCGGTGTGTAGGCGTCCAAGATGACGACTCAGACGCCCTTGCAGCGAAGCCACTTTTCAAGTTTTCAGATGTGGCGGATGGCTACACTCAACATGTTCTTTCGGCAGTCTTGTTAGCCCCGGCCTAGGCATTGGTAGGTTCTAGAAATAGTGGCCTCTAAACACTGCCCATATCCGTTACGGGAATGGCATTGTTGCGACGTTCCCTGGAAGGGGTCCGCCTTGGAGTATCCCCATGCTTTGCATCGGGCATCCGCAGAGGCTTGAGCTTGCGCCCAGTCCGGAGTTGTGGGTGCGTATAGCCCAGTATTGTAAGAAAGAACCACATTAGCATCATCTCGACTACCAGAGGTCGGCACAGGAACAATGGTCTGTGCTTCGCACGCTGCAACAAATACAGCTGCAACTATAAATATATAATTGAGTTTCATGTTTATCTCTTAGTTGTACAGATCGAATATTCAGAATAACAGAAATTGTGTCAATATGATGGGTAAGCCTCCCCTCATAGAAATTGTCGCAGTTCAGCTTTGAAAACCTTGACCACAGTTCACAACCCAAACCAGCAGGGCTTTTTACTGGTTCTTGCTGGGTGCCGGTGGGGCTCTTCATTCAAGTAGGGTCGGGCGAGAACCTGATAAAACCTGTTATTCCATCGACCTTTTCTTAATGGCAAGAAATGGTTCAGCTTGTGAATCGTGAGGCGGACATTGAGAACGCCTTCCAGCGCTCGAAAATCAGCCTCCTGTCCCCCATATGTCCCCCAAAATCGCACTTAGGGTCGCGTGGGAGTGCCTGAAGTCGCATAAGTGACTGATTTTAATGGTAGCGGAGGAGGGACTTGAACCCCCGACACGCGGATTATGATTCCGCTGCTCTAACCAACTGAGCTACTCCGCCACGAGTGAGAGGCGATTTAAGGGAGGGGCCGGGGAGGGTCAAGAGGGAAAAGCCTGAACCGAGCGGATTCTTTCAGGCGTCCTCGGAGCTTGTTTCCAGCCCAGAGATGGTTGGCAATTCGACGTCCCCTGCGATCTTGCGGATAAACGCTGCACAAGCTTCTGGTTTGGTGATCAGGATCATATGACCCAACCCCTCGATCTCTTCATCGGTCAGTCCAAATTTGGTCATTGGCTCACCATGCTGAGACGGCGACAGGATTGCATCCTGAGCGCCGTAAAGAATACCACCCGGCACCCGAAGCTCGGGGTAGCGCACGTTTTGTGCCTCAATGCTGTCATCCACTCCGACTACGTCTTGCGACGCGGTGATAAAGGCTGATGACCGCAGGCCGAGTGCCCCGCCCGCGCGATCCAAAAAGTCTTCGGGCGGGTCTTCAGGGTCAAACACGGCGCTTAAGGTATGTGGTGCCATTTTAGCGGCCATTGGCACAGCCAACGTGTGGCCGATCAGATTGCGCAGCCATTCAGTGCGGATTTCCAGGGGTTTAAAAACGGCCGGTGTTGCATCCAGTTTGTGCGTCAGCGGCGCCAAAAGCGCCAAGGCAGAAACCCGTTTGGGGTTGTCCAACGCCAGGGCCAAAGACACCGCACCACCCAGCGAATGACCAACCATAACGGCGCTGGACACGGCCTTGGCCTCAAGGAACTCATCAACCATCCGCGCCTGTTCGGACAGACGTGCCAGATCTGACGTGTCCCGAGTCGAATACCCGCATCCGGGACGGTCCAAGGCAATCACGTGATAATCCTGGGCCAGATCATCCATCAAAGCATATGTGAAGTGCTGCAATTGTCCGGCCAACCCGTGGATCATGACAATCGTCTGGGCCTGCGGATCCCCCTTTTCAACATAGTGAATTGCGCCACCGTTGATCGCGAGGATTTTGCCCATTTGCGGCACGGTTTCACGGCCTTCGCGCGTCAACCGACGGGTCCAGAGGTTCATGCCAATCAGGAACGCAGCGACAACCGCGATGAGGATCAGGATCGTCGTCATATCATGTGTCTCCGTTACTGACCGGGGCGGGCACGTACTGTTCTAATCCGGATTGTGACATACGCCTTTGATATTCACCAACGGTTCCGGGCCACAAGGTTGTGTTGCGCCCCGCAGCATCCTGATACCAAGAGGTACAGCCACCGACCTGCCAGACGCTGTCGGTGTGACGGTCTTGCATTTCCTGCGTGAAGGCAGCCTGTTTTGCAGTGTCGGGGGTTATCGCCGTCAACCCTTTGCGGGCCATCTCAGTCAGCACACGCCCGATATGGGTGACCTGTGCCTCAATCATCAGAACGACCGAGTTATGGCCCAATCCCGTGTGCGGTCCCAACAGGATGAAGAAATTTGGGAAGCCTGCAACGGCTGTCCCAAGATTGGCCTGCATCCCGTTTGCCCAGGCGTCGCGCAAGGTCAGATCGTTTGCGCCGGTAATGTCCAATCCGTCTGTGGCATCTGTCACGTGGAAACCGGTGCCCCAGATCAGAATATCAGCCTGAGTTTCGCTGCCATCCGCGGCCTTAATGTGGCTTCCGTTTATCGACGCCACGCCAAGGCGAACAATACTGACATTGTCACGGGCGAGTGCAGGGTACCAATCGTTCGAACTCAGGATGCGTTTGCAGCCAATTCTATAGTCCGGAGTCAGCCGCGCTTGATCCTCAGGATCGGGAAATGCATCTTCCAGTGCTTTGCGCCACATCTTCATTGCAAAGTTCACCATCCGCTCTTCGCCTCGAAAGACACGATGCCGGAACTCGAACACCATGAAAATCAAGTTGCGACGCAGCCGAGGTAGCAGAGGGATGCGTGCATAAAGGCGTCTCGTTCGGGGCCCAATCGGACCATCGGGACGCGGCAACACATAAGGCGCGCTACGTTGAAAGATGGTGACATGTTCGGCGGTCTTCGCAATTTCCGGCACAAATTGCACCGCCGAAGCGCCGGTGCCCACTACTGCAATCCGTTTGCCCGCAATATCCAGGTCGTGGTCCCATTCTGCCGAATGGAAACAGGGGCCTGGAAAGCTATCAGCCCCCGGGATGTCCGGAATGCTGGGTATGTGCAGGGCCCCGATGGCCGAGACCAAAAAGCGGGCGGACCAGCGCTGTCCGCTTTGCGTTTCCACATGCCAGCGCTCATCATCCCATTTGGCGGATTTCAATTGCTGATGGAAATGGCACAGATCATACAGGCCTTCGTCCCGCGCGATCTTCTTCAGGTAGGCCTGAATTTCAGCCCCGCCAGCATAGGCACGACTCCAGTCCGGATTGAGGTGGGTCGCCATTGAATACAGATGCGATGGAATATCGCACGCCACACCGGGATAGGTGTTTTCGCGCCAGGTACCGCCGATGTCATCTGCTTTCTCGAGGATTGCAACATTCTGAATACCGCGTTTTCTGGCCTCGAGCGCCATGGTCAACCCTGAGAAACCGGCGCCAATGATCAGCATGTCGAGGCTGTGATCCATGTGCGTGTTCCTTTCAAACGACCCGTTGCAATGTCCCGAGACTATAGGCGGATGTTTGGATCTGAACAGGGTCTCGTGGGGGAATGCCGCGGGCCAGTGATGGCTCAAGCAACTGGGATCAAAGTCAGAATGTCAGCCTCTCGGCCCGCCCATGCCCCGCCAACCTTGCGTTCAAGGCATCGGCCTCAGGTGCGCCAGCCTCAAGCGCAAAGACAAAGGCATGTGTCAAGTAAAAGCAGGTCGCTCCGACATCTCCTGCGGTTTCACACTCGTCGGCCGCTAATGTGTAGTAGCGGACCAGATCCCGGTGGTCGTTTCTGGAATGCGCGTCTAGCAGCAGCTTGTCCAAAGCAGCTTTATCCATTGTCACACCGGCCTTTCAAGCCTGCAGAAAACTGCGCATTCCAATCCCAGTTACTCGGAACGACCGTTTTCGATCTGCGTTGCCACCCAGTGGTGAAAATTATGGGTTGGCCCATCCATCGCCGGAGAGAAACGCCCGCCGTCAAACAACATGCCGTGACGGCCCTTTTGCATACCCTCGACAACAAATACATCTTCTTCGAACACGGTTTTCCACAGTTGCGCATTTGAGGCGCGCAACCCGTCGTGTTCGGGCGTGTCACCCTCGCCGTTGGCGTAGTACAGCTCGATATGTTCGACGGTATTTTCCTGATCCACGGGTTCTAGAATAATCGCAAAACTGTGGTCGCGCTGTATGCCCAGCAATACGTTCGGATACAGGGCAATATACTCAGCGCCTTCATCCCATTGGCTGCCGAGACCGGGGAAATCAGGCAGCTTTGCACCGTTTTGATCGGTCAACTGGCGATAGACCAACGTGCCCTGCCCAGAGTAATGCCCACGCTCTTCGATGTTATAGTGATCTTCCAGTCGGGAGTAGCTGTTGAGGCCCGGGTGAACCCAAGGCAGGTGGTAGCTTTCGCAATAGTTTTCGACGGCCAGCTTCCAGTTGGTTTTGATTTCAAGCTTGAAAGACGATTCATCACCGCCATGGAAGATCGGCGTATCGAATTCCTTCCAACGCTCCAACAAGGCGCCGTGCGCATCTTTAAACGCCGGGGCATTGCCATCGATGTTCACAAAGATCACGTCGCGCCAGATGTGCGACCGGATGCGCATCAGACCTAGATCCTTGGTGTTGACGTCTTCGTGTTTGTTCTGGCCAGGGCCGCCCACATGGGGGGTCGCACGCAATTCACCTTTCAGGCTGTAACACCAGCTGTGATACGGACACCGAATGGCGCCACCGATCTTTTTAGGCGCGTCCACCAGGATCATGCCGCGGTGCCGGCAGGTGTTTTGAAATACGCCGATCTCACCATCGCGGTCCCGGACGATCAGCAGTGGCATGCCCAGAAAATCGACCGGTTTTGCGTCGCCTGCTTCGGGGACGTCCTTGCCAAATCCGATGCCGGACCAGTTCGCAAACAGGACCGAGCGCTTTTCTTCTGCGAAGGTTTCCGGGTCAACATAGTGCTCGTTGGGCAGGCCGTTGGCCGTGTTTACATCGGTCAGAACGGACGACAGCGGGCTGTGCTTGTTCATCGAACTCTCCTGAGGCTGGGTTAAACCTGACCCTGTCGTATTGGCGGAGACTATGGGTCGGCCTCAATATCAGAAAAGCTCATCAAAGGTTTAGTTGATCTAAACCGAACTGGTGTGAACCTCCTGCACGATCCAATTCTTAAGCGCGCGCGCGCTTTCCGAAAGCTCTTCCTCGGGTCGTCCCACAAGATAAAAATGGTTTGGTGCCGTCAGGTTACGCGGTCCGATGGCCACCAGTTTCCCCGATTGAAGCATGGGCTGAATCAACCGCTGCCAGCCTAGCGCCAGCCCTGCGCCTTTGCGAGCAAGCTGAAGCGCGACAGAGTAGCTGTTGACGCTGGATTCGATCGAGATTTTGCCCGGATACCCAAGCTGCTGGAACCATTCTGGCCAGGTCGTCCAGCTGCGATCCTCGGAATCCAGATGGATCAGTCGTTGATTGGCCAGCACGTCAAGGCCCGCGCCCACCAGCTTTTCCGCCACTTCCGGGCTGGCAACAGGAACGAGATGATCCCGAAACAACGGGGTATGGGACAGGTTCGAATCCCGGTCACGCCCGTATCTGATGAAAAAGTCCAGATCCGGTCGCTCCTTGAAAGGGCGATCCTGCGAAATCTGATCCACGTTCACATCCGGCATTTCACGCCAGAACCGAATGACCGCCGGAGACAGCCACAACGCCGCCACAGCCGTTGTCGAACCTATCGTGACTTTTTCCCCTAACGACCGATCCCGGATGGTAGACAAGGTTTGTGAAATTCGACGAAAGGAGGTTGAAAGTGCTTCGTACAGCGCCTTTCCATCATCGGTCAGATCAACGCTTCGATGCTTGCGCTGAAACAGCGCTGTCTCAAGATACCCTTCCAGCGCCTTAATCTGATGGCTGACCGCCCCTGGCGTCACCGAAAGCTCTTCTGCGGCGTTTTTGAAACTCAGATGTCGTGCCGCCGCTTCAAAGGCTGACAGGGTGGTCAGAGGGGGCAAATTGTAGTGGCGTCGGGACATTCGGGTCCTGTCACTTGCTTCGATTTAGTTTGTTTCGCCTGACTATTAATTTTTTTATCCTTGAAGACCAGCAGATGATACGTTGAAGGTGTATTTGGCGTTTAAGTTTGCTGTATAAGTCGTCAAACCGACAGAAAGGGTCGGTAACGGCCTGACGATCAAATCAGTGAGCCTGTACGCAGACGGACCATGTAATGTCGTATCCGATACGCTGTCGGGGTGTACCTGCCCGGCTTTGTCTTTCGGTTCTGGCACGGCTTACCCATAGCACTGGGGTAGACCGGAACGAAGGAGTTGGGATGGTAAGGCTGGGCGCACGATTGAGACTCTGTTCCGCGCTGGGCACCGTCCTTGGTTACCAAAACGCTCAAGTTAAATACGAACATGTGAATAACTTATGGGAAGCGCTGCGATCCTAGCGGGTTTCCCCAATAACAAACACTATGGAACGACAACACGGAGGAAAATATGTCGGTACCCGAACCCTTTACGGACCTAGAGATAGAAACGGCAGATGCCGGATTCTATGAAAATTACAGCGTTCCGATCGCGCTGATCAGCAAAGGTATCATGGTTGCCCTGGTCCTTTGGGCGCTGGTTTTTCCTGCGAATGCAAACAGCACATTGGGCAGCCTGAATGGTAGGTTGTTGGAAGTTTTCAACAGCTTCTACGTCATCATTGTGGGCGTGTTCTTCCTGTTCCTGGCGGTCGTGGCTATCATCCCGTCCACCGGCAAACGGATCATGGGCACTGCGGGTGAAAAGCCCGAGTTTTCCAATTTCTCCTGGTTCTCGATGATGTTTGGCGCGGGACTGGGCGTGGGCCTGATGGTCTTCGCCACGGCTGAACCACTGGGCCTTTGGGGATCGAACCCCGAGGTCGTATCGGGTGCAGTTGCTGGCAATGAACCCGAGGCAATCCAGTCTGCTTATCGCTACACATTCTTGCATTATGGCTTTCACGCCTGGGCAATCTATGTGGTGACCGGCCTGTCTCTGGCTTACTACGCCTATACGCGCAATATGCCACTGACCATCCGCGCGGCACTGACGCCACTGTTTGGCCGCCTGATGAATGGCTTCCTTGGCCATGTCGTCGACGTTCTGGGCGTGGTTGCAACCATCCTCGGTGTGTCTGTGACCATTGGATTTGGTGTCAGTCAATTCATCGACGGTGTCTACGCGATTACCGGTATCGGATGGATCATGGACCTGACCGGTGAAGTGCCGACCCCAAGCAAAGTGGGTCTGATCGCGGGTCTTGTTGTCATCATGACCCTGTCGATCATCTCGGCTGTGTCGGGTGTTGGCCGTGGCGTTAAATACCTGTCGAACCTGAACCTGGTTCTGTCGATTATCCTGCTGGGTACGTTCGTCGTGTTTGGTTCGTTCGTTTTCGCCCTGACCACTTATGGCACGGCGATGGTCGACTATATCCTGAACTTCCTGTCGCTCAGCTTTGGTGCCTATGGTCCATTGTCAGCGGATGCGTTTGCAGCAGGTCTGCCTGAGGCGGCGCAAGCCCATGCAGATGACCTGATAGGTGGTGCAACCAACGCGTGGGGCAGTTTTGATGGCTTCAAGAGCGGTCTGGAAGGTGCAGCCGCTGAGTTGGACGAAGAAACGCTGGCGGCAGCCTATGCTGCGGGTGAGCAAGGTCGTCAGTTTGGCTGGCAGTCCGGTTGGACCACGTTCTACTGGGCCTGGTGGATTGCGTTCTCGCCATTCGTGGGTCTGTTCCTGGCACGCATCTCCAAAGGTCGTTCCGTGCGTGAGTTCATTCTGGGCTGCGTGTTCGCACCGGCGCTGGTGTGTTTTGCATGGATGACTGTTCTGGGTGGCACCGCGATTGATCTGGAACTGGCAGGTGCCGCAGAAGGCGCGATCATCGGCGCTTCGAACACAAACAAGCTGTTCGTGACCCTGTCCTACATGATCGATGGCGGGCTGCTGTCCATGCTGAACGTCATGTGCGTGATCCTGATCATGACCTTCCTGGTGACCTCGGCTGACTCCGGCATTCTGGTGATGAACACCATCATGTCCGGCGGCAGCCAGGAAACTGGGATCAAGCACCGCATCATCTGGGGTGTCATCTTGACGGCTGTGATCGGCGCACTGATCCTGGCGGCAGGGGACAACAACCCCATGGATGCCTTGCGCAATGCCATGATCATCGGCGCGCTGCCGTTTACGATTGTGATGGGCTTGATGTGTATCTCGCTAGCTAAAGCCCTGTTCCGGGATGGTCAGCGCGACAAGCACGCCGAGCAAGGAGCGCAGGCTGCTGAATAAAGCCAAGGCCTGACAAAAAATGAACAAGCGCCGCCCTTTCGGGTGGCGCTTTTTCTTTTTGGCAACGTCTTTGCCTCCGTGTCGCTTCCTGCAAACACATATCGCAATCAGAGAGGTAGCTGCGCGCCGAATCCTTCACAGTGAATCGTAAGATGGAGGATCGCCTTGTGAATATCCGCACAACTACCAGATCAGGCGGGCGTTCTGCTCGCCGCGCAATACGCACCGCACCAAACTTTGACATGTTGCCGGGCCTGACCCGTGCGATACCATTGTGCGAGGTCATGGACGGAAGCCAGGTCGAGCGGATTGACAATGCTTCAATGGATATCCTCGAGAATGTGGGCGTTCAGTTCCGCGATGCGATCGCATTGGAAGACTGGAAACGCGCCGGGGCAAAGGTTGAGGGTGAACTGGTGTATTTCGACCGGGATATGGTGCGGGAACTGATCGCCACGATCCCTTCAGATTTTACCTATCATGCGCGCGACCCAAAAAAGAACCTGCGGCTGGGTGGCAAGCACTCGATCTTCGTGCCGATGACCGGCGCGCCTTTCTTGCGGGATCTCGACGATGTCCGCCGCAATCCGACGCTGGACGATCTGGCCATGTTCCACAAACTCAGCCATATGATGCCGGCGCTGCATTCCTCGGCGCATCACATCGTCGAGCCCTATGATCACCCGATCAGTCAGCGTCACCTGCGCATCACCTATTCGTCGATGAAACACTCGGATAAGACCTTCATGGGCATGACCACCTCGCCGAAGAATGCCGAGGACGTGTTGGACATGTGTGCGATCCTGTTTGGCGAAGACTTCCTTGAAGATCACGCCGTCACAACCGGCAACTGCAATGGCAACTCGCCCTTGGTCTGGGATGAAACCATGCTGGGCGCAATGCGGGCCTTCTGCCGCCGCAACCAGCCTGTCCTCTGCTCGCCTTTCGTGTTGGGTGGGGCCAATACTCCGGCAAGCGTACCGGCCACCGTTGCCCAACTGAATGCCGAAGCACTCAGCGCACTGGCCTACACGCAGGTGATCCGCAAAGGAGCGCCAGCGATCTATGGCCATTACCTGTCAACCGTGTCGATGAGGTCCGGCGCACCCATGGCGGGCACGCCCGAGATCAGCCTGATGAATTTCATGATCGGGCAGATGGCGCGGTACTACCAAGTGCCCTGGCGCACATCAAACACGCTGGGTGGGGCCAAGACCTTTGACGCGCAGGCGGGCTATGAATCGGCGACCACGTTGCAGGCTGTGATCCATTCCGGCGCGAACTACATCTGGCACTCGGCGGGCTGGAACGAGGCCGGAATGCACTGTTCGGTCGCCAAGTTCATCGTCGATGCCGAACAATGCGCAATGGCCTACCGCATGGCCGAGGGTCCTATGTGGGGTGACTTTGATCAAGCTTTGGCTGCTGTTCCGGATGTCGGGCCGGGCGGGCATTATCTGGGCCATCCGCATACGCAGGACAATTTCCAGACCGCGTTCTTCATGCCCGAGATGTTTGACAACAACTCCATCGAACAATGGGCTGCCGAGGGCGAGGTCGAGATCACCGAACGTGCATTGAACCACGCGCGCAAACTTCTGGCTGAGTATGAAGAGCCCAAGCTGGACGAAGCGAAAAACGATGAGCTTCTGGATTATATCGCGCGCCGGGAACGGGAAATTCCGGCCGCAGATGAGTTGAATCAGACATATTAGGGCACTCTCCCCGAATTGATCCGCCAACAGTTTGGCCGAGGTTCGTGAGGCAACAAGACCAGGGATTATAGATTGAAAATCGCGGAAATCCACATCTACAGTCATGACCTGCCTGTGAAGAACGGCCCTTATACGATGGCTAAAGCGGAAGTCTGGGCACTGGATACTACCTTGGTAAAGCTGGTTGCCGACAATGGCTTGACGGGATGGGGTGAGACCTGCCCGGTTGGCCCGACATATGCTGAGGCGCATGCTGCAGGTGCCCGCGCTGCCTTGTCACAAATGGCACCCGGTCTGATCGGGGCTGAGGTTCTGCCGCTGACCCTGCACCGCCGCATGGACGGGCTGTTGAATGGGCATAACTATGCCAAA
Source organism: Ruegeria sp. EL01 (assembly GCF_900313035.1). Classification (GTDB taxonomy): domain Bacteria; phylum Pseudomonadota; class Alphaproteobacteria; order Rhodobacterales; family Rhodobacteraceae; genus Ruegeria. Next base: position 17,667 of record NZ_OMPS01000006.1, on the reverse strand, counting down.
GCCGCAATCGACATCGCGGCGCATGACTTGTTGGGCAAGCATCTCGGCGTCAGTGTTTCTGCACTGCTCGGCGGCGCTGCCACGCACACAGTGCCGTCCTACTATGCCACAGGTGTCGGCGCGCCAGACGACATTGCCCGGCTCGCGGCTGAGAAACTGACCGAGGGCTACCCCCGTCTGCAAGTGAAAGTTGGTGGTCGTCCGGTCGAGCTGGACATCGAAACCATCCGCAAAGTTTGGGAGGTCATTGATGGCTCGGGTATGCGTCTGGCAGTGGATGGCAATTGGGGTTGGAACACGCGCGACGCGTTGCGGGTTAGCCGTGAATGTCCGGAAATACCCTTTGTTATGGAACAGCCCTGCAACACGGTTGAGGATCTCCAAAAGATCCGGCCTCAGGTAAACCATGCCATCTATATGGATGAGAACAGCACCGACCTGAACACGGTGATCTCGGCTGCGGGAACCGGGTTGGTCGATGGGTTCGGCATGAAAGTCACTCGGATCGGGGGGCTGTACCCGATGCGTGCATTCCGCGATCTGTGCGAGGCGCGAAATTTGCCCCACACCTGCGATGACAGTTGGGGTGGCGATATCATCGCTGCGGCCTGTACGCATATCGGGGCCACAGTTCGCCCGGATTTGCTGGAGGGCGTTTGGCTGGCCGCGCCATATATCGACGGGAACTACGACGTCGAAAACGGAATTCGGATCGAAAAGGGCCATATCGCGGTGCCGACGGGACCGGGTTTGGGCGTCATGCCGGATGAAAGCTTGTTTGGCGCGCCTGCCGCGTCTTTCTGAGAAGGGGTATAAATGGAACTGACCGGGAAGTCTGCATTGGTCACGGGTGCCGCAGGTGGCATTGGCACGTCGATTGTTCAAAGATTGCGGGCAGCCGGTGCACGTGTCGCGGTCGCAGACCGATCTGTCGACGGGATCGCGGCCGAGGCCCATTTGCCCGGCGACCTTCTGAATGCCGATTACGCGAATACCTTGCCACAGACCGCGGCTGCGCATCTGGGTGGCCTGGATATTGTGATCAACAATGCAGGCGTCATTACGCGGGGGTCTGTAGTCGACACATCGGACGCCGATTGGGCGCTATCCGTCGGCGTGAATGTCGAAGCCCCGTTTCGCATTTGCCACGCCGCGATCCCGATCCTGACCGGCACTGGCGGAGGATCCATCGTCAATACCGCGTCCTGTTGGGGCCTTCGACCCGGTTCGAATCATGCGGTCTATTGCATGACCAAGGCTGCGATCGCGTCACTGACCCAATGCATGGGAATGGATCACGCGCATCAGGGTATTCGCATCAACGCCGTCTGCCCAAATGAAGTGAACACACCGATGCTGCGTTCGGGGTTTGAGAAACGCGGATTTGACCCAGATTCAGCCGTTGCGGCGCTCGGGGAAACCGTTCCTCTTGGGCGTATTGCCGAGCCTGAGGATATCGCGGATGTCGTGATGTTTCTGGTCTCGGATGCATCCCGCTATGTCTGTGGCTCGCTGATTGAGGTCAACGGCGGAAAACCAGTGTCATGATGCGGTTCGAGGGCAAAACGGCGCTGGTCACCGGCGGACGCAGCGGCATCGGACGGGCCATAGCCGAGCGGTTGCAACACGAGGGGGCTCGCGTCTTTACCGCTCAACGCGGGACGGACGTGGTGTACGAAGGGATCGCCGCTGATCTCAGTGACCCTAACTGCCCGGCACAGGTCATCTCAGAGGTTATCGACAGGGCAGGGCGTCTGGACATTCTGGTTAACAACGCAGGCATGATGCAAGACGCGTCGGTCGAAGACATGAGCCTTGAAGATTGGCAGCGCAATCTGACGGTCAACCTGACGGCGCCTTTTCTGCTGACCAAAGCCGCGCTGCCCCATCTGCGGCAAACCCGAGGAAACATCGTCAATATAGGCTCGATCGAAGGGCTGGGCAGCAACCCCGGACATGCGGCCTATTGCGCCACCAAAGCTGGATTGCACGGATTCACGCGTGCAGTTGCGGTGGATCACGGGGCGGAAGGTATCAGATGCAATGCAGTCGCACCCGGGTGGATCGATACCGAACTGAATATGGAATTCATCGCGTCAATGTCGGACCCGGAAACATTCCGTCATGAAATTGGGCGTATCCATCCCGTCACCCGGACTGGCTTGCCAGAAGACGTCGCAGCCTTGGTCGCCTTTTTGGCCTCGGGGCCAGATTTACACGGTGGATGGCGGACGCATGGCGAAGCTCAGCTTGCCCTGAGGGGCAGGTTTATTCCTTGCCCGATCGCCATTCTTTCCAGATCAGATAGCTGTTTGCCCCAAGCGAGGCGAAGGGCTCGGGCGGCAATTGCGGCAGGTCAGGTTGGGCCAGAAAGTGATCGGCAATCCCGGAGCCACCTTTTTGGATCAGCTCTGCGACCCCGATGCCCTGCAAGGTACCGCGCGCGATCCCCAAGCCGTTCTGGCAACAGGCGGAATAGATGCCGGTTTCAAGTTCCCCGAACGCTGCAGATCCGTTACGACTGAGGCAAAGCATCCCGGCCCAGCGGTGTTCCATCTGAACCTCCGGCAGATGGGGGAAACGCTCGCGAAACTTGCGATCATGCACCCAGCCTGCGTTGCGCAGGCGCATCTGACTGGTTTCAATCGTCGGGTGAAAACTGGAACAGGTGCGGATCAGAATTCGATCACCGTAGCTGCCCGAGACACGTCGCACAGACGTTCCCATCGCATCAGCGGGCGTTACCGCCCAACGCGCTTGCCCCCCCAGCGCCTTGATCTGATCCGTTGTCAGTGGTTGGGTTAGCGAGGCGTACAGGCAGATATGCATCAGCTGCCTTGGGAAAAACCCAAAGCTTTCGACATGGCCGTTGTTGGCCAGAATGATCCGCCCTGTGGTGATGCGCGCTTTGGGCGTGCGGATAAGCCATCCGGCGCCTTGGCGTTCAAACCCGGTGACCGGCGAATTCTCGAACAGCCCGACCTGTTCTGCCAGACGTGCCGACAACGCCCGAATATAGGCGGCAGGCTGGATCATGACCGTGCCGGGCGCATATAAGCCCGAGGTGTAGTGCGGGCTGCCCGTCATCTCGCGCATTTGTTGTCGGTCATAGAGGAAATGGGGTTCACCCAACCGGTCCAGATGCGCGGCAAAGTCACGGTTATGGGCATCTCCGCCTCGTGTGGCGGCAGCATTGAACTTGCCACAGGGATCGAACGCGTCCTGCGGAAGCTCGCACTCGGCGGCGATGTCGGTTGCAAAGGCAATGGCTTGTCGGTTCAGGGCAATGGTTGCCCGATCCGCGTCAAGCCCATCACCGGCATAATTGTCGGATGCCAAATCATGCGGTAGATCGATCATGAAGCCAGAGTTGCGCCCGGCAGATCCTTCGGCAAAGCGACCAGCCTCCAACAGGACAATCTTCAGGGACGGATCAAGCTGATGTAATCGCCGTGCCGCTGAAAGCCCCGCAAACCCGCCGCCGACAATTGTGATATCGGCCGTCAGATCCCGGTCCAGTTCCGGCAACAACGTCTGCTGCGGCAGGATGGCATTCCACCCTGCCGATCCGGTTTGCCGGGGCAGACGTTTGGCGGTGAATTGTGTCAATCCACTGCCTCATCCGCGTCGTCTGCCAGATCGATCCAGATGGTTTTCAGCTGAGTATACTGATCATGCGCATGAACCGAATTATCCCTCCCGCCAAAGCCTGATTGTTTGTAGCCCCCAAAGGGCGTGGTGATGTCACCTTCGCCAAAGCTATTCACTGTGACCGTCCCTGCGCGGATCGCCCGCGCGCCTCGAATGGCGCGTTTGGCGTTGGCGGTAAAGATCGATGCACACAGGCCATAGTCGGTGTCGTTGGCAATCTTGATGGCCTCATCAAACCCCGATACCTCGATTGCCGACAGGACTGGGCCAAAGATCTCTTCGCGGGCAAGCGTTGCGTCGTTGGCTGGTACTTCGACCACCGTGGCCTCGACAAAGCCCTTTTCAGCCTTGCCGCCGATCACCACGTTTTCGGCCTGCTCCAGATAGCCGCAAACCTTATTGAAGTGCGCCTCGCTGACCAGCGCGCCCATGCGGGTTTCCGGGTCCAGCGGGTCGCCGACGTTCCACTGCCTTGCATGATGCACGATCCTCTCCAGCAGCTCGGCCTTCACATCCTTGTGCACGATCAGCCGGGATGAAGCCGAGCAGTTCTCGCCCATGTTCCAGAATGCCCCGTTCACCACATGCTGGGCGACACGATCCAGGTTCTCTGCATCCTCCATCACGATGGCCGGGTTCTTGCCGCCCATCTCAAGCACCACTTCCTTGGCGTTGCTTTCCGCCGAATAGCTGAGGAACCGCTTGCCGGTGACAGTCGAGCCGGTGAACGAGACCATGTCGACATCCATATGCCGACCGATGGGCTCGCCCACTTCGGCGCCACCGCCTGGCACGATGTTCAATACACCCCGTGGCAAGCCCGCTTCCATCGCCAGTTCAGCCACGCGCAGGGCGGTCAGCGTGGTCTCGGTTGCCGGTTTCACCACAACCGAGCAGCCCGCCGCCAAGGCAGGCCCGATCTTCCACGCCAACATGAGCAGCGGAAAGTTCCACGGCAGTACCAGTCCCACAACGCCGATGGGTTCGCGCACTACCATGGCGATGTGATCATCACTGGCGGGTGAAACCTGATCGTAGATCTTATCGATCGCCTCAGCATGCCATTTCAGGCAGCGAATGGTCTCGGGTACATCCACGGTTTCGCAGTCATAGATGGTCTTACCACTATCAATGCTTTCCATCACCGCCAGTTCGCGGGCATTCCGGGTCATCAATTTGCACAGCCGGATCAGCACATCCTTGCGATCAGATGGGTGCAGTTTCGACCAGCGCCCATCATCAAACGCCTCGCGCGCTTTTTCGACCGCGAAATCAACATCTGCCGTGCCGCAAGATGCGATATCGGCCAGTTTGTCACCGGTCGCTGGGTTTACCGTTTCAAACGTGTGCCCCGAGATCGCCGGGCGATACGCCCCGTCAATGAAGGAACCGGTCGGCAATTCAAGGTCCGCGGCGATGGATTTGTATTCGTCCTGTGTCAGCAGATCCATGTCTCTTACTCCTCAGCCACGATGTCAGCGATAGTCTTCTTCAGTACGCGCGTCACCTGTTCCAATGCGCGTTTGTCGTCCTTGTTCAGACCCTTCAGCGGGGGCCGCATTGCACCCGCGTCGATCCCATTCACGGTGACGCCGTGCTTGATGGTCTGGATGAACTTGCCGCCCTGTTCTAGCACCCGCATCAGCGGCATCATCGCAGACATGATCCGGCGGCCCTTGGCGAAATCACCTTCGACTACACAGGCGTTGTACAGTGCCACATGTTCGGCGGGCAGAAAGTTCGACCCGCCGCAGACCCAGAACGGTGCGCCCCAGGCAAAGAACTCCAACGCCTGATCATCCATGCCGCAACCAAGCTGGATATGCGGATAATCCCGCGCCAGCAGATGCACCCGGTTGATATCGCCCGAGCTCTCCTTGATGCCACAGAAATTCCGACTGCGACCCACGCGGTCAAGGAATTCCTCACCCATCATTGTGCCGGTGCGATGCGGGTAGTTGTACAGCATCACCGGCAGATCAGCGGCCTTGTCGATGGCCAGAGCGTTCAAGGCATTTTCCCGGTCGGTTGGCACCGAATAAGGCGGACTGGCCAGCAGGATTGCATCGGCACCGATTTCGCGCGCGCCCGAGGCCAGCGCGATTGAATCGGGTGTCAGCATTGCGCCGGTTCCAACCACCAAAGGCAAACGCCCCTGCAGGCGGTTATGTGTGAACCGGGCCAGCTCCAGACGTTCTGTCACGGTCTGAGCATAGTTCTCACCGGTCGACCCGCCCGAGATCATCCCATGGACACCGTTCTCGATCAGATACTCGATCATCTCTGACAGGGCGTCCCAGTTGACGCTGCCATCCAGGTGATACGGCGTTACGACGGGGGTATAGATCCCCTCAAATCTGAATATCGGGTTCATTCCGTCCTCATGCAGGTTTCGACAGGGGCGGGGCGCCCATCGGTACATCCAGTGCGTCTGGCATCACGAAAAGCTCGATCTGATCGCGCGACAGGGTCCAATGATCTTCGGCAAGCTGCGCCGCCGCTGCATCATCGCGCGCCTCGATGGCAGCAATGATGGCCTCGTGCTGCTGACTGGCCACCGACAGGTTTTCAGGCATCTGAGCGCCTTGTGGGCGATAGAATGTCATGCCTATCCGGGCATGGTCGATCAGCAGGCGGTTGAACGAGGGCAGCAGGTAAACATTGCCGGACATTTCCCCGGTTACTTCGTGAAAGCGATTATTGGCCAGTGCCCGGTCCGCGCCAGACCCGGATCGCAATGCCGCCTCAAACGTCTCTTGGGCGTCTTTAAGCTCCGCAATCTGCGCAGGCGTCGCATTCAGGGCCGCCAACCGCAGAACTGCGCCATAGATCATCGGTGCCGCCAGAAAGAAATCGCGCAGCGTGGTGTAGGACATCTCGGACACGCGGGCGCTGCGGTTGGTACGCAAATCCACGTAACCCTCACCCGCCAACTGGCGGAAAACTTCGCGTAGCGGGGTCCGGGACAATCCAAATGCGTCAGACAGATCCGCCTCGTCCAGATCTGCGCCTGGCTGCAGGCGTAGTGTCAGGATGGAGACCCTCAGGTGATCCCTTAGCGTGTTCTTCCGTGATTTGGCGTCGTCTTTCATTCCTGACCTCTGCGCGGTTCAGCCGGTTCGAATCGCAATTTGACCGACATTTGGCCAATGTGTATTCGAAGAAAATACAACTTGTATACATAAAAAAATCATGCAGCATAGGCTACCTGAAAATACTTGGGCTTTTCTTGTCCTGAATCGCAAATCGGTACCGCACATGCGCCAAACCCGGCACATCACCTTCGTCCTGATCGAGGAGTTCTCGCACCTCGCATTTTCCTGCGCGGTTGAACCATTGCGCATTGCCAATCTTGTCAGTGGCAAAGACCTGTATGAATGGTCGTTTGTGTCCGAGCATGGTGAACACGCTGTATGCTCGAACGGTTCTGTCACATTGGCTCATTTCGGCCTCGACGGGTTGCGAAAATGTGATCAGCTGTTTGTCCTGTCGGGGATTCACATGCGCAACCATGTCACGAGGCCATTGTTGGCCACCCTGAGGCGCGAACGAGCGCGGGGTACATCGATCGGCGCATTATGTTCGGGGGCGTGGCTGCTGGCTGAGGCAGGGTTTCTGGACGGGATGCAGGCCGCGATTCATTGGGAATACCACGACGCCTTCATGGAGGCTTTTCCAGAGGTCAACCTGGTGCGAAGCGTGTTTGTCGCTGACGAAAAACACATCACCGCATCCGGTGGTACCGCCACAGCGGATCTGATGTTGCATCTGATCGAACAGGACCATGGCGAAGAGCTGTCAATCGATGTTGCAGACCAAATGGTTTATAACGCTGTTCGGAACGCCACCGCCAAACAACGCGTTTCCTTGCAATCGCGCAATGGCATGCGAAACGCGCATTTGGCCAAGGCAATCCACATGATGCAGGACAGTATCGACGCGCCAGTACCCCCGTCTTACATCGCTGATCAGCTGGGAATTTCCACCCGTCAATTGGAGCGTTTGTTCGGTAAGTATCTAAACACATCGCCGAAGAAGTACTTCATGGAAATGCGTCTTGAGCGGGCGCAGAAATTGCTCTTGCAGACCGAAGCTTCGGTCACCGAAGTTGCAATGGCTTGCGGGTTCGAAAACCCCGGCCATTTCTCGCGTGTTTACCGCTCAAGTTTTGGTGTCACGCCGCACGCGCAAAAGAATAAAATCGATTGATTTGTGGGACCTGTTGGTTTGCGTTCGCAAACCGCTTTGACCTGACCGCCACTGCAGGGTGAGCAGCAAGACTGTTTTGGCACGCAAATGGTCTTGTGCCCACCCCACTCACCTCGCCGAATGACCCCCTCGTTAAAACTGGACTTGTAAACACATCGGCAAGATTGAGTAGCGATACATGCAAACATAGGCATAATTATTGCCAGAACATGTCCGTTATGAGTTGGGTGCTGCCACAATGATTAACGTTACAATCGGTCGCTGGGCCCTGAGACGTGCGTGTTACAACAGCTTGGACACCAGACACTGCGGTGTGCCCTTGATACAAGGACAAGCATAAAAACAAGGGCGATTGGATGGTGCTGCTGGAGAGAATTGAACTCTCGACCTCTCCCTTACCAAGGGAGTGCTCTACCTCTGAGCTACAGCAGCGCTGTGGGCGGGTGATTAGACTTAAACGAAACGCGGCGCAAGGGTGTCTGGACGGTTTTTTTCGCCTCCTGTAGAGAAAGGGAATGGCAGATAAAACTTCACCTAAAAAACACGGCAAATCCGGGGATGCGCGCGAAGACAGGCTGAAAGCTTCGCTCAAGGCCAACCTTGCACGGCGCAAGGCGCAGGCCAAGGCGCGCGCGACTTCGGACGACAAGGCCGGCAAAGACGAGGGATAAGAGCAGATGGATTCGATTCTGGTGACGGGCAACGGGCCGGTGAACGGTCAGATACCGATTGCGGGGGCCAAAAACGCGTGCCTGACGCTGATGCCTGCGACTTTGTTAAGCGAAGAACCGCTGACGCTGACCAACGCGCCGCGGCTTAGTGACATCAAGACGATGACGGCCCTGCTGCAATCGCTGGGGGCCGAGGTGTCGTCGCTGCAGGATGGTCAGGTTCAGGCGATGTCCAGCCACGATTTGACCAGCCAGACGGCTGACTACGAAATCGTGCGTAAGATGCGTGCCTCAAATCTGGTGCTGGGTCCTTTGCTGGCGCGTTTTGGGCATGCGGTTGTGTCACTGCCGGGGGGATGTGCGATTGGCGCTCGTCCGATGGATTTGCACGTCGAAGGTCTTGAGGCCCTGGGGGCCGAGATTGAATTGAAAGACGGATACCTCTACGCCAAGGCCCCGGGCGGCCTGAAGGGTGCCGTGCATGAAATGCGCTTTGCCTCGGTCGGGGCGACGGAAAACATCGTCATGGCCGCGACGCTGGCCAAAGGCACCACGGTGCTGAAAAACGCCGCGCGCGAGCCCGAGATCGTCGATCTGGTCGAATGCCTGCGCAAGATGGGCGCGCAGATTGCGGGTGAGGGGACCTCGACCATCGAAATACAGGGCGTCGACCGTCTGCACGGCGCCACCCATCAGGTGGTCACCGACCGGATTGAGCTGGGCACCTATATGCTGGCCCCGGCCATTTGCGGCGGTGAGGTTGAGCTGTTGGGCGGGCGCATGCGGCTGGTTGAATCCTTTGCAGCCAAACTGGATGCGGCGGGTGTCAGTGTAACGGAAACCGACAAGGGCCTGAAAGTCGCCCGCAAGAATGGCCGCGTGTCGGCTGTGGATGTGGTGACCGAACCGTTCCCCGGCTTCCCGACCGATCTGCAGGCACAGATGATGGCGCTGATGTGCACGGCCGAAGGTACCTCGGTGCTGGAAGAACGCATCTTCGAGAACCGCTTTATGCACGCCCCCGAACTGGTGCGCATGGGCGCGAATATCGAGGTGCATGGCGGTACGGCCACTGTAACGGGTGTCGAGCGTCTGAAAGGTGCGCCTGTGATGGCGACGGATCTGAGGGCCTCGGTCTCGTTGATCCTTGCTGGATTGGCTGCTGAGGGCGAGACAACTGTCAGCCGGGTCTATCATCTTGATCGAGGATATGAGCATGTGGTGCGCAAGCTGGAAGGCGTGGGTGCAAAGATTGAACGGATCAAAGGTCAATGACAGACGCAAGTTTTGAAGACGGGCGCGAGGCCCCGCTGAACCTCGGCGCCGAAGATGGCGATGACCTGCAGGTGATATCGACCCTGGCGCAGGACGCGATCTTTCCGGTCACCGAGATGACATGGAAACCATCGCAGCGACGCTTTGCCTTGCTGTTGAACCGCTTTCGGTGGGAAGACAGGGATGCGGCAACGCGCCGGAATCGATCGTTCGAGCGGGTCCGTGCCGTTTTGGTGTTTGATTCTGTTCTGTCCGTTGCCAGTCAGGGCATCGACCGAAGCGACCAGGACATGATCCTGTCCTTGTTGTCGGTCGATTTTGAACCCGGTGAAGATGGCGCTGGTCATGTTTTATTGACCCTTGCGGGTGACGGGGCAATCCGTTTGTCGGTCGAGGCGCTGGATGCCACGCTTAAAGATGTGACCCGCCCCTATAAGGCCCCGTCAGGTCACGCGCCGCATCATCCCGAGTAGATGGGAAACAAACGCGGTATTTCTCAGGCGTTCAACCAGCAGCCTGATGGATTGGTTCTGCGACGGGCGACGGTTTTTGACGTGTTTGACATCAGCCAGGTTCTGATCCGATCGATTACTGAACTTTGTCGTGCGGACCATCTGGGCGACCCAAAAGCCATCACGCTTTGGACGGAGAACAAGAATCCGGCGGCAATCCGAGGCTGGATCGACGGTGGGTCGCATATTTGGCTGGCTGAAAACACGGGCCAGGTCGCAGCTGTCGGCGGTTTGCTCGATACCGGTGTTGTAACGCTGCTTTATGTTGATCCTGACCATAGTAGATGCGGTGTTGGCACGGCATTGCTGCGGAAGTTGGAGAGGGAACTGGCCGCGACAGGTTGCTCCAACGCCAGTCTGAACGCGACGCGCACAGCACGCGATTTCTATATCGCGCGGGGATGGCAGCCCGCCGGCGCGCCCGGCGAATGGAACGGCATCCCCCAATTCCCGATGCGCAAATCGCTGCACCCCACGGACTGAGGGTTGAGGCTGGCCCGTCCCGGCGATATGTCCCGTTGAAACGCCCGGAGTGCCAGATCATGCCTGTGTTCCTTGATACCACATCGCCCGACTTTGAGGCCGCCTTTCAAGCGCTGCTGACCGCCAAGCGCGAAGACAGCCCCGATGTCGACGCGGTTGTGGTGCAAATCATCGAAGACGTACGTGGTCGAGGTGATGCAGCTGTGATCGAATTGACGGCGAAATTCGACCGGTTGGAGCTGACGCCGGACAATTTGGCCTTCAGTAAGTCCGAGATTGCCGATGCCGTCGCCAATGTCTCAGCTCAGGATCGCGCTGCGCTGGAACTGGCGGCGGATCGCATCCGGGCCTATCACGAAAAACAAATGCCCGAGGATTGCGAATGGACGGATAATGCCGGCGCTACTTTGGGTTGGCGTTGGTCAGCTGTATCTGCTGCCGGGCTTTATGTACCGGGCGGGCTGGCGTCTTATCCGTCTTCTGTTCTGATGAACGCCATCCCTGCCAAAGTGGCGGGTGTTTCGCGTTTGGCGATCGCTGTGCCAACCCCGGACGGTCAGATAAACCCTCTTGTCCTGCTTGCGGCGCAGCTATCCGGCGTGGATGAGATTTACCGTATCGGCGGCGCGCAGGCAATTGCCGCGCTGGCCTATGGCACCGAAACGATACCGCCCGTGGATAAGATCACAGGTCCGGGCAACGCCTATGTGGCGGCGGCGAAAAGACGGGTGTTCGGCAAGGTCGGCATCGATATGATCGCAGGCCCATCGGAAATTCTGGTGATCGCGGACACGGATAACGACCCCGACTGGATCGCGCTGGATCTGCTCAGTCAGGCCGAACATGACGAAAGTGCCCAGTCCATTCTGATCACCGATGATGCCGCCTTTGGGCAATCTGTGGCGCAGGCTGTGGAAAAACGCCTTGAAACGCTCCAACGCCGTGCCATCGCAGGCGCCAGTTGGCGCGACTACGGCGCCGTCATCACCGTTCGCGATCTGGACGAGGCGGCGCTGCTGTCCAACCGCATCGCGCCCGAGCATCTGGAACTCTGCGTGGCTGACCCGGCGGGTCTGTGCGACAAAACCATTCACGCGGGTGCAATCTTTCTGGGTCAGTATACGCCCGAGGCGATTGGCGATTATGTCGGTGGTCCCAACCATGTACTGCCAACCGCCCGGTCCGCGCGGTTCTCATCCGGGCTCAGTGTGATGGATTTTCTCAAGCGGACCACGCTCAGTCAGATGACACCGCAAGCCCTGCGCGCAATAGGCCCTGCCGCGGCGCGACTGGCGCAATCCGAAAGTCTCGAGGCGCATGGGTTATCCGTTCAGGCACGGTTGGACAGGTTGAATGATTGAAGATGCGCAACGTCTTTTTTGAGGGTGTGGAACGCAGCGTTGCCCCTTCGGCGCGCTTGGGTTAGGTCTGTTCTGATCTGAATGGACCACATGAAAATGACCCGTATTACGCATATCGAACTGGACGACCGAAACCTGCCTCCACCGACCCCTGAGATCGAGCAGGAGCGCAAGGTCGCCATCTTTGACTTGCTGGAAGAAAACACCTTTGCACTGCCCGTGCGGGACGACCGCGTGGTGCCTGATGGCCCGTACCATGTACAGCTCTCGATCCGCGACAAGCGGTTGGTGTTCGACATCGCGACCGAAGCCAACGAAAAAGCGGCCGAGTTCCATCTGTCTCTGGGCCCGTTCCGGCAGGTGGTCAAAGACTATTTCCAAATCTGCGAAAGCTACTTTGACGCGGTCAAGACGTTGCCGCCCAGTCAGATCGAAACTATCGATATGGCCCGGCGTGGCATTCACAACGAAGGCAGCCGCGTGTTGCAGGAACGGCTGGAAGGCAAGGCTGATATCGACACCGATACGGCCCGCCGCCTGTTCACGCTGATCTGCGTGCTGCATTTCGGAGGCTGACGCGTGACGCCGCTGCCACAGTCCATCCTGTTCTGTTGCGATCACAATTCGGTTCGGTCCCCGATGGCCGAAGGCATCATGAAGAAATTCTATGGCACCGGCACATATGTCCAATCCGCAGGCGTGCATAACGATCTTGAGATTGACGGGTTCTGCATAGCGGTCTGTCAGGAAATGGGGGTCGAACTGTCGCGCCACCGCTCGCGGTCCTTTGACGAGATGCAGGAATGGGGCGACGATCTAAGTTCGTTTGACCTGATCGTCTCTCTGTCCCCGGCCAGCCAGCGCAAAGCATTGGACCTGACCCGGATTTTTCACCTGGATGTCGATTATTGGCCAATAATGGACCCTACCGGGATGGGCGAGACCCGCGATCAGAAGTTACATCACTACCGACAGACCCGCGATCAGATCATCCAGCATCTGAAAGACCGCTGGGGCGAACCAACGGAGTGACCATGAACCCGACCGTCAAAACCTACTTCGAAGCCTTCAACGCCAGTGATGTCGATAGCATGTTGGCTTGCCTCTCTGATGACGTGGCCCATCACGTGAACGAAGGGCAGATCCGTGCCGGCAAGGAAAAATTTGCGGCCTTTTGCGCCCATATGAACCGCTGCTACCGCGAAAACCTGACCGATATCGTGATTTTCGACGCCCCGGACGGCACACGCGCCGCTGCTGAATTCACCGTCAACGGCACCTATCTGGAAACTGATGAAGGCTTGCCGCAGGCCCACGGCCAGACCTATCGCCTGCCTGCTGGATCGTTCTTTGACCTCAAAGACGGCAAGATCACCCGCGTCACCACTTACTACAACCTAGCCGACTGGACCAAACAGGTCTCGAATGGCTGAGGTGTCCGATGTCCGCGTCCTGACGGGGGCGGCTCTGACAGATGCGCTTGATGATGTGGCCCGCCTGCGGATCGAGGTGTTCCACGCTTGGCCTTATCTTTATGACGGCGATCTGGAGTACGAGCGCAACTACCTGCAAGCCTACCTTGACAGCGACAAGGCAATCGTCGTCGGCGCCTTTGAAGGCGATACACTCGTCGGTGCCTCAACCGGAGCGCCCCTGACCGATCACGCCGATGACTTCGCGGCTGCCTTCGATGGCAGCGGACTGGACATCAACGACATCTTCTATTGCGCAGAATCCGTCCTGCTGCCCCCCTATCGCGGGCAAGGCGTAGGCAACAAATTCTTCGACCTGCGCGAGGCGCACGCCCGCGCGCTTGGCTATCCAAAATGCGCCTTCTGCGGTGTCCAACGTCCTGCTGATCACCCAGCACGGCCAACGGACTATCGCCCGCTGGACGCATTTTGGAGGGCGCGGGGATACGAACCTCTGCCCGATGTTGTGGCACAGTTTTCCTGGAAGGATATTGGGGGCAAAGGCGAAACACTGAAGCCGCTGCAGTTCTGGATTCGGGACTTGTGAGTGTCCGTTACGCGCAACAGAGCCGCCTATTGCCGGCGCCGCTATTGCTCATGCAGCAATCATTCGCACCTGCGGCAGCATTTTATCAGCGTTGCGGCGATTTTCGCGAAAGCGGTCATTCAAAGCCGCTCGGATGGTCAGTTTTCAAATCGCAATTTCGCTGCGCGGGCCATAAACTCGAAAGGCGCAGAGTTCGCATACATTAGGCCGTCGTCGGCTTTAAGAATTACGAAAAATGCGTTGTTGTGTCATTTCGCTTCGATGACTCTCTAATTTCCAGCCGCGTGATATACCTTCTCCACTATCGCTGGCACTTTCGGAATGATCTACATTTATTACCAAGAGGTCCCGATACTCTTACTTGGTGAATATGTTTATCCCCCGTTGTAAACAGCATAAAATTGATGACCATAGCGCATCGAAAATTGGGGTTATTTCAGATTTCTCGTAGCTTTGCGGAACATTGATGCTTCACCTATTGGGCAATTCGGGCTACCTTGCCAAGTGACATCTCTAAAGGGGGTGTTAGGCTACAATATTCCACCTGGGCCTTGCCCGAAAGGTGGATTCCAAAAATCCTAGTCGGGTAAAATGGAACGCTAGCATGGGCTCAATTAAGAAAGTTGGCATTGTTATCTTTGATGGGGTCGAGCGACCTAGGTCATGTTGACAAATGGCGGAACCAGAGGCGGATCGACGTGATGTCGATGAAACCCAAGAAACTTTCCGCAGTCTTGTCGTAGCGCGTTGCGACACGCCGAGCGTTTTTGAGCTTATTGAAGCATCGTTCGACCAGATTGCGGAGACGATACAGCGAGTGGTCCACACCGACGCGCATTTTCCGGGATTTCCGCATCGGTATCTGAGTCAGAACATCACGGGCATCCATTTTTTTGCGCATTCTATCAGCATCATATCCGCGATCCGCCAATAACACTCTGGGGCACGGCAGATTGTCCACCATGACCAGATCAAAACCAAGATAGTCGGATGTCTGGCCCGGCGTGATCTCGGTTCTCATGGGTAGGCCGTGAGCGTTGACGAGGAGGTGGATCTTGGTCGTGAAGTGGTAGATGGTCCAGAAAACAGTCCAGTGGACTGTTTTCCCATCGGACGCTCGAGAGCGGCCGAAACCCTGTCTCGGAGTCCCTCTTTTGCACCCGCTGCCTGATGGTGGGCACGGATTACGGTGCTGTCGATCATCTGGAGCGCATCTGGGACCGCACCACTTCGGTTCAGCGCGTCCATGATATCCTCCCAAAGCCCGGCCAAGGTCCAGCGCCGAAACTGGCGGTAGACGCTTGACCATTTGCCGAACTCTTCGGGCAAGTCGCGCCATGGTACTCCGGTCCGCGCAATCCAGAAAATACCATCTAGAACAAGGCGGTGGTTGGTGGGTTTGCGCCCGTTCGGGGCGCGGACAGCCAGAATGAAACGCTCAAAGAACGCCCACTCTTCGTCCGGCATCAGGTCTCGTGCCAAGTTGGTCTCCATCGTAGATACCAGCTTGAATCACGCCTACGGCACGATGTGAATCCCTTTTGTCAACATGACCTAGTCGCCCAGAGAATTGCAGTGCTGCGCCCCGACCTCGTAGAGCGGCTTGTGCTATCCAATACAGCAATGAAAATCGGTGTCCGCGAAGATTGGATGGAAGGGGCTACGGCAGCTCGAAACGAAGGGTTCTGTCGAAAGAAAATCGAAGACTCCTTTCAGCACCTGTTTTCCCCTGATTTTTGTCAGCCGTCTCCGCGCTTTGCAGAATTGGTCGCCCGACGGTTGCGTTTGTCTGTTGAGGGCTATGTTGGCTGCTGCCAGGCGATCGGCCATGCAGATTTGTCAAAGGCCGTCTCTCGTCCCGCCCAACCCGCGCTTGTTATTGGCACCGAAGATGACGTCGTGACCCCACGCGACATCGTAGAGGAATTCGCTGCTTCTCTTCCGAATAGCGAGTTCCAGCTGATACGGGGGGCAGGTCATCTGCCTTGCGTTGACAAACCAGAAGAATTTGCCGGGTTGCTTGTATCGTTTCTAGATTTGTAGTTCGGGACTCATTGATCCCCATCTGTCGTCACGACCTTGCCATTGTGACGGGCAAAGCGGCCCTTCATGGATCGCGCAGCATTTGTCAAACGGGCTCAGCACCGACCATCGCCGCATAGGTGACGGGCAACTGCTTTGGGATGGCGAACGGCAGGGCCGTTCGCCAAGGTAACTTAGATATCGATACGCTCGGCGATACTCAGGGCATCTTCCAGTTCGACGCCAAGATACCGAACAGTGCTAGCGACCTTCGTGTGCCCGAGTAGCAGTTGGACCGCACGGAGGTTGCCCGTCTTTCGGTATATCTCCGCCGCCTTTGTTCGCCGAAGCGAATGGGTGCCGTACCCGCTCGGTTCAAGCCCAATCGCCGTCACCCAGTCACGAACGAGCCTTCCATACTGGCGGGTCGAGATATGTGGGCGGTCATGGAACCGGCTCGGGAACATGAAACGACACGCAAACATCTCGGGTGATTTCACCCATGCCAAGACGGTTTCACGCGTGTTTTCCGTTAGTTCGAACTGGACGGGGCGCTTAGTTTTGCTCTGGATCACTGAAACGCGCTCCCGAACGCGATCATCCTTCACGAGGTCAGACACGGCCAATTTGACCAGATCACAGCCACGAAGTTTGCTGTCGATGGCGACGTTGAACAAAGCTAAGTCGCGGAGGTTACCCGCCAGTTCAAGCCGTGCCCGGATCGCCCAGACCTGTTTTGGCAAAAGGGGTCGCTTCTGCCCGATGATGCGCCCTTTGTTCCGGGCATTGCGTTTCGGGGTGGTTGCGGGAAGTTGGACTCTTGGCATGATTTGCCCTCCGATCCACCCTCCAAGCCCATTCACCAGCACCGCGCTGGCAGTGGGATTATATCTTTTGTGGCGAGGGCAGTTTTCGGGAACCGACTGGCCGTATCAGTGCTGCATGGGCATTCGACCGCTCAGAGCCCATAGTCCCGAATTTCTGCAAGATGGCGAATGTCAGTTTCGTTGATTCGAACACTTAATGTATATCCGTGCCCACATTCTGTGCTCTATTGGTATCGCCTTGTATCAAGCCGCGACATTCGGAAACCAGCCATGCGCATCATCTTTGCCATCGCCACGCTTTTCATTCTGACCAGTCAGTCATTGGCACAGGAATCAATCCTCGTGGGTGATGCTCCCCTGCCCGACGATATCGAAATCACCGCCCAGGATAATTCCCCGTTCCTCGGGGTTTGGACGGGAAGATGGGACACTTGGAGAAGTCACATTCTCGTCGTGGAAAGCCAGGACGAAGACGGGCTATTCAGTGTCATCTATTCAGTGGGGCGCGGCCATCATGGCAGTGGTAGTTGGTTCCGCAGCCAAGCGCGATTGGACGGCGACACTCTGGTTTTTACCGATAGCGACTTCGCTGCGCGATACTCAATTTCAGCTACCGGACGGTTGCGCGGTATCTATC
>NZ_OMPS01000003.1:117500-314908 GCF_900313035.1 Ruegeria sp. EL01 | reverse complement strand
GCCGTACAAACAGTGAAGCTGACACTAGATCATCGGGCCGAAACCCTACTAGCGCGATATACAGACATTCAATCCGTCGAAAACGAACCAAACCGCCCACATATCTCTTCAGTTATCCATCAATGTCAAAGAACAAACACCCAAGACCCAAAATCAGACCGTAACGCCAATCCCTCAGCGCAACCGCCCAAATCATAACCTCAGATGCCCACCGTCTCTCCAGTGCGTCCAGCTGTCTCTCCAACCCGTCCGGCCGTCTCTCCGACCCGTCAGCACCACCTCAGTAGCGCCGGTGAAGGGGGTTCTAAGTATAACACACTAAGACCGCAAGCAGAAAAAACCAAAAACTCAGAAAAACTCAACATATCATACTTTATTATTAATAATCAAAATCTTAGATAAAATCGAGTGAGCGCTACTCCGCATAAAACACGCGCATCCGTCTAGAAAAGTCGCCACCACAAGGCGTGTTCTCACAAATACCGACAGACTCGGTCGCGAGTCAGGCGGAATCGGCCTGGCGCCAGCGGATCAACCCGGCCGGATTCGGAAGACGCAAGGCAAGCAGGCCCGCAATGATCGCCAGATAGATCAACGGTTCGATCTGAAACCCCTTAGCCAGCATCACATAGTGAAGCGCCCCGAGCAGTGCGGCCGGATAAATCAATCGATGCACCTTGCGCCAGGATGGACCCAGACGACGTACTGACCAATTGTTCGACGTAACCGCCAGGGGAAGCATCAACAGGAACGCGGCCATGCCGACTGTGATGTAGGGGCGTTTAAGGATGTCCGCCCAGATTTGGCTGGGCAGCTGTACATCCAATACCAGCCAGACCAACAGATGCAGGCCGACATAGATAAATGTCAGCACGCCAATTGCCCGGCGAAACTTCATCAGGTTCAAACCGACATGCCGCCGCAGCGGTGTAATTGCCAGGCCGACAATCAGCAGCTGCAGCGCAAGTTCACCTAATTTATGTTCGAGCGCTTTGATCGGCTCAACCCCCAACCCTCCGGTCATTGCGAGGTAAAGCAACCAAGGTGCAGGCAAAGCGCCCAGAAGGTAGACGCCCCAAACAGGGATCTTGCGCAATATCTGGTTCACTGCCTGCATGATCTCAGTAGTTCTTTGCCAAATCCATACCGTCATACAAGCTGGCAACCTCTTGTTCATATCCATTGAACATCAAGGTGGGGACGCGCTTGGAAAACAGGCCACCGCCAATGCGTCGTTCCGAGCCCTGCGACCAGCGGGGGTGATCCACATTGGGGTTAACGTTACTATAGAAACCATACTCGCGCGGGCCGGCCATGTTCCAGCTGGTCGGAGGCTCTGTGTCGGTCACGGTAATGCGAACAATCGACTTGATTGACTTGAATCCATACTTCCAAGGAACCACCAAACGCAGAGGCGCACCGTTCTGGTTCGGAATAGGTCGGTCGTAAATCCCAGTTGCCATAATTGTCAGAGGATGCATCGCCTCATCCAGACGCAGGCCTTCGCGATAGGGCCATTCGAGAACAGGGGAACGAACCCCGGGCATTTCCTCGGGGCGGTAAGCGGTCTCGAAGGCCACATATTTTGCACCCTCCTGAACGCCAGCCATGTTCAGTAGATCGGAGAGTTCAAACCCGTTCCACGGGATCACCATCGACCAGGCTTCGACACAACGAAACCGATAGATACGTTCTTCAATCGTCATCTCGGACAGAATGTCTTTGAAGTCGTAATCGCCGGGTCGATCCACCAGGCCATCAATCTTGATGCTCCATGGTTCGGTTGTCAGTGACCCGGCATATTTGACCGGGTCGTCCTTGCCGGTCCCGAATTCATAGTAGTTATTGTAAGACGTGATCTCTTCCCAAGTGTTTGCTTCAAGACCATCCTCAGCCGCAGCTGGCCCGGACAACGCCGTCAGCCCTGCACCGGCCATACCAGCCATCACCTGCCGCCGGTTCAAAAACGCCGCCCTCGGGGTGACGTCGGCATGTGTCAAAGTGTTGGTCCAGCGTTGCGCCATTTGGGTCTCCGTCATCAATCAGCCTCGGGAACAAGGTAATGTCTGATAACACAGAGCCAAGGAAACCGGCGTCACGATTGAGAGAAGAGACTGTAACGTTCGCATCATGCGTCAATCCCGCGGGCTATTATACGCATGTTTGAGCATCGCTTGCCGTGCAAAACCTGCGCCTACCGCAGTTCAGAATGGTTGTTCCCCACGCGGTTCTCTTCGCCATCATGCTGACCAAGACCGCTAACGAGGCAATCGAAAACCAGCTCTGCGGCTTGGAAGCGACGATCAATGGCACAGCTCTGTTTCTGCCGAATACGTTTCACCCAAGCGGGACAATGATTGCTGCTGCTGTTGTTAATGTTGTCGTCGCGCTCTGGGGCTTTAGTTGGCGTTTTTCTGAGCGGGTCACACCGAAGTGATGCCGCATCCTTGGTGGTTGGTGAACCGCCGGGACGCTCGAACTTTACAAGTGTTCGGCTAAAAGTGCAGGCTGGACCGCATATAAGGCAAGTCAAATGGGCGAATGGCTGGGCCATCCGACGGATTGCGAAACCGCAGAGGGAGAATACCATGTGTGACATTTGCGTAATGAACGCGGTCAAGGACCGTATGTTGTCGCGACGAGGGTTCTTCAAGGCAGCAGCAGCAACCGGTGTTGCGGTCGCCGCAACCGGCGTTTCAGCGCCAGCGGCGCTGGCTGACGGCCACGGCGCGGTCGAAGACATGACCCACACGCTCAGCCCTGACTTTCCGACCTGGGGAGGTGAGCCCGGTATTTCAGCCGAGCAGGCTTTTAACTTTGCGGATCACGGCTTCAACCTGTTCAATCTTTCAATCAATGAACATACGGGTACACATATCGACGCGCCTTTGCATTTTTCGGCGGATGGCGCCTCGGTTGATGAAATCCCGGTCGCAGATCTGGTCGCGCCGCTGTGCGTTGTGGACATCGCGGCCCGTGCGGCCGAGGATGCTGATACACGGGTCACCCCCGATGACCTGAAGACGTGGATTGCTGCCAATGGCGATATCCCCGACGGAGCCTGCATCGCAATGCATTCAGGTTGGTCCGCCAAGGTTGCGACCGATGGCTTTCGGAATTTCGACGGAGAGGCACAGCACTATCCCGGTTTTCACGTTGAGGCTGCACAGATGTTGATGGAGGACACCGGCGCCAGGTCGATTGCGGTGGATACCTTGTCGCTTGATCACGGCATGTCGGCTGATTTTGCCACCCACTACGCGTGGCTTCCCTCCGGCAGATTCGGGATTGAGTGCCTCGCCGGTCTGGATCGCGTCCCTGCCTCAGGTGCTACGCTGGTCGTAGGCGCACCAAAACATGCCGGCGGAACCGGCGGCCCAGCGCGTATTTTCGCGTTGGTCTGAGGAACCCAAAGGTCGACAAGATGGGCATCATTTTTGTAGCCGCAATACGCGTATAAAAGTGCGCTATCTGTTTGCACCTGTTCGAACCTGTGCAGGCAGATAAAGAATGGTGTCCACACATCCACGCGGAACGCGTGAACACGTCTTCAGACCGGTTGGTATCATATTCGACGTGCGGAAAAGCCGGGATAGAAGTGCGACCGATATGTACAAAGATCGCGCAGAATGGAGACACTCACCGCCCAAACAAACCATTCTAGCGGGGCCGCTTATGGGTCGCGTTGCCAGCCAGCTGGGTTTCTTGTGCTTCCCCTGACAATCAACTGGCTTTCGATTTCAATGCGCCCCGGAGACGGTTCGGAATCATCAATCATCGATAGCAACATCCTGACCGTCGCTTCAGCCATTCGGTTCGCTGGCTGGCGCAGCGTGGTTAGGTCAAAGGTCTTCCACGCAGCCATCGCAACATCATCGTAGCCGACAACCGAAACTTCATGGGGAACATCCAGACCAAGCTCGTGCTTGAGTGTTTCAAGAACCGCAAAGGCCATATGGTCGTTGCCAACGAATATCGCATCTGGCCCAAACCCCTTCTGGAACAGATCAAGCGTCGCTTTGCGCGCGATCACCCGGCTGTATTCGCAATCAACAACGTGAAACGGTTCCATTCGCCGCGCGGCCATTTCCGCCAGAAACCCGGCTTGCCGCTCGCGCCCGTTCAGAGATTTTTGCCAACCCGCAATATGCGCAATTCGTGTGTGGCCCCCGGCCAGCAGAAACCTGGCCGCAAGCCGCCCGCCTTCGAAGTTTGCCGCCGTAACCGAGGCAAGATCTGGGTTTTCCTGCCCGCGATTGAACAGCACTAACGGGATGCCGTGGTCCTGTAAGCGTTTGGTCAACTCGCTGGACACGCTGACAGACGCCAGAATGATACCGTCAACTTGATGCGCAAGAAGGTCTTCAACCACGCCGTCAACTTCGTCGGTCAGGTTTGAGGCGAAGAAGGTCATGATGTGATAGCCATGTTCGTGGAACTCGGCGGACAGCTTTTCCAAAGCTTCGGTGTAGAACGGATTTTTTAGGTAGGCGAGAACAATACCTATGGTTCGGGACCGGCCAGTGTTCAGCGAACGGGCCAGGGTATTGGGCCGATACCCGAGCTTATGGGCGGCCTCGCGCACGCGCTGCTGCTTGTCGGCAGAAACCTTTGAGCCCGGCATGAAAACACGGCTGACAGTTGGCTGGCTTACACCTGCCAGCTTTGCCACTTCTGCCGCTGTTGCTCGGCCCACTCGCATACGCTACCCGTTGATTTGACGATACTCCGCCGCTGTACCACAAGCCAAGTTGATGTCACCAGAGCGGCTCATGCAGATGTTGAAACGCTGGACCGGCCCACGTCAGATATCCGATTTCCGGTTTCCGGGTCGAACAGATAGATATGCTCGGCCGATAGTGAGATACCAACAACGTCATCCTGATTCTTGCGCAAGTGCCGGCTGCCGCGTGCAATGACACGCTGCTTGCCCCATTGAACCGTCAGCAACGTGCTTTCGCCGGTGTTTTCAAAGGCATAAATTGTGACGTCTATGTCCCCCTCACCGGGCTCAAACACCTTCATGTCGTCGGCGCGCACCCCCAGAATGACAGCCGGGCGGTCAGGGATTCCCACTTGAACCAAGCGTGTACCGCCGGTTGTGACAAACATGCCATCCTGAACTGAACCGTTGATCAGGTTCATGGCCGGAGAGCCGATGAAGCCGGCAACAAAAAGATTGGCCGGATCGTTGTAAATCTCGTCCGGTGTGCCGAGTTGCTGGATCACCCCGTGTTTCATCACCGCGACGCGGTCGGCAAGTGTCATCGCCTCGATCTGGTCATGGGTGACATAAACTGTGGTGATCTTCATCTGACGGCTGAGATGTTTCAGCTCAGCCCGCATCGTAACACGCAGTTTGGCGTCGAGATTGGACAAAGGTTCGTCCATCAGGAAGACCTTGGGCGTCCGCACAATGGCCCGCGCAAGGGCGACCCGTTGCCGTTGCCCACCAGACAACGCTTTGGGTTTGCGATCCAGAAACTGGGTCAGTTCGACCTTTTCGGCGGCTTCGTGCACCTTGGGCGCAATCTCCTGCTTCGGTATGCCCCGCACTTTGAGCGGATAGGCAATGTTGTCGAAGATCGTCATGTGGGGATAGAGGCCATAATTCTGGAACACCATCGCAACGTCCCGATCTTTCGGCAGATCATCATTGACCATGCGGTCGCCGATCCAGATTTCACCTCCTGTCGGATCTTCCAACCCTGCGATCATGCGCATGGTCGTGGTCTTGCCGCACCCTGACGGGCCGAGCAGAACCAGAAACTCCCGGTCATGGATATCTAGGGACTGGTTGTCGACGCCAACAAAGTCGCCCCAGCGTTTCGTCAGGTTCTTGAGACGGACTTCAGCCATCAGCGTACGGCTCCCATAGTCATGCCTTGCACGAAGTATTTGCGAATGATGAGGGCGAGGACGAACATCGGCAGCATGATGATGATGCCCGCTGCGCTGAGCAGGTTCCAAAGGTCGCCCTCCTCGCCTTTGAACAAGGCCAGCCCGATGGGCAGCGTCACCGCGTCTTTATTGGTCAGGATCAGTGCGAACAGAAATTCATTCCAGGCGATGATGAAACAGAAGATCCCGGCAGTCAGCAAACCGGGGGCCGCCATTGGCAATACGATGTTGAGGATCACCTGTATGCGCGACGAACCATCCACCAACGCTGCCTCTTCCGTGTCCAGCGGGATGCCATCAATGAAACCCTTGATCATCCAGATGGCAAAGGGCATCACGATGGCAAGGTTCACCAGGATCAGTCCAAGCCGCGTATCAAGCAGCCCGATATCGCGGAACATGACAAAGAATGGCAGGATGATCACCACGGCTGGGACAAACTGCGTTGCCAGTATCATCACCAACATTGCCGTCTCACCGGTCAGGCGAAAGCGCGAAAAGGAATAGGCTGCCATCGTGGCAATAGGGATCGCAACGACAACGGTGACCAGCGCGACAATACTCGAATTGAGTAGCTTAGCCCCCAAATAGTAGGGCGCATCAAAGACAACTCCGAAATTCTTCAGTGTTGGCGTGAACAGCAGCTTGAGCTGATAGACATCAACGTGGCTCTTGAACGCTGCCAGAAAAATCCAAATGATCGGGATCAGCATAATGAAGATCGCGATCAGGATCAGAGTAATCTGGATCGCATTGACGATTTGTTTCCTCTGGCGCCCGGTCATGACGCTTTCCTGAACACGAACTTTGCATACGCGTAAGTAAGAAAAATCATCGGAATGACCATCAACCAGGCGACGGATGCCGAGTAACCGATCTGCCCGTATTTCATACCGTTGAAATAGATATAGTGGCTGAGCGTTTGTGTCGCCGTGCCGGGACCGCCGTTGGTCAGCATAAATATCTGATCGAAGGTTTTCAGGCTGAAGATCGATTTGAGAATGATCACCACGGCCAGCACCGGTGCGAGCTGAGGCAGTGTCACATCGCGAAACACCCGCCAACCAGAGGCACCATCAACCTGAGCCGCCTCAATCGTTTCAGGCGGAACCGAGGCCAGCCCGCCGATCAGCACAAGTGTCAAAAATGGTATCCACCCCCAGACGTCGGCCATCACACAGACAGCAAAGGCAAGCTGCGGATGGGCCAACCAGCTGATATCGGCGAGCGGCGGGAACACGGCTCCGAAAAAGGCATCGAACAGTCCGAATTCGGGATTGAACATGAAGCGGAAAGAAACGCCGATCAGCGCGGGCGACATGGCGAAGGGCAGGATGAGCAACGTTTGCACACCCGATCTGAGCCGCCCGCCCGGTGCCAGAAGCATCGCCAAACCCAGTGCCAGCAGCGTCGTCAGCGTAACCGTCAACACAGTGTAGATCCCGGTCACCCAGACCGAATACCAAAAAGCGGGTTCTTCCCAAAACGCCCAAGTGTAGTTCTCAAAGCCAAGATAGCCCTGGGGGAAGTTGGGCTTGTTGAGCCGCCCGACAGTGAAGGACAAGCGCAAAGACTCGACAAGTGGCCAAATCGCCGTGGCGAAAACCACCAGCACCGCTGGCAGCACCAGCAGGTATTTCAGCGTATTGTCACGCATGATCCGTCCAATCCGATTGCACCGGGTGTGGCCGTCATGGCCACACCCGGCAAAGCATCACTCGATACGTCCAGCGCGCTTGAGCACGCGGTTTGATTGCTCGGCGGCCTCGGTCATCAGCTCCCGGACATCGCCACCGGCCGCGGCCTTGGCAATCGCGGCCGACAGAATGTCTCCGACTTCGGGCCACTCCGGAATCTGCGGCATGATGTCGGACTCTTCCAGCGACTCCCAGGCTGCTGCCTGAATCCCATCATTTGCCGCATTCACATCCGCGTCCTGCAGCGATGAGATATGGGTGACAACGTTGTTCACAATCGACTTGCCAGCCACTTCGCGTTCGATGGCGTTGGCCTTGTCCATTTCAGGGTTCGAAAGCCATTTCATGAATTCCCAGGCTGCTTCCTTATTCTCGGAATAGTCAGAAATCGAGAAAGGCATCGAAATTGCATAGGTTTTGGTACGCCCATCGTAAGACGGCATCCCGGTGAACCCGACCTGATCCTTGGTCAGCGTAGACGATTCCGGGTTGTAGAAACCGGAATACGCCCACCACCAGACCGGGATCATCGCGGATTTGCCCTGCATGAACGACTGACGCGCGTCCTGCTCGACAAAGGCCAGACTGTTGGGGTTTGTAACGCCATGTACAGTGTGTAATGCGATGTAATCTTCAGTTGCCTTGATCGCCTCGTCACTGGTCCAGGCTGCGGTCCAATCATCGTTGAAGATATCCGCCCCAGCGGCCCAGAGGAAATTGATCCAGATGAACAGGTTCTGCCGGTTTCCGTCGTTGTTGTAGTACAGTGCCAAGGGGGCAATGTCGGGGTTGGATTCCTTCAGCTCTTTGCCGATTTCGATCACTTCTTCCCACGAGGTCGGCGGCTCTGGGATCAGATCCTTGCGATAGAACATCAGCTGCGGATGAGCGCGCAGTGGGAAGCCAAGCGTCTTGCCATCGTACTGGGCTGATCGTGCAAACGCCGCCGGATAGCGATCCATCGAAATCCCATCCTGCGCCATCATATCATCGATCGGCATCAGCCAATGCGCATTTGGCGGACCCCAACTGTCGAGGTAATTCACCACATCGAAGGTTCCATTGGCCGCAATCCCTTCGGCATTGATCTTCTCTTGCAACGACCCGAAGGGAATGAATGTCCACTCTGTTTCGATTCCGGTCAGCTCGGTGAATTCGTCATCACGCAGCATCAGGCCGTCAAATTGTGGGGTTACGACGCTTAGAATATTGAGCTTTGCCCCTGCATATGGCTGACCTTCCTTCAGATTATAGGGAATATCTTCAGCAGCGGCGTTGAGCGGCGTCAGCGACATTGCGGTCACGACCACGCCTGCCTTCAATAGAGTCTGTCTGCGCATTCTCTCCTCCCTCACGAATCGCAACATTTGATTACCTAGGGTAAGATTATCGTGAATACGTATTCACGAACTATCTGAGCTTTGTTGACGTTGGCCTACCAAGCCCGATCAAACTGACATTAGCCAGGTCGTGTTGACAACGAGATTGATCTTGGTCGTGAAGCCACCTGGAGAACGGCCAAAACCCTGTCGCGGAGTCCCTTTTTGCGCCCGTTCGGCACGCGGGCAGCCAGAATGAAACGCTCGAGGAACGCCCACTCTTCGTTCGACATCAGGTCTCATCCCAGGTTGGTTCCACCGCAGATACCAGCTTGAAACACGCCTACGGCCTGTTCTGAATCCCTTTTGTCAACATGACCTAACATAGCCATCATGCAAAACCTGCATTTCATAATATTCTTCACTTCATAAAAGGGTAGCCGCACTGCGGTGCTGTCGAAGTGATCAAAGGTTCAAATCTCAAACTTTGGCGGCGAATGGATTTCTTTTTCTGCTCCCCCCCTTTAAACTTGGCGTTATTCACGACATTGATAGGACAAGCGAAACGCCATAGTGGTCTCGGGAATCATAGCGCAACAGGCATCGGGCTAAAGCCCATCAGGCAAGCGGAAACACAGCCGTCTCTTTGACCGTTCCATAAACAAAACTGGTGTCGATGGAGGCAATACCACCAATCGGATGAATGCGATTTCGGATAAAGCCTTCATAGGCCTCGAGGTCCGACACGAGAACACGCAACTGATAGTCCATGGCTCCGGTCAGGACATGGCATTCGATAACCTCATCAATCATTCGAACCCGCTTTTCGAAATTCTGAACATCCGTTTCGTTGTGCCGTTCCAGCCGAATTCGCACGAAGACGGTAATGGCCACCCCATAAGCGGCAGCGTCCACATCGGCGCTGTATCCCTTGATGACCCCCTTCGCCTCCAGGTTCTTGACCCGACGCAAGCAGGGCGACGGTGACAGGTTTACCGCATCAGAAAGATCCTGGTTGGTCATGCGCCCATCCCGCTGGAGAGCGCGGATGATCTGTCTGTCCTTGTCGTCCATGGCAACTCCCCCTGTGGCAGATTAAGCTAATTTCTAGCTCATTCCTGGCATGATTTGCAAGTAAATGCCCCGCCATGAGGTCTAAATTAGTCTTCAACAGGACACAGGAGATTGCCATGACCCGCTCAACCGGATTTGCCACCCGCGCCATCCACCACGCCTACAACCCGCTTGAAAACGACGGCGCTCTGACCCCGCCGTTGCATTTGACATCAACCTTTTCGTTTCAAACAGCCGAGGCCGGTGGAGAGATGTTTGCCGGCGAACGCGAAGGTCATATCTACAGCCGCATTTCCAACCCCACATGCGATCTTCTGGAACGCCGCATTGCCACCCTTGAAGGCGCCGAAGCCGGGCTGGCCCTTTCCAGCGGTATGGGCGCGATCACCGCGGTGTTGTGGACCCTGCTGTCGCCCGGTGACGAAGTTATCGTCGACAAAACGCTTTACGGCTGCACCTTTGCGTTCATGCGCCATGGTCTGGCGAAATGGGGCGTCACAATCACCCATGTTGACATGACCGATCCTGCGAACCTGCGTGCGGCCGTTTCGGAAAAAACCCGCGTGGTTTACTTCGAAACCCCCGCCAATCCGAATATGCGGCTTGTGGATATTGCCGCCAACGCAGAGATCGCGCATTCGGTCAGCGCACAGGTGGTGGTCGACAACACCTATGCCAGCCCATATCTCACGCGACCGATCGAACATGGTGCGGATATCGTTCTGCATTCCGCCACTAAATACCTTGGCGGGCATGGGGATGTGGTCGCCGGTCTGGTTGTGGGCAACGCGGAACAGATTGCAGAGATCCGTTTGGTCGGTATGAAGGACATGACAGGGGCAGTGATGGCGCCTTTCAATGCGATGCTCATCCTGCGAGGACTGAAGACCCTAAACCTTCGTATGGACCGCCATTGTGCTTCGGCAAGGGTCGTGGCCGATTTCCTCGAAGCTCACCCAGCTGTTGAAACCGTGTATTTCCCCGGACTCGAGAGCTTTGCCCAGCGCAATATCGCGCAGCTGCAGATGTCCCAACCCGGTGCAATGATCGCCTTTGAAATCAAATCTGGGCTGTCCGCTGGCATCACATTGATGAATGGCCTGAACATGATCCAACGCGCAGTATCCCTGGGCGATGCTGAGACCCTGATCCAGCATCCGGCGTCGATGACACACTCCACTTACACGCCGGAAGAGCGCGCCGAGCATGGTATCAGCGACGGCCTGATCCGCCTGTCGGTCGGACTTGAGGATGTCGAAGACATCCTTGCAGACCTTGAGCAGGCCCTGCCCTATCCTGCCCGTAGCGCCACCTGAACCTGGAGACTGACATGCAGCCTGATCCCACCCAACTGAAGATCGTCGAGCAACGTCTACTGTGGTTGTCGCATTGGATGATCCACCATGCCAACCATGTCCGGCCCAAGGTGGACGGGATCAAGGTCGGCGGGCATCAGGCGTCTTCAGCGTCGATGGTATCGATCATGACCGCGCTCTATTTCTCGGCCCTGCGCCCCGAGGATCGGGTCGCGGTCAAACCCCACGCGTCACCGATCTTTCATGCCATGCAATATCTCATGGGCAATCAGACCCGCGACAAGATGGAGAACTTTCGTGGGTTCGGCGGCGTGCAAAGCTATCCCAGCCGCACCAAGGATATTGACGACGTGGATTTCTCGACCGGGTCGGTGGGGCTGGGCGTTGCGATCACCTCGTTTGCTTCGATCATTCAGGATTACATCAACGCCAAAAGCTGGGCAGCGGACGCCCCGATGGGGCGCATGGTGGCATTGGTCGGTGATGCCGAGCTGGACGAAGGCAATATCTACGAAGCTTTGCAGGAAGGGTGGAAGAACGACCTGCGCAACACATGGTGGATCATCGATTACAACAGACAGTCACTGGATGGCATCGTGCGCGAGGGGTTGTTTGAGCGGATCGAAAAGATCTTTGACGCCTTCGGCTGGGACGTTGTACGCGTAAAACACGGTGTCCTGCAACGCGCGGCATTCGAGGAACCCGGGGGGGACCGCCTGCGCGCCTGGATCGACGCCTGCCCCAACCAGGAATATTCAGCGCTGACTTTCATGGGTGGCGCGGTCTGGCGCCAACGGCTTATGGATGATCTGGGTGATCAAGGGGACGTTACAGCCCTTATTGAGCGGCGCACGGACGCAGAACTGGCAGCCTTGATGGAAAACCTTGGCGGCAACTGCGTCGAGACCATGGCCCAGACATTCGCAGCCATCGACCACGACCGCCCTACATGTTTTCTGGCCTACACGGTCAAAGGATGGGGCACGCCCATCGCGGGCCACAAGGACAACCACGGTGGGTTGATGAACAGCAGCCAATTTTCCGATTGGCAGGCCCATATGGGTGTACCCGAAGGTGAGGAGTGGGAGCTGTTTGCGACCCTGGGTGATCCAGTGGCGTTCAAACGTTTCCTGTCGCAAGTACCCTTTTTCGCCAAAGGTCCGCGGCGCTATCTTGATGACAAGCTGGCTGTTCCATCCATCGGGATAGACACAAGCCGCGAGATTTCGACCCAGATGGCTTTCGGCAGAATCTTGGATGATCTGTCCAAGGGAGACAGCCAACTGGCCGAACGCATCGTGACCACGTCGCCCGACGTGACCGGTACGACCAGCCTTGGCCCCTGGGTCAACCGATGCAAGTTGTTTTCCCGCTCCGAACAAGCCGACGCTTTCATCGAGCACCGCATCCCATCAACTGCAAAATGGGAGTTCACCCCTACGGGGCAGCATATCGAGCTTGGCATCGCCGAAATGAACCTGATGCTGCTTCTGGGCGCAGCAGGGCTGTCACATTCTCTTTTCGGCAAACGGTTGATCCCGATTGGCACAGTGTATGACCCTTTTGTGTGCCGCGGGCTCGATGCGCTGAACTACGCTTGCTATCAGGATGCGCGGTTCATGCTGGTAGGTACACCTTCAGGGGTGACGCTGGCTCC
Source organism: Ruegeria sp. EL01 (assembly GCF_900313035.1). Classification (GTDB taxonomy): domain Bacteria; phylum Pseudomonadota; class Alphaproteobacteria; order Rhodobacterales; family Rhodobacteraceae; genus Ruegeria. Next base: position 301,944 of record NZ_OMPS01000003.1, on the reverse strand, counting down.
GGAAGGCGGCGCACACCAATCCGTCGGCAGCCCGTTGATTGGAATGAGTCAGGACGGGCTGGCCGCCTTTGAACCTGCTTTCGCCGATGAATTGGCGGTGATCATGGAGTGGGCCTTCGATTATCTGCAGCGCGACGGCGAGGGGCAACCAGACGAACGCACGTGGCTGCGAGATGAAACCGGCGGTTCGGTTTATCTGCGCCTGACCACCAACCCGATCGAGCAGCCGGGCAAGCGCATTGACGATGAATTCCGTCAGGGCGCTATCGACGGAGCCTATTGGCTGCGCAGGCCCGGGCCCAATTGCGAAGTTGCAATCGCCTATCAAGGTGCCGTTGCACCCGAGGCCATCAGGGCCGCCGGACTGATTGGCGAAGGCCGGCGAGACATCGGTGTTCTTTCCGTCACCTCGGCTGATCGGTTGAACGCTGGTTGGACCGCCGCGCAACGCGCGCGCTCGCGCGGCAACCAGGCTGCACGATCCCATATCGAAACGCTGATGTCGGACCTTGCGCCGCACTGCAAACTGGTCACCGTCATTGACGGGCATCCGGCAACGCTTTCTTGGTTGGGCGCCGTGAATGGGCATCAAACCATCCCGATGGGCGTCGAACATTTTGGTCAGACCGGCACCATCGGCGATCTCTATCGCCATCATTGTATTGATGCCGACGCCATCGTCGAGAAAGTGAACGGACTGACGGTCGGGAAACAGATGTTCCAACGAGACATTGGTCTTGTCAGACCTTAAAACCATTCTCAAACAACGGTTATCGCAGAAAACTATCCAAAATATCTCAGGTTGAGATTGAAAACCCAGGGAGAACTGACTTGCACACAACTTCGAATAGTTTGCTTTTCACGCAACTCACCCTACCGAACGGACGTGTGTTAAAAAACCGGATCATCAAATCGGCCATGTCGGATTCACTGGCGGATGGACATGGCAATCCGACCGCCAGACAGATACGGTTATATGAACGCTGGGCCGACGGTGGTTTGGCAGCGTCGATCATCGGAGAAGTGCAAGGCGACCCATGGTACCCTGAAAAACCGGGCAATCTGGTGCTAGACCAAGGGGCCGACACTGCGGCGTTCCGTGATCTGGCGCAGCGCGGGTCAGAAAACGGGGCGCAGCTCTGGTTGCAACTTGGCCACGCCGGGGCATTGTCCCACCTGCCGATCAGCACGCCCAGGGGACCAAGCGCCATCGGCTTTCCTGATTTTCACAGCGAAGCCATGTCTCTGGCCGAGATTAGGAACATTCCTGATTCTTTTGCCCAAACGGCACGGCGTGCGGCTGAGTTGGGGTTTGGAGGCGTCCAGATCCATGCTGCTCATGGGTTTCTCTTAAGCCAGTTCCTGTCCCCTCTCTTCAACCACCGGACGGATGCTTATGGTGGTTCGATCCATGCACGGATGCGGCTGCTGATCGAGACGGTCGAGGCTGTTCGTGCCGCCGTGCCGACTGATTTTGTAGTTGCCGTCAAACTGAATGCCACTGACCAGCTTGACGGTGGGCTAACAGAAGACGATGCGCTCAAAGTTGTAGCGGGACTTGAGGGCAAAGGCGTTGACTTGCTGGACATCAGCGGTGGAACCTACTTCCCCGGCGCCCCATCAAGTTCCGAGCGTGCATCCAAAGGTCCGTATTTTCTTGAATTCGCCGGTGCCGCCCGCAAGTTGACCACGACCCCCCTCATGATCACCGGAGGGTTCAAGCATTATGACGAGGCTGAGGCGGCGATCATTCAGGGTGATGTGGATGCGGTTGGCCTCGCGCGGGGTTTCGTCCTTGATCCATCGCTGCCTTTGTCGTGGCAGGAGGGCAAAGGCGACCCTGCCTTTCCTCGGTTCGCCACCCTTCCGCCAGGAGGAATGACGGCTTGGTTTACGATGCGGATGACGGATCTTGGTGAAGATCAAGAGAGTCTGATTGAGCGGGATATCAATGATGCAATTGCCGAATATGAAGCGCGCGACGCGGAGCGCGCAATACAGGGGCTGGTTCAGAAGCGAGGCGAGATAACGAAACAGCACAAGGCCGCCGACGCCCTCAAGGCCGATCTGGGCGCCAGAGGCCAAGCGCCGGTGCTTTGCGGTTAACCAGAAACTCAACAGTACAGAAGCAGCTATTCGTGCAAGTCGGCACGTGCGGGTTCGGAGAGCCCATGCAAGCGGATTCTGCGGTTTGCATGGATGTCTGCCTAGTGAAAATCCCGGCTTGGAAACAGTCGCTTGGCTTGATCGCGCGGGTGCATGGCGCGGGCGGGGTAGCGGGATGCCTTTGGGGTGTCATCCGCACGCGGACCTTCGGTGGTCAGAGCCTCTGGTAACGGGTGACCCAGGTCAAAGAGCTTATAGGACATGTCGGAAATCTCCTGAGCAATCAGATGCACGACAATGCCTTCGCGTTGTAGATAACCCCGAACATGCAGGAGCCGCGCGCCCATCACGATGCGTCGGAAACGCTCATATACTTTGGGCCAGACGACGACATTGCTGACCCCGGTTTCATCCTCAAGCGTCAGGAAAATCACCCCGGACGCTGTGCCGGGGCGTTGGCGGGTGATGACAAGCCCGCAGACCGTATGCTGTCCCAGAGGCACATCCTTGAGTGCGTTGTGAGGCGTAAGGCCCGTAATGCCGGGGCGTAGCAATTCCATTGGATGGGCGCGCAGGGAAAGGCGGGTGGAAACATAATCCTCAACAACTTCTTCGCCCAAATGCATGGTGGGCAGGGTGATCTGCGGTTCATTGATGCTTTCCCCGTCAATCGGGTCGTTAAAAAGCGGCAGCGGTTTTTCGCTGCGGATGGCTTTGACCCGCCACAAAGCATCGCGACGCGTGAGGTCCATGTCAGAGAACGCATCCGCTTCGGCCAGCCGTGTCAGCACATCGGGGCGCAGGCCTGCCCGCAGCCACAGCGCCTCTGGATCGCGATACCCATTGCCCCGTGCGGCAACGATCCAGCCCGCATCTTCTTCTTTGAAACCCTTGATCTGGCGGAATCCCAACCGCAAAGCCAACGCGCCATCGGGGCGGCGCTCAAGAGTATTGTCCCATTCTGAATGGTTCACGCATATGGGGCGTATTTCAACGCTATGTTCGCGCGCATCGCGTACGATCTGGGCGGGGGCATAAAACCCCATAGGCTGAGAGTTGAGAAGCGCACAGGCAAAGATCGCCGGGTGATGGCATTTCAGCCAGGCCGAGACATAGGCGAGCATTGCAAAGGCGGCGGCGTGGCTTTCGGGAAAACCGTAATCGGCAAAGCCCTGGATCTGGGAGAAGCAGCGTTTGGCGACGTCCAGATCATAGCCATTCCGCAGCATTCCATTGATGAATTTCTCCTCAAAAGCTCCGATGGTGCCCATGCGCCGGAATGAGGCGAGCGATCGGCGCAGGTGATCGGCCTCTTCGGCGGAAAACCCCGCCCCCACCACAGCGATCTGCATGGCCTGTTCCTGAAACAGTGGTACGCCAAGCGTGCGTTTTGTGACATTTTCAAGTGTGGGGCCAAAGGGTTCAGGCTGCTCCAGACCCTGACGGCGTTTGATATAGGGCTGCACCATGCCGCCCTGGATCGGACCGGGGCGCACGATGGCGACTTCGATCACCAGATCGTAGAATGTTCGGGGTTTCATTCGGGGCAGAAAGTTCATCTGGGCACGGCTCTCAACCTGAAACACCCCTACCGCATCGGCAACGCAAAGCATATCATAGGTGGGTTTATCTTCCTGCGGAACCGTAGCGATACTAAGGCTGCGCCCGTCGTGTTCCTGCATCAGGGCAAAGGCTTTTTGCACACAGCTCAGCATGCCGAGCCCCAGGACATCGACTTTCAGGATACCGAGTGCATCAATGTCATCCTTATCCCATTCGATGACAGTGCGATCTTCCATCGCAGCATTGGAAATCGGCGACAGTTCATCCAGACGTCCGCGTGTGATGACAAAACCTCCTACATGCTGCGACAGGTGTCGGGGAAAGCCGATGACCTCGCCAATAAGCTGGATGGTTTGCATAAGGCGGCGGTCTTCGGGGTTAAGGCCAATCTCGCGGATGCGATCAAGATCAATCCCGCCATTGCTCATTCCCCAGATTTGCCCTGACAGACCGGCGGTCACATCCTGAGACAGGCCCATGACCTTACCCACCTCACGAATGGCGGCCCGTGTGCGAAAGTGAATGACGGTTGCACAAAGCCCGGCGCGGTGACGACCGTATTTCTTGTAAATCCACTGGATCACCTCTTCGCGCCGCTCATGTTCGAAATCGACGTCAATATCCGGTGGCTCGCCGCGGTACTTTGAGACAAACCGCTCAAATACCATCGAGATCATATCCGGGCTGACATCGGTGATGCCTAAAAGATAGCAAAGGATTGAATTCGCAGCGGATCCGCGCCCCTGGCATAAAATGCCCTGAGATCTGGCGTATTGCACAATATCGTGGACGGTCAGGAAATAGGCTGGGAAATCCAATTCCTTGACCACGGCCAGCTCTTTTTTCAACAGATGGGTGACTTTAGAGGGCGGGCCATCGGGATAGCGTCGTGTCAGACCTTCTCGGGCCAGCCGTTCCAGACGGGCTTGCGGGGTTTCTTCCTCGGTGTCTTCATGGGGGTATTCATAGGAAAGTTCGCCCAAGTCAAAGCTGCATTTATCGGTGATCTCCAATGTACGGCGTATTGCGCCCAGATGGTTGCGAAACAGCCGCGCCATATCCTGACCTGACTTGATCCGGTGTTCGGCATTGGGCAGCGCACGCGTGCCGATCTGGTCGATGGTGATATGGTCGCGCATACAGGTCAAAACATCGGCCAGCCGTCTGCGGCCTGCGTGATGCATCAGCACATCGCCAACCGCGACCATCGGGGCGCCGGCCTTTTGCGCAGCCATTGCGCAAGCCGCCAGATAAGCCTGATCGCTGCCGTCATAACGAGGGGCGGCCCCGAGAAAGACATGATTGGGAAAGCGCCGCTGCAGCCGCTGGATATCCGGCACGGATTCTTTCAATCCCTGTTGCGGCAGAGCAATTAAAATCATCCCCTTGCAAGCGGGTATCATGTCCTTGCTGTAAAGCTCACAATCACCCTTTTCCGCCCTGCGCTTACCAGCGGTCAGAAGGCGGGTCAGGCGTTGATATGCCACCCGATCGCGGGGTAAGGCGATCCATTCCACCGAACTGTCACGCAAGACCAGGCGGCACCCAACGATTAGTCTGGGCAATGTTGCGAAAGGGGTATGTGCAATGGCTTCTCCCGATTCAATCTTTTGCCGAGAGGAGGCATCCACACGCTGTTGAGAACGGATTTTCAAAGCCTCGGCAGTGTCTCGCCGTAACTCCTTGAGCGCGGTCCAGGCTCGTACCACTCCCGCCAGTGAATTGCGATCCGTGATAGCAATCGCGGATAGCCCCAACTCTGCAGCCCGTACGATCAGTTCTTCAGGGTGTGAGGCGCCGGTCAGAAAGGTGAAATTACTGGTGACGCAAAGTTCGGCATAGTCTTGCCCCTGCATCCGCATGTCGAGCAAATCCCGGCGAAAGGCCTCGACCGGACGATGAGTGCGATTGACCTCGATCATGCAAATTCTCCCTGCACGAACCACCCAGGGCTTTGCGGCGTGTAAAACAACCAGAGCCGCCGCCCCTGTGTGGTTTCCACACGCCAGTAATCGCGCAGGCCAGAACGCCAGTTGTCATCTTCCAACCACCATTCGGGAGCAATACGTTCAGGACCCGTGGCGCGCGCCGTGGTCAACGACATACGTCGCCAGCGAAACCGTTCTGGCGGATGTGGTTTCGTGGCCATAATCGGCTCAGGCGGGAACAGGCGCAGCGGGCGTGGGTTTGCGCAGGCCCAGCCGCTGGCAGGGTCTGAATAGGCGGCAGGTGCAATGATAAAGCTGCGCTCTGGAATATGACTGTCAGCGGGCAGGAAACGTTGGATATTCATCAGCCCGATCCTTGTGCCGATCCGGGTGATGAGGTCCTCCAAATGACCCTTCTGCGCCGCTGAAACATGGGTGAGTTGCTGGGCTGGCAAGGCCTCAACCTGCGTTGCCTCAAGCCGCAGTTGGTCGATGCCAAAGCCTGCATCCACCCCGGTCAACCCTCGCTCAAACAGCGGTAGAATGCGATGAGGGTCCCGCAAAGGGCGTGCCAGACGCAGCTCAACCTCTTGATGATCCTGATCCACCCGGCGCAATGTAATTGTCAGCCCTCGCGCGCCCATTTCCTGCGCTTTCAATTTGGCGCAAAGCTGGGTCAGCAATCGCTCTGTACCTGCCATCACATCGCTGATGAGGCCAATAGGCTCTGGCAGCGTCATGCGCACCGCGTAATGGGGCGGGTCAGCCAGGGGCGTGATGCCTTCCGGCTGCTGTCCCACAGCCTGATCCAGCCGTCTCAGCACATCTGGTCCAAAACGGCGGGTCAACGGAGCACGCGGCGCCGCAACAAGATCGCCAATCTTGCGCAGCCCCAATCGGGTCAAAGCCGTTGAGGTTTTCTCATCCAGCTGCAAGGCCGCAACGGGGAGGTTCTGCAGCGCGGATAACATATCACCGGGTGACGCAAGCCCTTCACCATGATGCGCCAAAGCCCAGGCCGCGGCGCGCGTGTCAGCCAAGCCGATCTGCACCGACAGACCCGCGCGCGTCAGGCGGGTGCGCATATCACTCAGCATTCCTTTTTCGCCACCAAAGAGATGGGCGGAGCCGCTGATATCCAGCACTAGCCCATCACGACCTTCCAGCCCCACCCAAGGACAGTACCGCGTGGCCCAACGGCACAGGATCTGCAAAAACCGCTGGCCTTGCAGCAGATCAACCGGCGCCGTTTGCAAGTTGGGACAAAAAGCGCGGGCATCGGAATAGGGCATGCCAGGATGCAAACCCTGCTGCGTGGCCTGGGCGTTAAGGCAATAAAGCCGATTGATGTTGCTTTGTTTCAGCGTCAGCGCAAAGGGAGCACCCGACGGGCAGCGCCGCAGAATCTGGTCACTTGCCAGTCGGGGAAACCACAATGAGACGACGCGACGCTGGATCCCATCGAACATGCCAGACACCTAATGTTCCTGATTTGTTCTTTATAAGTTCCCACTTTTGCAGAGTCGAGTCCTGAGAGATGAATCTGGAATCAAACACAGGCGCACACCGCCAACGGGTTTCAGCCGAATTGCTGCCCATACCATCAGGGATAATCGCCAACCCGGTAGATTTTCCATCACGCGCCGCAAGCTGCAAACGCCGCCCCTCGGTCAGACCCAGGGATTTCGTCAGATGCATCACTACCAACGAGATGGCTCCCGAACGCAAAGCTTCTTCAGCGACGGCCAAGGTTTCAGTCTGGTCCTTGGTGTTACACAGCGTCAGGGACGCAGAATCAATGAACTCGACAAACCCGTTCGGGTTAATCTGGCTCGGCTCCCACCGCTCTTGTACCCACATAACATCGCCGCGAATCCGGGCAGCGAGTGTGAAGGCGAATACGTCTGCGCCAGGTCCGCAAACCTCATGCGTGCGGGCTTTACGAGATGGAAAGATACGCGGATCAAGATTGTACATTTCTATGCTTTAGCATCCGATCACAATATTGGAAAATGTTGTCACGCCAAGGCCCGCAAAACGCCAACACCCCAAGTTCAACCGCTCATGCCGGGATCGCGTGGTTTCGAAACCGTAAACTTCTGGCCGGTCAAAGAATGGGCAAAGGCCCCCGCGTTTTGGTTTGCCGCAGGACAAAGTTACTGCGTGTGTCACGGACGAGACCGGATTTCAGCAGGCGCTGCATGATAAACACCTCCAGATCCTCTGGGGTCTTGGCATAAATCTTAAGAACGAAATCATGATCTCCGGTGATCGAAGCGCATTCAACGATCTGTGGTTCAGTCTCAACGAGGCGCAGGAAATCCGAGATGCTTTTTTCCTGATGATCCTGCAGAGCAACATGAACATACGCAATCGCATTCAAACCAACGGCTTTTGCGGCCACTTGCGCACGATAGCCAGACACTACGCCCGATGCCTCAAGATCCCGAACGCGCCGCCAACACTGCGACGCGGAAAGACCCGTGCGCTCGGCGAGCTCTTGCATTGACAAGCGGCCACTGATTTGCATCTCGCGGAGGATGGTTATATCAGCGGTTTGAAGCATTTGTTTCTAGATACCCTCAAAATCGGAACATATTCTCCAAGTTAGCTCGATTCCCCCCACATTCAAATGGTATGTGCCGATGATCAGCGGGTATTCTGTCGTCCAACGGGAGGAGTCCAATGCCTAAATCGACCAAATATGCAGCCAAAGTCGCCGATGGGCGCGGCCACATCGATTACACAGCCGAGGAAGACGCTGTCTGGGCCGATCTTTATGCAGCACAGGAAGGGAATGTGCAGCAATACATGGCGCGCGAATATCTTGACGGGCTGATGCGGTTGGACCTGCCGAAAACCTCCGTTCCGTCTTGTGCTGATATTTCTGAACGCTTGCTGGATCTGACCGGATGGCGCGTTCAGCCGGTTCCCGCACTGATCGGATTCAAGACCTTCTTTGGCATGCTGGCGGACCGCGTTTTTCCAGCTGCGTCCTTTATCCGTTCGCGCGAGGATTTCGACTATATTGAAGAGCCCGATATCTTTCATGAGATTTTCGGGCACACACCCTTGCTCAGCGATCCCCGCTTTGCTGCCTTCAGCCACGCCATCGGGCAAGCCGGGATCCGGGCGGATATGGCGGATTATGCCTGGTTGATCCGGCTTTATTGGTTCTCGATCGAATTTGGATTGCGTCGTCAGGATGGTGAGATCAAAGCACTGGGATCAGGGCTTGCATCTTCACCAACCGAATTGGTTTACGCAGTCACAAGCGATACGCCGGACCGGGACCCGTTTGATATCCTGACTATCCTGCGCACCCCATACCGTATCGATATGCACCAGATGGGTTATTTTGTTCTGAACGATCCTGAGGACCTTTTTGCAGCAGCGGAACGTGATCTGCTGGCTGATGTCCGGCATGCTCGCAAACTGGGCCTGTTGCCAAACAAATTTCCCGAGAAGGTCACTGCTGCAGAATAACACGTGACTACGCGACAATTGGCGCCTGCTTTCAGGCGTTCTGACTCAGGTCTTTGTACATAAACGTCGTTGGCTCCAACCTGTCTTCAAATGGGTTACGGCAATACTTCGGGACTTCACCGGCGATCTGAAAACCCAGACTTTGATACAAAAGCCGCGAAGGATCCGAGCTGCGCGTGTCCAGCACCAGCACATTTCTTCCAAGTTCTGATGCGCGGTTTTCAAGCGCATGCATCAAAGTGCGCCCGAGTCCACGCCGCCTGGCATCCGGATGAACAAGCAGCTTCGCCACATCCGCGCGATGCGGTTGGTTAGGCATGGCCGCAGGAATCAATTGAACAGTTCCCAAAACGCGGCCTTCGCCGTAAGCGACAAACAGATCCAGACCACCTGAGCTCAGGTCGGGCTGTACGCGCGTTGTCCAATAGGCTCGGGCATCATCAGGCAAGAAGGGGAGTATGAACCCGATGCTGGCACCGGTATGCACGCAGGCGTGCAAGATATCCGTTAGATCATCCAGCGCATCTACGAAGTAATTCTCGGTCAGCCGCGTGATCATATCAGTACCAGAACATAGCGCGCGCCACGTGTTGCGCCTGTTTCAAAACGCGTCGGCCCCGACAGGTGATAGCGCAGGCAGTCACCACCAGACAGCACATGCGCTGTATTGTCGACCGTCAGGGTCAACATGCCGTCCAACACAATCAGGTGATGTTCCTGCCCCGGTTTAGGCGGTGTCTCGTAGGTGATATCAGTGCCTCGAGGCAAGTGACATTCCAGTACCTCTCCGGTCAGTCCGACCGAGGGTGGAGAGACCGAGCGCCGGGTAAAACCCGTTTCGGGATCACGCCATTCAGCCTGTCGATCAAAGGGGACTTTTGGGTCAAAACTATCTTCAACCATCATCAACAGACGTGACATCGGCAAGCCATATGCCGCGCACAACCGCCCGAGGCTTTCTGCAGTTGGGCTGACGTCACCCTTTTCCATTCGAGACAGGGTCGCCCTGCTGATGCCGCTGTGTTCTGCCAATTGATCTAAGGACCAACCGCGGGCCTTACGCAGTTCGCTCAGGCGGCTTGCAAGTCTATTTGAGAGGTCATCCAGCATAGATCATATCCGCGAATAAGGTCCGAATATGAGAAAAGTAACCAAAATATATAATCATGCAACAAGAAAAGGGTGCAGAAAAATCTGCACCCCCTGTCTACTCGCTTTTCTGGGCGGAATTACTTCCAGTCAACCTCATTGAAGATTTTCTGAGCCTGGGGAACGTTCTTCGCAACAGCCGAAAGATCAACATTATCGGCCTGGTAGTCACCCAGAGCGGCAACCGACTCGGACAGGGCGACGCCCTCAACCGTCGGGTATTCATCGTTACCAGCCGAGAAGTACTGTTGCGCCTGATCGCTCGCCAGATACTCCAGGAACATGATCGCGTTTTCTTTGTTCGGGGCATGCGCTGCTACACCGCCACCGGATAGGTTTACATGTGCACCGTTGCCACCTTGATCCGGGAAGATCCAGCCGATCATCTCACGGTCAGCAGAAACACCGTCGACGTCTTTGCGGATAGCGCGGGCAAAGTAGTAGGTGTTCGACATCGAGATGTCGCACTCGCCGGACACGATGCCGCGCAGCTGGTCGGTGTCGCCGCCCTGCGGATCACGGGCAAAGTTCGCAACCACACCCTCGGCCCATTCTTTGGCCGCGTCGGCGCCAGCATGTTCGATGATAGCTGCCAGGATCGTCTGGCTGTACACGTTGGAGCTCGAGCGGATGCAGACCATTCCCTTGTACTTGGGGTCAGCCAGTTCGGCATAGGTCTGAGGCGGCTCGCTCACGTCGTTCTTATCGTAAAACAGGATCCGCGCACGCTGAGAGAAGCCGAACCATTCGTTGTCGCTGTCTTGCAGGTTCGACGGAATACGCTCTTCAAGAACGGCGCTGTCGACCGACTGCAGAACGCCTGCGTTTTTGGCGCGTTCCAGACGCGAGGTATCGACTGTCAGCAGAATGTCTGCGGGCGAATTCGCGCCTTCTGCTTCCATTCGCGCAATCAACTCGTCGGCCTTACCTTCGATGCGGTTGATCTTGATGCCAGTCGCGTCTTCGAAATCCGAATACAGGCGCTCATCCGTGTCGTAGTGACGCGAGGAGTAAAGGTTAAGCTCACCTTCGGCAGCCGCCGAAGTGGCGATGACGGCTGTCAAAGCAGCCGCAATACAGGTCGAGGATTTCAGCATGATGTCTCCCAACATAGTAAATCTCGTGGCGGGGTATAATCCGACTGATTTGGTCAATTAAACGATTCTGAGGTGGATGCAAGAAAATCTGACAGATTTAGTCAGCCAATTTGTCACATTCGAACAGAAACTTTGGTCAAAGCAATTGAGCTACCCGTCACGTCCGGGTTCGTTTGGATCGCTGGAGAACAATGCGATCTTGTTGCCTTGAGGGTCGCGAAGGTAGCCAACATAAAAATAAGGTCCATACGAATCGCGGAACCCCGGCTGGCCCTCGTCAGTGCCACCAGCGGCAAGCGCGGCGGCATGAAGGTCACGAACCTGTTTTTGATTGCGCACCTCAAACGCGACCATAGCGCCGTTGCCAACCGAAGCCGGCCGCCCATCGAAAGTTGGCTTGACGTAGAAATCCGGCAGAATGGGCGATTGACCCGGCGCAACGGGAAGCGCGTAACTTAAGCCCTCAGGGCCCTCTTTCAGCCCATAATCAAGGGCAGGCAGGAACGCCGAGTAAAACCGTTTCGCGCGGTCGATGTCATCAGCACCGACGGTGACATAGGCAATCATACCGCCTGTTCCTTTCCCGCGTTTTGGTCATTGCGACGAGATTTCTGCTTTATGTTAGGCCAGCATACAAGCCAACGCAAAAAACCGCGCTCAACGGCGCGGTTCTTCTAAATAGATTTGTGCAGTTCTTAGCCCTGGCGAGCTTTGAACTTGCGCTGCGTCTTGTTGATCACATAGACGCGGCCTTTGCGACGCACAATCCGGCAATCACGATGCCGGTTCTTGAGCGAGCGGAGCGAGTTCTTGACCTTCATGGTCTGTCTCCTATTTGCGGCGCCTTCATCAAGGACGTGGCCAGCGCCTGGGTTTGCGGGTGTCCCGGAAACCCGGAACAGTGAACAGATGGTGGGCGGTACAAGGATCGAACTTGTGACCCCTTCGATGTCAACGAAGTGCTCTACCGCTGAGCTAACCGCCCACGAAACCTTTGCGAACCCTGCCCCACAACGAAATGGGGCGCGGATACCCGCGCCGGTAGCGGGGTCTATAAAAGGAGTCGCTTAGGGGTTCAAGGGGTTTGGCAGAACTATTTTCCGGTCTATGTTCAATGCGAACATGGAGGGATCATGCAGAACGCAGCCTTTGTATTGGATATGCCCGAAATCCGCAGCTCTTGTGCGGTTTTTTCCTCGCCACACAGCGGGCGGGACTATCCCGAAGCGCTTCTGAAGCGTTCCGTTTTGAATCACAATGTGATTCGTTCCTCGGAAGATGCGTTTGTTGACCTGTTGTTCGGATCAGCCGCCGAGTTTGGTGCACCATTGATCAAAGCTGCCATGCCCCGGGCCTATCTGGACCTGAACCGCAGCGCGGATGAGTTGGACCCGGCCTTGATCAGCGGCGCTCGCAGACATGGGCATAACCCACGAGTCGCGTCGGGGTTGGGTGTGATCCCACGTGTTGTGGCGAACGGGCGGGCCATTTACCGGGGCAAGCTGACCATGGATGAGGCGCGGTTGCGGATCGACACATATTGGCGGCCTTATCACGCGCGTCTCAAATCGCTGCTGGCCGAGTCGCACAGTAAATTCGGTCAGGCGATCTTGGTCGATTGCCACTCTATGCCACATGAGGCGGTGGCGATGGCCAGCACCGCGCGCAGCAAACGACCCGAGATTGTACTTGGGGACCGGTTTGGCGCGTCAGCCTCGGGTGAAATTGTTGATCGGATCGAATCCGCCTTTGCTGCAGCGGGTCTCAATGTGGCGCGAAATGCGCCATTTGCGGGCGCTTACGTCACGCAAACCTACGGGCGTCCAGCGCGCCATCAGCATGCGGTTCAGATCGAGATCGACCGCGCACTTTACATGGATGAGGAAAAGATCGCTCCCAACGCCAACTTCAAAGAAGTTTCGGATGTTCTAAGGCAAGTGATCGCAGAAATCGCCAACATCGGCGCGCGACCGATGCGACTGGCGGCCGAGTAGACTTCACCGTAGTGCGCGCCCCTTCACGATGGCATCTGTCCCGAATTTCTGGCGTATCTCATCCGTGGCCCGTTCGGCTTGCGACCTGCGGACGGCGTCAGGGTCAAGCAAATCACCTGAGATATCGGCTTGGTCGGCTGAGCATAAGTCTGACAAGCCACACCCCAACAAACGGTAAGGCCCTTGATCACCGACCTGATCAAACAAGCCCCGTGCTGTTCGGTAGATCCGGTCCGCGATCTGGGTTGCATCCCGCAAAGACACGCGGCGCGTCAGGGTTTTGTGATTGGCCTTCTTCAGCTTCAGCGTGACAACCCGGCCTGCCAACCCTTTGGCCTTGGCCCGGTCTGAAACTTTCAGAGCCATGCGCCAGATGTGGCCGTCCAGAATGTCCAGACTTGCTGTGTCCTCGAAGAATGTCGTCTCGTTGCTGATCGACTTCATCGGCTCATGCGCAGAGACGCGGCGTTGGTCTTGCCCGCGCGCCAAATGCCACAGTCGATAGCCCATGGATCCGAAGCGGGCGGTCAGCGCCTCCTGATCCCAGCGCAGTAAATCAGAAAAGGCCCGAATTCCGGCGCGCTCAAGAGATTCCTGCGCGGCCGGACCAATCCCCCAGATCAGCCTCACCGGCTTGTCATGCAGAAACTCCGCCGTCTCGGCCTCGCCGATCACCGAGAATCCGCGTGGTTTGTCGAGGTCGGACGCGACCTTGGCCAAAAACTTGTTGTGACTCAGCCCGATCGACCCGGTAAGCCCCAACTCATTCTTCATTCGCTTGACCAAATGCGCCAGCATAATCGCAGGCGGTGCACCATGCAGGCGCTTGGTCCCGGACAAATCCATGAAAGCCTCGTCCAGCGACAGCGGCTCCACATCCGGGGTCAACTCATTCATCATCGCTCGGATATCGCGTGACACTTCGGCATAGACCGATATGCGCGGTTTGATCACCACGGCGTCGGGGCAAAGCTGCAAGGCCTTGAACATCGGCATGGCCGACCGCACGCCTCGAATCCTTGCCACATAGCAGGCTGTGGAAACGACGCCCCGTTTGCCGCCCCCGATAATAACCGCTTTGTCCACCAGGTCGGGATTGTCACGCTTTTCGACCGAGGCGTAGAAGGCGTCACAATCCATATGGGCGATTGACAGGTCAAACAGTTCGACATGCGATGTAACGCGAGGGCTGCCGCAGGACGAGCAGCGCCGTTCGTCTGTCAAAGAGGTCAGGCAATCTCGGCAAAGACCGGGCATCTGCGTTCTCACACGTTCCGCGGATAGTTCTGGCAGTTCCTTATACCACTGATTTCCAGTGATCAAAGGTCCTGCAAATCTGCCAAACTGCTCAGAAAGAAAACCCCCCGCAAGTAGGCGGGGGGAAAGTAACGAACCTCAGGAAGAAACGGTTCGTTGGGGAGTGTCTCGCTCCTAGAATCCCGTAATTCTCTATATTTAGATAGGTTCAAGCGGCGCGACCTTAAAACTTGGGATTCTCATGTGTATTTTGGGGCACAGGGGAAATCCCGCATGAATTGCTTGAAATTGACGTAACGTCAAGATTTCGTGGATGTTTCCCGGTCTTTTGGCCCGGTGATTCCCAGACGCGTTCAGTGCCGTGTCAAAGAATTTAGCTCATTAAGAACCGCCTGTGCCGCCGCTCTGGGGTCGTCCGCCTGATAGATCGGGCGCCCGACAACGATGTGATCTGCCCCGTCTCCGATGGCACTGGCAGGGGTTGCCACGCGTTTCTGGTCACCCAAAGCCGCGCCTGTCGGCCGCACGCCAGGGGTGACAATCAGGCGACCCTCGGCCTGCGGAAGGGCGCGGATCAAAGCGGCCTCTTGCGGGCTGGCAATCACGCCATCTGCCCCGGCCTTGAGCGCTTTGGCCGCACGTTCGACAACAAGATCCTGAACGTCGCCCGGTTTCAACAGGCTGGCATCCAGATCATCGCGGTTCAGCGACGTCAGGATGGTGACTGCCAGTATTTTCAGGTCCTTGCCCGAGGCGCCCTCTTTTGCTGCGCGCACCACGTGCGGGTCGCCATGTACGGTCAGGAAATCCAGATCAAACTGCGCCAACCCGCGCACGGCGTTTTCGACGGTGTTGCCAATGTCGAACAGTTTCATGTCCAGAAAGATGCGCTTGCCGTGATCCTGTTTCAGTTCATTGGCCAACGCCAAGCCCCCGCCGGTCAGCATGCCCAGCCCGATCTTGTAGAACGATACGGTGTCACCCAACCGTTCGGCCATGGCCAGCCCTTGCAGGGCGTTGGGAACATCAAGGGCAACGATCAGACGGTCATCGGACATGGGGCACGCTCCTTTTTGGCAAACGTCTGCGTCCTAGCGGGTTCAGGCGCTTGTGTCCATGCGGGTTGGTTGCCGCCACGGATTTGAAACTGTGCTATGGTGGTGCCAATTCAAAGCAAAAAGCTTAAAAGGGACAGGATATGAAGATACTGGTTTTGCTGGGTGCAGTGCTGGCATTGGCTGCTTGTGACGAAACGCCAACCGGCACGTCGGACACAGGCGCTGCCCCCGCACCTACAAACGACGACCTGCGCCTTGTAGGTGGTTATCGGTCCGAGGATGATTGGTGCCAGCTGACGGGCGAGACAGCAATTACAGGCAATTTCCTTGATCACACCGCAGATCTTGTCTCGTGCCCAACAGGCAGCGCTGCGGCGCAATCGTTGGTGGATGCACAGGGTGCGGTGCAGGTGGCTGAAACCGGTGGCTACACGGTCTATACGATACAGCGCGAATAGGGCCGGATTCTGTGTCCTAGCCTCTTGAACCGGCCAAGATATTTCCCAGATTGAATGTGAGGCCCAGACAGAAGCGCGCTGCCAAGCGGGCGCTTCGCACATAGGGCGCTTTGAAAAGGAGAATAGCTATGGACTTAAACAAGTTCACCGAGCGGGCACGGGGATTCGTGCAGGCGGCGCAAACGATTGCGCTGCGCGAAGGGCACCAGAGACTGGCACCCGAGCATATTTTGAAAGCATTGATGGATGATGATCAGGGGCTGGCCAGCAACCTGATCACCCGCGCTGGTGGCGCGCCCAGCCGGGTGGTCGAGGCGCTGGATGCGGCGATGAGCAAAATCCCAAAGGTCAGCGGCGATGCCAGCCAGATCTACATGGACGGCCAGACCGCCAAAGTTCTGGACGAGGCCACGAAAATCGCCACCAAGGCGGGTGACAGCTTTGTGCCGGTCGAACGGGTGTTGATGGCGCTGTGCATGGTGAAATCCAAAGCCAAAGAGGCGCTGGATGCTGGTGCGGTCTCTGCCCAGAAACTCAATGAGGCGATCAATGACATCCGCAAGGGTCGCACTGCGGATACCGCGTCGGCGGAAGAAGGCTATGACGCGCTCAAGAAATACGCGCGCGATCTGACCGAGGCTGCGGCTGAGGGTAAAATCGATCCGATCATCGGGCGGGATGAAGAAATTCGCCGCTCGATGCAGGTCCTGTCGCGCCGCACCAAGAACAATCCGGTTCTGATCGGCGAGCCCGGCGTCGGTAAAACCGCGATTGCCGAGGGCATGGCCCTGCGCATCATAAACGGTGACGTGCCGGAATCGCTGAAGGACAAGAAGCTGCTCGCGCTGGACATGGGTGCGCTGATTGCCGGTGCGAAGTATCGCGGTGAGTTCGAGGAACGCCTCAAGGCGGTTCTGACCGAAGTCACCGAGGCCGCCGGTGAGATCATCCTGTTCATTGATGAAATGCACACGCTGGTCGGCGCCGGTAAATCCGATGGTGCGATGGACGCCGCCAACCTGATCAAGCCCGCGCTTGCCCGGGGTGAGCTGCATTGTATCGGCGCGACCACGCTGGATGAGTACCGTAAATACGTCGAAAAAGACGCGGCCCTTGCACGCCGGTTCCAACCCGTTGTGGTGCAGGAACCGACAGTTGAGGACACGATCAGCATCCTGCGCGGCATCAAGGAAAAGTACGAGCTACACCATGGTGTGCGCATCTCGGACTCGGCTTTGGTGTCGGCGGCGACCTTGTCGCATCGCTACATCACCGACCGCTTCCTTCCCGACAAAGCCATCGACCTTGTCGATGAGGCATCGGCCCGCCTGCGGATGGAAGTGGACAGTAAGCCCGAAGAGCTCGATCAACTGGATCGCCAGATTCTACAGATGCAGATCGAGGAAGAAGCGTTAAAGCTGGAAGATGACGCGGCCTCGAAGGATCGACTGGAAACCTTGCAAAAGGATCTGGCCGATCTGCAGGAGAAATCTGCTGAGATGACTGCGCAATGGCAGGCCGAACGCGACAAACTTGCCGGCGCCCGCGATCTGAAGGAACAACTCGACAAGGCGCGCGCTGATCTTGAGATCGCCAAGCGTGAAGGCAACCTCGCCAAAGCAGGGGAGCTGTCATATGGCGTCATCCCCGAGCTTGAGAAAAAGCTGACCGAGGCCGAAAACGCCGAAAGCAGCCAGATGATGGCCGAGGAAACGGTGCGTCCGGAACAGATCGCCAGCGTTGTGGAACGCTGGACGGGTATTCCGACCTCGAAAATGCTGGAAGGCGAACGCGAGAAACTGCTGCGGATGGAAGACGATCTGCATGGGCGCGTCATCGGTCAGGATGCGGCGGTCACTGCCGTTTCCAACGCCGTACGCCGTGCGCGCGCCGGTCTGAACGACGAAGGCCGTCCGCTGGGGTCGTTCCTGTTCCTCGGGCCCACTGGCGTGGGTAAGACCGAGCTGACCAAGGCCGTGGCGAATTTCCTGTTTGATGACGACAACGCGATGGTGCGCATCGATATGTCCGAGTTCATGGAGAAACACGCAGTCGCCCGTCTGATCGGTGCTCCTCCGGGTTATGTCGGATATGACGAAGGCGGTGTTTTGACCGAAGCCGTGCGGCGCAGGCCCTATCAGGTGGTGCTGTTCGATGAGGTCGAAAAAGCGCACCCGGATGTGTTCAACGTACTTTTGCAGGTCTTGGATGATGGCGTTCTGACCGATGGTCAGGGCCGCACTGTAGACTTCAAACAGACGCTGATCATCTTGACGTCGAACCTTGGCTCACAGGCGCTCAGCCAGTTGCCCGAGGGCGCCGACAGCGCGCAGGCGCGGCGGGATGTGATGGACGCAGTCCGAGCGCATTTCCGGCCCGAGTTCCTGAACCGTCTGGATGAGACGATCATCTTCGACCGGCTCAAGCGGGGCGATATGGATGGCATTGTCGATATCCAGATGGCGCGTTTGCAGAAACGCCTGGCCGCTCGCAAGATCGAGCTGGTCCTGGATGGCGCTGCCAAAGAATGGCTGGCCGACGAAGGCTATGACCCGGTCTTCGGTGCGCGACCGCTGAAACGCGTGATCCAGCGCGCCTTGCAAAACCCGCTGGCCGAGGCGCTGCTGGCTGGTGAGATCAAGGATGGCGAGACGGTGCCAGTCACAGCCGGACCCGAAGGTCTGATCATCGGCGATCGATTGGGCACATCCGAGCGACCGCGTCCGGACGATGCTGTCGTGCATTGATCACAGCCTGAATTCTAAAAGACCCGTCCACCAGGCGGGTCTTTTATGTGGGCGACTATCAAGGGTGACGGCTAACTGAGGTGCCCCTAGATTTGTAGACGCTTTGCCTGGTAACTTTGGAAGCAAAGGAAGACACGGATGTCGGGCCAAATTCGCTAGTCAGATGAGTTCAAGACCGACGCGGGCGCGCAGGTCACGGAGCGGGGTTATTCGGTCAAAGATGTGGCCGAACGGCTCGGGATGAGCACCAAATCTCTGTACACTTGGATGGCCCAGTTTGCGACGCCACGGAGGTATACGGACCAAGATGCCGAGGTCAGAAGGCTTAAGAGAGAACTGGCCCGCGTCACCGAGCAGCGTGACACCTTAAGAAAGGCCACCGCGTACTTCGCCAGAGGTGCAAAGTGAGGTACGTGTTCATCCTAGCGGCTTCTATCCATGGGTTAACACCAAAACCAGAATTGAGGTTCGCTCGGATGCCGCGGACGCTCTAAACTAGGCTTTGATCGACAGGGCGTACAGCCGCGCCGGGGACATCATTTTGGATCATACAAGTACCCGATCCCACGCACTGTTCGGATGATTTCCGGCTTTTCTGGATTGGGCTCAAGTTTCCGGCGCAATCGAGAAATTCTGATATCAATGCTGCGATCGAACGGATCCCAGGTTCGATCATGCGCCTGTTCCAAAAGCTGATCTCTGTTCAGAACACGCCCCCTATTTTCCGCAAAGACCTTGAGCAAGCTATACTCCATAGCAGTTAACTGGACTTCTGAGCCATCGGGCGCAAGAAGCTTTGCTGCCTCTTTATCCAAGATAAAGTCCCCAAAAGGAGCCCCATTCCCGTCAGTGTTCCCTGTGGTCGACTTTAGGTTTATCGATTCACGCCGATGTATCGCCTTTATCCGGGCCTCGAGTTCTCGCAGATCTACAGGTTTGCCAAGATAGTCATCTGCCCCCATTTCCAAACCGATTACGCGATCAATCACGTCGCCGGCTGCGGTCAGCATTATGACAGGTGTTGTATCATCCGGTCGAAGAGATCTCAGAATTGAAAGACCATCTTCCTTGGGCATATTGATATCCATAACGATGACATCCACGGTGTTTACAGAAAGTATGCCCCTGAGCTCTTCGCCGCCCGAGGCTGCTGTAACCTTGTACCCACGCTTACTAAGATACTCCTGAAGCATTTCACGTACGTCAATTTCATCATCGCAAACCAGGATGTGGGTTTTCTGATTATCCATCTGATGCTTCCTTCTGGTCGGCAAGCAGCTTTCCGACGAGGATTCTAAGTTCTGAAGGGGAAACGGGTTTCTCAAGATATGGCAAACCGGATTCTCCTAATAACTCCTGTGAGCTCTGCCCCATCGTGTCACCTGTGACATAGGCTGTTCGTTTCAACATATTTGGGGAATGGGTCACCAAGGCATCGTAGATTTTGCGCCCATCGACACCCGGCATATTCAAATCGCTCAGGAATATATCGTATTTTTCCGTGCGAAGCCGGTTGATAGCCTCTTCACCTGACGAAACGACATCAACTTCGAACCCTTCTTTTCTGAGTATTTCAGCATTCAACTCGCCCACCTCAACCTCATCATCCACCACCAACGCTTTGAGGTTTTCTGTGGTCAGAATCGGTTCAACTGGCTCGTCCACCTCTGATCTCGGGCCATGAGCGATGGGCAATGTGATGCGGAAACAGGCGCCGGAATTCTCGGTCTGTTCGAACCTGATCTGGCCGCCATGAGAAAGAATGACCCTGTGGCAGAATGCCAGGCCGATCCCCGTTCCCTCACCGACTTCCTTGGTTGTGAAGAACGGCTCAAAAATTCGTGCGCGAATGGATTTGGGAATACCGGGGCCATTGTCTTTGACCGTCACTTCTACCACGCCTGCCTCAGGCTTTGCATCGGCCGATAATTCAATAAGGTCACCACGACCAGATGACGTCATGGCCTGTTCAGCGTTGATGATGAGATTTATGATGACCTGCGTAATCTGGTCAGCATCTGCGGCAATTGGTTGTAAATCTGACGGGAGATTTTGCCTGATACTGATGTTACCTGATTTGCTGCCATAACCAACGACATCAGCGGCCGTTTCAATGACACCAACAACATCTACTGGCTCAATCTTGCTTGGTTGCTGACGCGCCATCGCAAGGAATGTCTTGATGATCTTGGCACAGCGTTCTGCAGACTTGCTGATCTTCTCAATCCGGACGGTCAAATCCGGGTCCGTGATTTCCTCTTTCAGCATTAGCGAGTGGCCCACAACCACAGAAAGAGGGTTGTTGAGTTCGTGTGCGACGCCGGCGAGCAACTCTCCAAGTGCGGACATCTTTTCGTTCTGAAAAAGCATCTCTCTTTGCCTGGAAAGCTCTTCTTCGATCGCCAAGTCGTCTGTTAAATCACGGATGTTGGAAACGATGACTTCTTCGCCATTAAACTCGATAAGACGCGACGAATCCGCGACCCAGAACTTTCGACCGTTCGCATCGACGAACTCCATCCGCCGATCTTTGAGTGAACCTGCTTTTCGAAGATCCTCAAGGTAAAGCTGCCGCTCGGTCGGATCTGCATAATATGATTTGGAGCTGCGGGTTGGGCCAAAGAGTGCCTTGATATCCGGCGTCGCAAAAAGAATTTCCCCTGTTTCAGCATTCGTCATGTTAATGGCCGCCGGATAAGCTTCCAAGACTTGCCTGATCAAAGCGTCAGCTTCTTTTTGGATAGTTAAGTCAATGATACTGGTGACAATGACCTCTTCACCTTTATAATCAATGAGTTGCGAAGAAATTGTAGCTGGGAATATGTTGCCGTTGGCACCTAACAAATCAAGCTTGAAATCATCAACCCGCCCGTCCGCCAATAGCAGCGTAACAAAATCTGCACGTTCGTCTGGATTGACGTAATGTTCCCTTGCAAACTTGGAAGGTCCGAACATCTGAAGGGCTGCAGGCGTACGGTACAATATCTGGCCGTCACCAATTCGTGCCATGGTCACCACAGCCGAGCTGGCGTCCAACACCTTCCTAATAAGAAGATCGCCGTCGCGTTCTTCGACCTCTGCCTGTTTTCTTTCGGTGATATCCTCACGCGTTACAACAAAGCCGCCTAAACGGGTGGGATGAACGGACACCAGATAGGTTCGTCCGTCTGTTTCTGTCAGTTCATAATCTTGAATAAACTCAATGCCATTGGCCAGCCTGGCTGAAACCCACTGTTCTTCGTTGCCAATGGCATCGGCGTAGATACCTCTGCGCGCTGTCTCACGCATCAGTATTTCCCAATCCAGACCGGGTTCAAGTAAATCGGAGACCCCCCTGTTCATCTCAGCATACCGCTGGTTGAACATCACAAGGCGACGGTCGTCATCATATAGGGCGAACCCTTCCTTGAGAGACTCGATTGCATCGCGCAGAAGATCTCTCGCCCTCTCGATTTCTTTAAAATCGTCCGCCATGCCCATCGTCATCCTGATCTTCTAAGATATCATTGTTTCAGTGCCATTTCAAAATCGACCTCTAGTGTTTCAATTGTTTCACAAGGATCGGTTTGGCACTAGGGCAAGCTGCAAATCCCCATGTTTTGGAAGCATATAGCTGACTGTGTGAAGTGCTTCACACAGCTACAACTGAAACACTTTGCCTGCCGTTCAGACATTACATTGAAACAATGGGACGCCAGTTATTGCTCATCACAAACGCAAGTGGATTAAGAGTAATGACTATTTCATTCCAACCAAAAGAACATATCAATGCGCCAATTGTTGCATTGCATTCTTCTGCATCGAACAGCGGTCAATGGACCCAGCTGGAAGCCGATCTCGACGGCAGGTTCACTGTTATTGCGTTCGACCTTCCCGGCTATGGCCGCACACCTCTGGCCGGTGACCTGTCTCAGAAAGGGGCTGCAATTTCTGCAGCAGCCGTCATCCAGGAAATTGCAGACATTGGAGGCCCGGTTCACCTGGTCGGTCATTCAAACGGTGGCGGTGTCGCGATCAAAGTTGCACTGATGCGTCCCGATCTGGTCAAAAGCCTGACGCTCTATGAACCGGCGGCCTTTCACTTTCTCAAGCACACCAACCGCACGGGCCAGCGCCTGCTCCAGCAAATACAATTAATATCCGGGCTGGTGACAGCCGCAGCTGCCGGAGATGATGCAGCAGCTGGGATGGGGCGGTTTCTGGATTTCTGGAACGGCGACGGATTTTGGACCAATCTGCCCACTTCAGCCAAGCAGCGATTTGCAGGCATGATCTCGTCGGTGATGACTGACTTTGCCAACGGATTCGCGGAAACCTGGGCGCTAAGGGATCTGTCCGAGCTGGAGATACCGACCTTGGTGATGACAGGTTTGGAATCCCCCGAGGTTGCGCAGTACGTGTCCGTGGCCATTGCCAAGGCGCTTCCACAGTCGCGTATCGCGCTGCTGCCGGAGCTTGGACATATGGCACCGGTTTTCCAGCCTGAGTGGGTCAATTCCAGGATCTTCGAACACGTAGCCAGCGTTGAACGGCCAATCGT
Source organism: Ruegeria sp. EL01 (assembly GCF_900313035.1). Lineage (GTDB taxonomy): Bacteria > Pseudomonadota > Alphaproteobacteria > Rhodobacterales > Rhodobacteraceae > Ruegeria. Next base: position 278,561 of record NZ_OMPS01000003.1, on the reverse strand, counting down.
GAATTGCAGCTGGCCAACCCGCAAAGCGGCCTGACCTGCGCGCATTCAAAGACTGCGACTTTTTCCGAAACTGCTGGGAACGATCCAGCGCAACACCCAAAGGATATGAAAAATGGGCATCCAAACATCCATCAGTCAAACCGCCGACTACACCGCCATCAAAGCGAAACAAAACGTCGCCTGGGGGGCCGGGGATTACGCTAAAGTTGGCGTAACCCTGCAGATCACCGGCGAAGAGCTTGCCGAAGCGATGGACATGATACCGGACGCTAAGGTTCTGGACGTGGCGGCCGGGAATGGCAACGCGACCTTGGCCTTTGCCAGACGCTTTTGCGACGTCACCTCGACCGACTACGTCGAGGCCCTTCTGAAGTCCAGCGGTCAGCGTGCTGACGCGGAAGGTCTGTTCGTGACCTACAAACTTGCCGACGCAGAGGATCTGCCTTTTGAGGATCAGTCGTTTGACGCGGTTGTATCCACCTTCGGGGTGATGTTCACGCCAAATCAACAGCAATCTGCCGCCGAACTTCAGCGCGTGGTGAAGCCCGGCGGCAAGATCGGCATGGCCAACTGGACCCCAGAAAGCTTCATTGGTCAGCTCTTCAAAACTATCGGAAAGCATGTCCCGCCGCCTGCTGGCGTCAACTCCCCGGCATTGTGGGGAAGCCGGGCGTGGGTTGATGAAACCTTTAGTGCCAATTGCGAAGTTTCGTCGTTCCGGCGCAAGAACTTCATGTTCCGCTATCGGTCTGCAAAACACTTCCTGGAGTATTTCCGCACCTTCTATGGCCCGATGCAAAAGGCGTTCGACGCGCTTGACACCGACGGACAGGCGGTACTGCGAGACGATATTCTGGCGCTTGTCGAGAAGTTCGATATCTCGACCAATGACTCTCTGTGCATCTCTTCTGAGTATGCGGAAATCATTGCCAAGCGCTCATAAGATGGTGTGATATGTCTAACGCCCTCCGGCATAGGGTCCAGAGGGCGTTGGACAATTGAGTTGGCGGCAGGCAAGCTTGAACTGATCCAAGGAGAGTTTGTAGTCTTGGCAGAGGGGACGTCTCTGTGATCTTGCATTGTTTGAAAGGGTTTTTCGATGGCTGAACGCACACTTTATGAGAAGTACGGAGGCTTTTCCAACGTCAGCAAGATCGTGCTGTCCTTTTATAACACGCTGCTGGACAATGACGAGATCGGCCCGTTTTTTGACGACGTGGATATGTCTCGGATCGTCGATCACCAGACCAAGTTTATCGCGTCCCTGCTGGGCGGCCCCGCGTCTTACACAGACAAGCAGCTGCGCCAACTGCATTCACATCTTGAGATCAACAACGCCCATTTCGACGAGCTCGAGGTAGTGCTTCGCGGTACGCTTTTGGAACACGACATGGCCGCCGACGATGTTGAGGTGGTTGTTGCAGAATTCGGCAAACGCCGCCCTTTGATTGTCAGGTGACCCATGACCATAGAAGCCATCAATGAACAGCTACTGCGCGCGATTGGAGTTGGTGTTGCGCTACTCGACAGGCAAACATTCCTGTTCGGTTTTCGCAATGACACCTTCGACGAATGGTTCAGTCACGAAAATCAGCCGGGTCAACTGCAGCAACTTTTCCCGGATTTAGATGTCAACGCCATGCAGAACGGTTTGACAGAAACTGGACGATACACCTCGGAAATCAAGTTTAAAAAGAAACGCAGAACACTGGTCATTGCACTGGACTTCACCGCTGCGAATGACGACGTTCTTGTTCTTGTCTGTCAGAACATCACCCGCATTAAAGAACTGGAATCCATGATCGATTCCTATTCGATGATGGTCGAGCGGAACACACGTGAGATCAAACGGGAAAAAGAGCAGGTGGAAAAACTGCTGCTCAACATCATGCCCCGTTCGGTTTACGAAGAGTACAAGACCTTCGGCGTCGTCACGCCGCAACTGTATAATCCCGTGTCTGTTCTCATGCTCGACTTTGTCGGGTTTACCGAAATGGTCGCCTCGCAGGATCCAAGCGTTACCGTTACTGAACTGAACGATATCTACAGCGCTTTTGACCGTATTGGCGAACAATTCGGCTGTGAGCGTATCAAGACAATTGGGGACGCCTATATTACCGTTGCAGGCTTGCCGGACCCGACGCCGGATCACGCAAAGGCGATCGCCAATACAGCCATTCGATTTGTGCGGTACCTGACGCGTCGAAACCTGAGTCACCCTCATCAGTGGCAATGCCGTATCGGCCTGTCTACCGGCTCTGTTGTTGGCTCTGTCGTCGGTATCCAGAAGTATGTTTACGACATATTTGGACCTGCCGTTAACCTTGCGTCCCGACTTCAGGAATTTTCTGAACCCATGGAGATCACCGTTCAGGACGAGGTTGCAAATGTTCTGAAAGACCAGTTCGATCTTGAGAACATAGGCCCAAGGACCATCCGCGGATTTAGTGAACAGGACGTCTGGCGGCTTTCCGATGACAATTGAGTTTGCCGGCCGTAAAGCCGTCGCCAGATAGGCTCGTTTCGTTAGCCGACTTCGTTAGCTTTCATCGAGCCAGACCCAACGGTTTTGAAGCGCCTGCACTCAATCCAAAGTCCATTTTGAGTTGCAAAGTCCCACCCATACCCGACGGATTAGCTCGGTCCTGAGCGTGTGGTCAATGGCAGGCGAAAATGGCATCCTGGTTTTCTGGAAAGCGATGAGATCTGACATATTGGTTCAACCGTAACGGGCGTAAGTAGGTGTTCGTCTGACTAAACCCAATAGACGCCCGAATTTCGGCGGCAGTCATTATTTGCCGTGTTAAAAGCGGGCATGCTTTTTGACCTTCCTGACCATACCACGCTTTACCAAGCGCTTCTGGACCGTGATCCTACCTATGATGGACATGTATATGTCTGTGTCTCAAGTACCGGCGTCTTTTGCCGTTTGACTTGCCCGGCGCGCAAGCCAAAGGCTGAAAACTGTACCTTCTATGGAACTGTCAGTGAATGCATAGAGTCGGGTTATCGCGCATGCAAACGATGTCACCCACTCAAGCCTATGGCTTCTGCTGATCCTGCGATTGGTGCGCTTCTTGTGGCGTTGGATGAACGTCCCGAGTATCCTTGGCGCGAGGCAGATGTCGAGAAGATGGGGCTTGATCCGTCTACCATCCGGCGCAGTTTCAAACGCCAATTTGGAATGACATTTCTTGAGATGGCCCGACAACGCCGGTTGCGCGAAGGGTTTGAAACAATCGCCGACGGTGGAAAAGTAATCGATGCGCAACTGGATGCGGGATTTGAGTCTGCCAGTGCGTTTCGGGCAGCCTTCGCCAAGCTAGTTGGTAGAGCGCCGGGTAGAATGGATTCCGATCCAATTCTATTTGCGGACTGGATAACAACAACATTGGGCGACATGATTGCGGTGACGAGCCGATCTGAACTGCATCTGCTGGAGTTCTTTGATCGAAAGGCCCTCCGAACACAGCTCACAAGATTGGACAAGTTCGCAAAAGGTCGGATTGGCATCGGTAGAACCGACATCTCCGAGCAAATTAAAGCTGAGTTGCAGGCCTTCTTTGCCGGAACCTCAGCGCGTTTTCAAACACCGCTGGTTCAACATGGACCCGAATTTACCCGTACTGTTTGGCAAGAGCTTCAGACCATACCTGCCGGACAAACCCGCAGCTATTCAGATATCGCCAGAGCGATAGGTCGCCCCACAGCGACACGGGCCGTAGCGCGCGCCAACGGTGCCAATCAAATTGCACTGGTCATTCCCTGTCACCGTGTCATCGGTGCCGATGGATCCCTGACAGGATACGGTGGGGGACTGTGGCGCAAGCAAAAACTTCTTGAGATCGAGCGGCAATACTTGCCCGGCAAGCTGGAAACACTTTCATGAATCAGATCGCAAAGGCAACGCGCTTCAAAGCGTTACACAAAAAGAGTGCCCCATTGGTGCTATATAATATCTGGGACGCGGGAGGCGCTAAGACTCTGGCCGATGCCGGGGCAAGGGCCGTCGCAACCGGAAGCTGGTCGGTCGCCGCAGCCCATGGGTTTGCTGACGGTGAAGCGATTCCGTTGGAATTTCTCCTACGAATAGTCGAACGCATAGTTCAGACCGTCGATCTACCCGTCACCGTCGACTTTGAGGGCGGATACGCAACCGAGCCTGATGACGTCGCAGCCAACGTTCGAAAGGTTATTCAGGCCGGAGCCATTGGAATAAACTTTGAGGATCAGCTTGTTCAAGGCGAAGGCCTTTATCCGATTTCTGTTCAGGCAGAACGGATCAAAGCAATCAGAGAAATGGCAATAGCCGAAAAGCTACCGCTGTTCGTCAACGCAAGAACTGACCTGTTTCTTGGGTCAGACCCCCTCGCGCACGCGGACATGTTGACCGAAGCCCTGGAAAGGGCTGCCGCTTATGCCAAGGCTGGCGCAGATGGGTTTTTCGTTCCTGGGTTGACGAATGCGTCATTGATTCAACAGATCACTGAAGCTGTTTGTTTGCCGGTCAATGTTATGATGATCGGCGAACTAAACTCGGTCGAAACTACGGCAAAACTCGGAGTTTCGCGCGCAAGCTTTGGCCCTGGCCCCTATTTCGAAACCATGGACCATCTAACGAAACGATTTACATCAATCAGATCAGCAGCGGGTTGAACCCCTTCTCATTTGACGACTGGTGCATGGTTCGAATCTTGCGCGTTGCAACGACGCGTTCCTTCACTGGCAAGTCGCGGGGATTTTTTGAAATTGGGCTTGTCGAACTGCTGGTCCAATGCGGGACTCCCATTTTCGTCCCTACCATCAATGACGTACTGGCCGCCATTTTCGCCAGTGTTGATTTCTCCTTTACAAACCGGCGGTCTACATATGCCGACTATCAGTCTGTTCTTGACTATGACCAGACTGCGTTCTCATCTTCTGGGGCAGTCGAAACAAAACTCCCACCCACGTCGCGAAGTCAGGCTACGTCCATGGGCCGCCCGCTCAATGCGTCAACTTGGTTGACGCATATCAACTCGACGCATATATGCCAGTTGAAAACTGGTCTTGGAAGGAAGACCCATGATGTCGCGTTCCCTGAGCAAGAAGCCCGTCAAAAATCCCGCAAATCGAGGTAAGCTGCGTGAGCCTGCAACGTGTCAGACCTGAAACAATGTGAGAATGCCATATAATGCCTATGTGGTACCAGATAGTGATGCTGGATCGGAATATACCCAGATGAATTCAACAGACCTCGGATTTGCATTCAAGCAATCCAAAAATGGCGACGTATCGATAACTCACAATGGCAAGCAGGCCGCGACGCTCAGGAAAGAAAAGGCCGAGTGGTTTCTTGAGGACATGAGCAATCAGAGCTTTGAGGGTCAGCAACAAGAAATGGCTCGTCTGACCGGGAACTACCGGCGGGGGAACGAGCGTACTGCCAAGCAGCATCCGCGCAACCGATAGCACGTTTGTGGCCCTGTCTTTGATCATTGGTCCCACCATATTTATTGCGTCTCCATGACATCCCATAGGCCAGTCACTCAATGAAAAAGCTTGCAACTCGAATATCTGCTTCGTTGTTGATCCTGGGGGTCATTTCTGCTGCGGCATCCTGGTCGATCAATATGCCATCAAAAGAAATTTTGGGCACGTGGAGTGCTCCGGACTATGGCCAGGTCATGCGCATTAACAGGTTGCGCGCAGAAGTGTATAGAAAAACAGCCGCAAGTTGCTTTCGCGAATATGTCTTTCCCGCGCATTTGGGTTTGGTGAAAATAATGGCGGGCGCCTCTATTAAGCACCGTGATGACATATTGGAAGTTAGCGTCGATGGGGCCGTAGAGCCAATCCGGCACACTCGCTCAGAATTCCCAACCGAGTGTGTAGACACTGATCACAAAGAGCGTGGAGCGAGACATACATTTGACGTCTTTTGGTCTGCAATGGCTGAACATTATCCGTTTTTTGATCTTCACAACGTTGACTGGGACACACGCAAAGAACTGGCCCCCTTGTCTGATGACATCAGCGAAGTCCAACTTGCCTCTCTGCTTAAGCAGGCCATGCATGGCCTCAATGATGGACATGTTCAGTTATCGATGGGGGATCAGGGGTACTTTTCGCCAGAGGAAGACCCGAGTTGGCTGAGACCCAATCCATCGCTGACCCGCAAGCTGCTCTGGCAGACCGCACTGAACCAGGCCGAAATCCCAATTCAAGGCTTGGAAGGATTCTCAGTCCGCTACGGTTTGCGCTCTGATGGCTTAGGTTATGTCGCGATCAAGGAAATGGAAGTGCGGACGCCTTTCGGTCAATCGTCACACGAGGCCGCATCCAGAGCATTCCAGCAAGTCGCATTAGACCTTCAGGATGCTAAAGGGATTGTTGTTGATGTGCGCTATAATCCTGGTGGTTCAGACAGCGTAGCGGTGGCGCTTGCAGAGTATTTTCTACTAACTCCGGTAACCGCATTCAGTAAGAGTTCCTGGCAACGGGAAAGTTTCTCCGAACCTTTTCAGGTCACAGTTCACCCAGCTGATGGCCCCAATCTGGCGCAACCAGTTGTTGTTCTGATCAGCGACATGACGGGAAGTGCTGCCGAGATATTCACATTAATCATGCGAGAGCGGCCAGAAACCACGATCATGGGGACAAGATCCTCTGGCGGATTATCCGATGTGCTGGAATTCACGCTACCGAACGGTTGGTTACTTGGACTGTCCTTCCAGAAATATCTATCAACTCAGGGTGAGATGTTTGAGGGTATCGGCATCCCACCGGATATTTTCGTTGAATTTGACGCCGACAGTATAATTGGTGGCACGGACAGTTTGGTTGAAGCGGCGGTGCACCTTTTGGGATCGAACTAGCGTGTTTGACGGGTTGGATTTAGGCATATCGCATTTTGATTGATCACGGCGCTAACGGTCGGACAACGCGCAAAACTAATCGGCCCGGTCGTTGAACCTAGCCGTCCTCGGCACCATCGATCCGTTACTGGCGCTTGTTCTTGATAGCATCAGCGATCCGCGCAAGGCCTGAATAGATTGCTCCACCCAATATGCAGGCGCTGACAATGATCCCGGAAAACAGAATGACCGAACTTGGCTCCACAGGGAAATTCCTTCAGACCGCGAAAATTGCGCTTGTATTGCCGGCTACCGGCTAGAGGCAGGATAACCCGCAACGGAACGATCTCCATTGCAGGCACCCGACTCAAGGCTGGTTTAGGCCGCAACGACCCAAACAGGGTCTCGTCTAGAACTGATAAGACACACCAAGTAGGAGCGTGGTTACATCTACGTCAGCGCCAGATGACTTAATATCAAAACTGTCGCGAAGAAGCTCAGCGTTGAGAATGATATTCTCTGTGGCTTTATACCCGACGCCTAGACCATATGTGGCCCCGCTTTCACTCTCGCTATCGAGATCGATGCTTGCGTAACCCAGAACACCATAGAACATCGCAGCTCCGACGCCGTAACCTGCTTTGAGTTTCAGCCGCGTCGTGCCCATGTCTTTTGACGGACCAAATGCAGAAAACTCAGCAGTGCTATAGCTAAGCTCACCCCCGACAATCCAATTGCTTGCCAGACTATGGTTGTAGCCAAGTTGCAGCCCGTAGACCGCCGAATGGTCACTTATCTTGGCTGAGCCGTTCGAAAGGTCACCATCAGCAGCACCAAAATGAATGCCCGCATATACCCCGGTCCAATCATCATCCGCCGTCGCGATATTGGGCGCGATCAGCGCCGTAGTGGCCATAGCGATTAGTGCCATATTGTGTCTCATGTCGTCTCTTTCTTGTCTTTGCGCTAGGTGTGGATGCGCACTTTTTGGTGGTCAAAATGATTGTGTGAGTTGTGGGCGCACGCGCCGTTTCGTTGGCCAAGCTTCAGGCAATACTGATCTGTTGCGAGCCGAGACCCGCAAGCATGCAGCACCAATTCTGCGTTGCGAAATTGGAGTTCTAGTACCTGATTTGAGCTGTAGTGATTTCTACTCTAGAACCCTATCTTTGTTGCACCTTGCCAAAGCAGGAACATCGCCCTGTTCGATCAAATGTAGGTTTTCTGCGATCTTCTCAGGGGCCCATAGCCACCAGGCGATCTCGAGAAGTTCGGTAATTTCCATAGGCTCAAACCGCATGCGAATGATCTTTGCTGGGTTTCCGGCAACAATTGCAAAGTCTGGTACTTTCCCGCGAACCACTGCCCTTGCAGCAACAATCACTCCGCATCCAAGCTCTGCACCGGGCATCAGCACAGCTTCCCTGCCAATCCAACAATCATGTCCGACTTTGGTGTCCCGACCTCTTGGCAATGAATCCCGGTAGCCTCCTATCCGTTCACGATCAAAGACAGCGAACGGAAATGTTGAGATACCCGTCATCGGATGATTGGCAGTTGCAGTTACGAATTGCACACCCTGAGCAATTTGGCAGAAACGACCAATACTCAACCTCTCTGGTGCTCCGGGATATAGGTAAGGCGCTAGGGTTTCTGCGTAGTCATCCGGCAGAGTGCGATCATTGTAGTAGGTCCAATCACCAATTTCGATATTTGGATGGTCGACAACCTCTGACAAAAACACTGTTGCGGGATCTTGAGAGCCATCCGGAAACACAAGTGGGTTCCGGGATCTTGGATCTGGCAGTGTTAAATGCATATCATCAGACATCAGTTTGTTCCGCCGCTGGAGTTTTGGGGCCGTGTCGGGTACATAGGTCGCCAGAAAAATAATGTCAACTCAGTTGACAAATAACCTAAAGGACGCCGACGCATGGCTACCGACACCGACAAAATGTCGCCTGCTGAGATGCTGTATGCCGGGATACAGTTGACGCGACCTCTGCTGCGCAACATCACCGCACGCGTCGAAGCGGACCTGGATGGCACAGGTATCAGTGTCGGAGAACGCGCCGTTCTTGAGGTTTTGTTGGCGGTTCAACAGGCAACGGCCCCTGAAATTACTCAAATCTTGCAGGTGAAACGACAACTTGTCGGGCGGCTCCTCAAGGATCTTGTTGCGCGGGGACTTCTGAAAAGCCTTCCAAACCCTAAGCACCGGACCTCTACTTTCTATCGGCTCACAGAGGAAAGCAAAGCGGTGATCGAAGGGATACGCTCGACCGAGATGGCGCGGATGAAGCAGTTTGTCGAACGTTTCACAGATGAGGAAATCCGTGCCTACTTCGTTGTCCAAAGTACGATCAACGACGTCATGATCTCAGGTTATGACAATGACGACGATGCAGTTGATCCCTAAAGGGCGCTATCAAAAGTCACTGAAAAGAAAAAATTTATTTCGATCTGCGTCAGGGTCCGCGATATAGACAGATCCTTACTGGTGATGTTCTCAGCCAATATGCGCGCCCCGTTCTTAGCTAGTGAAAGTCTGAGGAAGCTGAGATTCCGATGAACGCTTTCACCAATCGCAGCCTTGCCCGGTCTTTTGGCGCCACCACTGCGATTTCATGCACTTTCGCCAGTTCAGAGACCGGTACTTCGACCAATCCCCGGGAAATAATCCCACTATTGCCCAGGAAGACGGCAATCCCGGCCCCTTGGAGCACTGCCTCGCACATCAGCGGAAAGGTCGTCATCTTGATGATGCGCTGGAAGGAAACTCCGTGTTTGAGCTGCGCTTCGCGGACCACGCGTTCGGTAAGCGATCCGCTTTCCGGAAGAATAACCGTTTCCCGTTCCAGATCCTTCAAACAAAGCATGCTACGATCTGCAAGAGGTGACGATGGCGGAACATAGGCGACATAGCGTGCCCTTTGCACGGTTACCCGTTCCCAGTCGTCTGTCTTTGGTGGATCCGTGATCAAGCCAACATCTGCGCGCCGCTCCAAAAGCAACCGGGTCGCCGTACTCCAGGAATGGAGCCCAAATTCGATCTCCACATCCGGAAAGGACTTCCGGAACTGGCTGATGGCCCGCAGAGCAGGCAGCGGGGCATTGGCGATGATTTTTATGTGGCCGCGCGCCATGGCCTCAAACCCTTTGAGCCGTTCGCTGATTTCAGAGTCCAGCGCAGCCAGCCGGTCAGCAACGTCATAGAACTCCTGCCCCGTCCGGGTAAGAGAAATACCGTCCCGGCTGCGCAACAGCAGCTGTGAGCCGACCTGTTTTTCCAATTTGCTTACGTGTTGGGTGACAGCTGACTGCGTTACCCCCATCCGTTTGGCAGCAGCGGAAAAGCTGCCCTCGCGGACGACATAGGCAAAGGCAACAAATTGGTGATGGTTCGCGCGCATGTTTTGTCTCCGATATGCGCAAAGCCATAACGGCAATAAGTCTCACTAATATGACGTCACAAAAATGAGAGCTCTGCTGCATAAAACAGCCCCGTCAAATGGAGGAATCAGATGGCAGGGTTGAGCGTCGAGAATGTAACCAAACGCTTTGGTGAGACCGAGGTGCTCAAAGGAGTGTCCCTGGTCATTGCTGATGGTGAATTTGTCTCCCTCGTGGGGCCGTCGGGATGCGGCAAGTCCACACTTCTGCGGATCATTGCGGGGCTGGAGGAACAAAGCTCGGGCGACATTCAAATTGGCGGGCAATCGGTTGCGGGTCAGAGAGCGGCGGACCGGAACCTGTCGATGGTTTTTCAGTCTTACGCGCTTTATCCACACCTGAGCGTGGGCGAAAACATTTCTGTGCCGCTCAAAATGCGCCGCATGAACGGGTTGCAGCAGCTGCCTTTGGTCGGAGGCTTCATGCCCGGCGCCCGCAACGTGGCCAGCGATATCGGGAGCGTGGTCAATCAGGCTGCCGGGATGCTTGAGATCGGGCACTTATTGGACCGCAAGCCCGGACAACTATCTGGCGGTCAGCGGCAGCGTGTGGCCTTAGGACGGGCGCTGGTCAGGGATCCAGCGGCATTTCTCCTGGACGAACCCCTGTCCAATCTTGATGCCAAATTGCGGGTGCAGACCCGGGCCGAGATCGCGCAGTTGCACCGGCGGCTTGACGCGACGTTCATCTATGTGACGCACGATCAGGTCGAAGCGATGACCATGTCCGACCGGATTGCGGTGATGATGGGGGGGCGCATTTTGCAATGCGCAGCACCTGAAATCGCTTACGAAGACCCTGACCGGATCGAAGTAGCTGAGTTCATCGGCTCGCCAAAGATCAACATATTGCCGCTTGAAATCTCAAGCGAAGGGCGGTTGAGCTTTCACGATCAGCCCCTGGATCTTGCAATTGCCGGGGGATCCCGAGGTGTTGCATCGCTCGGTCTGCGCCCGGAAACACTTTGGCTGTCGGGTGGAGAAGCCCCTATTCGCGGCCGTGTCGCACATAGCGAGAACCTCGGTTCAGAGATGTTTGTGCAGGTCGACGTGCCCGGTCTGGAAGAGCGGGTGACCCTGCGCGCCATGCCTGAGCTGCGCGCATCCCTGACGCTTGGGACGCCGGTAGCCTTGGATTTCGATACTGACAAGGCGCTGGTCTTTGATGCCGATGGCGCGCGTATGCGCAAAGTCCGCCGTCTCAGCGCTGCCGCTTCCGAGGTGGCCTGATATGACTGTCATCGAACCAAGCATCGCCGGAACCGCGGCGGGCTCCTCTAGGCGGCGCGCGACGAGGGAACGCCGCGACGCCTGGATTCTGACGGTACCCGCATTGAGCCTGATGGTGGCCATCCTGCTGGCACCAGTCATCATTGCTGGGCTGCTCTCCTTTACCAACTACTCGCTTGGCAACGGCGGGTTTGACTGGGTTGGAACGCGCAACTATGAAGAACTCTTTACGCGTTCGACCTATGAAAAGATGTTCGTTGCCACGTTGACCTATGTGGTGACCGTGGTGCCAATATCCGTGGGTTTGGGGCTCGGCGTCGCGCTGCTGATCAATTCGCTGGGCCGGTTCCGCGAAATCTACAAGACGATCTACTTCCTGCCGGTCATGGCGACGCTTCTGGCAATGGCCATAGCCTGGGAGTTCATGCTGCACCCGTCCATTGGCATGATCAACCGGATGTTAGAGATGGGCTGCGGCACATTTCTGGAGAATGTCTGGCCATTCATGGCCCATGGCTGCGCCGAACGGTTCCCGGTGTGGCTGGGCGACAAGCGCTATGCGATCTGGGTGGTCTGCTTCATCGGCATCTGGCAGGGCTTCGGCTTTAACATGGTGCTTTATCTTGCCGGGCTGACGAGTGTTCACCGGGAACTGTATCACGCCGCCGAGATGGACGGGGCAAAATCAGCCTGGGAACGCTTCCGGCTGGTGACATGGCCCGCGCTGGGGCCGACCACGGTCTTTGTGGTCACCATCACCTGCATCCGCGCTTTTCAGGTCTTTGACACGATCGAAGCCTTCTGGCCACAGGGCGGCGGGCCGAATAAATCCACCTACGTCATGATGTTCGCCATCTTTGAAAAAGGCGTGCAACAGAACCTCATCGGTATCGGCTCCGCCATTACCATGCTGTTTCTGCTCTTCGTCGTGGTCCTCACCCTGATCCAGCGTTGGCTGGTAGAACAAAAGGTCCATTACTGATGACCCGAGACTGGTGGAAGCATTTGCTCCTGATCCTAGGTGTGATCATCGTCCTTGTACCGTTTTACATGATGGTAAGCTATTCGTTCAAATCCCCGGGCGAGATCGATCGCGGCGAGGGCGGCTTCTTCGGGCGGCAGGAGCTGATGGTCGACGAGCGATGCGTCAAGCTGCGCGACCCCAGCCGCAATGACATCGCTGCCGCTGTGCCGCAGTTTCCCGGGTTGTCCGACAGCGCGATCCGGGATGCCCTGGTGGACGAGGCTATGGCGGAGTGTTCCATGCGCCCCGTGGTTTTCAACTATACCAAGGCCTTCACCGAGGCTCCGCTGCTGCGCTACCTGATGAACGGGGTGATCGTCACCGCCTCAATCTTCCTGATCCAGGTCGTGGTTGCATTGCCTGCGGCCTATGCGTTGGCAAAGCTGAAGTTTTGGGGCCGCGACGCAGTGTTCGCTCTGGTGCTGTTCTGCCTGTTGATCCCGGTCCATGCTATAGCGCTGCCGCTGTACATCATGCTGGCCAAGTTGGGTCTGACCAATACCTATGCTGCGCTGGTTGTTCCCTGGACGATCTCGGTCTTTGGCATTTTCTTGATGCGCCAGTTCTTCATGACCGTCCCGGATGATCTGATTGATGCCGCGCGCATGGACGGGATGGGGGAGTTCACCATCGTCTGGCGGGTGATGCTGCCCACCGCGATCCCAGCCCTGCTGGCCTTTGCGATCTTTTCCGTGGTCGCCCATTGGAACGACTATTTCTGGCCGCGCATGGTGGTGACCGGCAACCGCGACCTGTTCACCCCACCGCTTGGCCTGCGCGAGTTCAAGGGGGACGGCGACGGGTCCTTCTTTGGCCCGATGATGGCCACTGCCACCGTGATTGTTACCCCGCTGATCGTCGCCTTCCTTCTGGCGCAAAAACGCTTCATCGAAGGGATCACCCTGAACGGTATGAAATGAGTTTCGGGTGCGGGTTGCCTCGCACCCTCCCCAAATCCCGACCGGGATCACACCGGAGCGTGCATCGCCAAACACAAGCGCTCCAATTCAGGACTAAGAGGAAGATTTTCATGAAAACCACCCTAACCGCAATGGCCTTGGCGCTGTCGGCCACCGCAGTTTTGGCCGAGGACACCGTAATCATTGAATTCGCGTATCCCTACAGCCACCTGTTCGACGTGACCTATGAAGCGATGATGCCTGCCTTCCAGGAAGCGCACCCGAATATCGAGGTGAAGTTCCGCGCCACTTATGAATCCTATGAGGATGGCACCAACACGATCCTGCGCGAAGCAGTTTCCGGCAACCTGCCCGATGTCACGATGCAGGGCCTGAACCGTCAGCAGATCCTGGTCGAAAAGGGCATCGCCAAATCGCTGGAACCCTTCATTGCTAAAGAAGCCGACTTTGCCAAAGACGGCTACCACGACGCCATGCTGTCACTGTCTACCTTTGACAGCAACGTCCACGGCCTGCCGTTCTCGGTGTCGCTGCCGGTGGGATATTACAACATGGACATCCTCAAAGACGCCGGTATTGAAGAGCTGCCCACCACTTGGAACGAGGTGATTGGCATGTGTGAAACCATGAAGGCCAACGGTGTGGACAACCCAATCTTCTGGGGCTGGAACATTACGGGTAACTGGTTCATGCAAGCCCTGATGTGGTCTCAGGACAAAGCGATTGTCGACAATGGCCGCGTCACTCTGGACAGTCCCGAAGCGCTGGCCGCGCTGGAGCAGATGCAGGAAATCTTCACCAAATGCGATATGCAAAACCTCGAGTGGAAGGCAGCCCTGTCCTCCTTCTCGGTTGGTGAAATCGGCATGATGTTCTGGTCCACTTCAGCTCTTGGCTCAGTGGAGCGTTCGCAGGGCGATTTTGAGCTGGTGACCAGCCCGTTCCCAGGTATGGGCGATACTCCCAAGGGCCTGCCGGCAGGTGGCAACGCGGCGATGCTGACTTCGACCGCGGATGATCCACGCGTGCAGGACGCTGCCTGGGCCTGGCTGAAATTCATCACCAGCGGCGAAGGGGCGGCCGAGGTTGCCAAGACCACCGGTTACATGCCGCCGAACAAGGCAGCAAACGAAGTGATCCTGGCCGATTTTTATGAACAGAACCCCAACAAGCAGACCGCCGTGGACCAGCTGCCGCTGCTACGTGACTGGCTGGCCTATCCGGGCGATAACGGTCTGGCGATCACCCAGGTAATCTATGACGGCATCGAACGCATTGTCACCGGCGACGCCACCGACATGAAAGAGCTGCAGCAAGAGATGGCCGAAGAAGCCGCCGACCTGCTGCCCAATGGCTAACCTCAATGGCCGGCCGCACCCAGCTGGGTGCGGCCAGTACCTTTATCGGGCAGAAGAACCATGAAGATCATTCATATTTCAGACATTCACCTGACCATCCCGGGCGAGCCGATGGGGGGGCTGGACCCTCACGCGCGCTTTGCCAGCGCTCTGGCCGATGTGACAGTCAACCACCCTGACGCGGCGCGGATCGTCATCACCGGTGATCTCACCCATTGGGGGGAGCACGCGGCCTACGAGGCGCTGCAGCAGGCCATTGCCGACTTGCCGGTCCCGGTGCGACTGATGATCGGCAACCACGACAACCGGGCGGCCTTTCTATCCGTTTTTGCGAACCATCCCGTTGACGCAAACGGCTTTGTCAACCATGCCGAGATGGTCGGGGAAGTTCGTTTCATCTATCTTGACAGTGTAGGCGAACGGACCCATGCGGGTCATTTCTGCCCCGCCCGCCGTGCATGGCTGCAGACCGAGCTTGAAACCTGCTCCCACGCGCGGATTTTCCTGCATCACAACCCGATGCTCGTGGGCCTGCCCGCAGAAGACAGAATCGCACTGGTCGAACAAGACCGCGGCCCGTTCCGTGAGCTGATTCGGACGCATGGCTCAAAGATCGATTACATCCATTTCGGCCACGTCCATGCGCCGATCCACGGGCGGTATGCCGGAGTGCAGTTCGCCTCGGCACCCTCGACCGGCAACCAGTCGATCCCGGATCTGAGCGAGGCCGAGCAGCTGAAAGGCGCCCCGATGAATCCGGCTTATTTCGTGCTGCTGATTGATGGGAGAGATACCACCATTCACCAGATACCTTTTACTTGGGACGGGCCGGTCATAACCACAGGAACCGCGTGGGAGGACTGGGCCAAACCAACCGAGGCGGCGGAATGACACTCTTTCTTCCGAGTAGCACCCCTGTGACTTAACGCGGTCTCTAGCCCTACCTCTCACGGGGTGGTTCGATGATGGCAGGGTTACCTTTCCACTGAACATTGCCCCGTCACCCGAGTAATGAGAACAGCTTCGTCCCGCGTCATTTGACTTAATACGCAGACCCCTGGTGCCCGTGCTGGGGCTACTTTCGAGGACCATGAACAGGAGTCGAAGTTGGGATGACTGTCTGCCGTGGGTTCCGTTGGCACCTCAGCGCAGCCTTGGTCGATCAGGGCTCAAATCTGCTGTTTTATGCTGAGAATCGAACGGCAGGTCTAAAGCCAGAGGCAGCAGTTCGAATTCTGTGGAAGGTCATCAAATGCGATCTGCAAGTTCGGCCGGACGTGCCGGACGTTGTCGTTTGCCTCGGTAATCTGCCCGGGGCTGAATTATGTAAGGCAATTGACCTCTGTTGATGTCCGACTCTACTCTCATGTGTTTTCAGACAGCCCATCCAAAAACATATCCCGCCGCGAGCGACCCTAAAATAGCAAGCGAGAGATAGAGAAGAAACGGCTTTAGTTTGAGAACTGGCGCAATCGCCATCGCCCCCCAAATGCTGACCACGCCGCCCGAGATCAAGAAAGCCATGGCAGCGCCCTCGGACATACCGTTATCAATCAACCCACGTGTCAGAGGGAGCGCGGCGTAACCGTCGATATAGGCTGGGGCGCCCACAAAGACGACAGCAGGGATGGCCCACCATTGCCCCTCGCCAACATAAGCTGCAAGCACCCCTGGTGTTAGTGCAGAATTCAGGGCGTATTCGGCTGCGAAGGCAGGGATCAGGCAGATCAGGATCAGCCGAGCTGTTGCCCAGAACTGAGTAGCAAAAGACCGCCGACGCGCCTCGGTTTTCCAAACCCATGGATCGAACGTCTGGTCTGTACCGCATCGTGCAGCGCTCAGTCGGCGCGACAGGCCGTTGTCACGAAGCGCATTCAATGCCCAAGGAGACTTAGCAAACAGGCTGGTGACCGCCCCCCCGAATACACCCAACCCGAACGCTGCGAGCGTTTTGCCTATCGCAAAGCTCAGTCCGAGCGTAGCAGCCGTCGTTGCGAGCATTGCAGGGTCTGTGATAGGGGACGACAACCAAAACGCCATGATCGGGGCGAGCGGCACGCCCGCCGCCAACAGTCCCGCCATTAACGGCAGAACGGTGACACCGCAGACCGGCGTGATAGCCCCGATCAATGATGCGGCCATCACTGTTCGAAGCGTCCTGCCCTCGAACACGCCAGCAATGTGTGTATCTGCTCCGCTGGCGATGATCCACGCGGCAAGAAGGATGCCCGGAATAACAATCGGGGCAACCACAACAAGGCCCCGCAAGACGAACTTAGAGGCATCTGCGATGTGTTCCGGCCAAGCAAGACCGATGCTGGCCAACAGCAAAAGGCACACGCCCCATACCAGGTAAACCTTACCTGATTGTCGACGGGTAATTGTCTGATCGGTCATGGAATGCTCCTCTGACCTTGATAAGTAGTGGTATACAATTCATGTGTGAAACGAATAGTATCAATTTCTGATATTGGAGAAACGAATGGAAAATCTGGACAGTGATTTATTGCGGACCTTTGTCGCTGTCGCCGAAGCAGGAAGCGTCACGGATGGCGCGGCGCGTATCCACAGATCCCAATCCGCTACCAGTCTCCAGATCAAACGTCTCGAAGCCATCCTCGGCCAACCCGTTTTTGAACGGCATGGGCGCGGGGTTGTTCTGAGCGATACCGGCCGCCACCTGTTGCCCGTTGCACAGGACGTGACCGCTCGCCTCGACACAGCGCTGAGGGACATTTCCCAAACTGCCGTGACCGGCAAGCTGCGCGTTGGCATTCCAGATGATCACGGTCGGGCAAAGCTGGCACAGATTATCGCAACATTCACCCGTCACCATCCACGGGTCGAACTGGATGTGACCTGTGCGTTGAGCACAGGATACCCCGATGCACTCGACAAGGGATTGCTGGACCTTGCGGTCTATGAAGTGGAGAGTCGGGAAAAACATGAAGAACTACTATTTGAGGATCCAACATGCTGGGTATCATCGGCGCATCGGGATTTCCAAAGTGATGAAAGCTTGCCAGTTGCCTTGTTCGATCATGCCTGTTGGTGGCGCGATGTAGCAATCGCATCACTGGAGGACCGAGGAAAACCATTTCGCATGGTCTATTCCAGCCAAAGTGTCTCTGGCGTCATCGCCGCAGTAGAGGCTGGGATGGCAGTCGGTCTGCTGGGCCGTTCCTCGCTTCATCCGGACCTGACAGTTGTGGGTGAAGCTCTTGGCTTCAGAAACACACCCGCCTCGAAGTTGGTGATGGCGGCAAGTGGCTCGCCGGAAGCTGGGCCGCAGGATGCCATGAAAACAGCCATCCGGACTGCCTTTCTAACCAGGGCTTAAGAGAGCGGCTCTGGGGCAGGTTTCAGCGAATGAGTAAGTTGGGCTCGATGCTGACACTCCCTGAATCCCGGCAAGCGTTTGCTCTGCAGGATTTGCCGGCTTTCGCTGCACGCAAATCAATGGCTGCATTTGTATATGTTGTACCAGCAGCTATCACGTTTCTATCGGCTGTATTTCAATTGTCTTGGATGGAAAAAGGGAGAAGGCGTCATTTTGTGATAGCGTCAGTCAACGCACAATAATTTGACTGAACCGAACAGCCGAAAGCGAATTTTCATGTCTGAGCCTACGCATGACCCAGAAGAGATATCCAGTTTTTGCGCGCTTTGTGTATCACGGTGCGGTGCGATAGCGACCGTTGAAGATGGGCGGCTGACATCGTTGTCGGCGGATCCTTCACATCCGACAGGACATGCGCTCTGTATCAAGGGCAAGGTTGCCCCTGAATTGGTTTATCATCCGGACAGGCTTGAATACCCGATGAAGCGCACACAGCCAAAAGGCGCGGCTGATCCTGGGTGGCAACGGATCAGTTGGGACGAAGCATTGTGCACAATCTCTGACAACCTAAAGCGCCTGTCCGGTCAACATGGCCCCGAGACTGTGGCCTTCAATACTGCGTCCCCGTCGACCTCTGCCATGTCTGATTCCGTAGAATGGGTCAGACGGTTACGGCGAGCTTTCGGCAGCCCGAACCAATCAATCTCAATGGAACTGTGCGGTTGGGGCCGGTATTTAGCCAATCTTTACTCCTTTGGGTCGGCTTTACCTGCCGGAGTGATGCCGGATCTGGAAAATGCCGGTTGCATCCTGTTCTGGGGTTACAATCCAACGGTCTCGCGGATTGCCCATGCTACGGCAACCAGTGCAGCCAAAAAGCGTGGTGCGCAATTGATCGTTGTAGACCCGCGCAACGCAGGATTGGCGCGGCAGGCCGACGCTTGGTTGCAGGTTCGTCCGGGAACCGACGGAGCATTGGCGTTGGGCCTGTCGAATATCATGATCCAAGAGCGTTGGTGCGATCACGAGTTTTTGCGCAGCTGGTCAAATGCACCGATGCTGGTTCGAGATGATACCAAACGGTTGTTACGCGCTTCTGATTTATCGGTTGGCAAATCATCTGACAGTTACATGGTCTGGTCTGAAGCAACCAAGGAACCAGTGATCTGCGAACACGGCGCCGATACCGGCAGATATGCCCTCTCGGGTTCCTTCGAAGTAACAACTTTGGATGGGCCTGTGACCTGCCGCCCGGTCTTTGAGATATGGTCGCAAATCTGTGCCCGCTATACCCCCGATACCGTAGAGGAAATCACAGGCGTCGCCGCATCGGATATCACGCGGACAGCCAAGATGATGCGGCAATCGCGACCTGTTGCCTACATGACCTGGTCAGGACTTGAGCAGCAATCCAATGCGACCCAGAGCGCCCGGTCCATTGGGCTGCTGTACGCGCTGACAGGCAACTACGACACCAAAGGGGGAAACGTAGAATTTCCCGCCGTTCCGACCAACAATATCCAAGGGGATGAGTTTCTGTCGGCGGCGCAACGGGAGAAGACTTTGGGACGGACCAAAAGGCCGCTCGGCCCGGCAAAATATGATTTTGTCGCCTCGGCTGATGTCTACGACGCCATTCTGGACGAGAAACCCTACAAAGTACGGGCGATGATCAACTTTGGCTCGAACCTGCTACTGGCCCATGCGGACGGCGCGCGTGGCTACGAGGCGCTGAAAGCGCTTGAGTTGAATGTCCATATCGATCTGTTCATGAACCCCAGTGCCGAGCTTGCTGATATCGTGCTGCCTACGACGAGCCCGTTCGAGTCCGAAGGGTTGAAAATTGGATTTGAGGTCAGCGAAGACGCATGTTCCCTTGTTCAGTTACGCCAGCAACTGGTCGAGGCACGAGGCGAGGCACGGCCGGATATCCAGATTGTTTTTGACCTGGCCTGCCAGCTTGGGTTGGGAGATCTGTTCTGGGACGGTGATGTCGATGCTGCCTACCGCCATCAGCTGTCGCCCAGCGGATTAACACCAGAGGCCTTGCGCGCAGCACCCGAGGGCATTCGTGTGCCGTTGCAGACGACCTACCAAAAGTACCAAGCCCTCAAAGACAACGCGCCGCGCGGATTTAATACACCTTCGGGGAAAGTAGAATTCTATTCCGAAACCTTGATGGATCACGGATATCCGCCATTACCTGACTATGAGGAACCACAGGTGGGGCATAACGCTCAGCCGAAACTGGCGGCGAGGTTCCCATTGATCCTGACCTGCACCAAAGATTCACTCTATTGCGAGAGCCAGCATCGCGGATTGCCAAGCCTGCGCCGTCGCGCACCCGAGCCCCAGGTCGACATGCATCCAGAAGCGGCTGAAGCGCGAAACATCAGCGCTGGAGATTGGGTACGTATAATAACACCAAAGGGCCATGCCCGCGCGCGGGCACGGCTGGACAAAAGCCTTGATCCGAAGGTGATCTGTGGTCAGCACGGATGGTGGCAAGCTTGCCCTGAACTTGACGCACCAGGCTATGACGTACTGGGAGAAAACACAGCGAACTTCAATCAGATGATCGGTCAGGATGCGGTGGACCCAGTTAGTGGATCAGTTCCATTGCGCGCATATGTCTGTGAGATTGAAGCGCTTTAGTGAAACTAGCATAACCGACAAGGGATTCCGTTCAATGCCAGAGTCCGCCCCGCGGGTCGGCTTCTTCGAGATGGCGCCATGTTGATGGTTTGGATTGGGTAGCCGTAAATGACGTCAATGTTTGATCTGTTTGATCCGTTTTCATACACCCGCATTGCAGCATCTGTAGGTTAGGCGTTTCCAAAGACCCTGGAAACACATGACACGGACGGCGGGTCTGGCCAGGACTCGTTCTTGTTTCATAGTCAGCGCAACCTATTGCGGTTTATGAAGATAATCCCACTCAGCACACGTCGATCATCGCCGCGAGGCCTGCCGCGGGACTTCGGGAAGAACTGCTCAAGCCGTGCCATCTGCGCATCCGCCAACCAAAAAATTAGACACTTCACCGCTCTGTTTTCCAGCGGTGAATCACGACGCCCCATGGAAATCAATCGGTTCTGAGCCTAACGCAACTCAAGACGGTTGTTACTTCCAGGCACAGCGTGAACGCCTTCTCAGACTTCGTCTTGAATCCAGTCAGAAAAAACTCTCGCCGTTTCTGATGCTGGTGTTCGATGCGGTCGGACGAGGAAATAGCCATAGTCAGAGAGTTCAACTTCAGACAAGCGAAACAGCTTGGTGTCGTCCAATTCGTCTTTGAGAAGATCATCCATCAAAGCAATCCCCTGACCGTCGATCACTGCTTGCACCCGGACGTTAGGATCCGGAACAATCAACACGTCTCGTCGACTTTGCTGTGGCAAACCTGCAGCGCTGAGCCAAGCTGACCAAGCGTTACTATCATCGCGATCCCGTAACAATGTGAAGCGCGAAATCGCCCTGTTCATTCCCAACCTATCCACCTGACGGGCGGCTTCTGAATTTCCTACAGGATAGGTTGGCATGGGCATGAAGGGCGTAACAGCGCCGTCATCCCAATTCCCATTGCCCCATCTGATAGCCAGATCAACGTCATGCATTTCACGGTCTGAAAACTGTATCATCGGCTGGATGCGCAGCTGCACGTTCGGGTAGCGCTGCATGAACGACATCAGTCGCGGTGACAGCCATCGCGCGGCGAAATAGGTCGAAACCCCAACCGTCAGGGTTTGGGATGACATGCCCCGGAGCGCCCGAAGATCGGCTTCGATTTCCTCATATCGGGTCTGACAGGCGGCCAGCGGCTTCAGTCCTTCACCGGTGAGTGTGACGCCACGCGTCGTGCGTCTGAACAGGGCAATGCCCAAATCCGCCTCAAGGGTTTTGATCTGATAGCTGGTCGCGCCTTTAGTCATGTTCATTGCCTCAGCCGCCTCCGAGAAACTCGGATGGCGAGCGATCTCTACAAAGAGCCTAAGCAAATCGTGGTGGCGAAAGTGGGTGCGCATATTTCTTGTGTACAAATATTTTGTACGCGGAGGAAAGAAAAACTCGACTTTCAATCCAGCCGCAATACGCAGAGTGGGCTTCGAGCATATGAATCGGAGAGATGACGTTGGGCAGCTTGAACGTAGGGGCAGACACAGACGCGCCGACAGCTCGCTGCAGTAGAACGCGTCGTGGCCGCTTGTTGCGGCACAATGCGTCGACTGAGAGCAGACCGTTCACGGGCCGTAAGATAATGGCGATTGCATTCATGCGATTAGCTGATCGATAAACCGCAGAAAGAGCGCGTGTGCAACCCAACATGTTTATCTCCAGAGAGTTTGAATCAATTGGTGGAAAGCTGTCTTGCGAACGACTCATTCCAGCGGATTCGAGCTGAAGCTCGCTGAACGTCACATTTGTACAGACAATTGGTGATCAGAATCCCGAGCAATTCGCGAATACCCATCAAACGCGACGTTCTACGCAACTCGGATGGTGGAATGTATCCACAGATAAGAGCATTCATGGCATTCAGTCCTGTGTAGTGCGCGCAACTCAACCGGGCCCGCGAAGCGTCATGGCTCGCGGAAATGGGCTGCGTTGGCGCATCGTCTAATTCGGGTTGGCAGGTGAATTACATTGCCCTGCGAAGTGAGTCGGAGTATAAACCAACCATGGGTCTGTATTTGCAGACCGCCGGTCGGTTTTCAAGAGGAAAATGAATGAAATCTACGAAGCGGAAGAACATGCGCCCCGAAGAACGTCGCGCTCAGTTATTGGGATGTGCTCAAATATTGTTCTTTTCCAAAGGGTTCGAAGACACGACCGTACAGGATGTGTTGGATCTGGCCGGTGTCTCGAAAGGTGGATTTTATCATCACTTCAAATCCAAGGACGAATTGTTGTTTGGGGTATTGGATGGAATGGCAGAGAGTGTCTTTTCGCAGATGGCCGTTGTCGCCTCTGACGAGACATCCTCTGCGCTTGATCTGTTGCGCAGCTTTACACACTTGCGGGCAAACTACCTACGCGAACATGACTACCCTGGTCAGGTCGAATTCTTCAGAGTCATGAACCAGGATAAGAATCTGGTCCTGCTGGAACAATTCAAGCGCAGAGTCAGAACCGGTGCCATTCCCGTTCTGACCAAGATCATTCAGAAAGGCCGTGATGAGGGCGCGTTTATTGTTGCGGATGTTGATACAGCCGCAGAGCTCATTTTGTTCCTGAGCACTTTCATAGACCTCGCTCTGTTGCGCGCGATTGAGGCACGAGGAACTGATGCAGCGGACCACGCCGCTCATAAATTGCAGGCCGCAATCGACATGCAATTTTTAACAATCGACCGCATTCTGGGATTGCCAGATGGGACGACAGATTTCGGTTGGCCAGAAGCCGTAGACGTTACGATGGCAACGGAACCTCCGCCGCCGCCTTCGACCAATTAATGCGGTTCGGAATTCGACCAGACAGGCACGAGACCCGTGGCAACAGTAATTCTTCTGAATGGTGTTGGGAGCGTTGGAAAAAGCTCCCTTGCAAAGGCGCTTCAGAATATCGCTGCGCAACCATTTTTACACACTGAAATGGATACATTCCTCGCAATGCTGCCAGAGCGGCTTGAGGGCCACCCAGACGGGTTGAACTTTGAACAGCGCATCGAGGACGGGAACGTGACCACATTTGCGAGTACCGGACCCATTGCAAAGCGCGCGCTGTCCGGAATGCGCCGGTCGGTCGCCGCTATGGCAGGCGCCGGGAACAACCTGATCGTTGACGAGGTGCTGTTTGGAAATACGGCAACCGGCTCAGCAAAAGCTGTATCTGAGTATCGGACCCTATTAGAGCCGTACGAGTGTCACATCGTCGGTGTCTTTGCTTCGCTGGAGGTCCTGGAGGAACGGGAGCGAAGGCGCGGAGACCGAAACATCAGGCTATCCAGATGGCAATACAAGCGTGTCCACGAAGGGATGACTTGTGATCTGTCGGTCAATACTAAAAATAGGTCCCCACTTGCATGCGCCGAGTTGATGAACACGAGCCTGAACTTGTAACTCCTTATGCAGTCAATCCGTGTATAACCCTTCATGTCCGAGATGAGGGTCGCCTGCGGCGCATTCCATGGGTTCGCGGTGGATGCAAAAAGCAATTTGGTTACTCGGCAACTTTCGGATATATGAACCCGTTCACCGGGTAGAAGCTGCCATACCGTCCCGGATGGCTTTCGACCCGAACCAGTGTCCAATCATTGTGTTTGGATACGTCCCTGACGCCCATTTTCAATGATACCTTGTTGCGATGCCAGTTGGCATGATTCACGATGACTTCACGGTCGGTGACAACATCGGAGACGACAGCCACATGGCCCAAAGGCATACCACCGGTTGCTCGAAAAGACATTACCGCACCGACGACCGGTTCGTTGCCCCGACCAAAAGCACTACGCGCCTTACCCCACCAGTCCTTGGCATTGCCGCGAATTTCGATGCCGCTGAGGTTTCGTGCGTAGGGCACGCACCATACTCTTTGCCCCCGAGCCTGCTTTCTCGAGACCTCCTGCAGCGCCATTGACTGACGTTCTGGATCGAGATCCGCGTCGTTTGGATTAATAGTACAGGCAGTGGCAAGAGCAATAAGCCCCATCGCAATCACAGCGCGGGCGGTGCCGGTCAGGCGCGGCCAAATTGTATTCGTGTTGCTGTTGCAGTTTTGCAAGAAACTTCATTGCCGATCTGAGTGGTCACGATGTTTTACAGCGGTTTTGAGGGCTTGAAAAGAGACCAGCCATTCCACGGCAGGAATTTGCCAGTCCCAACCCGGCTCCGCAGACAGGGGTGTCCAGGCGTCTTACAGAATTCCCGGCCGCCGTCCTCATTGCACAACTCAATTCCACCGGCAATAACCGCCGTTCTTCGCGACAATAAATGCAGTCGAACCGTTCTCCGGACGCCATTTGTGTTCGACACTGAACCCGAACGCCTGCATTCGCTCGACAAGGACTTCTTGAGTAAGAACGCGGATCTTGGGCAATAGGCCGATGGCCCCAAGGGCTGGAATAGCGTATTTTTCCATACCCTCCAGGCAGACCGTCGAGCTGAAGAGCAGGCCACCTTCTTTAAGTGAATTTCGAATTCGATCCAATGTTTCGTCAAGATCAAGGACTAGGTGCAGTACCGACATAGCCAATATTGCATCATACTGCTGATCCTTAGCGGGAATGGGCCAGTTGTCGAACGCGCTTACTTCGAAGTTCACGTTCTCGACACCCTGCTGATTGGCTTTCTCCCGAGCGATTGAGATCATTTCTGAAGAGTAATCGATGGCGTCGATATGAGCGACATTTGGGGCGTGAATGAGTGCCGTCGTTCCCGTGCCGCAGCCAATTTCCAGGAGGCAATCCTGAGGAGAAAGATGTCTCGCAGTAAAGTCGAGCTTGTATTCGTAGGCAGCTTGGTTTTGGACGGGGCGTCGCGCATACGAACGCGCCATCATGTTCCAAAATCGCGGCGGATGGATGAGCATATCTGTTCCTTGGACAATAAGGTGCAATCGCGAAGACTTAACTGGCGTCCTGGATATCGAAGACTTTTTCGAGGGGCTTATTGAATACACGGGCGATTAAGATCGCCAGCTCGAGCGTTGGTGAGTACTTCGCATTTTCAATGGCAACAATTGTTTGTCGGGTGACACCTACTCTTTCGGCGAGCTCTTTCTGAGTCATTTCGTCGGCGTCAAACCGCAGACGTCTGATGTTGTTGGTGATCTTGAGCTTACCCATGGTTCAGTACCCACGCCGATAGCTAGCAAATTTGACGATATCAGCCGCAAAAGACCCGAATGCCATTCCGAAATAGATGATATTAAACCCAATCAGCGCAGACGCATTCAAGGCCATGGCCAGGACGGCAGAGACAAAGCCTGCGCCTGCGAAGACAATGATCGCGAGGCTGCCACGGCGTTCGAACATTTTGTCACGTTCATCGACGACGAAACTGGGTTTGGGTTCGCGTGTCACTATTGCAAAACCAATATTGAACAGAATAGTGCCAATTATGGTAACGACAATCCCCATAGGGATTAACCAGATCACCATTCGGGCCCAGTTGTTCACGGCATCAGGCCCATCGAACATCCCAGAGGCATTCATGTCCAGAAGTCGAAAAACGATGAAGGCACTGACAGCAAGATTCACAAAGATCGAGACGACAGTGTTGCGATCCTGGTAGGTCATTTCCGGGGCCTCCGTGGTGCGGCATGCGGTTGATTTGTGTCCAGTATTTTGTACGATAAGTATGATATACTATACCTGGTGTCAAATATTATAGACTCTATGTGTTATCGAACTAATGGAGTTAGCGTTGGTGATAGAACATTTAGTGAGTTATCAATTCAGACATTCGTAGGCTCATAGCCCGCACGATTTGGACAGCAATCAAGCCGGGCGGACGTTGCTGCTGGCATCCCGGCTGTGCGGGAAGTCACTGACATGGAGAGTCCGGCCCTGTTTGCCTTTGGATCCCGCCCAGTCTCTATGCCAAACATTGCTCCGGGCGACGCCGCAATGATCCAGTACACCAGCGGAACCACCGGTTTCCCTAAAGGGGCCGTGCTCAGCCACCGCGGACTGGTCAACAATGCACGTTTCTACGCCACCCGGTGCGGAGCGACCGAAAAAACATCCTGGGTCAATGTCATGCCGATGTTCCATACGTCTGGCTGTGGAATGGTCACGCTGGGATGCCTTCAGGCAGGCTGCCGGATGGTATTGATCAGCTTGTTCGACCCGGAAGTGGTTCTGGATCAGCTTGAAGCGTGCCGCGCTAACATCATCCTTGGCGTACCAACCATGGTGGTGGCGCTTCTGGACGCGCAGGAAATACGCCCGCGGGACCTGTCTGCGCTGAAGGTGGTCAGTTGCGGCGGCTCCATGGTAGCACCGGAACTGGTCCGCAGGGTGCAAAACCTGATGGGGGCCGGGTTCTCGACACTCTACGGGCAGACTGAACACTGCCCGGTGATCACACAGCACCATCTGTCTGATGGCATTGAAGACATTTGCAACACAGCAGGACAACCGGTTGCGCAAACCGAGGTTTCGATCCGCAGTGTCGATGATAACCGTGCAGTCGCCATAGGGGAGGTCGGAGAGATCTGCGCCCGCGGCCCCTGTGTGTTGCTGGAATTTAACGACAATCCCAAGGCCACATCCGAGACGGTGCATGCGGATGGCTGGCTGCATACCGGTGATCTGGGCCGGATGGACGCGCGCGGATATGTGAGCGTCACCGGCCGTGTCAAAGAGATGATCATCCGGGGCGGCGAGAACCACTTCCCTGCGGAGATCGAGAACTGTCTGCTGGAGCACCCTGACGTTGCCGAGGTTGCAGTCGTCGGCTTGCCGGACCCTAAGTGGGGTGAACTGATCGGCGCGTTCATCCGCCGCAGCAAACCGCTCGCAAAGGCAGAACTTCACGCGCATTGCCGCGCAAACATGTCGCCGCAGAAAACACCGAATGTCTGGGTGCAGGTGGATGAGTTTCCCCTGACCGGTTCCGGCAAGATCCAGAAATTTATTCTCCGCGACCGCTTTGCCGCTGGAGATTTCCATGAACTCTGACCGAAAGGGAACGCCATGAACATCATGACAAAACACTACATCAATGGACATTGGGTTGCCTCGGTTGACGGGCGCGAGATGGCCGTGGAGAACCCCTCGACCGAGGAACGGATCGCCATAATCTCGCTGGGCGGTCCTGCTGATACCGATGCGGCCGTTGCAGCGGCCAAGTCTGCCTTCCCGGTCTGGGCGGCGACTGAGCCCCAGGAGCGTATCGCTGCGTTGGAACGACTGATGGAAACCTACAAAGGGCGCGCAAAGGAAATGGCGCAAGCGATCAGCCAGGAGATGGGCGCACCCATTGCATTGGCAAGTACGGCACAGGTGGGCGCCGGCGCCGGGCATCTCAAGAACACCATCCGTGCCGCTAGGTCATTTGCTTTCGAGCACCCCTTGGGAGATCACGCACCGGGTGACATGATCTTCCATGAACCGGTCGGGGTCTGCGCTCTGATCACACCTTGGAACTGGCCGATGAACCAGGTGATGCTCAAAGTCGCGCCTGCATTGGCAGCGGGTTGCACGATGGTTTTGAAGCCCGCCGAGCAGGCACCGCTCAGCGTCATGCTGCTGGCCGAAGTGATTGACGAAGCAGGTTTTCCGCCAGGTGTCTTCAATCTGGTCAATGGAGATGGCGCAGGCGTGGGCAGCGCCCTCACCGCACATCCGGACGTGGATATGGTCAGCTTCACCGGCTCGACCCGTGCAGGCATAGCGATCAGCAAATCCGCGGCAGACACTGTCAAACGCGTAAGCCTTGAGCTGGGCGGCAAAGGCGCCAACATCATCTTTGCTGATGCAGACGAAAAAGCAGTCGCGCGCGGTTTGCGCCATTGCTTCAACAATTCCGGCCAGTCCTGCAACGCACCAACCCGGATGCTTGTGGAACGCTCCATCTATGATCAGGCTGTCGAAACTGCGCGTGCCATTGCTGAGAAGACCGAGATCGGTCCGGCGGACGTTGAAGGCCGGCAAATTGGGCCAGTTGTCTCCGATACGCAATTCAACAAGATTCAGTACCTGATCAAACGCGGGTTCGACGAAAGAGCGACGCTGGTTGCTGGTGGATTAGGGCGGCCCGAAGGGCTGGAGCGTGGTTACTTTATCAGGCCCACCGTCTTCGCGGACGTCACCTCGGACATGACACTTTGGAAAGAGGAAGTCTTTGGCCCGGTTCTGGTCATGGCTCCGTTTGATACCGAAGAAGAGGCCATCGCATTGGCAAACGATACCCCCTATGGCCTGACCAACTATGTCCAGACCGCTGATAAGGCCCGCGCACGCCGGGTGGCGAGGCAACTCCGTTCAGGCATGGTTGAAATGAACGGCAAATTCGGCGGCGCCGGATCCCCCTTTGGCGGAATGAAGCAGTCCGGAAATGGCCGTGAAGGCGGCGTCTGGGGATTGGAAGAGTTCCTTGAAGTCAAAGCCGTCAGCGATTGGCAGTGAACATGACCTAAGTTCTCTATGAAAAAGATGGCCGCATTGGGCGGATCACCTTGAACCGCCCGGACGTGATGAACGCGATTGACGATGATCTGCCGCGCGAACTTGCCGCCGCTGTAGGGCGGGCAGACGCAGACCCAGGCATTCATGTGATGGTTCTGGCCGGAGCGGGCAAGGCGTTTTGTTCAGGCTATGATCTGGCGCACTATGCCGAAGGCAACGGCCCCAACACGGTAGTGCAGGAGATGCCCTGGGATCCGATGCAGGACTTCCAGTTCATGTGGGCGAACACTCAGAACTTCATGTCGCTGTTCCGGGCGATGAAGCCGGTCGTGTGCAAAGTCCATGGTTTCGCCGTCGCTGGCGGGTCGGATATTGCCCTCTGCGCAGATCTGACAATCATGGGAGATACCGCACAGATTGGTTACATGCCGACCCGGGTCTGGGGATGCCCGACCACAGCGATGTGGGTGCATCGGCTGGGCCCGGAGAAGGCGAAGCGGATGATGTTCACCGGTGACAAAATTTCAGGCGTTGAGGCCGCTGAGATGGGGTTGATACTGAAATCGGTTCCGGATGATCAGTTGGACGATGCTGTCGAGGCCCTGGCCGGGCGTATGGCAACTGTGCCGGTCAACCAGCTGGCCATGCAGAAGATGGTGATCAATTCCGCCGTCGAGGAGAGGATCAACCAGACTCAACGTCTGGCGACTGTATTCGACGGCATCACGCGCCATTCCCCGGAGGGTATGAACTTCAAGGCCCGTGTCGAAAAGGTCGGCTGGAAACAAGCGGTAGAGGAAAGGGATCAGGGTTCGTTCGACTGGACGGGAAACCAGCCATTTGATTCCGACAAGTGAAGGTTCGCTAACTCTTTGGACAAAAAATTGTTTTCTGCACTGCGGATACCCACTCGGCTGAGTATCCGCAGTGCTATGGGGATCCCTACAGCAGGTGTATCGGATCAGATCCAACGCGAAACGCACTTTTGTCCCCAAGGACAGCTTCTCGCCCTATACTGACGAGTGCTGCGCCCGCTACGTCCTCTAATTTAGGGCTTGCCACGACCCATTTTTCCCCAGGCGTTCACGCCGGAGTGCAAAGTTATGCTCTAAGTGCAAAGTTATACCTGAACCTACAACAACTTAGAAGTCCAGGTTCTCGACACTCAAAGCGTTCTGCTGAATGAATTCACGACGAGGTTCGACTACGTCGCCCATCAACTTGGTGAACAGGTCATCCGCTTCGACCATATCGTTCACCCGCACTTGCAAAAGCGTCCGCGCGTCGGGATCCAGCGTGGTTTCCCAGAGTTGATCGGGGTTCATCTCGCCCAGACCTTTGTAGCGCTGTAGGGACAGGCCCTTTTCGCCCTCTTCCAGGATGGCGCGCAACAGGTCCAACGGGCCGTGGATCGCCTGTGAGCGGTCACGGCGGATCAAGCTGGCCGGAGTGTTGTAAATCTCTTGCAGGCTTTGGGTGAAACTACCGGTCTTGCGGGCCTCTCCCGAACGCAACATCGGGCCGTCCAGAGTGCGCACTTCTTCAACACCGCGCAGAATGCGGGCCAGACGGATGCCGTGATCTTGCGTAATGCGGCCTTGCCAGCCGCGTTCATATTCCAACGCGATCAGGTCCAGACGCGCGGCCACCTTGTCGGCGACACCTTGAAGATCGGCATCCACCGCGCCGGGTACAAAGGCGCCCGCAACGGCCGCCTGTTCCAGAATGTGACGCGGATAATGGGTCGGGAAGGCGTCGAGCACGCGTTTCAACTGGCGTGCCTCGTCCACAATACGGGTCAGGTCCTGCCCGATGATTTCTTCGCCCGAGCCGAGTTTCAGTATGGCCCCATCGACGCCCTGATTGATCAGATAGTCGTCCAACGCGGCCTGATCTTTCAGATAGACCTCGGACTTGCCGCGCGAGACTTTGTAAAGCGGCGGCTGCGCGATGTAGAGATATCCACCCTCGATCAGCTCCGGCATTTGCCGGTAGAAGAAGGTCAGAAGCAGTGTCCGGATGTGCGCGCCGTCCACATCCGCATCGGTCATGATGACGATCTTGTGGTAGCGTAGCTTTTCAATGTTGAACTCATCGCGGCCAATGCCTGTGCCCAGCGCCATTACAAGGTTACCGATCTCCTGAGATGACAACATCCGGTCAAATCGAGCACGTTCGACGTTCAGGATTTTGCCACGCAAAGGCAGAACCGCCTGGGTCAACCGATCACGGCCGGTCTGGGCCGATCCCCCGGCCGAGTCCCCCTCGACCAGAAAGACTTCGGTCTTTGACGGGTCTTTTTCCGAGCAGTCTTTCAGTTTGCCGGCCAGATAATTCACATCCATCGCCGTCTTGCGGCGTGTCAACTCGCGGGCCTTACGCGCAGCTTCGCGCGCCAAAGCGGCTTCGATGATCTTGCCGACAATGATCTTGGCCTCGTTTGGATTCTCCTCGAACCATTCGGCCAATTTCTCGTTTACCATCCCTTCGACCGCTGGGCGCACCTCGGAACTGACCAGCTTGTCTTTGGTCTGAGAGGAGAATTTCGGATCCGGCACTTTGACCGACAGCACGCAGGTCAGACCTTCGCGGGCATCGTCACCGGTGAAATTGATTTTCTCTTTTTTCGCGATCCCGCTGGATTGAGCATAGTTGTTGATCGTCCGGGTCAGCGCGCCCCGGAAACCCGCAATATGGGTGCCGCCATCGCGTTGCGGGATGTTGTTGGTAAAGGGCAGCACCGATTCATGGTAGCTGTCATTCCACCACATCGCGATTTCGACGCCGATATCATCACGCTCGCCCTTGATATAGATCGGCTCGGGCATGGCGGACGACTTTGACCGGTCGAGGTATTTGACGAACTCCTTGACGCCGCCTTCATAGAACAGTTCCGTCTCCAGCCGCTCAGCGGGGCGCTCGTCGATCAGAATGATGCGCACGCCCGAGTTCAGGAAGGCCAGTTCGCGCAGGCGTTTTTCGAGCGTCTCGAATGAGTATTCAAGGTTCGAAAACGTATCAGTCGACGCCAAAAAGCGCACTTCGGTTCCTGTTCGGTCACCGCACTCACCAACCACCTTCAGATGTTCGGTAGTTTCGCCGCCTTCAAAACGTGCGACGTGTTCTTTGCCTTTGCGCCAGACGCGCAGCTCCAACCAATTGGACAGGGCGTTTACAACCGATACGCCCACACCGTGCAGACCGCCGGACACCTTGTACGAGTTGCTGTCAAACTTGCCGCCCGCATGTAGCTGAGTCATGATGACTTCGGCAGCAGAAACGCCTTCTTCGGGGTGGATATCCACCGGGATCCCGCGACCATTGTCGCTGACAGATACGCTGGAATCCGCGTGAATTTTTACCGTCACATGATCGGCATGACCGGCCAGAGCCTCATCAATTCCGTTGTCTACAACCTCGTACACCATGTGGTGCAGACCCGAGCCGTCATCAGTATCCCCGATATACATGCCGGGGCGCTTGCGAACCGCCTCTAAGCCTTTGAGAACTTTGATGGAATCAGCGCCGTATTCCTGAGGTGCCTGTGCGTCTTCGGACATGCCGTTAGTACCCATATTATTTTAGGAACTTATACGTTCTCTGGTAGGGATTGTCACGCGATCCCCCAATATTTTGTGTTGCTGCTGTATGTTTGTGTTCGACACGATCGCCCGCGGTCGTCGCGTCAAAGCCTATCAATATCTGCAGCGATATCCACGGCTATTGCCCGCGCGTCCACATCACTGCGTTCCGCCGACAATCGCAGACCCAAAAGGTCGGATTGATACCGCGTCGCCAGCCGATCAGGGTCGTGCTCAGGGCCGATCTCACCTGCAGTTTGTGCACGCCTGAACAGGTTCGCGAAACAGGCCATCATCTGACTCAAATTCGCAGCTGCCTTTTGCGCCAGATCATGATCCTTGGCCTGCAATTCGGCAAAGGTCTTTGCCAACATGCAGGCTTTTGTAGGGGCCAGTGCATCTTCGATCACGCGCTTGGGTTGCGCCATGAGCGCGGCCTTGGGCCCTAAATCGTCGGCCAGCGCCGACAGTCGCGCAATCCCATCCTGTGTGTAGCGCTCCAATGCCAAAGCATAGAGCGCGTCTTTGGAGCCGAACGCAGCATAGAAACTGCCCGGATTCAGTTTCAACTCACGCTCCAAATCTTTCAGCGATGTTCCCGCCCAGCCCTGACGCCAGAAGACATCGCGTGCCTGCGCGATCAGGGCATCACGGTCATATTCGGGTTTGCGTGGCATCAGCTTCACCAATTCTTGAACGATCACTCAAATATATACTTGAACGGTCACTCAAGAAAGCCTATTTCCACAACATCGCGCCAGAAAAGGAGTTCCGACATGGCTGACTTCCCCTCTCATGACCTCGAAACCGCCCCGAACGGGTCCAAACCACTACTCGAAAAGTCGCAGGCTGCATTCGGGCGTCTTCCAGGGTTGCACAAAGTCATGTCAGAAAGCCCTCAACACCTGGAAGGCTATCAGGTTCTGCATCACCTGTTCCTGCAGACCGATTTCGACAATGATGAGAAAACCGTTGTCTGGCAGACCATTAACGTTGAAAATGAATGCCACTACTGCGTGCCCGCCCATACCGGAATCGCCAAGATGATGAAGGTCTCGGACGACATCACCAACGCGTTGCGCGATGAGACACCTCTGCCCACCGCCAAGCTGAACGCGCTGCGCACATTTACTTTGCAGGTAATGAACCAGCGTGGAAACGTAACCGACGCAGAATTGCAAGCGTTCTTTGAGGCCGGTTATTCGCACCGCGCTGTATTGGATGTGATCCTGGGTCTCGCGCAGAAAACGATGTCGAATTACGCCAACCACATGGCGCAGACACCGGTGGACGAAGTTATGCGCGGTTTCCTTTGGGAACGTAAAGTCAGCGAACCGGCCTAGGTCGTCACGACCGAGCCGTCTCGGCCTTCGGTTACAACCAGTGACTGGGCCCGATCACCCAGTTCGGCAAACAGCTCAGGCCCGGTACCCGTCATCCAGGCCTGAGCGCCCAGCGCGCAAATCTCATCATACAATGCACCCCGGCGCGCCGCATCCAGATGCGCGGCCACCTCATCCAGCAATACAATCGGCGGCGCCCCAACCATCCCGGCCAAGGCGCGCGCGTTCGACAGGATCAGCGAGACAAGCAGCGCTTTTTGCTCCCCTGTCGAGCAATCCTTCGCGGGAACCCCCTTGGCGGAAAAGACACCATACAGATCCGACCGGTGTGGCCCGACCAAAGTCCGCCCTGCCGCCAGATCGCGAAACCGACTTTCGGCCAAAGCGTCACACAGATCACTGGCAGTCGTCGGCATTGCGCCTTCGGTTTGAACAAGCTCCAACTCGGCCGATGGAAAGGCAGTTTCAGCTTGATCCTGTGCCGCCCTCAGATGATCCAGCGCGGCCTCGCGCGTCGCGTGTATACGAAAGCCAGTGTCGGCCATCTGCCCTTCCAACGCGGCATACCAATGGGGGTCCCGCACCTGTTCCTTAAGCAGCCGATTGCGTTCACGCATGGATTTTTCATAGTTCAGTGAGGCTTCGGCGTGGGCAGGGTCAAAACTCAGGGCAATCCGGTCCAGAAACCGTCGTCGCCCTTCGGCCCCTTCGATCCATAGCCTGTCCATTGACGGAACCAGCCAGACAATCCGCGCCAGCTTGCCCAGTTCAATCTGGCTGGAGGCTTTGTCGTCAATCCGAACCTGCCGCGCCGCGCCCGACTCGGACCAGGTTTCGATTTCGGATCGCTGCCCAAGCGAATCCAGTACGCCGGACAACTTCCAGCCCAGCGCTTCGGGCCTGCGGGTCATTTCAGCCGCGCTGGCCCGACGCAGCCCGCGTCCAGGTGAAAACAAAGAGGCGGCTTCAAGGATGTTCGTCTTACCCGCGCCATTTGGCCCATGAATAACCACAGGTCGCCCGTCCAGCGACAATCGCGACAGTTTGTGCGACCGAAAATGCGAGACCGTCAGCTCGGTCAGGGCCAAAGCCATGACCCCTCCCTTCATCTTTTCAAAAATACTCGCGCCGGAGGCATCGCGCGTCAGCGCGATCAGACGCGCATCGGCATGACGACATAGACGGCGCTCTGATCATTGCCTTCGCGCATCAAAGTCGGGTCGCCCGCCGAGTTAAACATGAAAACAGCGTTCTCCCGATCCACCTGAGAGGCGATTTCCAGCAGGTACTTGGCGTTAAACCCAATCTCCAGCCGTTCATCGCCATAGGCCACAGCCAGCTCTTCTTCGGCAGCACCGCTGTCGGGTGCATTCACCGATAGGACAAGCCTGTCCGCATCAAGCTGCAGTTTGACGGCACGGGACCGTTCCGACGACACAGTCGCAACGCGGTCTACGGCCTGCGCAAACTCGGCTGCGTCAACTTCCAGCTTCCGATTGTTCCCTTGTGGAATGACACGGGTGTAGTCCGGGAAGGTGCCGTCAATCACCTTGGAGGTCAGCGTAATATCTGGCGTTGCAAAGCGAATCTTGGTTTCACTGACCGAGACGGCAATGTCCATTTCGTCATCTTCCAGCAGCTTACGCAGCTCGCCCACCGTCTTTCTGGGCACAATCACACCCGGCATATCCGCTGCACCGTCAGGCAGATCGGCATCAATACGCGCCAGTCGATGCCCATCCGTAGCCACACACCGCAGGACCTTTCCGCCGTCAAATCCATCTGAAACATGCATATAAACGCCGTTCAGGTAGTAACGGGTTTCTTCGGTCGAGATGGCGAATTTTGATTTGTCGAACAATCGACGCAGCAGGGCTGCGGACGCGGTAAAGTTCGATGCATATTCCGAGGACGCCATCACCGGAAAATCTTCTTTCGGCAAAGTTGCCAGTGAGAAATTCGATCGTCCAGCCTCGACCGTCAACCGACCCGCAGCGCTGTCAGCGGTCAGGGTCACCAAGGCGCCATCTGGCAACTTTCGTACAATCTCGTGCAATGTGGTTGCCGCAACCGTGGTGGCTCCGGCCTTTTCCACCTGTGCCGGGGCTTTGTCGACAACTTCGATGTCCAGATCGGTTGCCCGAAACTGCGCCGTGTCGCCTTCGGCCTCGATCAGCACGTTGGCCAGGATCGGAATTGTGTTGCGGCGCTCCACAACGGACTGAGCCTGCGAAACGGCCTTGAGAAGGGTGCCGCGTTCGATGCTGATCTTCATACCCTCAATTCCTCTGACTTAAGTGCCGAAATAGGCGGGACTGGCAAGTTAGCGGTTCAGCCCTGAGGCACAAGGATTTTTTATGGATTTCTGGGTCGGAAAACACAATGCGTCAAGAGTCACGTGGTGCGTCAGTCACAGTTCAGCACCGACCGTGGACAATAGCGCACAAGAAAGCGCCCCAGACATCAAGTCCAGGGCGTTCCTGAATGGTTTGGGGATTTAACTCAGGCTTCGAGCGAACGACGCAACATTTCCACATCTTCGGCAATCTGGCCGTCGGTCACTTTCAGCTCTTCGATACGCCTGACGCCATGCATAACCGTGGTGTGATCACGCCCGCCAAACCGGCGGCCAATTTCGGGCAATGAGCGGCTTGTCAGCTGTTTGCACAGATACATCGCGACCTGACGCGGGCGGGCATAAGACCGCAAGCGTTTGGGGCCAATGATGTCTGACAGGCGAATATTGTAGTAGTCCGACACCTTGCGCTGGATCTCCTCGACCGAGATCTTGCGCTCGGAGGCGCGCAGCACGTCGGCCAGGCAATCCTGCGTCAGGTCCATATCGATCTCGCGACCCACGAGCGAGGCAAAAGCGAACAGGCGGGTCAACGCCCCTTCCAGCACACGCACGTTGGTCGAAATGCGCTGCGCCAGAAACTCCAGAACCCCATCCGAGATTGTCAGATCAGGGTAGGTGCTGCTGTATTGCTGAACCTTGTTCTGCAGGATGCCCAGACGCAGTTCGTAGTCAGTGGGGTGCAGATCAACAACCAGACCACATTGCAGGCGTGACTTCACACGATCCTCAAGGTCCTTGATCTCACCCGGCGCGCGGTCGGCCGAGATGATGATCTGCTTGTTCTGATCCACCAGCGCATTGAAAGTGTGAAAAAACTCTTCCTGCGTTGAATCTTTGCCAGCAATGAACTGTACGTCATCCACCATCAGCACATCGACGGAACGGAACAGGTGTTTGAAATCCATCATCCGACGCTCGCGCAGGGCCTGCACAAAGCGGTACATGAACTGTTCGGCGGACAGGTACAGCACGTTCAGCTCGGGATGTTTGGTTTTGAGCTCCCACGCTATGGCATGCATCAGGTGTGTTTTGCCCAGTCCAACACCGCCATACAGAACCAGCGGATTGAAGGTGACAGGTCCGCCTTCCGAGACGCGGCGTGCGGCGGCATGGGCCAGCTCGTTGGGTTTACCAACGACAAAACTGTCGAAGGTAAAACGGGAATCCAGCGGCGCCGCTTGCAATGAATCCAATGGGGATTGTGGGTTATCCATTTGCGGCACAATAGCTACCTCAGGGGTCGCTCTGGGCGAAGATTCGGTCACGTGTGTGGGTCGAACCGGTGAGTTGGCGGCGACGCGAAAGGCAAGGCGCTGCACAGTTTCACCCGAGGTGTTGAGTTCGTATAAAATGAGGTCTGCAAAATTCTGACTGACATAGTTGCCCATGAAATTGGTCGGCACCGAAAAAACCGCCACACCATCCTGCAACTCCTGAAACTCCAGAGGTTCAATCCAGGTGGTGAAGTTGTTCCGACCAATAGCCTTCAGCAACTTGTTTCGAAGTAGTCCCCATTTCTCTTGTGTCATTCAGCGCCTCACGCATCCCGTTCTTATTGACCTGTCGGCCTTATCAATACGATCCGGTTCCCCGGTTTATGTACTCACACGCACAAAGGTATACTGTCGCGAAACCAAGGGTTCCGCGGATCAATCTTTGAAAGCTTGATGCTTCCCTATTCGGAACACCCCACACAGCGGGAGCGCCCCGAAAAACCGGGTTGCACGTCGCAATCTCATTTTTTCGACAGGGCCAAAATCAGCGGTTGTCCCGTGATCATTAGCAGATCGGCAGCCCGGCCTTGGCCGGTCGACGACTAACGTTCCACAATCTTCCTGATGCCCGTCAATCCGAAAGTGGAAACAGCCTGTCCCCCCAAGCGAGTGAATCGCTGGAACAGTGGTAGCAAGACCAGCCCGGTCGCGGCAACGAAACTCTGATATTGACTCGGGTCTTTGGCCGAAAGAATCTCTTGGTTTTGAGAAGGCGCGGTATTCTGGCAACACGAAAAAAAGCGCCGCAGGCAGCGACGCTTTTCAAAATAGTTCAGCCTTGCTTACGTGACCCTAGGTCACCCTCAAAGCTTAACCCAGAGCCTTAACGCGCGACGACAGGCGCGACATTTTACGGGCTGCGGTGTTCTTGTGGAAGACGCCTTTGGTGACGCCGCGCATCAGCTCGGGCTGAGCTGCACGCAGAGCTGCGGTTGCAGCGTCCCTGTCGCCAGATGCGATCGCTTCTTCAACTTTGCGCAGATATGTGCGGATACGCGAACGGCGCGCTTTGTTTACTGCGAAACGCTTTTCGTTCTGACGAGCGCGCTTCTTTGCCTGGGGCGAATTTGCCATGTGTGTCTCTGACCTTTGTTCGGTACGGTTATCTGGGTTGCGCGTCACGGACTTGTCCGCACCGGATCAGGAATCACGAGTGTGAGTCGGGCCAAGCGGGCCGCACGCGCATGTATAGCGGCGCTAGTTATCCAAGTTTGCGGGGTTTGCCAAGCCGATTCTTGCACTGTGCATATCAGCTATGAAAAAGGCGGGGTTACCCGCCTGTTCCGATCAGGTTGTGACGCAGCTTACTTGTCGCGGAACTGAGCCGCGCGCTTTTCAAGGAATGCCGCCATGCCTTCTTTCTGATCTTCGGTCGCGAACATCGAATGGAACACGCGACGCTCGAACAGCATGCCTTCACTCAGCGGTAATTCATAGCTGCGGTTAACCGCTTCTTTCGCGGCCATTGCAGACAGCTGAGATTTCTCGGCAATTTTCTGAGCGGCCCCGATCGCTTCATCCATCAGCTTCTTCGCTGGCACGACCCTGCTGACCAAACCAGATCGGTCAGCTTCTTCAGCGTCCATAAACCGGCCAGTCAGGTTCATATCCATCGATTTGGATTTTCCGACAAACCGGGTCAGTCGCTGGCTGCCGCCCAAACCGGCAATAACGCCCAGATTGATTTCAGGCTGGCCGAACTTGGCCGTATCCGCAGCAATAATGAAATCGCACAGCATGGCCAGTTCACACCCACCGCCCAGTGCGTAACCTGCCACGGCTGCGATGATCGGCTTGCGAATTGCGCTGATACGATCATTGACGTCACCGAACAGGTTTTGCCCGTATACGTCGACAAAGCTCATATCGGACATCTCTTTGATATCCGCCCCAGCGGCAAACGCCTTGTCCGAGCCGGTGATGACGATGCAGCGCACCTTATCGTTGCCATCCGCGTCTTCCAGCGCGGTGCATACCTCACCCATCAACTGGGTGTTCAGCGCATTCATCGCGTCAGGTCTGTTGAGCTTGATAAGGGCAACGTGGTCTTCGATTTCGACGATGATCGTCTCAAAAGCCATGAGGTGTAAGCTTTCAGTTGTTCCGTTCAGATACGATTCCTTATCACGCAAAAACGCTGGATCAAGCTATCTTTGGCATTGCGCACAATAGAAAGATGAGCGACCAGACTGGGTGATTCTCTTGATTTGGCCTCCACAGCCATCGGTCTGACAGACCTCTCCCTCACGGCCATAAACATCAAAGCTGTGCTGAAAATATCCAAGTTCTCCATCGGCTTGACGGAAGTCCCGCAAGGATGACCCGCCCGCTTCGATCGCGTCCCGCAGCACTTTCCGGATGATCGGAACCAGCGCCGCTACGCGTTGTGAAGAAATTTGACCTGCTTTGCGACGTGGCGACACACCGGCGCGAAAAAGCGCTTCGCAAACATAGATGTTACCCAGCCCCGCAACGATTCCCTGATCAAGAAGCGCCGATTTGACAGGAGTGTTCTTGTCCCGAAACACATCAATCAAATGCTGTTCGTGGAAATCATTGCCCAATGGTTCGGGCCCAAGCACAGAGAGCAGTTTGTGACTTTCCGCAGTCGCGGTCTGCAACAAATCCATCGCTCCGAACCGGCGTGGGTCATTGAAGGTGACGCGCGCGCCGTTTTCCATGTGAAACACCACATGGTCATGTTTTTCGGGCGTCGGATGGGTGTGCGCAAACTGCCCAAGCGGATCGCCAGAAACCGTCATGCGCCCAGACATCCCAAGATGAACCAGCAAGGTTTCCCCACTGCTGAGATCCGCCAGAATGTATTTCGACCTACGCCGCAGACGATCGACTCGCTGCCCCGTCAGCCGTTCGGCCATCCGTTCGGGAAAAGGCCAGCGCAAATCCGGGCGATTCACATCCGCCTTTTCGATCGCCACCCCCTCCATAGCAGGGGTCAGGCCGCGTCTTACTGTCTCGACCTCGGGCAATTCGGGCATTTCACGGCTCCTATTCCAAAGGGCCGCATTGTGCCCCGGTTCCAGAGCCCTATAACAGAGGCGAAATTCGACAAACGGCAAGGCTTATGTCCGACAATAGCGACAAGACCACTCATTTCGGGTTCGAAACCGTGCGCGAGGCTGAAAAGGCCGGGCGCGTACAGGGCGTGTTTAACTCGGTCGCCTCAAAATATGATGTGATGAACGATGTCATGTCGATGGGCATCCATCGGGTCTGGAAAGACGCGATGATGGATTGGCTTGCGCCCCGCCCCGGCCAGCGTCTGCTGGATGTGGCGGGCGGCACTGGCGATATCTCGTTCCGGTTCCTGAAACGCGCAGGCCAGGGTCACGCCACCGTTCTGGACCTGACCGAGCCGATGTTGATCGAAGGCCGTCAGCGCGCTGAAGCGGACCAGATGTCCGACAGTCTGAACTGGGTGGTGGGCGACGCGATGGCCTTGCCTTTCGAGGACAACACCTTTGACGTCTACACAATCTCGTTTGGTATCCGCAACGTGACCCACCCGCAGAATGCTCTGAACGAAGCCTATCGCGTATTGAAACCCGGTGGCCGTCTGATGGTGTTGGAGTTTAGCCAATTGCCCAATGACGGGCTGCAGAAGCTCTATGATTTGTACAGTTTCAACGTGATCCCCCGCATGGGCCAACTGATCGCCAATGACCGTGATAGCTATCAGTATCTTGTGGAATCGATTCGCAATTTCCCGGATCAGAACACATTTCTAAGCATGATCCGCACCGCCGGGTTCGAAAACGCCAAATACCGCAACCTCAGCATGGGCATCGCCGCGCTGCATTCCGGCTGGAAGATCTGACACATGCGCGGACCCCACAACATCATTCGCCTGATCCGCACAGGCGCCACCCTAGAGCGCACGGGAGCGATGAATGTCGTTCTCGACGCGTTCGAAGCACCGCGCTCGCTGCGTTTTGTGGCGCATACACTAGGCAAACCCTTCCAATGGTTAGGCTACAAAGGCGACCCAGCAATGCCGCCTGCCACCCGTGCCCTGACGGCGCTGGGTCCTGCCTACATCAAGTTCGGTCAGGTACTCTCAACGCGCCCGGATGTGGTCGGCAACGAGCTGGCCGAACAATTGCGCGTGCTACAGGATAAGCTGCCCCCGTTCTCCAAAGCCGAAGCCATCGCCGAGGTGGAAAAAGAACTGGGTCAACCCGTGGCCGAGATTTTCAGCGAATTCAGCGAACCCATCGCTGCTGCATCGATCGCACAGGTCCACAAAGCCAAACTGGTCAGCACCAGCGAGGATGTCGCCGTCAAGGTCCTACGCCCGGGTATCGAGCGTGCGTTCCGCAAAGACGTCGACGCATTCTACTTCGCCGCCCGGATCGTTCAACTTTTCGCTCCTGGCGCGCGGCGCCTGCGACCAATGGAAGTGATTGAGCATTTCGACGGCGTGGTCCGGGGTGAACTTGACTTGCGCCTGGAAAGCTCTGCCGCGTCGGAATACGCCGCCAACACAAAAAACGATGCCGGGTTCTGGCTGCCACCGGTGGTCTGGTCCTTGTCCGCCCGCCGCGTGATGACGCTCAGTTGGGCGGATGGTGTGCCGCTGGGTGAAAACGATGCGCTGGACGCCGCGGGCCACGATCGCAATGATCTGGCTGAACGGGTCTTGCGCCTGTTTCTGCTGCACGCGCTACGTGACGGTTTTTTTCACGCCGATATGCATCAGGGCAACCTGAAGGTCGCCGCCAACGGCGATATCATCGCCTATGACTACGGGATCATGGGCCATATCGACGAATACACCCGCCGCGTCTATGCCGAGATTCTCTTCGGTTTCATCCGCCGCGACTACAAACGCGTGGCCGAGGTGCATTTCGAAGCAGGCTACGTCCCCGCCAACCAGGATGTAGACGAATTCGCCCGCGCCCTGCGCGCAGTGGGCGAGCCGATCTTTGGCATGAATGCCACCCATATTTCGATGGGCCGGTTGCTGAGCTACCTGTTCGAAGTGACCGAACGGTTCGGCATGGAGACCCGAACGGAACTGATCCTGCTACAGCGCACGATGGTCGTGGTCGAAGGCGTCGCGCGCTCGCTGGACCATCACATGAACATTTGGGAGGTCGCCCGCCCGGTGGTCGAGGATTACATCAAGCAATCCATCGGTCCACGTGCAGCCCTCAGGGATCTTGGCAAAACCGCAATGGTGTTGGCCCGTTTTGGCCCGCGCCTGCCTGCCTTGGTGGAAAGCGTACTGATCGCTCAGACGCAAAAAGACGAACCGCAAAACTCCGGCCTTCGATCAAAGCTCCTTCCGGCTATTCTCGGTGTCGCAATCGGTGCCGCGCTTGTTTTGGTAGTCCTTGCGCTCGGTTAACACCGACCGGATTACATCATCTGACCAGAAATATCCTCTGGGGGAATCGTGCCGCGGCGCAATGGGGGGCAGACAGCCCCCCTATCACCGATCAAAGCCGCTCGATGGCAATGGCAATCCCCTGACCACCGCCAATACACATGGTGATCAACCCTTTGGACCCGCCTGTGCGCTCCAACTCATACAAGGCTTTCAACGTGATGATCGCCCCGGTGGCCCCAACCGGATGCCCCAGTGCGATGGCCCCACCATTCGGGTTCACCTTGGCGGCATCCAGTCCCAGTTCCTGATTGACGGCCAAGGCCTGCGCCGCAAAAGCCTCATTGCTTTCAACGACGTCGAAATCGCCCGCGGACAAACCAGTCTTCTTCAGCAGATTCTGCACTGCCGGAATCGGGCCAATCCCCATCACCTCGGGGCGGACACCCGCATGGGCATACCCCAGAACGCGCGCCTTGGGCTTCAAACCCGCCTTCTCGGCCGCATCTGCAGTGGCCAGAACCATTGCCGCCGCGCCGTCATTGATACCGGATGCATTTCCCGCCGTTACCCGACCATCCTTTTTGAACACTGCCCGTAATCCTGCCAGCGCCTCTGCCGTGGTGGCCTTGGGGTGTTCGTCGACCTTGAAATCAACCATGTCCCGCTTGACCTTGACCTGCACCGGCGTGATCTGGCTTTCAAAATACCCTGCCTCGATCGCAGCGGCCGCACGGGTCTGGCTGGTCAATGCAAATTCATCCATCTGCCCGCGGCTGATCTGATGCTCATCCGCGACATTCTCAGCCGTAACACCCATGTGCCCGGTTCCAAACGGACAGTTCAATGCGCCCAGCATCATGTCCATCGAAGTTACATCGCCCATCTTCGCGCCCCACCGGGCCTGAGGCACAATGTAAGGGCTGCGCGACATGCTCTCGGCGCCACCAGCCACTGCAAAGTCAGCGTCACCCAGCATCAGGGATTGGACGGCCGAGACA
The DNA here is from genome assembly GCF_900313035.1 of Ruegeria sp. EL01. GTDB lineage: Bacteria > Pseudomonadota > Alphaproteobacteria > Rhodobacterales > Rhodobacteraceae > Ruegeria. The sequence goes on along the minus strand of NZ_OMPS01000003.1, from coordinate 234,422 downwards.
ATCGCCTGCGCACCCGAACCGCACAGGCGGTTGACGTTCATCGCCGGTGTTCCATTGGGAATACCGGCCTGCATTGCCGCCACTCGCGAAAGATACATGTCACGGGGTTCCGTGTTGATCACATGGCCAAATACCACATGCCCGATCTGCGCGCCCTCCACACCCGAACGCTCAAGCGCTGCTTCGGTTGCAACGGTCGCCAGATCAATGGGTGCAGTCGATGCCAAGGCACCGCCGAATGTTCCGATTGCGGTGCGGGCACCGTCCAGCAATACGATATCGGTCATATCTTTCTCCTCCTGGGTTTGGCGGCAGTATGCACCCGCAGCATGGGCCTGTCCTATAGGACGTCCCGTCACGGCCAAGATTGACATTGCTTCGGGCTGCGCGCATGAATTTCCGTCATGACGGAAGACACAGACGATATCCTGACACGCCTGCCCGCCCGCCTGAAAGAGGCGCGGCGTGCCAAGGGGCTATCCCTCGAAGCCGTGGCAAACCTGAGCGGTGTTTCCCGGTCCATGGTCAGCCAGATCGAACGAGGCGAAAGCAGCCCGACAATCTCGACTCTGTGGAACCTGACCCGCGCATTGCAGGTAGATTTTGCGGGGCTTCTGGAAGAGGGCAACATCGCCGACCAGATTGAGGTTCTTAGAAGGACGGAGGTGCCCAGCATCGACAATATGGGCCAGAATTGCCGCATACGCATCTTATCACCGCCCGAAGAGGCCGGCGGTCATGAGGTTTACGACATCCAGTTTGACGAAGATGGTGGGCTGAACAGCCAGCCACATGCGCGGGGCGCGCAAGAGCAATTGACGGTATTGGAAGGCGCTGTTCGCGTGACATCAGGCGCGGCGGTGTCTGAATTGCAGCAGGGTGACACGGCTCGGTATGCAGCAGACGTTGTGCACGCCATTTCGGCGAAGGGACCGGCCCGAGTCTTTCTGATCGTCAAAAACGCCTGATCTCGGCGGCGTTCCGCCTTCACGGAAATTTTTCCGTAATCCTGTATTTCCCCTATTTGGGAAATCCATCCGCTATGTTAGAAGTGCGACTCAAAGCAAGGAGATCGCCATGGCAGACGCATTCCTGTCCCACATCACGGACACCCTGACGCAGATCGAATCCGAGGGTCTGTATAAACGGGAACGAATGATCACCTCGCCTCAGGGCGGTGAGATTACGGTAGGCGGCAAGCAGGTGATCAACCTGTGCGCCAACAACTACCTGGGACTTGCGGATCACCCTGCCCTGATCGACGCAGCAAAGAACGCGATGGAGCCCAAAGGGTTCGGCATGGCCTCGGTTCGGTTCATCTGCGGAACGCAAGACATTCACCGAGAGCTGGAACAGCGCCTGGCCAAGTTCCTGAACAAGGATGATGCAATCCTGTTTGCCGCCTGCTTTGATGCCAACGGCGGATTGTTCGAGCCGCTGTTAGGACCAGAAGACGCCATCATTTCGGACAGTCTGAACCACGCCTCGATCATCGATGGCGTGCGGCTATGTAAAGCCAAGCGCTATCGCTACCTGAACAATGACATGAATGATCTCGAAGCCTGGTTGAAACAGGCGCGCGAGGACGGGGCGCGGCATATCATGATCGCCACCGATGGCGTGTTTTCGATGGATGGCTATCTGGCCAACCTGCCGAAAGTCCGGGAGTTGGCGGACAAATACGACGCCATTGTCATGGTCGACGACTGCCACGCGACCGGCTTTATGGGGCCGAACGGCGCCGGCACACCGGATCATTTCGGTGTTGATGTGGACATTCTGACAGGAACTTTGGGCAAGGCACTTGGGGGGGCAATCGGCGGTTACATCGCCGGGCCGCAGCCAGTGATCGACCTGCTGCGGCAGCGGGCGCGGCCCTATCTGTTTTCCAATTCGCTGCCGCCCTCTATCGTTGCTGCTGGCCTCGAGGCGATCCGTCTGGTCGAAGAAGGCGACATGCTGCGCGCCCAGCTGTTCGGCAACGCCAAATACTGGCGCGCGGGGCTTGAGAAACTAGGGTTTGACCTGCTGCCCGGCGAACACCCGATCATCCCTGTCATGCTGGGTGAGGCCCAATTGGCACAGGACATGGCATCACGGCTGTTTGACGAAGGCGTCTATGTCTCGGGATTCTTCTTTCCCGTAGTTCCGCGCGGGCAGGCAAGGATCAGAACACAGATGAATGCGGCCCTAACCAAAGACGAATTGGACCGTGCGCTGGCTGCCTTTGGTAAGGTCGGTAAAGAGCTAGGGGTGATCTGATGCGACCCAACACCATGAAAGCGCTGGAAAAATCCAACCCCGAAGAAGGTCTGTGGATGGTGCAGGCCCCGGTTCCTGAAATCGGCCCCGATGAGGTTCTGATCCGGATCAACAAAACGGGGATATGCGGCACCGATATCCATATCTGGAACTGGGATGATTGGGCCGCTGCCACTGTGCCGGTTCCGATGATCACCGGCCATGAATTCGCGGGTGAAATTGTCGAGCTTGGGCGCAATGTAACGGGTCTTGAGATCGGTCAAAGGTGCTCGGGCGAGGGGCATCTGATCGGAACCGACAGTCGCCAAAGCCGGGCAGGTAAATTCCATCTCGATCCCGGCACCCAGGGAATCGGGGTGAACGAACAGGGCGCGTTTGCTGAATACCTGAAACTGCCTGCCTTCAACGTAGTTCCATTGCCAGACGACATCCCGGATGAGATCGGCGCGATTCTGGATCCTTTGGGCAATGCGGTGCACACAGCGCTTAGCTTTGATTTGCTGGGCGAAGACGTGCTGATTACAGGGGCTGGCCCCATCGGCATCATGGCCGCAGCGGTTGCCCGCCATGCCGGCGCACGCAATGTGGTGATCACCGACATCAACGCAGATCGTCTGAAACTGGCACAACACGTTGTCCCCACAGTTCGCACCGTGGACGTCACAGCAGAAGACCTGCAAGACGTCATCACCGAGCTGGGCTTGAAAGAAGGCTTTGACGTTGGCCTCGAAATGTCGGGCTCACAAGCCGCATTGGATCAGATGATCGAAGCATTGGTCATGGGCGGCAAGATCGCTCTGCTGGGCATTCCTCCGGGCAAATCGCCTGTAGATTGGAGCCGTATCGTCTTCAAGGCCATCACCATCAAAGGCGTGTATGGGCGCGAGATGTTCGAAACGTGGTACAAGATGATCGCCATGCTGCAAAACGGGCTGGATGTCAGCCGCGTCGTCACCCATCGCTTCACGGTCGACGACTTCACCAAAGGATTTGCAGCGATGAAATCCGGTTTATCAGGCAAAGTGGTTCTAGACTGGACGTAACCCGCTGGAAAGTCACAAACTTAACCCCTAAACAGGTGCAAACCAACACTGCGGAGAGGCAAATGAGCGACGAGAGTACAGAAGATCGCTTTGTGGAACGTGGCATCGAGGAGTCGCTGGTCACCGATTTCGCCGAAACCCATCGCCAAAGCTACGGCGACTTCTTGCAGCTAAAGACCCTCCTGGACCTGCAAAAAACCTTTCAAGACCCTGCCCAACCGGATGAGATGCTATTCATCATCATTCATCAGGTCAGCGAGTTGTGGTTGAAGCTGATGCATCACCAATTGGTCGAGGTTCGCCGCTTTCTGCAGCATGACGAGTTTGGCCCGGCGATGAAAAATCTAGACCGGATCAAAGCGATCCAGCGCCAGCTGATCGCCGCATGGGAAACCCTGCTGACCATTACGCCCGCCGACTACATGACGTTCCGCGAGGCATTGGGCAGCTCTTCGGGGTTTCAAAGTTATGGCTACCGACAGATTGAATTCATTCTGGGCAACAAGGATGCCTCGACCCTGAAAGTGCATCAGCATGACCCAGAGGTTATGGAGATGCTGAGTGCCGCCCTGACCAAACCATCGCTCTATGACGAAGTATTGCACATGTTGGCGCGGCAGGGTTTTGATGTCCCGCAGGATTTGATCGAACGAGACTACGCCGTGCCCTACTCGGGGGACCCACGCGTCGTAAAAATTTGGGCTCAGGTGTTTCGAGACACGCAAAAACATTGGGATCTGTATGCTTTGGCCGAAAAGCTGATGGATGTGGAAAGCCTGTTTCAACGCTGGCGTTTTGATCACGCAACTGCGGTTGAAAGGGTCATTGGTATGCAGCCCGGTACCGGCGGATCCAGCGGCGTCGCGTTCCTGCGCAAGGCGCTGGACCTGCGATTCTTCCACGACTTGTATGATATGCGGTCCGAACTAATGTACAGCGGGCAGGACTAGGACATGTTGTATCGCGGGTTCTCGCAAGAGGAGTTGGAGCAGGAATACTCTCCAAGTTCAATGATCGGTGGCGATCTGTCTCCCTATCTGGCCAGTTGTGACGCATTGAGCGCGCAGGCGCGGGCAAGGTTGCAGGTGAAGGAAAACCTGTCTTATGGCGAAAGCCCAACGCAGGTTCTGGATTTCTTCCCCGCGAAAGGGGCGGGCGCACCGCTGCATGTCTTCGTTCACGGCGGCTATTGGCAAGCACTTAGCCAGCGCGAGTCGTCCATGATGGCCCCGGCGCTGGTCGATGCCGAACAGTCCTTTGCCACGCTGAACTACACTCTCGCCCCGGATGCGCGGTTGGATCAGATGATCTCCGAATGCCGCGATGCGCTGCTGTGGCTGGCCTCAAATGCTTTTTCGTTGGGTTTCGACCCATCGCGGATCACACTATCGGGGCACAGCGCCGGTGCGCATCTGGTCGCAATGGTCATGGCAACGTCGGCCGACGCACTGGCGCGGGCTGGATTGCGGGTGCGCGACGTGATTTTGGTCAGTGGCGTATATGATCTGGAACCGATCAGCCTGACACCTGTGAATGATCCGCTGCAGCTGACCCCGGTCGAGATTCATGACCTGTCGCCCATTCTGAACCTGCCCGCCCCCGGCCCGCGCTATCATGTAACTGTGGCCGAGAGGGACACGGGCGAGTTTATCCGCCAAAGCCGGGAGTATGCGGAATTGCTGCGCAAAAGCGGGCATTCGGTCGGCTTCGATCTGCGGAAAGGGATGCAGCATTTCGACATCATCATGCATCCCGGCACTTTCCTGCCCGCCGGGCAGTAGCCACAAAGAAAAACAGCGGCCCGATCAGACCGCTGTTTTTTTGTCTTTATGACGCTCAGGATCACTCCAAAGTACGGGTGACTTCTTCGCGCTCGAAGATCTCGATCACATCGCCCGCGCGAATGTCATCGTAGTTTTCAAACGCCATACCGCATTCCTGACCCGACTGAACTTCGGCCACTTCGTCCTTGAAGCGCTTCAGCGTCTTCAGCGTGCCTTCGTGGATCACCACGTTGTCGCGCAGCAGGCGAACACCGGCAGAACGACGTGCTACACCTTCGGTAACCAGGCAGCCGGCAACCTTGCCGACACCGGTGACCTTGAAGACTTCGCGAATCTCAGCGTAACCGATGAACTTTTCGCGGATCTCGGCGCTCAGCAGACCGGATGCAGCGGCTTTCACGTCGTCGACCAGATCGTAGATTACCGAATAGTACCGGATCTCTACACCCTTCTGGTTCGCAGTGTTCCGGGCTGAGGCATTGGCACGCACGTTAAAGCCCAGGATCGGTGCACCAGAGGCTTCGGCCAGGCCAACATCCGTCTCGGTGATGGCACCCACGCCTGAATGCAGCACGCGCACGCGCACCTCATCATTGCCGATCTTCTCCATCGCCTGAACGATGGCCTCCGCAGATCCTTGAACGTCCGCCTTCATCAGGATCGGCAGTTCGGCCATGTTTTCGTCTTCCTTGGCCTTCTGCATCAACTGCTCAAGGGTAGTCGCGGCGCCAGCGGCAGCGCGTTTGTCCTTGGCGGCTTTTTCGCGATATTCGGCGATTTCGCGCGCCTGAGCCTCGGTCTCGGTGACGTTCAGAACGTCCCCTGCTTCGGGTGTGCCGTTCAACCCCAGAACCTCGACAGGCACTGACGGTCCGGCCTCTTGCACCCGCTCGCCCTTGTCGTTGATCAGGGCACGGACTTTACCGTACTGTTCACCAACAACAAAGATATCGCCCTGACGCAGGGTGCCGTTCTGAACCAGAACGGTGGCCACAGGACCACGTCCCACATCCAGCTGTGCTTCGATCACCGCACCCTGGGCCGCGCGATTCGGGTTGGCCTTCAGTTCCAGAATTTCGGACTGCAGCGCAATGGCTTCCAGCAATTCACCAAGACCCTGACCGGTAATGGCCGAGACCTCGACATCTTGCACTTCACCCGACATCTTCTCGACGATCACTTCGTGCTGCAGCAAGTCAGTGCGCACCTTGTCCGGGTTGGCATCCGGCTTGTCGATCTTGTTGATCGCCACGATCATCGGAACTTCGGCCGCTTTAGCGTGATTGATAGCTTCAATCGTCTGCGGCATGACCGCATCGTCAGCAGCAACAACCAGCACAACGATATCCGTCACCTGAGCACCGCGTGAGCGCATCGAGGTAAAGGCCGCGTGGCCCGGCGTATCCAGGAAGGACAGCGTGGTGCCGCCCTCGGTTTTCACCTGATAAGCACCGATATGCTGTGTGATACCGCCAGCTTCGCCAGCGACGACACGCGCATCACGGATAGCATCCAGGAGCGACGTCTTACCATGGTCGACGTGACCCATGATCGTAATGACGGGCGGACGTGACTGCAGGTCTTTGTCGTCATCTTCGACTTCTTTGATGACGTCCTCGACATCCGAATCAGAGACGCGGGTCACTTTGTGACCAAATTCTTCGATGATCAGTTCGGCTGTATCGGCGTCGATGGTTTGGTTTTGCGTCACCATCATGCCCATGTTCATCAGCGATTTGACAACATCTGCCACACGCTCGGCCATACGGTTGGCCAGCTCTGAAACCGTGATGGCCTCGGGCAGTTGCACGTCGCGGATCACCTTTTCCCGCTCGACAGTTCCGCCCATCGCCTTTTGACGTGCACGTTCCTGCTTGCGTTTCATCGCCGCCATCGAACGCTGGCGCCCACCTTCGCCACCAGTGGCCTGACCCAGAGTCAGTTTACCGGACCGACGGTTGTCATCACGACCTTTACCTCGGTTGCCGCGTTGTTCGCGCTCGCGGTCATTTTTCCGTGGCGTAGCAGCTGGTGCAGGTTTGTTGGCCGGGCTACGCGGAGCAGCCGCCTTAGGTTCTGCCGGTGCCGCCGGAGCAGCAGCGCGTTGTGCCGCTATTTCGGCCTCTTTGCGCTTGCGCTCTTCCTCTTCGGCCTTGGCGCGGGCACGTTCTTCGGCTTCGCGCTGTTCGCGTTCCTTGGCCTCTTGTTCGGCACGGCGACGGGCACGCTCTTCTTCGCGCGCCTTTTCCTGTGCCTCACGCTGGGCGGCCTCTTCGGACTCGCGCGCTTTGGCCGCCTGCAATGCCTTCATGCGGCGGGCCATTTCGGCATCAGAAATGCCTGCAGGACGACGCGAAGGATCACCCGACGGTGTAGTACCGCCACCAGACTTGGTTGCGCCCGGCTTGGGGACCACCACGCGTTTGCGTTTGGTTTCCACCACGACATTCTTGGTCCGTCCGTGGCTGAAACTCTGTTTCACATTTCCGGGGCGTGCCCCGCCACGTAGACCCAATGTCTTTTTGCCGTCACTATCGCTCATAAAGCTTCTTACCCTTCCGCGCGGCCCTTGCCGCCGTCATCCTTTTCGCGCAAGCCACGCAGGCGCTGCGCTTCCTCTACAACACGTTTGGCGAGTCCGCCAGAGGCCAGCGCCGCATGAATCACGGTTTGGCGCCCAAATGCCTGTCCTAACTCGTCCGCAGTCAGCCAACCGATGTATTTACCAAAGTGCGGCGTACTCAATTTGGACTTACCGCGCCCTGATCCATCTGCGGCCTGAAGCAACACCTGAGCCTCTTCCCGGTCCAGCCACGTCTTGACCTTCTCATAGCCAGCGACAGCGTCGCCGGACTTGCGCGCCAGGCTGAGCAACTCAACCACACGGCGCGCGATCTGCTTTTCGACCTCATCCGCCAGATCCTTTGATGCAGTGACCTGCGCCTTGAATCCGCGTGCGAACAGTTTCTTGCCGATGGCCTTGTCCAGCGCTGCACGATCCGACGCAACATAGACCCCACGTCCCGGCAGTTTTGCCGCAACATCGGGAAAGACCTGACCGTCCGGCCCCGTCACAAAGCGGATCAACCCATATTTAGGCTGAACCTCGCCCGTGGCGATGCACTTGCGCTCAGGTCCTTCGGACCGATCTTTATGGACGCCACCGCGACCCATTCACGCCACCCGAGGCCTGAGATCAGGCCTCGGCCTCCTCTTCAGCTGTTTCGCCTTCGATCTCTTCTTCAGCCTGTTCCAGCTCGGCCGGATCAACCCAACCCAGCATGATGCGCGCCGTCATGACCATGTCCTGGGCCTCTTCCAGCGTCACGCCGAAAGGTTCCAGAACCCCATCATCTTTGATGCGTTCGCCATCGACTGTGGTCCAGCCACCGGCCAGTTCCCAGTCAGCACAGGTTGCGAAGTCTTCCAAAGTCTTCACGTCATCCTTGGCCAGTGCCTCAACCATCTGGGGTGTCAGGCCTTCAAATTCAATAAGGCTGTCCTCGACACCCAGGGCGCGGGCTGCGTCAAGCGCCGCTTTGGCCTGCGCCTCCAGGTATTCGCGGGCACGCGCCTGCAATTCATTTGCGGTGCCCTCATCAACTCCGTCGATGACCAGCAGTTCGTCCACTTCGACATACGCAACCTCTTCGAGGTTGGTGAAGCCTTCGGACACCAGCAACTGGGCAAAGAACTCGTCCAGATCGAGGCTTTCCATGAACAACTGAGTACGGGCTTCGAACTCTTTCTGACGGCGGGCCGATTCTTCGGCTTCGGTCATGATGTCGATGTCGAGGTTGGTCAGCTGGCTGGCCAGACGCACGTTCTGACCGCGACGGCCGATGGCAAGGCTCAACTGCTCTTCGGGAACAACAACTTCGATCTTGCCGGCTTCTTCGTCCAGAACAACTTTGGACACTTCGGCAGGTTGCAGCGCGTTCACCAGGAAAGTCGGCTGATCTTCGTTCCACGGGATGATGTCGATCTTTTCACCCTGCAATTCGTTCACAACGGCCTGCACACGGCTGCCGCGCATACCAACGCAAGCACCGACAGGGTCAATCGAGCCATCGTAGGAAATGACTGCGATCTTGGCGCGCGAACCGGGATCACGGGCCACGGCCTTGACCTCGATGATGCCGTCATAGATTTCCGGCACTTCCATCTTGAACAGCTCAGCCATGAATTCCGGCGCGGTGCGCGACAGGAAGATCTGGTGGCCGCGGACCTCGCGGCGGACTTCCTTGATGTAGGCACGCACGCGGTCATTCGGGCGATAGCTTTCTCGACCGATCTTGTCGTTGCGACGCAGAACGGCCTCGGCACCACCCAGATCGATGATGACGTTGCCGAATTCTTCGCGTTTGACAGCGCCGTTGATGATTGTACCGGCGCGGTCCTTGAAGTCTTCGTACTGGCGATCACGTTCCGCTTCGCGGACCTTTTGCAGAATCACCTGCTTGGCTGACTGCGCCGCGATCCGACCCATTTCAACCGGAGGAACCTCTTCGACAAAGGTGTTGCCGACTTCGGGCGCTTCCATGTACTGACGCGCCTGTTCGACGGTCATCTCGGCCTGATAATTCTCCAGTTCTTCCTCCTCGACCACGGTGCGGACACGGGTGAAGGTTGCTTTGCCGGTTTTGCGGTCGATCGACACGCGAATGTCCATCTCGGCCCCGTAGCGGCTTTTGGCGGCGCGGGCGAGCGATTCCTCCATCGCTTCGACAACCAAACCGGGGTCGATCATCTTTTCGCGGGCCACGGCCTCGGCGGTCTGCAACAGCTCCAGCTGGTTGGCTGAGGTGATTGCCATCAGTTCGTCTCCTCTTGGGACTCTTCGGTCTCTATCTCGTCGAAGGCGTCTTCGTTCAAAGCGCCCGCATCTTTGCGTTGACGCAACATTTCCTTGATCAGGTCATCGGTCAGAACCAGCTTGGCATCGCTCAGCCAGTCGAATTGCAGACCAATGGTGATTATCTCATCCCCTTCAGGGATATTGATCAGAACCTCATCCCCTTCAATCCCCGCCAGCTCACCTTTAAAGCGGCGGCGACCATCGATAAGGTCCGCGGTTTCGATCTTGGCCTCATACCCTTCGAACATCTCAAAATCCTTGAGACGGGTCAGAGGGCGGTCGATGCCGGGGCTTGAGACTTCCAGCGTATAGGCGTCAAGAATTGGGTCCTCGACATCCAAAGAGGCGCTGACCGCGCTCGAAATCTCGCCGCAATCATCCACTTCGATCCCGCCATCAGGCTTATCGGCCATGATCTGCAGGGTGGTCAGCTTACCGCTCATCAGGCGGACGCGAACCAGCTCATACCCCAGATCCTCGATCACCGGTGTGATGATCTCGGCCAGTCGCCTGTCAATGGCAGCTTTGGCTATCAGGTCATTTGTCATCTGGCACTCTACCCTTGTTCGGGCACAAAAAAACGGGCGCGCGGCCCGTCGATATTTTCCGGTGGAGCCTCGGACCAGAAGTCCGACACGCCGCTGTTGAAACTGCATATACGCAGGACATTCCCAAACTGCAACCCCCGGAGAAAATCGTGATCGCAATTAGGCCAGTTTCAGACCAACCACCACCGTTCCGCAATGCGGCCATCGTCCAAAGCACCGCGCTGACCGACCTGCCGCGGCATTCCGACCGACCCGGTCATGGCCAGCGCCATATCTGATTCGCCGGGATGGTACCGCAGCCCGCGCTGACCAATCAGACCTTCGTGTGCCGGCAGGGCCGCGACATCCACATACCCGTCCCGCAATGCTTCGGCGCGGACGTGGGCGTCCGGGATGACGATCACCTCAAGCGCGTCAAGCCACCCTGCCTGATTGTCCTTGTAATGCTCTGTCACCCTGCGACCCAGAAAATGTCGCCCATCTTCGGCCCGTTCTACGTGGTAACATCCCGTGCCATTGGCAGTCTTCAAAGGCGTTACGCCCTGTCCGTCACGCGTGATGACGTTCTTGTTGTCGGCCAACAGAAACGGCAAACCAGGGTTGGGTTCGGCCAGTTCCAGTCGCAGGTCGTGGGGGCCAATTGCTTCGGCTTGCCCGATCTCGTCCAGAACAGCGAGAACGTCCTGAACCTTCAGTTCGGCGCCGTCGTGAAATTGCACATTTTCGCGCAGATCAAATTGCCAGACACGGGCGTCAGCGTCGGTTTTCCAGCCCGTTGCCAATTCGCCGCGTAAAGTGCCATCCGGGGCAATCTCGGTCAGGGTGTCAAACACGGCGCCGCGAACCACCTGATCAAGGCTGTCATCGCGTGGAACCGCAAGCCGCAGTGTTCCGCCGGATTTAGGAGTGTCCGCCAAAGACGCCCCCGTCGCCGCCAGCAGCGCCGCAGCTGCACCCGAGGCAAACAAGGCACGGCGATCGATCCGGGTCATGCCACGCCCTCCGCCACACGGTCCATGATGCGAACCAATTCAGCGCTGATCCCCGGTTCAGACAGGGCATGCCCCGCGTTGCGCACCATCTTCAAATCAACATTGGGCCAGCGCTTGGACAGGTTCCAAGCCGCCTGGGGCGGGCAGATCATATCATAGCGGCCTTGAACAATATGGCCGGGAATATGTGCGATTTTGTCCATCTGATCCAGGATTTGTCCATCCGTCTCAAGAAAACCGCTGTTGATGAAGTAATGGTTCTCAAGTCGCGCAAAAGCCCGGGCGTATTCGCCGGGGCTTTCTCCGGCCGTCCCATTGGAATGGATCGAAGCTAAAGCGTTTTCCCAACTGGACCAGGCGCGCGCAAACAGGATTTCCGTGGCGCGATCGCCTGAAAACAGACGTTTGTTATAGGCACCAATAGGGTTTGACAGTTCATCCTCAGACAGGAGTGATGTGAACTTCGACCACTGCTCGGGCCAGAATCTTCCGACGCCGCCGCCGTAGAACCAATCCAGCTCAGCCTGGGTCATCAGGAAAACACCGCGCAGAACCAATCGGCTCACGCGATCTGGATGCGCTTGGGCATAGATCAGCGCCAATGTCGCGCCCCAGCTTCCGCCGAAGACGGTCCATTCCTCAATTTCCAGCAAGCTCCGCAGACGTTCGATATCTGCGACCAGATGCCAGGTCGTATTATCCTCAACCGACGCATGGGGGCGCGAATTACCGCAGCCGCGTTGATCAAACAGAATCACCCGAAAGACGCTGGGATCGAAATAGCGCCGCATGGCCGGGCTGCATCCACCCCCCGGACCGCCATGCAACACCACCACCGGCACCCCATCCGGATTGCCGCTTTGCTCCATATAAACCTGGTGACCGTCGCCCACGCTGACCAAACGCTGATCGAACGGGTCGATCGGCGGGTACAGATATTGAACTGCGCGCTTTTGGTCCGGGTACTTGTCCATTATGGGCCTATATAGTCCTTAAGCGTAAAAGAGCATACGGAGACAGGAATGCAAGCGCATCCGAACACGGTGGACCCATCCGAGATCGCAAAATTCGAGGCAATGGCCGCAGAATGGTGGGATCCGCATGGGAAATTCAAACCTCTGCACATGCTGAACCCGTGCCGTCTTGATTATATCACCCAACAAATCGCAGGCGAATTTGACAGGGATTTGAAGGAATCAAAACCATTTGACGGCCTGCGCTTGCTGGATATCGGCTGCGGCGGCGGGCTGCTGAGTGAACCGATGGCTCGTCTTGGGGCCGAGGTCGTGGGTGCTGACGCGGCCGAAGGAAACCTGCCCGTCGCTCGCATTCATGCTGAACAGTCCGGGCTGCAGATCGACTATCGCCACACGACGGCAGAAGCAATGGCCGCAGATGGCGAGCAGTTTGACGTGGTGTTGAATATGGAAGTGGTCGAGCATGTCGCCGACCCGCAAGGCTATCTGACCGCAACGCAGCACCTGCTGAAACCCGGTGGGTTGCAGGTGTGCTCGACCATCAACCGCAATCCAAAATCCTATGCGATGGCCATTTTCGGGGCCGAGGTCGTCATGCGCTGGCTACCGCGCGGCACACATGAATGGGACAAATTCATCACTCCGGATGAGCTGTTCGAGCTTCTACGGAAGGCTGGTCTGGATCCGGTGGATCGCAAGGGGTTCGTGTTCAACCCGATCCTGTGGAGCTGGTCGATCTCGGACCGGGATTTGAGCGTGAATTATGTGACGGCGAGTGTGAAGCCGGGGTGAAGTAAGGTGGATGTTTACACCCATTCGCGCTGAGTGAGGATACGCCAAATGACTTTGACCCGTGTTTTGATGTGCGTTGCGTTTGCCATCGCAGCGATTGTTTTCTCAGCCTCGATTTACAAGGGTGCAAAGCGGGCTGAGGGATATTGCATTGAGACTGGTCAGAGACTTTCAGATGAGGAAAGTCTGGCGCTCGCAAGAACTTATGCAATGCAAAGTAATCCCTTGCAGAAGGACCCTGACTATCGGGACGTCGCCTTTTCAGTTCGGCTGGTCTCACATTCCGAAGTTAGGGATGAAGAAAAAGTCCCTTCTTGGGTAAAACGTTCCGGCGGATTTCGAGCGTATGCGCTTGTTAACTATGACCTCGCAGGACTCGAAAAACACGATCTACAGCTTCTGAAAAGGGGCGTATTGTCTATGTTTCCAACTGCGGTGCAGTAAGAAGCAATGTTCGAGAATTCAGGTGGAAGTTTCTATCTTAAGCTTGAACCGCTCACTTCGATGTTTAAGAAAAATCGTCGATCACGGGCATCCAAGATCATAGTCGCGAGACAGACACCGCTGTTTCATCAGTGGTTTTAGTCTCGAGTATGATGAGATCCGCTATTTTGGCGCGGTTGCCACGGCTCCTCACTCCCCCTCCAACTGCAACCGCAAATCCCGCAGTACGGGCAATGTGCTGCGGACACGTTCCAAACCCAGCTCTCCGACCACACGGTTGATCAGCGGCGCGATGGATGAAATCGCCTGATCGCGGGCGCGCCGCCCAGCGGGGCTGATCGCCACCATTTTACGGCGGGCATCGTCCCAATCGGGACGGATATGAATGTAACCCGCCCATTCCAGCTTGGCCAATGTGTTGGTCATCGCACCTCGGGTGACGTGAAACGTATTGGCCAATTGCGCCGGACTGCGTTCGTCTCCAACAAAGACCAGATGGTTCAGCACCGAGAAATGCGAGATTTCCATGCCCTTGGGCAAAACGCGGCTCAGCCGGTTCCGCAACAGTTGATCGGCGGTCAGGATCTCGCTGAACAGCGTGACCGCCAGGGCATTTTTCTCGTCAGTCATGGCCCGATTCTGGATCAAGGCCCGTCGAAGGGACGGGTATGTGTCAAAGAGGGCACGCGGCGGCGCGCCTCTGCCACAGAACTATCATCCAAATCGAAAAAGTGAATGCCCGGATCGGTGCCTGCGTCGATCAGCACCTCTCCCCACGGGGCCACAACCATGCTGTGACCGTATGTATGGCGTGTTTTTCCACGTGTTTTAGGGTGTTCGCCTGTCTGAGCTGGCGCAAGGAACCAACAGCCGTTTTCGATCGCCCGTGCGCGCAGCAACGATGCCCAATGCGCCGCCCCGGTGACCGGAGAAAAGGCCGCCGGAACCGTGATGATTCGCGCACCAGCTTGCGCCAACGCCGCATGCAGATGGGGAAATCGTATATCGTAACAAATAGTCAGCCCAACTTTGCCAAAATCCGTCTCGGCGACAACCGCCGTTGTACCGGGCCGGTAGTTGGCTGATTCGCGAAAGGTTTCGGTTTCCGTGACCTGCACATCAAACATGTGGATTTTGTCATAGCGCGCCACGATCTGACCGGTTGGGTCGATCATGAAAGACCGGTTGGCAAACCGCCCATCCGCATCGTGGGTTTTGATCCCCAGCGACCCGATCAACAACCAGACGCCCAGCGCCGCGGCCTGTTCGCGCAGACCTGCCAGTGAAATGTCGTCTTCTTCGAACTGCAAAACTTCGCGTTGCCGCGTGGTGCTATTGGAAACGCAGTTTGTCACCTCGGGCGTCAGTATGAACTGCGCGCCCTGCCCGGCGGCCTCGGCAATCATCGAGCGTACCGTGTCCAGATTCTGGACCGGGTCGTCAGAAGAGGTGAGTTGCAGCAGCGCGGTTTTCATCAGGCTGCCAACAGGTTATCCAGTATGCCCTGCCGCTCCAGATCATACAGATCATCACAGCCGCCAACATGGTCAGTGCCGATGAAAATCTGCGGTACGGTGCGCTTGCCACCAGCGCGTTGAATCATTTCAGGCTTGCGCTTGGGATGCATCAAGACGTCGATTTCCTTGAACTCGACCCCTTTCTGTTTCAGCAACCGTTTGGCGGCATGACAAAACCCGCATAGCGGCGAGGTATAGATTTCAACCGATTTCATATTCCGTTCCTTCGCGTTTCGCGTAACTTGCCGCGAATTAGGCATCCTTGGCAACGCGTGCCAGTACCAACACGAAAATATGATTTGCCCCCGATGATGTGCAAGCCTGCGCACATGCGGCCAGAGTCGCGCCCGAGGTCATCACATCATCGACCAGTAGAACATCCCGCCCACGGATCCTGTGACATCGTTTCGGGTGTGATGAAATCGCATTTTTCAGTATTTCAGCCCGTTCCGCCGCAGTCTTACCGTCCAATACTGGTGTTTTAGTCTGGCGCACTAGCAAGTCAGGGCAAACCTCCTGCCCAACCTCTTGCCCAAGATGATGGGCCAACAGCGCTGATTGGTTGTACCGCCGCTTGATCAGGCGTGACCAATGCAACGGAACCGGAGCGATGACCATGCCGGGTCTGAACAGCGTGCGCCCAGCCAGCGCCATCCACCGCGCGGCGGGCTTGGCCAGCTCGGGTCGGTCACCGTGTTTCAGCGCAAGGATCAAAGACCTAGCACGTCCCTGATACAACAATGCCGCACGTCCATCCTGCCAGGGGCGAGGTGCCTTCAGGCAATCATCACACTCGATTCGGTGACCATCCGCTCCACCAGGCAAGGGCATCCCACAACTCTCGCAAACCGTTCCGCCGGTAAAGGGTGTATCGCGCCAACATGCACCGCATAGGCCGAAATCTGATTCCGTCAGCTCGCCGCAACTTAAACATCTGGGCGGATAGATCAGTTCGACAGCAGTTTGAACTCGCTGCCAAATGCGATACTTGCGACCTATGAAACTGCCTGCGTCCACCGCACCCTCTCTGTTTGACCGGTCAGCCCTGACCCGACGCCGCGCGCGTGCACAGGACGACGCCCTGTTTCTGCACCGAGCCGCCATAGACGAAGTGCAGGATCGGCTATCGATGGTTAACAGGACCTTTACGGCGCCAGCCATCGTGACGCCTTTCCGTCAAATCTGGCAGGGCGTTTTGCCAGATGCGAAGGTCGTTCCGGACGACGAGACGCTGGCATTGACCCCCGGCGCACATGATCTGGTGATCCATGCCATGGCCTTGCATTGGGCCAACGACCCGGTTGGGCAGCTCATCCAATGCCACCGTGCGTTACGCCCCGATGGTCTGCTGCTGGTCGTGTGTCTGGGGGGCGAAACCCTGCACCAGTTGCGCGCCGCACTCGGGCAGGCCGAAATCGCTGTCACGGGTGGGCTTAGCCCCCGGGTCGCGCCCATGGCCGAACTGCGCGAACTGGGGTCCCTGCTGCAACGGGCGGGGTTGGCATTGCCAGTGGCCGATGCAGCCACGCTGACGGCCGAATACCGGGACCTACACCATCTGATGCGCGATCTGCGCGCGATGGGCGAAACCAATGTTCTTTCAGATCGCCTGAAGCGCATGTCCCGACGGCAAGTGTTTGACCAGGCGCAGAAAATCTATAGCAAACACTTCGCAACACCAGAAAACCGGCTGCCTGCAACGTTCGAGTTGATCTGCCTGACCGGCTGGTCCCCCGATGCAAGCCAACCCAAAGCCTTGCGTCCTGGATCAGCGCAGATGCGCCTTGCCGACGCCCTGAACACGGATGAGGGCAATCTGCCGGATTGACGAACGGGTTTTTCCCTTTATCTCAGGCCGGACCATATGAACTCAGGAAGCCAATATGTTTGATGCAACCCGCCCCGCTCATGCACCCGCCGACCACCCGAAGGTCAAAATGGGGCGCGTTGGGATTCTTCTGGCTAATTTGGGCACGCCCGACGACTACAGCTATTGGCCGATGCGGCGTTATCTGAATGAGTTCCTGTCAGATCAGCGCGTGATCGACTACCCCGCTTGGAAATGGCAGCCGATTCTGCAGGGCATCATCCTGACCAAGCGCCCTTTCAGCTCGGGCGAGGCCTACAAATCCATTTGGAACCACGACAAGGGCGAAAGCCCTCTGATGACGATCACAAAAGATCAGACCGCAAAACTGCGTGATACGATGCAGGCGCGCTATGGTGATCAGGTCATGGTGGATTTCTGCATGCGCTACGGCAACCCTTCCACCAAGTCCAAGGTTCGGCACATGGTGGCCGAAGGCTGCGACCGCATTCTGTTCTTCCCGCTTTATCCTCATTATGCGGGCGCAACGACGGCAACGGCGAATGACCAGTTCTTTCGTTCGTTGATGGAAGAGACCTGGCAACCCGCCAGTCGCACCGTTCCGGCCTATTATGCAGAACCGAGCTATATTGACGCACTGGCACAGTCGGTCGAGCGCGCCTATGCCGCGATGGATACCAGACCCGATGTTCTGGTCTGTTCTTACCACGGCATGCCTGAACGCTATTTGCAGCAGGGCGATCCCTATCACTGCCAATGCGTGAAAACGTCAAGACTGCTGACGGAGCGGCTGGGATGGTCAGACGACCAGATAATCTCGACCTTCCAATCGCGCTTTGGCCCTGAAGAGTGGTTGAAGCCCTATACGGTTGATCACGTGGCCGAACTGGCGCGTCAGGGCAAAAAGAACATCGCCGTCATGGCACCGGCCTTTTCCGCCGATTGCATCGAAACGCTGGAAGAGATCAACGAAGAGATCAAGGAAAGCTTTGAAGAGGCGGGCGGTGAGACGTTCACCTATATTCCCTGCCTGAACGACGATGCGCCGCATATCAAAGCGCTCAGCACGATCATTGAGGACAACCTAAATGGTTGGCTGGACTGACACGCGCGACAATTAGACGTGAAAAAAGGCGGTGGATTGCTCCACCGCCTTTTCTCTGAATTTCGCTCGTAGAATTAACCGGCTGCAACAGCTGCGGCAACAACGACCAGCAGAATCAATGGCAGCAGGATGCCCTGCGAAGAACCCTGAGTTTCTTCTACAACAACAGGTGCTTCAACAACCGGCTCTTCCAGGTTGCCAGCAAATGCAGTCGAAGCAGCAGCCGTCAGAGCAGCGGCGAGAACGAGTTTTTTCATATTAACCTCCAGAATTTGCGTGATTCCGATATCCGGAAGCACACACCTAAGACTTACCTCGTGGCTTTTTTCTAATCAGCATTAAAGCTGGAATGCAATTGCAACTTGAGCGGCAAGCAGCTTCGAGCGCGAAAATGTCGTCAAATTAGCAACACTTGCGTGCCGACCTTCGTCATTGAAAACAACTCGGCGATGTCGTTGTTGAACAACCCGATGCAGCCATTGGACGACCGGCGCCCGATTTTACGCGTGTCGTGGGTGCCGTGGATGCGATAATACTTCCAACCCAGATACAACGCGTGCGTTCCCAACGGGTTATCGGGACCGGCAGGAATGAAATCCGGCCATTCGGGGTTTCTTTTCTTCATCGACGGCGTCGGCGCCCATGTTGGGCCTTCGACCTTGCGGATCACGCTGGTACGCCCCCGGCGGGTCATTTCTTCGGTCAGCGGCACTGATGAGGGGTAAAGTTTGTAGGTTGATTGATCATCTGACCAATAATGCAGCGCTCGGGATACGGTATCGACCAGAATGGCGCCGTTTCGCGTGTTCGAAAAATAGGGCTGCCATTCAAGCGCGCGGAACCCAGAAATGTTACGACGTACAGCCGGCTCGTCCCCGGGCGCAGGGCGCAGGGGATCGCCAGGAATGTATTGTGCAATCGCCGGGCTCGCCAATGTTGCCGTTGCACCAACAATAAACCCACGGCGGGTTGATAAGGGAATGCGTTTCCTGACCATGAGAAGCGGTCCTTTTCTATCGCGACATCTGAAATTCGGGGTATTCTATGGCCAGAATGCTTCAGTCGCAAACCAAACCGGCAGAATCACGCGACATGTGGCCATTGCGCATTTGCTCAGAACAGTAAGGCGCGCTATGCCCTGAGACGACACAATAATCAGGTCAAACATGACGCGCATCGTTTCTTTACTATTGATTTGCTTTGTCGCGCTGGCGGCATGTACCGACGGCGGAACTTCCACAATTGGCCCAGACGGGCGGCCTTTGCCGACTGTTTACAAGATTCGGGGCAACCCGGAAAAGTTGCAGTTCCGCATGCTTGATTCGGTGAATGCACTGCGGCAGGCGCAAGGTTTGCAAGCCGTTCAACTGAATTCACAACTCAACGCAGCTGCGGCGACGCATTCCAAGGACATGGCCCGACAGAATCGTCCCTGGCACTTCGGCTCAGATGGCTCATCGCCTCTGGATCGGGCCGCGCGGGTTGGATATTTCGGGAAATTTCTGGGCGAAGCAATCTCAGAAACCTATGAAACCGAAACGGAGACGCTGGCCGCCTGGATGCAGGAACCTGGCCCGCGTTCCGTCATAATGGATTCGAAAGCCACACAAATGGGGTTTGCATGGCACCAGGAAGGTGGCGGCAAGATCTGGTGGACGCTTGAAATGGGAACCGGCGGCTGAACAACGCTGCCTTAAGACGCAAAAGCCCCCATCGTCTGGGGGCTTTTTTGTTTACGCCGCTTGCATTGATTGAGCTTCGGTCAAAATAGCATAGAGCTTGGTCGGGTCAGGGTTGGCCCGCAATTTGGCGCAGACTGAGGTATCGCGCAGCGTCCGCGACACCAAAGCCAATGCCTTAAGATGGTCAACACCAGCCTCTTCCGGGGCAAAGAGCGAAAAGGCGATATCAACAGGCTGCCGATCCACCGACCCGAAATCGATGGGTTTTTCCAGCATGACGAACACACCCGACACCGTTTCAATTTCAGACAGGCGCGCATGCGGCAGCGCCACACCATGCCCCACGCCTGTGGGGCCGAGGCTTTCGCGCTCCAGCAGGCAATCGACAACGACCTGGGCCTCAAGACCCAGTGTTGCTGATGCGACATCACCTATTTCCTGAAACAACCGCTTCTTACTGGAAGCTGCAGACAATACGCGTACTGCCTCGGGCTTCAGTATGCTCGAAAGCTCCATGATCATGCTCCATGACATTGCCTCTGCTTCGCAGAGGCCTGCCTCGCTATCTTTGCCTGTTACGGATCAATCCAACCGATGTTTCCGTCTTCCCGACGATACACCACATTCAATCCGTCCTTGTTCTCGTTGCGGAACACCAACACCGGGGCGCCAGCCAGTTCCATCTGCATGACAGCTTCACCAACACTCAACGATGGGATCTTGGTTTCCATCTCAGCCACGATCATTGGCTGCAGAGATTCGGGTTCGTCAGCCGTCCCTGATTCTTCAGACGCGAGGATATAAGAGGACGCACCAAAGAGTTCAACCGGTTCTGATCGATCCTTGTGATGGTCCTTGAGCCGGCGTTTGTAGCGACGCAATTGCTTATCCATCTTTTCACAGCACCCTTCGAATGCCGCGTAGATTTCAGTTGCATGCGCCTTGGCCTGCGCCGTCAGACCTGTAGATAAATGTACTGTAGTTTCGCATACATATTCATGCGCTGAACGGGAAAAGACAACATTGGCATCCGTGGGGCGCTGGGCATATTTGCCCACAACCTCACCCAACTCGGTCTGCACATGGGTCTGCAGGGCCGCGCCGATGTCGATCTGTTTTCCGCTTATTTGGTAACGCATGTGGTCTCCTTCACATTTCACACCCATTCTGACGTCACGTTACGCGACGTGCCTGTTATTATCGGGTGGGGGGTAAGGGCATATCCTGCGGTTGTCTGTGGTCACACCCCTCAAAGAAGGGACATCGTGATCCAGTCTGGAACCGAAGAAATACCATGCACCAATTGAGGCAAGAGACGGTGGAAGAGTCAATCAAAACAGGAGTGTATATACGCGATTTCCTCCGGGCGCCCGGCGCAATTCCGCGCAAGCTTATGATATTCGGAAATTTTCACCCAGGTACACGCGGCGGACGTTTTCGTTGTCCACAACTTCTTCGGGCGTACCCGACATTAGCACCTGACCGTCATGCAGAATATAGGCGCGATCGACAATCTCCAGCGTTTCCCGGACGTTGTGATCAGTGATCAACACACCGATTCCCCGTTTCTTGAGATCTGCCACAAGGTGACGAATATCGCCCACACTGATGGGGTCGACGCCCGCAAACGGCTCGTCCAGCAGCAAGTACTTCGGGTCGGCGGCCAGACAGCGCGCAATCTCAACGCGGCGGCGCTCGCCTCCGGATAGGGCCAGCGCAGGTGCACGTCGCAGATGCTCGATTGAGAAATCGGACAGCAGCTCTTCGAGCCGTTCTTTGCGCCGGTGCGCGTGATTGACGGTGATGTCCAGTACAGCGGCGATGTTGTCTTCAACGCTCATACCGCGAAAGATCGACATCTCCTGCGGCAGGTAACCGATACCCATACGAGCGCGCCGATACATCGGTAGTGTTGTAACGTTTTGCCCGTCCAGCGTAACTGTGCCCGCTTCGGGAAACACCAAACCAGCCACTGAGTAAAAGGTCGTGGTTTTGCCCGAGCCGTTCGGCCCCAAAAGCGCAACCACCTCAGACCGGCCAAGCGTCATCGAGACGTCCCGGATGACGGTTTTCTTGCGATAAGACTTGCGCAGCTTCTCGATTCTGAGCCCAGCGCTACCCTCGGCAACGGACAGATTAGGGGTGGTCATCAGTTGTTCCCCTGCTGCAGGATCGTCTTGACCCGCCCCGTCATAGTCGCTGTGCCGGTCGTCAGGTTTGCGTTCATCTGATCGCCGCTAATTATGCTCGGGCCTTGTGTCAGCAACACATTGCCCTTCATCACGATCACACCTGAATCAATCGTGTATTCAGCCCAGTCACCCTCGGCCGCATCTGGTGGGCTGACCAGAACCACGTTTTCGGTGGCTTCCATGCGATCGATGGCCGAACGGTCTTGATTGTAGATGACCAGAACCCGCTCGGCGGTCAAACGCATTTCGCCCTGAATGACGATAACATTGCCCACGAATTCGGCTGATCCGTCCTCTTGATTCACGTTCAGCGTTTCTGAGGTCACTTCGACCGGAAGGCTGGGGTCGGTCTTCACAGACCCAAACGCCAGCTGCGCTTGCTGCGCAGTTGCAGAAACGGCACCCGTTACCAGTAAGAAACACAAAAGGACAAAACGAAAATAGAACACAGGTTATCTTTCTGCTTTTTCAGGCTCATATACCAGCTTAACGCCATCTGTAAAAAGAATATGGACCGGACCGTCCTTTTTTTCAGTCCCGAAAGTCATTCGTCCCGCTGAAAAATCACCAATCACCCCGGTTCCGTTCACCTGTCCCGGCGTATCACCGCGAATTTCATCAAGCGATGTGTTCAGAAGATCCGTGGTGACCAGGATACCGTCAGTTGTCGTAATGACGACATCGCCGACAAACGTCGCCGTCCCAAGGTCCGGTCGTATAAGACCGGAATTCGAGTCCAGCGTGATCACGCCACCGTTCAACAAGCCAAAGCGCCCCCGAAACTCGGACGCAGCGGGAACCGATTCTTCCGAACCTTGGGTTGCCTGTGTTGCTTCGATCTGGACATCTTCGCCTTTGCGCGTGGTCCCACGATAGTTTGGCTGCGTAACCACCTGCTCTGCCAGACGCGCATCGATGTCTTTCTGAGCAAATGGAACCGAGACATTGGTTTCAATGCTGCGAGACAGCAGGAAGACTGTGGACAGCATGATAATAGCCGCCAGCGGCAACAGGACCTTAAAGAACTGAACCATACGTGAATATCGGTCCACCTCAGCCTCCCTCAGCCCAACCCGACACGCAGGCAGTCATGGATGTGCAGCAAACCCTGTGCCTGGCCTGACGTCTCAGGATCGACCACAAAAAGCGATGTGATTTTTCGGTCATTCATGATCGCCACTGCTTCTTCCGCCAACGCGCCCGGCGCAATGGTGGTCGGGTTTTGTGTCATGACCTGTTCGGTTGTCTTGTCCAGCAGCCCGTCCATGTGACGCCGAAGGTCACCATCGGTGATAATCCCCATCAGAGCATCTTGTGCATCAGTGACGCCGGCGACACCAAACCCCTTCTGGCTGATCTCAATCAACGCATCGCTCATCGGGGTACTTGCCGCGACCAGCGGTAACGCCCGGCCTGTGTGCATCAGGTCGCGCACGGTACTAAGCCGCGCCCCCAGCTTGCCACCAGGGTGGAACGCGCGAAAATCCTCGGGCTTGAAGTCCCGGTACTTCATCAACGCAATGGCCAGCGCATCGCCCATCGCCAATGTCAGCGTTGTCGAAATCGAAGGCACCATGCCATACCCACATGCCTCGCCCATCGACGGGATCAGCAGATGCACATCTGCCTGTTTCATCAGCGTGCTTTCGGGCTTGCTCGATAATCCGATCAACGGGATGCCGAACCGGCGCGTAAATGCCAGAAGGTTTGCCAGCTCGGGTGCTTCACCCGAGTTCGATATGGCAAGCACCACGTCCCCCTTGGACACCATACCCAGATCACCATGGCTGGCTTCGGCCGGATGCACGAAATAGGCAGGCGTTCCGGTACTGGCCAATGTCGCTGCGATCTTGTGTCCGATATGGCCGGATTTACCGATCCCACTGATGATGATGCGGCCCGTTGCCTGCAGGATCAGTTGCGCCGCTTCGGCAAAATGCTCGTCCAGGCCCTCGGTCAGTATGTCCAGCGCGCGGGCTTCGTCCGTGATGACCTGTCGGGCCGTTCTCAGGAAAGATTCAGTGTCGGTCATGAGTGTGCAAAGATATCCGTTTCGGGCCAACCAGCGAGATCCAGTTTCGCACGCATGGGCAGGAAATCAAAACAGGCCTGCGCCATCTCGACCCGGCCTTCACGGGCCAGCCGCGCATTCAGTTCATCCCGCAGGCGATGCAGATACAGCACGTCAGAGGCGGCATAGTCCAATTGTGCATCAGTCAGGGTTTCTGCTCCCCAGTCGCTCATCTGCTGTTGTTTCGAGATATCAACCCCGATCAGCTCCTGACACAGGTTCTTCAACCCGTGCCGGTCAGTATAGGTCCGGATCAGACGGCTGGCGATCTTGGTGCAATAGACCGGCGCGGCCAAAGCGCCAAAGGCATGGTACATCGCGGCGATGTCGAAGCGGCCAAAATGGAACAGCTTCAATACATCCGGGTTTTCCAGCATGGCACATAGGTTGGGCGCCTCGGTCTGCCCCTTTTCCGCCTGAACGATATGGCTGTTGCCGTCCCCGCCGGACATCTGGATGACGCAAAGGCGATCCCGATGCGGGTTAAGCCCCATGGTTTCACAATCGATGGCCACTACGGGGCCCATGTCCAACCCGTCGGGCAGGTCGTTTTTGTACAAATGGTTCGCCACGGATTTGTCCTTTGTGCCATATTGCCCCCGAGATAGGCGGTTTGACCCATAAACTCAACGCCACCCCTTAGACACGGGCCGATCAATGCCTCAGCTCTTGCTATTATCCCCATGGGGGGGATATGGATATGTATGAAAGATGATCCACACCAGTCGCACCCGCAAATCACCGCACGTCTCAGGCGTGCCTATGGGCATTTAGGCAAAGTCATTACCATGCTCGAAGATCAGGCACCCTGTTCGGACATAGCCCAACAGTTGTTCGCCGTCGAAAAAGCGATCATCAAGGCCAAGCGCGTTTTGATCCATGATCACATCGACCATTGCCTGTCACCAGACGCCGAAAGCAATCGGCCGGACTTCGAGGATTTCAAAACCATAACGAAGTATTTGTAACCTATGCTGAGTGTTCTGCGGAACCGCACCTACCGTCACCTGCTGGCTGCGCAAGTCGTTGCCCTGACGGGTACAGGGCTGGCCACAATCGCACTGGGCCTGTTGGCATATGATCTGGCCGGGGACGCCGCCGGGATGGTTTTGGGCACCGCATTGACCATCAAAATGCTGGCTTACGTCGGTATTGCCCCATTGGCCGCCGCCTTCGCCCAACAGCTTGATCGGCGCAAGATGCTTGTGGTTCTGGATCTGGTGCGGGCGGCCGTTGCCTTGTGCCTGCCTTTTGTAACCGAGGTTTGGCAGGTCTATGTCCTCATCTTTGTGCTGCAATCCGCATCTGCCGGATTTACCCCAGCGTTTCAGGCCACGATCCCCGATGTTCTGCCGGATGAGCGCGACTATACACGCGCCTTGTCCCTGTCCCGCCTAGCGGTCGATATGGAAAGTTTGCTGAGCCCCATGCTGGCGGCTGCCCTTTTGGTCTTTCTCAGCTTTGAGACCTTGTTTTGGGGCACAAGCCTTGGGTTCGTCGCCTCGGCGGTTCTTGTTGTATCGGTGGCACTGCCATCACCCAAATCGACCCGGCGACAAGGCATCTACGACAGGACAACACGCGGTATGCGCATCTACCTCGCGACGCCTCGTTTACGTGGTCTGCTGGCGCTCAGCTGGTCTGCAGCGGCGCTAAGTGCGATGGTCATCGTCAACACGGTGGTCATTATCCGCACCGATCTGGGCCTGTCCGAAAGCGCGGTGGCCATGGCTTTGGCAGGGTTCGGCGGTGGTTCGATGATTGCGGCCTTTGCTTTGCCATCCTTGTTGGATCAGTTCGAAGATCGCTGTGTCATGTTGACAGGATCTACGATTGGGATCGCATCTATGGCAACGGCGGCCTTTCTGTCAGCTACCGATCCTATGACTTTGGTTCTAATCACCACGCTGTGGGGCTTTGTTGGTTTCGGGTATTCCGTGACACTGACCCCATCCGGACGCCTCTTAACCCGCTCTGCTAAGGCCGAGGATCGACCGGCCCTGTTCGCAGCGCAGTTCACCCTGTCGCATGCCTGTTGGTTGGTCCTTTATCCATTGGCGGGCTGGCTGATGACACAGTTCGGCGCAACCGTTGCGCTAACCTGGATGACCTGTGCCGCGATTTGTGGTCTGGGCACAGCATTGTTGATCTGGCCCCGTTCCGAGAAACATTCGGCAACGCACCAGCCTTGAGCCTTGGCACCGATCTGAAATACACCATAGCGAACCCATGACGGAGACCCCATGGATCAGCTTGATCGCCGCATCATCACCGCGCTGCAACACAACGCCCGCGAGTCGACCACGAAAATCGCTGCAAAACTGGGCGTGGCACGCACAACTGTGCACGAACGGATCAGTCGGATGGAAGATCGTGGGGTAATAGCCGGGTATTCCGTTGTTCTAAGCGCGCCCGAAGACGCCCCACGCGTACAGGTTGTTGTCTTGCTGGAAGTACAACAGAAGGAAACCACACGTATCATCAAGCGGCTTGAAGCCTATCCCGAGGTCAAACGCTGCTTATCGATCAATGGTGAGTTTGACCTGCTGCTGTCGGCCGAGGCACCAAGGATCGAGGATCTGGACATCATTGTTGATGAGCTGGCCAAGATTCCGGGCGTGTTGCGCACCAACACCAGCGTTGTATTTGGCAGGCGGATTGATCGAAAATGATGGGCCGATAACCGGCTGTAAACCAATGACTGGCTAGCTTGGCCCGGACTGATCAGAATCCCGGACCGGCAGAATGCCAAATCGCAAGTTCCCGTTTTTCCTATTCCTGACGCATGTGTTGATAGCGCCGGCAGTTCTAGCCATGCCCAACGCCCATGACGAAATTTGTGATCAAGCGGCCCATCGGGCGGCTTTGTCCGAAGATGTGCCGCTGGATGTTTTGCGCGCCATCGCGCGCGTGGAAACCGGGCACACCCGCGATGGCCATCTGGAACCCTGGCCCTGGACCATCAATGTCGAAGGACAAGGGTATTGGTTCACCTCCGAGGTTGAGGCGAAATCCTACGTGTTCAAGATTTTCAAGGCTGGTGTGCGCAGCTTTGACGTCGGATGCTTTCAAATCAACTACCGTTGGCACGGCAAGGCGTTTCGATCCATCGACGCGATGTTCGATCCGGATGAAAACGCCACCTACGCAGCCCGGTTTTTGAAACAACTGCATGCCGAACTGGGGTCCTGGCCTGCCGCAGCTGGCGCGTACCATTCCCGCACGCAATCACTGGCCGAAGCGTATCGCGGGCGCTTTCAGACCGTTCTGGCGCAGCTTGATGGTACCCAGCCCACGCAAACCGCTCGGCTATCCCGAGATCCCTTTACCGGTGCCGCCGCCCCTTTGATCCCGCTTCACACCGAACAACCCCCGCAAGGGGTGCTGGGCTCCCTGGTGCCAGCAGCTGGAACTGCGACCGCCTTCATCGCCTTCAACTAGGAGCTCTGCGTGCCCAAGTTCGACCCCCGATCCCTGTTTTCACCCACGGTTTTGCTGGCGCTGGCGCTGATGACGGTCATCGTGATGATGATCCTGCCGATGCCCGCCTGGGTGCTTGATGTCGGGTTGGCCACATCCTTTGCGCTGGCGATTCTGATCTTCACCCTGACGCTGTTCATCGAGCGGCCTTTGGATTTTTCATCATTTCCGACGATCCTGCTGGCGTCGCTGATGCTGCGCCTGTCGCTAAACGTTTCGTCCACCAAACTGATCATTGGACAAGGTCATACCGGCCCAAGCGCGGCGGGCGACGTGATTGAAGGCTTTGCCAATTTCGTCATGGGCGGCAGCATCTTTCTGGGTCTCGTGGTGTTCGGCGTGTTGCTGATCGTGAACTTCATGGTCATCACCAAAGGCGCGGCGCGCATGGCCGAGGTCGGGGCGCGCTTTGCACTGGACGGGATGCCCGGCAAACAACTTGCCATCGACAGCGACATGTCGGCAGGGGCCATCGATCATCAACAGGCCAAGGAACGGCGCGAACGGGAACAGCAGGAAACCACCTTCTTCGGCTCGCTTGATGGCGCATCGAAATTCGTCAAAGGTGATGCGGTCGCCGGGTTGCTGATCACTCTGTTGAACCTCGTCATGGGTCTGGTGATGGGTGTGATCGTGCACGGTATGCCGGTCTCATCCGCGTTTGAAACTTATGCAATCCTGACCGTCGGCGATGGGCTGGTCTCGCAAATCCCAGCAGTGATCATCTCAATTGCATCGGCGCTTCTGTTGGCCCGGGGCGGCACACAAGGGGCGACCGACAGCGCGATCTTCTCGCAACTTGGGCGTCATCCGGCCGCACTGGGAACTGTTGCGATGCTGATGGTTCTGTTCGCACTCGTACCCGGCTTGCCGTTTTTGCCCTTTATTCTGGGCGCAGCGGTTTTGGGATACGCGGCCTACCACGTTTACCAAAAGCAAAAAGCGGCCGAGGCCGAAGCTCAGGTTCCAGCGACCGAGACGGACGCGCCCGTGTCCCAGGCCATCGGCGACATACTGGATCTGGATGACGTACATCTGGAATTTGCACCGGATCTGGTCAGCATGGTCTTGAATCAAGGCACAGGGTTGGATGCGCGGATCGCCAATATGCGGACGTATGTGGCCTCAAGCTTTGGGTTGATCCTGCCCGAAATTCGCCTGACCGACCGGGCCGATCTGCCAACCGGCACCTACGTGATCAAGGTGCATGGGGTCGAACAGGCGCGCGGTGTGTTGAACCCCGATCTGGTTTTGGCACTGGTGCAAGATGGGCTGGATCTTCTGCCTGATGGGAATGACGTGACCGAACCTGTCTATGGAGCACCTGCACGCTGGATTCTGCCCAAAGACCAGGAAGAAGCCGCGCTGAGCGGGGCCACGATCGTGTCGCCTCCGGAAATACTGGCAACGCATTTGCTGGAAATCATCAAACAGAATTTCTCGCGCCTGTTGACCCTGAAATCCCTACGCCGCTTGTTGTCCGAAATGACCCGCCTCAGCGATCCGGTCAGGGCCGAGGCCAACCGTAGGCTGCTGGATGAGTTGGTCCCGGACAAGGTTCCAATCGACACGCTGCACGCAGTGTTACGCCTGCTGCTGGATGAACGCGTATCCATCCGAAACATGGCGCTGATCCTGGAAAGCGTGGCCGAGGCACGGCTGACAACCACCCAACCCGAAGGCATTTGCGAGCTGGTGCGCCAAAGGCTGGGTTTTCAACTGGTAGCCGATATGAAACGCGAGGACGGCTCGATCCCCCTGATCCAGCTTGCGCCGGAGTGGGAGGACACGTTCGCCACCTACCAAATCGATGCTCCGAATGCCGGGTTGGACGTGGCGTTGCCGCCGAACCTGTTCAACAAACTTGCCGACGGCGTCGCCGACAGCGTAACGCAATCCGCCGATCACGGCTTGTTTCCGGCCGTCGTAACATCAACTCGCCGCCGTCGTCTGCTACGTACAATTATGCACGCCCGCGGTATGTCGAACCCAGTATTGTCGTTCGAGGAAATCGGGCTCGAGGCCCGACCTGCGCTGGTTGGAACGGTGCCCGCGTGATTGCCCTGCCGCCAGAGCTGTTGCAGCATCTGGGGGATGGATTATGGCAGCTATTCGCTGTGTTCTTGCGGGTATCTGCCCTGGTTTCACTGCTTCCAGCCTTTGGCGAGCGCAGCATTCCGGTCCGCGTCAAGCTCGGTCTTTCCGCAGCTTTTACTCTTGTTGTTTGGCCCGCAATACACCCACCCGATTTCGCGCCTGGCTTTTTGTCGATGGTGCGTCTTGTCGGGACTGAAGTCTTGATTGGAATGGTTCTTGGTATGGGGTTACGGCTGTTTGTTTTGGCGCTTCAAACCGCCGGCTCCATCGCTGCTCAATCGACCTCTCTCTCGCAACTTTTGGGCGGGGCAGCGGCTGATCCGGTACCTGCGATGGGCTATCATCTGACGCTGGCGGGGCTGGCGCTTGCGACCCTGCTGGGCCTGCATATTCGTGCCGCGCAGTTCCTGATCAACAGCTACATGCTTTTTCCAATGGGTACGGCCCCCGCCGCACCGGACTTGTCGCAATGGGGCGTTCAGCAGATATCGCACAGCTTCCGCCTGGCCTTCGCCCTTGCAACACCATTTGTCATTGCCTCGCTGATTTACAATCTGGCGCTGGGCGTCATTAACCGGGCGATGCCGCAATTGATGGTGGCTTTCGTCGGTGCCCCTGCGATCACGTTCGCGGGTTTATTCCTTCTGTTCGCTGGTGCCCCTTTGATCCTGTCTGTTTGGGCCGACGACCTGTTCGCGTTTTTTCTCAACCCGGTTGGGCCACCGCGATGAGCGCTTCGGATGATGACAGTGACAAGTCATTTGAACCCACGCCGCAAAAGCTGCAAAAAGCGCGGGAAAAGGGTGAGGTCGCCAAATCCAGCGATTTGTCGGTGGTCGCAGGTTACACGGGTTTTCTGGTCGCGCTGTTTACGGCGGGCCAATACGCGGCGGAACAACTAGGCGCCCTGTTTGTCGTTCTCCTCGATCAATCGGATGAAATTGCACAGTTGGTTTCGACCGGCCCGGCCACCGCTCCGGTCGCAGGGATGCTTAGGAATGCGCTGGTCCCAATCGCATTGTTTTCTGCCCTGCCTGCAGCAGCAGTACTGCTCAGCCTGATTGCCCAGCGCGCGCTGATCTTTGCCCCCAGCAAGTTGCAACCCAAATTGTCGCGCATATCGATTCCTTCCAACGCAAAAAACAAGTTCGGTCGTGGCGGGTTGTTCGAGTTTGCCAAAAGTTCGGTCAAACTTGTGATCTACGGTACATCGCTGGCTATTTTTCTGAGGGCCAACCTTACCGAAATCCTCTCGGCCAGCGCTGCGCCGGCAAAATCGTCTATTTTGTTGATGATGAACCTGCTGTTTCGATTCCTGTTCATCGTTATCGCCATCGCATTAGCAATCGGAGTCGTAGACTATCTTTGGCAATATGCCGAACACATACGCAAAAACCGGATGTCGCGTAAGGAAATTCAAGACGAAACAAAGGATGCCGAGGGCGATCCGCATGTCAAACAAAGCCGCCGTCAACGCGCGCAGGAGATCGCGACCAATCAGATGATGACCGACGTGTCCGATGCGGATGTGGTGATTGTCAATCCTACCCATTATTCCGTGGCGCTCAAATGGTCGCGGGCGATGCGCACGGCACCAGTATGTGTCGCAAAGGGCGTGGATGAAGTTGCTGCGGCCATCCGCTCCGCCGCCGGGCAAGCCGGTGTTCCCATTCATTCCGACCCACCCACCGCGCGTGCCCTGCACGCGACCGTGGAAATTGGTCAGGAAATCACAGAAGAGCATTACCGCGCTGTCGCCGCCGCGATCCGGTTCGCAGAAGCCATGCGGAAGCGCGCAAAAGGACAGATCAGATGAGGTATTCCAAACTGTCGAACCTCAAAAGCGTGACAGAGGCGGTGTTTCAGAAACAGTTCCAAACGCTGCGCCCGGTGCTTGAGGCAGAAGCCAATATTCAGCAACAACTGGTAAGGCTGGATACGCAGGTGAAGCAGGCGCGTCAGGATGGCTCTAAGGCAGAAGGGTACAGGGTCACCGGAACAGACATGCTGTGGCACGGATGGGAATCGGCCACACGACGGCAGTTGAACTTGGATCTTGCGCGACTGAGGGCTCAAAAGCGCGAACAGCTTGACGCGCTGAAAGCTGCATTTGGGCGCAAAGAAGCCATCGCAAGACTGTCCTCAACCTTGCTAAAGGACCATCGACGTGACCTAGCCAAAAAGCAATCGAACCAGTAACAGCACCAAATACGCCCTGGATCAGATGCGGCGCGTTTATGTGTCCTGACGATTGATGCTCATGATCAAGACCTGAGAAACATTGCGGCCTAAATCCTTACGCGCCACTTCCAGCAAAGCCTTGCGTAAAACACTCAGATTAACCGACTCGGTGAACGTTCCGTTAAACCCACCGGTATTGGCATGGTCAAATATCACTTGCAGAAACGCGTCCCGCAGTTTTGGCTCGATGGAGTAAAATGCCTCAGTAATGGCAGGGTCGGCTTCCAGACTTAGCGTCAGAGTCACCATAGCAGCGATTTTGTCATCTTCGACAACCGGCACCACAAATTGCTTCGTCATCTTGAGGTATTCGAACCCGCCCTCGCCGTCCTTTTTGGGAGATTTCTTGGGCTTGGATTTCGTTTCTTCAGATCCTTTGGTTTCTTTATGCACTTCTTTTGAACCTGATGTGCCGCCAGGCGCCTCGGCGGGCGCCAAGACGATCCCCGCGCCAATCCCAACACCAAGCCCGACAGACAAAAAAACAATCGGTATCAACAGCTTGATCACGTCCGCACCTCAGAATGGCAAAAGGGAATCAAGGACTTGCTGACCGTATCGCGGCTGCTGCACGTCTGTGATTTGCCCCCGACCACCATAGGACACCCGAGCCGAAGCGATTTTGTCATAAGTGATCTCATTTTTGCGCGAGATATCCTGCGGACGGACATATCCGGCCACTAAAAGCTCTCGCAATTCGAAGTTCACGCGTAACTCCTGTGAACCGGAAATTGACAAAACTCCGTTTGGCAACACGTCCAGTACAGTTGCCGCGACCCGCAATGTCAGTTTCTCGTTGCGCCTGACCGATCCTCGCCCAGAACTTGATGCGTCGGACTCGATTGATACGGCTTCATCCAACGACGCGCCATCGGGCAAATGCTCTTGCACGCGTTGCGGCAAACCGAACAGGCCGGGCACTTCAAGACTTTCAGACCCAGAACGTGATCGGTTTGTCCTGTTCGAAATCTCAGCCTTTTCGTCCAGCTCGATAACAACCGTCAGGATGTCCCCCTTCTTGATCGCCCTTTGGTCGCCCAACAAGGATTGCTGTCCACCGCTCCAAAGCGAAGCCCTGTCGACCGAGCGCTGAGTTTGGGTGTGCAGCGGCAGTCCCGGCCACAGCATCGCAACTTGTTCCGGCGAGTCTTCGTTAGGTGTAAAGCTTGGCGCTTTGCCGAGATGATCCAGCCGACCACAAGCGGATACGGCTAGAACAGCAAGCAAAATGAGTTTTGACAGTCCAGACATTAGTTTACCTCGATTTGGCCATCGGGCCGGATGTGGCCGGTCACGGTTGTGCGCGACGAGAGGTTCATCACGCGAATCCTGTCACCGACCGCCCCCCGCCCCAGGGCGCGACATTCCGCGGTGATCGATAAGGGCCGACGGTCGAACACCAATACGACCAGATCATTGCGATCGACGATGGCCGGCGGACCTACATCGCCGTCTCGAATTGGGCGCCCTGGATACAAGGCCACCCGGGCCTCTTGCCCGATCAAATCCTGTGGGTTCGCAATTGCGCCGGCCACATCTGTGGCTTTCACGTCGAGATCGGCCGACGAGATTATCTCTTTCGCGCGAATGGTTCGGGTGGATACGACCATGTCGGCATGCGCCGTCAACGGCATCGCCAACGCAAGTGTCAGGGAAAGGAACCGCATCATCGCACCTGTGTTGTTGCGCTCATCATCTGATCAACAGCGGAAATAACCTTGGCGTTCATTTCGTAGCCGCGTTGCGCTTCAATCAGCTCGGTCACTTCGCGCACGGCATCGACCGAGCTGTCTTCAAGGTACCCTTGCCGCAACGTGCCCAACCCATCTTCGCCCGGAAGGCCCAAAACCGGCGCGCCGGACGCTTCGGTTTCCTTGAACAGATTGCTGCCAATTGCCTCAAGACCCTTTGCATTCGAGAAGCTGGCGAGCGTGAACTCGCCCAGCAACTGCCCATCGGGCGCGTCGTCGAAATACGCATAAACCTCACCAGACGCATTGATCGAAATGGACCGTGCGTCATCGGGTATGGTAATTTCTGGCGCCACGGAGAACCCGTCCGACGTCACAATAAGCCCTTCGGCCGATCGTTTAAGGCTGCCATCCCGAGTGTAAGCAGATTGACCGCTTGGAAGCGCAACTTCCAAATACCCGCGACCCTCGATGGCAACATCAAGATCACTACCGGTTGCCGACAAGCCACCCTGGGCCAGCTGCACGCTTACTGCGGCAGGACGGACCCCCAGACCCAATTGAATGCCGGTGGGCAATACCGTTCCATCCGAGGCGTTAACGGCTCCGGCGCGCGCCATTTGCTGATAATGCAAATCGGCAAATTCAGCGCGCCGGGCATTGTACCCGGTGGTGTTCATGTTCGCCAGATTGTTCGAGATCGTCTCGACCCGCATCTGCTGCGCGGTCATGCCGGTGGCCGCGATTTTCAAAGCTCGCATTTCGAATTCTCCTTAAAGTATTAGCGCATCAAAGCCTTCAGAGCACCGCGTACACGTTCGTCTTCGGTTTCCAGAAAGCTCTGACCCAGCTCATAGGCGCGTTGAATTTCAATCAGGCGCGTAACCTGATGAATGGCATTGACGTTTGAACCTTCGAGAAACCGATGCAAAACAACAGGTTCATCAACGGCTTACACATCTCCTGCGGGGCGGAACCGGGTATTGCCTTCGCGCACCAGATCCTTTGGCTCATCGACCCGGTAGACCCCGATTTGACCCAACAACTGACTATTCACGCTGAGTGTCCCATCACTGCCGACATCAATCGAAGCCGCGTCCGGAGGTATGAAAACCGGAGACCCGTTGCTGTCGAGAACACGTGACCCATCTGTAGCCACCAAATCGCCCTCGGCATTTGGTGTGAAGCTGCCTGCCCGTGTCAGACGATTGCCCTTTGGCGTTTCAACCATGAAAAACCCATCGCCTTCGATGGCAAAATCGAACGAACCACCCGTTTCGGTCAGAACGCCTTGTTGCAGGGATGTATTGCGCGCTTCGGCGCGGCTCATGGACAGGGACGGGTTGTTCGGCACATCGCGAATAAATTCCGAAAACACCAATCCCTGTTGGCGGTACCCGGTGGTGTTGGCATTGGCGATATTGTTCGCAACCAGCCGCATTTCATTCATCAGCCCAGATTGGCGGGACAGGGTGACATAGGCAGTGTCCATCAGCGACCTCCTGCAATCAGTGGAACAAGTGTCCCGGTAAAAAACGTGACAAGCGTCTGGGTCATGAAGCCCATCGAAATCCAGAAGACGATGACGATAGCGATCAGTTTGGGAACGAAGGTCAGGGTCATTTCCTGCACCGATGTCAGCGCTTGAAACAGACCCACGATCAGGCCCGAAATCAGTGCTACTGCGAGAATTGGAACCGAAGTGATGACTGCGATCCACAAGGCCTGTCGCACGATGTCATAGAAGAGACCTTCGCTCAGCATCCCTCAGACCGGCATCCGCAAGATTTCCTGATAGGCTTCGACCACCTTGTTGCGCACGATGACGGCTGTCTCAACCGCCAGTTCCGTATGGGCCAACGCCTGAACCAAAGCGTGCGGGTCGGCCTGACCTGTCATCGCTGTTTCGGCCATTTTCTCACTGTGTTTCAAGGTCGCGGCAAAATCCTGAAAGGTCGAGCGCATTCCCTGCGCCATACCGCCTTGTTCGGGGTCGGCCTGTGTTGCGGGGCGTGCAACCGCATAGTTTTGCGCTGCTGTCAGAGATCGGATATCCATTCTGGCTTTCCTTTATTTGCGGAGTAATTCCATCAGACTCGACGACATCTGCCGCGTCTGGTCGAACATTTTGAGATTGGCCTCATAGCTGCGTTGAGCTTCGCGCGCGTCGGCGATTTCGATCATCAGATCGACATTCGACCCCAGATAATGGCCACCTTCGTCGGCCATTGGATGGCCCGGGTCGTGAATGCGGCTCAGATCGCGCCGATCGAGCTTCACTTGGCCCGCCTGAACCATCGCCTTGCCGTCCTTTTGCACCATCTCAAACGGCACAGTTTTGCGCCGATACCCCGGTGTGTCAGCGTTCGAGATATTCTCGGACACATGGCGCAAACGCGCGGCTTGCGCGCGCAATGCACTGGCCGAGGCGGATAGGGAATGGGAAAAATCACTCATGTCAGATCCCCTCTACCCGCGACCCAAACTGGTCCGGATGATCCCGATGGACGAACGGTAGATAGCTATGGCGCGGTCGTGCTGGCGTTTGACTTCGACCGCCTTCAGCATCTCTTCTTCCAGCGAAACACCATTGCCGTTGGGATCGCTCGACGGGTCCGCGACATGTTCGACCCATGTCTGCGCCACCTGATCCGCGCCATTCAGATGGCCCTGTCGCGTTGCGGTCATGGCTGTCTGCCGGCCTGTATTTTCGAATGCTGTTTGAAAAGCCTCGATATCGCGCGGCTGATAGCCGGGGGTATCTGCGTTGGCCATATTGCGCGAAATGACGGCTTGCCGTTGTCCGGCATGTGTCGCCATAGCGTGCGCTGTCTTAAAGACGTTCAGGTCATAGAACATCGGGGCTTCTCCCTCGATCAATTTCAATCAAGGCTTAACCCCGATTCCTTTAGAAACAGTTTTCAGAACTCAGTTGGAGAACCTGCGATGTCCGATCTCGACCCAATGCTTCTGAAATGTGAATTCAACAGGATGACTGCGGTTCGCCATGTCGGGCTTGTCTCAGCAGTTGCGCATGGAGTCGTTGAAGTCAGCGGATTGACCAGGCAGGCCCGAATCGGTGACTTGCTGACATTGCAACGCCGCGCGGGGCCCGATCTGGCCGGTGAAGTGCTGCATGTCGGTGCCGATCATATCCATATGATGCCCAGCTCTGCGCCCGATGGGGTCAGCTTGGGGGATCGGGTATGCCTTGACCCCTCACCTGATTTCGCACCTGGAATGCACTGGTTGGGTAGGGTGATTGACCCGTTTGGCAGACCTTTGGACGGCAAACCGTTATTAAACGGTGGGCAGGACCGGAACATCCAGCAAGCGCCGCCCCCTGCCGTTCAACGTAAGCCTTTGGGTGAGCGTATGGCAACCGGTCTAGCCATGCTGAACACAATGCTACCCATCGTGCGCGGACAGCGTGTTGGCCTGTTTGCGGGGTCCGGGGTTGGGAAATCTACGCTACTTGCGACATTGGCGCGGTCGATGCAGGCGGATGTGGTTGTTGTCGCCTTGATAGGTGAACGCGGACGTGAAGTGAACGAATTCGTGGCCCATGCTCTTGGGCCCGAAACCATGAAACGGGCGGTGGTTGTGGCAGCCACGTCCGACCAATCAGCGCTGGCCCGAAGACGCTGCGCTTGGTCCGCAATGTCTGTGGCCGAGTATCTACGTGATCAGGGCCTGAACGTGCTGCTGTTGGCGGATTCGATCACTCGTTTTGCCGAAGCGCATCGAGAGATCGCCGTTGCCATGGGCGAATCGCCATCGCTGCGCGGGTTCCCTCCCTCGGTCACTCCGCTGATCGCCAACCTATGCGAACGCGCCGGACCCGGAACACAGGTTCAAGGTGACATCACGGCCGTATTCAGTGTCCTGGTTGCCGGATCGGATATGGATGAGCCCATAGCGGACATGCTACGCGGCGTGTTGGACGGGCACATCGTCCTAAGCCGCGACATTGCTGAGCGCGGGCGCTTCCCGGCCATCGACCTCAGCCGATCTGTTTCGCGCAGTTTGCCCGGCGCGGCCTCAGAAGCCGAAAACCAGATGATCGCGGAAACGCGGAAACTGGTCGGCAGCTACGAGCAATCCGAAGTGATGATTAAAGCCGGGCTTTATTCCGAGGGTGCTGATCCCTTGCTGGATCAGGCCGTGCGTGTTCATGATGAGTTGGACGGCTTCTTTGGCAAAGCGGATGTTGAGGGGATTGAAAACAGCTTTAGTCTTCTCTCGTTGATTCTGCGCCGTGCAACAGCGGGCTTGCCGCGATAACGGGATATCCGGACAGTTTTAACTGTTAAGGCCACCTTAAGGCCCACGCTGTTACTTCGGTAACTGGGTGATAAAAAGGTGGTGGAGATGGGTGCGCAATCCAATGCGGCGCCAATCATCATCAAGAAGAAGCGTGTATCGGGTGGTGGTGGCCATCATGGTGGCGCGTGGAAGGTCGCGTATGCGGACTTTGTAACGGCCATGATGGCCTTCTTCATGTTGATGTGGCTGCTGAACGCAACGACCGAAACGCAACGCAAAGGGCTGGCGGATTACTTTTCGCCAACCATTCCGGTTAGCGCTGATTCCGGCGGTGGCGATGGTGCTTTCGGCGGCGACAACATGTTCACGGAACAAACTTTGGTCATGGACGGCAAAGGCGCGACCAGGCGCAACCCAACGCGATCTCATCAGGCACGTGGATCGACAGGCGTAGATGCAGCGGGCGGTGGAAAGGATGCGTTGCAGGATTTCACTTCACTTGAGGCGCAGCTTTTGGGTCGGACTGGCGAAAGCGCGGTGTCGGACAAAATTCTCAAACACATCGTCACACGGGTCACGGATGAAGGCCTGGTGGTCGAGCTGTTTGACACAGACGACCAACCGCTTTTCGAATCGGGTACAGACACGCCTGCGCCACTCATGCGTGCGCTGGCTTTGCTGATTGCGCGGTCCTCGGATCTGGTGACGAACCCCATCGCGGTCGAAGGACATGTCAAAGCGTCGCCCGTTGTTCTGGCGCATAATCCAGCCTGGAGTCTTTCCACTGCGCGGGCGCAGATTGTGCGCCAGATGCTGCAGGACAAGGGCGTTGTGGCAGAGCGCCTGAACCGCGTCACCGGTCACGCGGATCGAGAGCTGTTCAGCCAGAACCCAATGGCCGCCCGCAACAACCGGATCGAGGTCATCTTTCTGCGCGCGCGTTAAAGGATAGAACGCATTTTACCTGTTAGCGCGCTGTTAAGGGGCAGCGCGTTACCTGTTGTTTCAAAGATTGACGCAACAGAAGGGCGTGCCAATGACAATTTCCTCTTCGCTGAATGCCGGTGTGGCCGCGCTAAAGGCCAACGCAAACAGACTGGCCACAATTTCCGACAACATCGCGAACTCGTCGACATTTGGCTACAAGCGGGCCGAGACGGATTTTCATTCCATGGTCACGTCTGGTCAGGGGGGCAGCTATTCGGCGGGGGGTGTCAGAACAACAAGTCAACGTCTGATCGATCAGCGTGGTTCTCTCGTGACTACCCAAAACTCGACCGATCTTGCGGTACGCGGGCGCGGTATGATCCCAGTACGCCCCAGTTCCCAGATCGCCGCCGGTTCGACCGAAATGCTGCTGACCACGACAGGGTCATTCCGAACAAATGAAGAAGGTTATCTGGTCACAGAATCCGGTCTTGTTCTACTAGGATGGCGTGCTGCAGCGGATGGGTCCATCCCCGCCGTCCCACGGGACACTCCGGCAGCGCTCGAACCTGTACAACTCAGCGTTAATCAACTGTCCGGCGCGCCAACGACTCGGATGAACTTGCGGATGAACCTGCCCGCGACGGCAACGGATGCCGGCGCGCCCGGTGAAACGCAGCCATTGTCGGTCGAGTACTTCAACAACCTGGGTAAGTCAGAAAACGTGAATATTGAGCTGGTACCGACAGTCCCGGCAACCGGAAGCAGTAACGAATGGACAATGATCATGCGCGATTCGGCGTCGGGCGGCGCGATAATCGGTGAATACACGCTGACCTTTACCGACAGCCGAACCGCCGGCGGTACATTGGCAAGCGTGACTGCAGTGTCAGGTGGCGCGTATGACCCGGCCACCGGCAGTGTCGTCGTCAACGTTGCCGGTGGCCCGATGGAGATTAACATTGGCACGATCGGTGATGCTGACGGCATCACTCAGCTATCCGATACCTTTGCGCCGGTTTCGATCACCCGCGATGGCTCGGCCGTAGGAACAATGACCAGCGTTCAGGTCGACGAAAACGGCTATGTATATGCGTTTTACGATACGGGTGTCAGTCGTCGCATGTTCCAGATTCCGCTTGCCGATGTTCCCAATCCGAACGGCCTGACGGCACTGGACAGTCAAACCTACGCACCATCGCGGGAAAGCGGTACCTTCTTTCTTTGGAACGCAGGCGAAGGCCCGACCGGAGATCTTGTGTCTTTCGCCCGCGAAGAATCAACCACGGATGTCGCGACCGAACTGACCTCTTTGATCCAGACGCAGCGCGCGTATTCCTCCAGCGCGACGGTTATCAAAACCGTAGATGAGATGCTGCAAGAAACGACAAACATCAAACGTTGATCCGGGTTCTGAATACTGGAAAGGAGCGGTCTCATGAATATGTCGACGGCGTTGAACAACGCATTGGGCGGTCTGACAGCAGCCAGCCGTGGCGCTGCCGTAGTGTCGGGGAACATCGCCAACGCCCTGACGCCGGGCTATGCGCGCCGGTCCCTTGAACTGACGACCAGCCCGATTTCGGGCAACGGCGTCCGGACTGTTGGGGTGATCCGCCACCAGGATCCCGTATTGACCGCAAACCGACGCGTAACCGATGCAGACCTTGCGCGACAAACGGCACTTTCGGATTTTCACACGCGGTTCGAAGGGTTGGTTGGATCAACTGATGCTAAAAATTCTTTGGCTGCCCGCCTGTCAGCCTTCGATGGAAGCCTGATCACAGCCGCCAGCCTGCCCGACTCAGCCGAACGTCTCGATCATGTCGCACGCACCGGGCGTGATCTCGCAAGCAGTCTGAACACCGCGTCCGAAGGGGTTCGAAAAGCACGTTCGGATGCTGACCGAAAGATCGGAGCACAGGTCGACAACCTGAACCGGACCCTCAAGGATATCGAGGACCTGAACGCTAGAATTACTGCCGTCCAAAACTCGGGCGGCGATATCGGAGCTCTACAGGATCAACGGCAAACCCTGATTGACCAGGTAAACGAATTGGTTCCGGTCAATGTAGTGGCCAGAGCCAACAATCAAGTGTCCTTATACTCTGATGGTGGATTGATCCTTTTAGAAGGCAAAGCCGCGGAATTCTCGTTCTCAACCACCGGTGACACGAAGCCGCATATGACCGTCGCAAACGGGCTGTTGTCTGGGTTGGAAATGAACGGGCAACCGGTGCGCATAAGCGGCGACACCGCTCAGGTTCGCGGCGGGGCATTGGCGGCCCAGTTCACGATACGCGACGAATTAGCGGTCGACGCGCAGAACCAGTTGGACACGGTCGCCCGCGATCTGATCGAACGTTTTGAGACCCCGGGGTTGGACGCAACAGCGCTTGTTACTGATCCAGGTCTGTTCACCGATGATGGCAACCGGTTCGACGCTGCAGTCCTACCCGGACTGGCATCGCGCATCTCTTTGAACTCCGTTGTCGATCCCAACGCGGGCGGAGACAGTTGGAAGTTACGGGCCGGGCTGGGCGCCACAGGACCAGGCGACCCCGGAGATGCTTCGCAATTGCAGTCCTTTGGCGCGACACTCGGCGATGCCCGACCGGTACCGGGATCTCTGTTCGGGACCGGCGATATGCGCGCCGCCGAGGTCACCGAAGCGTTGCTGTCGAAAGCCGGCGCAAATGCCCACGCAGCGGATCAACGCAAAACCTTCGCCAATGGCGCGCGCCTACAAATGACGCAAATCGAGGCGGAGCAAGGCGTGGACACTGATCAGGAACTGCAGCGATTGATGCAGATCGAGCAAACATACGCCGCAAATGCGCGAGTCATCACTGTCGTTGATGAGCTTCTTCAAACCCTTCTGAGGTTGTAACCATGAATTTGACTGCCATTGGTGATCTTGCGCGCGGCCTGACGCTTCGGTCTCGTGCGACGGAAATCAAAACCCAGATTGAAACACTGTCCTACGAAATGTCGTCCGGTAAGGTGCAGGACGTGTCCGGGCGTCTGGGCGGCGACTACTCGCAAATCCTCGATCTAGATCGCAATCTTGCCCGGCTCGACGCGTTCAAAATCGCTACATCCGAAGCTGGATTGTTCACAGATGTCATGCAGCAAAGCCTGACGACATTCGACACTTCGGTCGGTGAAGTTTCCTCATCCTTGCTTGCGTTCGGAACAGCAAAACACACGGTCACACATGAACAAGCCTCGGTCCAGGCCCGCAATGAGCTTGATACGATGATGTCGGCGCTGAATACACGTGTGGGCGGACGCAGCCTGTATTCAGGGGTCGCAACGGATGTTTCGCCATTGGCATCTTCAGAGACCCTGCTGACTGCGCTTGAGGCTGAATTGACTGGTCTTACATCCGTAACCGATATTCGAACGGCCGCAGAGAATTGGTTCAACGATCCTGCCGGGTTTGACGCGGTCATCTATCAGGGTTCGGATACGCCGTTGGCATCAATGCAAATCTCCGAAAACGAGCGCATTTCGATCCCGATCACAGCGACCGATCCGGCGTTCAAGGCGGCGCTGAGGGACACGGCAGTGGCCGCTCTCGTCGCGGACGATGCGCTGGCCTTGGGCACGGATCAACGCACGATCCTTTTCACGCAACTGGGTGTGGACCTAGCAAACGCCAAAGATGAAACGGTCAAACTTCGGGCCAAGGTCGGAGCTGCGGAAGCACGCGTTGAAGAAGCAGCCACCCGCAATTCGGCCGCGCGCACCAGCCTAGAATACAGCCGAAATGAACTGATCGCAGCCGATCCTTATGAAACTGCCGCCAAGTTGCAAACCGTACAGTTTCAACTGGAAAGCCTCTATTCCGTCACGGTTCGAAATGCGAATCTGTCACTGGTGAAATTCCTGAGATGAGAGTTCTTCTTTTCCTTCTCATTCTTCTTCCCGGGTTGGCATCCGCCGGCGCGATCCGGTTGAAGGACCTTGTGGATTTCGATGGCGTGCGCGGGAATGACCTGGTCGGGTACGGCCTTGTTGTTGGTTTAAACGGCACAGGCGATGGCCTCCGCAACTCTCCGTTCACTGAAGAAATCATGTCCAATATCCTCGAACGATTGGGCGTCAACGTCACAGGAGAAGATTTCCGCCCAAAAAACGTGGCGGCCGTGCTGGTAACAGCCAGCTTGCCACCGTTTGCCCGGGTGGGTGGCCGGATTGACGTAACCGTCTCGGCCATTGGCGATTCCAACAGCTTGCTGGGCGGGACGCTGATCATGACACCCCTGAACGCAGCGGATGGTCAAATTTACGCGGTGGCTCAGGGAACAGTCCTGGCTGGCGGTGCAGTCGCCGAGGGTGAAGCCGCCTCTGTGGTCCGCGGTGTGCCAACATCCGGCGTGATCCCGTCAGGTGCGCGCGTTGAACGCGAGATTGATTTTGACCTGTCTAGCCTGTCTCAGATGAGGCTCGCGCTTCGGGAGCCCGATTTTACAACCGCCGGTCGGATAGAGATCGCCATAAACACCGAGTTCAACCGCGCCGTCGCGATCATGCGGGATTCCGGCACGGTCGAGCTGAACATCGCAGCCACACGATCCGCTTCTACCGCCCATGCCATAGGGCGCATCGAAAATATTCTGGTAGAGCCGGAAACCAAAGCAAGGGTGGTGGTTGATCAGCGATCAGGTACCATCGTCATGGGGCAGGAAGTTCGCATATCACGCGTGGCCGTGTCGCAGGGCAACCTGACCCTGACGGTTGAAGAGGCGCCGATCGCCGTTCAACCAAACCCCTTTGCCCGCGGGGAAACCGTCGTTGTGCCCAGAACGATCGCCGGGATTGAGGAAGAAGAAGGGACCGGCCTAGCCGAAATTCCAGAGGCTGCCACGCTTTCCGAAGTGGTGGCAGGGCTGAACGCCTTGGGCGTATCCCCACGCGACATGATCGACATTCTGAAAACAATCAAAGCAGCCGGTGCGTTGCACGCGGAATTCATTGTCAGGTGACAATTCTGAAACCTTCGCGACAATCAAGGCGTGCACCGGCCAACCTCGCCTATTTCGATTTCCAGCTGTCCAACCAACGGCGAAACCTGGTACGTCGCTCTTCAATCGCGTCACCCGCCGCATAGAACCCATCTTCCACGTTTTCGAGCATCGGATCGATCCGAGCCTGCCGGAACCTGCGCCAACGGACCCAGATGGCCCAGATCAAAGCGGCAAAGACCGTCAGGAAGATGATGTTGAACCAGGGGATTAGCCGTGCATCCGGCCCTTCGACATGTTTGATGAAAATCGCATTTGGAAATATCGACATAAACTCATTGCGCCAACCGTAGTGGGTGATCGCAACCCAATCCGGGTCGTCTTTGGTCGATTTTGCGTCATTGGCCTCGGTATACAGGTTCGCTGTGTCGAATTTGAAATAGAATGGCCAACCCCAACCGGTATCTTCGTTCCGATACACAATGGGCTTGCCGTTAGCCCGGACCGCCTGAATAAACTGAACGTCCCGGTTGGAAAGACTGGCGGATTGATCTTCGGGTTCTGACCAGAAAATCCGAGTCCAGTCGTTCAGGTCCTGACGTTCCTCATAGGTATTCACGATCCGCACGATGTCGCGCTGTGGCAATGAATACTGAAGGACCGCGCCAATGGTGACCCAAAAGATGATAATGAACGCCCATTTCACATAGGCCATGCCGTAATCCTCACATGTAATTCACAATATAGATCAGTGCGCCAATCGCCACCCACGGTACAATATAGACACCCAGGATCAGTTTGCGGCGAAACGAATTATCATAGACGTGCAGCCCGCGCTCGACAAAGGCGTCTTTATTACCAGTTTTGCCCTTTTCGTCCCACCAGGTTTCTAGTTTGCGGCGCCGAGCGCTGCGCGAATACAGCGACACCGCAAAATAGGCGACGGTCTGGATGACCAGCAAGATCAGAAACAGGCGCATCGCTCCGAACATA
Source organism: Ruegeria sp. EL01 (assembly GCF_900313035.1). Lineage (GTDB taxonomy): Bacteria > Pseudomonadota > Alphaproteobacteria > Rhodobacterales > Rhodobacteraceae > Ruegeria. Next base: position 189,662 of record NZ_OMPS01000003.1, on the reverse strand, counting down.
TCAACTCTTCCTCACTGAACCCCAGGGACCGACACGGGCAATCACGGCTTCGCTGACCCGGTCTTCACCACTCATATCAGGTTCATGGCCAAACAGCGCAGCGCGGGCGCCGGACTTGTCCACCTGATACTCGCGTGCGAGGAACTCAGCAACATAGGCTTTCTTGGTCTCGGGCCATGAACTGTAGGTCCGATAAAAAAGCTCCTTGTGGCAGATGAACAATTGACGCGGATCCAAGGGCGCAAGTTCGGCCAGCAGCATGTTCACCAGATCACGGTTTGGGGTGTCCGCCGCGCGCAACGTGTAAAAATAGGCCGGATGATCCGAGGTGATGCGCGGCCAACGACCGCCATCGGTCGCCCAGCGCTGCAGCTGCGCCAGCCCATGATAAGCCTCGGGCAAACGATCCGCATGGTTTCGTGCCAGACGCCGCATATCGCTTCGGTCCAACCCGGTCAGATCCACGTCAACGCCCGCTGCCGCATCAATGGTCAGGAAATCCATCTTTTGCTGCAGGATCGCGGCGGCATCCACACCGCGCGCTTTGACAATCGGTTCGACCAAATCGTTGTAGTCGAGGAACTTGGCAATCTGGTTCCGCTGAGACGGATCAAACGTGTATTTTATTTTTAGGTCGTCCGGCTTTTCGCCCATGCAGATCGCCGCCGGGTGATCCATATCGGGGAACAGGTACAGCCCGCCGAAATGCGCCGTCCAAAAATTGCGCTGTTCAAACGTCGTATGGCGCAGGCGGACCGGATTGCGTGTGACATCACCGGTTTCCCTGGCGGTTTCGATCATCTTCGCGATCAGCACATCGTCGAACCAGGCGTCCTCTTCTGTTTTGAATTGCTCGACCATGCCTGCCAGTTGCTGCGCCTTGCGCAGGGTGCCGCCTGCGGTGTCGGCCTCAATCTCGATCTTTTGCAGGTTAAACAGATCGCGCGGGGTGCTGAGTTTGATGACAGAGTTCACCAGTTCTCCGGCCACCGCATCGGTTGCGGTCAGCGCGAACAGCTGCGCCTCGTTCATTTCGATGAAGTCCCGCAGAATATCCCGCGAGGTCGAGAATTTGACGTTCAGCAGCGGCGCGCGTTTCTGCTCGGTCGTCAGCAGGATGAACTGCCGGTTAACCCCGTTGGGGTTGAGGTAGAGCGGGTCGTCCATTTCAATCCCCACCTCTGGCGAATAACCCGAGATATCGACATGGAAATCCGTCAGCGCCGTGGTCTTGCCCGCCAGATGCTGCAGCGCGCGATTATACCGCTCGACCAGAGCCGGGCTGGAGATGTGGACGAGGTTGCCGAACATCAAGCCTTTTTTGATGAGGCGAATCATTTCTCAATCCCTCGAACCAGATCAAGCCCCTTCAACCTTTCGATTTTCTGCGCTTTACTGAGCCAGATGATTGCCAGCAACGGTATCCAGACGAGTCCCAACATCAAGCCGTTGCGAAAATAGTAACGAAGTGGCGGCCAATAACCCACGAGATCGGCCCAAGCACCTACATCACGATGATCAAAGAAAAACAGAACTGTCGCGCTGATACACAACAGGAAGGCAGTTGATGCCAGCACACCTACGAATACTACATAGTGAGACCGTGTTTCTCGCGGCCAGAGCAGCGACGGTAGAAGAACCGCAGCAACTGCAACAATCAGGACTGGCAAGCCTGTATTATACAGACCAATGCTTTCAGTGTTCATTGTCCCTCGCGGGTATTTTCATGTTAGCACGCACCGGTGTACCTCGTAAGTTGGCAACTGCTTCAGATATGGAAGTGGTTTTTGACATGAAAATCACCCCTTCCCCTCCAAATACCGCCGCTTGGCCTCTTCCATCCGGCCCATCTCACGCATCGCGTTCTCGATGGCGACCTCGTCGCTCTTGTCGGCATAGCGGAACTCGCTGTCGGCGTAGCGGTTGATCTCCTGTATCACCATCTCAACCGTGATCGGCTGTCGCAGATCAGCAATCATGGCCTTCTTGGCGTTGTAGTCACGGAACAGGAACAGGTCGGGGTTCTCCACCCACTCGTCGGGCAGCTCAAAATCCATCGCGCGGACCTTGACCGCGTCGGTGATGTTCTTGATCGCGCGACCGGTGAAGCGCTCATCCGCCTGTTGGATCGCCTTCAGATATGCCCCCATCTTGGCAATCGTATCCAACTGGCCGATCTGGCCCTGAACCCGGTCATAGACCTGCAATAGAGCATCTTCATGCGGGCGCGAGTGGCTTTCGAAACTGGCGGCGACGGCCTTTTTGATCTCTTGCGCGGCATAGGCTTCGTGCTCACCCAGAGGGATGTCGTGATTGCGGCCCATCAGCAGGTGCAGGATGTCGATGTAATCCTCGCGCGTTTGCGGTCCGTCCACCAGGAAACGCGCGCCCGCCCGCTGGCGCAGGGCGTCGTCCACATTCTCGGGGTAGTTCGAGAACATGCCAAAGGTGCAGTTGCCACGCACGACGGTGTTGGCACCCGCAAAGCTCTCCATCAGGACAGCGGTGATTTCTAGCTGACCGGCTGACGACTGACGATCACCGCGCTTGCCCGCCAGTTGGTCGATATCGTCGATGGTGCCAAAGCCGATGACCGAGGGGTCGAGGATTGTGTTGATAAAGGCCTTGGCGTTCTGGCCGGATTTGCCTTGATAGCTGTCGATATTGTCGGTGCTCAGGTTCTGATAGCGGAACGGATAGCCCGCGTTCTGGCAGTAGTCGTTGATCAGACCCGCCATCATCTGGATCAGGGTGGTCTTGCCGGTGCCCGGTTTGCCGTCCCCCATGAAGGTAAAGATGAACCCGCCGAGTTCAGCGAACGGATTCAGGCGGCGGTCAAAGTCATAGGCCATCACCATCTTGGCCAACTTCATCGCCTGGTACTTGGCGATATGATTGCCGACCACCTCGTTCGGTTTCTTGAACGTCATGGTCAGGGTGGTGGATTTGGCTTTGGAGGCGGGCTCAAAGCCACGGATCGTCAGGTCGTCAGCCTCGATATGCCAGACGGTATTCTGGAACGGGGCCAAATGGCCTGCGGATTGGGCACGCAGGGCGGCCTTGTCCATCAGCTGTTCAGCATAAGCGCTGGTGGCCGCGATCAGATGCGTGTCGTCGGGGGCGTGTTTGGCCAGTGTCTGGTCCAGCTCCCACAGTGCGCCGTGCAGGGCAAGCTGACTATTGTCGGTCAGGACCTCTTCGATTTCGCCGATATCTACGGTTGTCTCGCCCAGATGTGAGGACATCAGATAGGCCAGCGCATTTCCGAGAACGTGGGAAGTGATCAGGGCCTCGGCCGTTAGCAGTTCCGAGAACTCGGTCTTACGGGCGGCGGGCAAATCGCCTGCCAGGTTCGCTCGTTTCAGATCGGCCAGCGGTGTCTGTTCCGCATAGGCGTCGGCCACGGCCAAAGCGATGGCAATGGCGCGGCGGATAGCCTGTTGCGTTGTGGCCTGAGGTGGTGAAACCAGCGCATCGCCATCATCCGCCGCTTCGATCCGTTCGACCAGATGCACTCCATCCGCCCGCGCGGTGCGTCGGGTCACCAATCCTGGCGTGGTGGAGCGAAACCGCCGCGTGGTCGAAACGCCGGGAGATCGTTCTGTCGGCACGTCCATGGCCTTCGCAATCCGCGGCGCATGCTCGAACCCGCTCAGCAAGGCGGTCGCTGCCGGATAATGCTTGCGAATATCAGCCTCGCGCAATTCCATCTGATCTGACGTCAAACTCATCTCAATTCTGCCCTTGCTTCATCTTTTCAAAAATACTCCCGTCCCACTGCCCGGCAGGACCCTGAAAGGGTCCGTTAGGGGAGGCAATAAACCTAATAGCGCAACACCTGCCCCGCCTTGCTGACGACAAACTTGCGCACATCGGCAAACCCCGGAGGGTTCCGCTCGGCCAGCACCTGAAACGGGCGTTGGGGTAGGATGATCGACCTCTCAGTACGGGTGGCGCCGGTTTCGGCACCCTGCCCCCCAAAGGGGTCCAACGCGAAAATCTCGCGCTCGACGGTTGAAAACCACCCGGCGCGTTCTTCGATGACCTCTTCGCTCTGCAGCTCTTCAGTGGTCCAGGCCAGTGCCCAATCCTGCCCCTGAGGGGACCTTGCATCTTCCAATACCTGCCGCAGCGGGCCGGACTGCTCGGTAAAGGCCGAGGAATACATCGGGCCCACATGGATGCGGCGCAGGTGTTTGGGATGCAGGTCGTGGAAATCCTGATCAAAGCCCTTGGCGATGGTCACCAGTTTCAGACCGCCTAAGCTTTGCGCCATCAGATGGGCCTGAACTTCGGGCCAACGGCGTTGGTCCTTGGGCAGGGCGGTCTTTCCGCTATCCTCCAATTGCATCAGGTAGATGACCGGCAGGTTGATCTGGCTGTCATAGACCGCCCAGTGGACCATGAACTTCCGTCGCTCGCCCTCATTCCCGACCCAGTGGCATTCGGGATCGTTGCGGGCCCAGAACAGCTCTCCCTTCAGTAACTCCTCGTAATAGAGCCTTTGGGACAGTGCAAATTGCAGCTTGGTCGGAATTTCCTGATCGCCAATGATGGTGCGCACCATGTCGGTTTTCAGCTCGTCCTCGGACGGCATATTCGCCAGATGCACCTGCGCCTGTTGCGCGTCATTGGCCATGGTCAGCAGCTCGGCCGCCACCGGAAACCCGCTGTCGCGTTTGTCCATGGCGAGGCTCCCGAAGAACCGGCCTGTATCGCGCCCGACCAGCAGGTATTTCATGGACAGCGCACGGAAGGTGTAAAGCAGCCCCGAAAGGTAGCGCGAAACGATCCGCACTTCTTGTTTCGAGATCGCGCCCTCCGCCTCCATCGTCGCGGCCACGCGCAGGAGGTGGACGGTGATCACCTCGAATTTGCGGAAATAACGGCGCGAGGCGAAGGTGTCGGTCAGGCCGGCATGGTCTTGGGTGGGGTCGTTAGACGCGGTCATTACTTGTCTCTCGGGATAAGAGACCGCAAGTCCGCCAACTCATCATGCGGATCGACGTTGGCGTAGAAGTCATACTCTAAGTAAATGTCAAGGTCTGCAATCTGCTTCAGAAGAGCTGGTGAGAGTTTGAACCCAGAACTTTGGACCGAAAATGAAACGCAAACAATGGCACTTTCACAATGTTCAGGAAGCTCTTTCAGCAAAGAAGATACCGAACCAATTTTCTCGACGACGGCTTGTATATGCTCCTCAAGCCCAACAGACTCGTCGAAGCCGCTTTCTAAAACCCATCTTGAGCCACGCCGAGTATAGTCACGCCCAGCCCTGATGACTTTTTCTCCAGCATTCCAGTATCGGCTTGGTTCAAGAGGTATCAGATCGACATTGCTGGCGATGGCCTCATCGGAGGTGATTGCGAAATAGGCGTATTGGCGATCCAGTGTTGAATGCAGTGCGAAATCCTGACATTCAAAATCGCGATCTTGACTACTCATCGGTAGCGTCAACCCCCATACAAATTCTTATCATGCTTCTCGACAATCGAGGCAAACCGGCGGGCAAAGCGTTCATCTGCTTTGGCCTTTTTCTCCAGCACATCGCGGGCAAAGACCATGTGATCTTCGTGCGCTTCGAGCATATCGGCCATTTTCTGGTTGGTCGCGGTGCCGATAGAGGCCATGGCGGTTTGCGCCTCTTGATCGGTCTGCACACCGATCTCGTTGATGCGGTGGGCCACGTCCTGCTGCTGCGCGGTTTTCAGCGATTTGGTCAGGGCGTCATACAGCACCACGCGCTGTTGCGTGTCTGTCTGCAGCTTGTTGATCAGCACCATCTGCGTCGCCGCCTGATTCTGCAGGGAATCGACCCAGGTCTTGCCCTTTTCGATATAGCGCTCCAGCGTTTGGCTTTTGGCCAGCTTGACCTGCTCTTCCTGTACCTTGGCGTTGTATTGCTTGTTCAGCTCGGCCAGTTCGGTTTCCAGCTGGGTGCGCGCGGCGGCGTCCTGTTCAACGCTGATCTTGTTTTCCAGGGTGATGATTGTCGGGTCCATGCCCTGAATCTCAGTGCGCAGCGCCTCCAGCTCGGCCACGGTGGCCTCACGGTCATCCAGCGTGACGGTCAGGTTTTCCTCGACCTTCACGCGTTGCTCTTCCAGAACGGCCAGCTGACCTTGCAGCAATTGCACGATCACGTCCGATTTGGCGATCAGGTCCTGCAGCTTGTCATCGATACTGGCTGTGCGCATGCGTTCCTGCCGCATCGACTCGGATTTGCCTTTCGAGAAGATGCCGACAAAGGATTCCCAGCCCGATTTCGAGCGCATCTCGTCAAAATCCTTGGAAAAGGCGCTGGTGACGTCGTCCAGCCCCATGATCAGCTCGGCGATATTGGCGTTCATTACCTCGGTATGGGCATGCACGTCTTCGAGTGTGGCATTTTCGATGTCGATATCCGCCTCGGCGGTGCCGATCTTGGCGCGCGCCGCCTCAATCCGCGAGGTCAAACCTGCGATCTGCGACTGGCTTTCGCGGACTTTGGTTTGCGTTTCTTCAATCAATGCTTCGAATTGCTGGTTCGACATCTCAGCTATCCCCTTTTTTCTTTATTTACCCAGTAAGATAGAGAATGTTACGTGCATTTACATCCCCTCGGGTCCAAAATCCCCCAGACTTTCGCAAACTCACCAGGAAAAAGATAGCGCGATCATGCGCGCACGTGACCAGGTGTTGACCGGCTGCACTCGTTGCTTTTGATCAAATCTGGCTTGATCTGCGGACCGCAGTGGACATAGACATTCCCGACCCCACCTGATTGGGTGCGCGTAACATTATTCCTGCCGGAGGCCGATCCATGCTGGACGCAACAACTGACCTGAAATCCATCCTGAAAAACCCCGATCTGCTGGCGACCAAAGCCTATATCGGCGGTCAGTGGGTGGACGGTGACAATGGCACCTTCGCCGTGACCAATCCGGCCCGCGGCGACGTGGTGGCACAAGTGGCCGACCTGAGCCGCGCGCAGGTGGCCGGCGCGATTACACAAGCGGAATCCGCGCAAAAAGAATGGGCCAAGCTGACCGGAAAAGAGCGCGCCGCGATCCTGCGCCGTTGGTTCGATCTGATGATGGAGAACGCCGAGGATCTGGGCAAGATCCTGACCGCCGAGCAGGGCAAGCCACTGGCCGAGGCGATAGGTGAGATCGGCTATGGCGCATCTTTCATCGAATTTTTCGGCGAAGAGGCCAAGCGAGTTTATGGCGAGACCATCCCCGGCCACCAGCGCGACAAGCGGATCATGGTGCTGAAACAGCCGATCGGCGTTGCCGCCTCGATCACACCATGGAACTTTCCTAATGCGATGATCACCCGTAAGGCTGCGCCGGCGCTGGCCGCAGGTTGCGCCTTTGTGGCTCGCCCAGCCAAGGAAACCCCGCTGTCGGCGATGGCGATGGCGGTGCTGGCCCACGAGGCTGGCGTTCCGGCTGGCGTTTTCAACGTGGTGCCCTCATCCCGCTCCAGCGAGATTGGCAAGGAGTTCTGCGAAAACCCCGGTGTGCGCAAACTGACCTTTACCGGCTCGACCGAAGTGGGGCGCATTCTGCTGCGACAAGCGTCGGAACAGGTGATGAAATGTTCGATGGAGCTTGGCGGTAATGCGCCGTTCATCGTGTTTGACGATGCGGATCTGGATGCCGCTGTCGAAGGCGCGATGCTGTGCAAGTTTCGCAACAACGGTCAGACCTGCGTCTGCGCCAACCGTATATACGTGCAGGCTGGCGTGTACGACGCTTTTGCGGCCAAACTGAAAGCCGCGGTTGAGGCGCTGAAGGTTGGCGATGGCCTGACCGACGGCATCACAACCGGCCCACTGATCAACGATGACGCCGTCACCAAGGTGCAGGAACATATTCAAGACGTCACCAGCAAAGGCGGCGCTGTCCTGACAGGTGGTCTGCCTCATGATCTGGGTGGCACCTTCTTCCAGCCCACCATCGTCACCGGCGTGACGCAAGACATGATGGTGGCGCAGGACGAAACCTTTGGCCCTCTGGCCCCACTGTTTAAGTTCGAGAATGAGGATGACGTGATCGCTATGGCCAATGACACGATCTTTGGTCTGGCATCCTATTTCTATGCCAAGGACCTCAGCCGCGTCTACAAGGTGGCCGAAGCGCTGGAATACGGCATTGTCGGTGTGAACACCGGTATCATCTCGACCGAACTGGGTCCGTTCGGCGGCGTCAAACAATCTGGTCTGGGCCGTGAAGGCAGCCATCACGGCATGGAAGACTATCTTGAGATGAAGTACGTCTGTCTATCAGTTTGATCCGACCCGGCCATCACCAAGCGTGGTGGCCGGCCTTGCCTTTGAACTTGTCACAAAACTGCGGTCAAACTGTCTCAACCGTGCAATGAACCCGGCCCAGAAACTGAACTTGGAAGACCTCACCCGCGTCGGCGACGCCCTGTGGATGGCCGTTCGGCGCGAATGGAAGGACGATCCCAAGAACCACATAAAACTGGTGGCCTACAATCTGGACATCAAGGAATGGGGGACCGTTCGAGGTTCCAAGGAAGAGCCCTCTTAAGGTTGGGTCGGCCTGTCAGAAGTCGTGACACATGATGACTTAGTCTGTGTCAACGGAGGTTACGTTCTGGACAAGATCGAAGGCGCGCCATGCTGCCCTCGGGCGAGACCTTTGTGATGACCGACAATGACGGCCTCGACAATGCCTCGGGTGAGACGACGTTCGGGTCGATTGGGTCGATGACGACCGGGAATTGACCAAACTTCGATGCACCTAACATTCGTGCCTGACGCGAGCCCGTCGCAAATCATTGTTCGGCCGCCAGAGTTGCACCTTTCGAAAGGACGTCGTCGAATATCTGTGCGATTTGCGCGTCGCTAGGCAGGGATCGATCGTTGGTAGTTTCAGAGAACCAAAGAAACTTGTTTTCTTTCTGCTCGGACTGATAGATGCGCAAAAGAAGCTCGGCTTGCGAGACATCAAACTCACGCGGATCCATCACTCGAAACAGGAAAACGCCACTATAGGCCTTCTCAGGAAACTGTAGGAATGACTGCTTGTCGTGGTAGGACAGCCAGTGTGTTTCGTTAAAAAGAACATACTCAACTTGATCCGTAACCTGTTTCGCGACGAATGTTCGTCCGTTTGCATCCCGGGCAAAGCCTTTCAAACGCGTCAGATCAAACGGGCCTGGGCGATAGATTTCTTCGGACGGACCCTGACCGATGCGAACCTCGGCAATCTCAGACGCATATCCGCCATCAATCATCTTAGCGCATATCAAGGCGCAATCTGGGGACTGTGATCCCACGATCAGAACGTTGGAGCCGTTCATTACAATGGAATCAGGCAACACAGCGGATACTAGAAATTCATTCGTCGTATTGTTTTGCCGAATGCTGTTAAGGGCGGGAATTCCAAAAACTCCCAAGACCGCAATGACGAGCATACCACAGCCAACGATCTTTGACTCGCGCTCGGCCCTAAAAAGAAGAAACACTCCAATCAGGCAAAACAAGCCCACGGCAATGTAAGGCGACAAAACAAGCAAGGCATAAAGTATGCCAAAGTCACCTTCGCCCAAGCGGCATTCCTTTCTTCAATCCGATCACTGCGTGGTCTCATTCGTTCAAGCGATCTTGTCACTCAATCTAAGAGGCTGCAATCAGGGTTCGGCGACCGACAGCATTGCTTTCCTACATTTTACCGCTTGCTACAAACATCGCCCCGCGTCTGGAGGAACGCGGGGCGCGTGTTGCGACAATCCAAGGGAGGAGAGGATTATCGCGCGATTTTCAGAAGCCCTAGTTCACGGCTTTAGCGTCAACCACATCCTTCTCGATCGCATTGGTCGAAGAAATCTCGATCCGGCGCGGTTTCAGCGCCTCGGGCACTTCACGCTTCAGGTCGATATTCAGCATGCCGTTCTCATGGCTGGCACCGATGACGCGAACATGATCAGCCAGCGCAAAGCGGCGTTCAAACGCGCGGGTCGCGATGCCGCGGTGCAGATAGCTGCGTTCTTTGTCTTCAGCCGTTTTCTTACCGGCCACAAGCAATGAATTCTCTTTCATTTCGACCGACAGGTCGCTTTCGGAAAACCCGGCGACTGCCACCGAAATCCGGTAAGTATCAGCATCGGTTTTTTCGATGTTGTATGGCGGATAGCTGGGCTGAGCCACGTCATTGGTCAATACTCGGTCCATCATGTCTGCGATCTGGTCAAAACCGATAGTGGCGCGGTGCAGCGGTGCAAAATCAAAACTACGCATGTGTCGTATCCTCATTCTTGAGCGATTTGCGAAATATGCCCTCCGAATGGACGGGCGTTGGTTGGTACCGAACCCCAAATTTGGCGATCCGGTATAATTCAAATGGGTAGCGATTTGGCCGAGTTCAACCCCCTCCGGAACTGATGAATTTTGCCCCTGAACTTGATTTGCCTGTGCCAACCTGCAACCTGCGGATTGTGGGCTTTGGCTGCGGCGCATCGCGGCGTAGGATCGCCTTGAGATCGGACACAACATCCGCCAGTTCCATGCCAAACCCAATCTTCTTGCCACGGTGAACGCCAACCGCCGAGACGACCGACAAAATCTGCCAACGCGGGCCGTTCTTGGCCAGAATAGCCGAGCCTGACGATCCGAACGTGACATCGCAATCAAAGGTGATCAGACCTTGCCGGCGTTCAAGCATGCGGCAGGACCGCTCGCGCGTGATCGTCTCGGATCGTCCTCGCCCGTACGAGGCGATGCTGATCTCTTTCCCAGACACGCGCCCGCTGTGCAGGGCGAAAGGATCCGCGACGGAATATGGGATTGGTTTTTCCAATCGCATCAACGCGACATCGACCCGGATGCTGCTAGGCGAGAGCGCGTCATTGGCACTATAGCCGGGGTGGGATGCAATTTGCACAACCTTACGGTCCGCCAGGGCCGCCCCATTGCTGAGCCCCGCCCGGAATGTGACCTCACCCGGCAAATAGGCTTTACCGGTTTTCTTGTCCAAGGCACAGTGGGCAGCGGTCAGAACAATGTCCTGTGCGATCAAAGTACCGGTACAAAAGGATACGGTCCCGATGTCCAACCGACCAATCGCTTCCCAGCCATACAGATCATCCCGATCCGTCAGTTTTCGCTTGCTGCTTTGTGCATATCCGGCGGTCGTGGCCACCAACAGGCAAAGCAAAGAAATAGTGAGGCTTCTGATCATGGCCGAATAAACCTCGCACCGACATTCTTGCCTGTCTCACTTCCGGACGAAGACAGGCCATATCCCCGACCTGCATCAAGCTCAGCGCGCAGTAGCTCCAGAGAATTTTCGACAGACGTTCCAATCGCGACGCTTTGGCCTTCCATGCTGGCCTTGGCTGCAACAACCGACACGATCTGAGGACGTGTTTCAGAGAATGTAAAAACCGGGGCACCCGATGAGCCGAAATTCACGTCACAGGACATCACCAGAATCCCCGAATTGCGGTTCATGACCGAGCATACTTGCTGCAGCGAGGGCGCCTCGGCCCGGTCCTGCGCATAGGATACGACGCCCACATCTTCGCCTCGCGTGGGTTGAACGCCTGTTTCAAACGGAATGACAGATGTGCTTCTGATCGGCTGCCAAAGCTCGATCAAAGCAATATCAGCGCGGACACGGTCATTGGATGGGATGGCACTGTATTTGTAGTCTGGATGGACAACCGCCTGTCGCGCCGTTCGATATGCCAGCGCACGCCCGAGGCGCCATCCTGCAAGAAATTCTATATCCGACGGATTGACCCGCTTGCCAGTCGCCTTGTCAAATAGGCAATGCGCGGCAGTCAGGACAAGGTCGGGCGACACCAGTGTTCCGGTGCAGAAGCCGCCACCTGCGATATCGAGCCGTCCCACAGCCATCCAGTCCCGTCCGGAATCAGATGTATCCAGGCTTTTTAGCCCGGAATCCTGCGCTGTGGCCGCGATAGGCAGCACACTGATCGCGATGGCCATAATCCAGTTCCGCACGCGGTTCTCCGGCAAATACCCCGAGACAAGTGTCTTATGTGCCGCGTTGGGCGAAAATAGGGCGGTGTTGGTGCGCCCGGTTTTCAGGCGCGACTGATGCTGGTCTGCATCAACAAACTGCTACCGCAGGATTGGCACATTTAGATCGACCCCATCGCCGCGCCTCAGTCCGCGAGGTTCAGGGCCGCCAGTGACCCAGTCCAACAGCTCAACCGTATGCACAATTGGGATGCTGGTGCCCGACCCGATCTGCATCATGCACCCAATATTGCCTGCCGCGATGACATCCGGTTTTTTTGCTTCCAACGTTCGGACCTTGCGCTGTTTCAGTTGCGCCGAGATCTCGGGCTGCATCAGATTGTAGGTCCCAGCGCTGCCGCAGCACAGATGGCTGTCCGCCGGTTCCACAACAGTGAACCCCGCGCGTTTCAGCAGATCCTTTGGGTAAGTCTTGATTTTCTGGCCATGCTGCAGCGAACAAGCCGCGTGATAGGCAACGGTCAATCCCGTGTCATCCGCAGTTGGCAAATCCAGTTGCATCAGCAATTCGCTGATATCCATCGCCACTGCCGATACCCGCTGCGCGTCTTCTGCCAGTGCGTCATTGCGAAACATATGCCCGTAATCCTTGACTGTTGTCCCACAGCCCGAGGTGTTGATGACGATCGCATCCAATCCGTCACCGTCCATCTCGCGCGTCCAGGCCTTGATGTTGGCCGCTGCCGCTGTGTGGCTTTCCCGGCTTTTGCCCATGTGATGAGTCAGGGCCCCGCAGCACCCCGCACCTTCGGCCACCACAACTTCGCAACCCAAACGGGTCAAAAGCCGGATCGTGGCATCGTTGATATCCGTGTTCAGCGCCTTTTGCGCACACCCCGTCATAAGCGCGACACGCTTTTGGTGCGGACCCTTAGGTGCAAAGCTTTGTGGATCATCATTCCGACTCACCGGTGGGATATGCTTGGGCGCCATATCCAACATCGCGCGCAAACGGGCGTCTGGCATCAGGAACCGGAAGGGACGGCCCAGCTTGGCCCCGATCAACGCCCAACGAAAGCGCATCGGATAGGGCAAGATCTGCGCCAGAATCCACCTTAGCGCACGGTCCGAGAAGGGACGTTTGTAATTGTCTTCAATGTATTCCCGCGCGTGATCGACCAGATGCATATAGTGCACGCCGGACGGACAGGTCGTCATGCACGCCAGACAGGACAGACATCGGTCGATATGTTTGACGGTTGTTTCATCCGGCACCCGTTTATTCTCGAGCATATCCTTGATCAGATAGATACGCCCCCGCGGGCTGTCCAGTTCATCTCCAAGAACCTGATAGGTCGGGCAGGTCGCAGTGCAAAACCCGCAATGCACGCAGCTTCGCAGGATTTCATTCGATCTTTTGATCGCGGGGTCCTGCAATTGTTTGTCTGAAAATGTCGTCTGCATCCACCTACCCCATCAGACCCGGATTGAAGACCCCGTTAGGATCAAATCTTTGCCGTAAACCTTGCGACAACACGGCGACGCCTGCGGGCTCGGGCTGAAATCGCCCCAAAGCCTGAAGCGTTTCGGCATCCGCCCGTACCAGCGATGCGTGACCCTCAAACGCGCCCAAACGCGCGCGAACATCCGAACCTTCAGGGACCAATGCCCAGATCAATCCGCCGCCCCAATCGAACAACAGCTTTTCGGCCTCTAGCCTTGCAGCAATTTCAGGAGCAGCGCCCGGTTTGACCGAGAGACGCCAGACGTCGCCTTCTACATCGCGGAACATGCTGACATCGCGCACCGAACGCCAAAGCGTTTCCGGGTCTTCAACCTCTGAGATTTCGCCAAACCCAGCCAATTCGGTTTTCAACCGTCCAATCCGATACGCAACCGAATCCGCGAAGCCTTCGAGCCGCAACAGCACCTGCCCTACCGCTGGGTCGTATGCCGCGCCGCTGACTTCAAAAGGGGATTTCAGCGCCGCCGAAAGAGCCTTCACAGCTTGTGCAAAATCTCCAACCTGAACGGCCAACGCGGCAATCGACTCTGATTTGGGCAAAACCTTCAGCGACACTTCGGACAGGACGCCCAAGGTCCCCCAGGACCCCGCCATCAGTTTGACCAGATCATAGCCAGTGACGTTTTTCATCACGCGGCCGCCGTTCTTGATGACCTGCCCAAGCCCATCGACATAGCGCACACCCAACAGATAGTCGCGGCACGCCCCGGCTTGAATGCGGCGCGGACCAGAAATATTCGCGGCGACAACGCCGCCTATTGTCGGATCGCCACCCGTCCCCAACAGAGTGCGATGATCCATCGGCTCAAACGCCAATTGCTGCCCTTCCGCCGCAAGCACAGCCTCAATCTCTGCGAGAGGCGTGCCTGCCTGGGCCACCAACGTCAACGCACCAGGTTCATACAGTGATATACCACTCAAACCCACGACGCTCAGCACCTGTTCGGGTCCGGCATCACCTCGCGTACCGCCCCCTACTATTCGGACCGGCTGATTCAGGTCGGCCACAATATTGGCCAGCTCGGCCTCGGTTTCAGGTCTCATATTGCTTCATCTTTTCAAAAATACTCTGGGGGAGGCGCGCGTAGCGCGGCGGGGGCAAAGCCCCTCTATTCTGCTGCCATACGCTCAGAACGGCGTTGCTCGGACACGTCCAGCGGAAACACCTTGGCCGGGTTCAGCAGCCAGCGTGGATCAAAGACGTCTTTGACAGCCATCTGCGCCTCCAAATCCTGCGGCGCATATTGATGCGACATCAGATCCCGTTTTTCGATCCCAACCCCATGTTCACCTGTCAGACAGCCGCCAACATCCACACACAGCTTCAGGATTTCAGCACCGAACGCCTCACATTTCTCAAGATCACCGGGTTTGTTGGCATCAAACAAGATCAGCGGGTGCATGTTGCCATCGCCGGCATGGAACACGTTCCCGACCGGCAGGCCATATTCCTCGCTCATCTCTCCGATCCGGCGCAGCACTTCGGGCAAGGAGGAGACCGGAATTGTGCCATCCAGACACATATAGTCATTCATCTGCCCCATAGCGCCAAAGGCCGATTTGCGCCCCAGCCAGATTTTCGCGCTTTCTTCCGCCGACTGGCTTTCGCGCAGTTCGACCGGGTTGTGGCGTTTGGCAATCTCGATGATTTTCGACAGCTGGTAATCGATCTCAGCGTCCGAGCCTTCGACCTCGACGATCAAAAGCGCGGTGCACTCCGGATACCCCGCATGCGCAAAATTCTCACACGCCTTGATACAAAGCGTATCCATGAATTCGATCGCCACGGGCAGAATTCCGGACTTGATGATGTCCGACACGCATTGCCCGGCCACCTCATTGTCATCAAACCCCATCAGCACGGGGCGCGCGTCCTCGGGCTTGCGCAGAATACGCAGCGTTGCCTCGGTCACGACGCCCAACTGCCCTTCTGATCCGCAGATCACTCCCAGCAAGTCCAGACCACCTGCATCCAGATACGCACCGCCGATTTCGACCACGCTGCCATCCATCATGACCATTTTGACACCCAACAGGTTATTGGTGGTCACCCCGTACTTCAGACAATGCGCCCCGCCGGAATTCATTGCGATGTTACCCGCAATAGCGCAGGCCAACTGCGATGATGGGTCGGGGGCATAAAAGAAGTCTTCATCCTCGACCGCGCCTGTCACGCTCAGATTGGTGCGCCCAGTCTGAATCCGGATGAACCGGTTGTCATAGTCGGTCTCGAGAACTTCGTTCATCCGCGCGATGCCCAAAATCACGCAATCGGCCGTGGGAAGGGCGCCGCCCGCCAGCGATGTGCCCGAGCCGCGCGGCACAACCGGCACACCTTCGTCATGACAGATACGCAAGACCTCCGAGACTTCCTCCGTGGTCGACGGCAGAACCGCCAGCATTGGCGGGCATCTATACGCTGTCAGCGCATCGCATTCATAGGCCCGGGTTTCTGCCGGATCATGAATAACAGCGTCCGTTGGCAGGACCTGCTGCAACCGCTCAAGCACGCTTTGCTTTCGGGCAAGCACATCGGGATTTGGCCGGGGCATTTCCATCGCTGATCCTCCATTTGGTAAAATAATATTACCAATTTCTCCATCTGGCAAGTTCTGATATCCGGACGTACTGTCGCGGGCATGACCTGGATCGACCGCGCCCTGTTGTTTTCATCACTGGACTATGCCGCTGTTTTGTTGCTGCTCGGCGCATGGCAGTGGATCGGTTGGAAGATCGAACACCCGTCGCCGAACAAGCCATCGGTGTCGATGATGATGGATGACTTTCGCCGCAACTGGATGCGCGAGATGGTCACGCGCCAGCCCAGGATGTTCGACGCACAGGTCGTCGCCGCAATGCGTCAGGGCAGCACGTTTTTTGCCTCGACAACCATGATCGCCATTGGCGGTGGTCTTGCCTTGCTGGGGAACACAGAACGTTTGGCCGGGGTTGCCAGCGATCTCGCCATTGGCAGCGCGCCAGCCCTGGTCTGGGAGATCAAGATACTGGCCGTGATTTTACTGTTGGCCAATGCGTTCCTGAAATACGTCTGGGCACATCGGTTGTTCGGGTATTGCGCAGTGTTGATGGCCGCGGTTCCCAATGACCCGGAGGATCAGCAAGCTTATCCCCGCGCCGCACAGGCCGCCGAAATCTGCGTGACCGCTGCCCGCAGTTTCAACCGCGCATTGCGTGCCACCTATTTTGCGCTGGCCACATTGGCTTGGATATTAGGGCCTGTTGCGCTGATTTTGGGCACCGCTATTACCGTTGGGGTACTATATCGGCGGGAATTTGCATCGCATTCTCGTGCGATCCTTTTGACCCTGCCCCCAAACACAGAGTCGTGATTCCCATGGCATTCGCCAACCATTATGGTCAGCCCATGCGATATTTGATTCTCAGCGCCTTTCTGGCTGCACCCGCTTTTGCCGACCCGTCGGTTATCGAGAAGGTCTCGGCCAACCGAAGTGGCGAGACTTGGCGTTTCGATGTGACGATCAGGCATCCCGACACTGGATGGGATCACTATGCTGATGGCTGGCGGGTTCTTGATATGGAGGGCACTGAGCTCGGCATGCGCGTGCTGCACCACCCGCATGAGAATGAGCAGCCGTTTACCCGATCCCTAAGCGGCGTGATTATTCCGGAAGGTGCCACGCAGGTTCAAATTCAAGCGCGCTGCAATGTCGACGGCTGGAATACCGAAACGACGCTTGTCACGCTGAACTGAGCTTCAGAAGATCCCAAGGCTAAGACCCGCGGACATGGCGGCCCCGATCTCGCGACAAGAACCAAGTTGGTTTTCGGGGATGGTCTTTGCGGCCAAAATCGCCTCTGGTGATTGTGCGTGGGTGCAGATGATCAACGGCGGCTGCACCTCTTTCAAGCGCCAGCCGGTCGCGATCCGCGCCATTTGACGGGCTGCGTTTTCGCCGTCTGATCCGGCGCAGACCATCAGCGCATAGGGCCGCCCTTCAATGCGACCCAGCGCAGGGTAATAGTTGCGGTCAAAAAAGTCCTTCATCACACCCGATATCGCCGCAAGGTTTTCGGGCGCGCAAAAGATATAGCCATCTGCCTTCAGCAGATCATTAGGGCCTGCGCTATCAGCGGTTTTCAAAATGGTTTCTGCGTCATCCCGCGCGGCTTCGGCGGCCGCCTCGGCCATTTGCCGACTGCCGCCGGTGCGCGAATGGTAGACGATCAGAAGCTGCGCCATGTCAGACCCGGTGATACGGCCCACCAGAAAGTATGGTCGCGGCCCTGTAAAGTTGCTCGGCCAGCATCACACGGACCAGCATATGTGGCCAGACCATTGACCCGAGTGAGATCGAAAAATCCGCCTCGACCCTTAAAGACGGGTCAATCCCATCCGCACCGCCGATGACCAAGGCCAGATCCTGCCGCCCGGCATCACGCCAGCCACCCAGTTTCTGTGCAAAATCAGGCGAAGACATCACCCGACCGCGCTCATCCAAGGTGCAGATCACCGCGCCTTTGGGCACCGCTTTGCGCAACAGCGCCGCTTCGGCGCCCATGCCTGCGTTTTTCTTGTCCTCAACCTCGACCACGGACGCAGGTCCAAGGCCCAGCGCGCGGCCGGTTCGGTCAAATCGGGTCAGGTAGTCGTCAAGCAGGGTCTTCTCCGGTCCGGCACGCAATCGCCCGACCGCACAAATGCTGATACGCATGTCTCTCTCGCCTCCGGCCTTTCAATACAGGCCGGGATGGCGCCTCAGTTGGCTGAGGCGCTACCGCCCTGAGGCAGCCACATCTTTTCCAGCTGATAGAATTCGCGTACTTCGGGGCGGAAGATATGGACGATCACGTCGCCCGTATCGATCAGCACCCAATCGCCGGCATCCTTGCCTTCGACCTTCGAAGTGAAACCGAATTCCTGCTTGATGCGATCCGTCATCTTTTCCGCCATGGCCGAGACCTGACGTGTCGAACGACCGGACGCAATGACCATGTGATCCGCGACAGACGATTTGCCCTGCAGGTTGATCTGCACGACGTCTTCGGCCTTGTCATCGGAAAGTGAGGAAAGGATACGTTCAAGCAGCTTGTCGCTGATTGACTGAGAGTGGGCCATCATTTTGGCCCCATCATCGGCGGGCAAACCCGCCTGAGTATGTAGAGACAGGACATAGTCCTCCTTTGCTGCGCGCCGACAAATCCCCGGCGCAGGGGTACATATAAGGTAACAAGCGGATTGCAACATTTCAATGAAGGGCCACCGGGGACCAGACACGACGGATCATTCTTTGGCGAGTTGTTGCCCGTCTGCGTCGTCAGATTCTCCGCCTAGCAGGCGAACCTCACGCTGTGGGAAGGGAATTGAAATGTTTTCGGATTGGAAAGCATCCCAAAGCGCCAGATAGACATTGCCCCGGATATTGGTCAGCCCTTTGGTCGGATCACTGATCCAGAACCGCAAAACATAATCGACGCTGCTGTTGCCAAAACCGGTGATATGGCAGACAGGTTCGTGCTTGCCACCGCTGAGCACACGATTGACGGTTTTAACCGACCGGATGGCCGTTGCACGGACCTTGTGGGGATCGTCCCCGTAGCTTGTTCCGAAATCCAGATCCAACCGCACGAAACGGTCCGAATGTGACCAATTCACAACCTGATTGGTGATCAGGTCCTCGTTCGGGATCAGGTACTCGCGCCCGTCGCGGGTTACGACCGAGACATAGCGCGCGCCCAGCGCATTGATCCAACCAAATGTATCCCCAAGCGAGATCACATCGCCCGGTTTAATCGAGCGGTCCATCAAAATGATGATGCCAGAAATCAGGTTGGACACCACTTTTTGCAGCCCAAAGCCAATACCGACACCGATCGCACCGGACAAAAGCGCAATGCCGGTCAGGTCAAAGCCAAGCGTTCGGATTGCCGCCATGAAAACAGCGCCAAACAGCAATACCTGAATGCCTTTGGCCAGCAAGACCTGCATCGACGGCGAGATATCGTCATTACTTTTCAGGCCCCGCTCGGCCGCACCAGCCCCAATGCGGGCAAGGGTCAGTAGAACCCCGATCAGCAGAACGGCCTTGAGTATACCCAATGCTGTGATGTTCAGATCACCAATCGAGACGGCCACGCCATCCAGAAATCCGGCGACATCATCGGTCAGGCTCAACGCAATCAGCGTTGCATAGATCCACATGCTCCATTTGAAGATCCGCCTGATCGTCCGGTTGCGAACCAGTCGGGCCAGCAGCGCGATGACCAGCCACGCCACGGCAAGCGTAGCAAACACCCCGATCAAATAGCTGCGCGACGGCCACGTGACCTGCTGCATTATCAGATACAGACCCCAGGACAGGATCACAAAATAAACCAGCGTCAGGCGGCGCATCAGCTGAACCAGAATGCGCAAGCGCCATTTGGGCCAACCTGTCCGCGACCGAGCCCATGCCTCCCAGCTGCCCTGGGTCATCAGCTTCAGGCCGAAGGCCAAAACCCACAGAAACACGATGATGATGATTTGATACTGCCGCCAGCCCGGCGTGATGACCAGTTCGATCAGGTTTTGGAATTGCGAAGAAAAGGCCGCCGTCATGTTGGCGTAGAGGTCCGAAAGCGAGTCCGGTAGCAGATCCTGGTTCATGCACGTCTCCTGACGAACAACTTGGACAAGGCGCGCGTGTGATGCAACCCAAAGCCATAGGGACAAGCAGAATAGGGATTGAACCTTGATTGACGCGAACGCCCGATATATCTGGTGCGTATGAGAGTCTTTTTGGCCCCAGCTCCGACATTGCAAGACCGCACGCGCCTGCGTGAACGGTTCTTTGGGGCCGCCCGTACGATTCTGGCCCGCCTATAAGCGGCGCCCAGCCACTCGCCAGCTATTTCTCATTATCTCGGGAGAGGACCGATGTCCCCCAAAACACTCTATGACAAGATTTGGGATTCCCATGTCGCGCACGAAGCCGATGATGGAACCTGTTTGCTGTATATCGACCGCCATCTGGTGCACGAAGTCACCAGCCCGCAGGCCTTTGAAGGGCTGCGTATGGCGGGACGGCCAGTCCGTGCACCGGAGAAAACCATCGCCGTGCCGGATCATAACGTACCAACCACGCCAGACCGCGTGAATGGGATCGAAAACCCGGAATCGCGTATTCAGGTCGAAGCGCTGGACAAGAATGCCAAGGATTTCGGCATTCACTACTATCCGGTGCATGACGTCCGTCAGGGCATTGTTCACATCGTCGGCCCTGAACAGGGTTGGACTTTGCCGGGTATGACCGTTGTCTGCGGCGACAGCCACACCGCCACCCACGGCGCGTTTGGCGCCCTGGCCCATGGTATCGGGACATCCGAGGTTGAGCACGTTCTGGCCACGCAGACGCTGATCCAGAAGAAGTCAAAGAACATGAAGGTGGAAATCACTGGCAAACTGCAGCCGGGTGTGACCGCCAAGGACATCACTCTGGCCGTAATCGGCGAAACCGGCACAGCCGGCGGTACCGGCTATGTCATCGAGTATTGCGGTGAAGCGATCCGCGATCTGTCGATGGAAGGCCGCATGACCGTCTGCAACATGGCCATTGAAGGCGGCGCCCGCGCCGGTCTGATCGCGCCGGACGAGACAACCTATGAATACGTCAAGGGCCGCCCGCACGCGCCGAAGGGCGCGCAATGGGAGGCCGCTCTGAATTGGTGGAAGACGCTTTACACCGATGACGACGCGCATTTCGACAAGGTCATCACCCTGCGCGGTGAAGATATCGCTCCGGTCGTGACCTGGGGAACCAGCCCCGAGGATGTTCTGCCAATCACCGCAACTGTGCCCAGCCCCGAGGATTTCGAAGGCGGCAAGGTCGAAGCGGCCCGTCGGTCTATCGAATATATGGGTCTGGAAGCGGGTCAGAAACTCAGCGATGTGGAAATCGACACGGTCTTTATCGGGTCTTGCACCAATGGTCGGATCGAAGATCTGCGCGCTGCGGCTGCTATCCTGAAGGGCAAAAAGGTCAAGGATGGGATGCGCGCTATGGTCGTGCCCGGTTCGGGCCTTGTGCGCGCGCAGGCCGAGGAAGAGGGTCTCGCCGAGATCTTCAAAGAGGCCGGGTTCGAATGGCGTCTGGCCGGGTGTTCGATGTGTTTGGCAATGAACCCCGATCAATTGGAGCCGGGCGAACGCTGTGCCGCGACCTCAAACCGCAACTTTGAAGGCCGTCAGGGACGCGGTGGACGCACCCATCTCCTGAGCCCTGCAATGGCTGCCGCTGCGGCAATCACAGGACGGCTGACAGATGTCCGAGAGTTGATGTAAGCTGCTCTCATAAATCAACCTTTGAGGGAATTGAAATATGAGTGATTGGATCAAATGGCTGCTACTGGGGCTGCTATCTATCGCGTTCGGCATCTTTGTGCTGGGCGCGCCTCAGGTCGCATCGATTGCCGTGACGGTGGTAACCGGTGTGTTACTGCTGGTGTGCGGTGCGCTGCAGGTTGTTGGTGGGTTCACCGTTGCGGGAGCCGGCAACAAGATCCTGTCACTCATCATGGGGGCAGTGATGCTGTTTCTAGGCTGGTCCTTTCTGGATCATCCCTTGCAGGGAACGCTGACTCTGGCAACTGTGGTGCTGATCCTGTTTATGGCAGGCGGCATTGCGCGGATCATCCTGTCGTTCCAGATGCGCGGAACACAGTTTTTCTGGCCCACGCTGATCTCGGGCATCTTGTCGATCATCCTCGCAGGTATCATCTGGTCTTATGCAAGCAGCGACCCTGCCGCTTTGCTGAGCCTTCTGGGTATCCTGCTGGGCATCGAGATGCTGTTTAACGGGTTCGGATTGGTGTTTATGGCGTTCTTCGTGAAGAACGCACCCGACCAATTGAAAGAGGCTTAAACGCGAGGCTTGGGCGCGGCCCTCTCTCGCAGGAGTGTAGACATGGAAAAGTTTGAAAAAGTCCACGGGGTGGCCGCCCCAATGCCATTGATCAATATCGATACCGATATGATCATTCCGAAGGTGCACCTGAAAACCATCAAACGGTCCGGCCTTGGCGTCGTGCTGTTTGACGAGATGCGCTATCACGATCACGGCGGTGAGAACGAAGAGTTTGTCCTGAACAAACCTGCCTACCGCAGCACCGAGATTCTGGTGGCCGGTGACAACTTCGGCTGCGGATCATCGCGTGAACACGCACCTTGGGCGATCAAGGATTTCGGCATCAAGGTTGTGATCTCGACCAGCTTCGCCGATATCTTCTTCAACAACTGCTTCAAGAACGGCATCCTGCCGATCGTGGTCGAAGAAGACCATCATGCTGTTTTGATGGACGACGCGCACAAGGGTGAAAACGCCCGTATGACCGTACACCTCGAAGATCAGCAGATCACCACTTCAGATGGCGTTGTGATCGAATTCGACATCGACCCCCATCGCAAGCATTGCCTGATCCATGGTCTGGACGATATCGGGCTGACGATGGAAAAAGACCATCACATCGACAAATTCGAAGATCACGCAAGCCAAGCCCGCCCCTGGGTCTGATTCTTGGGGACGAATCTGTGGACACTCAACCTGACGGGGTCGCCGAGGCGGCCCCGTTCGCATTCTAGGGGTTAAACCCGATACACCCACAACATGTAGTGAGTCGAATCTTTTACACGTCGAATTTACGACGGCAATGATGCAAAGCCGCACCACTTTTGCCATCATTTTGCCCGAAATCAGGTGTCTTCTGCGCCATGGCTTGAGCGAAATGTCGCTTATCGCCAATGTGTCGTTAGACAGGCAACCGCCAAGAAAAAATCGGCGGAGACAAGTTGGAAAGTAAGTCGGCAGAGATCGGCTACTCCGGTTTGAAAAAAGGGTTCGGAATTGTGATTGCGCGCACATCAGGGGCGGCGATACGTGGAATATTGGTGGCACTCATGGTGCTTACCCCCGCGTTGTACCTCCCAGTATCATCGACGAACGGGACCGAGATCGTGGTCTTTCTCGCGATACTTGCGTTTATCTTGACATTTGCCGAATACAACTCTGCCTTTCCCAGCTTTATTGAATTTCGTGATGCGCCGCCGGTGAACCGGCTACGATTCGTTGGTCTGATGTCGATGATCACGTTCCTGACGCTGATCTGTAAGAACGCTTACGCGCCGACAGAACTGACCACGTTCTTCTATTCAATGGGTCTGTCCGTCGCCAATGTGGTCGACTTCCCGTATTCGCCGGTTCGCCTGATTGTTTTGATGCTGCCAGCCGACTCAAGCCTGGCGCTTGTTGAGCTGGTTCGCATCACGGCCAGTGTTGCTTATGTTGCCGCCTTGGTGACGATCGCCAGCTTTGCATATGCCGTCAAGTTAAAGGGGTGGCCCACGGGCAACGGAGCCTTCAACGTGTGGACCAATTTACCGCTGTTTGACCCAACCAAAGGTGGGGATGTCGTGGCGCGCCTGCAGCGCGATGGACGTTTGAACATCTGCATTGGCATCTTGCTTCCTTTCCTTATCCCTGCCGCGATTGAGATGCTGACGAATTTCGCCAACCCAATCTCGCTGAGCAATCCTCAGACCTTGATTTGGACGCTAAGCGCGTGGGCCTTTTTGCCCGCCAGTATGATCATGCGGGGAATGGCGACACTGCGTATCGCAGGTTTGATCGTTGAAAAACGCCGCGCCTATTCCACGAACGAGACAACTCAGGCCGCATGATCCGCTCCCTTGTTCTGTGTTTGCTGCCCTTTGCGGCGCAAGCAGATGTAATACGCGTCGCCACCTTCAATACCGAACTCAGCCGAAAAGGTCCGGGGCTTTTGCTGCGGGACATTCAGCGCGACGACGCACAAGTCCAGGCTGTTGTCGCGGTGCTGGTGGCTGCGCAGCCAGACATTGTGGCGCTGCAGGGCTTCGACTGGGACATGGATGGCCTCGCCCTGACCGCTTTGTCCGAGAAACTGCGCGAATCCGGACTGGATTTCCCCCATCACTTTGCGGCCCAGCCGAATTCGGGCTTGGAGTCTGGCCTTGATCTGGATGGGGATGGTCGCACGCAGGGTCCTGGCGATTCGCAAGGCTGGGGGTTGTTTACTGGTCACGGCGGGTTGGCCGTGCTCTCAAAACACGAAATTCTGCGCTCCGACATCCAGGATTTTTCTGACCTGCTATGGCGTGACCTGCCCGGAGCCGAATTGCCAACGGTAAAGGGTGAACCTTTCCCTTCGAACAAGGCCCAGGCCGCGCAACGCCTGTCCTCTACCGGGCATTGGGTGGTCCCAATCGCCACACCGATAGGTCGCCTCAGCCTTATGACGTTTCACGCCAGTCCGCCGGTCTTTGACGGACCCGAAGACCGCAACGGACTGCGCAACCGGGATGAGATTCGACTGTGGTCATTGCTGATGAACGGTGACCTCGGACCTATGCCCGAAGCCCGTTTTGTGGTCGCCGGGGATGCCAATCTGGACCCGGATCAGGGCGATGGTCGCAAAGACGCAATCCGATCTCTTCTGGCCAATCCGCACCTGCAAGACCCGCAACAAAGGGGCGCGGCTGGCGCCCTGACAACGGTTCACTGGAAAGCCGTTGGACAGATGCGAGTGGATTACGTCCTGCCGTCGGTCGACCTAAAAGTCGTTGATGCGGGCGTCTTTTGGCCGGCACCCGGCACCGACCTGCGGGACAGTGCCGAAAGCGCCAGCCGTCATCGTTTGGTCTGGGTGGACGTAACTGCGCGCTAGCCCGCTCAAACCGCCACTGCTTTGGCCGCGCGAGACGGCTCTGCCAATGTCTCGGGAATTGCGGATCGCAAGACATCATCCAACCCAGTGTGTTGAACCTCCCCCAGTAGCTCGGCCATCAGGCTGCCATCCAACCGATGCGGTACATCCCACAGATACCGCATCTCAAGCAAATGCGGGGCCAGTCGCCAGAATGGTCTGGCAAGGTGAAGGGGCCACCAGCTCATCTGTTTGATCGTTACGGTCTGAGCGGTGACTCGAGACAACGCCTGAGCTAACTCCGCTCCTGTCAGAGTGTGCCCGGTGAAGGGGACGTCACAGAATCGAGGCAGGCTATCACGCATCTCGGCCAACGCGACGGCTGTTCGCGCCAGATCTGGAAGGTAGGCCCAGGCATGAGGGATCTCTGGGTTGCCGGGATAAACCAACCGACCACGCGACAGGTGTTTTATCATGACCCGATCAAACCAGTTCGCCGAGGCGGAGGTATCAATGAAATCCCCCGCCCGCAGGATAATCGTTCGCACCGATGAGCTGCGGTAAGCCTCTTCCATTTCTATTCGGATACGACCCAGCGGGTTTGTCGCCAGATGCGGTGTGTCACCCGACCAGGGGCACGGCGTATTGGCACCAAACACGTAAACGTTCCCCGGAACAATGACGGTTGCACCGGTTTTCGAGGCAACGTCGATCACCTGTTGATGCAGTTTTGGCACCAAAAGCGCCCAGTCCGGATAGAGCGGATTCCAGGCATTGACGATGACATCTGCCCCTGTCGCTGCTGCTTCCAGCACGTCGGTCTTACGGTCAAATTTGCGAACCGGCCAACCTGCATTGCGAAAAGCCAAAGCAGCGTTGCGGCCAAAGCGGCCTGATGCGCCCAAAATTAGAACGGTCTGTGTCATGACATCCTCCTGTTGGCAGAGAATGTAGCCATTCAGGCAAATTAAGGAATTGCCGGTCGGTGTAGATTGTGTATTCATTTTTGAATGGACAGAACCTTAACACACGCGGACTGGTCCCTGATTCAGAGCTTTCTGGCCGTTGCCGAAACCGGATCACTGTCCGCTGCGGCACGGCAGCTGGATCGCAGCCAGCCAACATTGGGACGACAGGTCCAGGCGCTTGAGGCCGAGTTGGGCGTGTCCCTGTTTGATCGGCACGCCCGGGGGCTGAAACTCAGCGAGGTTGGGTCCCAGCTTTTGCCGATGGCACAACAGATGCACAGCGCCATGAGTGCGTTCAGCATGACCGCAGCGGGGCAGTCGCAGCAATTGGAAGGCTCTGTTCGGATCACAGCGTCTGTCTTTGCCTCACACCATCTTTTGCCGTCTATTCTAGCGGGCATACGCCGGCAGGAGCCAGCGATTCAGCTCGAACTGGTGGCCACCGATGCCAGTGAGAACTTGTTGTACCGCGAGGCGGATATCGCTGTACGCATGTACCGCCCCGAACAGATGGATATCGTGTCCCGTTACATTGGAGATGTCCCGCTGTGCTTTTGCGCGGCCAAATCCTATCTGGACCGGGCGGGCCGACCTGAAACCCCAGAAGACCTGTTCAGCCACGATCTGGTTGGATTTGACGCCAACAAGCAGATCATCGAGAAGATGCGGGAAAAGGGTTGGCCAGCCAATCGCGATATTTTTGCCACCCGCTGCGATCTGCAAAGCGCTTATTGGGAGCTTATCCGGGCGGGCTGCGGTATTGGTTTCGGTCAGGTTCAGGTCGCCCAAGCAGATCCCAAAGTAGAAGTCGTGCGCCTGGACGTTGAAATTCCGGTGCTGCCGGTCTGGTTGGCCGCGCCTCAGGCCATGCGCCAGACCCCGCGCATCCGCCGGGTGTGGGACCTACTGGCTGAAGGGCTAAAAGCCAGCCTGTAGGCATTTTTGGCAAGATTGATGCCATGCGGCGACCAAACCGTCGCCAACCTACGCTTTCGGAGTGAATCGGTTAGATCGTCTCATTGACCCGATGCGGCACAGACGCTAGGGCCATTGCGACAAAACGCAAGGAGACCCTTCATGTCCAACCCCTCGCTCCTCATCCTGCCCGGAGATGGAATTGGCCCCGAAGTCATGGCCGAAGTGCGCAAGATCATCGACTGGTTCGGTGCCAATCGCGACCTACAGTTTGATGTAAGCGAGGACCTTGTGGGCGGTGCGGCTTATGACGCTCATGGCGCTCCGTTGTCGGATGAGACGATGGCAAAAGCTCAGGAAGCGGATGCCGTTCTGTTGGGGGCCGTTGGTGGCCCTAAATACGACGATCTGGATTTCAGCTTGAAACCGGAACGCGGCCTGCTGCGCCTGCGCAAGGAAATGGACCTGTATTCGAACCTGCGCCCGGCGCAATGCTTTGACGCGCTGGCCGACTTCTCATCGTTGAAGAAAGACATTGTCGCTGGTCTCGATATCATGATCGTGCGCGAGCTGACGTCAGGTGTTTATTTCGGCGAACCGCGCGGTATCTTCGAAGAAGGCAACGAACGCGTCGGGATCAACACCCAGCGCTACACTGAGTCCGAAATCGAACGCGCCGCGCGCTCGGCCTTTGAACTGGCGATGCGCCGGAACAAGAAACTGTGCTCGATGGAAAAAGCCAACGTGATGGAATCCGGCATCCTGTGGCGCGAGGTCGTAACCCGTGTCGCTGCCGATTATCCCGAGGTTGAGCTTTCGCACATGTATGCTGACAACGGCGCCATGCAGCTAGTCCGGGCGCCTAAGCAATTCGATGTGATCCTGACTGATAACCTGTTCGGTGACATCCTGTCTGATTGTGCTGCGATGCTGACTGGCAGCCTGGGCATGCTGCCCTCTGCAAGCCTTGGTGCGCCGATGGCCAATGGTCGCCCCAAGGCGATGTACGAGCCGGTGCATGGGTCTGCGCCCGATATCACCGGACAAGGCAAGGCCAACCCGGTCGCCTGTATCCTCAGCTTTGCCATGGCACTGCGCTACAGTTTTGACGAAGGCGCAGAAGCTGACCGTCTGGAAGCCGCTGTCGAGAAAGTGCTGGCGGACGGAGTGCGCACTGGCGATCTTCTGGCTGATGAAGGTGTCGAGCCGGTCTCGACCACTGAAATGGGCGCTGCAATCATCGCGGCTCTGGACGAAAGTCTTTAAGACCTGTTTGGGAGGTGCGGCGCACCTCCCAACCCTACGCGAACATTAGTTCCCGCCGAATATATCCTTCAACAGACTGTCGACTGCCTTGGCAAATCCGCCACCTTGTCTCTGGCGCGGCTGGCTGGGCTGGGACACCTGCACCGGCGGTGCGGGCGCCAGCATTGGCAGCGGCGTCGGGGTCATGCCTTCGGTGACACGCAGCATCGTTTCCCGCCAGATTTCCGCAGGCAGACCACCCCCGGTCACACCTGACAGCGGCGTATTGTCGTCATACCCCATCCAAACACCCGTCACGTAATCGGCCGTAAATCCGATGAACCAGGCGTCGCGCGCAGCCTGGGTGGTCCCGGTTTTGCCAGCAACTTGCCAGCCGGGCAATTTGGCGCGCCCGCCGGTCCCCTGGGACACGACACGCTCCATCATCCAGGTCAGTTGCTTGGCGGCCTCGTCCCGGATCACCCGCTCTCCAATCCCTGTCGTTGTCACCATGACCGGCTTGTCATCCCCCAGCAGCTTAAGCTCGGTCAGACCATAAGGCTCCACAGCCGAGCCACCATTCAGGATCCCTGCATATGCCCCGGTCATCTCAATCAGCGTGCTTTCAGATGCGCCCAGCGCCAGCGCCAGACCCTGCGCCAGATCGCTGGCAATGCCGAACTCATTGGTGACTTTGCGAACGTTCTCCAGCCCCGAAATCTCGGCCACTTTCACTGCTGGAATGTTCAGCGAGTTCTTCAACGCATCGGCCAGCGACACCCGGCCATAATACTTGTTCGTGTAATTCTTGGGGCACCACTGACCAGACCCGGCGATGTTCCAACATGTGGGCTCATCCATCACTGTATCCAGCGGGGAATACCCCAGCTCAAGCGCCGTTGCATAGACGAAGGGCTTGAAGGATGACCCGGTCTGTCGCAGCGCCTGCGTGGCACGGTTGAACGCACCGGACACACGCGTCTTGCGACCGCCGACCATCCCGCGTACCGCCCCATCCGCCGACATCACAACAATCGCAGCCTGTGCCTTCGACCCTTCGCGCACCTTTTCCTGAAAGATGAATTTCAGCGCCTCTTCTGCGGACTTCTGAATACGCTGATCCAAAGTGGTGCGGATCACCACATCTTCGGTCGTATTGCGCGTAAAGAACTCTGGCCCGCTGGCCATCACCCAATCTGCAAAATAACCCCCGGCTCGCGCCGCAGCAGCTTCGGACAATTGTGCCGGCCTGCTGCGGGCTTCGCTTGCCTGGGCGCCCGATAGATAACCCTGAGTTTCCATCAGGCCCACAACAAGCCGCGCGCGGTCCTGGGATCGCTGCAGGTTGTTTGTGGGCGCATAACGCGTCGGTGCCACCAGCAGACCAGCAAGCATCGAAGCCTCGGCAGGTGAAACTTCGGCGGCGGATTTACCAAAATAGCGCTGGCTCGCAGCTTCGAACCCGCGCGCGCCTGCACCTAGGAAAGCGCGGTTCAGATAGATGGTCAGGATCTCATCCTTGGAGTATTTGACCTCCATCGCCATTGCGTAAATGGCCTCTTTGCCTTTGCGCCACAGCGACCCTTGCCGACAATCGGATTCATACGCGCCCTCGGACTCCCACTGGTCAGGTTCATAGGGCACGCCAAGACACAGTAGTTTCGCCGTCTGTTGCGTGATGGTCGAGCCGCCATGGCCAGACAACGGCCCCCGCCCTTCGCTGAGGTTGATGCGCACAGCGCTGGCCACACCACGCGGGCTGATCCCGAAATGACGGTAAAATCGTTTGTCTTCGGTCGCGACGACGGCGTTCTTCAGGTGGGGTGAGACTGTGTCAGCTGTGATTACCCCGCCGAACTGATCCCCGCGCCAGGCAAAGACCTTGCCGTCACGGTCCAGCAGCGTCACCGACCCGCGCGCGCGCCCGTCTAACAGCGCGTCGACATCCGGCAATGTGGTATAGACAATGCCCACCGCTAGCGCGACCAACATGCCTACGATAGCCCCGACGCGCCATGTCAGGCCCCAGATCAATCGCCATATCCAGCGGAAAAGACGGCGAAAAATACCACCGCCGTTGCCGCCAGAGCGTTTGCGTGTTTTCTTCCGTGCGGTCTTGCGCGTTGTTGTCTTGCGCGCGGTCGACTTCTTGCCCGCCGGTTTCGCAGCACGCTTGGTCGCCGTGGGCTTGCGCCTCTTCGACGGGTATCTTTTATCCGCGACCAATGTCGATTTTCGACGTCTGGACTCAGTCATGCTCAAACTCTGCCCGATTATGCTTTTGCGCCACCATACTCCGGTGATCCGGGTATGTAGAGGTCAGAAATTCCGGAATTTTCCCTCTCACTGACGATTAAATTTTAATCTCCTCGCGCAATTTGTGCAAAAAATGTGCAATTTTGCGTCATTTCACGGCGCTTTTACGTCCCGCGACCGTTCCCTACGGCGGCCTGTCACGCTCTTTTTCTGCAGGTGCAAACAAACCGGCCCAGCCGGGGAAGCAGAGGGGAATGACGTGAAACTGATTATTGCGACAATCAAGCCGTTCAAGCTGGAGGAGGTGCGCGAAGCACTGACCACAGCCGGGGTGCGCGGCATGATGGTGACTGAAATCAAGGGATTTGGCTCGCAATCTGGCCACACGGAAATTTACCGTGGGGCCGAATATGCCGTGAACTTCGTGCCCAAGATCAAACTGGAAATCGTAGTGCCCGCCACCATGGCCGACCAGATCGTCGAGACGATCACCAAGAACGCCAAAACCGGCAAGATCGGTGACGGCAAGATTTTTGTCCTCGATGTCGAGCAGGCGCTGCGCGTGCGGACCGGGGAAACCAACGAGGAAGCGCTGTAGGCGCCCTTACTCCACATCATTCGAGGACTGACAATGAACCCGATGAAATCTCTCATCCCTGCTGCTGCGATCATCGTGTTGCCGCAGATGGGTCTCGCGCAAGAGGACGCCGCAACCGGCGAAGCTGCGCTGCATACACAATACATCTTCACCACCTTGCTGTTCTTGATGGCGGGTTTTCTGGTGTTTTTCATGGCCGCTGGTTTTGCCATGCTCGAAGGCGGGCTGGTGCGGTCAAAGAACGTTGCCATGCAGATGATCAAGAACGTGGCGCTGTTTTCCTTTGCCGCGATCATGTACTGGCTGATCGGCTTCAACCTGATGTACCCCGGCGATGCCTGGACCATCACAGGCTGGGTCGGCCCGTTTTTCTCGACTACATCGCTGGATTCTGTGGGCGTAGACCCAGCCGAAGCGGCGTTGGACTACGCGTCGATTGGCTCGGACTTCTTTTTCCAACTGGTATTTGTTGCCGCAACCGCCTCGATCGTATCGGGTGCTGTGGCGGAACGGATCAAACTGTGGCCCTTCTTGATCTTCGTGATCGTGCTGACCGGTGTGCTCTACCCGATTTCCGGCTCGTGGCAGTGGGGCGGCGGCTGGTTGTCCGAAGCAGGCTTCTCTGACTTTGCTGGCTCAACTGTTGTGCATTCGGTCGGTGGCTGGGCCGCTCTGGCGGGCTGTCTCATCCTTGGCCCGCGTATCGGCAAGTATAAGGACGGCAAGGTCCACCCGATGCCCGGTTCAAACCTGGCGCTGGCCACTTTGGGGACGTTCATCCTTTGGCTGGGCTGGTTCGGCTTTAACGGCGGTTCGCAGCTGGCGATGGGCACGGTGGGCGACGTATCTGATGTGTCGCGCATCTTTGCCAATACCAACATGGCCGCAGCAGCGGGCGCAGTCGCCGCGTTGATCATGACCCAGCTTCTGTACAAAAAACCCGACCTGACCATGGTGCTGAACGGCGCGCTGGCCGGTCTGGTGTCGATAACCGCCGAGCCGCTGGCCCCGACCCTGTTCGGTGCCCTGTGGATCGGTGCAGTTGGTGGTATCATCGTGGTCTTTGCGGTTCCGATGCTGGACAAATTCAAGATCGACGACGTTGTCGGTGCCATCCCGGTTCACCTGTTTGCCGGTATCTGGGGCACCATCGCCGTGATTTTCTACGGTGAGGCCAGCCTGGGCACACAGTTGATGGGCATCGCGGCCTATGGAGTGTTCACCTTTGTCGGCGCACTGATCCTGTGGTCGATCCTGAAGGCCACCGTCGGCATCCGCGTCAGCGAAGAGGACGAGATCAACGGTCTGGATATGGCCGAACTGGGTATGGAAGCCTATCCCGAGTTTTCCAAAGGCTAAGACCTGAAACAATGCAACAAAAAAACCCGGGCATTCTCGCCCGGGTTTTCCTTTTGTTGCTGAAGAGATCAGCCTTTAAACGCCAACTTCCACAATCGCCTTGGCCAGAATCGGCACTGTTGTCGCATTCAAGCCGGCGATGTTCAGGCGGCTGTCACCGACCATATAGATGCCGTGATCAGCCCGCAGCTTCTCGACCAGTTCCGGGGCCGCGCCAAGGCGCGAGAACATGCCGCGATGCTGCGCGACAAAGCCGAACCGGTCCGAGCCGCTGTGGCGTTGTAGCTCAGTCGCCAGTTGCTGTCGCAGGCCCAGCATCGACAGGCGGATCTCTTCCAACTCGGCCTCCCAGTCGGCCCGCAGGGCGGGGTCGGTCAGGATCGTGGTGACCACGCGCGCGCCGTGATCGGGCGGGAAGGAATAGTTCTGGCGGTTCAGAAACGCCAATGTGCTTTGGTTCAAAGCTGTCTGCCCGGCGTCGGCGCTGATCGCCATCAAAAGGCCGGTGCGCTCGCGATAGACACCAAAATTCTTGGAACAGGAAGCAGCGATCAGGCATTCCTTGACCGATGATGCGATCAGACGGGTCGCCTTGGCGTCTTCCTCAAGTCCATCGCCGAAGCCCTGATAGGCAATGTCGATCATCGCCACGAGGCCAAGCTCGTTGATAACGCTCACGACCTCTTGCCACTGCACAAGGTTCAGGTTGGCGCCGGTCGGGTTGTGGCAGCAGCCATGCAACAGCACAACATCGCCAGCTTTGGCGGTTTTCAGATCGGTGATCATGCCGTCGAAATCGACGCCCCGGGTTTCACTGTCGAAGTAGCGATACTGGACCTTCTCCATCCCCAGATAGTTCAGAATCGACAGGTGGTTGGGCCAGGTCGGGTTCGACACGAACACCCGGGCCGAGGGGTTGGCCATGCGGATCATCTCAAACGCCTGACGGCAGGCGCCTGTACCGCCCGGAGTGGCCACGGCGGCGATGTTGCCGCGCGGAACCGATATGCCAAGGATCAGACCGATCATCGCATCCGCATAAGCGGGATCACCAGCCAGACCGGTATAGGCCTTGCTGTCCTGCTCCTCCAAAATGCGCTTTTCGGCGGCTTTCACCGCGCGCATCACAGGGGTGATGCCCTCAGCGTTCTTGTAGACGCCCACGCCCAAGTCGATCTTTTGATCGCGCGGGTCTTCGCGGTACATCTGCATCAACGCCAAAATCTTGTCGGCAGGCTGCGGTTTGAGGTTTTCGAACATCAGGTCTCTCCGGTAGCGACGGGCAGGGTTGGGAACGCACCCCATTCAGCCCAGGAGCCGTCATAAAGCGAGTGATCTTTCTTGCCCATGCGTTCAAGCGCAAGGCTGAGGATCGCAGCCGTCACACCCGATCCACAGGATGTAATGGCCGGTTTCGACAGGTCCACACCGGCGGCCTCGAACACACTCCGGCAGTCGTCGGGTGACTTCATCGTGCCATTCTTGTTCATAAGCGTGCCAAAAGGCACATTGCGGGACCCAGGGATGTGGCCCGAACGTAAGCCTTCGCGCGGCTCTGTGTCCTTGCCGGCGAAACGACCCGCCGAGCGGGCATCGATGATTTCATGGTCAGCCAGCTTGGCCGCGGCAGAGACCTGCGTCACATCCCGCACCAAGTGGTTTTGAACACGCACCGTCATATGGCGGTCCCGGATGACCGGGGGCAGATCCTCGATTTCACGCCCTTCAGCCGCCCACTTGGGCAAGCCACCGTCCAGAACGGCGATGTTTTCCTGTCCCATCAGGCGGAACAGCCACCAAACGCGCGCGGCCGACATAAGACCGGCACCATCATAGACCACGACCTGATGACCATCGCCCACGCCCATTGCCCGAAGGCGCGACATGAACTTTTCGACCGGTGGCGCCATATGCGGCAACTCGGACCGATGATCGGAGATGTCGTCGATATCGAAAAACCGAGCGCCGGGGATATGACCCGCGTCATACTCGGCCTTGGCGTCACGCTGCTGTTGCGGCAGATACCACGACCCGTCCAGAATCCGCAGATCCGGATCTTTCATATGAGCGGCCAGCCATTCGGTAGACACCAGGGTTTTTGGATCGTCCAGCATCAACGCCTCCCCTTAACACGCAGGGTTTCCCTATACTTGGGCGGATGCGTATTCAAGGCTGGATGGAACTGTTAACGTTCTCATTCGGCGCGGCGTGGCCTGAAATGCTGAATAATCCCGATAAAGCTAATTGCGATCCAGAAACTCTCGATCAGCATCGAAGCTAGGTTGAAGTTCTGCAGAAGGGAATAGACGATCAGAATGGACCCCATCAGGTTAACAACCGGAAAGGCCAGATCATCGGAGTTCATCATACGCATCTGAGTTGCGAAATAGGCCCCGACCACAACCAACGCACCAAACGACCCGATGGCATCTGCCCAGGTCAGCGTGTCAAAAAAAGCAGCCATCCGTAGCCCTCATTATCAATTCAGCAATTGGGAATTTGGTTCAGGTCACCGGCTCTTGGGCAGCCGTTTGCCCGTAGTGATGCATATTCAGGAACATCGCGCCTGTTTGCCCGGCGCGGTACCCGTGTGCGACATCGGCCGAGAATCGCAAACCTTGCCCCGCCTGCAACGGGACCCATTCATCATCGCGCAAAACGTCGAGGGCGCCATCAAGGACAAAAACCTCTTCGGTCACTCCGGCAGCATGGGCCGGCGATTCGTGGCATTGGTTCGGGGTCAAGGCGACGTGAAAGGTCTCGGCCCCCAGAACCGGATCAAAGGGAAAGACGATTTTGACCTCGATACTGCCCGGAAAAGTCACCGTTCGAAACACACCCGCATCTGAGGAATCACGCAAAACAGACGTTCCAATCAGCGCAGAGAGAGGCAGCTGAAACCCTTTGGCGATCTTCCACAAAGTGGCAATTGTCGGGCTTGATTCGCCACGTTCGATCTGACCCAGCATCGCCTTGCTGACCCCTGTCAAATCTGAAGCTTTCGACAGACTCAACCCCGAGGCTGCCCGAACATCCCTCAATTTTAGCGTGATTTCGCCTGTTTCAGCCGATGTTTCCATGCCAGTGCCCTGCGAATTTCCTTGTACGTTATAACGCACATATGGTACGTGCGCTATAACATACGCACCCAAATACCGTAGGTAGGGCAAAAGGGAAACAGCATCATGCCATTGTACCGATCCAGAACCTCCACCCATGGCCGCAACATGGCCGGTGCCCGTGGCTTGTGGCGCGCCACTGGTATGGGCGATGACGATTTCGGCAAACCGATCATCGCCATCGTCAACTCGTTCACCCAGTTCGTACCGGGCCATGTCCACCTGAAGGATCTGGGCCAGATGGTCGCGCGCGAGGTTGAGGCCGCGGGCGGTGTCGCCAAAGAGTTCAACACCATCGCGGTGGATGACGGCATCGCCATGGGCCATGACGGCATGCTGTATTCTCTGCCTTCGCGCGAGGTAATCGCGGATAGCGTCGAATATATGGTCAACGCGCATTGTGCTGACGCGATGGTCTGCATTTCGAACTGCGACAAGATCACCCCGGGCATGTTGATGGCCGCGATGCGCCTGAACATTCCGGCGATCTTTGTTTCGGGCGGCCCGATGGAAGCTGGCAAGATCGACATCGCCGATCTGGATGCGAAAAAGATCGATCTGGTCGACGCGATGGTGGCCGCCGCTGACGACAGATTCACCGACGAGCAGGTCCAGCATATCGAGGAAAACGCCTGTCCTACCTGCGGATCATGCTCGGGCATGTTCACCGCGAACTCAATGAATTGTCTGGCCGAAGCGCTGGGTCTGGCCCTGCCGGGCAACGGCTCGACTCTGGCGACCCATGCGGACCGTAAAGAGCTGTTCCTGGAAGCCGGGCGCAGAATTGTCGAAATCACTAAGCGCCACTATGATTTGGATGAGAAAGGCTTCTTGCCGCGCGAGATCGCCACATTCGAAGCGTTTGAGAACGCCATGAGTCTGGATATCGCCATGGGTGGATCGACCAATACGGTCCTGCACCTGCTGGCCATCGCCTATGAAGGCAATGTCGATTTCACCATGACTGACATGGACCGGCTCAGCCGAAAGGTGCCATGTCTGTGTAAGGTCGCGCCCAATACCGAGAACGTGCATATGGAAGATGTCCACCGTGCGGGCGGCATATTCTCGATCCTAGGAGAACTGAGCCGTGCCGGATTGTTTCACGATGATTGCAGCACGGTCCACTCGCCCACGATGGCCGAGGCCATCGCCAATTGGGATATCAAAATCGCCAACAACCCAAGGGCCCAGGATCTGTTCAAAGCTGCACCGGGCGGCGTCCGCACCACACAGGCGTTCAGCCAGTCCAACCGGTACAAAGAACTTGACACAGACCGCGAAGGCGGGGTGATCCGCTCTAAGGAGCATGCGTTTAGTCAGGATGGCGGCCTTGCTGTCCTGTTCGGCAACATCGCCCGCGATGGGTGCATCGTGAAAACGGCTGGTGTCGACGAGAACATTCTGAAGTTCACCGGCTCGGCCTATGTGTGCGAAAGCCAGGATCAGGCTGTCAGCGATATTCTGACGGGTAAGGTGAAAGAGGGGGATGTTGTCGTCATCCGCTACGAGGGTCCGCGCGGCGGACCAGGGATGCAGGAGATGTTGTATCCGACCTCGTACCTGAAATCCAAAGGCCTCGGCAAAGCCTGTGCCCTGTTGACCGATGGCCGTTTTTCGGGCGGCACGTCGGGCTTGTCGATCGGTCATGTTTCCCCCGAAGCCGCCGAAGGTGGCGAGATTGGACTGGTGCAAACCGGCGACAGGATCGAAATCGATATCCCCAACCGCACGATCCATCTTGCGGTATCTGATGAAGACCTTGCGGCGCGGCGCAAATCTCAGGACGAAAAAGGTTGGGTTCCTGCGGCACCGCGAAAGCGCAAGGTCTCTACTGCGCTCAAAGCCTATGCCAAGCTGACGACCAGCGCGGCAAAAGGTGCCGTTCGAGAGCTTTGAACAGTCCGACCCGCTGTCACAGCGGGTCGGTTCCTGAAGTATTCAAACCCAAACGCTCCCGGGCCCAACCAGAGGAGATGGCTCGCAAGAGACATTGACGATGGGCGGGAGAGTTCGCCTGCGATCAGTCGCCCAATTTGGCGTGAACCTCGTCCAGATCAATCTCGCCAATTGGCATTTTGTTGGAGGGGTCATGAAAATCGTATTTGAACAGCTCGAAATCCTGTTTGTAGATCTCATAGACCAGATGCATCGACAGGTCGTCGAAATAATCTTCGACAGCATGCGCTCGCTTGGGCCCGTGCCCTTCAGATTCGTTGAAGCGAGGAATATCTGACAAGGCTATCGCATGCTGAGTGTCGGTTTTGTCCAAAACACCTTGCATGCCGTCATTGAATTTCTCGGTCCAGAAGATTCTATCATACTGCCCACCATTCACGATGAAGGTCGAGACGTGGCCCGACATGGCAGACCAATGAATGTCCGGATCCATGGGCCTGCGCCACCGGATCGTGTCGCGCGCAAACAGCAAAAATCGGCGGAAACTGGCGATCTGGTCGAATTCACCTTTGCCATCGTCGCCACCAACTTCGATCCCGTAGTTGTAAATCAGCGTCGGCACCAGATTGCCCCGGTATCTTTTACCGTTGCGCTGGATGCCACAGATCTTGTCGAAAAATGAACTCAGGATTCGCGTGTAAGGATTGCGCACGCAAGTGAAGGAAAACGATGCGTGATTGCGCACGTTTGTGGAAATCAAGCCCTGACTCTGATCAAACGCCCATTTGTGCATACCGCCTTTGGCATCATGAATGTCGCCGTCAAAAAACTGACCATGATCCGAAAAATACATGATCTGACCAATGGTCGAGCAAGCACATTTCGGCACCACACGGTAAACCATGCTCTCGCTCTCGGTCATCCAGGTACCGGGAAAACCCATCTGCTGCGCCTCCTTACTGGCCGGGTCTAAATTGGACGTGCCAGCATTTGAGACCAAAGAACCAAAAATAATCTGTTTATTCAATCGTTCATCCTCAGTATCACGGTTGGAAACGGGCAGAAACGGAAATTGCGTAAACGTCATGGCAAAGATTGCCTATATTTTGCTGTGCCACAAAGACCCCGATGCGATCATAGCGCAGGCGGAGCAGCTAACTGCGGTCGGGGATTGCATGGCGATTCACTTCGACGCCCGCGCCAATGCCGCGGATTATGATCGCATCCGCAGTGCGCTGAAGGACAATCCGAACGTCACCTTCGCCCTCAAGCGCATTAAATGTGGCTGGGGGGAATGGTCGCTGGTTCAAGCCACGCTAAACGCCCTGCAGGCCGCAGTTGACGCTTTTCCCCGCGCCACGCATTTCTACATGCTTTCCGGTGATTGCATGGCAATCAAGACAGCTGAGTACGCGCATCAGTTCCTTGACCAGAACGACATGGACTTCATCGAAAGCCATGACTTCTTCGAGAGCAATTGGATCAAGACCGGTATGAAGGAAGACCGCCTGATCTATCGGCATTATTTTAACGAACGCACACAAGGCGGCCGGTTCTACGCGTCTTTCGAGATGCAGAAACGGTTCAGTCTGACCCGGGACATCCCCAAAGACATTCAGATGATGATCGGCAGCCAATGGTGGTGCCTGCGCCGCAGAACCATCGAGATGATTCTGGATTTTCTGAACCAGCGCCGCGATGTGATCCGGTTTTTCTCGACCACCTGGATCCCGGATGAGACGTTTTTTCAAACACTCGTTCGCCACCTGATCCCCAAAGGTGAAATCGAAAACCGCACACCCACCTTCCTGATGTTCTCGGACTACGGAATGCCTGTCACGTTCTACAATGACCACTACGACATGCTGTTGGGGCAGGACTACTTGTTCGCCCGCAAGATCAGCCCCGAGGCGCATGAGCTGAAGGACCGACTAGGGGTGCTATACGCCAGCGAGGGTGTTGATTTTCCAATTTCGAACGAGGGCCGCAATCTGCATGCGTTCCTGACAGGACGGGGGCGTGTTGGTCGCAGGTTTGGCCAGCGGTTCTGGGAGACTGAAAACACACTGGGACCAGAGCGTGAGTTGTTTCTGGTTGTCTGCAAGAAGTGGCATGTTGCCAAACGGCTGGTGGATCAGATTGCGTCTGAAACGGATATTCCGTGTGTCGAATATCTGTTCAACGAACAAGATACCCCGCTGCCGGATCTTGGCGGGATCGAGACGACATTGACGAAACGGTCCAGACACAGGCGGTCTGTCGTTCGCATGTTGTTCGAAGGGTTTGCGACGGACCGGCTGGTTTTATGCCTGGATCCCGCTAATCTGGACATCATCCGCGATTTTTGCAGTGACAAAGCCAAAACGCGAGTGCTGGAGATCGAATGCGAATACTCGGACGAGTATTTGATCGGCCACGCGCGGCGCGTCGGATTGGCCGGTGAAAACAGCCCGTCAGAAACCGTATCGCGCCTGTTGCCCACACTCCGCAATGATCTGGCGTATGAATCTGAACAGATCCGCAACGCCGAGTTTGACGGCTATCTGCGCATTCGCGAAACAGCGGGTCGCGCTGAAAACGAAGCGATCATCAGCAAGTTTTTGGGGATAGCGCCCGAAAAAGCCCAGGCTGTGATGCGGCTGGACTATCTGTTTTCCGATTGACCGCGAGACTTCCGGCGGCGTGAGGTCACGCCGCCCGAAGTTTCTTCAGATATCGAATTTGACACCCTGCGCCAGTGGCAATTCGGCCGAGTAATTCACCGTGTTTGTCTGACGACGCATATAGGCCTTCCACGCATCCGATCCGCTTTCGCGCCCACCGCCGGTTTCTTTCTCGCCGCCAAACGCGCCACCAATTTCAGCGCCCGAGGGACCGATATTGACGTTGGCGATACCGCAATCCGAACCAGCGGCCGTCAGGAATTGCTCGGCCTCGCGCATGTTCAGGGTAAAGACACAAGACGACAGACCCTGAGGCACGTCATTTTGAATTTCCAAGGCCTCATCAAAATCGTCATAGCCCATGACATACAGGATCGGGGCAAACGTCTCGGTCTTCACAGTGGCGGATTGTCCGGGCATTTCGACAATAGCCGGTTCCATGTAAACGCCAGCAGGTACACCTTCGGTCACACGATTGCCGCCGAACACTGACCCGCCCTCGGATTCGGCGGATTTCAGGGCTGCGGTCATTGCAGCACCCGACGCCTCATCCACCAGCGGTCCGACCAATGTGCCTTCTGCCAGCGGATCACCGATCGGCAAACCGGCATAGGCCTTTTTCAGGCGCGCGACCAACTCGTCTTTGATCGAGTTGTGAGCAATCAGCCGGCGCAATGTGGTACAACGCTGTCCTGCGGTGCCAACGGCGGAAAACACAATGGCGCGCACAGCCATTTCCAGATCGGCAGACGGGCCGACGATCATCGCGTTGTTGCCACCCAGTTCCAGAATGCACTTGCCAAACCGCTGCGCCACGATTGGGGCAACCGCACGGCCCATACGGGTGGAGCCGGTGGCGGAAATGACCGGCACGTCCTCGCTGGCAACCAGCGCCTCGCCCAGCGCAGCGCCGCCAATCAGCGTTTGCAACAGACCTTCTGGCGCATCACCAAACCGGACCAAAGCACGCTCAAAAATCTTCTGACAGGCCATCGCGGTCAGCGGTGTTTTCTCGGACGGCTTCCAGATCACCGGATCACCGCACACCAAAGCCAAAGCTGCGTTCCAGGACCAGACCGCAACCGGGAAGTTGAAGGCCGAGATCACACCTACGGGTCCCGTAGGATGCCAGGTCTCCATCATCCGGTGGCCAGGGCGTTCCGAGGCGATGGTCAAACCGCAAAGCTGGCGCGACAGGCCGACGGCGAAGTCGCAGATATCAATCATCTCCTGCACTTCACCCAGCCCTTCGGAGGTGATCTTACCCGCCTCCCAACTGACCAACGCACCCAGATCGTCTTTGGCTGCACGTAATTCTTCGCCCAGCAGCCGGATAAGTTCACCCCGGCGCGGGGCTGGAACAATGCGCCACGCCTTGAAGGCCGCCTTGGAGCAGGCAAATACCGCGTCCATGTCGCTGATCGGTGTTTCATGTACTTCGGCCAGCAAGTCGCCGTCGATGGGCGAGGTCACCCGCAATGTGCCGCCGGTCAGTTCCGCTGCGGTCATGTCCAGTTTTGCAAAGATAGTTTCTGCAGTCATTACAACGTCTTTCATGTCTCAAGCTGCCTTGTTTTGTTGGGTCACATCGCCAGCGCGGTACAGCTGGCCAAACTCGGTGTTCAGGAAATCGGAAAGCTTGACCTGTTCTTGCCGAACAAAGCCGCTGGCCGGTAATGCGCCGGTGCGCATCAGATCAACCACGCCCAGCACCCCCGCGGCGGTGGTGACCTGGATAGCGCTCCAAACTTGTCCGTTGATCGTGCGGGCAAAGGACTTGTTGATTAGAGATTTCTCTCGCAGCTCGCCGTCGATCTGGCCTTTGGCGGTGCAATAGACCAACACAACGTCCTGATCGGTGCGTGGCAGGGCAGATTCGAAAATCTCTTTCAACAGGTCGCGACGGTTTTCGAGGCCAAGATCCTTGAGCAGCAGCTTCAAGATATCACAATGCCCTGGGTACCGGATCGAGCGATAGGATACGGCGCGTGCCTGCCCGTCCAACGTTTCAGGCAAGGTGCCCAGACCGCCTGAGGTATTGAAACACTCGTATTCTACGCCGTCATGGCCCAGAACTTCGTAATCCTCCAGCGGTGCTGTTTTGACCAGCTTAGCATTCACGATGGCATCGCAAGGATTGCAGTATTCATTGATCAGCCCGTCGGTTGACCAGGTCAGATTGTATTTCAATGCGTTGGTCGGATAGAGAGGCAGCGCCCCCACACGCATATGCAGGCTGTCGATTTCATCGAATTCCGCCGCAAGCGACGCGCCAGAAATCCCCACAAAGCCCGGCGCCAACCCGCACTGCGGCATAAACGCCGTTTCACTGTCATCGGCAAGGGCACGGACGGCGTTGGTGGCGGCCACATCCTCGGTCAGGTCAAAGTAATGCGCGCCCGCGTCTTTGGCCGCCTTGGCGATTGTTGGTGTTAGAAAAAAGGGCGCAGCAGAAATCACCGCATCAAATCCGGTCAGACCTTGCGCCAGCCCATCCGCATCCTTGGCGTCGATCTGTTTCGTGGCGACGCCCAATTTGGCGATCTCGCCCAGCGCTTTCAGATCATGATCCGCGACTGTGACGCTGTAGTTTGGTGAGCCTCTCAGCAAAGTGGCAATCATCTGCCCGATTTTGCCAGCCCCAACGACACATACATTCCACGACATTGCGTGCCTCCTTTTCCTGTTTTTTGAAAGAATGAAGCAGCAAGCGTCCGTTTCAGAGGGCCAATCTTGACGAAATCAACTGTTGATTCGTCTAAATGACGGATATATTGACAAATTGACTGCGCCTGTTATTCGAGCAAGCCCCAAAAGACAATTGGTTCAGGCATCACGAAATGCCTTGAGTGTATCGGACCTGATCCACCCAAGGCTTTCTATTGTTCTCGATCTAACGCAGGGCTTGGCTTAAAGCCTTTTCCCGTCCTCGCCAAAGGACAGCACTTTGGCCTGATCAAAGCTGATACCAACTTCCGCTCCGGGCAAGACGTCGTGCTGGCCAAAGGCACGAACCGTAAAGGGCTTGTCAGTGCCAATATTGATCATTGCATTTGTATCCGCGCCCAGCTTTTCAACATGGATCACAGTGCCGTTTATCTGCCCGGTCTGACCAAGCTGAGCGTATTCCGGGCGAATGCCAACAAACGTCCCTTTGTTGCCACCAATCATATCCGCAGGCACAAAGTTCATCGCGGGCGATCCGATGAATTCGGCGACAAAGCGATTGGCCGGGTCGTTGTATAGTTCCATCGGGCTGCCGATCTGCTCAACTTGGCCATCGCGCAAAACAACGATCTTATCGGCAAGCGTCATTGCTTCGGTCTGATCGT
Source organism: Ruegeria sp. EL01 (assembly GCF_900313035.1). Lineage (GTDB taxonomy): Bacteria > Pseudomonadota > Alphaproteobacteria > Rhodobacterales > Rhodobacteraceae > Ruegeria. The sequence goes on along the minus strand of NZ_OMPS01000003.1, from coordinate 146,130 downwards.
GGGTCACGTAAATCATGCTGGCGTCAAGCTGACGGTGAAGATTGGCAATCTCGACCCGTGTATTCAGGCGCAGCGCCGCGTCGAGGTTGGACAGCGGCTCGTCAAACAGGAACAGTTTGGGATTGCGCACAATTGCGCGCCCAATGGCGACCCGTTGACGCTGTCCGCCGGACAGCTCGGCCGGGCGACGGTCCAGATAGGGTTCCAGCGACAGCATCCGGCTGGCCTCAGCGATCCGCCGCTCGATCTCATCCTTGGGATGACCCGCCTGTTTCAGGCCCAGCACCATGTTGCCCCGCACGGTCAGATGCGGATAGAGCGCGTAGGATTGGAACACCATGGCGATCCCGCGCTTGGCGGGTGGCACGTCATTGACCTGCTGGCCGTCGATTTCAACCGTGCCGGACGAGGCGTCTTCCAGCCCGGCAATCACCCTAAGAAGGGTTGATTTACCGCACCCCGACGGGCCGACAAACACGACGAATTCGTTTTCCTCAACGGTCAGATCGATGTTCTTCAGAACGTCCACCTGTCCAAAGGACTTGCACACATTGCTCAGCGTCAGGGCGGTCACGTCATGTCTCCTTCAGGTCGACCGGCTGGCCGGTTCGTATACTTTCGTCAGCGGCAAGGCAGATGCGCAGCGATTGCACTGCGTCGCTCATATGGCGAGTCAGGTCGATGTCTTGGGCAATCGCCTGCAGCATGTAGGCCTGCTCGGCGTCGCACAGCTGTTGATGACCCGGTTCGCCGTCCATTTCGATCAGGGTGTCTCCGTCAGGTCGATGGACCAGAATGCCCCCAACCTTGGTGTGGCCGTCCACATCATCCGAGTCACCCTTGTTGCCTTCGGTGATCGACACGGCACCGTTGGGTGAGACGATGTCTTTCACGAAGAACGCCGTTTCAGACATCATCGGGCCCCATCCGGCCTCGTACCAACCGACCGAGCCATCTTCGAACACCACCTGGAACTGGCCGTAATTGTACATATCCGGCGCAATTTCGTCAGACAGGCGCAGACCCATTCCGTTCACACGTATGGGCAGCGCATCTGTGATCTGGCACATCACATCGACATAGTGGACGCCACAATCGACGATGGGGGAAGTGGTCTGCATCAGCGCCTTATGAGTTTCCCATGTCGGGCCAGTCGATTGCTGGTTCAGGTTCAGGCGAAAGACATATGGCCCGCCCAGATCGCGCGCCTCGGAAATCAACCGCATCCAGGACGGGTGGTGGCGCAGGATGTACCCAACGACCAGCTTACGATTGGTCTCAACTGCTTTGGCCACAACACGACGAGCATCCTCAACCGTCGTTGCCAGCGGCTTTTCGACGAACACATGCGCGCCGGCTTCCATCGCCGCGCAGGCATAATCAGCATGGCTGTCCGAATAGGTCGCAATCACAGCTAGGTCCGGTTTGGTCTCGGCCAGTGCGATGTGGAAATCGGTGTAGACTGGATAGCCCCGCAGGTCGGCGTGACTGACCTCACCTGATCGGTTCACCACGCCAACAATTTCCGCGTCGGAATGGTGGTGATGCGCCAGCGCGTGGCTAAGGCCCATATTGCCCAGACCCGCGATCAGAACCCGGATCATTTGACCGCCCCTGAGGTGATGCCGCGGATCAGTTGCCGCGAGAATATCACGTACAGAACCATGACCGGCAGGATCGCCATGCTCAGCGCAGACAGAACCGCGTTCCAGTCCGTGACGAACTGTCCGATGAAGACCTGGCTGCCCAGTGTCAGCGTCTTGGTTTCTTCTGCCGGGGCCAGGATCAGCGGGAACCATAAGTCGTTCCAGATCGGGATCATGTTGAACACCGCCACAGTTGCCATGGCCGGACGGACCAGCGGCAGAACCAGCCGGAAGAAGATGGTGTATTCGCTCAGCCCGTCAATGCGGCCTGCGTTTTTCAGATCGTCACTGACCTGGCGCATGAACTCGGACAGGATGAATACGGCCAGCGGCAAACCTTGCGCGGTGTAAACAAGGATCAACGCCATCAGCGAGTTCACAAGCCCCGTTGCCACCATCATATCAAGGATCGCAACCGTGCCGATACGGATCGGAATCATGATGCCCAGCGCCAGATAGAGACCCATCAAAGTATTGCCCTTGAACCGATATTCGCTAAGCGCAAAAGCCGCCATCGCCCCAAACAACAGGATGAAGAACAGCGATGCCACCGTCACGATCATCGAGTTCTGGAAGTACAGGAAGAAGTCCCCCTGTTTCATCACCGTCTGGTAACCGATCATCGAAAACGTGTCGGCGTCAGGCAAAGCCAGCGGCTCGCGAAAGATCGCCTTACGGGATTTGAAGCTGTTGATCACGATCACAAAGACCGGGAACAGCGCGATCAATGTGTACAGGATCAGCGCGCCGTGCATGGCGGCAATATTGAACGGATTTCTGCGGGCTTTGTTCATGATCATTCCCTCAGAACTGATACCGGCGAATGCGGGTCTGGATCAGGAACAGATACATGCAGACCCCTGCCAGGATGATGAAGAACATACCGGTTGCGATGGCCGACCCCATATGCGGATCCCCCAATTGCAGCTGGAACCCGAAGAAGGTGCGGTACATGAAGGTGCCAAGGATATCGGTCGAGAAATCCGGCCCCGCCAGCGCGCCCTGTGCGGCATAGATCAGGTCAAACGCGTTGAAATTGCCAACAAACGTCAGGATCGAAATGATGCCGATCGATGGCAGGATCAGCGGCAGTTTGATTTTCCAGAACGCGGCCAGACCGGTGATACCTTCAACCTCGGCTGCCTCCAGAATTTCTTCGGGAATCGACAGAAGCGCGGCATAGATCAGCATCATCGGGATACCGATGAATTGCCAAACCGAGACCAACGCCAGCGTGGTCAGCGCGTATTCTTCCTTGCCCAACCAGGGCGCATAAAGGGATTTCAACCCGATCGCGGACAACATGTCCGGCGCAATACCCCAGATTGGAGACAGGATCAGTTTCCAGGCAAAGCCAACGATCACAAATGACAGGATTGTCGGGATAAAGATGGCGGATCGGTAGAAGGCCGCAAATCGCAAACGCGGGTGGGACAGCATGGCAGCCAAAACGATCCCGATTGGATTTTGAACCAGCATATGGATGAAGAAGAACCAGAAATTGTTCCCCAAGGCATTCCAGAACGCATCAGACCACAGCGGGTCCCCAAACAAGGTGCGGAAGTTGTCCAACCCGACAAACACGCGGGTCTGATCGACCTCGGTATACAGCGCCAGGCGCAATGTATTGAAAAGCGGAAAGACCATAACGGCCGAGTAGACGAGCACTGCGGGCGCAAGAAAAACCACGATGTGCCATTTGATACGGCTGCTGCCCATAACGTGCCTCTACGGTTCGGAGTGGTTCCGGCCTTCTGGCCGGAACCGGTTTCAAGTGAGTGGTGGATTATTGATGAGGCGCGTACCAGGTAGCCAAGCCATCCTGCAGCCGCTTGCCTGCATCCTCGGGGCTTTCTTCACCTTTGATCACCTGAACCGAGGCGTTCCAGGTTTCGTTTTCAAGGTTCGGCGTTCCGCGCGACAGGATTTGATAGGTCGAACGGATGGTCGACCCACACTCGCCGCGCCAGCTGACGAATTCCTGAGCCAGCGGGTCCTCCATGGCCACATTGAAATTCGACAGCGAGAAGAAGCCCGGCAGGGCGTTTGCATAGATCGTTGCAAATTCTTCTGACCCAACCCAGTCAAGGAAGGTCCGGGCAGCCTCGGCATTGGGAGAGGCGGCGTTCATACCAATGGCAATGTCCGTGTGATCCGAGATATAGCAATCGTCGCCTGCATTCGGAACCGGCGGCTTGAAGGCACCCATCTCGAAATCAGCCAGATTGTTGAAACCGCTGATTTCCCAGCTGCCCGCTGGATAGACGGCGGCCCGACCCAGTGTGAACAGGTTCTGACTGTCGGGATAGGTCTGTGCTTCATACCCGTCGCCCAGATACTCACCCCATTTGGCCAACTGGCGATAAGGTGCAACCCATGCATCATCCGTCAGCTTCTGCGAGCCGTCGATCAAAGCCAGACGGCCTTCTTCGCCTTTCCAGTAGTTCGGGCCAACGTTGTTATAGCCCATCGTGGCCGCTTCCCACTGGTCATTGGTGCCCATAGCCATCGGGATGTAGTTACCGTCTTCTTTGATCTTGCCCAGCACTTCAAAGAATTCCGCCTCGGTCGCCGGAACGGACAGTCCCAATTCGGTGAAAGCGTCTTTGTTGTAGATGAAACCATGGATCACAGACGCCATCGGAACACAGAATGTGGCCGAGCCATCATCGGACTGCCATGCGGATTTCGCGACGTCCGAGAAATTGGCCATACCACCGAGATCAGACAGGTTGGCCAGATGACCGGCGTCATAAAGACCCAAAGATGTATCAAACGGTCGGCAAGTGATCAGATCACCGGCAGAGCCCGCATCCAGCTTGGCATTCAATACTGCGTTGTATTCTGCCGGGGCAGATGGTGAGAATTTGATCTTGATATCCTGGTTTTGCGCTTCAAAAGCCGGAATGATCTTTTCCTGCCAAAGCGCCAGGTCATCATTGCGCCAGCTTTCGATTGTCAGAACCGTTTCAGCTTGCGCTGCACCGGCCAGGGCCGATGACGCCAGCAAAATTGCGCTTAGCGATGTCTTTTTCATGGTCTTCTCTCCCTAGTGTTTATTTTCGTTCACAGTTGTTCAAGCGCAGGACGCAGATGCCCACCCGACCGGGTCAGCATCTGTTCCGCCTGCGTTACAGTGGTTGCGCCTGCCGCCAACAAAATGGCCTGCTTCAAATTGCCTGCGGCGTTATGCAATGCCAGGCTCGCCTCGGCATCAGAAACACCCGCAATCTTTTTGATTATACCTTCGGCGCGTTGGCGCAATTTGCGATTGTCCGCGACAACATTCACCATCATGCCGTCGTGTACATGACCCAGCCGAATACCCATCAGCGTCGACATCATGTTCAACGCCACCTTTTGTGCAGTGGCGGCCCCCATTCGGGTGGATCCGGCAATCAGCTCTGGTGGTGTGTTCAGAAAAATTGCGCAGTCGGCCTGCTCGAATAGAGGGGCGCTTTTGTTGTTTGCTATGCAGATAATCTTGGCACCGGCATTGCGGGCGTGGCGCACAAAATCAAGCGGAAAGGGGGTGGAGCCGCTGGCGGATATGGCAATCACCGCATCCCCCGACCTAACCCCTGCCGACGCCGCCTTGGCTGCATCGGCATCATCCTCGGTATGGCCCGGCATTTCCGCACCAGTCGGAATCCCGCCAGCCATTGAAATTGAGATGGACTCGGGAGACAGGCCGTAAGTGCCTGGCAATTCCGCGCCATCAGCAAGACCCATCAACCCTGAAGATCCGGCAGCAACATAGTGAATGCGACCACCATTCTGGATCGCTTCCGCAAGAAGTGAGGCGCCCCGAGACAGCTCGGCCAGACAACCGTCCAGACCGCTCAACGCAGTCTTTTGTGCGTCCAGCAGACAAGCGAGCACGTCGGCATCGGAACGCAAGTCCAATCCCTCAACTCCCTCACCCAGCATTTCAGTTTGCGGCAGCATGTGATTCCCCTCTGGTATGCCATATAATACCTATGCAATACCTTTTGTCTACACAGGTCTTGATATTTTCCCTATTTTCGCAGTCTTTTCCACATTTCACTGATATTTCTCTGCAAAGGTCTTTTTTTCGATCAAAAGGTATTGTAAAGGTATCTATATGGTTGAGTCCTTCCCATATCTCATTGCAATTGACGGCGGCGGCACGCGCTGCCGATTTGCCATGACCACACCCGCAGGCCTGCTGCAGGTGACGTTGGGCAGTGCCAACGTGTTCTCGAACCGCGAGTCGGCGATCCAAACATTGGAAGCCGGTCTGACCAAGTTGATGGATCTGGCGGGCCTGCCACAGACCGCCCTGGCGGACATTCCCGTTTATGCAGGCCTTGCTGGCGTCACAGACTCGCAGGTGGCATCCGAGGTTGCAAGCCGGTTGCCGTCACGGGTTGCCGAAGTTGAGGATGACCGCAGATCAGCAGTTGTCGGCGCATTGGGGTCACAGAACGGTTGTCTGATCGGTGTCGGGACTGGATCGTTTCTGGCGCGCCAACTTGACGGTCAAATCAGGTTTATCGGCGGCTACGGCCCGGTGATTGGCGATGAAGCATCAGGCCACTGGCTTGGCAAACAGCTGTTGCGATCCGTGTTGCTCGCCATGGATGGAATTCAGCCCCACAGCCCATTGACGCAAGACATCAGCACGCGTTTCGGCGATGATCCCGCACAAATTGTTGCGTTCTCGGGTGCTGCACGCCCCGCAGAAATCGCAGATTTTACGCCCGATATCATTTCCGCTGCCAAGGCGGGGGACCTAACGGCGCAGGGTCTTATGCAAAAGGGCGCTGGTTACCTGTCCGATGGTCTGCGCGCGCTTGGTCATTCTGACGGGGATCCAATCTGCGCCGTTGGCGGCGTTGCGGCTTGCTATCAGGACTACCTGCCGACCGAGATGGCCGCAGCCCTGACAGAGCCGGACGGAACAGCAATTGATGGAGCGCTGCAATTGGCGCGCCGGTTGGCAGAACGCGCAAAGGTGGGTGCAGTATGACCACAGAGACCATCGAAAACTTTCTAAAGTCCGATGACTGGATGCAGGACGCCGCCGGACCCCGGTACGTGCGACTGCGCAAGCGGATCGAAGAGAGCATAGAAACAGGTCTTCTGGGCGAAAGCGCGCCGCTGCCTGCGGAACGAGAGATTGCCAACCTGACAGGCTTGTCCCGGGTGACGGTGCGCCGGGCAATGCAGGATCTGGTCGACCGGGGCATCATCGTCCAGCGTCAAGGGTCAGGCAGTTTCGTCGCGGACGGAACTCCAAAGGTGGAACAATCCCTGTCCCGACTGACATCTTTCACCGAAGACATGACGCGCCGTGGCCTGAATTCCTCCAGCGAATGGCTGGAACGCGGCGTTCACACCCCTTCACCGGAAGAGGTGATGGCCCTTGCACTGTCATCGGGTGAAGCGGTCGCGCGCATATCCCGCCTGCGGCGCGCCAATGATCGGCCAATGGCAATCGAACGCGCCTCGCTGCCGATCGATATCTTGCCGAAACCGCAGCTTGTCGAATCGTCTCTCTATGAAGTTTTAGGGCGTGATGGAAATCGGCCCGTTCGGGCATTGCAGAGGATTTCTGCAGTCAATCTTGAAAGCGAGGATTCCGAGCTTCTTGGCGTCGAGCCGGGGGCAGCCGGGTTGCGCATCGTGCGCACCTCATACCTGGCGAACCGCCGGGTTGTCGAATTCACCCGCTCTATCTATCGCGGCGATGCCTACGACTTTGTGGCAGAGCTACGTTTGGCCAACAGCTAGGACAAATTATGCAACAGCAGATCACCCGGATGCGCCGGGAAATCGACGAAATACCCGCAGCCGTTGAACGGTTGCTGACGCATGGGCAGGTCGATATCTCGGCTGTTGCCAACGTCGCGCGAGAGCTTGACCCGACCTTCATCGTGACAGTTGCGCGCGGCTCGTCCGATCATGTCTGCACCTATCTGAAATACGCATCCGAAATTGTCCTGGGTGTTCCAGTCGCCTCGGTAGGCCCCTCGATTGGGTCGGTCTATGATTCCGTCTTGAAGTTGCAAAGCGGGCTGTGTCTGTCTGTATCTCAGTCCGGGAAAAGCCCCGACATTCTGGCGATGGCACGCAATGCAGGGCGCGATGGGGCCATGACTGTAGCGCTGACAAATGACGCTCAGTCCCCTTTGGCAGAAGCCAGCACATATCCAATCGACATTCAGGCGGGCCCCGAGCTGAGCGTCGCGGCAACCAAAACCTTTGTGACATCGGCCGTGGCCGGTCTCTGGCTCCTGGCTGAGTGGAGCAAGGACGCGGCCCTGCTGTCTGCGATCCGGGCTTTGCCACAGCAACTGGACGCTGCCACCAAAATCAACTGGCCAGAAGTGCGGGCTGCAATTGGTGAGAGCTCGTCGCTGTTCACCTTGGGGCGGGGACAAGCTTTAGCCGTTTCGAATGAGGCTGCTTTGAAGTTCAAGGAAACCTGCCAACTGCATGCCGAAAGCTATTCGTCAGCCGAGGTTTTGCACGGGCCAGTGTCGATCGTACAAGACGGGTTTCCCGTTCTGGGTTTTGCGGCCGCAGATGCCGCAGAGCTGCCGCTGTCAGAGGTCGCCGACGCGATCAGCGCCAAAGGCGCGCGTGTGTTTGCGACGACTGACAAGGTGAAGCAGGCGGTCAGGGTGGACCATGTGCGCACAAACCATGCCCTGACAGATCCGTTAAGCCTGATTGTCTCATTCTACTCTATGGTCGAAGCCTTCGCAGCCTCTCGGGGGATCGATCCCGACGCGCCGCGCCATCTTAAGAAGGTCACTGAAACCGTATGAGCACCGCGCTTCAAGCCATCACCGGGGCCAATATTCTGACCACGGAAGGCGTGGTCCAAGACCACGCGTTACTCCATCGCGACGGTCAGATAGAGGCTGTGATGCCGGTTTTGAAGATCGGCCCGGACGCTGAGGTCACGAATGTCGAGGGTGGCCTTTTGGCGCCCGGATTTGTCGACCTTCAGGTCAATGGCGGCGGTGGCCTGATGCTAAACAATGCGCCTAAGATCGAGACTCTGCGCGTGATGGCAGAGGCTCATGCCAGAATTGGGGCCACCTCGATCCTGCCCACGTTAATCACAGATACACCCGAAGTGACGAGACGCGCAGTAACGGCGACAATTTCCGCAATAGCAGAAGGTGTTCCGGGCATCCTGGGCCTGCATCTTGAGGGGCCTCACCTGTCTGTGTCGCGGAAGGGGGCGCATGACGCCGCGCTGATACGTCTGATGGAGCAGTCAGATCTGGACATGCTTCTGGAAACTGCGGCGCAGCTGCCAGTTCTGAAAGTCACCGTGGCGCCAGAAAGCGTATCCAATGCCCAAATAAGGGCGATGGCAGACGCTGGCATCCTGGTGTCGCTGGGCCATACAGATGCAAGCTTTGATGCCTGTCAGGCGGCCGCGAACGCGGGCGCGCGCTGCGTCACACATCTGTTCAATGCGCAAAGCCAAATGGGAAACCGTGAACCCGGCACAGTCGGGGCGGCCCTGGCGTTGGGTGGTTTATCCGCTGGCTTGATCGCAGACTCGATCCATGTGCATCCAGCCTCGATGAAGAATGCGCTCAGCGCAAAGCAGAGGCCGGGCTTCGTGTTTCTGGTCAGCGATGCGATGGCAACTGCAGGATCGGATATCCAAAGTTTCACGCTGAATGGGCGGGAAATTCACCGCAGCGGTGATCGGCTGACGCTTGCAGACGGAACGTTGGCTGGGGCCCATCTTGAGTTGCTGGATGCCGTGCGGAACATCTCGGAACTGGTTGATCTGGAGTTGTCGCAGGCGCTGGAGATGGCGAGCCGCCAGCCCGCTGATCTGATCGGGCAGGATCAACTTGGAAGAATTTGTCCCGATGCCAAGGCAGACATCTTGCACATTGGCGCCTCCGGGACGTTGGAAAAAGTCTGGCAGGGTGGCCGCAAGCTGGCGCTTTAACTTTCTGATCTGCCCAAAGTTTTTCGGCCTCAAGCCGTTGCCTGGTTCGAAATGCGGGCAGCCCAACAGATAAACTGATGGCACCAGGCCCATCGCAGGCGGCGTGGAAGCGTTAATCAAACGTTTGGGATAAAATGAACGAACTGCAAGCCTCGGTCAGATCCCTGAACCGCGCCCGCTCGCGCACATACAGATATACCTGCCTTTTGTCCGGCAGGTCCGCGAGCGGCCGAAAGGCAGTCGAGTCTGGAATGACCTGCGCAACGGTCTGCGGCAACACAGTGGCCCATTGGCCGGTCCGTACCATCGTGATCAGTGAATGCGTATTGTGTATGGCGATTTCCGAGCTTTCCAGCACGGCCTTGAAATCAGGAGACTGGATAAAGTCACACAATGCGTTTCGAATAAAACGCGTGGTCAACAGGTCTGAAATTCTGGGTGACTCGGCCCGTGTTATCAGCGGGTGGTCCGACGCCGCCACCAGACCAAAGCGATCTTCAAACAACGGGACCGCCCTGACCCCGTTCAGCGGATGTTCGCCGGATGCAATTCCGATATCGGCCTTGTCCTCAGCAACTGCGTCCAGAACCTGTTGAGTGTCTGCGTCGCGCAGCTCAATCTTCAGGCCGGGGAATCGGGTTGTCATGTGATCCAGCAAGGCCGGAAACACCAGCGCCCCGACGGACGGAACAGATACAACCCGGATCAACCCATGTTCGGCTTTTGCTGCGGCCTCGATACTTTGCACCGCCTGATCGAATTCCCGCACCTGTTTCAGCGCCAGATCAAACACTTGCTTGCCCATCGGAGACAGGGTGTTCTTTCTTTCACCCTCAAACAGCTTTTTGCCCAGATGATCTTCAAGCTGCTTCAACGTCATCGAAACTGCAGACTGCGTGCGGCCAAGCCGATCTGCCGCTTCACCAAGGTTGCCCGTCTGAGCGACTGTACAAAAGCAGCGCAGCATCTCAACTTTGATCGCCATACTTCAAACTTTCTGAATTTACTTCAAGTTATTTGAGTTTGACTGATACGCCCTGCAAAATCCATCCTATCCTAAATTGAAATTGCGAATTTGGGGCCTGACGTGACCAAACTGAACCTGATTGCTGGCGAATGGCTGGCTGGCGAAAGCGAAATTGAAAACCGTAACCCTTCGGATCTGAGTGATCTGGTCGGCATGTTCGCGCAAGCCAGTGCCGATCAACTGGACGCGACGCTGGATCAAGCACGCACCGCGCAAGCCGAGTGGGAGGCTTATGGCCCCGAGCGCAAGCAAGCCGTGCTGATGAATATTGGCAACGAGCTGATGTCGCGCGCCGAAGACCTGGGCACGCTGCTGGCCCGCGAAGAAGGCAAACCCAAGGCTGAAGGTAAAGGCGAGGTTTATCGCGCCGGTCAATTCTTCACCTATTACGCCGCCGAATGCCTGCGCCAGATCGGTGAGAATGCCGACAGCGTGCGCCCCGGAGTTGAAATCGACGTGCGCCGCGAGGCCGTTGGTGTTGTGGCAATCATCAGCCCGTGGAACTTCCCGACCGCGACCGCATCTTGGAAGATCGCTCCAGCGCTTTGCTATGGCAACGCGGTGGTCTGGAAACCCGCCAACATCACCCCGGCCTCGGCTGTGGCCCTGACCGAGATCATCGAGCGTCAGGACATTCCCAAAGGTCTGTTCAGCCTCGTCATGGGTTCGGGCCGGTCCATCGGTCAGCGTCTGGTCGAAAGCCCCAAGGTCAATGCGATCTCGTTCACCGGTTCGGTTCCGGTTGGCAAAGGCATCGCGTCCGCCGCCATCCAGAACCTGACCAAGGTTCAGATGGAAATGGGGTCGAAAAACGCACTGGCCGTGATGGACGATGCCGATCTTGATCTGGCCGTGACGCTGGCATTGGGTGGCGCCTTTGGCGGCACCGGTCAGAAATGTACCGCGTCTTCGCGACTGGTCGTGCACGCGGGCATCCATGACGCCTTCGTTGAAAAACTGGTTGCCGGTGCTCAGGCGATGAAAGTCGGCCACGCACTGGAAGAGGGCACACAGTTGGGTCCCGTCGTCAGCCAGCAACAGCTGGGCGAAAACCTCGCCTATGTCGATCTCGGTAAATCTGAGGGTGCAGAACTGGCTTGCGGCGGTCTGCGACTGGATATGCCGCATGACGGTTTCTACATGTCGCCCGGCGTGTTTTTGAACACCAACAACGACATGCGCATCAACCGTGAAGAGATGTTCGCACCCCTGACCAGCGTCATCAAGGTGGGCAGCTATGACGAGGCGCTGAGCGTCGTCAACGACACCAATTTCGGTCTGACCTCGGGCATCGTGACCCAAAACCTGGCCCGCGCCACCCATTTCCGTCGCAATGCACGGACCGGAGTGGTGACCGTCAATCTACCGACCGCAGGCACTGACTATCACGTGCCCTTCGGTGGACGCGGCGACAGCTCGTACGGGCCTCGCGAACAGGGCAAAGCAGCGGCCGAATTCTATACCACTGTCAAAACTGCTTACATCAGCGCCGGAACGCCAGTCTGATGCGGATCGACGGGCTGCAATATGTCAACTGGTCGGAAAAGATTTTCCGCCAACTGCGCGAAGGCGGCGTGGATGCCATCCACGTCACCATCTCGTATCACGAGAACTTTCGTGAAACGGTTCTGAATTTCGAAAAATGGAACCGCTGGTTCGAGCAATATCCGGACCTGATCATGAAAGGTCAGTGGGCCAGTGACATCGACACGGCCGGCAATACTGGCCGGACCGCCGTGTTCTTTGGGTTCCAGAACCCCTCGCCCATCGAAGACGATATTGGTCTGGTTAAAATTCTGCACACGCTGGGCGCGCGGTTCATGCAGCTGACCTATAACAACCAGTCGCTGCTGGCGACCGGTTGTTATGAGGCTGAAGACACCGGCATCACCCGCATGGGCAAGCAGATCATCAAAGAGATGAACCGTGTTGGTCTTGTCGTCGATATGAGCCATTCGGCGGACCGGTCTACCATCGAAGCCGCCGAGCTGTCCGAGCGTCCGATCGCCATCACACACGCCAATCCCTACGAATGGTCTCCGGCCCTGCGCAACAAGCGCGACGAGGTCATCCGTGCGGTGACGGAAAAAGGTGGGATGCTGGGCTTTTCGGTCTACCCTCATCACCTGAAGGACAAATCCGCCTGCACGTTGGAAAGCTTCTGTGAAATGATCGCCCGCACCGCCGATAAATATGGTGCGCAGCATTTGGGGATTGGCACCGATCTGTGTCAGGACCAACCCGACAGTGTGGTCGAATGGATGCGGGTCGGACGTTGGACCAAGGAAATCGACTATGGCGAAGGCTCGGCCAGCGCGCCCGGCTTCCCGCCGATGCCAGACTGGTTCAAGGACAACCGCGATTTCGGCAACATCGAATCCGGCCTGCGCAAGGTCGGTATGAATGAGGATGAGGTTGCAGGTATCATGGGCGGCAACTGGTATCGGTTTTTCGATCAGAATTTTGGACCGCAAAACGTATGACTGAACCGCGCCCGCATATCAAACGCCGCGACCCTGCCATGGTGATGCGCCTTTCGCGGCTGGGCTCGCTGCATCAATGCCGGCTCAGCTTCATGCGGCAACTGACCCGCCGTATGGCGCAGGAAGAATGGGTGTTCTCCCGCCCTAAGTTCGAGATCAATGACAAAGGCGTAGGCTATGCGGTCTACGCCGCGCAAAGCCCCAGCCACGCCTATTCGCTGGTTGCCTTCGCCCATGATCTTCCGCCCGAACAACGCTCGGACCGGGTGATCGCCGAGGCCTGGGATGCCACTTTTGCCCTGTTTGACGGCATTCCGAGCGATGACGACATCGAACGCCTGTCGCAGAATGTGCCGCTGCAAGAGGCCGGGCGCGTCAGCGAAAGCGAGCTGTCCCTGTCCCGCGCCAACCGGTCCGTTCGGTTGTGGGCTCATGTTGTTGACCGCCTTGCGGCCGGGCAACAGCCCGATCTCGATCAGATTCACAAGGTCGGCTATCTGATGCGGACCACAGCCGTCTATGGTTCGGGAAAATTCGGCGCCGCAGATCGGGAAAAGATCGCTGATCGCGCCGAAGTCAACAGCCCATTCCAAGCCGAGATGCTATCGGTCTACCTGACCCGCACATTTGTACGTGATCTGGTACAGCATATGGCGCAGGTCAAAGGCGGCGACGCCACGGCCAAACTGGACCCGGACATCGCCCGCTGGCTAGGGATTGGAAACTCAACCGGGTTGGGCATGGCCCCCTTCATCGTCAACCATCCAATCCTGTTCAACAACTGGATCATGGTACGCGAAGAGGCCATTTCCCGTGTCCGTTCAATCGAAACCGCGTCGGCGGAAGAGGAGAGCGAGTTTCGCAACATCTTCAAGCGCAGCAAGCTGTCAATGTCGTGGTGGCGTTCGGAACATCCGGTTCAAATCGAAAAGCTTGCTGCGCTGAACGCCGATCTGACTTCCATTTCGACCTATCTGGATCAGGAAGAATTACAGAACAACTACCCATGGGACCGTTTGGTTCGCTGGTCCGAGGCGACGCTGAGCCAGGAAGGGCAGGAACTGATCGCCTCACTGATCCTGGAACCTTACGGGGATCTGGTAGATGGGCTTTCATCTTGCATGGCCGACAACAACTCTGATGCGCATGTGATCAATGGCGCGATGCCAGTCGCTGAGGTCCGTTCGCTGTTCGAGCAGAGTTTTGGGTGGGCAATGGATCTGGATTGGACAGCACCTGAGAATTGCGCCCGGGCCTGGTACGTTTCGGAAGAAAAACTGGAACCAAGACTGGGAGAACGGTTCAACGAGCCTATCGCCGAGTATGAACAACCTCTCGCCCCGGCTCGGGACACCGTTCGCGCGCATAAGGCGCTGGCAGGATGGAACGGCAATGCTCCGATCGCCGAGTTCCTGCTGCGGCATCCCGAACACCGTCACGCGGTGCGCCGTGCGCAGATGGCCACCGTGGCGCCTTATGGTGAGATTCACGACAACACGATCAGCGCTGTCGTTCTGCCCATAGATATGCTGAGGGCAAAGCTGTCCTTCTTTGGCGCAACGCATTTCGATCCGCGTTCGGACCGCTGGGTGCGGATTTGCATGTATTCCGGCGCGCCCTACCCCGAGGATCTGACCAACGAAAACGCAGATCTGTGGGTTTACCCCGAGGTTCAGCAATGAGTTTTTCTCTGAACGAGGTCGAGGCCACCGCAAAGCGCGCGACCCGGGGTGCCGGATACGCCTGGGGTATCGCAGAAGAAGCCGGAAAAGCAACGCGATGGCTATGCGCCCAAGGGCTGAATGGGCCGGCTGAATTGGCGAAACTTTTGGGTTTGGGCTTCGCCGGATCATTGGACCAGCACATGCCAAAGGACCTGACCGGAGAATGGGCAGGCGAACAGGATCTGTGCCCCCTGACCTGCGGCGCGGCGCTATCAGATTACGCCGAAATGTGGCGGGCTGGCCCGTTGCGATTACAGCATGTTGCTGTGCCGCTTTTGCTGCTTCCTTTTGTTGCCAATGCGGTGAAGCGTCAGAACGGCGTCGCTACGATCACACTCGACGGCATCAATGCTGTGACAGATGGCGCGCAGCTTTCCTGTCCTGACGTTGATATGAGCCGGGTCGACAGCGTGATTGTAGCCATGGGCGGCACGCTGGAGACGAAAAAACCCCGGCAGACACGCGCTACCCCTGATCCGGCCAGTTGGGATGTTCTCACCAACTTTGCCTTCCGGACCTACGCCCCCGCAACCGAACAATCCCGGCTTCTGGGGGCCGGGGCGGGTCTGTCCGATAATGACTGAAGGATACTCTGATGACTGAATACAAAACGCTCTCACTGGCTGAAATCGAAGACCTGTCCTTCAATGCCCTGGTCGCTGCGGGAACCAGTGAAGAAAACGCGCGCCCGCTGGCTGTTGCAACGGCCGCAACCGAGGCTGACGGCATCGCCAGCCATGGCCTGGCTTACATCCCGATCTATTGCGAGCATGTTCAATGTGGCAAAGTTGACGGCCAGGCCAAACCGTCGTTAGAGACACCTCGTCCCGGCGTTGTCAGGGTCGATGCGGCCACCGGATTTGCACATGCGGCTATCGATCTAGGGTTCGATTCTCTGATCCCTGCGGCGCGCGCCCAAGGCATCGTCGCTTTGACAATCAACAACAGCTACAATTGCGGGGTTCTGGGCTATCACACCTATCGTCTGGCGCAAGCCGGGTTGGTTGGGCTTGGGTTTACCAACGCACCAGCATCAATTGCCCCGTCCGGAGGATCACGCCCCGTTGTTGGAACCAATCCGTTTTCCATCGCCGCACCGGGCACGGATGGGCAACCCGCCCTGCTGATCGACCAAAGCGCCAGCACCATTGCCAAAAGCGAGGTGATGAAACATGCCCGCGAAGGCAAGGCGATCCCAATTGGTTGGGCACTTGATCCGGACGGTAACCCGACAACCGATCCCAGTGTTGGACTGAAAGGCAGCATGGCGCCTTCGGGCGGCTACAAAGGCGTCGGCATCGCCTTGTTGACAGAGATTATGGCGGCTGCACTGACCGGAGCGACACTTGGAATGCACGCCTCGCCGTTTTCAGGAACGGCAGGAGGGCCACCCAAAACCGGGCAGTTCTTCATCGCAATTGACCCCGCCACAACGTCCAACGGCCTTTTCCCGACTGCGATCTCTGATCTTGTCGACGCGATTCGTTTCCAAGACGGCGCGCATTTGCCAGGTGACGGACGTCGGGCAAACCGGTTGTCTGCCCGTAAAGACGGCGTCTCGGTCAACACCGCTACCCTCGCCAAAATCGAAGCGGTTCTGGAGTCAGGCAAGGCGTAGCCCGTCACGGGACCCAAGATCGACTGTGATATCCGCTGTTCTATTCCAGCGGTCATTGGGTCTCTCCCCGCGAAAAAACGGGGAGGGCCGCTTGTTTTTTCAAAACCTTATTACTATTGTCAGGTATTGAAAATGGCGGTTATGGCGCCTTGATGTTTTGAGCAGCCCAACACAATGATGCAGGCAGTCAGTTTCATACCAACGGATGCAACACGTGCCCCCTCATCGCCTATGATGACGAGCCGGTCGTTGCGGATCATCAACCATCTGCGGTTGGTTGCACTGGAATGCCGGTCTGCGTCGCGGGTCGATTTGGATCATGCCTGTGCCTTGCTGCTGGCAGATCCTGCGGATGCACAGATGCGCCATGCGGAAACATTGATGCGGGGCTTTCGTCAGGCGGTGTCCAGACGACCGGTGTTCTACCGTCCGGGTACTGTAGACCTCTCCTTTGATGAAGTCTGGCTAGGACGGTTGTTCGAGGCGATCGAACGTAAGGATGATGACAGCTTCCGTTTCTTAATCCAATCCCGGGTTCCGCGCTGGACGCAGCGAAATCTGGCCTTCCTGACACGGTCGATTTCAGAGCAATTCCATAAAACTTAGAATTATTCTAAAAAGTTCTTGGAAAATTTCTATGATCCTCTAAATATGGATCAGGCTGCTGTTTTTTTGGTGAAACAGCATGGCAACCAGCAGAACTAAGGTGAATTTTATGACTCAGACAGCTATTGACCTGACCCCAGACTCGCGTGCCGCAATTGCTGACGCGCTGAATCAATCCGTCGCAGAAACCGCCGTGACCACGATGTTGGCGCAGAATTTTCACTGGAACGTAACAGGCATGGCCTTTGGCCCGCTACATGAGCTGTTCCAGAAAATCTACGAAGACCATTTTGTCGCGCAAGATGATTTGGCCGAACGTGTCAAAGCATTGGACGCGCATGCCGAAGGTACGCTCGCCGGGATGCTGAAACGCTCGAAAATCAACGAGCATGAAGGCGACGCATCAGACAAAGAGATGGTCAAGGTCATGCTGGACGCGCAGGAAACGCTGGCCTCGACCCTGGCCGGTTGTGGTGAGCTTGCCGCCGGGCACGGTGATACTTTGACCGAGGACCTGTGCATCAGCCGCGGTCAGACTCATGAGAAGTTCGCGTGGTTCCTACGCTCTCATCTGCGCTGAATTAGACTGCCAGGGTGAATTTGACCTTGGCTTTCTTCTTCTTCAACTTTTTCAGATAGGCCGGTCCCCAATGGGTGTACCGGCCCATTTTTTCCTGCTGACAGACGAGCATCTGAACAAAGGCTTCCTGCTGATCAGGGCGCTTGATCGACTTGAACAGCTTTTTCTGGCTTTTCGTCATAGAGCACCCGATGCAATGCCCCTCGCGGCGGAATTTGCAAACGTCGATACGGGGCGACGGGACTTTCTTGCTCATGAATGAAACTCGCTGGAACGACGGCCAAACTGGCGACTCGGCTGGTGATTTGGCCCCTGTAGTGACCAAAATAGGCGGCGTTGTCGAGATCGCCAAGACGTGTGGCGAAAGACGCCTGATTGTGACCTCTCAAATGGGCAGTAATTGGTGCACAGTCGTGCGCGCGCCAACCCGGATCACGGATGGGTAACCGCATTCGGTCGATCAATCAGAAACTCTGAACAGCTTGCTGAGTACCCGCTTATTGGGAAAGCGGTAAATCATGAGGCCCGGCGATGCGCTCTGACAGAATGCTGTTCCGCATATCTCGGTTTTTACGCGCCCGATGACCGATGCAAGTCTAAGCGACAAGCTGGTGATCATATGTGTACCAAATGGACGGGTCCAAAACCTGTTCCGGGCTGAGGGCCTGACCGATGATAGAAACCATCGTGCTATCGATCCGGTGACCTTGCGGCCCGCGATTGCGGCCCGGTTGATAGTCGCGGCCATTGCGGTCCATCCACATCTCCCAGATACGGTCAACGTTACAGTGGTTAAGAAAAAACGCCGGATCATTGGGTGACGTTCCGGGTCCCATATCGCCACCGATCCAAACATGAACACGGTTGTGCAACTGTGGTCCCTGAACCCATCCTTCAAGTACGTTGCGATGACTGATGACGCTTTGGTTCCACGGGGACTGGTCATAGGTCGGTTGGGTAAGCGCGGTATCGACCTGCGCTTCGGTTGGCAGGGTTCGGACGCGCGGATCAAGCCCTGCCGCGCGCTGAATGGGACGTGGGGTTGTCGAGACAAGCCGCCCCGTTCTTGCATCCTGAACAAGCCGCACGCGCATGTCGGCGATAGGTCCGGACCGGACGGCCCCTCGGGCCTCGCCGATATAATCCCGCGACCACAGGTCTGTGCGCCACTGGTCTGCGACAGAAAGTTCTCCGTCGGCAGCCCAATCCCAATACGGCAAGCCAAAGTCCGGGTCGCCAAGAACCTGCTGCAGGTTCTGTTCAAGCCGGATGAGATACATCCGATGCCAGGGTAGAAAGATCGGACCGCTATGGGCGGCGTTGCCGACCGACAACGGGATCGACATGGCCAACACATGCCAGAAAACAAAGAGGTCGTAGATCGAAAGCTCTTGGTCGATGCCGACAATATCAAGCGGTAGATTGTTGTTCCTCAGGAAAGCGGCAATGTCCCGGCCGAAGATCCCCGAGTTGGGTTGATCCAGCGCCGCCATACCCTGAAGGAATTGATCGCGCACAGTTTCACTGACAAGGATGTTTTCTCTGGTACCGGCCATCAGTTGTGCCCCCCGTGATCTGCGTGACCATCGTGGTTGTCGTGCCCCACCCCAAGTTCATCTCGTTCCATCGGCGCCAGGCGCGACGCATCGATAATGGACCGCGCAAGGTCGATTGCAGACGGGAACGAATAGTTTGGCAGGCCATGGCAATGAACGGTTCCGTCATCCAGTACCATTGTGTGTAAGGTCAGGGGTTCATCGTCGATTTCGATGCGATACGTGGTTCGGATTTTGATTTTTTTACCGCGATGAAGAGCGGTTCTTGTCGATGTAAAAGACTTTTGATGCCCATGATGACTGGTGTCCTGCGAGTAGCCGGTGGGAAGGTGAAGGGTGCTCAGATCCACCTCTGGCCTGTCTTCATGTTGCGTATGCTTATCAGCCATCACGGCACCTCCTTGATTGCATTGACCTGCTTGGACGCGGATTTGAAGGTTCAGAAATCCACGCCTTCCAAACGAACTTAAGACGCCACGAATAAGGCCTGACCTCATTTGCGACGGTTAGGGGACGACCCGCAGATCACCTTTCAATCGGAAATCGATCGGGGTCTTTGAGATACTCAACAATTGCCACCTTCTCATCATGCGTGAACGGCGTGTTCCAGAACACATGACCTCCATTGCCATTTCCCGTCACTGTCGTGTCAAAGCGGAAGGCGTTGTCCTGGTCCGTACTGACAAACCCAAGGCGTTCGGCATCCAATGTGCGGTCACCGACGAAGAATACCTGCTCACGCTCGTCCGGGGGAGAGATCACCTGATAGACCGTCCGAACCGAGCCGTTGTGCAGATATGGCCCTGTCGCCCAGACACCCACCAATGGGCTGGCTTTCAAGGCGGCCCCCTTGAAGGGTGGCTCATATCCGCATGGCTTGGGCGTTCCTGTCTGTGCATTGCGTAAGGCACAATCGGCGTGATCTGCTGGCCGCAGACGCATTTTCGCAGCGGCCTGACTGCCTAGCGCTTTCTGGACCACTTCCCCCACAACGACTTCCAGCAGACGAACGGAAGGCACGACGGGTTTCAATCTGTCCGGCTCTGGCAGATTCTGGAGCGATCCGGTTTTCGCCCAACGCTGAGTGAAAGCCCGTGTATACTCACTATCAGTGCCCGCTTTTTGAACCGGAATTGCGTCGACCTCAATGAACTGATCTCCGCGTAGATTCTCGCTCGGATCACTCATTCGATATGGCGGCGCATTGTGGCATTCCTCGCAATTCGCCGCAAAGAGATCACGACCCTGTTCAGCCAAAGCCGTGTCGATTGGGCCCAGCAAATCTTCTGGCCACGCCGGCGCGGTCAGATCCTTGATCCATGTCTCATACAGCTCTAACGCGGCCTTATCCGCAGACGACTCAAACTGTTTTTCCGGCGTGAAATCGACGCTTCCGAACACACCCAAAGCCTGACCTAGGTTGCGCGAGAACGGGTCCGACACCGCAAGATTCCACTGCACGAATTCCAGCTGGTCTGCCATCCACAAAGGCGGATAGCTGGTGGGCGCGCGCGGTGTCGCCAGGTTTTCCAGTACACCAAGGTCTTTGACTGCGACCGCGTTGACGATCTGGGTGAGTGCGTCCACACGGCCGGGGCCTGAAGGGTGCAGCGGACTGCGTTGCGCCATCTGCCCTGAGAAATCTGAGGCGAAACCCAGAAACTGCGGAACAAATTCTTCCGGATCACCCAACGCAGAGGGATCTGTCAGGGCAAGGTTTTGCATGAATGCCTTCAGCCGCTCAGACGGTTTGGGACCCGTCGGATCAGTCAAATCCATCTGCCCGGTCTCTCGCACAGCTTTCGCCAGTTCTGCTGCGAAGTGGTCGAAATCAAAACTGGCGGGCGCGCCATCAATCCGAAAAGCTTCACCCTCGATGATCACATCTGCGGAATGACATGACGCGCAATTCAGGCTGACTTGCGGACCGTTGTCGGTTTGTGTCGCGGCAAACCCGACCGGCAGCCCATGGGGGTTGCGCGCATCAACAGGCGAGGGCAACAAACCATAGCGAGCCAGATTGCCGGGCGTCGCAAACCGCCCCGTCCCATCACTGGTCTCTAGTGCCAAAAACCAGCTGAGCGGCATGATTTCGCCCCCCTGGCTGGTGTGGTAGTATTGCCTACGAATTCCATCCGACCAGCCCTGATCGAAAAACTGCGTGTGGTCCTCTGCCAGACAGGGCTGATCAAGGTTGGTCCAGTCCCCTTCGTTCAGGCACGCCACAACCTCGGCAGTTTCACGTGCTGTACGGCGCACCACCGTGGCATGGGCCCGTCCGTCCGTGGCGGGAAACCCCGGGAACCACCCAAAGGCACGAATATTCCAACGATCAAACCGGTCACCCATCCCCTCCGGACTGCGTGGCAGATCGTCCTGCGCCATCTGTTCCTCTGCAGCAATACGCGCTGCAACAGTTGCAGGATCGGCTGCGGCGTCCAACTCGCGGCGGGTTTCTGTGTGGCAGCTGACGCAATCTGTGTTGAAGAAATGCGACGCGGCAGGATCGGCGATGACAGCCGAAATCTCTGCAGCATTTTGCGGGCTGTTGCCGCCGGCCCCAAACAGCGTGCTGGTGGATACACCATCGTCAGCATCTGGCTGGGGAAGACCAAAAACCGGCAACACGAAATTCGCCAGGCAATCCACCGGCAGGCGATTTCGCGTCAGTCCTGGCGGAACGACCCCGCCATTTTCCGAGTCACCCAAAAAACTGAGCATCTGTTGGAAGTTTTTAGGTGCGGTCACATCATCCGGTTGGGCGATGGCCGGGCTTGGCACCGGGGTGAAGCCACTGCCTGCCCGTTGAAGGGCCAGAAAAACCCAAGGCTCGGGCGCACCGGGTGGCAATCCAGCTATCGAGACCGCCGACAGCCGGTCCGCGCTTAAGTGCGTTTCCAAAAAGCTGCTGAGGCGCGCTGTCAGTACCTCTGCCGCTGCCGGAGTGTCGAATGCAGGATGCACACCCAAGGGCGTGCCCGCAGTTGCGACGCCCATCCCGGCCAGTTCGTCCCGGATGGCGGCAAGATCATCAATAGCAGCCTGAAAATCATCAATATCCGTCTGATCCGGCAAAATCCGGAAAGGACAAACCGGAGGAGCCTCGGACGCATCCGCTCCAAAAGTGTAGACCAGATGCACGGCCTCATCCCTGATTGGCGCCCCGCCTGAGTTGAAATCAACCGGTTGCACGACCAGCCGGATCTGCAAGTTGCGCCCAAACGGACGGAACGCTGCCTGCAAACCCGGCGCGCCCGGATCGATCCGTATCGAGGCCACATGCAACTGATCCCGGCGATCTGTAAAAATACTGGAATCGATGGTTTCCACCGCAGTGGGCATCGCATTGACATTCGAAATGACTGCACCGGCGATCGCCGCCAGATCGGTTGGAAAAACGGCGTCGGGCAGAACAACCCGGGGATCATCTGCTCTTATCGGCGCCTCCAAAAGGATAGACACATCGTTCTGGGAGAAATCGTCAGCGGCGGCGATTCCTGAAAAAAACACAAAAATAGTAAGGAAAATGCGACCCATGTCCGCCCCCCAATAAAATCAATATCGTAAAAAAATACCTTCTGACTGTAGCACAAATAGACATCAATCGGGCAGAAAATATGGTTTCACGCCCAAGACGATAAGCCAAACCGGCATGACCGACTGAACGGTCACTGCAACAGCCGTTCCCCGGTTTCGTTTGGGCCACTATTTGACAAGAGCCCAGTTCTTGCGAAAATGGCGGAATTCATAGGAGAATGACTGAGACAGGTGGAATGATGAAGCGTCGACGCTTTGTGACCCGCATGATCCCAACCACACTCTGGGCCAGTGCTGTTTTGCACGGCCAGTCATTTAGTGGCGAGGCAAAGAACATCGAACAAGCCAACTATCAGTACCTGAAAACAAACGAGGCCGAGACCCTTGCAGCCTGGTGCAAGTCCATCGTTTCAGGTGCCGACGTAGCTGGTGTGGCGCAATTTGTTGATCAGAGCCTCGCTGGACCCCCCGCAGCATCTCTCCTGCTGTTAAGGTATCTTGATGCGAGTGACATGGCGGGGTTTTATCGTAGCGGCATCGCCGGAATTGATGCGGAAAGCCATCACCGCTTTGATCTGCCGTTTTTGAAACTGTCACCTGACCAGCAGAAAGATATGATCGCCGCAGCCGTGGCGTCGAAAATGAAGATCTGGACCGATCCCGATCCGAATTTCTTCTACTTTATCTCACGAAGTGATGCGGTCGACGTAGTTTATGGAACAGAAAGTGGATTTGCCGAAATCGGGATTCCCTATCTGGCGCACATCCCACCTCTGCAACCTTGGTGAAGAGATCCCTGCCAAGAGCGTGACCCAAAAGACGGGGAGCTGATGAAGAAAATCTCACATGAATTGGTTGACGTTGTCATTGCCGGCTCTGGTATCGCCGGCAGTACAATGGCGGCCGAGCTGGGTGAGGCAGGGTTCAATGTGCTGGTTCTGGAGGCCGGACCGGAGCGTAAGCTTTCGGATATGATCAGTTCGCAGATCTGGTCGCGGCGCCTTCGCTGGGCGGGGCCGGAGGTTCGCGAAACGGGCGATTTGGTAGGCGCTGCAAATTTCGCAATGGGTTGGGGCACTGGCGGAGCAGGCTTGCATTGGTACGCGAACTGGTACCGCTTGCACCCTGATGATTTTCACGTTCAATCATTGTATGGACGCAGTCTGGACTGGCCCATCACCTACGCGGATTTGCGACCGTGGTATGACCATGCACAGACCTATTTCGGCGTGTCCGGGGAGGCTGATCCCCATGCTCCGGCAGGTGCTCCTTACCCGATGCCCGCCATTCCCATCTCAAGGCAATCATCAGCCATAAAAAAAGGATTTGATACGGAAGGGTTGAAACTGACGGCCAATACTCTTGCGATCAACAGTACGCCCTTCGACGGGCGGCCCGGTTGCCTGCTGGACGGCTGGTGCGATTCCGGGTGCCCGGTTGGCGCATTGGCAAACCCGCTGGTTCTGCAATGGCCGCGCGCCAAGAAAGCGGGTGTTGAGCTGCGCCATAACGCCTATGTGACGCGCATTGAAACCGACCCGTCCGGAACGTTGGCGACCGGAGTTGCCTATCTTGACGAGCGTGGTCAGGAGAATTTCCAACCCTCCAAAGTCGTAATTTCCGCCTGTCATACAATTTGGAACGCACGGCTCTTGTTGCTGTCATCCAATGATAAGCACCCGGATGGACTGGGTAATGGCAGCGGATCCTTGGGGCAGTATTTTACGTCTCATGCGCTGACGACGATCCACGGGCTGTTTCCTCAGGGAACCGAGCCGCATCTGGGTGTTTCGGGGGCCAACACACTTTGTCTGGAAGGGTACGACAACAAGCAGCCAGAAGATGGCGCGTTTGGCAGTCGGGCCTGGCTCGTCGGTCAAGCAGCAAAACCAAATGATCTTCTTGGAACGGCACTGGCAAAACCCGGGTTGTTTGGCGATGCTTTGGATGAGTACATGCAGAAAGCCAGTACGCATTACGGCAATATGACAGTTCTGTGCGAAGAAGACAGCATCCCGGAAAACCGCATCACGCTCGATCTATCGCGCCGTGACCGTTTCGGGTTGCCGCAAGCCAATGTCACCAACTCACTTCCGCAGGAAAATACTGCCCGATCAGAATTGGCCAAGGCCGAAGGATTGCGGGTTTTCCATGCTGCTGGAACCAGCGAAGCCTGGGCAGGTGCTCGGAGTCCGATGCACATGATGGGTGGCACGATCATGGGAACCGACCCATCCATGTCGGTTACCAATTCATTCGGGCAGGTTCACGAGATCGACAATCTGTTTGTGGCAGGCGCAAGCCTATTCCCTACCTCCGGTGCGCTTAATCCGACAGCGACATTGGCTGCGCTGGTCTTTCGGACGGCGGATTACATTCGCACCAACAGATCGGCGCTATTGCGTTGACGCTACGATTGGGCGTGGACAAGGTGGCTTTGTTTCTTGCGTTCGGGGCTTGTTATCGGAGATCAGGCTGCCCCCTGAGGGAGAAGCCTATACAATTGAATTGGTTGGAGAACTGGCGGGTTTGCTTGCGTTGGGGGTGTCTTGTAACGAACAAAGCCGCCCTGGGGCGGCTTGTTCGACAGTAATGGTTGCGGGAGTAGGATTTGAACCTACGACCTTCAGGTTATGAGCCTGACGAGCTACCGGGCTGCTCCATCCCGCGACATTTTTTGTGACCTATCGCTTACGCTACTTGAGGTCTTTGGCTGGTCTGGCGCCTATTTGGCGAGTTGAGACCGTTGGTTGGCCTATTGCTTGCGCTATTTGAGGCCGGGGTCGAATAGGTATTCTATCGTTTTGAGAGAATGTGGGATTTTTCTAGGTTTGGCGGTGACCTACTCTCCCGGGGCTTAAGCCCAAGTACCATTGGCGCGGCAGCACTTAACTTCCGGGTTCGGGATGGGACCGGGTGTTTTGCTTGCGCTATGACCACCAAACCGAGGAAAATCCCCGTCGCTCTTTTTGCGCAGCAAAAAGGCGACGCGCGGCAGGCAGCGTCTTTATCGCAGATAAAGGCGCGTTGCCGCACGGTTGTGTATCAATCAACACCGCAGCTAGGTGCTACGAAGTTATCCATGTTTAATGAGGTGTATGTTTTTGGCTTATTTGTTCGCCTACCGCCTCTACTTGAGGCGGTGGGTTGTCTTTCCATTACTGGATCAAATCAAGCCTATCGGGCGATTAGTACCGGTCAACTGAACGCATTACTGCGCTTACATCTCCGGCCTATTGACGTGGTGGTCTTCCACGGCCCTCAGGGAGACCTTGTTTTGAGGGGGGCTTCCCGCTTAGATGCCTTCAGCGGTTATCCTGTCCGATCATAGCTACCCAGCACTGCCGTTGGCACGACAACTGGTCCACCAGTGGATCGTTCACCCCGGTCCTCTCGTACTAGGGGCAACTCCTCTCAAGTCTCCTACACCCACGGCAGATAGGGACCGAACTGTCTCACGACGTTCTAAACCCAGCTCACGTACCTCTTTAAACGGCGAACAGCCGTACCCTTGGGACCTGCTCCAGCCCCAGGATGAGATGAGCCGACATCGAGGTGCCAAACACTGCCGTCGATATGGACTCTTGGGCAGTATCAGCCTGTTATCCCCGGCGTACCTTTTATCCGTTGAGCGATGGCCCTTCCACTCGGGACCACCGGATCACTATGGCCGTCTTTCGACTCTGCTCGACTTGTCAGTCTCGCAGTCAGGCTGGCTTCTGCCATTGCACTCAACGAGCGATTTCCGACCGCTCTGAGCCAACCTTCGCGCGCCTCCGTTACGCTTTAGGAGGCGACCGCCCCAGTCAAACTACCCGCCACGCAGGGTCCCGGATCCGGATAACGGACCGCGGTTAGACATCAAGAGTGCGAAGGGTGGTATCTCAAGGGAGGCTCCACCGCGACTTGCGTCACGGCTTCAAAGCCCACCACCTATCCTGCACATCACAATCCTGATGCCAGTGCGAAGCTGTAGTAAAGGTGCACGGGGTCTTTCCGTCTAACCGCGGGAAGCCTGCATCTTGACAGGCAATTCAATTTCGCTGAGTCGATGTTGGAGACAGCGGGGAAGTCGTTACGCCATTCGTGCAGGTCGGAACTTACCCGACAAGGAATTTCGCTACCTTAGGACCGTTATAGTTACGGCCGCCGTTTACCTGGGCTTCAATTCAAGGCTCTCACCTCTCCTTTTAACCTTCAGGCACCGGGCAGGCGTCAGACCCTATACGTCGTCTTGCGACTTCGCAGAGCCCTGTGTTTTTAATAAACAGTCGCCACCCCCTGGTTTGTGCCCCCAGCCCCTAGTTGCCTAGGAACCGGGCCTCCTTCTCGCGAACTTACGGAGGTATTTTGCCGAGTTCCTTCAACATCGTTCTCTCAAGCGCCTTGGTATGCTCTACCAGTCCACCTGTGTCGGTTTAGGGTACGGTCTTATAGGAGGGCTATTTCCAGGAACCTCTCAGCAGCCCACTCAATCCAATAAGGATGAACTACCTCTGAGATCCGTCACCACTCCACGGCCTAGGAATATTAACCTAGTTCCCATCGCCTACGCCTTTCGGCCTCGGCTTAGGGGCCGGCTTACCCTGCTCAGATTAGCTTTAAGCAGGAACCCTTGGACTTTCGGCGAGAGTGTCTCTCACACTCTTTGTCGCTACTCATGTCATCATTCTCACTAGTGATCTCTCCACCGGATGGCTCACGCCCCGGCTTCATCGAAAAGACTCGATCCTCCAAGGTGCCCCGAAAGACACTAAAGAGGATAAGTCTTATGTCACACTACGCTCTGCTACCATGCCTTACGGCATCCTAGACTTCGGCTCATGGCTTGAGCCCCGTTACATCTTCGCCGCAGGACAACTTATTTAGACCAGTGAGCTGTTACGCTATCTTTAAAGGATGGCTGCTTCTAAGCCAACCTCCTGGTTGTTTTGGTCGTCCCACCTGCTTTCCCACTTAGCCATGAATTGGGGGCCTTAGTCGTAGGTCAGGGTTGTTTCCCTCTCCACTACGGACGTTAGCATCCGCAGTGTGTCTGCCATCTAGTACTCCCGGGTATTCGGAGTTTGGTTAGGATCAGTAAGCCTGTGGGGCCCCATTACCCATCCAGTGCTCTACCCCCCGGGGTATTCGGATGACGCTCTACCTAAATAGATTTCGCAGAGAACCAGCTATCTCCGAGTTTGATTGGCCTTTCACCCCTAGGCACAGCTCATCCCGATCCTTTTCAACGGATGTGGGTTCGGTCCTCCAGTAAGTGTTACCTTACCTTCAACCTGGCCATGCCTAGATCACTCGGTTTCGGGTCTGATCCCACGAACTCATACGCCCTATTAAGACTCGCTTTCGCTACGCCTACACCTAACGGCTTAAGCTTGCTCGTGAGACCAAGTCGATGACCCATTATACAAAAGGTACGCCGTCAGCTCGCAAGGAGCCTCCGACTGATTGTAGGCGTTCGGTTTCAGGTACTGTTTCACTCCCCTCGTCGGGGTGCTTTTCACCTTTCCCTCACGGTACTGGTTCACTATCGGTCAGCAAGGAGTACTTAGCCTTCGAAGGTGGTCCTCCGATCTTCAGACAGAATTTCACGTGTTCCGCCCTACTTAATACGTCCATCAGAGCTTAGAATACGGGGCTGTCACCCGCTATGGCCATGCTTCCCAACATGTTCTTCTCACTCATCTGGCTCGGCTGGTCCCCGTTCGCTCGCCGCTACTAGGGGAGTATCAATTGATGTCCTTTCCTCCGGGTACTTAGATGTTTCAGTTCCCCGGGTTTGCCTTTATAACCCTATGTATTCAGGTCATAAATACCTGGTTAAGCCCATTATTGACTGGCAGTGCCAACAATAACAAACTTTCAGGTGGGTTGCCCCATTCAGAAATCCATGGATCAAAGC